>CAWKLH010000023.1:0-82594 GCA_963850405.1 Nitrospirota bacterium
GATGTTCCGTGATCCGCTGTAACATTGGATTACGTTCATCACCACGCCAATAGGCCCCTCCTGTGGTGAGTATTTGATGGCCCCGATGACACCGGTGGTAGGAAGATGGGGGCCACGACAGAGATCCACGAAGTCACCCTGTGTGTAGGCGGTGATTGGCTCTCCATCGGGGAAGCCTTGAATCAGCTCGACCTTATAGTGCTCTCCACGGGACGTGAAAAAATCTATCGCATCCTGTTTTTGAAAACTCCCGCCTTGTGATAGTGAGGTTACGCTTGATGATTTCAGCAGCGCGCTCTTCGATTCTCTGCAAGTCTTCGGGGGTAAAGGGGCGTTCGAAGGCGAAGTCGTAATAGAAACTATCTTCCAGGGCTGGGCCGATGGTCAGTTGTGCCGACGGAAAGAGGTTCCTTGACTGCCTGGGCCATGAGGTGGGTACTGCTGTGACGGTACACCTCACGGCCTTCTGCACTGTCGAACCGCAGTGGTTCGAGGATCGAACTTTCAGACAGAGAGCACGACAAATCGACAACGGCTCCGTCTACTTTGGCTGCTAGAATATTCCGGTCGACGACACCTAGATCAGACAGAGCGCCACCCACTGTCACCCCGGTCTGAATGTCACCGCTTGGACCGTCTTTGACCGATATCTTCATGACGTACGGACTTGACCCACTAGTGCAAAAACAAAAAAGGCACCGAGCCTCTAAGAGGCAAACCAGTGCCTCGGCCTGAATGGTAGGCGCGGACGGTCTTGAACCGTCGACCTCTACCGTGTCAAGGTAGCGCTCTCCCCCTGAGCTACGCGCCTATCAAGAGAGGGGGCATGCTAATATAGCCTCACTGACACTGTCAAGAAAACGAAAGAGCAGGTCGCATTCCCTCAGCTAGCTGAAAGACATTGGACCTTCTCTTTCAATCATCTCTTGAGGCAGAGACCCTACAGCTTACGGACGGTTACTTCACGGCCGAGCGAAGCTCTTTCCCAGCCGAAAACTTCGGGACCTTCGCTGCCGGGATTCGGAGTGATTCGCCTGTCCGTGGATTTCTTCCCATTCGTGCTTTTCGTTTTGAAATCGTAAAGGTGCCGAAATTGACGAGAGAGACGCGCTTCCCTTTTTTTAATGAGGAAGTCACCGCCCCGGTGAGTGCCTCGAGGGCGGTTCCGGCCGCGACCTTAGTAATTCCAGCTGAAGCAGCCATCTTTGCGATCAGCTCTTCCTTTGTCATGATGTCCCTCCTTCATGAGTGGTGAGAGATGGTTATGGGAAGTGAGCCCGTAGCACGCCTGTGACAGTCCTGGTCAACCACTATTGAGTAGCTCTCGCTTTCGTCTGTTTGACGGGGATGTGAAGATTCACGATTTTTTTTCGCAAGGTATTACGGTTGAGACCGAGAAGTGCCGCAGCCTGTATTTGATTACCCTTGGTCTCACGCAGCGCTGAAGTAATGAGAGGGCGTTCCACGGCGGAAATCAGAATCGGGTGTAGGTTTTTAGCTGATCCGTTTCGCATCCCCTTGACGAATTCCCCCATTTTCACCTCAAGATAACTCTCCAGGGAGGTGTCGTGGGATTTGTTCTGCTGGGGGCTGTCTGGCTGATTCATCAATTGGATTACTTTCAGCGTTTTTTTCAAAACAGCCTTAGACCCGCTGATACAAAGAGTGCGAGTAGGGTCAAGGTGCTCATGAAGCGTGCCAGTCTGTTCCTGTCCGCCTTGCAATTCCACCACGACGGCATCAAACCGATGTCGCGGCAACTCCTTTTGAAAGGTCAAAACGTCCCGAGCGATCATCACGGACGCGCCCTTGAATACCTGTCCCACCAGGGTTTGTATGGTCGTATCGTTTGTGAATAACAGAATAGTAAATGAAGATGATGCCACAGACATGAAGGTACCACCCGAAGAAGAGGTCGGATTATTGCTTAGGGCGTACACGATGTCAATCGGATTTTATAGATGCGATAGCCTTCTGGCCTGCTTCCTGTGCGGCTTTGCAGGTATGAAATGAATAGTAAAGATATGGACTTATGGCGTTCTCTCGATTTTCATAATTTCACTAACAATATAGCTTGGCATACTAAATGTCAGGAATATGTGTCGACCTTCATCAAAGAAGTTTCTGGTGCCTTGACAGACCAAGAGGGGAGAAGATATATGTAGCTCAATTCCGACAGGAATAATAAAGAATGAAAGTGTCTATGCGCGCCACATACGGAATTATGGTAGCCGTTGATCTTGCCACATATGCAAAAGAAGCCCCAATTCAAGCGCGGGCTATCGCGAGGCGTCATGGGATTCCAGCCCGTTTTCTCGAACAGATTCTCCATGCGATGAAGAAGGCCGGTTTAGTCGAAAGCCAACGGGGTGCCCAAGGAGGCTATCTCCTCACGCATGAGCCAGCAGCGATGTCGATCGCCGATATTTTCGAGGCATTGGAAGGGCCGGTCTTTCATCGGTCATTTGTCGGTCAGCAAACACGCGATCGTCAAGCGACCAAGCCGGAACTGCTGCTCGGTGACGTCTGGGAGCAGGTTCAGCAGGCAGAGCGCAAAGTTCTCGAAAACGTGACGGTCGAACATTTGGCAATGCGGTTACGAACGATCGATGCCCAGCGCAGTCCGATGTACCACATCTGACTTATGAGGCTCCTCTCCAGAGGAGATTAGGAGAGCGGTATGATGAACCACGTTGAAGCCCTCACGAGCCCTCAAATTGTCACGAGTCCGATCCCTCCCGCCATTCTGGAGGAAATAGAAACCTTTGAGGCCGAAGCGCTGCGAACATTGGCTGGGGAGATTTCTACTGATCTCTTCAAGCCTTTCCGCCTGCAGTATGGCATTTACGGTCAGCGCCAACCTGGTGTGCAGATGGTGCGGATCAAGATCCCGTTCGGCGGGTTCAATGCCAATCAGCTGCGACGTGTCGCGGAGCTCACCGACCGCTATGCGACCGGGGTGGGTCATGTCACGACAAGACAAGATATCCAGCTGCACTTCGTGGAATTGAAGGACGTGCCAACCCTCATGCGGGGATTGGCCGAAGTTGGGCTAACCACCAGAGAGGCCTGCGCGAATACCGTGCGGAATGTGACGGCGTGTCACCTCGCCGGCGTGTGCCAAGGCGAAGTCTTCGATGTGACGCCTTATGCGAAGACCATCGCGTATCACTTATTACGGAACCCCTTGAACCAAAGTCTGCCGCGAAAGTTCAAAATTGCGTTTTCCGGCTGCAAACATGATTGTGCGCTGACCCCGATTCACGATATCGGCTTACTGGCTGTCAAACGAGCTGACGGAGTCGTCGGTTTTCGAATGGTGGCAGGTGGTGGGCTTGGGTTCTGCTCCACGGATTGCCCAACTGCTCCGTGAGTTCACACCGATGGAGGAACTGATTCCCAGTATCGAAGCCGTGATTAAAGTCTTCGATACCCTCGGCAATCGAAAAAATCGAAACAAGGCCCGGATGAAGTTCGTCATCGACAAACTGGGTTTTGAGGAATTCAAACGGCGCTGGGAAGCAGCCTATGTCGGCATGGGACACACGCTTCCCAAGAACGAAACGTTGACCCTGCTTCAGCATCAGGATGAGCCCCCTCCGCTCCTCATGCCCACGAAAAATGGTCTGGTATCTGGAAACGGGAACGGTCAATGGCAATGGGGCCATCACAATCGGTCATGAGACGCCGTTTGAGATGTGGAAACGGACCAATGTTGTCAAACAGAAGCAGGAGGGCTACGTCACCGCTGCCATCAAGCTGTTCATGGGGGATCTTACGGCTGAACAGATGCTCTTCGTCGCTGATCTAGCCGAGCGTTATTCAAACGGAAATCTCCGCACCACCATCAATCAAAATATGGTGATTCGGTGGATTCCTGGCGATCGGATTGCCGATCTGTACGAAGACTTGGCGTCCCGTGGTTTGGCGGATCCTGGTGCTGAGCTGGTCGAAGACATTATTGCGTGCCCTGGCACCGATACATGCGGTCTTGGGATTACATCATCCAAAGGTCTTGCGCGAGCGCTGGCTGAGGTGTTTCCAGCCGGTCGTGTGCCGGACGATCTGGCCGGAGTCGATGTCAAAATCAGCGGTTGTCACAACTCGTGTGCGCAGCACCACATTTCCACGATCGGGTTGCATGGGGTTGGAAAACGCCTCGGCGAGCACGTCGCGCCGCACTATGAATTGCACCTCGGTGGTTCGGTGAACGGCACAGCCAAGATCGGACAGATGACCGTCAAGTTGCCGGCGAAAGCTGTCCCTGCGGCGATCTCCCATTTGATCGACGTCTACCGGCGTGACCGCCAAGACAACGAGAATTTTCCAAACTTCATTGCCCGTATTGGGAAGAGCAAGTTGAAGGATGAGTTGATTCCCTACACCATCGTGCCGTCTTATGAAGCAGATCCCACGTTCTATTACGACTGGGAAGGGGAAAATGAATTTATCCTTGAAGATCTTGGACCCGGCGAATGTGCCGGCGGCGCGCTGGAAATGATCGAGAACGGCATTCTGGAGGCCGACCAGGAGCTCTATCAAGCGAAGCTGCTGGTCGAGAAACATCAGTATTCCGTGTCGGTGAACAAATCCTATCGCGCGGTGTTGGCCGCGGCGAAGGCGATGTTGGTGACCGAAGGGCTTGAGCCGTCGACTGACTCAGAGACTTTCATTGAATTTGACAGCCGGATTGCGCAGAAAGGGGTCATCCCTGCGCAGTATCGTGAGCTCAATAAGAAGGTCGGCGATCTTGGTCCGAAGGAGACGACCGCGGAGTCGGCGCATGAAAAAATGGCGTTTGCGAAGGGCTTCGTTGAGGCCTGCCGTGCCGCAACAGAACAAATGGGGAAAGATTTAAAGCTTGCCCCGGTCCAAGCGACGACGGCTCCCAAGAAGGAGGTTCCGGCGCCTGTGGCTCCAATCGCCACCGAAGTGAAACCAACGGCCGCCGACTGGTGCCCCGGTGTACGATCTCCGTGGCGTCGCCTGCCCGATGAACTACGTGAAGACGAAGTTGAAGCTGGAGATGATGGATGCAGGTGAGAAGCTAGAAGTGTGGCTCGACGCAGGCGAGCCGATCAAGAATGTGCCGATGAGCCTCAAGAACGACGGGCATAAGGTGCTGATCCAAGAGGCTTTGGAACCGGAAGCATCGCATTATCGGATTCTGGTGGAAAAGGTCGAAGGGTAAAGGGATCGGATTGCCATGACCGTAACTGGCCGTTCTGAACTGGTCGAAGAGCTCAAAGCCTGGAGCGCATCGTTTGAGACGAAGCTGCCTCAAGATGTGCTGGCGGCTGCTATCGAGCGATACGGGCAGAAGATGGTTCTCGCCTGTAGTTTTGGGGCGGAAGACGTGGTTCTCGTCGACATGGTGCATCGCATCAATCCCGCAGTACCGTTGTTCTATCTCGATACCGATTTTTTGTTTCCCGAGACCTATGCCACGCGGGATCGGATCATCGAAAGGTACCAGTTGAAACCAGCGCAAGTGATCCAAGTGAAGTCATTGCTGACACCACAGCAACAAGCAGAATCCCATGGTGATGCCCTGTGGGCCAGCCATCCAGATCAGTGCTGTCAATTGCGGAAGGTCGAGCCACTGACTCGTGTCCTCAAAGGCTATGACGCCTGGATCACAGGCATCAGGCGGGATCAAGCACCGTCCCGTGCGAATGCCGGTTTGATCGAGTGGGACGAGAAATTTACATTGATCAAGGTGAACCCACTGGCCCGATGGACGTGGGCCGATGTGTGGAGCTACATCAAGGTCTACGAAGTTCCCTATAATCCGCTCCACGATCACAACTATCCCAGCATCGGGTGCACGTACTGCACAGCACCCGTGGCGTCTGGCGATGATCCGCGCGCCGGGCGCTGGAAGAACTTTACCAAAACCGAGTGTGGATTACACAAGGCGTAACATGCCGATTCAAGAGATCCTTGCCAAGATCGCCAAAGGGCCAAAGGCTTCCAAAGACCTGACATGGGATGAGTGCAAGCAGGCGATGAAGGCGTTGATTGAAGGGGAGGCCACACCGGCACAGGTCGGGGCTTTTCTCATCGCCATGCGGTTTAAGTCAGAGTCAGTCACTGAACTCGCGGCATTGACGGCTGCGGCACGTCAGTATGTGCCGCCCCTCGCAGTTTCGAAAGATTTAGCACTCGTCGATGTGCCGAGTTATGCCGGGAAGCAGGATACATTTCATGCAATCGTTGCCGCCTCGATCGTTGCGGTTTCAGCTGGAGCCGCAGTGTTGATGCACGGGTACGACGGCATTCCTGGGCGCCCAGGTACTGCTGGGGTACTGAAGGCCTTAGGTATTTCGGTGGATGCAGACCCCAAGCGGGTGACGGAACAAGTACACAGGAACGGTTTCGCCTATCTCGATATCGGACTCTATCATCCACCGGTGTACCGATTCTTGGAGATGCGCCAAGAGCTCGGTGTCAGGAACGTGTTTCATCCGATTGCCAGGTTGTTGAACCCAGCTCGGGCTAAAGTGCAGGTGGTGGGATTGTCGCATCCACCGCACTTCGAGAAAACGGCTGAAGCGCTGCGAATGCTCGGGTGTCCGCGGGGGATGGTGATTCGTGGCGTCGAGGGCGATCCGGAGTTGTCTGCCTCGATGGCGACGAGAGTTCTGGAGCTTCGCGATGAACGCATCAGACCGCTGGAGATCACTCCGAAAGATTTTGGACTGACCTTTATCCCATCGCGGGAGATGGCCGGGTTTCCCCCCGATCAGCGAGAAAAGGAGGCGGATCTGCTCCGCCGTATTCTTCAGAATCGGGTGCAGGGCGGGCCAAAAGAGTGGGTCCTCATGAACGCCGCGATGTTACTGTACGCAGCGGGGAAAGGGACGTCGTTATCGGCCTGCTTCCCGGCGGCGCGCGAAGCCATTGAGGGTGGCGCGGCGGTGCGTAAGCTTGATGACTTGGTGCGACAGCAGGTCGCAGTGTAGGACGAAAGGCGGAAGGATTTGGGGTATGAAACACCTGCGGCAACTGGAAGATCAAAGCGTCTATATTCTCCGAGAAGCCTACAAACATTTCGACAATCTCGCCATGCTCTGGTCCATGGGGAAGGACTCCACGGTGCTACTCTGGCTGGCCCGCAAGGCCTTTTTCGGGCATGTCCCGTTCCCGCTCCTGCATGTCGATACTAGTTACAAAATTCCGGCAATGATCGAGTATCGCGACCGTCTCGCTCGGGAATGGCGATTGAATTTGGTCGTTGGCCAGAACAAAGAGGCCCTGGCGGCGGGTATGAACCACACGATGGGCCGCGTCGTCTGTTGCACCGCCTTAAAAACGAACGGTCTCAAGCAACTCTTGGAGCACAAGGGATACACCGGCGTCATCCTCGGCGTCCGCGCAGACGAAGAGGGCACGAGGGCCAAGGAGCGATACTTTTCCCCGCGCGATAAACACGGAGATTGGGATTTTCGGGATCAGCCGCCTGAGCTCTGGGACCAGTACAAGACCACATTCCCGCCCGGTACGCACATTCGGATTCATCCTCTTTTGGACTGGACTGAAATCAATATTTGGGAATACATCAAGCTCGAGAATATTCCCTTCATCGACTTGTACCTCGATAAAGGCGAGGGGATACGTTACCGCAGCCTTGGGTGTGCCCCCTGCACCACACCGATCAAGTCCACGGCCAAGACGGTGGACGAGATCATCGAAGAACTTCGCCACACCACTGTGGCCGAGCGGTCAGGCCGAGCGCAGGATGAAGGTCGGGGGATGGAGCTTCTCCGCAAGGATGGATACATGTAGGCAGAATGCTGACGGGTCTGTCCGTTTGAGCATTCTGGAGAGTAATGAAATATGACACCGATAGAAACAAAGCCGTCTGAAAATTTGAATATCGTGATCGTCGGCCATGTGGATCATGGCAAGTCCACGTTGCTCGGCCGACTGTATGCCGATACCGGCTCCCTTCCCGACGGTAAGTTGGAAAAAGTGCAGGCCATCTGCAAGCAACAGGGGAAGGACTTCGAATATGCCTTCCTCTTCGACGCCTTTCTCGAAGAGCAGGAGCAGGGGATTACGATCGATACGGCTCGCACGTTTTTCATGTGGAAGGGCCGCCAATACATCATCATCGATGCGCCCGGGCACAAAGAATTTCTCAAGAACATGATTTCCGGCGCAGCGCGGGCCGAGGCGGCACTGTTGCTCATCGATGCGTTGGAAGGCGTGAAGGAGCAGTCCAAGAAGCACGGCTATCTCTTATCGTTGCTGGGCGTCCGACAGTTTGCGGTGGTGGTCAACAAGATGGATTTGGTGGGCTACCGGCAGGATGTGTTCGACGGGATCGAGAAAGAGTATCGAGAGTTTCTAAGCCAGTTCAAAGCTGTGCCGTCGCAGTTCATTCCGGTGAGCGCCAAGCGCGGCGACAACATCGCCAATCGCAGCGAGCAGATGCCCTGGTATACCGGCGCGACCGTCCTGGAAACGCTCGGTGGGTTCCAGAAAGAAGCGGCTCGTTCGGAACAACCTCTCCGAATGCCGGTACAGGACGTCTATAAGTTTGATGCCCGCCGGATCATCACGGGTCGTATTGCAGCCGGGCAGTTAAAAGTCGGCGATCATCTCGTGTTCTCGCCCTCGAACAAACGCGCCAATATCCGGACGGTGGAGGCTTTCAATATTGAGCCGCAACCGACAGAGGGCCAGGCAGGGCAATCGATCGGTGTGACGCTCGATGACCAGATCTTTGTGGAGCGTGGGGAGATCGCCTCGCATCAAGAACACCTTCCGTCCGTCTCCACGGCCTTTCGGGCCAACCTGTTTTGGCTCGGCAAGAGGCCGCTGGAAAAAGAGCGCAAATATCTCTTGCGCGTGGCGACGAAAGAAGTGGACTGCGAGGTGGCGTCGATCCATCGGATTATCGATACGATGGACTTGGCTCAGCAACAGGGCAGCAATACGGTGAATAAGAATCAGGTAGCTGAATTGACCTTGCGCACCAAAACGCCGGTGGCGTTCGACCTCTCGGCGTCGTTCGAGGCTACGGGCCGGTTTGTTTTGGTGGACGAATACGATATTGCGGGCGGGGGCATCATTACCGAACTGGTCCATGACGATCAGGAATTTCTCCGCGAAGAAGCTAGACGGCGAGACTTTGCGTGGGTCAAGGGTGAAGTCACGGTCGAAGACCGAGCGCAACAGTATGGCCACCGTGCGGCGGTGGTCCTGATTACCGGGGGACGACATACTGGCAAATCATTCCTGGCCAGAAAGCTCGAAGGCCGTCTCGTGGCGGATCGGCGCCATGCGTACTTGTTGGATGGGGAAAATCTCCGCCGCGGACTCGATGCTGATCTGAGCGAAGAAGAGCGTGGACAGACGACGGAAATGGCGCGACGCTACGGTGAAGTCGCGCGTCTCCTCACCGACACGGGCCTCATCGTGGTGTCTACCACCAATCCCTTCGGCCTGGCCTATCGAGAAGCCGCAGAGTCAATCAGAACACTGGTGCATCCCGTTCCGGTCATTGCCGTCCACATGAGCAAAACTGAGGAGGAGCCGCCGCCGAATACGGATGTCGTCCTCAGCGGTCCTACTGATTTCGATGCCGCCACCGCTCGCATCCTTGACGAATTAAAACGCCGAGGCGTCCTGGCTCAGGCTATCGGGGCGAAACCGATCTTCCAGTATTCGATCTAGCAGGATGCTGAAAAAGCCCGCCAGCTTCGTTCTCGGCTCATCGAAATCCTCAACGTACCCCTGAGGGTACGCCTCTGGTTTCGATTCGCCTGCGGCCTCGCTGGACAAACTTTTTGAGCATCCTGATTTGAGCATCCTGAGATGTAGGGTGCCACAGGTCTTTCTGTCATCGTGCAACGGTGCGCGAAGCAGAATCCGAGTTTTTCAGCAGACTGCTCTAGCAAGCCCATCAGTTCGAACCCCTCAGAAGATGATGGCGCAAGACCAACCCCTTGACGGCTTTCCCCATACAGCAATATTCTGCTCCGGCGTGCTAGGTTGCTCTCCTCAGCGAAGGTGATTGTCATGCAGGGCAAGGACCCGTACTTGGCGCTCCTCGGGTTATTCATCCTTGGCACCGTGTTCCTCTTTTGTGGCGAAGGTTCAGTCAAGTCGCCTCCACCGGTTGCATTGGAAAACCCGGCTGAAATTCCTCCACCGATTCCGAAAATCATCGAGCCACGGCCATCACCAGTACCACCGGTACCAGCATCAGCCGTGCTCAAAAAGAAGATTGATGAGCTGCTGATGGGGACAACGATGATGTTCCGAATCAACAGCGCGATCCTTCTACCGGAGGGGAAAACCGTGTTGAATAGCGTGGCCACGATTTTACAGGAGGACCCTACCGTGGCCTTTGAAGTCGGCGGTCATACGGACAACGTTGGACCGGAGCACTCGAATTGGGTGCTCTCGGAACAGCGCGCCAAGGCCGTTGTCGAGTATCTGATCTCAAAGGGGATCGTTGCTGATCGTCTGACTTCCAAAGGGTACGGAGCGTCGCGACCGATCGCTGAGAGTGCCACTGATGAGGGGCGCTGGCAAAACCGGCGGATCGAATTCTCCATTGGAACCAAGGGAGAGCAGTCGTGATGTTTGCGCACTGGGCATGCTGGCTTTGGACGATGGTGGGAGCTGGTTTCCTGGGGTGGGGGATCAAGGGGATGGTGCTGGGACCAGTGATAGATGACAAGCGTCGTGAGGTGGAGCGCCTCATGAGTAAGGTCACCATGCTCGCTAGCCAACCGCCAGAGGTTCGAACGGTTGAGAAGCGGGTCGAGGTGCCGGTGGAACGCGTGGTGCTGAAACGCGTTGAAGTGCCAGTTGAGAAGATCGTTGAGAGGCTGGTGGAGGTGCCGATTGAAAAGGCCGTGGAGAAGGTCTCAGATCGGTCGGTCGACAACCCAGAGCATCTGGCCAGGATCAAGGCGTTGGAAGGCGAGGTGGCTGTGATCGTTGGGCTGCTTGGGCAGATTGCTCAGCTCCAAACCGTTTCTTCACAGGCTGGGGGGAGGAGTATCGAAGGGCAGGTGGTGGTGCCGGTCGACAATCCAGGGCAGCTGGCCAGGATCAAGGCGTTAGAAGGCGAGGTGGCCGTGATCGACGACCTTCGTGCGCAGATTGCCGAGCTCCAGTCCGTGTCCTTGCAGGGTGGTGGGGAGAAGGTTGTTGAGAAGCGGGTCGCCACTTCTGCTGAACAGATGGTCGTGCAGAATGGAGACGTGCCGGTTGAAACGATCAGCGAACCAGCCGGGGATCTGGACCATGCCGGTGCCGTTGAGCCGTCAGCTGAGGGGCAAGCGGTCGGAGCGTCGCCCGATGATCTGAAACACATCCGCGGGGTCGGGGCGGCGTTAGAACGGTTCCTGCACAAGCGGGGCGTCTTCTGGTTCAGTCAGGTGGCGACCTGGAACCAAGCAGACATCGACAAATTCGAGTTTCTCTTACCCAACTTTGGGGGGCGCATCCAGCGAGAGAACTGGGTGCGCAGTGCCAGGGTTGAGCACTACAAGAAGTATAAGGTCTGGCTTGGCGACGGCGAGCCCCCGAGTGAGAGCCCCGACCTTCATGCGCAGATCGACCAGCTCCACGCCGCGTCTCCCCAGGTTGGGGAGAACAGTACCGAGCAGCGGAGCGAGACCGCTGCTGAAACGAATGGAGAGATACCGATTGAAAAGGTTCGTGAGCAGGCGGCGGACCTCACCCATGCCGGTGACGCTGCGCCGTCGGATGAGGGGCAAACGGTCGGGGAGTCGCCCGATGATCTGAAACATATCCGTGGGGTCGGGCAGGCGTTAGAACGGTTCCTGCACAAGCGGGGCGTCTTCTGGTTCAGCCAGGTGGCGACCTGGAGCCACGCGGACATCGACAAATTCGAGTTCCTCTTGCCCAACTTTGGGGGGCGCATCCAGCGAGAGAACTGGGTGCGCAGCGCGCAGGTTGAGTACTACAAGAAGTATAAGCAGTGGCTGGGCGACGATGGGCCCACAGGTACGACGCCGGATACACACTAAGATGGCTCGTGAAGAGTCAGCGGATGGGCAGAGCGCTGCTCTCTGAGAGCGGACATGTCGAGTCGATCAATAAATGCAAGGTCAAGAACCGACCTCAATTTTTCGCGTTAGCCCATGGGAAAAGATTCTCGGTGCAATGTTCTTTCCAAGCACCAGGGAAGGTAGTTATGTGCAAAGACCTCGAAAATGCGTATAAGACATTAAGCGATTACGATCGTCACTACAGCGCGACTCGCTCTGCCCTCGCAACATTTTTACTCACAACAAGCTTTGGATCGGCTGGTGTTTTATTTAAGCAGGTATTATTTGAGCTGGATAAGCAAGATGCCAACAATTGGTTTGTATGTGTAGCCCTTACTATTCCAATCTTCTTCGCTGCTTCGGCTTTCCTGCTGAGTTGTCATTTTCAGAGGCTTACACACGCGTGCAGAATTTACATGGAAGGCCTTGAAGAGATATCAACGCGCCCCTGGGTGGGAGATATGGTCTTGTTGTCCAATGCTAGAAAGAATCTTGATCTTCTTACCAAGAAAAAGCTTTTGCGTGAACTGTTATGCAAATACTTATCAGGGAAATGTAAACAGATTGAAGAAAGAAAGACGGCGCAGTGCAATTTATTGACTCTGTTGAATGCCACAAGTAAAGCGCCAAAGTTTTTCGGGAGGGACCTTCCCAATATCCTTATATGTGCTGCACTGGTTTTGTTATTTATCGGAAGCTTGTGTGTGGCTTTGAAGGTAGGATGCTTGTCATGGGAGAAGGCTGGTCGTTCTGCACAGTCGTACGGCTTCAAAGATTTAGGGACTATAGGTCCTTTTGACGAAGGCATGGCTGAATTGGCAATTGGCAGCACAGGTTCCGCAGTACAAGACATGCGTAACAACTTTGTTAATTTTGCAAAAGATAAACGTGCTGGATCTATTGCAGTCTTTGTTGTCGGTTCGGCAGACAAACGAGATTTAAAAGAAGGCCTCAAGAAAACTTATGGCGGAAATGAAGGTCTCGCCAGGGCTCGATCGGAGTATGTAATCGCGCAGCTGAGATCTACTACGACAGGCGCCGAGGCTACGTTTATTCCTCTTATGACTGGACCTGCCTGGCATGGACCTATTGCTGATCCAAAGACAGCTGAGGATCGTGTCGTAAAAATGTATGTTGTTTGGGGGTCTTCTGAATAGGTCCAGGCTAATTTAAGGGTGGTGTAAGATCCTGACTGCGGGTGAGGAAAAAGGCGACAACAACTGTTTTGAAAATCAAGCGTGGTGAACTAGGGCGTGTCATCAATTACTTTTGCTGATTCACAAAGCCATGGCGGTGTGATTCAGTATTCATAGGTCGAAGGAGGGCCTTTGGATGGTGAGACGGTACGGGTTGCGCGATGACCAATGGGAGAAGATCGAGCAGCTGCTGCCAGGGCGTGAAGAGACTGTCGGCGTGACAGCGAGGGATAATCGACTGTTTGTCGAGGCGGTGTTGTCCCGGTACCGGGCTGGGAGACCGTGGCCCGATCTGCCGGAGCGGTTCGGAGATTTCCGGGTCATCCACACCCGCCATACACGCTGGAGCCAACGCGGTGTCTGGAAGCGGGTGTTTGAGCGTCTGGCCGAAGATCCCGACAATGAATACGCGATGATCGATTCCACCATCGTCCTGCCCACCAGTACAGCGCTGGTGCAAAAGGGGACACCAAGCGCAGGAAGCCATCGGACGCAGCAAGGGTGGCCTGACCATGAAAATCCACGCCATCTGTGCGCGCTGGGTAATCCGACCGGGTTTCATCTCACCCCAGGACAGGTGCATGATCTGGAGGGTGCCGATGTTTTGCTACCTGGCAGGGAAGAGAGGGCAGGCTACTTTTCTGGAGATCTGTGGGGTCGCCTGCGCGGGCGCAGCGTGGAGGCGAGGCCGAGTAGAGCGGCGATCTTCGCTTGCCAGTCCGCAGTCCCGAAGGGTTGTTGCCGATTGACGCAGGTCCGGAGGGTGGTCAGGCCCGGCTGCGACAGTGGCTGGTCGAGTGAGATCGGTTTTTCGGTTGGAAGTGGGGTTAAGGATGGGATCGGTGAGTGCCGGGAAATGCAGATGCGACCAGCGCCAGTCCCGCGCATGCTCCACTAGGCTCGCGCGCACGGGATTAAGTAGGACATAGCAGATGACGGTAAGCAGGTGGTCGTTGTATTGAATCGGAAAACTTTTAAACCGGCCTTGCCACATATGCTCGTGACTCCGGTAATGCCGATGGTAGCGCTGGACATGACTGGTTATCCACCACTGCATGAACGGACTGAGGGTGGCCTCGGTGCTTGGCTGCACGACCAGATGAAAATGATGGGCATGAGGCAGAAGCCGAATATTTTGATGGGATATCGGGCTTTGGCCGCGCCGAGCAAATCGAGGAAGGCGGCATAGTCGGCGTCCTTATGGAAGATAGTGGTTCACCCGTTGCCACGGTTCAATACATGGTAGGCGTGTCCGGCCACGTGTCCGCGAGGAATCCGAGGGATAGCCGCAGCAGGGTACGGTAAATGGAAGGCGGGACGCAAGAAAAAGTAGCCTGGGTGGGTTCAAGGTCCTAGTGCAACACCTGTATCCTGGGGATTCCAGGAACCAAGGAGTTGTACATGGGACACTATCACCGTTTGACTCTTATGGAACGTGAAGAACTCAGTCGCATGTTAGCCGCGGGGTCTAGTTTACGTGCGACGGCTCACGCCCTGCAGCGCGCCCCCAGCACGCTGTCACGTGAACTCGCTCGGCACCGCACCAGCCCGGCGACCTATCGCGCTGTGCCCGCCCATCAATGGGCATCCCGGCGGGCCCATCAGCCACGGAAACCCCGGAAGCTCGCGGCTGCCCTCCGACTCCGCCGGGCGGTCTTGGTTCGGCTGGCGCAACGCTGGTCGCCGGAACAGATTGCCCATGGACTGCGCCGGCAGTATCCTAGAGACCCAACGATGCAGATCTCGCATGAAGCCATCTATGGCTATCTCTATGGGTTACCCCCTAACGCCTTCAAGCGCACCCTCACCCGGCACCTCCGGCGGCGGCATCGCTTTCGGCGGCCCCGCAAGCCCCGGCTCTCCTCCCGCGCCGTCCAGGAGATGGTGAGTATTGATGCCCGGCCAGCCGAAGTGGCGGCACGCACCGTGCCGGGGCATTGGGAAGGCGACTTGCTCGTCGGCCATGCCAACGCGTCAGCGCTGGGGACGCTCGTCGAACGCACCACCCGGTTTACCCTGTTGGTCCCGTTGAAGGCCAAGCATGCAACGGCGGTGCGGCAGGCCTTTGTCCGG
Source organism: Nitrospirota bacterium (assembly GCA_963850405.1). Classification (GTDB taxonomy): domain Bacteria; phylum Nitrospirota; class Nitrospiria; order Nitrospirales; family Nitrospiraceae; genus Nitrospira_D. Next base: position 15,308 of record CAWKLH010000023.1, read on the forward strand.
GCCGTCCGGACCCTGCCGTCCCAACTCCGCCGATCCCTCACCTATGACCAGGGGCAGGAGATGCGCGACCATCGGCGCTTCACCACCCAGACAAAGATGCCGGTCTACTTTGCGCATCCCCACTCTCCCTGGGAACGGGGCACCAACGAGAACACCAACGGGCTCTTGCGGCAGTTCTTTCCCGCCGGGACCCACTTTAACAAGGTGTCACGGGGCGAGATCAAACGGGTGCAGACGATGCTCAACGATCGGCCACGGAAAATTCTGAACTGGCACAGCCCAGCGCATGCGTTTCACCACCTGTTGCGTTAGGATCTTGAATGCACCCTGTCCCCTTTTCTCCTCGCTCAACTCAGGCAATTCGGGTGCTCACCGCCGACGGGAGATAGGAAAATGTGCCGGGAGTCTTTTCTGACGTGGTGATTCATTGGCATATGGTGAATCAGGATGAGTCTACTCTGCTAGCAGGACTGATTTGACCGCATTGCGTTTCCTGCACTACCAAGACCTCCCATCCTTGCCATTATTTCAGCGGCTGCGGCAGACCTTCGCTGCGCAAATGTCGTTTGCTCCGCGACCGCCGCTGATCCGCAGGGCCGTTAAGCATCATGATGTGCGCCATCTGGCAGACTGGATGTACGGAGTTTGACTCTCCTGAAATCCCTGTGTTACGGTTCAATCTCTTTGTATTCGCCAAGTTAGCGAGGGGTTTCCGTTATGGCGGTTGAAAAAGATCTGAAGGCCATTCTTCGCAATTTGAAGTATTCAGACGACGCCAAAGTCCTCGAACAGATTTCAGAAAATACTAAACAGGTCCATGCTCGCATGGCCGGCATTAAGCACAAGCTGGTGGTCATGAGCGGAAAAGGCGGCGTGGGCAAGAGCATGACCACGGTCAATTTGGCACTAGCCTTTGCGCGGCAGGGAGCGAAGGTCGGACTCTTAGACGTGGATCTGAACGGACCCTGCGTGCCTCGCATGTTGGGCATGCATGGCCAGTCCTTGACCATGGGGCCTGAGGGAGCGATTCCCCCGGTCGGGCCGCTCGGGGTGAAAGTCGCATCGATGGACTTCTTCTTGGATGATGCATCGCCGGTTCGTTGGAAAGGGCCGATGGATGTCAGCCCGGTCTGGTTAGGGTTGATGGAAATGAATGTCATTCGAGAGTTTCTGGCCGATGTCGTCTGGGGTAAGCTCGATTATCTACTGGTCGATCTCCCTCCGGGGGCCGCAGCGGACAAACCGCCGGTCATTGCCGGGTTTATTCCTGACCTGGCAGGAGCGATTGTCGTGACGACCCCATCAGAAGTGGCATCGGATGTGGTGCAGAAGTCGGTGACCTATGCTCGCGATATAGGCATCAAGGTCATGGGCATTGTCGAAAATATGAGTGAGTATCGCTGCCCTTCTTGTGGGGAAGTGAACGAGTTGTTCGAAGGCAATACCGAGGCGATGTGTGAGATGCTGGATTTGCCGCTGCTCGGACGCATTCCCTTCGACCGGACCCTCGCCCGTACCTTCGACAAGGGGGAGCCGTTGCTCGACGAAGCCTATCCGACCATTCAACGGTATCAGGAAATAGCTGGGCGCATCAGGACGCTCATTGATTACAAGAAGGTGTTGGCCGAACAACTGTAACACGATGCACTGAAGAGGAGACCCATGAAATTCGTATGCCTCAACTGTGAAACTTACATGAACTTCGAAAAGGTGGAAAAACCAGGGGAGGGCACGCTGGGCGTGTTTTTTGGCTGTCCGTCTTGCAATGCCAAGTTCTCCATGGTGACGAATCCTGGTGAAACCCAGATGGTCAGTTCCCTCGGAGTAAAGCTGGGGGGGCGCACTGTTGAAGCTGAACCGTTCGAAATGACCCGTGGGACGTTGAAGGATGAAGCGTTGGCTGGCGCAGGTCAGATGGGAGCCTACCTCAACGAGAAGATTCAGGGCGGGCAACCTGCTGTTGCCGCCGCGTCGCCCGCCAAGGCGCCTGAAAAAGCGAGTGGCTGTCCATTCTCCGCCATGGTGGCTGAAATGGGGCTCACCAGTTCCGGTAAACCAGCCAGTGATGGGTCTTCCCCGTCCGAGTTTACCTGGACTGCCGATGCCAAAGAAAAACTCGACCGGCTTCCGGCCTTCGTGAAACCGATGGTTCAGGGCAGTGTTGAGACCTACGCGCGCAAACAGGGATTCAAGACCATCACACTGCAAGTGATGGACGATTCGAAGAATGATTCGCCTGACGGGATGACGTGGTCACGCGAGGCAGAACAGCGGCTGGAAAATATTCCAGACTTCATCCGCCCTATGGCTCGCAAAGAAGTGGAGCGTCTGGCCAAGGAACGTGGGTTATCGTCCATTACCGCGCAAGTGATGGACGAGACCAAAGAGAAGTTCATGAAGTTTATGTAGTAGTGGGAGCCGCGTGAGTCTAATGTCGTGAGGCCCATCCGGTCGACTGGATGGGCCTTTCCATTATTGACGCGCATTCATTTTACGGCTGTTACGATGAAGTGGTGTGTTTCCCTGCTCTCTGTTCTGCTGCTGGTGCTGTTTCTCTGGTTCTCCAACCTGACCGCACAGGTATCTTCAGAACATCATCAAGTCTCCCTCGCCACGGGCATAACGCAAGGTTCCCCTGTCGAGCATGACGGAGGAGGTTGGGAAGGGTCAGTCCAAGGGGTGGCCTACTCGGAATTCAACCATCGGTTTGCCGGTCTATTCGTGCTCCTGTTTGGGCTTGCGGAGTTAGGGTATGCGTTATGGTACCCGCTGCCCTCCTGGATTCGACTCGTTTTGCCGAGTGCCCTCAGTGTCATCGGGGCGTACCTGTTGGTCTGGAGTGACCACGAAGCCTGGCCGATCGGCTCCTTGACCTTGGAGCAGACATTTTCCGGACAAGACCCGGAAATCATTCAGCATAAATTTTACGGAATTTTCGCTGCCACCGCTGCGGCCAGCGAGACGCTTCGCCGAATCGGCTGGGCGCGCCACCCTGTCTGGGCGGCTCCATTGGTGATTGGCTGCCTGATCGGAGGACTATTGCTGTTCTGGCACTCGCATGGGAATCACCCGGCGAATCAGACGATTGAGCTTTATCATGCGCTTCTCGGAAGTCTTGGCGTTGGGGCTGCCTTGTCCAGCGCGATGGTGTCGTGGGGATCTGGGGCGTCGAGTCTTCCAGTGAAAAAGTGGGACCTGGCCTGGGCGGTATTCGTGATCCTCATAGGTATTCAGCTGCTTCTGTATTTCGAATAGCCCCTTCACTCGGTGGTTGCCTCATAATTGACACCTTTCTGAGGCCTGTGTTACGTCTAGCCTCTCATGAGGTGGTAGTGTCTTCGTACGCATCTCTAACCAGCTCACAAAGTTCGGGCCGGCGTAGAGGAGGATCACATGGGTGGACATAGTCACTGGTCCACGATCAAACGGCACAAGGGCGCCCAGGATGCGAAGCGCGGGAAGATCTTCACGCGAATCATCCGGGAGATAACCATTGCGGCTCGGTCCGGTGGTGACCCTGAGGCTAATCCCCGACTGCGCCTGGCGATCGCCAAGGCGAAGGAAGCCAACATGCCTGGCGATACGATGAAGAAGGCCGTTCAGCGAGGGACGGGGGAATTGCCTGGTGTGATGTACGAGGAATTTCAGTTGGAAGGATATGGCCCCGGAGGGACCGCCGTACTTCTCGAGATTACGAGCGACAACCGGAACCGGACCGTCGCGGAAATTCGCAGTCTCCTGACGAAAAATCATGGCAATATGTCGGAAGCGGGTGCCGTCGCCTGGCAGTTTCAGAAGAAGGGGCTTGTGGCAATTGAGAAGGGAAAGGTCGAGGAAGATGCGCTTCTGTCGTTGGCCCTCGACGCCGGGGCGGAAGACGTGAAGGTCGGTGAGAAGAGTTATGAGGTACTCACCACCCCCCACGATTTTGAAGCGGTGAAGAAGGCACTGGTCGATGCCAAGATCGACACAGCCCTGGCCGAAATCACCTTTATTCCGCAGAACACAATCCGTTTGGACGAAAAGTCAGCCGAACAAATGCTCAAGTTGATGGAGATCTTGGACGAGCATGATGACGTGCAGAAGGTTCACGCGAATTTTGATATCCCGGACGAAATCATGGAGAAAGTGGCCGCGACCGCAGCAGGATAACAAGGTCGGCGAATCAACACCGTCATGGCACTCGGATAACAAGACGACATGATCGCCTTTCTCACGGGGCGGTTGGCATTCAAGGCACCTACCCACCTCACGCTCGATGTGCAAGGGGTCGGGTACGAAGTTCATATTCCACTCAGCACCTATTACGCCCTCCCGAATCTTGACGAAGTTACCGCGCTGAATATTCACACGCATCTCCGGGAAGATGCGATCCAGCTCTTCGGCTTTCTCTCGCAAAGCGAGAAGGAATCGTTTTTGCTGCTGACCAGCGTGTCGGGGATTGGACCGAAGCTGGCGCTTAGCGTGCTCTCGAGTTTGCCGATCACGGATCTGGTCCATGCGATCCAAACCGAGGATGTCGAGAAGCTGGCGACCGTTCCAGGCATCGGCAAAAAATCGGCGGGCCGCATTGTGCTTGAACTGAAGGATAAGGTCGGCAAAATCCAGGGCGGTTCGTCTCGGCTTGCGACCGCTGACACCTCCGCCGTGGATGGCCCGTATGAGGACGCCCTCTCCGCTCTGATAAACTTGGGCTATCGTGCCCAGGATGCCAAGGAAGCCTTAAAGCGGGCCACAAAGGCTGCGACAGGCTCGTTGGCGTTGAAGGAGCTCATTCGTGAAGGGCTCAAGGAGCTTGGAAGGGGGTAAGCTGATGTCATTCAACGCAAAGAATGTTGCCAGACTGTTCCTGTGCAACGGATTGATGGGTATTGTGCTCGTGGTCATGGGACCACCCGCGGGGCTGGCAGAAGAGGCTTCAGAGCCCAAGAGCATCAGAATGACCTGTGGAACCTGTCCTGATGGGTATGCGACGACCGGGGTCACCCAATCTCCAGAAATTTGCAAAGACGGCGATCCGACGCTCGTGCAATGTGTGCCGTTGGGAGCCAACATGCTGGCTGTGTGCGGATCCTGCCCTGACGGGTATGCCGAAATCGGTGGTTCTTCAGTGCCTGCTCGGTGCGGGAGTAAGGATGGTGGTCGGTTGTCGCAATGCCAGTTGAGGAAAATGGAGCAGAATTTTCCGGACTCGACCCAGGGATATAAACGGTGTCCTCCTGATTGCGGCAGTGCGGCCCAGCCTGGTCAAGGGACGCTTTCGTCCCCGCCGAAGTATCAACAGATGCCGGAGGGCAAGTAGAGATGGGTGTCGCATCATGACTGAGCGGGTCGTGACCAATCGCGCCACGGACGAAGAACGGGGGCAGGAGAACGTTCTTCGACCTCAGACGCTGGATGAGTACGTCGGACAAGAGAAAATGAAGGAGTCGCTGCGAGTCTGTATCGAAGCGGCCAAGCAGCGGGGTGAGGCGCTCGACCACGCCATCTTCTACGGGCCGCCTGGTCTCGGGAAGACGACCATCGCGCACATTATCGCGAAAGAAATGGGCGCGGCCTTGCGGTCGACGTCAGGGCTGGTCTTAGCCCATGCCGGCGACTTGGCGGCGATTCTAACCAATCTTCAGGAATATGATGTGCTCTTTATCGATGAGATTCATCGCCTGCCTGCGTCTGTTGAAGAGGCGCTCTATCCGGCGATGGAGGACTTTCAGCTCGATCTGGTTATCGGACAGGGGCCTGCCACGAGGACCGTCAAGCTTGATCTGCCGCCCTTTACGCTCGTGGGCGCGACGACCAGGGCCGGTTCCCTTACCTCCCCACTGCGGGACCGATTCGGCTTAGTCTATCGGCTGGAGTTCTATGGGCCGTCCGAGCTGGAGTTGATTGTGACGCGCTCAGCCGGAGTCTTAGGGGTTGGGATTGATCGGGCAGGCGCTGCGGAAATATCACGTCGTGCTCGTGGAACACCACGAATTGTGAATCGGCTGATTAAGCGCATCAGAGACTATGCCCAAATTAAGGCGGATGGGCATATCACCGAACAGGTGGCCAAGGAGGGGCTAGCTTGGGTCGGGGTCGATGAGGCGGGTTTCGACGATATGGACCGCAAAATCCTTCTCACGATCATCGAGAAATTCAATGGAGGACCGGTCGGCGTGGAGTCCTTGGCTGCCGCTGTTCAGGAGGACAAGGGCACGATCGAGGATGTGTATGAGCCGTATCTGATCCAAGCTGGCTTTCTGGATCGTACCGGTCGTGGCCGGCAAGTGACTCGTTTGGCCTACGATCACTTTAAGCGTCCTTCTCAATTGCTGATGTAAACCTCTGGCGTTCCAACGTTTCAAGCTCCTGATATCCAAGCGCTATCCTTGCAATAGATTCAATCGTTCCTGTAGAATTCCTCACTTGTTTCTATGATCTACCATCCCTGACAGAGATGGGAAATCCCTCCTGCAAGTAGGTGCCAGAGGCGAGACTCAGCATGCCCAAAGATATGCCTGAATATCGTAAGGAAATCGATCGGATCGATGACGAAATTATTCGACTGCTCAATGAGCGGTCGAAGAGCGTCATCGAAATTGGAAAAATCAAAAAAGAGAAAAATGCTGATGCCAACCTCCATACTGCGGGTCGGGAGGCTGAGATCATCGAACGACTCACGAAACTCAACAGCGGCCCTTTCCCCAGCGAGGCCATCCGATCAGTCTATCGAGAAATCATGTCGGCGTCCTTATCCCTTGAGGCTCCCCAGAAGGTCGCGTATTTGGGGCCGCGAGCCACCTTTACGCACATGGCCTGCATGCAGAAATTCGGGTCGTCCGTCCAGTATGTGCCCGTCTACAGTATTAAAGAGGTCTTCAGCGAGGTTGAGCGAGGCCGGGCCAATTTCGGGGTGGTGCCGATCGAAAACACCACGGAGGGTGTCGTGAATCACACCCTCGACATGTTTATCGATTCCAACTTGCTGATCTATGGAGAGATTCTTCAGGAGGTCTCACACCACCTCCTATCGAAATCTGGTCTTATCGAGGATGTGAAGAAAATCAATTCTCATCCACATGCCCTTGCTCAATGCCGAAACTGGCTCGAAACCAATCTTCCGCATGTGCCAGCGGTTGAAGTGGCAAGCACGGCGCGGGCTGCCGAGCTGTGTATCGATGAGCCCGCCTCGGCAGCTATTGCGTCGGAATTGGCCGGCCAGCTCTATGGGCTGAAGGTGATTAAGGCCCGTATTGAGGATAACCTCAATAATTTCACCCGCTTTCTTATCCTGTCGCAGAAGCCGTCAGAGCGAACAGGAAAAGATAAGACGTCGTTGATGTTGTCGGTGAAGGACAAAGTCGGCGCCCTCTATGATCTGCTCCGCCCGTTCGCTTCCCACGGACTCAATATGACCAAGATAGAATCCCGTCCCTCCCAGCGCAAAGCGTGGGAGTATATTTTCTTTGTGGATGTTGAGGGACATAGGAGTGAGGAGCGCGTTAATAGGGCGATTGAAGAGGTGAAGTCTCGCTGCCTCTTTATGAAGATTTTAGGCTCCTACCCGGTTCACGGCTGACCATGGCACTGCACGTCCATCCCGATATCCGATCTCTGAGCCCATACGTTCCTGGTAAGCCAATCGATGAGCTTCAGCGTGAGTTTGGGCTCACCCGCGTGATCAAACTTGCTTCCAATGAGAATCCGCTCGGTCCTTCACCGAAAGCCTTGGCCGCGTTGGCCGGTGCGCAGGATATGCTGCATCGATATCCGGACGGTGGTGCCTATCAGCTTCGGCAGGCCCTTGCTGATCGTTGGAAAGTGGGGCGTGACCAAGTCATTTTGGGCAATGGGTCGGACGAGATCCTCGGGTTGTTGGCCAGGACGTTCTTGACGCCTGGCGATGAAGCCATCATGGCCGATCACACGTTCGTGATCTATAAGATGGAGGTCACTGCTGTCCACGCCAAGCCGGTGGTCGTGCCTCTTGCCAATTGGACCCATGACCTTGAGTCGATGGCACGGGCTGTGACGCCTCGGACTCGATTGCTCTTTCTCTGCAATCCCAACAATCCCACCGGGACAATGGTCTCGGCGGACGCGGTCGATCGCCTCATGGCCAACGTGCCTGACGATGTCATCGTTGTGTTTGACGAAGCCTATTTCGAGTATGTCCGCAATCCACAATTCCCCGATGCGATGGCGTATGTGAAGCAGGGGCGGAACGCGATTGTCTTACGGACCTTCTCCAAGATCTATGGACTGGCGGGGCTGCGAATTGGATACGGCATCAGCACAACTGAGGTGATCGACTTCCTGAACAGGGTTCGGCCTCCATTCAATGCCAACAGTCTGGCCCAAAAGGCCGCGCTGGCTGCCTTGGGCGATGACGAGCATGTGGCTAAGAGCCGGGCCGTCAACGAGGCTGGGATGGCGCAGATGGAACAAGGACTGCGCGCGCTCGGAATAGCTTCGATCCCGAGTGAAGCGAACTTTCTCTACTTTAATGCGAAACAGGATGGGCGACGGGTGTTCGACGCACTGCTGCGAAAGGGGATTATTGTGCGGCATATCGAGGGAGCGATGATTCGCGTCACCATCGGTCAACCAGATGAAAATGTTGCCTTTCTCCAGGCTCTCAAGAACGTCTTGGATGGAGGCAGGTAAGAATATAATGAGGGAATTATGATCATCGTGTTGAAACCGGAAGCTTCGGAAAGTGAAGTTGACCACATTATCGACCGATTGCGGGATCTGGGCTTGAAGTCGCAAATCTCCACGGGCCAGGAACGCACCATTATCGGTGTCATCGGTGATGACCGAATCCTGCACAATCAGCCCCTGACGGCGCTCCCTGGTGTGGAAAGCGTCTTGCCGATCCTGGCGCCTTGGAAGCTGGTCAGCCGTGAGTTCAAGAAGGAAGCGACGATCATCGATGTCGGTGGCGTCAAAATCGGCGCCAAAAAACTCGTCATTATGGCGGGACCCTGCGCGGTCGAGCGACTGGAGCTCACGGTGGGGATCGCACATGAAGTGAAGGCTTCCGGAGCCGCGATTCTTCGTGGTGGAGCCTATAAGCCCAGAACGTCACCCTATTCCTTTCAAGGGTTGGGTCGTGAGGGGCTTGGACTACCTGGTCGAAGCAAGAAAGCAAACGGGGTTACCGGTCGTCAGTGAGATTCTGGACACGAGGGACATCGAGCTTTTCCTCGAAAAAGCGGACATCATCCAGATCGGTGCGCGGAACATGCAGAACTTCGAGCTCCTCAAGGAGGTCGGCGCGTATGACAAGCCGGTACTCCTGAAGCGGGGTCTGTCGGCGACAATCAAGGAGTTTCTTCTGTCGGCCGAGTACATCATGTCCCGTGGTAACCAGAACGTGATGCTGTGCGAGCGGGGCATCCGCACGTTCGAAACGCAATATCGCAATACACTGGACCTTGCGGCTATTCCAACATTGAAAGAGCTCTCGCATCTCCCGGTCATCGTTGATCCCAGTCACGCCACAGGCAAGTGGGATCTTGTGGCTCCGATGTCAAAAGCGGCGGTCGCCGCCGGTGCCGATGGTTTGCTTATCGAAGTTCACTCAAACCCAGAGTGTGCGCTCTGTGACGGTGAAGAGTCCATCAAGCCTTCGAAGTTCAAGGCTCTGATGGCCGATCTTCGGAATATTGCCAAAGCTGTGGGCAGAGAGCTGTAACGCCAGTATGGCCGTTCATTTCAAGCAGGTTGCCATCATCGGTGTGGGACTGATCGGTGGATCACTCGGGATGATCCTCCGGCGGAAGGCGTTGGCTGATCACGTAGTCGGCGTTGGCCGTCGTGTCGAGAATCTCAAGACAGCGGTTGCTTTAGGCGCGATCGATCGATACGTGGCCGATCCTCAAGAGGGTGTGCGTGGAGCAGATTTGGTGGTCCTTGCGACGCCGGTCGATACCTATGAGCGACATCTCCATGAATGGGCCCATTGCCTTGCTCCCGGCGCGATCGTCAGTGATGTAGGCAGTGTGAAAGGCACCTTGGTTGAACGCTCGGAATCGACTATGCCGGCAGGCGTGCATTTTGTGGGAGCCCATCCCATCGCGGGGAAGGAAAAAACAGGAGTTGCGGCTGGGTCCGATCAATTGTTCAAGGGGGCACGCTGTATTCTGACGCCGACAACACGAACAGATCCAGCGGCACTTGATCGGGTGAGGCAACTGTGGGAAGAAGCCGGTTCGATTGTCTTAACGATGGATCCGCATCTGCACGACCAAATCCTGGGTGCCGTCAGTCATCTGCCCCATGTGGCCGCCTTTGCGCTGATGAATGCCTTGGCTGAGCTTCGCGATCAGCAGGTTCCCTCACTGGATCTTGCCGGTCACTCTGGGGGAGGATTACGGGATACGACCAGGATCGCTGCGAGCTCTCCAGAAATGTGGCGAGACATTTTCTTGTGGAATCGGGATAATGTGGTGTCCTATATCGACAGATATGTACGGGCCCTGGAAGAAGTGAAGCAACTGATTCAGGCTGGGGATGCTGCCGGAATCGAGAAGTTGCTCGAGCGGGCCAAAGGCGAGCGTGACAAGTTGACTAGTTCCTCTCTGAGCCACTCATGACATCATTGACGATCACCCCTGGCCGGCCACTTAGGGGAACGACCACCGTTCCCGGCGACAAGTCGCTCACCCATCGGGCGATCATCCTCACCGCACTGGCAGAAGAGACGAGTACGATAACAGGCTATTCTCAGGGAGAGGATTGTCTGAACACGATGAGGGCCTTTCAGGGACTGGGGATTCCTATTACCCAGACTCCAACTGAATTAACCGTCGGCGGGAAGGGGTTTTGGGGGTTATCCGAACCAAGCGCTCCGATCGATTGCGGCAATTCCGGCACTGGTATCCGTCTGCTCACGGGTCTCTTGGCCGGACAGGATTTTTTCTCCATCCTCACGGGTGACGAATCGATCAGACGGCGTCCGATGGGACGGGTCGTCAAGCCGCTGCGCGAGATGGGCGCGGTTATTGGAGGCCGTAAAGCCGGAGAGCTGGCTCCCTTGGCGATTACAGGAGGCGGTCTTCACGGTATCGAGTACACCTCGCCCGTGGCCAGCGCGCAGATTAAGTCGTCGCTCCTGCTCGCGGGCCTCTTTGCTCAAGGGACGACTCGGTATCGGGAACCACGTCTCTCACGAGACCATACTGAGCGGATGTTTCAGTTCTTTGGAATTCCTCTTGCCAAAGAAGACGGTGTACTGGTCTTGCATGGGCGGCCATCGGTCGGATGGCGAGGCGTTCATGTGACCATTCCTGGTGATTTCTCGGCAGCCGCATTTTTCATCGTCGGAGCGACGATTGTACGAGGATCTGATATCACCATCTACAATGTCGGAATGAATCCGACCAGAACCGGCCTCCTTGAGATCATGAAAAAGATGGGAGCCGACATTCAGGTTCTGGGTCTGCGAGAAGCGGCGGGCGAACCGGTCGCGGATCTCCGCGTGAAATCATCCCCTCTGAAAGGCGTGACGATCGGCCACGAGCTCATCCCACACACGATCGATGAATTTCCCGTGCTGTGCGTGGCTGCCGCTGTGGCGGAGGGGGACACGGTGATTTCCGGAGCAGAGGAACTGCGGGTCAAAGAGAGCGATCGGATTGCGACTATGAGCCGCGAGTTGAAGGCCATGGGAGCGCTCATCGAAGAACGGCCTGACGGGATGATCATCCACGGACTAGGCCAAGGAGGAGAGAACGGCAAGCTGAACGCGGCGGACAAGGCTCAAAGCCATGGAGACCATCGTGTGGCCATGTCTCTCGCCATCGGTGGGCTGACGGCGGAGCAGAGTATGACGATTGCTGATACGAGCTGCGTGGATACGTCATTTCCAAATTTTGAAAAGACACTCACCGATCTGTTGACCCAACCTGGGTGAGAGTGGTGGGGCAGACAATACGGTTCGAGCAGTGAGGGGACTGAGTGATTATCGCGATTGATGGACCAGCAGGGGTGGGCAAGAGTACAGTAGCCAAATTATTGGCGGCTCGTCTTGGCTACCTCTATCTTGATACAGGGGCACTGTACCGAGCCCTCGCATGGAAAACCTTGCAGTCGAGGATCCGTCCGACTGATCAGGCGCAGGTGACGACACTTCTCCCGGGCACCTCGATTCACATGCAGTTTCAACATGGCCTGGTGCAGGTCTTGGTCGATGGCCTGGACGTGACAGGGGACCTTCGTACGCCCGAAGTCACGACGGCAGCTTCTATTGTGTCCGCTATCCCCGCCGTCCGCGAATGGCTGTTACCGATCCAGCGTCAGATCGGCCAGCGGGGATCTGTGGTTGCGGAGGGACGGGACATCGGCACAAAGGTGTTTCCCTCTGCACTGTTCAAGTTTTTCTTAGAGGCAGATGCGACGGTACGAGTCGCGCGACGGCACCGTGAACTGGTCGCCGTGGGCCGTGGGGGGACGGTTGAAACAACGTCCCAAGATCTGTCGGACCGAGACCGGCGCGATCGGACCCGTTCGATTGATCCATTGGTTCCAGCAGATGACGCACGATTCATCGATACGTCTACCCTGAGCCCCGATCAAGTGGTGGAGCGAATGATCGCGGCTATGTCGACCGGGTCGTGAGTGGGGCTGTCTACGGATTTCTGTGGGTGTTGACGCGCGTCGTCAGCTGGATGTGCTTTCGGTATCGTGTTGAAGGTCAGGTTCCTCAGACCGGAGGGATGCTGATCGCGGCAAACCATGCCAGCTATCTCGACATTCCGCTATTGGGCTGTGGGATGCGTCGGAGGGCCTGGTACTTGGGACGGAACGACTTGTTTCCGATCCCGGTGTTGAACGGTCTGTTGCAGGCGTTGGGCTGGATACCGGTGAGGCTGGGACGTCTCGACCGAGAGGCGTTTGGGAAGGCGATCAACCTGATTCGAGCAGGTCATGTGGTGGTCATTTTCCCGGAAGGCGGTCGCAGCCATGATGGCCACCTTCGGCCGCCAAAAGCAGGTATCGGAGTGATTGTGTCCCAGACCGGGTGCCCAGTCGTCCCAGCCTACTTGAAAGGAACCTTTGACGTGCTGCCCATTGGGGCTCGCTGGCCTCGGTTGTGTCAGGTCACGGTACGATTCGGGGAACCGATTCAGTTCGAACCGGGAAAACAAAAAGAGAGGGCAGAAGCGAAACAGTTCTATCAACAGGTCAGCCGTACGGTGATCGAGCACATTGCAGCCTTAGGTCAAGTTCTTGCTCCAAAGGGGAAGGATGACCTGGCTCCCGACACACCAAACAGGCCAACCACCGACGCTCACAACGCTGAGTGAGCCCGGCGACTTCACCATCAGCACCCGACAACAGTCGGAAGAGGTAGGACGTTCATATGAGTACGGTATCCAACAGCAGTGACGCTCAGTTAGACCGCGATGCATTGGCCGCGTTGTACGAAGAAACTTTCCGGAACCTTGAAGAAGGCACGATTACCGAGGGCCGGGTCGTGGCCCTGACCAAGGACAAGGTCGTCATCGATATCGGGTACAAATCAGAGGGGATGATTCCGACTGATCAGTTTTCTTCCGAGGAGCTTCAGAATCTCAAGATCAGTGACCGGGTCCAAGTCTATATCGAAGAATGTGAAGATGCAGACGGCAATCTCGTTCTTTCCAAAGAAAAAGCCGACAAGATGAAAATTTGGGAAGAACTCGAGACTCTCTATAAGGAAGAGAAGAGTATAGAAGGGAAGATTGTCTCACGCATCAAAGGCGGCATGATGGTCGATATTGGTGTCAAAGCGTTCTTGCCAGGCTCGCAAATCGATCTTCATCCGGTTCGTGATCTGGATGGGCTCGTTGGAAAGACCTTCCCCCTGAAGATCATCAAGATCAACCACCGGCGAGGGAATGTGGTCGTGTCAAGGCGTGTGTTGTTGGAAGAAACCAGGGATAAAAAGCGGCAGACAACGCTGGCTACGCTCAAGGAAGGACAACTCATCCAGGGGACCGTCAAAAACATCACCGACTACGGATCGTTCATTGATCTCGGCGGGATTGACGGGTTGCTGCACATCACCGACATGTCATGGGGGCGAGTTGGACACCCATCGGAACTGTTTACGGTGGGAGATAAGGCCGAAGTCACCGTTCTGAAATACGATCGCGAAACCGGTCGCATTTCTCTCGGGCTCAAGCAGAAGAGTGCGGATCCCTGGACCAATGTTGCCGGTAAGTATCCGATCGGAACCAGAGTCCGCGGTCGTGTGGTCAGTCTGACCGATTACGGAGCGTTCGTAGAGCTGGAGCCTGGAGTTGAGGGATTGGTGCACGTTTCCGAGATGTCCTGGACGCACGAAGTCCGCCATCCATCGAGAGTCGTGGCGGTCGGTGATCAAGTGGAAGCTGCGGTGCTCAATGTCGACCCCGCGAGCCGCAAGATCTCATTAGGCATGAAACAAACGGCGCCCAATCCCTGGGACATGATCGAAGGCAAATATCCGGTCGGGACTCGTATTGAGGGAAAGGTGAAGAGCCTGACTGATTTCGGTGCCTTCATTGGACTTGAAGAGGGGATTGATGGGCTCATCCATATTTCCGACATGTCGTGGACAAAGCACATCAAGCATCCCTCTGAGCTGTTCAAAAAAGGACAAAAAGTGGAAGCGGTTGTGTTACGTATCGACAAAGAAAAAGAACGGCTCTCGTTGGGCTATAAACAGTTGGCGCGTGATCCGTGGGATGAGGCGATTCCAGCGCGCTATCACATCGGGGATTCAGTGACCGGCAAGGTGTCCAAAGTCGCTGATTTTGGAATCTTCATCGAGTTGGACGCTGGGGTGGAAGGCTTAATCCATGTCAGCGAATCTGGTCTTGAACCCTCTGCGAAGCTGGAAGAAAAGTTTAAGTTGCAGGATGACGTGACGGCGAAGATAATCAAGGTCGATCGAGAGGAACGCAAGATCGCACTCAGCCTTCGGGACCATCAACAGGACTGGGAGCGTAAGCAGGTTGACGACTATCACTCAACACAAGGTGTGCTGGACCAGAGTCTGGGGCGGGCGGCCAAACAGAGCCGGAAACGGTCGCAACCGGATGATCAAAACTAAGTTGATCGGTTTGGGAGTGATGTGGGATATGGTCAATGGCGGATGAAGTGACACAGGCGGAACGGCCTCCCAAGCGCCATCTACTGCGGAAAGCCTTTTGGCTTTTCGCAGTGGGGCTGGGAGTGCTGATTCTGATTAATCTCTTGTTCCCCGACCTCGATTTATCCACTGATGACCGCATCGCTCTGATTCGAGTTGAGGGAGTCATTTTGGATTCTCAGACGACCATTGGAGAGCTGAAGCGATTCAGCGAAAATCCTTCCGTCAAGGCCATCGTCATTAGAATTGATAGTCCTGGAGGCGGCGTTGTGCCATCACAAGAGATTTATAATGCCGTCAAGCAGGTCAGAAGTAAGCACAACAAGGCGGTGATCGCGTCAATGGGAAGTGTCGCCGCATCGGGAGGATATTACATCGCTGCCGCAACGGATCGGATTGTGGCCAATCCTGGGACTCTGACCGGTAGTATCGGCGTCATTATGGAAACGGCCAATGTGGAAGGGTTACTCCAGAAGATCGGTGTGGAGGGGGTCGTCATTAAGAGCGGAAAGTATAAGGATGTCGGTTCTCCACTTCGGAAGATGAGTACGGATGAAAGAGGCTTGTTGCAGGGCGTGATGGATGATGTCCATAAGCAGTTTATCGAGGCGGTAGCGGAAGGCCGTTCACTCGAACTCCGGGCTGCTCAAGCGCTGGCCGACGGCCGAATCTTTACCGGACGCCAGGCTAAGGAAGCCAAGCTGGTCGACGAACTCGGCGACTTGGAAGATGCCATTCAACTGGCTGCGGAGGTCGTCGGGATCGAAGGGGAACCGAAGGTCATCGAGCCTCGCCGTCGCTTTTCCCTTCGTGAAATTCTGGACTCAAAACTCAGCATGCTGTTCCCCAAGTTGGATGTTCAGCCGGGTGTGAATTTGAAGTATCTTATGGCCTTCTAGCTGTGGCCATAAAGGTGTGGCGGTTATCGCGGCGAAGGGAGGGTGGAGATGACCAAGGCGCAGATCATTGAGAAAGTTTCTGAGCAAGTCACCACGCTGACGAAGCGACAGGCCGAAGTAGTGATCAACACCATTTTCGATTGTGTCAGGGATTCGCTGAAAAACGGCGATAAAACTGAGATTCGTGGCTTCGGCAGCTTTCGCCTGCGGGCTCGTCGAATGAAGGAAGGGCGCAATCCAAAGACCGGAGAGACGGTTGCGGTACCGGCCAAGCGGGTCCCATTTTTCAAGGCCGGCAAAGAACTGAAGGAATTGCTCAATCAGCAGTAGCGATTGTCTACTGAAAAGGGAACCCATGTCAGCCTCAGATTCTTCACAGACGAATACCACAGAAATCCACTGGACCGACGGTGCCCTCAAACGAATGGAGCGCGCCCCGATATTTCTGCGTGGCATGGTCCGCCGCTTGGCTGAAACAAAAGCGCGAGAATTGGGGTACGAGGAAATCACCGAGGAGATTCTTGAGCAGTTTAAGGGACAGATGATGGGACGCATGGGCGGTGAGGCCGGCATGGCCTCCGCTGTCGACGAGATGGCCAATGGCCGCCTGCCATGGACCGCCGCCGCGAAGGAACGGTTGGGTATGGTACCCGAATTCATGCGCGCGATGATCAAGCAGATTGCGGAGGAAATTGCGAAGGAACGGGGGCATCTCGAAGTGAATGTCGAGTTGTTTGAAAAAGTGGAAGCGCTTGGTGACCTCCACGAGGAGGGCGGCCCCCCGATGGAATGGACCGAGGAAGCCGTGGCGCTACTCCAAGACAAGTTAAAGCACTCGCCGCCCATCGCAATGGACTTTGTGACGGATATGCTGAAACGAGATAGTGAGGATCTGGCCAGAGAACGAGGGCTTACCCGCATCAATGAACAGATCCTGCATGAAATCTGGGAAGCACCGCAGGAGCGAATGGCATGGACGGATGAAGCCTGGAAACGGCTTCAAACTTCTCCTGATTTTGTCCGTAGCGGTATCCGCAAAGCAGCGGAACGGCGAGCGCGCAAGCTGGGGTTGAAAGAAATCGATTCAGACCATCTGACGACGTTTCGGAATCAGGCGATGATGAAAGCCGTCAAGCGTATCCGCTCGTTCGGCTATCATGAATTAACGTTCGATGCCTTTGAAACCGCCTTGAAGAAAACCAAGCGTCTGCAGGGGAATGATCAGGCGGAGAAACGCCTTCAGGAAATCCGTGGACACTTTGCCGATCCATCGACTAAGAAGCCTGACGGCGGGACTCTGGGAGCCGAGCTCATGGATCGTTTCCGCAACTATCTCAAAGGCGAGGGAACACTCTAACTGGACGAAGTTTCTCGTCCGTCAATTCCAACGTGTTCCCAGAAAATACCCAGCCGACCAATTCGGATCGGAGATTCTCTTCTAGTGGGCTTCCACCTGCTGGGGCCAAAACTTGTGCCGAATTTGCGGGAGCGGTTCGTTGTCTAAATTGGGAATGTCGTATAGACAACGATCAATCATCGAAACTTCGTCTTCGGTTAATGGCAGCGTCACTTTCTTCTTCCAGAACTGATCAAGCGTAAAATAATCCGCCGATTGCGGCTTCTGCGCCAACAGCTCCTGCATTTTTTTGAAGCCCGGGGTATCAACGCCAGGGATACGTCCCTTGTTTCGATCATGACACCAGGTAAGAACTTCGGCAATCCCGTACATCGTGATATCAACATTCACAATTTTGGTCATAACCTTCCTCCTAAAAGTAACGTCGCATCATAACGTAAGCGGCAGGCAAAATTCAAAGGCTGATAAGGTCTTGCTGAAGATTGCGAGTGGGAAGACTGCCTCTGTATACTGGGCCTTCTGATTCCATCATCATAGGCCCATTGGTCCAGCAGGGTTGGGGTGTCGGAGACGGTGTGAAGATTGGTATCGAGTGGAAATCGCATGCAGCCAGGCCGCTTCTTTCCCTGTTATGGCTGTTTCTTCTCATTGGTCATGGTCTGTGGGCCTGTTCCAAGAGCGAGCCGTATAACCCACCTGATCCTTTTTATTATTTTGCCAGCTACAAGGTCGGCAAGAATCCAACCACGATTGTCACCGAGGACCTCAATCATGACTCATTCACCGATCTCGTCACCACCAATATTGCGAGTAATACCCTCTCGATACTGTTGGGGAATGGAGATGGGACATTCAGAGATCAGATTCAGCTCAATGTCTGTCAGGAACCGCGTTCCCTCGTGATGAGCAACTTCAATCAGGACCGACATGCTGATGTGGCCCTGGCGTGCTCCGGTGGCGACGAAGTCATGATCTTGCTCGGGCATGGAGATGGAAAGTTTGAAGAGGGACCACGTTATCCGGTCAATCGTGCACCAATTGCACTGGCCGCCAACGATATCAACGGCGATCATCATGCGGATCTTGTCGTTGCTCTACGGAACGATAAGGTCAAAATCTTTCTAGGGAACGGGACCGGTGAATTTCGACACGGAGTTCAGTACGAACATGGAGATACTCCCACATCCGTTGCCCTCTCTGATCTCAATGCCGATGGGAAATTAGACATGGTGGTGACGAATGGTGGACCGATGTCGAATGCCGTCTCCATTTGGCTCGGAAATGGTGACGGTTCTTTTCGCGATCCCACAGACTATTCGACGGGCCGTCGACCTCTTGGTGTAAGTTTTGCCGACTTCAATAACGATCATCACAGAGATCTCCTGGTCATCAACGGAGAGCAGGACAGCTTCACAACATTTCTTGGTAACGGCAACGCGACATTCCGATCCGGTAAGGATTCCGGGGCTGATGCCGGTCCGAACTTTGGGTTGGCGAGGGATTTCAATGGCGATAGGATAGAGGATGTCGCGATCGTCAATCTCCAGTCCAATGATCTGTCGATTTTGTTCGGGAAAGGCGATGGGACCTTTCATTACCCACCGAGAAATTACCGCACGAAGTCCGGCCCGTTTGCTCTTTCGTCCTTTCATGTCACAACCTCCGGGCTGGAAGAACCGGGACTGGCCGTCGCCGATAACGGGAGTGGCAGTGTCTCGATCTTTCTTCACCGTGGACTCAAATCCATTGCAACGTCGAAGGCACGAGAGTCGGACGCGAGCAATCGCTGACTATTCTTGACAGCCAGGAGGGCCTTCGCTAGAGTTGCCGGTGAGGAAAACTGCCCGCGATTATCAGGCATTACGATGGCATTTCGATCCTTTGCATGGTGGTTCATGATTGGGGCTCTATTGACCCTTTCCGTCCTGATGGTGCAGGGTGGGGTTCGGGATTTGTGGGAAGGGACTCAACCGGCTGGGGGCACCAATGTCTTGGTCTACTTTGGCACGACGCTCATGGGCGGCGGCTTGCTCGCCGGATGCGTCGCGCTCATCATGAATCGCATTCGGTAATCGGAGAGAACGGGACATGTATGGAGTGCCTCAAGTGCAAGGGATTTATGCTGGTGGAGCGCCATTATACCCTCGTCAATCGCCGGATTTACGCGCGCTGTCTCAATTGCGGGTTTTGGATTGATCTGGCCGACCTCCTCCGGTTTTTCCATAAAGTGATTGATAGTGGGCGGAAAGGTGATAAAGTGCGTGAATCCTTCATTTTCTAGAAGAGGCGGTCTTTTGTGGCCCAGCACGACTCTATCTCGCCCGCCGATCATAGACGGAGTTGGGGTCGGATCCTTCCTCGCCTTGCGCTAGGTTCGGTTGTCTCTCTTTCCTTGCTCGCTTTCTCACTATGCCCGGCTTTGGGGATGGAGCATCATGCCAGGAAGCAGACTGCCCATCCTGTCAGCTATGCTCCGCAACCCCTGCCATGGAAGAGAATTCCGGCGCACAGTATTCTCCTGAAGGAATTGCGATCAGGTCGTATCCTGTTCGAGTACGATGTGGAGAAACGTCTGTCGCCGGCCAGTCTTACCAAGATTATGTCGGCGCTGATCATTCTTGAAAAAGGCCGCCTTGATGATCTTGCCACCGTGAGCCGGAATGCGGCGAGGGCCCCCAAGACTCACCTGCGACTCAAGGTTGGAGAAGTCTTTCGCCTTGGCGATTTGCTCAAGGCGATGATGATGGTCTCCGCCAATGACGCCTGCCTGGCGGCTGTTGAGCATGTCGGCGGCGATGAAGAGCAGTTTGTGAAATTGATGAATGCCAAGGCTGTGGCGCTTGGATTATCCGACACGCATTTCAGCAATGGGTGCGGGTTCGACGGCCCTGACCATTACTCGACGGCTGAAGATCTCGCGACACTCAGCGAGGTGGCGATGCGAAATGCGGTGTTCCGAGACCTCGTCAAAGAGGAGCGCGAGATTATCACGCCGGTCAGTGGATATCGCGCCTACGTCCTGCATAACACGAATCGCTTACTTGGCCGCATTCCCGGTGTGGTAGGGGTGAAGACGGGATTCACTTCCAAAGCAGGTCGATGCCTTATCGCGAAGGTTTCTCAAAATGGCAGCGATCTGCTCCTCGTGATCCTGAACTCCAATCGTCGGTGGAATACCGCGAAAAGTCTCATTGATTATGGGTTCCGTCTCACAAATACCCCCCAATAGCAACCTCCAGCTCTCATCCTTGGCATGTCTACTCATCGAATAATGAAGGGATAGCGGTGCGTAACCGATTCAGCATATCGGTCTGGGACGGTGGCTCCGTTTCAGTGTTTGTAGGTGAGAAATCTTATCGATGATTCAGGATGGATTCCCCCAGGTCTGACTCCACGTCTGGGCTGGACTACCGTGGGGCAGCAAACTCGATGTTGATATCCTTCCCGAGGTAGTTCACTTGGAAACCCTGCTTATCGTAGGCCATGACGGCACCCATGACGTTTTCGTCACCATACTCTTCTTGGCCTAACACCTTTCGGATCTCTTCGGGGCTCTCACTATTGAGCACGTTACGAAAGATGCCTCTGGTCTTATACGTGAATCGATTATTAATGAACAGGAGATCAACCCTCCCGTCCTGAATACGCACCCCAGCCATTGGACCGGTTGGCTTTCGTTGATCGAGCAGGAAGATGAACGTCGCTTCCTGCTCAACCTTGACTCCGGAAATCTTGTCCGTGACGAGCGTTTCAACAGCTTTGGATTCCGAGTCGCCAAGTTTGACGCCGAACAGCGAGATCTCAGTGCTCGAAATGGCCTTTGGCTCCATGACATCGTTCTTGCTCAACTCGTACGGCTCGGCATGAGCTGAGCCAAGCACTACGAGGACGCTCGCCAGCAGGATGATAATTCTTCGCATGACACGCTCTTTCATCATGGTGTTTGGCGTTTCTTCTGTATGTGG
This sequence comes from Nitrospirota bacterium, assembly GCA_963850405.1. Classification (GTDB taxonomy): domain Bacteria; phylum Nitrospirota; class Nitrospiria; order Nitrospirales; family Nitrospiraceae; genus Nitrospira_D. The sequence goes on from CAWKLH010000023.1 coordinate 36,635, forward strand.
TCGTGATTGATCAGAATGGGTGAACCGGCAGAATCCAGAAAAGCATATGGCGCATTGTAGCCAAGAGCCCTCGGACCTGCAAGAAACAGGACACACGAGCAGCCGCTGAATAGGGACTCGTCCGGCAGAGGCAGTATTCGTGCCTCATGACCGTGGCTCATCGTCCAACAGCATCGCGCCGAGTTCACGAAGCCGGACAAAGTAGATTTTGGATTCGCTGTCCAATGTTTCCGTCAGTTCATCGAGATCTCCCAAGCAGTCTTTCACGATGGCCACCCGCTGGGCGTCAAGGCCCTCGGCGCTATCGAGGTAGAAGACCACACAGCCGCTGATAACTGTGTCGATCGTCATCAACTGTCCTTGGTGTGGGCTTGAAAACTGAGGCCAACCGGTGGCGCAATGCTGCTCCCACGCTGTTGCAATCTTGCTTCGATCCATGAGGTATTACCCCTCTCTACCACGAAAGCCAGCAGCCTAGCGCACGCGCTTGCAGACGAGCAAGTATACAGACACAAGGTCGCAATGGAACGGCGTGGAGGAATCGCAGGGTCAGGGGTATAGTCCACGCTGGAGATGTGCTTGGGCGACCTGGTCAATGCCACTCATGAGCGCGGCCATGCGCATGGACACTCGGCGTTCGCTCGAAAAATGAAGTGTGCGCTGAAAAGCGGACGTGATGATGTCTTGCAGCCGATTCTGGATGTCTGTTGCGCTCCAGAAAAATCGCTGCAGGTCCTGCACCCATTCGAAGTACGAGACGATGACGCCGCCGGAGTTCGCGAGAATATCGGGGATCACGAAGATACCTTTGTCTGCGAGGATGCGGTCGGCTTCCAGAGTCGTCGGACCGTTTGCCCCTTCAGACAGGATTCGACACCTCAGGGAATTCGCATTTTTAGCCGTGATCTGCTCGGATAGGGCGGCGGGTACGAGTACGGTGCAGTCTAATTGGAGTAATTCTTCATTCGTGATCGCGTCCCCAAGTTTGCTTTCATGCAGCGGCTGGCTGGGGTCGCGTCGAAGGAGCGCCGTGATATCCAACCCCTTGTTGCTGTAGATACCCCCGTTGACGTCACTGACAGCAATGATCCGTGCACCATGCTCGTGCATGATGCGGGCCGTGTGTGAGCCGACATTTCCAAATCCTTGAATCGCCACGGCGGCACCGTCAATTGACAACTTGAGGTGACGCAGCACCTCGTGCGTCACATAGACGACTCCGCGTCCCGTCGCTTCTTCACGGCCCAGGCTTCCCCCGATCGACAGCGGTTTGCCGGTCACGACGCCAGGAACGGCGTAGCCAACTTGCTGGCTGTACGTGTCCATCATCCATGCCATGATCTGAGCATCGGTCCCGACATCGGGGGCCGGGATATCCTTGTCTGGGCCAATCAGTGGGAAAATCTCCGCAGCGTATCGTCGTGTCAGCCGCTGTAATTCAGCTGGGGATAGTTGTTTTGGCGCGACTGCGACTCCGCCTTTTGCGCCGCCGTACGGTAATCCGGCCAGCGCACATTTCCATGTCATCCACATTGCAAGAGCGGCCACCTCACCGAGGTTCACATCGGGATGGTAACGCACGCCACCTTTGGAGGGGCCGCGGGAGGAATCGTGTTGAACACGATAGCCGGTAAAGACCTCGACCCGTCCGTCGTCCATCCGGACTGGCAGGCTGACCACGAGGGAGCGTTGGGGCAGTTTCAGTCGTTCGCGGAGGTTTGGGTCAAGTCCCATGGCCTCCGCCGCTTGATCGAACTGAGCAACCGCCAAACGAAACGTCGGGGTGTCGAGTTCTTGCATCGTGGTCCTTCCTAGTTATCGGATAGATGTTCATCTAGTCTGTGTCGAGTACAGCAGGCCCATCGAGTTTGAGCATCCTGCGGCAGAGCCGAGCAAGTTCCTGTTTAACGGGATCGAGAGGGATCGCCTTTTGGCACACCGCTGCCATGGATGTGATTCGGCAGTCCGAGAACCCACAGGGATGGATTCGATGGAACGGTGTCACGTCCAGATCCACGTTGAGTGCACACCCATGGAGCGTCACACCGCGCTCGATACGGATGCCGACGAAAGCAATTTTTTCAGGGGTTGGAGTCATGACCCAAATGCCGGGCTTGCCGGGGATGCGGTGGCCGGTGATATTCCAGAGGCTCAGCAATTGAACGATGATGTCTTCGAGTAACCAGACCAATTGCCTTGGACCCGTGGCATGCCGATCAAGCTTGAGCACAGGGTAGACCACAATCTGTCCTGGGCCGTGAAACGTAATGGACCCCCCGCGATTGACATGGTGTAGTTCCGTTCCGTGTTCACATAAGAGCGAGGCATTGCCGCCCCAGTGCGATGCGGTGGTACTTCGCCCCAAGGTATAAACAGGTCGATGTTCAAGGATCAAGACGGTATCCGGCACCTGATTACGGATTCGCTCCTGGTGTAAGCGAGACTGCAGTTTCCACGCATGAAGATAGGGAACTGGATCTGAAAAGACTCGAACGGCTTCTCCGCGCGGAGAGAGAACATCCAGAGCCGGAGCGGGGATGGCAGTGGGAAGGTTCACTGGGGCACCTGTTGGAAGCGACAGGTCGGTTGACCAAGGAGAAATGAAAGCCTGTCCCATGGTCTGTCTCTAAGGGGGGCAGCTGGACTAAGGAGAAGACATGTGTGCATGGGGTGCACATTGTCGCATAACGACCCATACGGTGGAAAGTTGCGTGTCGACGGTCATGAATCTGGCCGTCGACACGAGGAAAGTAAGCAGGCGCTACTTGATGGCGACGAAGAGTTCTTTAATCTCCGGGGTCTTCAGTTTCTTCAGCGCTTTGGCTTCGATTTGGCGGATACGCTCGCGTGTCACGGACAAACTTTGACCAACTTGCTCCAGGGTGCTGGCTTCATCGTAGCCGATCCCGAACCGGAGTCTGATGACGGTTTGCTCGCGAGGCGTCAAGGTACTTAGAATTCTGGCCAGTTGATCGGTCAACTCGCCCCGGTGGACATGCGCATCGGGTGGAACGGCCTGCTGATCTGGAATCATGTCGCCAAACTGTGTCTCTCCGTCACCAATTGGAGATTCTAAGGCTACGGGTTCCTGAAACGCCTGCATGGTCTCGCGGAGCCTTTCTGGCCTCATGCGCAGCACATGAGCGATCTCTTCTAACCGAGCGGGCCGGCCGAATTGCTGCCCAAGCTTCCGCATGACGCGGAGGACTCGATGCGACGCTTCGGTCTGGTGCACCGGAATCCGAATCGTTCTCGATTGATCCGCAATTGCGCGGGTGATGCCTTGTCGAATCCACCACGTCGCGTAGGTGCTGAATTTGAATCCTTTCCGATACTGATATCGCTCGGCCGCCTTCATCAGGCCGATGTTGCCCTCCTGCACGAGATCCAGCAAACTCAATCCCCGTCCAGTGTAATGCTTGGCGACATCGACGACCAAACGCAAGTTATGCCGTACGAGCTCATCCTTCCCTTGCTCCAGGATGATCCTGGCGGATCGGATTTCATCAAGCGATGCCTTCAGTTGCTTTGTCGTCGTTGCGGCAGGTCTGAGATCTGGGTCTGACGGACTCAGGGCGGTGCCTAAAGCCTTCTCCGCATTGTCCAATGCGGTGGCTGAAAACCCACTCAATCGTCTGACGACTTGGAGCACTTTCACGGTGTCTGTACAGATAGACGTACGCTTAGACTTGAGCAGCACCTTCACCGCTTGCCGCAGCGTAGTCCGAATGCGTCGTGTCCCATGGTCTACGCGCCTGGCAATCGTGACCTCTTCTTCTCGCGTCAAGAGTCCCCGTTCGCCGAAGGACCGGAAGTACAACGATTCCAAGAAAAATGGGCTGGCCCCCGGGCTTGGACGCATGACCGGTTGGGGCTTCCCATCCGCTCCGGACTCCTCAGTCTCTACACGACCGATCATTCCCAATATGCCACTTGCCTTCGCATCATCGGCATCGGGGGCGAACCTTGTCCGTATATCCAGTCCCTCAGAGGATCGAAGTTCTTCTTTCATCGTGTCACCCCTTGCTCTGGTTGAATATCACCCACCATGGTTAGAGTCTTATTGAGTCAAGAAGATTCACCGAATCATTCCCGGTGTATTCCTTCTACGAAGCAAAAGGGATGCTGGATTGAAGATGAGAACCGGTCGGTGTAATCAGCTCGAAAAATCAGAAAGATTAGTGTTGGCTAATGAGAGAACGAATAACGAACTGTCGCACTTATGCGGCATCTATGTAGAATTGGCACCAACGATCAGACTGAAATGCCACACTATTTCGGTAGCAATCCCTTTATGAACGGGGCAAGGGTATCGATCGGAATTGGGAAGATCGTAGTCGAGTTCTTCTCAGCCGCGATCTCGACGAGTGTCTGGAGATATCGCAGCTGCAGCGCGGCAGGGTTTCGACTGATCACGTCCGCCGCTTCCGCTAGTTTCTGCGCGGCTTGAAATTCCCCTTCCGCATGGATGATTTTGGCTCGACGTTCCCGCTCGGCTTCCGCTTGCCGGGCAATCGCGCGTTGCATGTCTTGAGGAATATCCACATTCTTTACCTCGACGGCAGCAACCTTGACTCCCCATGGTTCGGTCTGTTGATCGATAATTCGCTGCAGCTCGGAATTGATGTCGTCGCGCTTCGACAGCAGGTCGTCGAACTGGCTTTGACCGAGCACACTTCGTAGCGTGGTTTGAGCTACTTGCGACGTCGAATAGAGGTAATCTTGAACGGCGACCACGGCCCGTTGGGGGTCAACCACCCTGAGAAAGATGACCGCGTTCACTTTCACCGAAATGTTGTCCCGTGTGATGACATCTTGCGAGGGGACTTCCATGGTGACGGTCTGCAAGTTGACACGGACCATCTGCTGGAGGGCAGGCACCACCAACCTGATACCGGGCCCCTTCACGGTCTGAAACTTCCCGAGCACAAAGACCACGAGCCGTTCGTATTCCATGACACGTTTGAAGCTGGCATAGAGAACAAACCCCAATAAGAGCAACGGTATGAGCAATGACATAACGACTCCTTCGTCTTCAGACATTCTATTTGTGGACCGGGGCTACGTTCACCGTCAGCCCTTCAACCGATGTCACTTCCGCGGCCTCTCCCTGCCGAATCGGGGTCTGGCTAATTGCCTCCCAGATCTCCCCATGTAGGGCGATTTGGCCACGTGGGCTGAGATCTGTCTTCGCGATCCCGATCGATCCGATCATGCCTTCAACTCCTGTCACAGGTCCGCGACGTCCACCCTTGGCGGCCATCCAGATGACGGTTCCGACCAGGGCGCCGACCGTTATGACGGTCGGCAACAGAAATGACAAGGACACCTGCATGAACGGTGCGTCACTCTTGATGAGGAGGAGACCACCTAAAGTCATGGCAGCCAATCCGCCAAGTGCGAGTACTCCATAGCTGGTCACTGAAATTTCAAGCAAGAGAAACACGATGCCGAGTATCACAAGGAGGACACCTGCATAGTTCACGGGGAGCGATTGGAGCGAATAGAAAGCCAGGATCAAACTGATGGCACCGATGATCCCGGGTAAGATAGCCCCAGGGCTGTACAGTTCGGCCATGATTCCAATGGTTCCAATGGACATCAGGAGATAGGCGATGTTGGGGTCGCTCAACGCCTTGAGCAATTCCAGACGCGTTCCCATCGGGAATTCACGAAGCGTTACGGCCTCGTTTGAGAACGTGATTGACCCCGTAGAAAGGACGACCTTTCTCCCGTTTAGCTGCTTTAAGAGCGCAGGAATATTCTCAGCCACCATATCGATGATCTTGAGTTTCAGAGCTTCTTGCTCCGTGGCGGAAATGCTTTTTCGAACCGCATCTTCGGCCCATGATACGTTCCGTCCACGCTGCTCCGCGATGCTCTTGATGTAAGCCGCCGCATCGTTTTCCACTTTCTCCTTCATCGTGTTGTCCATTTCACCGCCGCCCATCGCGACTGGGTGTGCGGCTCCAATGTTGGTTCCGGGTGCCATGGCAGCCACATGGGCCGCTAGCGTAATGAAGACTCCTGCAGAGGCAGCCCGGCCGCCAGATGGCGCTACAAAGACGACTACTGGGATAGGTGAGGCGGTCATGTCTTTGATCATCAGACGCATGGAGGTGTCCAATCCTCCGGGCGTATCGAGTTTGAAGATCAGAGCCTGGGCACCCGACGAGTGGGCCAAAGCGAGAGCGTCGTGCAGGTACTCCGCAGCTACCGGGTTGATCACTCCTTCATAACTGGCCACGACGATTTCACCGGCATAGGTCGGACTGCCCATGAGGATCATGCACAGGGAGATGACGGCACTTCCCATCGCCGCTGCGAGAATCTGTCTGCGTAGAGCTCTGTACAGAAACACGGTGCCACGCATTGTGAACTCCATGCGCGCAAGGCGCTGACAGCGCCGAAGGTATGAACAGCAAGTAGATCGAAAATTCCTACGTTCGTATGCTGTCACGAAATGGCCGTTGGTTGCAAACTCCGGAACGAACCCCCTAGAATGCGCGGCATGTCTCAATTATCAAGCGGCGAACGCATCCATTTGGTCGATCACAAAAGGCGCCAGTATGCCCTTACGTTGAAGGCGGGCGAAACCTATCAATTCAGCGGTCAGAAGATCGCTCACGACGCGATTATCGGGCGGCCGGATGGGACCATTGTGGTTCTATCGGGCGGGAAAAAGATGTTGGCTGTCCGGCCGACCTTCGGAGACTACGTGCTGAAAATGCCGCGGGGCGCTCAAGTGCTCTATCCGAAAGACCTCGCGCTGATTCCCATGTGGGCGGATGTTTATCCGGGTGCGCGGGTGTTCGAGTCCGGAACCGGTTCGGGCGCGCTGACCATGGCACTTTTGCGAGCGGTAGGGCCACGAGGGTTGGTGGTGACCTATGAGATGCGGGAGGATTTTGCCCGCACCGCACTCCTGAATATTGATCGCTATATGGGTCCCGTGCCGAATCTGTCGGCATTGCGGAAGAATACCTATGAAGGTATTGATCTGCTTGACGATGGAATTCCCTTCGACCGTGTCGTGCTCGATTTACCTGAGCCTTGGCAGGTGGTCCCTCATGCAGCCACCGCGCTGCGATCCGGTGGGATCTATCTGAGCTTTGTCCCCACCGTACCCCAAGTCGTACAAACGGTTGAGGCGCTTGAACGGGCAACGGTATTCGGGATGATCGAAACGTTTGAAACGTTGTTACGAACCTGGGCTGTGCAGGGCAGGAGCGTGCGGCCTGACCATCGCATGGTTGCCCATTCTGGATTCATCACTGTAGCCAGAAAGGTAGAGCCAGGGCTGCTCCGTTCGATGGCTGGGAGAGTAGTTGCTTCCGACGGAGACCAGGAAGGCCTGTCCGATGAAGCAGGAGAGGAACTGAACTGATGAATAGGTTAGAAGGCAAAGTAGCCGTGGTGACGGGAGGCAATGCTGGAATCGGCGAAGCCATCGCGAAACGTTTTGCCGAGGAGGGAGCATCGGTTGTCATCACGGGACGTCGGCAACAGGAAGTGGATCGTGTGGCCAGTGTGATTCGACACAACAAGGGGAAAGTACTTGGAGTTGCCGGTTCAGTGACGGATGAAACCCATGTGCTGGATGTTGTTCGTCGAGCGCTTGATAGCTTTGGGCGAATCGACATTCTGGTCAACAACGCGGGAATCGGTGAATTTGGAAAGCGCCTCCATGAAACTGATGATGCGATCTGGGCGCGTGTGCTCGACATCAACTTGACCGGGGTTTTCCGCATGACACGAGCCGTTATCCCCCACATGCTGAAACAAGGGCGGGGCTCGATCATCAATATCTCGTCGATTGCCAGTTTAGTCGGTCTCTCCGGTCTAGCTGCCTATACGGCATCCAAAGGGGCGCTTGACGCTTTGACGCGCGCACTGGCCGTCGAATATGCGAAGGAAGGAATTCGCTGTAATGTGGTAAACCCTGGTCTCATTGATACGCCCATGGCGGCCCCCTTGATGGCTAATCCGGATATGCTCCAGCCCATTCTGGCCCAATATGCGATACGTCGTCCTGGGACACCAGAAGAAGTGGCGAATCTGGTTCTGTATCTGGCTTCGGATGAAGCAGCCTGGATGACTGGCGCGACCATTCCTATTGATGGGGGCATGACCGTTTATAAAGGGTAGTGGTTGCTGCAACGAGCGATGACGGCTTCGGTGTTAGGTGAAGATATGGACATTGATGCTCGAACACAGTTTTGCGGGGTGATTGGCAATCCGGTCGGGCATTCACTGTCGCCAGCTATCCACAATGCGGCGTTCCGCAAATTGGGGCTCAACTTTGTCTATCTCGCCTGGCAAGTAGAAGCGATCGGTGAGAGCCATCAAAGGGCTCCGCGCCCTGGGAAATTTCCGCGGAGCGAGCGTGACCATCCCGCACAAGGTGGCGGCGATTCCGTTTCTTGATCATGTGGAGCAAACGGCACAGCGGATCGGTGCGATCAACACCATCGTAGCTGAAAATGGCAAACTCACGGGGTACAACACGGACGCGACAGGTGCTCTGAGGGCGTTGAAGGAGGGCGAAGTTAAGCTAAGGGGCAAACGCATCGTCGTCCTCGGTTCGGGAGGTGCCGCACGCGCGATCGCTTTCGCACTGGCCGTTGAATCCGGTGCGGAACAGTTGACGCTGCTTGGAATAGACGACCGTGAACGGACGAGTTTGGCTCAGGAGATTCGTACTCAGGCAGCGTTGACGGTTGAGGACCTCCATCTTGACGAAACCGCCCTTCGTCGTGTTCTTCCTGGAGCGCACGTAGTGATTCATTGTACGCCGGTCGGGATGTCCCCGAAAGCCGATGCCACCAGCGTTCCCGCAGCGCTCCTACACGCTGGCCTCTCTGTCATGGATATTGTCTACAACCCACTTGAAACCAGATTGCTCAAGGACGCGAAGCGCGCAGGGTGTAAAACGATTCCAGGATTGGAGATGTTTCTTAATCAGGCTGTCGCGCAGTTTGAGCTCTGGACCAATCAACCGGCGCCAGTTGATGTGATGCGGACGGTCTTGGAGTCTCACTTCCGATGAATGTGGTCCTCATCGGCTATCGTGGTACGGGAAAGAGCACTGTCGGTAAACTCGTGGCGGCCCGTCTTGACCGCGTCCTGGTCTCTACAGACGCCGAGATCGTGAAGTTGGTTGGTCAAAGCATTCCCGAGATCGTTGAACAACATGGGTGGGAGTACTTTCGTGATCTCGAAACAAAGATTTGCCAGGATCTAGCGGGCCGGAATGGGGTCGTGATCGATACTGGCGGGGGCGCCATCCTTCGATCGCAAAATATTGAGGGGCTGAAACGCACAGGAAAGCTGTTCTGGCTGACTGCTCCAGTTGAGACCATTGCCAAGCGAATTGGGGCGGATACACAAAGACCATCTCTCACTGGAACCAAGTCGTTTATTGACGAGATTCAGGACGTGCTTCGTGAACGGACGCCAAAGTATCAAGCCGCTGCTGATTACATCATTGAGACCGATGGAAAATCCACCACGCAAGTTGCTGATGAGATTCTGGCACGACTCTAGTTGCCTTATGCTTATCCGCTTGTTTCAGCAGACCGCAAGAGCTTGCGATCACGGGCGTGCTGAATCTGCGCGTAGGCCGTAGGACCTCGGTTACTGCCAAGGCCGAGCAGGGTTTGAAAAGCGGCCCTCGGTTCACGACGACGGTTCGTGCGGAAGACGAATTCATCGAGATAGACCTGGAGCTGGCTGCGGCTGACGCCGTGGTGGGTGCCGACCAGCCAGCTCTGAAGGTTCCCGATCATCCGGTCGGCAAGCGGAACGACGGACTTGGCTCCTTGGCGCAACTGAAGCGGGGGCGGCTGCGTTCGTGGCACATGGGTATAGCCGCTCGCCGTGAGCACCCCGAAGCTCGAGAGGCCATCGGTGGAGATGGTGGTACCTGTGGCGATGTTTCTGGCAGCGAACTCCTTGATGGTGGTTCCTGCGAAATCGGGTATGACCTCCATCCGGACTCGACCGGACGCCCGTCCCCGCCGTTCGACTGCAACCAGAACCAGCGCGGCGTTGCGCCCTCTGAGCTGGCGACTGCCCCGCAGTCCTGTCTGAGTTCCCCCCACCCAGGTCTCGTCCATCTCAACCTCGCCGCAAAGCGGGTCCCGCGCCGCGTTCACCATCGCGCGACGGAGCTTGTGCAGCATCATCCACGCGGTCTCGTAGCGGCTGAGTCCCAGTTGCTGCTGCAGGAGGAGGGCCGACAGCCCACGCTTATCCGTCGTCATCAGATACGCAGCCCAAAACCACGTCATGAGCGGGGTCTTCGAATTGTGGAGGATTGTCCCGGCCGTCACAGAGACCTGATAGCGGCAGGAGGCACACTGCCAGCGCCGGCGGCCTGCCAAGCCGTACGCGGACGTCTGACCGCACCTCGGACACCGGAACCCATCTGGCCAGCGGCATGCCGTCAGATACTCCGCGCAAGCGTCCTCGCTGGCAAACTGTTGTTGGAACTGCCGCAGGCTCTTGGGGAAACTCGGTCGAGGCATCCCACGATACTACCCATTGCGGTCTGCTGAAACAAGCGGATAAGCATAAGTTGCCTTGGTAGTCTCTCTGAACCTTGACAAGTCTCGCCCTAACGTGATTCATGTACTCCTGCTGCGCCCGTAGCTCAGTTGGATAGAGCGCCGGGCTTCGAACCCGTAGGTCGCAGGTTCAATTCCTGCCGGGCGCACCAATAATTCAACGAGTTGCCGGATCTTCCCGAGTTGCCCTGCCACGTTGATTGCGCGGGGGCTGCAAGCCCCTAACCCAGAGTAAGGAGACGGATTCGTCGAGCCTGCCGATATCATGGTCGAGCTGTGCCCCATCTCTTGCTTCACGGAAACCTGGTTCGCTCTTTACTGAAGCAGCGTACGAGCTAAGTTATGGTTGAGATCGATTTCTTGTTGCCCAGCCTGGGTAAGACCATCCAGGCACTGAATGGAGTGCAGATCAGGTTCGGTCATGCTGAACATCGATTCTAACAGAGCCTATTCTCTGTGAGTGCGACTGCTGTATTGGACTTGGACGAAAGTCATTCCCGCGTAGGCCGCGTTTGCAAACAGGAGTTGAGAACTCTTCTGAATATTAGTCAGATTAAGATATAGATTCAGGATGCTTTTCGTGGCACAGCTTTATTGGGTGGAATAATGATGACGAAGTTCCAGGTTGGGAGACTAGGTATCTATATCTTCGTCCTGATGATGAGTCTGTCGAGTGCATGGGCGATATCGAATGACGCACCCGGTACAGACGGACCCTCGCTGGAGGAGACGGTCGCATTTATCAAAGATACATGGGAAGCATGTGGAACAATGCACAGTGGCTTGCAACGGATGATCGCCAAGGACGGATCCCTCTGGCATATGGATAGAATGGCGAAGGTCGATGTGGTGGTGGTACCTCCATCAGCTCTCAAAATTGTGACACGTCTCAATGAACTCAGAAAATTGAGCGGGATATTTGGGCTTCAATCACCCGTAGAAAGGATTCAGGAGTTCGACTTGAACGCACTGTCTCCAAACGTGAGTTCTGAGCAGGAGGGTGAGAACATCAACCTCTATGGAATTCGATTGCGCTGTGCGCGGGGGGCGTGTGCGACCGAATGGCTGGCGTCTCTCGCGATATCAGGCCAACCCATACACGAACTAAAAACTGGAAAATTGGCCGTGACGAGCCTCGAGGAGCTTGTCTATGAGGATCATGCTCCCAAAGACAAACCTGGAGAGAGGAAGGGAGAAATCTACATTCCCATCTGTGACATGGCATCTTTAGACAGCCTTTCGAAAGCCTTTCGCCATGCCATCATCAAAGCCGGCGGGAAGAAGCCGCTGTTTTAGAACGTGGCCTGAACAAGACGTGAGAAGAAGGAAGGAAGCGAGTCTTTCAGGATTTGGAGGAGCACGTCTACTGAGCAGAGTGCCGTCCTGATCGAATCGTGTTGGATTGAAAAGTTTTCCCACCGTTCATTCCCGATAGCCGTAGTGGTGTGTCATTCCCGCCTTGCTTTTCATTCATCCGTCTGTGTAGCCTTCCCAGTGGGTGCGATTTGAGTAGCTGAATCGCTTATGCAGGCCGTCGAATCAGTTGGTTGCAGGCTCAATTCTTGCCGGGATATGCCCGGCGATGGATCGTATCTCCATGCATTTCCAATGAGTTAGGGCTATGCGAGTTCCACTGGTCATTCCACAAAAGCTGGATGGAACCGTGATGGAATTTCATCTACTATGACATCCATGCATAAAAGAGGTTATCCCGAGCCGTGGTTTAGCCGATATAGAACGCGGGCATGGTTTGGTGCGGTATACTCTGAACAGAAGAAGCAGTTTGCTTGGACCAGAGAATGCCCCTGTTGTGGAAGACCACTTGAGAAGATGGACCCGGCGAGTCCCTGGGTTTGTGAATGCGGATGGCGCAGTCAATGAATCGAGCAAGCAGAGGGAGGTCCTATGATCCCCGTTTTGCACGACATGAGAGCAGCATTTTTCCTCGTGATTGCACTAGCCATGCTGTTGTTTATCTGTGCGATGGCTGGGTTAGGAGCAGTATTGCAACCGATCCGTTGGTCTGATCGGAAAGGATCCCGCTGAGCAAGAGAGGGGTCCGTCCGTTTAAGCTACCAGTGGTGCTTGATCGGTCTCTTTCTTCTCCTCCGCATGTTTCTCGTTTTCTTGCTGGCCCAATTTTAGTTCTCTATCTAGTCAGGCAATCTTCCCCCGTCGCCCGGCCGAATATTTGAATTTATTAGGCATCCTGTCATTCATCGGCTAGGCTCTTGCTAAAGCATCCCTTTTCAACAGCGGTGCTATATTTGTTTTGTGTGCAGAAGGCAACCGGCGAGCCTCACGCAAGGTCATCATTGCAACATTAATTACCACTGAATCGATTGAGCCGCTGGATCGAGATGTCATATGGAGGGGAAGGGCATGAATAGAGTAATTGCGAAGTCCGGAGCGGTGGTGGCAATGGGATTAATTTTGTTGTCAAACCAGGGCTGTAACACGAAATGGCTCAAGTCTGACGGTGAAGGTGGCGCTGGAAGCGGGAGTTCGAAGCTCCCAAACATGTCAGGAGGAGGCCCCAGCGGTGAATTGAGCGGGTTCTCCCGCAATCCGTCAGAGGAACGACTTGGGCAAGGCGGATACTCGACGTCACTGAACCCGTCGGGGCACAGCGCGCGTCCGCATGCGGAATTGACACAAGAAGAAAAGGCTGCCGTGGAGGCGGGGTTGCAGGATGTGTTCTTCGGGTATGACCAGTGGACCTTGTCGGAGCCCGGTATGGAAGCGCTCAACCACGACGCGGCCTACCTTAAGGATCATCCAGGCGCTACGCTGAAGATTGAAGGACACTGTGACGAGCGAGGCACGACCGATTACAACATGGTGTTGGGCGACAAACGCGCCAAGGTTGCTCGGAGCTATTTGGCGGAAGTCGGGGCAAATCCCAAGCAGGTGGCGATTGTCTCATATGGAAAGGAGCGCCCCTTTTGCTTTGATCGGGATGAGCCCTGCTATCAACAGAACCGCCGCGGCCACATGCTTCTTTCCACCAAGAAGTAGGATGTTTCATGAAGAGGTCAATTCGCGAAAAGGACCAGTTCTTCGCTAGGGTTCGAAAAGGTCGGCTGGAGTACTCATCACATGATGAGATTTGCTGAAGGAATTTATCTTTGAAGAAACTCGGCTCACTCTTCAAGTCAAAACCTTCTGATCAGACTCCGGCCAAACCTCTGCCAGAGGATCGGCGGGTCCAGCCGAGATTCACCACCCAGTTTCGGAGCACCTTCTCGGGACAACGAGAGGAGGGGCAGGGACGGACTCTGGATATTTCCGTCGGTGGGTGTAAGATCGAAAGCGATACCAACGTGATGCAGGGGGTCAAGCTCGAATGCCGGCTCCACATTCCAGGCCTTGATTGGCCGTTGAGGATCGAGGAAGCCACGGTGCGTTGGGTCGATGGCAATACTTTTGGGATCGCGTTTTCTCGTATCAGTCCAGAAGAGCTGGCGAAGCTCAAGACGATACTCTCCGAACTCGAACAAGATGAGTAACTTCTTTTCCAGTCGCTCCAGCCTGTACACGTTCTCTCTCGTAAGTATTTCCTGAAAATTTGTTCGATGCGATCTCGTCCTACTCTCGCTCTGCAGTGTGGCCGTATGCGTTGTACAGGCGCTATCCTGACCCTGAACACGGTTGACATGGCTACCGTAACTGTCGGAAAGTACAGCGAGACTGAAATCCCAATACAAAAATCATGGTATGAGGATAGAGAAAGGAGTTGGGGGTGGAACAGAGGTATGCAATCACCGTGAAGTTCTTGGTCGATGCCGATTCGGCGGAAGATGCGGAAGAGATGATTGAAACCGCCTGCGAAAAGGCGTCGGCGGCTTTCCCTGAAATGAGTTATGAAGGGATTGAGGATATTGAGGAAGATGAGGAGTAGTGGGTCTTCGCCTGCATTAAGAATCTTGTCATCCACTCGACCGATCACACAATGGGCATCGAATCACGATCGATCTTGCCTCAGAAGGAAGTCGCTATTCTTGCAGGCGGCTGTTTTTGGTGTCTCGAGGCTGTCTTTGACCAGGTCAGGGGGGTGGAATCGGTCGAGTCTGGTTATATCGGGGGTAACCTAGATCACCCAAGTTATGAAGCAGTGTGTGGGGGGCAGACAGGCCATGCCGAAGCGGTACGAATTGCTTTTGATCCCCGCGTGATCACCTACAAGGAACTCCTCGAAATATTTTTCGTTATTCACGATCCCACGACCCTCAATCGGCAGGGTAATGATACAGGCACCCAATATCGGTCAGCCATTTTCCACACGTCTTCGGAACAGCAGCAGACCGCTGAGGATCTCATTAAATCTCTTACGGCTGAAAAACTCTACGATGCTCCCATCGTCACGCAGGTCGTATCAGTGAGTCAGTGGTATGAGGCGGAGTCTTATCATCAGGAATACTTTGCTCGAAATCCCCTCCAGGGTTACTGCCAGTTTGCGGTCGGTCCAAAAGTTGCGAAGTTCCGCAAGCAATTTGCTCAGCGCCTAAAAAGGTAACGGCCCCTCGCTCATCGACTGAACCATCCAACCAGGATCTCTCGTACCGTCCCAAAGATCGCCGGCTTCTGGAATACCTGATGGGTTTTCAGTATTACCTCGGCATGGACGGGGCAAAAGGGCCATTCATCGGCTGGATTGCCTTGAACATGAGCAATGATCGAGGCATCGGCTTGGTCGGTTGAAGTATGAAGGACGATCAACGGACTGTTCGGATCAAGTAAACACGTGTTATCCGTCTTACCCGATTGATCTGTAGCTGCCTGACGAGTCTGCACCTGCTGTTCACCCTCTGAGAACACGGTGTCCCCTTCTCGAATAGGGCCAGTCGGAGCGAAAGAGTAGAGAACCAGCGGGGCGCCGAGAATAACGAGCACTGCTGCAGCCATCGACCAGAGAGGCGGTTCGGTATGGTGCTGGTCGCGTGTTTTCAATGACTCGTTCATTCGCAGCGAGCTTCCCTCTTGGACTGGCTGCAGCTGCCCACCCTTTGCGTGAGTCGTTGCCATTCACCAGACCGTCGTTGATTTAACAAATTGGTAACAACCCCGTAGCACCATCTTAACGCTGTTGAACTATACCTCGCCACGTATTCGAAACATGACCAACTAGAGGGAGGTAGCGGAATGAAGAGATGGTGGTTTGCAGTGAGCGTGTGCGTGATCGGTCTTGGGTTGCTCTTCCAGACCAATCTGGCTCAAGCGAACGGTGTTGAGGATCTCCTGTACGAGAAGGGGCAGATCACGAAAGAGGAATGGGTCAAGCTGAAAGCCGACCAAGAAAAACAAGATGCGATCGTTGCAGATAGAGCTTCGATCACGAAATGGTTCGATAAGATCAGCATACGGGGCTACGTGCAAGCCCGATATACCTATCTGCCAGGAGACAAATCCATCCGGAATGAGTACGATAACACCATTCGGGATGATACAGGCTTCGCATTCCGCCGCGCCCGCTTGGTCTTCTCAGGTGATATTACGGATTGGTTGTCCTTTTATATTCAGCCGGAATTTGCGGGGACTGTTCCAGGGACGACAGGAGATCAGAGTAATCACTTTGTCCAACTTCGCGACGCCTATACTGATATCTTCTTGCCCGTACCTTTCCTGTTCTTGGACAAAAAGGAATTGCGGATTCGTGCGGGCCTATCGAAGGTCCCGTTTGGGTTCGAAACTCTGCAATCCAGTCAAAATCGAATTGCCTTTGACCGAAGCGATGGGATCAATAGCGCGGTGAACGGCGAGCGCGATCTAGGCTTTTTCATCTATTACACACCGAATGAAACCAGAAAATTATTCAGGAAACTGGTTGACTCGGGTCTCAAGGGATCGGGTGACTACGGTGTCTTAGGCGTCGGGGTCTATAATGGCCAGACCCTCAATGTCACGGAACGCAATGACAACAAACATATCGTCCTGCATGCGACTTATCCGATGGAACTACCGTACGGGCAGATTATCCAATTCGGAGTGGATGCCTACCGCGGGACGTTCAACGTCGGCGCGACGGCTCCACTGACAACAGGTGGCCCAGCTGTTGGCCGGGAAAATAACGGGAACATTCTCGATGAGCGAGTTGGTGTGCATTTTATCCTGTATCCTCAACCAATCGGGTTCCAAGCGGAATGGAATTGGGGCCATGGTCCTCAGTTGAACGCGACCCGAACAGCCGTTGAGGAGGGGGACATCCAGGGTGGCTATGTCCAGGGTATGTATAAGTGGGATGTGAACAATTGGACGACTCTTATCCCCTATGTCCGCTACCAAGAGTATAGCGGTGGAAAGAAGCATCGGACTAATGCACCATTCAATGTGGTCCGTGAGTGGGAAGTTGGGCTGGAGTGGCAATTCACGAGGTCATTGGAATTCACGATTGCCTATGCCAGAAGCAGGCGCACTGATACGCAAACTGCACCCTATAACATCCGTGAAGGGGATATTGTCCGCACACAGTTGCAGTATAACTTTTAAAACGAGGGGGAGCCCCAAAAGGGGGCGGGCAACGATCCTGCCCCTTTAACTAAGGTCGCTCGGACGGTGTGCTCACATGTAACACGCCTGTAACATTTGCGTAATACGGTAGCAATACAGCAGGGTTATTGTGCCGAAAGGGGCAAGTCGGTGATTACGAAAGGACTGTTTATGAACATATCGGCTGCCAAGTCTGGTCTATCCTGCATCGCCCTCCTTGGGGCGCTTGTTTCGGGACTCCCATCCGTCCATGCCGACGACGCCATCGTGCTGGATCCGGCCTTGAAGGGGTATCTGAAAGTCAGCGGGGTATCAGGGAATGTCAACAGCATCGGCTCGGATACGCTCAACAACCTCATGACGCTGTGGGCCGAAGGATTTCGCAAACAATATCCAAGCGTCAAAATTCAGATCGAAGGCAAGGGCTCAAGCACCGCACCTCCGGCCTTGATTGAAGGGACCGCACAACTGGGCCCAATGTCCCGCGCGATGAAAAATACTGAGATCGATTCCTTTGAAAGAAAATTCCGCTATAAACCGACTGCGTTTTCGGTCGCCATCGACGCCCTGGCCGTGTATGTGAACAAGGACAACCCTGTCCAAGGACTCACGATGGCCCAGGTCGATGCAATCTTCTCGAAGACCCGCCGATTCGGTGCGCAGCAAACCCTCGAACGGTGGGGGCAGCTAGGAATTACAGGCGAAGTGGCCACTTCCCCGATCAGCATCTATGGCCGTAACTCGGCCTCCGGCACCTATGGGTTTTTCAAGGAGTTTGCGCTCAAGAACGGCGACTATAAAGATGAAGTCAAAGAGCAGCCGGGCTCTGCCTCCGTGGTGCAGGGTATCACGGAAGATCAGGCTGGGATCGGCTACAGTGGGATCGGCTATATGACGTCCGGGGTGCGAGCCCTTCCATTGGCTGAGAAAGAGGGGGCGCCCTTTGTGGCTCCCACACAGACCAATGCCATGAACGGGTCCTATCCCCTCTGGCGCCATCTATTGGTGTACGTCAATAAAGCGCCGAACAAGCCGCTCGATCCGCTTGTGAAGGAATTCATCAAGTTTATTTATAGCAAGGAAGGGCAAGCCATCACTATCAAGGATGGTTTCTTTCCGCTCCCACAGTCTGTGATTGAAAAGGAACTGGCGAAAGTCGAATAGATTTCAAGCGAGTTCACATGAGCGTGTTAGCGGTGAAGCGCGAATAGTCGGTGCGCTGTTGTGAGACGTGCAATCCTGATCGTAATGCAGGAACATCGGGGAAAGAAGATACGGTCGAAGTATGACGGTTCCGCCATTCACTCCGATATCAGTACTTCAAGGAGAGCCCTCCCCGGGCCGGGGTTCAATTCAGACCCCGGTCCTGGTGAGTGGACTATTCACTCGACGCCAAATCAGGTCTATCACGGATGGGCTGACCAACGTCATCATCAAGACCGGTGGGATCAGCATCATCCTCTGCATTCTCGGGATGTGCATCTTTTTGGTGAAAGAAGTCATCCCACTCTTTCAGTCTCCCCACGCGACCCAGACTGAGCCGATTGCACTCTCTCAGCCTGCGCGTCCCTCGGCGTCAGCCCTCATCGGCATCGACGAGCATCAAGAGATCGCCTATGTCCTACGTGGTGACTCATTGGAGTTTGTTTATGTAGGGGAGGCAGCGTCCGCCGTATCAAAGATTCCTTCGCAAGGCTTGTTGCCGGGTGGTTCAGTCACAGCGCTCGCGCGAGCGCTCGGGAAGGGGCACTCTCTCGCCATGGGTACGGAAGACGGTCACGTCATCCCCGTGGCGATCGAATTCACGCAGGACTTCCAAGGGAACGAACGTTCGATAGCCCCGTCCGTCACGGTCGGGGCTCCGCTGATTGCCGCACCGACTCCGCAACCAATTACCAAGATGGCCTACCAGAGCACGGACTCCGACGTTCGGATTGCCGCGCTGCTTCAAGACCAGCATCTTTGGCTCACCACAAGCCGAACCGCATCTCGTCCCGATGGAACCGCTGGGGCGTCGATCACGCAGGTCGATCTGACACCCAATATCCCCGGTCGGGTGACGGCAATCACACTCGCGGGCCGGGCAGAGCTTCTCGCGGTCGGGACGGAAGACGGCAAGGTCTACCATTTCGATCTCCAGGAACCGGCAAAGCCTGGTCTGGTTGATACGACGCAGGCCTCGGAAGGAAGTGACGCGATTACCGCGCTGGCCTATTTGATGAGTGACCGGAGTCTTGTGGTCGGCGATGCGTCCGGGCAGATTGCTGTGTGGATGCCCGTGCGAGAACATGCTGCGACGAATACAACCCATATGACGCGTATCCATCGGTTTGCCCCTCATCAGAGCGCGGTCACCGACATCACGATTTCCCAGCGCGATAAGGGATTCATCACGACCGATGCCGGGGGAGAAATCCGTCTGCACCATTCGACGTCCGAACAGACGTTACTCGCGCTTGCTCCACAACAGGGGGCGCTCCGCAGTACCTATTTTTCTCCAAAGGCGGATGGCCTGGTTGGTCTCGCCGAAAATGATCGACTGGTGCATTACGACATTTCGAATCCCTACCCGGAAATCACCTTGGCTACCTTGTTCTCTCCCGTGATGTACGAGGGGTATGATCGGCCGGAACTTGTCTGGCAATCCTCGAGTGGGTCGGACGATTTTGAAGCCAAGTTCAGCTTGACCCCGCTGATCTTTGGAACCATTAAGGGCACCATCTATGCCGTACTCCTGGCGGTTCCGTTGGCGGTATTGGCCGCCATCTACACCGCCATGTTCATGCATCCGGATCTCCGGGCCAAGATCAAGCCCACGATTGAAACCATGGCAGCGCTGCCCACTGTGGTGCTTGGATTTCTGGCCGGCCTCTGGTTTGCACCGGTCCTGGAGCGGAACTTTCCCGCCATGACGGGGATGGTCTTGGTGATGCCCTTGGTCATTGCCCTGTCCACCGGACTCTTTCTCTTGCTCCCTGCCTCCCTCAAGCATCGTGTGCGACCTGGAGCCGAGGCGCTGCTCATGATGCCGATCATCATCGTCGTGGTCTGGGGGTGCCTTGAGACCAATGCGTGGTGGGAGTCCTTCTTGTTCGGTGGTCATTTTAAACCCTGGCTACAAACCTATCTCGGTCTGAATTATGACCAGCGCAACGCCATTGTGGTCGGTGTGGCCATGGGATTTGCCATCATTCCTATCATTTACAGCATTTCTGAAGAAGCACTCTCCAATGTGCCAAAGAATCTGATCGCCGGGTCCTTGGCCCTCGGGGCCACGCGGTGGCAAACGCTCACCCATCTTGTCCTGATCTCGGCCAGTCCAGGCATCTTCTCGGCGTTGATGATCGGGTTCGGTCGGGCTGTTGGCGAGACCATGATCGTGCTGATGGCAACCGGCAATACGCCAATTATGGATTGGAGCCTCTTCAACGGGTTTCGAACCCTGTCCGCAAATATCGCCGTGGAGATCCCTGAAGCGCCGCATGGCGGGACCTTGTATCGCACACTCTTTTTGGCAGGGCTGCTCCTCTTTGTCGCCACCTTTCTGCTCAATACGGCAGCGGAGCTGGTTCGACAACGACTCAGGGAGAAATATAGCCAATTCTAGGCAGAATGCTCCATGCAGAGCGAAGCCCACGAATGATAGGCAAGGTTCGGCTGTTGGAAGAGGGGCTGGATAAACAGGTACACGAGTGAGTCGATGAAACAGTGGATCAAGCATTTCATGGCGAGCGGAGAGCTCTTCATTTGGGGCTGCGGAGCGGGGCTTTCCATTTCCCTCCTTATGATAGGCGGACTTTTGGTCCTCATTCTCCTCAACGGGTTCGGGTATTTCTGGCCGGCTGATCTCGTCGAATTGACCCTGCAAGATGGAAAACATGTGATCGGTCAGTTGGCCGGCGAAGAAGTGAGTCCGAAAGGGGTCCCGCGAATCAGAGTGAAGATCGGCAACCGCGATCTGTACGGTCTGGACTATCGTTGGATCAACACCGATCAGATCGTCGAACGAGCCACGCCGGCTGATCTCGTGATGGTGGAGCGGCGCGAGTGGGGGAACTTCTATGGACGGCTCCGGACACTGGGCAAGGAAGACCAGGCTGTGGCTGAAGGATCGGAGGCCGTATGGCAGTCCCTCCCGGCATTGCTTCGACAGGTGGAATCGAGTGAGGCAGAGAGCACCTACATGTTGCTCGTTGTCGATGCCAATGGCAGAGAAAAGTCCATTGCGCTTGGCCAAGTCATGCGAGTCTTGCGCCCTAACGACCTTTCGAAGTTGGAGAAGGTGTGGGTCTATGCGGGCAACGTCTGGATGGTGCTGACCACAGAGCCACGAGAAGCCAACACGGAGGGTGGGATCTTCCCGGCCATTTTCGGCACGGTTCTGATGGTGATGATCATGAGCTTTGTCGTGACCCCCTTTGGTGTCATCGGTGCGCTGTATCTCAGGGAGTATGCCCGCCAGGGAGTCATCGTGCGGACCGTTCGCATCGCCGTCAATAATCTCGCCGGAGTTCCCTCGATCGTCTTTGGCGTGTTTGGATTGGGATTTTTTGTCTACGGCGTCGGTGGCACGCTGGATGCCCTGTGGTTTTCTGATCGGCTGCCTACTCCGACGTTCGGCACAGGTGGAATTCTGTGGGCCTCATTGACGCTGGCGCTGTTGACCGTTCCCGTCGTGATCGTCGCAACGGAAGAGGGGCTGGCAGCCGTGCCGAGGGAGTATCGAGAAGGGTCGATTGGCTTGGGCGCGACCAAATGGGAAACGATGTGGAAAGTCGTGCTTCCCACAGCACTCCCGGGCATTTTGACCGGACTCATCCTGGCCATGGCTCGCGCGGCGGGCGAGGTGGCGCCCTTGATGTTGACCGGTGTCGTCAAACTGGCACCGGCCATGCCGATCGACTGGACGTGGCCGTTTATTCACCTGGACCGAAAGTTCATGCATTTGGGGTTTCATATTTATGACGTGGGGTTCCAATCGCCCAATGTGGAAGCTGCCAAACCGATGGTCTATGTGACCACATTGGTGTTGATTCTGGTGGTGGTGACGCTTAACCTCACGGGTATCCTCTTGCGAAATCGAATGAGGAGGAAATATGCTGGGTCCGCAGTTTGACGTGACGTCCGGTGTTTCTACCCTCTCACCCGTTGTGTCCTCACTGGAGATGGAGAGCATGGACCCTCATCATTCCGACATGACGCCTCAGCCCAGTGCTCATGGGAAGTCGAAACTTCGGGTGCAGGGCTTCAACTTTTTCTATGGGCCGGTCCAGGCCCTGTTCAAGGTTGATTTAGATATTCCAGAAAACCAAGTGACTGCCTTCATTGGGCCATCAGGATGCGGGAAATCAACGTTGCTCCGCTGCATGAATCGCTTGAATGACCTCATTGAAGGTGCGCGGCATGAAGGAAATATCCTCATCGACGGCGTTGATATCTTTAATCCATCGATCGACATCACGGATCTTCGAAAACGAGTGGGCATGGTGTTTCAAAAATCTAACCCGTTCCCCAAATCGATCCATGAAAATGTTGCGTACGGTCCACGGCTGCAAGGCCTGAAGAATCGGATGGTGTTGGAAGAGATCGTCGAGCGAAGTCTCCGAGGAGCCGGCTTATGGGAGGAAGTAAAGGATCGACTCCATAAAAGTGCACTTGGCTTGTCCGGTGGTCAGCAGCAGCGCCTCTGCATTGCGCGGGCCCTCGCCGTCAAGCCGGATGTGCTCTTGATGGATGAACCCTGCTCCGCCTTAGATCCGATCGCTACCGGCATCATCGAAGAGTTGCTGTTTTCGTTGAAGAAAGAGTTGACGATCGTCATTGTGACGCACAACATGCAGCAGGCGGCCCGGGTGTCGGATCGGACCGCGTTCATGTACCTCGGCCAATTAGTCGAATATGGTCTCACGAAGCAGCTGTTCACGAACCCTTTGAAGAAGCAGACGGAAGACTACATCACTGGACGATTCGGGTGACGCTATGGCTCAACACCGACATTTCGACGAAGAACTTGCCGAACTCAAGACGAAGCTGGCGCGAATGGCTGGTCTCGCAGAAGACCAAATCGATAAGGCGTTGACCGCATTGGTGACGCGAGATGCGGCCCTGGCCTGCCGCGTGATCGAGCGAGACCACAAGGTCAATGCGATGGATGTGGAGATCGACGAAGCCTGCATTGAGTTGTTGGCACTCCACCAGCCGGCGGCGCGCGACCTGCGGTTGGTGACGACGGCCATGAAACTGTCCACTGAGCTCGAACGTATCAGTGACCTGGCAGAAAGTATCTGTGAACGCGCGATCGAACTGAACGAAGAGTCTCAACTCAAGCCCTACATCGATATCCCGCGGATGGGGAGCCTCGCGCGGGTGATGGTGAAGGAAAGTATCGATGCCTTCGTCAAGGAGGATGCCATTCTGGCCAGGAAAGTCATCGGGGATGATGACTTCGTCGATGATCTCATGGAACAGTTGTTTCGTGAACTGCTCTCGTTCATGATGGAAAATCCGCATACGATTTCACGTGCCATCCGGTTGAGCTTTATCGCCAAGTCGCTCGAGCGAGTGGCCGATCATGCCACCAACATCGCCGAGTTGGTTGTCTATCTGGTGGAAGGCAAGATCATTCGGCACACAACGCCATCGGCTCCATTGTGACGTGCCGATTGGTTTGACAGGCATGCTGCGATTGCCGGTGATTCAGATGCGCGTTCGTTTGAAATGACCCTGCCCCTGTGTTAGCATTCGTTCCATGGGTGCCACCACCTCGGCAAAGCGGGGAGAAGCCCGCCGCGCCCCATCTCCCCCTTCTCATATTCAGCGAGAAGTGATCGGCGTAATCTTGATCGCGCTGAGTCTGCTGATGCTCTTGAGCCTCCTGTCGTTTGTGCCAGGAGAGGCGAAGATGCTGGCGGCTGGTGTGCCGGATGCCGATCCGCCACGCAATCTCATTGGTTCGTTCGGCGCGTTGTTGGCCGGTGGGTTCTTTTTTGGTATCGGTGGAGCGGCCTATCTCTTTCCTGTGCTGCTAGGACGGTTGGGAGTTCGATGTTTCTCTCAGGTTCCGGTGAGCCTTACGCTGCGGACGGCCGCCAGCTCCTTAGCCGCCGTCTTCTTCTTGAGCGCCTTTCTGCATCTTGAAACGACGGGGGTTCCAACCCTGACCAGCGGGATGATTTCCCGCGGGATGGGCGGTGGCGTCGTTGGCCAGACCATCGCCGAGGGACTCCGCGCCGTCTTTGCCGGAACCGGGGCCCATATTCTGGTCATCACGGGATTCCTGGTTTCCCTCTTGTTGACAACCCCTCTGTCCTTGGCGGAAGCCGTGCGTCGGATGCCGGAACATTGGGCCACTCTCCGCGAAGGGGTGTTCGCGGTGATGCCGGAGCGATCAATTGAGGTCGAGAAAGAGATCGGCAATCGACGGTTACGAGCCAGGTCGTCCAAGCCAGCGACCGTCACTCGAGGAGAGGAGTCAGCCACTGACGGGATCGAGGAGTTGGAGCTGATCCCAACCCAGACTTCTCCAGGTCCGATCATCCAGCCATTCCCTGTCGCAATCCCAACATGGGACGCGCAAACGACTGAGTCGGAAGTGGTTGTTCCGACAGCCGAGTCCAAAAACTATCAGCTGCCAGACCCGGAGATTCTGTTAAGTGATCCCTCTGGACCGATGGATCGGATGTCGGATGAGGAATTCAAAGCACAGTCCGAGATCTTATCACGCGCATTGCTGAGTTTCGGCATCGAGGGCATCGTGACGGAAGTGAGGCCAGGCCCCGTCGTCACTATGTACGAATTTGAGCCGGGGCCAGGCACGAAGGTCGCCCGTATTGTGAATCTGGCCGACGACCTGGCGCTGGCGCTGAAGGCGACGAGTTTACGCATCGTTGCGCCGTTACCGGGGAAATCCGTGGTTGGAATCGAGGTGCCGAACCGGTCTCGAGAAACGGTGTCCCTGAAAGAAGTCGTCATGAGCGAGGCCTTTCGGCGGGCAAGGTCCAGGCTCATACTGGCACTGGGCAAGGATATCTTTGGTGCGCCCAGCACGGCAGATTTGAAGACGATGCCGCATCTTTTGGTGGCCGGGGCGACGGGGGCTGGGAAGAGTGTCAGCCTGAATACGATGCTACTCAGTATCCTCTTTTCCGCCAAGCCGAGTGAAGTGAAACTGTTGCTCATTGATCCGAAGATGCTTGAGTTCCAATCGTATGAAGGCATTCCACATCTCTTGCGGCCGGTGATTACGGACCCCAAATCAGCTGCAAGAGGCCTGGGATGGGTCGTCGCTGAGATGGAGCGGCGGTATAAGCTGCTGGCGGAAGCCGGGGTGCGGAACATTGATGCGTATAATCGAAAGGTCGCCGGTTTGCATGAGGTATTTGCTGAAAATAACGCACTGGGTGCCGAGCAGACTGAGCTTCCGATGAAGCTGCTCTCTGAAGAAGAGCGCCTCTCTGCCGGTGAAACCTCGATCGCCGAGGGTGAGCGGGGTTGCATGCAGCCGAAACCGACGCCGCCAGAGCCGCTGCCGTTTATCGTTGTCATGATCGACGAACTGGCGGATCTGATGATGGTTGCTCCGAAAGATGTGGAAGACAAGATCGCCCGACTTGCGCAGATGGCGCGGGCGTCCGGCATTCATCTGGTGCTGGCCACTCAGCGTCCATCCGTCGATGTGCTGACCGGTCTGATCAAAGCGAATTTTCCAGCACGCATCGCGTTCCAAGTTTCGTCGAAGACTGATTCGCGAACCATTCTCGATGCGAACGGAGCGGAGGCTCTCCTCGGCCGTGGCGATATGCTGTACCTAGCCTCCGGCACGGGTCGTCTTGCGCGTCTGCATGGCTCCTTTGTGTCGGACGACGATGTCCGCTCAGTGGTGGAGTTTGTGAAGAAGCAGGCCCTGCCGATCTATAACCAGGAGTTGCAGTCCCTCAAGTTGGATGAAGCGGCTGAGGAAGAGGCGAAAGACGAGGTGTACGAGCAGGCGAAAGAATTGGTGCTGTCGACGGGGCAGGCCTCAGCTTCGCTGATCCAGCGCCGACTGCGAGTCGGCTATCCTCGGGCGGCGCGCATGATCGAACAGATGGAATCGGAAGGTATTGTGGGGGCGGCGGGTCGTGATGGGCGTCGGGAGGTGCTTGGACGGCGCGGCCCAGTTGGTGCGGCGGAAGTATGATGCGCTGGTGGCTTGGAGTTTCATTGAGTGTCATGTTCGTCTTGCCGGCCTGGGCGGCAGACGGACCGGTTGATGAAAAGGCCTTGCAAGAGGTTCGTGAAGTTGTCAAACAGTTGCAAGCGCGATATGAGAAAACGAAGGATCTTCAGGCCGACTTTTCTCAGAAAACCAAGATTGAAGGGTTTGAGCGGCCTGTGACGTCGTCCGGCAAGGTCTATATTAAAAAGCCTGGTCGCTTACGGTGGGACTACTTGGATCCGGCGACAGAGCAAATCTATGTGAACCAGGAGGACGTGAAGGTCTACGTTCCTGAACATAAGCAGGTCCTGGTCGGGAAGCTCACACAGATGGCTGCTTCCAAAGCGCCATTGGAACTGTTGCAGGGAGCGGCAAAATTGGATGAATCATTTGAGATTGAGCCTACCAGGGGAAACACTCGCGGAGTCGGTGGGATGCCGCTCATCACGCTGATTCCCAAAGCCAAGGTGCAGGAATCCACCCAGAATCTTCAGAGGATCGTGGTCGAGGTCTTCCCCAAAACCTATTTTATCCGTACAGTGTCCCTCCATGAGGTCAGTGGCAACGTCGCCGTCTTCGAATTTTCGAACTTGAAACCAAACCTGGGATTAGGTAATGAGGTGTTCGACTTTAAGACACCGGCGGATGCGGAGGTCGTCAGGGCTCCGGTATTGAATGGGCCGTAGGTCATGCGACGACCGTGTCATACGTCAAGGGGCAAGCGTCAAACCGTGGCAGACTCGGGACAGTCTTAGGATGGATGTCTCACGGGTGGCACCTTGACTCAAGGAATGGTGTGAGACATGACAGTTGAAACAGGCAACGTGGCCAAAGCCGTCGATCAAGCGGTCACCGCCTTGGATTTCGACCGGCTTCACCAAGAATATTGGGATCAGAACGAGTTCCTCGTCATCAAGCAGTTCTTGCCCCGTGCCTTCGTTGAGGAGGTGCTTGTTCCCCAGGCCCAGGGCGTGAAAGCGGAACTCAATCGAAACTACATTCCTGGCCACAAGAAGGGCGGCAGCGTCAGCTATTATACCGTGCAGGAGAAAGCCCCCCGCTTTCTCGATCTCTATCGGTCCGAGTCATTCCGGGCATTCCTGAACCGGCTCGTTGAGGCAAAACTGATGTTCTGCCCGGACAACGATCCCCATTCCTGCGCCCTCTACTACTACACTGAACCGGGTGACCACATTGGGTTCCACTACGATACGTCATACTACAAGGGCGCTCGCTACACGATTCTGATGGGGCTTGTTGATCGGTCAGCCCAGTGCAAGCTGGTGTGCGAGCTGTTCAAGGACCATCCGACCAAACAGTCCCGCCATCTTGAGCTCGTGACTGAGCCGGGGGATATGGTGATTTTCAATGGTGATAAACTCTGGCATGCGGTCACGCCTCTCGGAGAGGGTGAGGAACGGATTGCCTTAACAATGGAGTATGTCACCAATCCGGAGATGGGCACCGTCAAGCGGCTCTATTCGAACCTCAAAGATTCATTCGGCTATTTCGGCTTCGCCGCCGTCTTCAAGCGCGCTCTAGGCCTCAGCCGGTCTAAGTGATGTAAATCCCTTCCTGTTTGATCGCCTTTCCTGATTCAGAGTGTGTCGAAGATCATGCCATGCCGATGGCATGGCGAAGTATCGTGCACAACTCTTCTCGCTCCCACGGTTTGCTCAAACGGGCATAGGCGCGTAGGGACCCCAGGTTTCTATTTGAAGCTGTTAAGACGATCACGGGAAGGGTGGGATTTGAAACTTGAAGCTTCTCCAAGATCGAGCAACCATCTCCGTCGGGTAGGCCGAGATCAAGGAGGATGGCATGGTAGGCATTTTGTTCGATGGATGAAAAGGCCTGACGACAGGTCTGTGCACAGTCAACATGGAATCCTTCAAACTCGAGCAAGTCTTGTAAGGCCATCGCGATATCAGGGTCATCCTCGACAACCAAAATGGAACGCGCTGTGCTCGCTTCGATCCTCACGTTCGTGTCTGGACTCAGCTTGTGATCTGGGTCTAATGCCAGCTGCGGGAGATTTATCTCAGAATCGACGAGGGGGAAAGGGGCTGTCTGAACCGGCCCACTTGGTTTCGTGGCAATGGGATGAGTGGCAGGCCGGGCTGTGCCTCTTCGAGGAGGCACAGCACCGGCGGCAACGGTGGAAGGTGGCAGTGCTGCTCTGGATGGGCAGGATCCAAAGGGGGCATCAGATGGTGAGGAAGAGGGAGATCTCCTTACCATGTGAGGGACTGTCAGCTCCATACCGTGCTCCATTTTGTCTAGTGGTTACGAGATAACCCACAAGGCTTCATGACCTTGCCAATAGGTTAAGCAACGTCCATTCCCGGATGGTTGACCAAGAGATGCGAGTCTAAGTATTGGATTATATGTGTGTGTTTTAAAAATACATGATCGTCTGATGTGCGGGACTGTATCGAGGTGATACAGCAGATGTCTCATGTGAGACGGGGAAACTGTCTCGGGAATGTTCAGGGACGCGACGCAGGACTATTGATGCAGATGCTTCATGGCGGCGGCGCAGAGGATGATGAAGAATCCCATCCAAAGGGCGGCGCGCTGGAAGGGAATAACCTCGTAGGATTCTCCCTCATCGGCTTCATCGTCTGACTTAAAAATGACCGTGTAGAGGAACAGTGTGAGAAGCCCCAGCACAAGAAGAAGCTTAATCATGAAGACTATGAGGTACTTGGAGTGGTACTGGATCCCGCTTCCCGTTTGTGAAGTAATGACCTGATTGACGTAGTGGAGATTCACACCGCCGGTGAACAGCAGGACGACTACGAGAATGCCAGCGACTTTCTTGTAGTGCCGGTAAAAAATATCCGTGATGGGTTTGATCTGATCCTTTGGAACGGCTTTCTCCAGCCCGGGTGTCACCGCCATGACGAGAAATGCCAAGCCGCCGATCCAAATGATCGCTGAAAGCAGATGAAACCAGTGATTGACGATCGGAATGAGGGTGTTGAGATCGGTGGTGATACTTTGGAGCGCGTCCATCTGGAAACCAGTCAGAAGAGAGTCGTAAGGAGTGGGGGCTTTGAGGATGGGCCTCTAGGTCTTCACCCCTGGCGCCTTATCCCTTACCCTTTACGTCAAAGTTAAAGACAGGTGCGTCATTACCGAATCGCTTCTTGCGCAGCTCTTCCATGAGTTCCACGGTGATAAGCGGTACATTGTTTTCGCGGGCGTGCTTCTCCACACCTTTCTTCACCATGGCGCGTAGGAAGTAGGGGATACGGCTCAATCGGAGAGCAGACGCGTCATCCCATGCGACATCGGTCTCTTCCGAGACATTGAACGCCACCTTAATTTTCTCGCCGCCTTTCGGGGTGTAGAGGCACCACTGATCTTCATCCAGCCAGTCGCCGTGGTCGACATAGGGACGGGCGCGGCACCCCCCGCAGATGTCAGTATATTCGCAGTCACCACATTTCCCTTTGAGTTGTGGATAGCGGAATGAGTTAAAAATATCCGATCGCTCCCAAAGATCGGCAAAGCTCTGTTGACGAATATTTCCCGCAGACAGCGGCATATAGGGACAGGGGGTCAGTTCACCGTTCGGCGTCACTCGGGCATAGTTGGTGCCTGCCAGGCATCCTCCCCCCATATATCCAGTCGCCTTCGTGATCGGGGAGTTAGGGTCTTTCTCATAGGCCAACCGTTTGAAGTGTGGAGCGCAACGGGCACGGACCAACATGCCTTTGTAATTATCTTGGCATTCAACGAGGTAGCCAAGGACCTCTTCATACTGAGCGGGAGTGATATCCGTCAGCTCTTCGCCTCGTCCCGTACACACCATAAAGAACACGTTCATGACGCGGGCGCCAAGTCGGTGCGCCCAGTCAATGACCTCAGGCAGCTCCCGATAGTTCATCGGCTGAGCACTGAAATGCACTTGAAATTGGAGGCCGTTCCGCTTGCTGGCTTCAATGCCGGCTATCGCCGCTTCCCACGCTCCCGGAACACCACGAAAAGTATTGTGCTTCGCTGCGTCCAATGAATCAATGCTGATGCCGACACCCATCACGCCGATTTCTACAAGCGTTTTGGCCATCTGGTCATCGATCAGCATCCCGTTTGTGCCGAAGACCACCATAAATCCAAGTTTAACGGCGTAACGAGCAATGTCGAGAATGTCAGGACGCACCAGTGGTTCACCACCAGTAATGACGAGAAGACACCCCTTATTCACTTCTGCGATCTGTTCAATGAGCCGGTAGCACTCTTCGGTGCTCAGCTCGTCGTCCCCACCAGCTGCCTTGGTCGTCGCATCGAGATAACAGTGATCGCATTTGAGGTTGCAACGTTTGGTCAGGTTCAGCGCAACGAGGTAGGGCTTGAAGTCGTCAACCGTCCGACCATCAAACGGCCCATCCCCCTTTGGAGTGGGGGTGAAGAACTGAGCAATTTGCTGCTGCAAAGAGCCCAAGGCGCCTGAAGGGCCGTTGAAGATGGGAAGAGATTTACCCATGGTGTATCGTGTCTAGGTGCTGAGGCTGAAGACTCGTCAGAGGAAGGTGCTAGGGGTCAGCACCAAAAACTCAGCATGCGAAACTTATCCGCGTCCCTTTCCGGTGAGGTCGGCAATCATGTCCTTGAGATTGCCAGTCTTCATCGCTTCGGCCATATACCCCTTTGCCTGCTCGATCCCTTCATCGGCGACCTCAATCGTGATCAGGGTCGCACCGATTTTCTCGGCATGCTTGAGAATGAGCGCTCTGGTGCAATCCCGCATAAAACCTTCCGGAGCCCGATCCAATCTGGCTTGTGCGTCGTCCGTCCAGGTATAGGGTGAGGCGGCCTCGACATGACCATTCGCCTCATTCCCGTTCGACGCTGCAAGGGTAGCATCCGCGACCGGCGAGGTACCGGTACCCTTGTTGGAGAAAATCGGCGTATAGTCTTCGGATGCGGCCTCTTGAATGGTCGGCGCCGCATATTCAAGCGTGATGGTCGTCATGCCTAATTTCCGCGCGCTCTTTTCAATCCTGGCCTTGGCACGTCTCCGCTGGAACCCTGCCGGCACGGCACGGATCGCTTCTTTCGCATCCTTGGTCCATTGCATCGGCACGTCGTCGTAGGCCACGTCCGTTTCCAGTTCACCCTCAGTTGTCGCGGCCACTTCAAAAATCTTCTTATCGACCTGTTTGAATCTCGTCCCATCCGCACTGCACACCGGACATTTGACCGGGCTGTCTCCCTTCCCGATGTAGCCGCAGCCGTCACAGACGAAATAGGTTTGGCCCATGCGGTCCAGGTAGGCCTGCGTGGAGGCATTGATCTCTTTGGGTTTCTCTTCAACGATCTGGGTCATGATTCCGCTCAATGTCGGACCCATGAGATCTTTGGTCACACCCTCATCGGCCTGCATCTTGTCGCGGTCGATACCCGCCGCGTCCAGGTTGCCGCCAAGCGCACGCATGGCGTCCATGGCACCTTTAGGCAGAATGTGTCCGACTGCGGCGTCAACGACGGTATTACTGATGATGGTATGCCCTTTTTCAATGGCATACCGATGAATGGCCGTCTTCGCCACGCCGCGCGCGAAAACCGGGATCTTTTCCATCCGCCGCAGCGCCTCTTCCGTCCAGGCGATTGTGTACTCGGCCTGCGTATCGATCGGAGGCACGTATTTGCGGTTGGAGATCAGCACATTACAGGGGGCGCTCCGGAGCAGGTTTTCAGTGTTGCTGCCGACGTCCATGTCCTCGTCGCTATGGACGCCGATACGCCCAACGATGAGCAAGGCTGGGACATCTTTCCGGACGTACTGAATGATTTTTTCGAATGCTTTGCCGTCCAGCAACGTCGTTTTCACATCCGTTTGCTCGGCCTGGGCGATTTCGCGGGAAATGTCCAAATGAGACTGGTAGATCTTAGCCAAGCCGCTGTCGATGATTTCTTCGTGCAGTTTTTCTTGTTCCTTGAAACGAAAGACTTTACCGGCTTCTTCGTTCAGAACACCTGAAATGCTGTGGAATGCCGCGTAGTGGAAGTAGGGATCGAAGGCCGCAATCGCCTCCACCGGCATATTGAAGGCCTTGCCGAGCGCTAAGCCGGTCATCAGTCCGCCAAACGAGTAGGGGCTGCCGTCAACAGCCACGACGATCTTTCCGCCAGTTAGTGGATGAACGTTCTTAATGATCAGCATGTCGGAGTTACGGACCCGGCGGACCACGCGCTCTGTATTGCTGCCGATGACGCTGTCTTTGACCGCTCCGACCCCCAAAGCGCCCATGATGACGAGGTCATACCCGTTGGTGTTGATGTCCTCGGCCAGCACCTTCCAGTTACGTCCTTCGAGCGATCGCCGTTCAATGGGGAGATTCGCTTCGTTACATTTCTTGTCGACGTAGTCAAGGTAGGAGTCAGTGATGATTTGGAGTCCTCGGGTAATCAGCGAGTCGTGGATCTGGCGCTGACGGTCAAGTTCTTTCTCGTCATGGT
Organism: Nitrospirota bacterium; assembly: GCA_963850405.1. Lineage (GTDB taxonomy): Bacteria > Nitrospirota > Nitrospiria > Nitrospirales > Nitrospiraceae > Nitrospira_D. The sequence goes on from CAWKLH010000023.1 coordinate 69,353, forward strand.
ATTCCTCCGGGAGGCCCGCTTCCATCTGTTTGAAGCGTTTATCATGCATCTTCGCGGCGTAGACATGGCTCCCTACGATCTTGGAACCGAAGGTTTTTGCCAAATGAACGCCGACATCCACTGCGGTATTCGAATGGTCAGAGTTATCGACTGGAATATAGATTGTCTTATACATTGAGGCGCCTCCTTAAGGCGCGAGTTGGTCAGAGGAGAGGAGTCGTAATTGTATGAAAATCAAAATGATTAACGTGCTAACAACGCCTCCAAAGAGGAGGGATGATAGCACTGGCTCAAACGGGAATGCAAGGTATGAGGAGGGGCACGTCAAGTGTAAAGAAGGGGTGCTTGTGGTCAATGAAGGACGTATGGCGCCTGTTCAACTGGTAGAGGTGGCTCTTGGTTCCGCCATCTGTGAAGGCGAGGGGGTTGGTCTGCTGGAACGGATGATTTCCTCGATCGAAAGCAAGGCGTCCCGTCCGGAATTGCCTTCGATCCCTCTGCTAAGGTTTTGGTCGGCATAGGCTGGTTCTCCCGATGACTGGGACAGGGATCCGGTCCATCGACGGGGATCGCGGCTACCTTGCTTCCGTTCCCAGGCGCGGAGACAAGCCTTGGCGATAATCTTGTTGAGGGGGGCAGGATTATAGAGAAGCTTCTTGATACTGGTCGGTGTCAGCATCAAGGGATTATAGCCAGCTGACAAATACCCCTCTTCCAGTAGGCGTTGTTCCAGGTCGGTATTCGGCTGGATGCCGAGAAAGAACATCAACGGGAAGACACGCTCTTCCCCGAGGATCGACGCCACCTTCTTGTAGGATTCCACGCTCTGGAGGAGACTCTCTTCCGTTTCCTTGGGGCTATTGAGCGAGTAGTTCAGGATGACTTTCCCTTTGAAACCGGCTTCCGCCAGATACTGGCAGCCATCGTACAAGCGTTCCAGCTTGAATCCCATGTGGAGATTGTTCAGGACCTCCTGTGAACCGGAGGTGATGGCCACCTCCAAGTCGCCGACCCCAGAACGGACCATCAGCTTGGCAAACTCAGGGGTAATCAATGAGGTTCTGATGTAGCCGGACCACTCGATCTCGAGCTTTTCCGCCACAATTCGCTCAAGGATTTCCATACATTGCGGATAGGCTTCCTTGCCCGTAATGAATTGGGCGTCCGTGAACCAGAACCGACGGGCACCCCACTGATGATAATGCTGCGAAATATCTTTGACGACCATCTCCGGTGGCCGGTATCGCACTCGTTTGCCTTCAATGTAGGGATAGAGGCAGAAGGCGCAGTCGTACGGGCAGCCTCGCTTGGACTGCACACCGATCGATTCACCGATATATTCCCCATATTGAGGGAAGATCGAGGTGAGATAGGGCAGATCGACCGTGAGCGCATCTAACAGCGCGGGGGAACCCTGCTGGCCTTTTCGGATCTGGTTACCTTCTTTGACAATGTACCGCTCATCTTCAATCGAGCGGCCTTCAATGACCTTCAGGATGGCGTCTTCCCCTTCGCCGAGGATGCCGATTGTGCCTTCCGGGAGTTTTTCGATCAACTGATCGGCAAACGCCGTAAAGGCTCCGCCGCCGATCATGATCTGGGCCTTGGGGAACTCCTTGCGGATCAGCGCCGGGTACGACAGGATCGTATAGATGTGATTGTAATAGCGATAGAGCTGCTTGACGCCTGCAATGGAGGCGGTGATTCGCTTGAACGGGTTGCTAGCAAAATAGAAATTAAACGCATGCTCTAACGATGAATCGCCTTCATGCGGCGAAAAGATCTGAATGTCCCGCCATGAGAAGCAGACCAGGTCCGGCTTGAACTCCGTCGCGGCGTCGCGGATGGCTTGGCTGCGCTGCGCGACTGGGAACAACGAGAGATCGAGAATGCGCTGACGTACATCCGGTTTTCGCCGGTGGATAAAATCTGCCAAGTAGGTGATCCCGATGGGATAGACCATCTTGCAGGGGAGGAAGACGTAGAGAATTGAGTCCATAGTCGAGACGTTATCAAGTTGAAAGGTGGGAAAGTTGGAACTTCAAGGATCTGATGACTTTCTAGCTTGTTACCGTGAGCAGTCTCATTTCGTGGCGACGTGTATCGCGACGATACCACCGCTGAGGTTTTTGTACGACACCTGACGAAAGCCGGCATCGCGTAGGACCTGGCATAGCCGTTCTTGGTCGGGAAATGTCCGGATGGACGCGGGAAGGTACTCGTAGACGCCGGTGCGATCACGGGCGACTATGGTGCCGACCCAGGGCAGCAGTTTGAACGAATACCAATCGTACAATGTTCGTAACCAACCGAATACCGGACGCGAAAACTCTAAGCACACAAAGCGCCCACCGGGCTTCATTACACGGCGAATTTCTCGCACGGCACCTGGTAAATCCCCAACGTTGCGCATGCAAAAGCCGGTGGTGACTGCATCGAAGGTGTTGTCCCCGAATCCCAGGTGTTCCGCGCTGGCCTGCAAGCAGGTGACTTTGTCGGTGAGTCCTTTGGCACCGATCTTCTTGAGGCCTTCGGCCAACATCGCATAGTTCAGGTCTGATGCGATCACACGTCCCTTGGGTCCCATTCGAGACTCGAGCAGGAGGGCAAGGTCGGCCGTACCGGATCCGACATCGAGCGCGGTCCCTCGTCCGACGGGGGTAATGAAGGCCGCGGTAATCTTCTTCCAATGGTAATGCAGGCCGAAACTCAACAGCGTGTTGTTCAGGTCGTAGACGCCCGCGATGGAGGTGAACATCCGCTGCACGGCATCTTCGCGGGCCTGGCCGGACCAGGTGGACACCACCTTTGCCGGGGCTTTGGAATCCTGTGTTAATGGACGACGGTCGGTTCCCACCATTTGACGGTGTTAGCACCCGGTTTCAAGCTTTGTCAAGGTGAGGGGTGAAGCCCTATTCTCCGGCTAAGTCGGGCTGAGGGCCAGGATGTGGCGGCGTGCCAGGGCCACGAGGGCTTGCTGCGCGGCCGTGGTGAGCCGTAACAGCGTGCGTCGGGCATGCTGCACGACCTTCCCGACCGTGTTGAATATCAGAAAGCGGAGCCGCTTCGGTCGAGCCTCCGACAAATCTCCGGGTAAGGCCAAGTGCTTGAATGCGCTGAGCAGGTTATAGGTCAGAACGTTGAGCCGGAACCACGCCGCGTTGGCCCCAAACTTTCCACTCGGCAGCACCGTCGCGGCCAACTCATTCTTGAGCACGTGATGCACGTGTTCGACCGTGCCGGCCTTCTCGCGGTGCCAGCGAATCAGTGTCAGGCCGTCCCCCTCGCGGTTGGTCACGATGGCAAAGTGTTTCACGGTGCTGCCATCGGCGAACAGCTCGCCTTGGCGTCGACGGATTCGAAGAGCCAGATACCGCCGCACACAGGGCCGATCCTTCCGATAGTCCTTGTCGTCGGGCACGTAGGGCACCTCGGCCCACTCGCGGATCGCGTCGGGCTCGGCGCGATCGAGTTGCCATGCGGTCTCCGGTAGTCGCGTGATCTCGGTCCGCAGTGACGGACTCATATCCGCACTGATCGCATAGCCAATGCCACAGGATGGCTGCTCACACCAAGCCAACACGTCCTGCTCATACAGCGCACTATCCCCCCGGACGAAGATCTGCTCCACCCCTGCGGGCAAGGCGGCCACGGCGCGCGCCAGAATCCGCGCATTGCCACAGCCGGCCGGGACATTGCCGTCGCGAAATTCATCGTGGACAATCAGGTCCTGTTCGGCCCAGACGACCACAACGGGTTGATAGCCTCGCGCGCCCTCGTAGGTCATGGCCGCTGTGTGCTTGTGGGTTTCCAGAATCGTGGCATCCACATCCAGCGTGGCAGTCCGTTGCGGCACGGGCTGCTGCACCGCGCCGAGCATGCGCTGGTTCGCTCGGCTTAGCCCCACCAGGGGGGCCGACTCTTCGGGGATGACGGCCTTCGTGCCCAGGCGCAGCAACGGGGGATCCTCGACATGAAACCCCTCCAGAAAGTCCCGCATCGTGGTGGCCGCGGGCAGCTCATAGCCCAACAAGGCGGCCAGCGCCGCATCAGCTCGCAAGGTCTGCAGGTCCTGGCAGCGATCCCCACCGGCCGCCCACAGCGCGATCAGCGTCTCCACCAACTGGGCCGGCGTCAACCCGCGCTGCCGCTGTTTGATCCGAACCTGCTCATTGACGACCTGTGCCACCCCCACGCGGCGAAACAGTTCAATCACTAACGGTACTCCGGCATGCGCGGTGATCAGCGTTGGATCAATCTGGTCATCAATGTCGAACGGCAGTCGGGCGTTCGTAGACGGCGTCGCAGGCATCAACTTTCTCCTTGGTGTTCCGTTCACCCACTGGGTGATTGCTCAAGCAATGCTGATGCCATACGGAGTTCCGCTCCTCAGGTGGCCCAACACGATCGTGGACTCTTCCGGTCGCGTGCTTAGCCGGAGAATAGGGTGAAGCCCTTGGTTAAGACGGCCGCGTCTCTAGGCATTAGCCGAGCAGAAGAAAAGTGACGTGATGCGCCGGTGCAATACATGGATAGTGTTGCTAATGTTTGCCCTGTCCGAACTTCAGAGTGGACTCACGTGATGAGACAGTAGAGCAAAATGGTATAATCCCGCGCCTATGGGAAATTTCATCATCATCAAGGGTGCGCGGGAAGGCACAACGGGTCATCTGAGATCGGGGCGATATGGGCGAAACGCGCGTTGATCTCCAGCATTTGCTCGAAGACCTGCGCGATGCCTATCCGGGCGCGCTCGAAGAAACCATTTTGACCGAAGTGGTGGCCAATTCGCTCGACTCCGGTGCCACCTGCCTCCGGCTCACGGCCAACCCGGCTTTGTCGACGTTGACTATCGTAGACGACGGATCGGGTATGAGGCGAAGGGACCTGGTGCGGTACCACGATCTGGCCGCCAGCACGAAGACACGGGGCCACGGCATCGGATTCGCCGGAGTCGGGATCAAACTTGGGCTGCTGGTTTGTGAAGACGTGGTCACCGAAACGCGTCGGGGTAAGGAACATGTGGCGAGCCGCTGGTACTTGGCGGGACGGCATAAAGCGCCGTGGAAATGGATTCCACCATCGGGGTTGGTGACCGATCATGGCACGGCGGTGCAGCTCAAGCTGCACAATGCGCTCTCGCCACTTTTAGACGAAGGCTTTCTCGAAGGGACGCTGCGGCGGCAGTATCAACCCCTGCTGGAGTTGGCGTTTGACGAGATGCTGACGGTGCATTATCCGAAAGGCTTCCGGTTCGAGGTCAATGGTCGAGTGCTGGAGCGTCAGCCTATCCACGGCGCGGAAGTATCGAAACTCGCGATCTGCCTGGCGCGCAAGCGCAAACCGTCGGCGGTCGGCTATCTGGCGCGAAGCGAGTCTCCGTTTCCGGACGACCAGCGTGGTCTGGCGATTAGCACATTCGGCAAGGTGATCAAGCATGGATGGGACTGGTTGGGGATTACGCCGTCTGCTCCGGACAGAATGGCCGGGATGATCGAGGCACCGGCGCTGGCTGCCGCCCTCACGCTCAACAAGGGAGATTTTGTTCGTGTCGGGACGCGGGGCGCGCTGTATCTGGGGTATCGCAAGGCGATTCAAGAAGCGGTTTCGCAGCAGCTGGCCTATTGGGGAGATGTCCGTGAATCCGGAGACAGAGCCGGCCGCCGAGCGGTGCGGCCGATGGAGCGCGATCTGGAAACAGTCCTCGTGGACCTCGCTGAAGAGTTTCCGCTGCTGGCTTCGTTGGTCGACCGACGAGCCGGTGGGCAGAAGCGATTACCCATCGGACAATCCAGTTCAATGGAGAACGGGCAGGGATTTCTCGCCGTGTCTGTCATGAGCGGTACGGAAGCCGTCGAGGACGGGATGACTCCTCCGGAGGCAGCCCAGGACCCTGACGAAGTCCCGCAGTCGGCGGAGGCAACGCAAGGAGAGGCGAAGCCCCAGGTGGAATCTTCAGCCGGAGTCGCTGTTGTTCCAGGACCGAGAGGACGGTCGCGGCCGGGTCATTATGGGCTCAGCATCCGGTTCGAATCACATGAAGGAGATCCGGACCTCGGACGTCTCGTTGAATCCACCGTCGTCGTCAACGACGCGCATCCCGCCTATCGTCGAGCCGTGGCCTCTCGGTCTGAGGGATACCATATTGCCCTTGCCGTCGCGTTGGCCCTGGCGCGTTTGGCTGTGCCGCCCGCTGAAGAACACGAGTTCGTGACCGCGTTTCTCGCCCGCTGGGGCGAAGCCCTCGATGGTCTGCGCCGCAGGTCCCGTAGGCGATCGTAGCCCTCGCCGATTCGATGCCGCAGAATGGTATAATCCTGCGCCTATGGGAAATTCCATCATCATCAAGGGAGCGCGGGAGCATAACCTCAAAAACATCGACGTGGAAATTCCACGCGACAAGCTGGTGGTGATCACCGGCTTGAGCGGGTCCGGCAAGTCGTCACTTGCGTTCGATACGATCTATGCGGAAGGACAGCGACGGTACGTCGAGTCGCTGTCGGCCTATGCTCGGCAGTTTCTGGAGCAGATGGGTAAGCCAGATGTCGATTCGATTGAGGGCTTGTCTCCAGCCATTTCCATCGAGCAGAAAAGCACCAGTCATAATCCTCGTTCCACCGTTGGCACGGTAACGGAAATCTATGACTATCTCCGCCTTCTCTTCGCCCGTGTCGGGAGACCCTACTGTTTCCAATGTGGAGATGAGATTACCGCGCAGACCGTTCAGCAAATGGTCGATGCGATCGCCTCGCTGCCGGAAGGCGAGAAGTTCCAGATCCTTGCCCCGATCGTGCGTGGGCGAAAGGGTGAATATCGAAAAGAACTACTAGAGATGCGAAAGGCGGGCTATGTCCGTGCCCGCGTCGACGGCAAAATTGTTGATCTGGGCGAGGACGTCTCGCTCGACAAACAGAAAAAGCACACGATTGAGATCATTGTCGATCGGCTGGTGATGAAATCCGGCGAGGCGCTCATGCGTCGGCTGGCGGATTCAGTTGAGACAGCGACCAAGCTGACAGGCGGGCTCGTCGCAGTCCTGCCCGAGAATGGGAACACCCGCCTGTACAGTGACAAGCTGGCCTGTATCAAATGTGGCGTGAGCTATCCAGAAGTGACGCCTCGGGTGTTTTCCTTCAATAGCCCGCACGGTGCCTGTCCGGCTTGCGATGGCATCGGCTATGCCATGCCTCCTGGTTGTCCGGAGGAAGAGGACTTCACCCTGTTGGAACCTTGCACAGTCTGCCATGGGGCGAGGTTGAGGCCGGAAAGCCTCTCCATCAAACTGGCGAAACAGTCGATTGCCGAGGTGACGAGCCTGTCGGTTCGCGCGGCAGCCGACTTTTTCTTGTCGCTGAAGTTTACCGACCGGGAGCTGGTTATCGCACATCGGATTCTCAAGGAGATTCGCGAGCGGCTTGGGTTTCTCGTCAATGTGGGGCTGGACTATTTGACGCTTGATCGGGCCGCGGCGACCTTATCCGGGGGCGAGGGACAACGGATCAGGCTAGCCACGCAGATCGGGTCAGGTTTGGTGGGGGTGTTGTACATCCTGGACGAACCGTCTATCGGACTCCACCAGCGCGATAATCGTCGATTGTTGCAGACGTTGCTCAGGCTGCGAGACCTCGGGAATACCGTCGTCGTTGTCGAGCATGATGCCGAGACGATGATGGCGGCTGACCACGTCTTGGATATGGGCCCTGGCGCGGGGTCGCAGGGCGGGCATGTGATTGCGCAGGGCACACCTCAGCAGATCATGGGTGACCCCAACTCATTGACCGGCCAATACCTGCGTGGAATCCAGACGGTGTCTGTGCCGCAGCGACAGCGGAAGCCCCGAGGCATGCTCTGGGTGGTCGGGGCGCAAAAGCATAATCTGAAAAACGTCACGGCTAAAATCCCGCTGGGGCTTTTTACCTGCGTCACGGGAGTCTCTGGATCAGGCAAGAGTACCCTTGTGCTGGAGGTGCTCTTTCATTCGCTTTCGCAACTGCTCTACCACAAGAAGCCGAAGATCGATGGGTGTAAGGATCTGAGAGGTGTCGATGCACTCGACAAAGTCATCGACATTGATCAATCGCCGATCGGTCGGACGCCGCGTTCCAACCCCGCGACCTATACGGGCCTCTTTGGTTACATCCGCGATCTCTATTCCAATCTTCCTGAGTCGCGCGTCCGTGGCTATAAGCCGGGGCGATACAGTTTCAACGTGAAGGGTGGGCGATGTGAAGCCTGCCAAGGCGACGGGCTCATCAAGATTGAGATGCATTTTCTGCCCGATGTCTATGTGACCTGTGAGGTGTGCAAGGGCCAACGGTACAATCGAGAGACGATGGAGATTCTGCATAAGGGCAAAAGTATCGCCGAGGTGTTGAACATGACCGTGGACGATGCACTAGGGTTCTTTGAACACATTCCCTTGATCAAGACGAAGCTCCAGACGCTGCACGATGTCGGTTTGCATTATGTGAAGCTCGGCCAATCAGCGACGACACTCTCCGGCGGAGAAGCGCAGCGCGTGAAACTGTCGCGTGAACTTTCCAAGCGCGCGACCGGACGCACGATGTATATCCTTGATGAGCCGACGACCGGGCTGCATTTTGCCGATGTACAGCGATTGCTCGATGTGCTGGATCGACTGGTCGAAGCCGGCAACACGGTGCTGGTGATCGAACACAATCTGGATGTCATCAAGAACGCCGATTGGATCATCGACCTTGGACCGGAGGGCGGAGACCGAGGCGGTGAAATCGTGGCGGAAGGGCCGCCGAAAGAGATTGCGAAGTCGAAGCGGTCGTATACGGGGCAGGTGTTGAAAGAGGCGGGTGTGGGGTGAGGCGGGCAGAAGGGTGAGCATTCCGGGTTCGCCGCAATGCGATGAATTCCGGCGCCACCCCGTCTCCCTACTATTGGCTGTGCGCCTTATCGGACGAACTGACAGAACGGCGCCCAGCACCTTTGTTGGCTCATGCTCGGCAATTGGCGCTACGGCGAACCCTCCATGCCCATCCCTTCCGCCCGCATGGGAAGGAAAGGGGACATGAGAAGCTGAAAGCCATCATAACTTGATCGATCCGTAGATGTGAGACTCCATGCTTGAGAATAAGGACGTAATTGCTCAGCCAAGACGTGGTAAGTATTTCCCTATTGCCATGGCGGAGACAATAAAAATGCTACAGGAGCTTAAGTTTGTTCCTCCCCCCTACCAAAAACGGTTAGACGTAATATTTAGGAATTCGGATTAGGATCAGTGCACATGGACGAATGGTCGCCGCACTGCATCCTCCGTATGAGATGGTCATTTACTCAGTTCCCGATGACATAGATCGGCATCGAGCAAAAGCCATCCTCGATATGGCAATGCGTGAATTGGCTGAATTTGGCAAAAAGGCTAAACCGCATGACACACGCCGCATGTCCTTGTCGTATCAGGTCTATGGGCCTCATCTAGCTTGCAGCTGGAGCAGACTTTACCTTTCCTAACAGGGCTACGCACTTGATTCTCTTGCTGACGATCTCCATCGACAATTGATCATTTCCTTTCCCGCCGCGCGAATTCACGGGACAATATGCCCTTCTTGTAGAACAAGGAGGTAAGTGTCCCATGCAGACTGTTGCGTTGCTGACGATCTCAAATATCTTTATGACGTTTGCGTGGTACGGCCATCTGAAGTTCAAGGAATATCCCTTATTCACGGTGATTCTGGTGAGTTGGGGGATTGCTTTTGTTGAATATTGCTTCCAAGTGCCGGCTAATCGGATCGGCCATGGGCAATTCACTACGGCACAGCTCAAGACAATCCAAGAGGTGATCACGCTGGTCGTCTTCTCGATCTTCTCGGTTGTGTACCTGAAGGAAGCGCTGAAGTGGAACTATGTGGTGGGGTTTGCGCTGATCGTGGTGGCGGTGTTTATCATCTTCAAAGAATGGTGACCCTCAGCGTCTCGATAGACATGACGCCTACTTCTCCCTGTTGATCAGATCAGTCCTCTCCTGCTTGCAGCTCGTCTTTTAGACCACTACAATATCGCGAAATTTGTCCTGACTGTCGAGCGAAGGGGGATATAGGCATGCCGAAGGCAAAGAAGATCGACTCGAATGCAAAGGCCGAAAGCGCTGCGAAGAAATTTACGCCGTCACCCGCGTCTGCCCCAGCTACCGCAGAGGATTTCGAAAAGCTCGGTGTCTTTTACATGGGGCGCCCCTATGATCTCGCCACGAAGCAGGCCAAACCGGGGTGGCTGCTCTATGATTCAAAAGATCTGGTGACGCACGCGGTCTGCGTCGGCATGACTGGCAGCGGCAAGACGGGTCTCTGTCTGGCGCTGCTCGAAGAAGCCGCCATCGATAGTATTCCTGCGATCATCATCGATCCGAAGGGCGACCTCGGCAATTTGATGCTGACGTTCCCGTCTCTCAAGGGCGAGGACTTCCAACCCTGGATCAACGAAGACGACGCGCGTAAAAAAGGTTTGTCACCAGCAGACTACGCTCAGGCACAAGCAGAACTCTGGACGAAGGGCTTGGCTGGTTGGCAACAGGATGGCGCTAGGATTCAGCGGCTGCGGGATGCAGCGGATGTGGCCATCTATACGCCTGGGAGTAATGCCGGGTTGCCGGTCTCTATCCTGAAATCATTCGCCGCACCGGCTGCCGATGTGCGGGAAGATGCGAGAGTTGCTGCGCGAGCGTATCAGCACGACCGTCACGAGCCTGCTCGGTTTGCTCGGGGTCGAAGCCGATCCGATCCAAAGCCGCGAGCACATTCTGCTATCCACGATTCTCGATCAGACTTGGAAGAAAGAAGAGGATCTTGATCTCGCGTCATTGATCCAAGCGATTCAATCGCCTCCCGTATCCAAGATTGGCGTCATGGACGTCGATTCCTTCTTCCCTTCGAAGGAGCGCTTTGCTCTCGCAATGAAGCTGAATAATCTGCTTGCCGCACCAGGCTTCCAGGCCTGGCTGGAAGGAGAGGCGCTGGACATCCAATCGTTGCTCTATACACCGGCAGGAAAGCCGCGTCATGCGATCTTTTCCATCGCGCATTTGAACGATGCCGAGCGCATGTTCTTTGTGACGTTGTTGCTCAGTCAAATGGTCGGATGGATGAGGGCGCAATCGGGCACGACCAGCCTGCGCGCGCTCCTCTATATGGACGAGATCTTCGGCTACTTCCCGCCGGTGGCCAACCCTCCCTCGAAGTTGCCGCTCATGACCTTGCTGAAACAGGCTCGTGCCTTCGGGCTAGGGGTCGTACTTGCCACGCAGAATCCAGTGGATCTTGATTACAAAGGCCTAGCCAACACCGGCACCTGGTTCATCGGACGATTGCAGACGGAACGAGACAAGGCTCGTGTCTTGGAGGGCCTGGAAGGGGCCTCGACCAGCGCTGGGAAGAGGTTTGACCGGGGCCGCATGGAACAAACGTTGGCGGGCCTCGGTAATCGCATTTTTCTGATGAACAACGTGCATGAGGACGAGCCGGTCGTGTTTGAGACGCGCTGGTGCCTGTCCTACCTCCGTGGGCCTCTCACCAGGACGCAGATCAAGGCGTTGATGGAACCCCGCAGGACTGAGCAGCGAGGACTGAGGGCTGAGACTTCTCGCTCAGCACTGAGGGCACAGTCCTCAGCCCTGAAATCACGTCCTATGCTGCCTCCAGATGTTCCGCAGCATTTTGTGCCGCTGCGCGGCTCGAAGCCAGAAGGGAGCGAATTGGTCTATGCGCCGATGCTTCTGGGCTCGTCGCAAACCCGCTTCTCCGACTCGAAGAGCGGCATCGACAGTACGCAGGACGTAACGATATTGGCCCCTATTACGGATGGTCCCGTCGCGGTCGACTGGGACCGAGCGATGGCGGCGGATTTGGCCGTTGCCGATCTGGAACAAAATCCAGAGGAAGGCGCACAGTTTCTTGCACTGCCTGCGAGTGCCGGCAAGGCCAAGAGTTATGCAGATTGGAGCAAAGATTTCGGTGGATGGCTGTTCAGGACACAGAAAGTTGAGGTATTCAGGAGCCCCAGCACGAAGGACGTGTCGAAACCAGGGGAGTCCGAGCGGGATTTCCGAGTGCGGTTGCAGCAGACCGGGCGGGAGCAGCGCGACAAGGGCGCTGAAACACTTCGCCAGAAATATGCCTCGAAGATGGCGATGCTGCAAGACCGGATCAGGCGGGCGGAGCTCGCAAAGGAGAAACAGCAAGCTGAATCCCGTTCCAGCCAGGTGCAGGCGGCCATTTCCGTCGGAGCCTCCATTCTCGGGGCCTTCCTCGGAAGGAAGACGATCAGCGCCTCGAACATCGGGCGCGCCACGACAGCAGTCCGGAGCGCTGGCCGGGTCATGAAGGAATCTCAAGATGTCGGAGCGGCGGAAGAAAACGTCACGGCGCTCCAGCAGCAGCTGGCCGAACTCGAAGCGCAGTTTAAGTCAGAAAGCGAGGCATTGGCTGCGGCGACCGATCCGCTGAACGAAAAGCTCGAAACGATCTCCATCAAGCCCACCAAAGCCAATATTGCCGTCAAGCTCGTGGCCCTCGCCTGGACCCCGTACTGGCGGGACGAGAGCGGCAGTCTGACAGCCGCGTGGCAATGAGGCGAAGCCGTAGATGATTCGGATGAGGCTGTTTGGCATAGGTAATCCCTTGTGGCGCGGTTGTAGTGGTCCTTCTGAATCTCCCCTCTGGTTCCGATCAAGTTTTGTGATCTGAAAACCGAAAAAGTATCGAGTAGGTTTGCTTGCGATTCCGCTTGTAGGCGGGATACGCGACGAACGTCGACGCGTCTATCCGAGCAACCTTTTTTGCGAACGGCCACAAATCATGGGTTTAGCCATCTTCAAGAGGTTGGAAGAAGTGAGGCAGGAACGAGTGGAGTAGAAGAAGCACTCGGACGCGGTTCGTGCTGTTGGTTTACTGTCCGGTTCCGTGAGCGAGCAGTGGAGGGGGTTGCCAAAGCAGGACGCTGATCCGGGGAATCGGGTTGCCGCCTAGTTCAAGATCGAAAGGGGAGCATACGATGGAAGTTCATACCTTTGGTTATGATCGCAAGAAACACTGGTCCGTCAAGAGCCGGCCCCGTATTGACTCTCGGCGAACACTGGTCCTGTTGTTTGGATCTTCCAGCTTTCTCGATTCAGCGGACCCTCTTGGCGAGCTGGTCGATGACTATCACGAAGCGATCGTCATTGGATGCTCGACCGCCGGGGAGATTTTAGGAACACAGATCTTTGACGAGAGTGTG
>CAWKLH010000024.1:0-30710 GCA_963850405.1 Nitrospirota bacterium
GAGTGCAGCGATTGTGCGATTTGATTATACGGATCTTCGGCTGGCCAGTGCGCCTGTTCAGTCGGCGGACCACTCGTTCTCCGCCGGACAGGAGATTGCCCGACAGCTGAACGATTCGCGATTGAAAGGCATCTTCGTCCTTTCTGACGGGCTTCATGTGAATGGGAGTGAACTGGTTCGGGGATTAAATTCCAAGGTGTCTCCATCCGTTGTGGTGACCGGTGGACTGGCCGGCGATGGTGACCGATTCCAACGAACCTGGGTCCTACAAGACAGACGACCACAAGCAGGTTTTGTGACGGCCGTTGGCTTTTATGGCGATCGCATTCAGATCGGACATGGATCGAAGGGGGGATGGGATCGGTTTGGCCCCGAGCGTTGTGTGACGAGATCGAAAGGAAACATCCTCTTTGAGCTCGATGGTCGTCCCGCACTCCAACTCTACAAGGAATATCTTGGCGATCGAGCGTCCGGGTTGCCGGCGACGGGGCTCTTGTTTCCGCTCGCGTTGCGCGCCAACGAATCAGATGCAAAGAGCTTAGTCCGAACCATTTTGGCCGTGGATGAGCGGGAACAATCGCTGACCTTTGCCGGCGATATTCCGGAAGGGGCGCTCGCGCAGCTGATGAAGGCGAATTTCGATCGGTTAGTCGAAGGTGCGTCAGAAGCGGCATCCTCCACGAAGCTCTCGACGGATGGCGGTCCCTGCACGCTCGCCATTGCGATCAGTTGTGTGGGGCGGCGTCTTGTGTTGGGGGAACGAACGGAAGAGGAAATTGAGGCGACGCTGGACGTGCTTCCCAAAGGGACCAGACAGATCGGGTTCTACTCCTACGGAGAGCTGTCCCCTTTTGCGACAGGAACCTGTGACCTTCACAATCAAACGATGACGTTGACGACGTTGAGTGAGGCGGCCTGAGTCTTCATGCATCCCTTGCTGGCACGACAACTAAAACGTTTAGGCCTCGATGAACAGCATCCGCCGCTGTCACTTGAGGCATGGAGCGAGCTGCTCGAGCGGATCGACCGAAGCTATGTGGAGGCCGACCAGGGTCATGCACTCTTGGAACGGTCGCTGGCTCTCTCCTCGAAGGAGATGCAGGATCTCTACGCGCAGCTCAAACAGAGCAGCGACACACAACTGGCCCAGGAGCGGAACAAACTCCAGGCGGTAGTACACTCTCTCGGGGATGGGCTCTGTGTCGTGGATTCAGACTGGAAGATCAGGATGACCAATCAGCAAGCAGAAAATTTATTTGGGGGGACGGCTCAAGCCCTCTGCGGTCGTCCTGTCTATCAGATGGTTTCTCCGGGTCCGGAGGAATTCCGAGAAGACTGTTTGATCACCGATGCGACGTTTCCACCTCTTGAATCCGGCGAGCCATATCAGACAGACGATGGCTTGCTGGTGACGGCAGACGGCCAGCTTGTCCCAATCTCTTTGGTTGTCACTCCGATGCTGTTGGACAGCGGAGTGATGGGAGCGGTTCTTGTCTTCAGGGATATCAGTCATCAAAAGCAAGTCGAACGAGAACGTCTGCACACAGAAGGCCTTCTCCGGCGCATTCAAACAGGATTATCCGATCTGGCGAAGAATGCGCAAGTGTACGGCGGGAATCTCCAAGAAGCGTTTCGAACCGTCACCCGAGTGGCAGCGGAATGTCTGCGCACGGAGCGGGTCAGCATCTGGTTTTTCACGCAAGATCATTCTGCCATTCAATGTGCGGACCTCCATCAGTCGGCCACTCGAGAACATTCACAGGGAATTGTGTTGATGGCGACCGACTATCCGAAATACTTCCAAGAACTCGACTCCGAACGAATTGTCGCGGCAGATGATGCGCAGGCAGATCCGAGGACCGACGAATTTACAGCGAAGTATCTGGCTCCACTCGGGATTACCTCCATGCTGGATGTGCCCATTCGAGCGGAAGGCCGGATGGTTGGCGTGATTTGCCACGAACACATCGGTCCTACGCGACATTGGACGCTGGAGGAACAGCATTTTGCCGCATCTGTCGCCAATACGGTGGCCCTAGCCATCGAGGCTGCCGACAGACGGAAGGTTGAACAGGCGCTACGAACCAGTGAAGGACGCCTGACGACGACGGTTCAAAGCACGAACATTGGGATTTGGGACTGGGATCTGAATACGAATGACGTGTATCTCTCGCCTGAGTGGAAACGGCAACTCGGGTATGAGGATCATGAGCTCGCCAACACGTTTCAGGAATGGGAAAGCCGGATCCATCCGGAGGATCATGACAGAGCGCTGGGTGCCATCGCGGCATACTTGAGCAGAAGGGAAGCTCGGCTCGAAATCGAGCACCGTCTTTGCCATAAAGATGGGTCATACCGGTGGATTCTGGCCCGTGGCACGTTGATCAAGAGTCACGGCCAGTCGACCCGTATCGTCGGCATCCATCTTGATGTGACCGACCGAAAGATGGCGGAAGAGGTGCTTCGCCAGGCCAAGGAAACTGCCGAAGCAGCCAGCCGTGCCAAGAGTCAGTTCCTGGCGAATATGAGCCACGAAATTCGGACGCCTATGAACGGAGTACTTGGCATGGCGGAACTCTTGCTCCGATGCGCTCTCGGCGACAAAGAGCGTCATTTGACGGAATCCATCCATCGCTCCGGCACGGTGCTCCTTGCCCTCATCAACGATATCTTGGACTTCTCGAAAATCGAGGCCGGGAAGTTACAGCTGGAGACAATCCCTTTTGAGATTCGTCGGACGATTCAGGAAGCGGTTGATCTGGCGATGCCTGAAGTGCAGAAGAAGCACCTGAAGATCTCGTGGCATGTGGCCGGTGATATTCCGGCCTACCTGCTCGGTGATCCGATGCGGCTGAGACAAATCATCGTCAATCTGGTCGGTAACGCAGTCAAGTTTACAGAGCAGGGCGTCATCGAGGTAGCTGTGTCCGTAGAGAGTCAGCAAGGGGAGCTGTATGGATTGTCGATCATGGTACGAGACACAGGTATTGGCATTTCCCCTGAGGCTCAAGCTCATATCTTTGCTGCATTTTCCCAAGCCGATGGCTCGACGACCAGGAAATATGGTGGGACCGGCTTGGGGCTGGCCATCGTCAAGCAACTCGTTACTCTCATGGGTGGACATATCGAGATCCACAGTGCTCCGGGAGAAGGATCCACGTTCACGTTTAGCGCCTATTTCAAACAATGCGACCCTGTTCAGAGGTTGCAGCCGTCCTCCGCCGAGGAACGCGGCATCGACGCTGAACCATTTGCCCATCACGCAGAAGGATCTGAGCAGGTTCGCATTCTGCTGGTTGAAGACAACCCGGTGAACCGAGAAGTCGCCTGCGGCATGCTGGAAACGCTCAACTTTCGAATTGATACGGCTGAGAACGGGCGAGAAGCAGTCGCTGCGGTGGAGAGTGCAGCGTACGCGCTTATCTTCATGGATTGCCAAATGCCCGAGATGGATGGTTTGACCGCGACAAAGTTGATCAGGGAACGTGAGGCGAGCATAGCGCCGCCATCCCCTCTCAACGTTCACCGATCTGTTTGTCATGTGCCAATCGTTGCGCTGACGGCTCACGCGATGCAGGGAGATCGAGAGGTGTGCCTTGCCGCAGGCATGGACGATTACCTAACAAAGCCGTTTACGCTCTCTCAACTTGAGCAGGTATTGGCTCGTTGGGTGTGCAACAGAAGACCTGTTCAGGTCAAGGTGTGCGGTGATGTCACGAAGGCACCACTGCAGCAGGAGGTTCCTGCTCTTCAGAAGGGAGAGCCACGCCAGGACACAATCGTTGAACCAACGACGATTGATCAGGCCGCGTTAGCCGCCATCCGTGCGCTGCAACGACCAGGTCAACCCAATATTGTCACGCGCGTCTTGGCTCAATATGTGGACACGTCCACAGAAATCGTTGATCGGATACGCCGTGCCGTGTTGTCAAAGGATGCGGTTGAGCTGCGTGCCGCTGCGCATCGCCTGAAATCGAGTAGTGCACAGTTAGGGGCTACTGCATTGGCTTCCGACTGCCGTGAGCTGGAAATGATGGGTGCGAGGGGAGAATTGGAGCGAGCGGATGAGACCTTAAAGAAACTGGAGCGGCACTACGCCGACGCCTGTGCCGCCTTCCAAGACGAAATCGGCAAGGGGAGGGCGGTGGCATGATGGACAGCGGTCGTCCCACGGTTCTCATCGTCGATGATGATCCCGTCGCACGCTTGCTGGCCCGTGAGGCGCTTGAGCAGTCCGGCTGGTCGGTGGAAGAAGCCGAGAATGGTCGACTTGGGCTCGAGGTATTCATCACGCGACGTCCAGATCTCATCCTTCTAGATATTATGATGCCGGAAATGGATGGGTTTGCGGTCTGTGCTGAGCTGCGCAAATTGCCGGAAGGCATTCACACTCCTGTGCTCATGATGACCGGACTCGAGGACTACCAGTCAATTACCCAAGCCTATGATGCTGGGGCCACTGACTTCATCGTCAAGCCGGTCAATGGTCTCTTGCTAGGGCATCGGGTGCGCTATATGGTGCGGGCCGGTCAGGCCATGCGAGACCTACGAGACAGCCAGGATAAGTTGATGCAGGCTCGTGACGCCGCGCTTGAAGGCACTCGCTTGAAGTCAGAGTTTCTAGCGACCATCAGCCATGAGATTCGTACACCGATGAACGGTATCATCGGGATGGATGAATTGTTGCTCGATACGGAGCTCTCCCCTGAGCAGCGAGACTGCGCTGAAACCATCAAGGAATCCGCTCAATCCTTGCTGGTAATCGTCAACGACATTTTGGACTTTTCGAAACTCGATGCCGGTCGCGCCACGATGAATCGAGAGGAGTTTGTGCTGAGTCGAGTAGTCGATGACAGCGTGGCGGTGTTCCGCGAGCGGGCACAAGAGAAAGGACTCCATTTTCGCCATGACATCACATCGTCGGTCCCGAGGACGCTCTGGGGCGATCCGGCTCACCTCGGTCGGCTCCTCTCCCTATTGCTCAGTAACGCCGTAAAGTTTACGGAGCGAGGAGAAGTCTGTGTGCAGGTGCAATCGGATCCTCAGCCATCCGGGGACCAGACGGCTGGGGTCTCAACCGGTCTAGGCCGGATTCGCTTTTCAGTGACCGACACAGGGATCGGCATCAGTGAGTCAGACGCTCTCCGATTGTTCCAGCCCTTTGTGCAGGTGGATGGGTCTCATCGGCGCAAGTATGGAGGCACCGGCCTCGGCTTGGCGCTCGCCAAGCAGCTGGTCGAGCTGATGGGGGGAACGATGGAGTTTGAGAGTATGCCAGGGAAGGGGAGCCGATTCTGGTTTGACCTCCCGCTTGCGGGTGCCAGTGCCTCTATGCCGGAGGCAGTCAGACCTCGTGAGGCGCTTGTCTATGTGAAAGAAGTTGTTAGTCAAGCCGTTATTAGAAGAACATTGGAAAAGCTCGGATATCACGTCCATACGCTAGCGGACGTGGAAGATCTGGGAAGGATAGGTCCGGAGGTTGCTCCCATATTGTTCGTTGTGGAGTGCAACGTACTGGTTCAGGAATCAGTGCGTATGCATGTCCAAAGGTTGAAGGAGCGCTTCTCTCGGTTGCGAATTCTAGGGCTGGTGCACGAGTCGTTCAGTAGCGAGATTCCAGCGCACCTTCCGTTCCACATCGATGGACATCTCGGAAAACCGTTGACTGCCGACGCCATCAAGTCAGCTGTTGAGACCAGCGGGTCCTCCAAACTCGCTGCCTAACAGCTCTCGGATTCTATTGCGCCCGCGCTAGGTGACGGGCGGCAGGCACTCCCACTGGAACGGACGCTGCTGTATCCCTATGACGGGCTATTGTTTTGAGTGATTCACGGCAGGGCCTCGTCATCCTTCAGTGCTTCTTGTCCTTCTGCATGATCTTGTCGGTCCATGCCAGCAAAATGGCAGACGCTAAGAATGTCATGTGGATGAAGATCTTCCATTTTAGATGTTCCGGGTTTTCATTGGCGACATCGACAAACCCTTTCAAAAGATGAATACTTGATATTCCGATTAACGAAGCCGCCAGCTTGATCTTAATGGTCCCGGGATCGACATGGGTCAGCCAATCGGGACGGTCTGGATGCTGCTCCAAATCAAGCTTGCTGACGAACGTCGCATACCCGCCGATGATCACCATGGTCAGCAAATTCGCGACCATCGTCACATCGATCAATCCCAGAACTCCCAGCATGAAGACCGTTTCATCCATCTTGTTGATGTGGAACACCATCTCCCAGAGCTCGAGAAGAAACTTGTAGGCATAGAGTAATTCCGCCACGATGAGTCCGCCATAGAGCGGGGCTTGAATCCATCGACTGGCAAAGACAATGGATTCGAACGTTGCCTCGACGTGATTGCTGGCTGAGTGAGAAGGCTTCAGTGATCTGTGCATCTCTCGAGATTCTGGTGAGTCAGAATCGGACATCAAATCCCTCCTAAGCTGGACAACGATACAGGTGCTCCAGTGACGAATGGACAGCGGAGCGTATCCTAGTCAGTGCATTCCAAGCTGTCAATTCCATCCATCGCCATGCGGGTGGGTCGTGTGAGTGGTCCAGGGAGAGATCGATACGTTGGGGAGATGGGGACTGCCAGGCGGCGAGGCTCTTTCCCCAGTGGCAACAACAGGCGAGCATCCACAAGAGTTGCGATGAGGAGTCATTTCTCTCGCGTCAGCCATGACTGGTTCAGCGAGTCGCCATGGGTAAACGCACCTCCGAGCCCTTAAAGCTCCCGGCATAGAAGGCGGCAATCTGGGATCGGCGCCCGATGTTCAGTTTTGAATAGATATTCGCGAGATAGTTCTTGACGGTTTTTTCACTCAAGCTGAGGTCGATGGCGATTTCTTTGTTGGTGAGGCCTTTTGCCACCAAGGGAAGGAGACGTTGTTCTTGCGGTGACAGAAGTGGTCGTTTGGATTGGCCAGGCTCTGTGTAGACGTGCTTGAGCCACTCCATGGTATGTTTGGTTAAGCGGGGATCAATAACAGGCTGGCCAGCGTAGATGGTTCGAATGGCACGAACCAACGCCTCAGATGCGATATCCTTGAGAATGTACCCTTGAGCACCGGACAGAATAGCCTCTAGGACCGTATGGTCGTCGGCGAAGCTCGTCAAAAACAACACGCGAGTCTTGGGGCATTTGGCAAGAATCTCACGTGCGGCATCGACCCCACTGCCGTCCGGCAGTCGGATATCGAGTAAGACGAGGTCTGGTTTCAGACGATAACAGAGGGTCTTTGCTTCTTCCATCTGCCCACCTTGGCCCACCACCTTCATGCCGGGTGTCAAATTGAGGACCGCACAGAGCCCGATACGCACGACTTCATGATCGTCCACAATGACCAGCCGAATCGGTTTAGACTTATTCATAGATGTGTTCCTTCTTCAGTGGAATGTCGACCATCACGCTGGTTCCCTCCCCCGGTGCGCTCTTCAGCGTAAAGATGGCGGAGATTTGCTTGGCTCGGGCTGCCATGTTGCGCAATCCATAACCGGCTCGACGTTTGCGCGTAGTAGAAAAACCGACCCCATTATCACCGATGATCAAATGGATGGCATTCTCCGCCAGGCTGAGTCGAATCCATCGATGGGACGCCTGCGCATGGCGGGTACTATTGCTGAGGGCTTCTCGTACAATGTTAAGCAATTGTTCTCCGAGCGTGGGTGTGATGAACGACAGTACTGGAGTTGCGATCTCCAGTTCAGGCGGGGCCTGGCTCGCACCGGACATCGACGTGATGAGCTGCCGCAGGGCCTGTCCAAAATCCAATTCCGTTGTCGTACGCTGGGTCAACAATGTAATGAATCGCCGAACATCAAGCATCAGCGCGTTGAGCTGGTCGACGGCTTGAGCCATATGGAGTTTCGCCTTCCGAGGCGATTTCCCTATCGACAACTTGCCGGCTTCCAACTGCATGCCAACTGCGTAGAGGGCTTGCAAAGTATTGTCGTGCAGGTCTCGACTCAAGTGCTCACGTTCTTCCATCGCCAGTTTGCGCTCGGTAATGTCCTGAACCGCTGCAAGGAGGAGTGGCCCAGCATGGCCCGATAACTCGATTCGAGTGGCTTTGACGGAGACCCAAATAATTTCACCGGACTTACGAATGTACCGCTTTTCGCAGGTATATTCCGATCGAACCCCCCGGAACAATTCGTCCGTCAACAGGATATTGGCCGCAAGATCATCCGGGTGTGTGTAAAGGGCATAGGTGCTCCCGACGATTTCATGTTCTTCATACCCTGTGAGCTCGCACAGGGCTTTATTGGCGCTGATCGCACGCCAGTTTTCATCGAGGATACCGAGCCCGACTGGGGCTTCAGCGACGAACCGTTGCAGTTCGATCTCACTCGCCCGCAACGCTTCCTCAGCGCGCTTGTGTTCGGTGATGTCGTTGCCTACGGTGATCAGGCAGGGCATGTTATTTAGTTCGATCACTTCACTTGAGACGAGTAATGTGAGAAGTTTTCTGTCTTTGGTGTGAAGCCGGATTCCACGGTTCTTGATGGCTCCCTCTGTTTCAAGCTGTTGAAAGAAATGCGTCCGGTCCTCTAGTGACGGCCAGAGTCCAAGCGTGAGGGTGGTCCGGCCGATGACTTCTTCCCGGTCATAGCCGAATAATTTCAGCGACGCATCATTGACCTCGAGACAACGTCCACTCTTCAGCTCGGTCATGATGACCGGATACGGGCTCGAGCGAAACGCGAGTTCGAATCGCTCCTCGCTCTTTCGCAACGCTTCTTCGGTCCGTTTACGGTCCGTAATGTCCCGGTCGATTCCATGATAGCCGCGAAACGTTCCGGCGCCGTCAAAGATGGGCGTGCCGCTGGTTTCAAGCACAACGAGATGTCCATTCTTATGGCGATTCGTGTTTTCAAGCAGAGTGAAGGGGCGTCGAGCCGCCGCAATAGGACCGAACAAGCCGGCGACTCGGAGGGCCTCGTCCGGCGGCATCAAGTCGAACGGGGTTTTCCCGATCACGTCTTCCGGTTCATAGCCCAGAATTTCTCGAATACGGGGGCTGGCGTAGGTATAGACGGCGCGCTCGTCGACCTCCCAGACCCAGTCGCGGGTCGTTTCAACAAATGTCCTGAACTTCAATTCAGACGCGCGCAGCGCCTGCTCCGATTCCTGCCGGTCTAATTCGCCGGCGACCCACCGGGCCATCAACAGCAGGAAGGCTTTGTCCGCATCGCTGAATTTCTCCGGGTAGGACTCAGGACCCAAGAAACAAATGGTTCCATGATTCGTGCGCTGGCCTGCCAGCTTGGTGCCGAGATAACACTCGAATCCCAGCGAGGCATAGCCGGGACGGCGGCTCCATTCCGATGCGCCAGCATGTTCGATGCTCATCGGCCCGGATGTTTGCATCGCGGTGTGGCAGTAGCTTTGTGACAGGGGGACAAGTGTGCCGGCGCCGAGGCGGGCCGTGGGAGGCCATACCTGGCGCACTTCGAGCTGATCGCCTGCTACGCGAGTGAGCATGCCGACGGGCAATTTGAACTTGCGGCACCCGAGTTCCAGAACGGTCTGCATCCGCTGTTCGAAGGTCAAACCCGGCGCCGCTGTCGCCTCTTGAAAGGATCGAATGGCCTGTTCGCTTTCGCGCAACAGGGACTCGGTTACGGCGTGCGCCGTGATGTCTTCGCAGACCACCAGGACAAGAAGCCGGCCCGTTTGGTCGTGAATGGCTCGGGCTCGTTCTTTGACCTGGAGCCGGGATCCGTCTTTCCGAAGCTTTTGCGTTTCCCATTGAAGCAGCGTGTATGGACTGGCGGCACAGTCCTTCAGCTGTGCCAGCATGGGCTGCCGGTCCTTCGGATCGAACACGTTCAGGACGGATCGGCCGATCAGATCTTCTTTCCGGTATCCGAGCTGGTTGGCTCCAAAGGAATTTACCGAAAGAATGGTGCCGTCGGCGGTCAGCGTGAAATACATGAACGGGTTCTGTTCATAGAGCGACTGGTAGCGTTGCTCACTTGCCTTGAGCGCGGATTCAGCGTCTCGCCTCCGCTCGACTTCTTGTTTGAGGTCGGTAATGGCTTGTTCCAGCTTCGCGGTTCGTTCACTGACTTGTCTCTCGAGCAGGTCTCGAAAGTCTTGCTGGGCCAGCTCCCACTCTTTCTGTGCGGTAATGTCCTCAATCGTGCCGACCATGCCCGTCACCGGTTCGTTGTTTCTGAACGTCGCGCGGCCTCGGCACGCGATCCACCGGACAGATTTTTCCGGTGTGATGATGCGATGTTCGATTCTGCAAGGAGTCCGGTCTTCAACGGCCTTCGCAATGGCAGCGTGGAATCGTTGACGGTCGTCTGGATGCACGAGCGCGAAGAATCCCTCATATGTTCCGTCAAAGGAACCAGGAGGGATGGCGAAGATTTTCTCAGTCTCCGGCGACCAGAGGACACGATTTGTACGGCCGTCCCACTCCCACGTGCCTGCCTGGGCGGCGCTAAGCGCCGATGCGTGTCCTGAGCCACGGGTGTGTTCCACCTGTGTCAATGCCTGCTGCAATTCAAGACCTTGTCGGTGGAGATCGACAAGGTCGGTGGACATTGAGCGATTGGTATCCAGTGGCGTACTCATAGGGAAGAGCTCTGGTGCCCTGTCAGATGAACCGACAGGATTAGTCTGTGACGCATCGCAGGCAGGTCAAACTTAAAACATCAACTTAAACCATAGTATAGAGCCTATGAGGCTTCCAATGCCAGAGGGGGTGTCAGTGGCAGGGGGGAATGGGGAAGACCTGCGGGTATAAGCAGGTTGCTGAAAAAGTCCGCCAGCGGCGTTCTTGCATCGCTCAGAGGCTCAGCGTACCGCCTGGGCAAACGCCTGTTCACACAGGCGATGGGCGGGCGGGTGAAAAAGCTACGCCTCGCTTCTTCGCACGCTGCGGTCTTGCTGAACAGCCTTTTTGAGTATCCTGAAGGAATGCTGGTCTCAGCACCAAACGGAAATTTCTGGCCGTCTGATGGCATCGACCAATTGTTTCCGCAGCCTGCTAGAAACTTTGACTTCTCGCACCACCGGGTACCTGGGCTTCCTTCATGAACCAGGCAACGGCTTCTGTCCGACGCTTGACATGAAGCTTGTCAAAGATATTTGCCAGGTAGTTCTTCACCGTTTTGTCGCTCAAACGAAGCTGGACGGCGATCTCCTTGTTCGTTTTTCCTTCAGCCAGAAGCGGCAGGATCAAGCGTTCTTGCGGAGAGAGTCGAGAGGTCCCATGAGAGGTCACTCCAAGGTGTGAACTGGTCCGAATCCAACGCAGGGCTTGCTGGGTGACTCGCGGGTCGAGATATCCCTGGCCGCTGGCGACAGTACGAATGGCACGAAGCAGTTCATCCATTCGGATATCCTTGAGTACGTAGCCGTGGGCCCCGTTTTGGACGGCAGCCATCACCGTGGAATCTTCAGCGTAACTGGTCAGGACGAGGATCCGAAGCTTTGGGGCCACGGCCAGAAGCCGTCGACAGGCTTCGGTCAGCGAAGCGTCTGGAAGTTTTACGTCGAGTAACACCATTTGAGGAGCCAGACGCTCAACGGCAGCTACACCGTCCGCCACGGTCCCGGCTTCCTCGACGATCGTCATATCCGGTTCGAGGTGAAGCAGCGCACGCAACCCACGACGAACCATCTCATGGTCGTCAATAAGAATGATATTGGTCGGTGATGGTTTCATATGGATGTCAACTCAGGTTCCAAAGAAAACTCTGCGATGACTTGTGTCCCTTCTCCTGTTTTGGACTGAACCCGCAAGGACCCACCGAGTCGCTTCGCTCGAGCCTCCATGTTAGCAAGCCCGTATCCTCGCGGCTGCCCAGCCGATGAAAATCCAATGCCATTGTCCTGGATGCTCACCCGAATTCTCGCGTCTCGCATGCGGATCGAGATGACCGCCCGGGTTGCGTTGGCGTGGCGCGCGCAGTTGCTGAGCGCCTCTCGCACGATATTCAGGATTTCTCGCTCTTCCTCGTGCGTCAGTACATCCATGGGGCCACGCTGGATATTCAGTTTTACGGATAACTGCCCCGTTTGCTCGTAGGTTGTGCATAACGCGGAGAGCTCCGACGACAAGTCAAACTCCTGGACACTTCCCGACTCTACCTCTCGAATCATCCCACGGACCTCGTGAATCAGTTGATTGATCTGGTGGATTATCCGGTCGTCAGCCTCTTTCCCTTCCACCGTCTGATCGCTCTTGGTCCGTCGAACCGCTTCAATGTTCAACCCAATGGCATACAACGATTGC
The DNA here is from genome assembly GCA_963850405.1 of Nitrospirota bacterium. GTDB lineage: Bacteria > Nitrospirota > Nitrospiria > Nitrospirales > Nitrospiraceae > Nitrospira_D. Next base: position 12,254 of record CAWKLH010000024.1, read on the forward strand.
AGCACGGAGTCATGCAGATCTCGGCCGATACGGCTCCGATCTTCCAGGAGTTTACTCAACCGGCTTTCCGTCGCTTTGAACGCGGTCGTTAACTCGCCTTCGCAAGGCTTCAATCCGTAGAGGTCGAGAGAGTCCGTTGGTGGTCGTACCGACCGAGCTGTCGACAATGTTGACCTGGAGAGAAGTCCACCGTCCAGCAATTGAAAACTGGTCTTGCCTTGTGTCACGCCACTAGCCCTCCTTTTTACGTCCGAACAATTCGTAGTCCTAGTTAACAGCGGACGCTACATGGACTCTTGTACGCGAGGGAGACTAGCAAATCACCTGGCGGATACGCCAGGTGACGTTTAGTGCCTGAAGTGGAACCATCCGCCACCTTTCCCTGGTCAATCAGCCCTATTTCAGACCCATTGCAAAGGAGGCGGTCATGCAAGGAGTGGCATTAGAAGAGCAGAGAGGAGTTGAATTTTACGAGGGAGAGCTTCTTGTCAAGATGCTCAGAGACAAGGCTGAGCTGACTCAAGCCTACCGACTGCGGCATCGAGTGTTTGCGGAAACACTGCGATGGGTCCGCCCAACAGATGATGGCCAGGAAATGGACATGTATGACCTGTGGGGCTCGTCGATTGGACTCGTGGATCGCGGGGGTAAACTTCACGGTCTGGCGAGACTCTTACCGGCTTCTGGACCCTTCATGCTTGAAAAGGACCTGCGACTGCTGTTGCCGCAGGATCACGTCATGAGGAAGGAACCCGATACAGCGGAGATTACCAGGCTGGCTATTGATCCAGACATCAAGGACAAGGGGTTATCTGCTCGGCTCATGCTCACCCTCATCAAGGGCATTTACCATTGGTCGATGGAACAGGGTGTTCGATATCTCTACTTAGAAGTCGATCATCGCTTCTTTCGTGTCCTTAACGCAATGGGCATTCCGGCTGATCCGTTAGGCCCCCCCGTCGCCCTTCCTCCGGCTGGGACCCTCTCGATCGCGGCCATGCTGGACATCGTACGATGTGAAGAGGTGCTTGGCAGGAAACGGCCGGCGGTCATGGAATGGATGTCAGCCATCACGACGATGCAAGGAGACATCGTGAAGCGGACAACAGCTCAATGCATAGAAGTAGAACGTAGTTTGTCGGTCCGTGCGGTTTCACGAACAGCGACAAGCGAGGAGGACTATGCAACTCTGCAATCGGTTGCTTAACGGCTGGCGCAGAAGAATAGTTGGAAAGGCGGAACAGGCTAGGAGTGAATTAAACAGAGAATCTATGCCAAGTTAGGCAACCCGTGTCGAACTGCCACGGCAACAGCCTGTGTCCGAGAAGTCACATCCAGTTTGGAGAAGATGCTCTCCACATGGAATCGTGTCGTGCGCTCGCTGACGCCCATAATTTGTGCGATTTCCCAATTAGTTTTTCCGTCCTTCATCCAATTGAGAATCGTAACTTCCCTCGGCGAGAGTTTGCTTACGCACTTGTCAGTCGAGCAAGCAGTTTTTGACGAGGATCTCATAAGGGCTAGGTGCAGGTGTTGCCCAAGATAGTCCAAAAAATTCACATATTGTCCATGCAGGGCTGGTTCGCCTCCAGCAAACGCGAAGAACGACGTGACTCCACACGATGGATCGAGTGTGCCAACTGTCACCCCATCGCTGAGCCCAAAGGATGCTGCCGTTGTAACAAACTCTTTCTCTTTTTGAGATGTTACACTGGTATAGACCTGATTCCACACTTGCGCTTTTTGAGATCGCACCAAGGCATGGAGAACCGGATCAACATCTCCATATCCATTCTTCCAGTATTGGAAAAGCCATATTTGCGGAAAGTTCACATTTAGAACATCGGAAAACCCCTCGAACGTACCTTTGGCACCCAATCGAACGAGCCCTCCGATCAGCCGATCGAACGGAAGAAATTTCTTGGTGCGAATCAGCACATCCTTCACATCTTGAGGAGTCTCGGCCAGGACCGCGTAGTGCATGACCTCGAGCAGGTTTTGAAGGTCGGTCTTCGAGGCTTCTTCAAAAATGTGAGCAGGAAAAGGAACGACTGCGGTATCCATTGGATGTTCCCTCCCTAAGCTGGCTAACAGAGTGAGAATATATAGCAGGATTCAAGAGGAAAAATATAGAGCTATCGATGCGCACATCGTAGTTTCATTCAGGGTAAAATGGCCCTATGCAAATGTACCTATTGTGAGGTATGGAAAGGTTCTGGACAGGATCAAGAGGTGCTCAGTATCATGACCCCTCTTTCCCGTTATGTAAGAACCGTACATGATCAAATTCTGGCTCTTATTCACGTGGTTCTGCTTATGGGCTTTGCTGGACTCAGCAAATGCCTTTGCACAGGCGATAAGATTTCAGCCTCAGGGGGCAGCGGCGGCCGGCCAGGGAAATGCATTTGCGGCCCAGGCCGACGATCCATCAGCAATCCAATTCAACCCCGCAGGCTTGACCCAGCTCCAAGGCATTCAAGGTTACTTCGGGACCACCATCATGGGCGGCTCCATTAAATACAAAGGGCTGACGGGGATCGATAGCCGCGGTGACCTTGGCGATAGTGTATCCACCCCCCTCCCCAGTCACTTTTATTTGAGCGCCAATCTTGGGGCCTTTCGTGCGATCAGTCTCTCGTCATTGACCATTGGCCTAGGAATGACCTCTCCCTTTGGTTCCAACACTCGCTATCCGGTCGATGGTCCATTCAATACAGCTATTACGTCGGCGGCACTCCCGTTAATCGCTATCAAACCCACGATTGCCTATAAGATAAGCGATGCGCTCTCCGTCGGTGTGAGCGCCGATATTTATACCTTCGCCAGCTTTCTGGGCGAGGGGCATGTCGAGCAGAAACAGATCAGTGCAGGCGCTCTAGGAATTCCAGCGGGGGCGTCCATCGAACTGAACGGGACAGGGACTGGCGCGGGAGTGACTGCCAGTCTGCTCTATGCTCCATTGAGAAATGAAGCAGGAAAACCAGTCGTCTCGATCGGACTAGTCTATCGCAGTCAAGCGGTTTTGCCGTTGAGGGGATCGTTATTGGTTAACGGAGCGAAGGCGGCCGATGCATCCACCGATCTGGTGTTGCCGCAAATGGTGACTGGAGCTATCGCAGTCTGGCCGGTTCGATCTCTAGAACGAGAATGGAAAGTTGAAGTTGATGTTGAGTATGTGGGATGGAGCTTAAACAGGAATCTCGATGTACGACTGTCCAATGGAGCCACAATTCCCCAACCGCAACAGTGGAAGAATGTGGCGGTGATTGCACTCGGAACCGAGTATAAGTGGCTCAACCCGCGTTGGTTGCCGAACTGGGAGATCGCAGCTCGGTCCGGCTATACGTACACGGAAGATCCTGTTCCCGATCGGACCTTTAATCCTGGCATCATTTCACTGCCGGCTCATACCCTATCTCTTGGCGTGGGTTTTCTTTGTAAGGGCTCTGGACGTTTTCTAGGCATGATTCCTTGCAGTGGAGAGTCAGCCTTGTGGCCGAAAGGAATCGGTCTCGATCTTGCCTATCAGGAATGGTTCTACGAATCACGCACGGTGGCTGGTAATCAAAATCCGACGGTGGACGGGACCTACCACGCGTTCGTACATCTGGGGACGTTCAGTTTCCGGTATCTATTTTAGGCGGCGAATGGAGGCCGATGAATACTACTGTTCAAGTGCCCGACGGAGATTCAAAACGGTTTCCGCATTGAGTCCGGCCTCCTGTAGGGCTTCGTCGCTGGCGGACACCACTTTATCGAGGCTGCCAAATTTCTCTAGGAGTTGATTGCGCCGAATCTCCCCGATCCCAATGACCTGATCCAGTTTTGAACTGACCAGTGATTTGCCACGCAGCTTCCTGTGGAAGGTAATCGCGAAGCGATGCGCTTCGTCACGAATATGCTGTAACAGATGGGTGGCCGGAGAGGTGGGTCTGAGGACAATCGGATTTTTTCTCCCTGCCAAGAAGACACGCTCCTCTTTGTCGCCGCGGGCCTTGGCCAGCCCAAGGATCGGCAGACCTGGTTGTCCAGCCTCCTTGAGCCCCTCCAGCGCGGCAGCCAGTTGGCCTAACCCGCCGTCGATGAGAATCAGATCCGGCTGAGCCAAGCTCTCCTCTTGTCCGTAGCGACGCGTAACCACCTCTTTCATACTGGCGAAGTCATTGGCCCCCTCGACCGTTTTGATTTTGAACCGCCGGTAGTCCGTCTTCTTCATCTGTCCGTCTTCCCACACAACCATTGAGGCGACGGAGTCGTTGCCCATCGTATTCGAGATGTCGAATCCTTCGATCCGACGCGGAGCCTGTTCCAGTCTCAGCAGCCGTTTCAGTTCCTCGCCCGCTTGCCGGTCACGTTCCTCATCGCGCAAATGATCGGCGACAGCCGCAGCCGCATTCTCCTCGGCTAAAAGGACCAACTGATGCTTGGCGCCTCGCTCAGGCGAACGCACATGAACGGATTCCCCTCGCTTGTCGGAGAGCCATTGTTGAATCAGTGCGGTGTCTTCGAGATCCGTCGGGACGAGGACTTCTCTGGGCGGCTGCCCGTCCTTGTTATAGAATTGTTCAATCGCGGAGCGGACCAGTTCCTCGTCCGGCGTATCCGCCGACTGAGGCCAGAAGAAATCTTTCCGCCCGATCAGCAAGCCGCCGCGCACGAACAGAATCTGCAGGTCCACTGCCGAACCCTGTCTGGCCAAGCCGATTACGTCCTGATCAGTTGCCGAGGTCTGCGTGATCCGCTGCTTTTCCAGCATGCGTTGGATCTTGAAGAGGCGGTCCCGCAGCCGGGCCGCTTCTTCGAATTCCTCCCGTTCGGCCGCCGCTTCCATGCGGGTACGGAGATCGTCCAGTAACTCATGATCCCGGCCTTCGAGAAAGTGGCGGACCTGTTTGACGATCTGATGGTACTCCTCCTTCGACTGATGGCCAGTACAGGGTGCCATGCACCGCTTGATCTCGAACTCGATGCAGGCACGGTCAGCGGTCCCGTCGATGTCAATCGTGCACGTGGCGAGGGGGAAGACATGTTTGATGACTTTCAACGTCTCTCGCAGTGCGTTCGCCGGGGTATACGGGCCGTAGTAGAGGGCCCCGTCTTTTTGCACGCGGCGCACGATCGAAAGTCTGGGGAAATCGTCTTTGATGGGCAGCCGCACATAGGGATACTGCTTGTCGTCCCGCAGCACGATGTTGAAGCGGGGTTTGTGGCGCTTGACCAGGTTGCTCTCAAGAATCAGGGCTTCGAGCTCCGATCGGGTCACCATCGTCTCTAGGTCGGTGATGTGGCTGACAAGAAGACTGGTCTTGAGGCTATGGTCTGAGCCCTTCTGGAAATAGGATCGGACGCGGTCGGCGAGCACCGCGGCTTTTCCGATGTATATGATTTCTCCTTGCTCGTTCTTGAACAGGTAGACGCCGGGGCTACCGGGCAGATGGGCGAGTTTGGACTGGAGCACGTCGATCGTCATGCGTCAATCGTCATGTATCATCGTAAGAATACCAGGAGTAGGCCGGACATTTCCGTCGGTTGGCTCTGGCGATCGATGGTTCGCTATTTCAATCCCCGGATAAATGACGGGCTTAATGTCCCTCGCGCGACTTCGGCCACCGGCCCTTTCATGGTGAGGCTGAAGTCCGGAGCCACATCAATGTTCAGCACTCCCCCTGGCATCTTCACGGTGACGGGGCTCTTGACTAATCCCAGGCGCACCGCCGCGCTGGCTGCCGCACAGGAGGACGAGCCGGAGGCCTGCGTCTCTCCGGCGCCACGTTCCCAAATCAGAATGAAGACTTCGTTACGTCCGGTTGGAACGACGAGCTGCACGTTCGTCCGTTTAGGAAACAACTTGTGGTGTTCCAGGGCTGGCCCAAGCGCCAAGAGTTCTTCCCGTGACCAGGATTCTCCGGTTGGCTTGAATACGACACAATGGGGATTGCCGACGCTCACGCCGGTAAAAATCAACGAGCGGCCTGCAGCTTCGATCGGCTGCTGAATCAACTCAGGCACGTCCAAGTGAACAGGGGAGCGCATCCGGCTTGAACGTGGCGATCCCCATCTCGACCGTCGCAGCGGCAGCATCGCCATGCCGGTCTACCTGCAGGTCAATGCTGACCAGCCCGCCCTTTGTCTCGACTGTGAAGCGCGTCTTCTTTGTTTTACGGGTCGCGTGGAGATAGCGCGCGAAGATCCTGAGGCCGTTCCCCGATTTTTCTGCCTCACTGCCGTCCGGGTTGAAAATGCGCAGCCCGAAATCGGCCTTCTTCGACGGAACCAACGACAAAATCCCGTCGCTGCCGAGCCCCCAGTTCCGATCGCAAATCGCTTTGATGGTCTTTGGCGTCAGCTTGAACGTCAGGTCTTTGGGATCCATCACGAGATAATCGTTACCAAGCCCATGTCCTCGGAAAAACCCGTTCTTCATCTCAGCGGTCCTCCTGATTCAGAGAATTCACACGGTATGTTGATGAGAAGAAGGTACTTCGGAGGGAGTCACATCGTCAATGTGCGTAGAGCGTGAAAGTGGGGAGTCTGTATGTGTTGGAAGCTAGACGATCATCACTCCTGCTCGGCGTTCGATGAGCTCAATCTCATAGCCGTCGGGAGCATCAATGAAGATGAACCGGCTGCCGGAAGAGGTGGCCGTCGGGCCATCGGTGATCGTGACACCCTGTGCATGAAGCGAGGTAATCGTTTCGTCGAGGCTTTCAACTTGAAAGGCTAGATGCACGAGATCTTCCTGAACTTTCACTGGGCCACTTGGAGGGAAACTGGTCAGCTCTATCAATTCGTCGCTATTGGGTACTTTGAGAAAAGCGAGGTGTGAGCCCCGCGGAGAGGTTTTCCGTTCAATCACCTCAAGGCCCAAGACGGTCGTGTAAAATCGGATGGTCTCATCCAAATCGCTGACCCGCATACGGGTGTGGAGGAATTTCTTGACTCGCAAATTAGTCATTGGTCAAGAGTCATGAAAAGAGCACGTGCTGTTTGGAATGTACCATTGACTGATGACGAATGACTACTGACCTCTTCCTCTGGCAGGCCCCGCCGTCTTCCGCAACAACAGTTCCGCGCTCCCTGGTATCAAGAAGTTAGGCATAGGCCCAATTTCCTGATAGCCGTGCTTCTTGTAGAAGGCTCTCGCGGACTCATTAAAGTCCGACACACAGGCAAAGAGGTTCTTGGTCCGCTCAAAGACGAGCTCCTCGATGTGCCGCAACAGCTGCCCACCGACTCCCTTCTGACGAGCCCATCCAGCCACGCCTAACAGCTCCAAATAATCGCCGAGGAGAAACTTCTGCTTCACGATGGCGACGCCTGCCACTCGTCCGTCAAGTTCCGCGACGTAGCAGTCTCGTCCCTGAGGCGTCGGACAAAAGATGCGGTTCCAATCATCCTTTGTATAACCGAGTGTCTTCCAGGGATCGGATTCACCCAGGAGGTGAACCACGGCTTCCCGATCGTCTGCCTGCATCGTCCGGATGACTGGCTGGCTCATGGAGTCGAAGACTGACAGTTCAACAGTTCGCTGACGGTCATGGGTTGGAGCCCTTTTCGGGGAAGGACATCCGTTGTGAGTTGCTCGATCACTTGCCGGGTTTGTTTGCCCTTGCCGTTCGCATGGAAGACGATGATGCTGCCGGGCTTGGCCCGCTTGGTGACTCTGGTCAAGATTTGTTCTGCCGAGAGCGTCGGATCCGGATCACCCGATTCGATATTCCATTGGATGAACTGCAGACCGAGCATCTGCACCACGGCAACGGTCACGTCGTTGTATTCTCCATACGGAGGCCGAAACAACGTCGCCGTATGGGTATATTGGTCTTGCAGGACTTTCACGGGGCCAAGGATCTCCGTGCGTTGTTCGTCGGCATCGTGCATGGGAAGGTGGGCGTGGACGTCACCATGCGTCCCGACCTCGAAAAATTCCATGCTCAGTAGATGGTTCACTTCTGGCTCATGTTTGGTCATCCACTTGCCGGACATAAAGAATGTGGCGGGGATACGGTGTGAGATCAGATAGTCCATTAAGGGCTGATCGTAGCCGGACCCCTTTCGCACGGGACAGAGATCGAACGTCAGTGCCACGCCAGGGCATGTAGGTGGACCAGACTTGATCACTTGGGCCACACCGTCTACTGGAACGAATGCCCCGTGAGTTGCGGCTAACAGCACGCCGATCAGCAAGCGTCGCAGAACGTGTCGTCGCATAGGGGCTAGTATACCTGAACCGGTGGAGAAGATTGACCCTTTGCGTACTCCGCTGGTACGGTGTTGTCAATGCAGGTACCTTCCTGGGAAATCGGCCGCGCGTTGGGAATTCCGATCCGCGTCCATGCTTCATGGTTCGTGGTGTTTCTCCTGGTCACCTGGTCACTCTCGACTGGGTATCTGCCGGACAATTTGCCCGGGCTCACTCCAGAACGGTATTGGGCTATGGGGGGCCTCGCAGCGGTTCTATTATTCGTCTCCGTGCTCTTGCATGAGCTCGGCCATTCTTACGTCGCGTTGTACTACCACATTCCGATTGAAAAGATTACGCTGTTTATTTTTGGTGGCGTGGCTCACATGCGGAAGGAAGCCCCCACACCCCGCGCTGAATTCCTCATTGCGTTGGCCGGGCCGGCGGTCAGCTTTGTGATCGGCGGTCTTTGTTTTGTGTTCGTGGAGCTGGCGGAGACGATGCAACGGCAACATGGTCTCCAGGGGTGGATCATGCTTGGGGCCTTGCTGGGCTTCGTCAATATGCAAATCGGGCTCTTCAATATGATTCCAGGTTTTCCACTGGACGGCGGACGGATGTTACGTGCGGGACTGTGGGCATGGGGAAACAATTTTTATCGAGCGACCAAACAAGCCGCAGGGGTCGGACTTGCGTTTGGAGTGATGCTTGGGCTGGTGGGCCTTGTTGTGCTGTACGGGTCTGCGAGCGGCGGACTCCCCACGTCGATGGCATCGAACGGCGGGTGGGTTGTCGTCATCGGCATGTTTCTCTTCTCCGCAGCCCTGGCGAGTCGTCGTCATGCGGTCATGCGTCAGGCCCTGGCGACGGTCCCTATTCGGGATGTCATGACGACGACGGTCACCTCGATTCCGTCGCATTGCACATTGGATGTGGCGGTGAATCAGCACTTCCAATCCTATGGCTACGGCGGTTTCCCAGTGTTAGAGGATGGGCGACTGGTGGGACTCATCACCACGGTTGAGATTCAGAGCGTTCCGCCATCGCTGTGGCCTTGGCGCAGGGTCGAGCAGGTGATGCGCCCACGTTCGGAATCTTTAGTGATCGAGCCGGATATTCCTGTGATGCATGCGCTGGAGCGTATGGCCCGTGAAGGGTGGGGTCGCTTAGTGGTCATGCAGGACGGAGAAATGGTCGGACTTGTCACCCATTCAGCCATCGTGCGTTATCTTCAGCTCCGAGGCTTTCCCAGCCGCTAAGTCGCGGGATGCACCATTGGTCATCACACTCCACCGTCTCGGCTACCCACTGTCAGCGGGCACCTGTGACGAGTAGGCGAGCTGTTGTAGCTTGCGGGCGATGATCCCACCGAACAGCAAGAGCCCGGCGGAATAATAGACCCACAGAAGCAAGAGGACGACCTCCAACAATGATCCATAGAGCCTGGCATACACCGTGGCATAGTCGCTGTAGCTGACGAACAGCAACTTTGCCGAAACCCAGAGCAAGCTGAATGTCAGCGCGCCTGCCATGGCATGGCTCCACCGTGGGCGGCGGCGTGGCACCAGGCGGTACAACAGGCTCACCGTTAGGAATGCCAGGGAAAAGGGGAGCGTATAGGTGAGATGAAAATCATGGGCGGCAAGGGCGACGAGATCGAGCCCCCACAGCTTCGGGGCATAGGCAGTCAAAAAGGTGATGGTCTGCGTGGCGACATAGGAGAGGAACAATAGAAGTCCTGTCGATCCCAGCAAGGCTATGGAGATCGCGGTAGAAATCAACGGGTGACGCTTTTGGGTGCTTTCAAATACCACGTTCAGTGCGTAATCGAGCTCGTAAAAGACGAGCCCTCCAAACCAGAAGAACGACAGAAGTACCAGCCAGCGCACACCTTCTAATACGCTGATCCGATGGAGTTCTTCAGCCAATCGTTCACCCAATGAAGGCAGAAAGCCCTTCAGGAAGCTTAGGATGAATTGCTCGCCGATGATGGTTTGGCTGACCAGGAAGCTGATCCCATACAGGAGAAGAAAGACGAGAGGAAAGAGCGAGAGTAAGGAGAAAAAGGCCAAGGCTGCCGCCAGGCTCGGACAGCCTTGGCGCAAGAAGGTGGTCACAGTCTCGCTCAGAAAGCGGAGGACGGTCATGATGCTCCGCATGCGGATCGGCAAATCACAACGGTCTTACTTGAGCGCCGATACCGCTTGCATGGCGAAGTTCACGAGTGGGTTGGGATAGATCCCAAAGATCACCACTCCGGCCACCGCGCAGGCCAGCACGATAGAGAGAGCCGGTGACATGACCATCCGAGGGCTCGTGCTCGACAGGTCACTCGGCTCGCGCATGTACATGACCATCACCAGCCTGAGGTAGTAATAGGCTGAGATGACGGCAAAGATGAGCGCCACGGCAGCCAGCCAGGGCAGGCCGGCTTCCACCGCCGACATAAAGACATACAGTTTTCCAATAAACCCTGCGGTCGGAGGAATGCCTGCCAGCGAGACCATAAAGATCAACATGAGCAGTGCAGCCACAGGATGCCGTTTGGCAAGACCGGTGAAATCTTCGATGTCTACTCCCTCGATTCCGCCCTTGCGAAGCATGGCGACGATGGCGAACGCGCCGAATGTCATGAATGCGTAGAGCGAGAGATAAAGCAGCACGCTGGCGATACCGGACGAGTTCTCCATGTGTCCCGTTGCAACCACACCGATCAACGCGTAGCCGGCATGGGCAATGCTTGAGTAGGCCAGCATGCGTTTCACATTCGTCTGCACCAGTGCGAGGATATTTCCCAAGATCAGGGTGGCGAGGCAAAGCAGGAGGAACATCGCAGCCCAGTTGGCTTTCAGGCCACCGAGCCCTTCCATGAACACTCTGAGGAATGCGCCGAAGCTTGCGGCTTTGGATGCGACCGCCATGAAGGCGGTGACGGAGGTAGGAGCGCCTTGATAGACATCCGGCGTCCACATGTGAAACGGCACCACGGCGAGTTTAAACCCGAATCCGACCGTGAGCAGGATCGTGGCAAACAACAATAACGGATCGTCCAGGTTACGGCCGGAGATCGCTGCGGCGATCTCTGGAAGTCTGGTGCTTCCGGTCGCTCCATAGAGAAGCGAGATGCCGTAGAGGAGGATTCCAGAGGAGAAAGCCCCCAACACAAAATACTTGGCTGAGGCTTCCAATGAGCGAGGGTCCGATCGCTTCAGGCCCGCCATGACGTACAGCGAGAGGGACATCAGTTCGGTGCCCAGATAGAGTGTCAATAAATCAGCCGACGAGACCATGACCATCATCCCGGAGAGCGCGAGCAAGACAAAGCCGTAATATTCGCCGAAGTACAGCCGCTCTTCCTTCAAGTAAGAATGAGAGAGGAGAATGGTTAGGCCGGTGACGAAGTAGAGGAGCAGTTTCCAGAAGGCTCCGTACGCATCGATGACGACGAGTCCGCTAAAGATTGTGGCGGGAGCCTGTATCTGGGACGCCGTCAACCCCATGCAGACGGCCAGTGTTCCCAGGCTTAGCCAGACCAAGCCGTCTTTGTCGGATGCCCGCAGCACCGGATCGAGCACGAACACGATGCAGGCTGCCGTGACAATCAGCAATTCAGGGAGGATGAGGAACAGATCTGCCGCTGAAAAGGTCATTGCGGCTGGCCCTCCGGCGAGACCTGCGCCCCTTGCCCAAACCCCGGTCCAGTCGGTGAGGTGATCCGTTTCACGGTTGGAGAAAATAGGTCAGCCTGGTGCATGGCTGACCCGTGCTCAGTCGCCGGCGGGAAGACGCGTGCAATGACCTTCTCGACGCTTGGGTGCATGCGAGTCAGGATGGGGTTTGGGAAGATCCCGATCAAGAAGATCAAGACGACAAGAGGCACCACGGTGACCATCTCACGCAGGTTCACATCGCGAAGCTTCGGGAGCATATGCGGATTGGAGACGCCGAAGGCGACACGTTGAACCATCCAGAGCAAGTAGGCTGCTGCCAGGATAATTCCCAACAACGCCAAGGCCGTGGCGATCTTGCTCCAGAGGAAGGCGCCTGCAAGAATCATAAACTCTCCGACGAAACTGTTCGTGCCGGGCAGCCCCAATGAAGACAATGAAAAAATGACGAGGAAGGTCGCATACCGTGGCATCGGCTTGGTGAGTCCAGTATTGTCGGCGATCTGCCGGCTATGGGTGCGTTCGTAAATCATTCCAACGCAGAGAAAGAGTCCACCAGTGGTGATGCCGTGGTTTACCATCTGCATGACGGCGCCTTCGATCCCTTGAATATTAAACATGAAGAGGCCGAGCGTGACAAATCCCATGTGGCTCACACTCGAATAGGCGATGAGTTTTTTTAGGTCGGACTGAGCGAGCGCCATGTAGGCCCCATAGATGATGGCGACAATGGAGAGCGCCACCATCACTGGCGTAAACGCTTGAGAGGCGTCAGGCAACATCGGCAGGCTGAAACGGAGAAACCCATAGGTGCCCATCTTGAGCAGCACGCTGGCGAGTATGACGCTGCCGGCTGTGGGTGCCTCCACGTGCGCGTCGGGCAGCCAGGTATGGAAGGGGAACATGGGAACTTTGACGGCGAATGCGGCGAAGAACGCGAGGAAGAGCCAGAATTGCAACGAATTGGAATAGGTGCCTTGACTCAATTGAAGAATGTCGAACGTATGGCCGCCCTGGAAATACAGCACCAAGATCGCGACCAGTAGCAAGACACTGCCGGCGAGAGTATAAAGCAAGAATTTGATCGCGGCGTAGAGACGATTCGGCCCACCCCAGATCCCGATCAACAAGTACATCGGAATCAGCATCGCCTCCCAAAAGACATAGAACAGCACGAAATCCAGCGCGGTGAACACGCCGATCATGGCGCTTTCCATAATGAGCAGCATGGCCATGAAACTCCGCATCCTGATCTCGATGGAGTGCCATGAGATCAGGATGCAGAGCGGCATCAGGACCGTCGTCATGAGAACGAGCGGGAGGCTGATTCCATCAAGTCCAAGCCGATAATTGATGGACAGCGACGGGATCCACCGCGCCGATTCCATGAACTGCATCTCACCGGATGACGCATCGAACAACCACCAGAGCGGGAGTGAGATCAGGAGGTCGGCTACGGCTACAGCGAGAGCCGTAACCTTGATGGAGCGCTCCTTCACCGCGAAGACAGCAATGGCCCCGGCCAGCGGGAGGACGACCAGTAATGTGAGCCACGGAAAGCCGGTCATCTAGACTCCTGCATCAGTGATGCCAAATACAAACGGCAACGTGTGAAATCGGTCATCGCAACGTCAATCTCGCTACGTATCCGTGGTCTCTCAAAGAAGAAGATACGCCGTTAATACGACGATCCCCACCGCCATCGCCAAGGCATAGTGCTGGGTCTGCCCACTCTGGACCAGTCGTAACAGCCATCCCCACCAGGTGATGGCGCGTGCGATACCGTTGACGGTTCCATCGATCACGTGGACATCAACATGCTTCCAGAGTTTGGAAGCTGCCGCAAGTGTTGGTCGTACGAATAGGTAATCGTAGGCCTCATCGACATACCATTTGTTCAACGAGCCCCGATAGAGGATGCCCCACTGTCGCGCTAAGCGTTCCGGAAGATCCGGGTTCAGTACATACACATAATAGGCGGCGGCCATGCCGATCAGACCCATCGCTGTCGCCGCTGCCATAATCATGAGCCCATCCGAGCCATGAGGGGCGGCGGGTTCATCCACAGTTGAAAAAATGGGTCCTAGGAAAGATGGGATGCCTAGATAACCAGTCAGAATACTCAAAACTGCGAGAATGATGAGCGGTGTCGTGATTGTCCGTGAGGGCTCGTGGAGGTGCTCCGTATGGTGTGGATCAACATGGGACGTTCCCCAGAAGGTTACAAATACAAGCCGGAAGCTGTAGAAGGCGGTCAGGAGCGCCGTCAGCAGACCCAGGAGCGTGAGTGTCCGGCCAAGGTCTCCGGACGACCAGGCGGACACGAGGATGTCATCCTTACTGAAGAAGCCAGCGGTCAGAGGAAAGCCGGCAAGTGCCAGCGAGCCCACCACAAACGTCCAGTAGGTAATCGGTAACTTGTCTTTGAGGCCGCCCATGTGCCTCATATCTTGCTCATGGTGCAGAGCAATAATCACAGAGCCGCAGCCTAAAAACAGCAAGGCCTTGAACGCGCCGTGCGTGAGTAGGTGGTACATGCCGGACGCATAGGCGCCGAGTCCGCACGCCATGATCATGTACCCGAGCTGACTGACCGTCGAATACGCGACGACGCGTTTGATGTCGGTCTGAGTCAACGCGATCGTGGCGCCGAGGACCATCGTCGCGGCGCCTGTGATCGCGACCACGCTCATCGCGGTTGGTGAAAGGTTATAGATCGGGGCGAGACGCGCCACCATGAAGACGCCGGCGGTGACCATCGTGGCGGCGTGAATGAGGGCCGAAATCGGTGTCGGTCCTTCCATCGCATCAGGCAGCCAGACGTGGAGCGGAACTTGGGCAGATTTACCGACCGCACCAGTGAAGAGCAAGAGTGCGATGAGAGTGAAGACCGAAACCTCCCATGTTCCACCGAAAGGGCCGAGGAGGTTCATCGTCACATCAGTCGCTTCATGGAGGGCAGGAAAGATGTCAAGGTAGTTCAGCGATCCAAAGCTGTACCAGACGAGCAGAAGGCCCAGCATGAATCCGAAATCTCCTACACGATTGACCAGAAAGGCCTTGGTGGCGGCGGCACAAGCAGAAGCACGCTCGTACCAGTGTCCGATCAACAGATACGAGCAGAGTCCGACGGCTTCCCAGAAGACGAAGAGCTGTAATAAGTTGTCGGCCAGCACCAACATCAACATGGAGAAGGTGAACAAGGCGATGTAGCCGAAGAAACGGGCATAGCCTGGCTCACCATGCATGTACCCGATGGTATAGACGTGTACGAGCGAACTAACACCGGTGACCAGTAGGAGCATCACGGCGGTGAGTCGGTCGATATGAAGACCGATGTGAATGTCCAGAGTTCCGGATGTCAACCAGGTATAGAGCGGAAGCGAAATGACAGAGCCAGAAGCCACTTCTAAAAAGGCCCCCATCGACAAGGCGAGCGACAACATAACCGCCGGAACCGCAACAAGGTGAGCACGGGCGTTGATGTGCCGGCCAGCCAAGCCAAGGATCAAAAAGGCGGTCAGCGGAAGGAGTGGGATAAGAGCGTACAGCATCAGAAATCGTGCCTCGTCGTTCGTTACTCGTGAAGCGAAAAAGGAGAGATCGGGCGGAAAGTGCCGACATTTCCTATGCACGACGTTTCACGCTTCACGAGATACGGCTCCTTTACCATTTCAATAGGTTGAACTCTTCAACATTGATCGTGGATCTCGATCGGTGCAGGGCGATGATAATCGCGAGTCCGACGGCAACCTCCGCTGCGGCCACCGTTAAGGCAAAAAAGACGAACACTTGACCGCCAAGATCCTGCAGATGGTCGGAGAACGCGACGAAGTTAATGTTGGTGGCGTTCAGCATCAGTTCCACCGACAGCAGAATGGCAATGATATTGCGCCGGATGAGCACACCCACCACGCCTGTGAAGAAGACGATGGCACTCAAGATGAGGTAGTACGAGATGGGAATGGTCATTCGTCACCCGCCCGTTTGTGTCATGTGTTATGCGTCGTGTTCGCCGATGTCGCGCTTGGCGAGGACGATGGCGCCGATCATTGCCACAAGGAGGACCAAGGAGGCCACCTCGAACGGGAATAAATAGGTTGAAAAAAGTGTCTTGCCGATGGCCAGCGTATTGTCGGTGGGGATGGCATCCTGCGGTCCGGATTGGAGTGATCGATTCCCGGTGTTGACGGCACCGGCTCCGCCGGAGAGAAGCAAGAGAGACTCAATGAGCAATGGAATGCAGACCACGCCTGCGATCCGCCATTGGCTATGGTAACGGTCGTCTTGCGTGACATTGAGTATCATGACGACGAACAGATACAGCACGAGAATGGCCCCGGCATAGACGATAATCTGCACGGCTGCGAGAAACTCGGCATGGAGTGTGATGAAGAGTCCCGCGACATGGAAAAACATGACCAAGAGCGAAAGCGCACTGTAGACAGGATTTCTCAACGCCACCACCAGAATGGACGTGATGACGATCATCCCGGCAAAGTATCCAAAAAACAGCTGCGACATGGATGGTTCCTGGGTTAGCGGCCGACCGGGGCTAGCCTAACGCAACGGTGATACAGTCATCGCCCATCCGATGAGTACTCTTTGAGCGTCAGTCCGGTTTTGGTGGCACGTGCTTGAATGCCACGTTGAAGAATGCGACGTTTGGATGTTGCAGCTCCAGACGTTTCTCACGGACTGGAAACGAACGGTCGCCGATCGCGAGCAACTGTTGTTTGTTCAGATGGAGCTGGCGCTTGTCGTAGACCGCCCATTCAAATTCTCTCGTCATGCCCAGCGCATCGACGGGGCAGGCATCCACGCACATCCCGCAGAACAAGCACCGGGTCATGTCCATGTAATATTCTTTTGAGTAACGTTTCGTCGGTTCACCCGGCATTTCGGCGCTGACGACCCGGATGACGCGCGACGGACAGGCAGCTTCACAGAGGTCGCATCCCACGCACTTCTCTGTCCCATCATCGTATCGGAGCAGCGCGAGCATGCCTCGATAATTGTCCGGCAACGTGCGTTTTTCATGAGGATATTGCAAGGTCACGGGACGGTAATTGAGGAGATGGGACAAGGTCGCCTTCATGCCGACGAGAATCTCGTAGAACGTGATCGTCTTGAACCATTCGTGCAGGTTCAAACGCTTGGTGGTTGCCGTAGATGCCATATGGAGCTCGTCTGCTATTTCATCTGTTGATAGAAAAACACCGCAAGGGCCGTTACGACGATGTTCCCCAGCGCAATGGGCAACAGCACCTTCCAGCCGAATCGCATCAGCTGATCGTAGCGCAGTCTCGGCAACGTGGCTCGCAGCCAGAAAAAGAGGAACAAGAACGAGTATGTCTTGACCGCAAACCACATGGTGTTCTCGACCCAGGCCAGGGACGGCAGGCCGATGAACGCCATAATCGTTCCAGGATAGGGCGCGTTCCATCCACCGAGAAACATCGCGGCCGCGACGCAGGACACTAACACCATGTTGGCGTACTCGGCGAGGAAAAAGAACGCGAATCTGAGGCCGCTGTATTCCGTGAAGAAGCCGGCGACGAGCTCGCTCTCCGCTTCCGGCAGATCGAACGGAACCCGGTTGGTTTCCGCCACCGATGAGATCACGTAGACGACAAACGCAAAAATTTGTGGGGCCGGTAACGCGAAGAGATACCAATTCCAAAACCCTCCGGCCTGGGCATCGGTGATTTTCACCAGGCTGAGTGAACCGCCCAGAATCAACACGCCGACAATAGACAGTCCCACATTAAGCTCGTAACTGATGATCTGCGCCGCCGACCGCAGCCCACCGAGCAAGGAGTATTTGCTGTTGGACGCCCATCCTCCCAGGATGATGCCATAGGCCCCGAGCGACGCGAAGGCTAAGATGTACAGAATGCCGATATTGATGTCGCTGATGACAAACGGTCTTACGGTGATGCCGCCAACCTCAAACGTCTGATTGGGGCCCCACGGAATGACGGCAAATCCGATGAATGCGGGAATTAGACATAGTATCGGGGCCATGGTGAACAGGAACTTGTTGGCCCCGGCGGGGATAATGTCTTCCTTAAAGAAGAGTTTGATGGCATCCGCAAACGGCTGGAGAATGCCGTAGGGCCCCACTTCCATCGGACCCATGCGGTCCTGCATCCAGCCGAGGACTTTTCGCTCCGCAAGGGTGAGGATGAGCACGGTGATGACCACGACGCCCATGACTGCGGCGATCTGGGTCAGGGAGATAGCGAGACGCAATCCGAATTCAGTCACGATAGGACTCCTCGATTAGCACAGTGATCCGTGTTGAACGAGCGTCATCACGCCACCTTCATCATGGACACCGTCGCCGTCCGGAACGACGGCACATGGGTGATCGGATCGATAGCGCATTCAAATAGTTGGACGGCCGCTTGACCAAAGTGATACGGGAACCATGCCGTTCCTTGTGGAACCCGTTCCATAATTTTGACCTCGGTTGTCATTTCCCCGGATGTGCTGGAGAGGCGGACACGATCGCCATCCGACAAGCCAAAGCGTGCGGCGTCAGATGGACTGATACGGAGGCGACCACTTCCTTCGACTTGTAACAATCCCTTTGATCGTGTGG
>CAWKLH010000025.1:0-533101 GCA_963850405.1 Nitrospirota bacterium
ATTGGAACCGGTCCGGCCTACGGGCGATTGGAACTGACGACCGCACCCGGGCCTGTCCGCGACCACCTTTACGCAAGCCGATATTGCCGCCAATCGGCTGGTCTATGTGCACGATGGATCGGAAACCACCAGCGACAGTTTTACCTTTACCGTTAATGACGGAGCGGGCGGGTCGATCGGGAGCACGACGGTCACCCTGACGATTACCCCCGTGAATGATACTCCCAACATTACGAGTGACGGTGGTGCATCAATCGCCGCAATTAACATGGTGGAAAATGTCAGCGCCGTCACGATCGTGACCGGGGCGGATGTGGATCTGCCAGCGCAAGCCCTCACCTACAGCATCAGTGGGGGAACAGATCAGGCGCGCTTCACGATCAATACCGCCACCGGGGCCTTAAATTTTACCGCGCCGCCCGATTTCGAGGTGGCCACCGACGCGAATGGCGACAATGTGTATGTCGTCCAAGTGCAAGTAACCGACAGCCAAGGGGCGAGCACGACACAGACCATTCAAGTCACCGTGACCGATGTGGCCGAAGGGGTCCTCCTGCTGCTGGCTCCGATCGTGCCGCCGGTCTTGTTGTCGCCGACACCCGCCGAGTCCGACTGGTCCAGGAGCTGGTTCCTTCAGGTCCATCGGGTCCAGCCGAACCACCAACAGACGCACTCCCTCAGTCTCCGGTATTGCCAGATTCACGCTCTGCGCCAGCGGAATCTCATCCGGCAACCGTTCTGCCATCGCCGACGGAGCGCCTGGTGGTTATCAGGCCTGAGGAACCGAGAGCAACGATCGATGAGGCGAAGGATTCGGTGCTCTTCCCCTGGATCGACGAAGCCAGAAGGCTGCTCTTGACCGGTCTGCTCGGAGAACCAACTCCAACGCCAGAATCTGAACCAGCCGAGAAATCTCAATCGGTGAGCGATCTCCTATTCTCCAAGCTCGATGAAATGACGGCCTCGTTGGAGCAGGCGATGGGCGTGTCCCAAGAGCAGCATGTGATTACGGTGCGGATCGCCGCTCTGACGGGGACCACCTTGTCGGCCGGTTTCATCGCGTGGGCTCTCCGTAGCGGCACCCTACTGGCGAGTTTCATGGCGACCATGCCGGCCTGGCGACACTTCGATCCTCTGCCGGTGTTAGGGGGCAGCCGCAGAGAATGGGAACGCCGTCAGTAAAGAAGCCGAACAGGATCAGCAAGCGGAAAACACCGAATTCAAAGGGCTGAAACATTTGCTCGACCTCGGAATTCCGCCTGACCCCAAGCCCTAACCAGCCGATCAGAACGATCTGGACTGGCTCTCTCTCATCCGGTTGATCAGTCTGTGCCACGACTCCCAACACCATGAGGCGGTGCGGATTGTGTTCAACTGCATTGATTCCGCCAGGAATGCGCTGGGGGCAGTGCCAGCCCACGTGCGACACACATCGCATGGAGTGTGGCAACGCCGACAGGGACGGTACCGCTTAAGCCGGCCACATGTGCGTAGATTGCGCAAGGCTTCAGGACGGTCTTGCACTTTTCGACGTATCACAAGTTCTTCCACGTAAATTCCCTGAATTTGGTAATCTGTTGCACAGTGTTTCTCGTCTGAATACACAGGGCATGCTGAGACTATGTCGATTCAAACGTCAGCTCGGTCCGTTTCGTTGGCGAGGCGGCTTCTCCTACCGCTCCTGATCGTCTGCGGAGTGGCGTTCGCTCTCGTGGCAGGATATGGCGCTTTTCTTTCAACTAGTTTGGCGCTTCCCAAAAGCGATGAGCATCCACCGCTGCTGATCTACGGCGCCCCGTTTTTTTTGACGCCGGGACTCCACGCTGCCGAATCAGGGTTGCTCGACCATCTGCAACGGTTGGAGTACAAGCCGGCCACTGCGGCACCGCGGGTTGCCGGTGAGTACTTTGCGACCAAGGACTCCATTGAGATCTTTCTCCATGCTCAGGAGGAGGCCCGACTGCCTGCACGATCGGTCCGCCTGAAATTGGCCGATGGTCTCGTCACTGAGGTGTTGTCCGTGTCCGATGGGCACCCGCTTTCTTTGGTCTCGCTCGAGCCGGTGTTGATCAGTGGGATGCGCTCCGGCTCCAGGCAAGTCCGGGAATGGATTCCCCTGGACCGTGTTCCTCCCACTCTGATCAAGACGCTGCTGACCGTCGAGGATCGTCGATTTTTTTCTCATTTCGGGGTTGACCCCATCGCGATTGCTCGAGCGTTTTGGATCGACATGACTCGCGGCGCCCTTGTGCAGGGAGGCAGTACGCTCACCCAACAGTTGGCCAAGAATCTCTACTATTCTCCCAAACGAACCATCGGGCGGAAACTCCAGGAAGTGATGGCTGCGATGGCGCTCGAGTTCAAGTATCGGAAAGAGGAGATTTTAGAAAGCTATGTCAACGAGATCTATCTCGGCCAAGCCGGACCGGTTTCGATCTACGGTGTGGGAGAAGCCGCCCATCGCTACTTCAGCAAGAATCTTGACGACTTGTCGATCGATGAAATCGCGCTGATTGTCGGATTGATCAAGGGGCCCAATGCCTATTCCCCTGTCAAAAACGTGGAGGATGCCACGAGGCGCCGCAATGTGGTGCTTCGCCGATTGAAGGAAGAGGGGATCTTGACGGAGGACGCCGTGGCCGAGGCCATGAACCGGCCGGTGAAGGTCATGCTGAATCAGGATGTCCTCACCGATGCGCCGTACTTTGTCGATCATCTGCTCAGAGAAATTGAGCAGGGGACAGGACTGGACATACCGGATGGCGCGCGAATTTATTCAACCCTTGATCCCAGGGCACAGCGAATCGTTGCACGGGCGTTGCACGAAGGATTGGCGAAACTCGAAAAGAGCTATCCGGCCCTGGCTGGAGTCGAGCCTCCACTTCAGGGGGCGGCGGTTGTCCTGGATGTCAAGACCGGTCACGTACGTGCGATGGTCGGCGGTCGCAACTATCAGCTGAGCCAATTCAACCGTGCGGTGCAGGCGCATCGATCAGCGGGGTCTCTCTTCAAGCCGTTTGTGTACCTGGCCGGATTTGAGGCAGCCCGTGACCACGGTACGACCGGACTGACTCCGGCAACATTACTGGTGGATGAGCCGGTGACCTTGGAATCCGGCACAGGGTCCTGGTCACCTCAGAATTATGATCGGCAGTATCGAGGGCCGGTGACGGTTCGAACGGCACTTGAGCAGTCCTTGAACGTTCCCGCCGTTCGGACGGCACATCGAACTGGGATTACGGCGCTCACGAGTCTGCTGCACGCGTTCGGAGTCACGACACCGGTGGCGGACGATTTGTCCCTGGCGTTGGGGAGTTCTTCAGTCTCGTTGCTTCAGATCACATCCGCCTACGCCGGGCTTGCCAATGGAGGCGTGGTCATTCATCCGGTCGCGCTGTCCAACATGGTGCGTGAGGGAGGTGAGACCATCTGGAGTCCCCCACTCGATCGGCGTCAGGCGGCAAGTCCACAAGGGACATTTCTCATGACGTCGTTGTTGAAAGGGGTGGTGGACCATGGTACTGGGGCCAAAGCCAGAGTGTTGGGAGTACATGGCCCGGTGGCAGGCAAAACTGGGACAACCGATGGGTATCGAGACGCCTGGTTCATCGGCTATACCCCGGATATGGCGATCGGTGTGTGGGTTGGTTTTGACGATGAACGCGCCCTGAAGTTGACCGGCGCCCAGGCTGCCCTTCCGATATGGAGCGAGTTGGCGCTTCGGCTCATCCCACGTGATTCTCCTGATTTTGAGACGCCTGTTGGGGTTGTTCAGCGGAAGATTGATCCCAAAAGCGGACAACTCGCGACGTCGCAATGTCCGGAGAAGCGAGTTGAGTTCTTCATCACCGGGACCGAACCGACGGTCTATTGCGAAGTGCATGGAGGCGGGCTCTGGGAACGGATGAAGCAGACGTTTGGTTTATCGCAATAAGGTGGAGCGCGTACCCGGGCGCTGGATTCGACAAACTGTTAGGCGTATCCCTGGTCCTCGGGTACCCTTGGGGAAGGTTGGCCTGTTGAGAGGAGTCCCCATGAAAAAGACCGGGTATGTCGACGATAGCAATATTACGCTGTTGGCAAAAGGGGTTGAGCTCAAAGGGGAAATCAAGGTCGATGGTACCGTGCGGATCGACGGGCGACTCGAAGGGGATGTGTACACGAAGGGGCAAGTGATCGTCGGGGAAGATGGAGTCGTGAAGGGAGCCATCCACGCCGATTCATTGATCAGCAGTGGACGCATCAAAGCCACGGTTACGGCAACTGGGAAAATCCAGCTCCTCAAAACTGCAATTCTGATCGGCGAGGTCCATTGTCCGATGATGCTGATGGAAGAAGGAGCCAAATTCCAGGGGGTCAGCGATATGGGGGTCACAGGCTGGCCCGAAGAAGCCCCTCGAGTACCGAATAATGTTCGCGACATGAATGCGCATCGTGGGAAAGCGATTGCCCTGATCGGACGGGAAGCCGACCTGTAAGCGCACTCTCGCCTCTCGCTCGTTGTGTTGTCCTCACGTCTGGTGGTCTTGCGCCTTCCATCCCATTCTTCCCTCCCGTGACAGACGCCGACAGATCTGTTATTTACTCGATACTGCCTCAAGAGACTGCGACGTTCGCTATGACTCGACAACAGATCTTTTCCATCGTGTTTTTTGCCCTCCTGGTCTTGCTCCTCTACCAAATCGGGTTGATGTTCAAACCGTTTGTGTTCTCAGCCCTGTGGGCCGGGCTGTTGGCGCATTGGGCCTTCCCCATGCATCTCCGGCTGGCCAAATGGTTCGGTGGGAAGGACGCGCTCTCTGCCGCCATGCTGACCGTTGGCGCGCTGGGGATTGTCGTCGTGCCGTTGGTTGCCATGGGGGTGATGTTGGTACGGGAAGCCGGGGCAGCGGAGCAGGAGATCCGAGCATGGATCTCAGCCGGCGGGCTCCAGCGGCTGCCGGATCAAGTGGCCGGCATTCCTTTGGTGGGAGGTTGGTTGAAGGCAGCGGTGTCCGGGACCGGCAATCCCACCGTTTCATTGGAACAGTCGCTTGTCGGTGGAGTTACGGAATTGGGCCAGTTTTTGGTCGGAGGAATGGGAGGCCTGCTGAAGAACACCTTCACGCTGGTGACGAATTTCTTCATTATGCTGTTGGTGTTGTTTTTTCTCTTCAAAGACGGTCAGCAGTGGCTCGCCGTGTTATACGATTTGATTCCGATGGACGAGTCGCACAAGTCCAAAATTCTGTCTCGGTTGGATCAAACGATTCGGGCGGTGGTGAAAGGGATGCTCGTCACGGCGATCGTTCAAGGACTGTTGGCGGGGATGGCCTATTGGGCGCTCGATGTGCCGTTTCCGATGGGACTGACCGCGTTGACGACCGTGTTGGCGCCGATCCCGTTCGGCGGAACGGGACTGGTGTGGGGACCCGTGGCGCTCTATCTATTCTGGGTGGGTGCGAGCGGGAAAGCGCTGATTATGCTGGTGTGGGGAATCGGCGTCGTGTCGATGGTCGACCAGTTCCTACGCCCGTGGTTGATCGGCCAAGATGTACAGATTCCCGTGTTGCTCCTCGTGCTTAGCGTGTTGGGCGGGTTGGCGCTGTACGGGTTGCTTGGACTGTTCGTCGGCCCGATCCTTATCAGCCTGCTGATGACGGCGGTGCAGATTTATCGAGAGGAGTATTACCTCAAACCACCGGTCGCTCCTGCAAGCCCGCCCACGCCTTCGTAACCTCCTTGTCACGCCGCACCCGCGCACAGTGTTGTTGGCTCTCCAGCCGACAAGGAGCTGTCACGTGTCCTGCTACTCCAGCGGAATCGTAATGGCGATCCCACCCATCACATCGTTGAGCTTGAAGTCCTGCTTTGGGCTTAACGGATGACTGTTGTGGCAGGTGACGCAGACGGATGAGACGGCACGGTCTGCATAGATGGCTTGGAAGTACTGCTTCTTGCCGCTTGAAACCACTCCGGTAATTGGCCGGTCAGGCTCTCGCCGGAGCACCTCCAGCGCTTTGCGTTCAAACTCGGTCGCAGGGGCGTTGCGTTGATAGATCGGAGAGAACCCGATCAGTCTGTAGCGGATGCCCCGTCCACTCTCGGCGACCAACCGGCCTGAATGTTGAAGAAACTGGGCCGGCAGAGGGAGCGTGTTGTCCTGTTCCCAATGTTCGGTCGCAGCGACGATGCCTTTCTCCTGCATCCGGTTGACGATGTGCGTTGTATAGATCGTCCGGTCGGCCTCCAGGACGGCATGCAGGTAATCGGCGACTCTCTCCGGAGAGATGCTGCCGATGGGCGGGGTCTCCTTGGCTGCGTGAAGAGACGCCACGCCCCAGAGTCCCCCTACGAGGAATGCGATGGTTGCGGCTCGGAACGTGATGCGGACGGTGTCCATGGGCCTCCTTCGGGAGATCGTGGAGAACTGATCGGAAGGGTGACCACGCAGGTGGTGCCTTGGCCTTCGACGCTTTCGATACGGAGATCACCCCCAAACTTTCGGATAATCCGTCGTGCCACCGTGAGCCCGAGTCCAGAACCTTCCCCTTGTCCCTTGGTCGTAAAGAACGGATCGAAGACCTTTGACAGGTGCTGTCTGGAGATGCCGGGGCCGGAATCGGCGATCGTCGCCGTCACTGTGTGGTCCGAGACGGCGGTCGTCAATGTGAGCGTGCCGGTCCCCTTCATGGCTTGGGCGGCATTGGTGACCAGACTCACCAACGCTTGCCGAAGTTGGTCCGGAAAGACCAGCACGGGCGTATGGCCCGCATAGGTTTTGTAGACTGCAATGTCTTTCAGTTCAACGGTGGTCTGTGCTGTGGCCAGCACTTGGTCCAAGATCTGTTCCACATACACCGGCACATGTTTGTCGAAGGCCTCACGGTTCGTCACGCCGGTAAAATCACGAACGATCGTCGCCATGCGACGGCCATGGGCCACGATGTCTCGGGCGCAGGTCTTGATTTGCTCCAAGTCCTGCTCGTCCTGAATCGCTTCTCCCAACCCGATGATCCCAAACAAGGGGTTGTTGAGTTCGTGGCCGATTCCAGCGGTGAGGACGCCAAGGCTTCCCGTTTTCTCTGCCTGGACCAGCTTATCTTGCAGTTGGCTCTCGTCCGTGGTGTCTCGAAGCACCAGCCCGATGCTATCTTCTTCTCCTGGTCTCGTGGGTAATCGGAACCATTGATAGTGATAGATGCGCGATCCGATCTGGAGCTCAGCACGACGGTGCGCCGATTCGTGATCGGCACTCGGCGCAAGTGGATCCCTCGGCGCCGTCTCGCGCTCGATGCCGGCTGTGGCAAGAGACGTATCCCCGTTGGCTTGGAACTCTGCGTGAAGCTGTTTCTGAACGGCTGGGTCAAGTGGAAGAATCGTGAACAGGGATGCGTCTGACATCGGTTCCTGGACCTTGAAGGAATCGCGGGCCGCCTGATTGATGTAGCGTACAGTTTCGTGGGCATCGATGAGGAGAATGGGAGTGGGGACGGCGTCTAAGATCTGATCAGTCGACTGCTGGAGGACCTGGACTTCCTGGGTTTTCAACTTGACCTGGTCAGTCAATCCGGCGAAGGCAGCTTTCAACTGCTGGTTCATGCGGTTGAATTCTTCGGCCAGGTCCTCCAATTCGTCACCTGTGTGGATCTGAATCGGTGTCCGCAATTCACCACGCCCGATTGATTGCGCGGCCAGTTGCAGCTGCCGCACCGGCGTCACGATGCGGCCGGCGGCGACGTAGCCCAGCGCGGCCAGCAGCACCACAGCGACGGCTCCGAATGCCGTCACCCAGATGAACAGATGCTGAATCGGCGCGAAGAGTTCATCGGAGGATTGCCAGACGAAGGTGTGCCACGACCCATTGTCGATCGAGCCGTTGGTCGCGCGGCTGGTCTCTGTCAGAGGGGCAAAGCCGATGACGGAGGTGGACTGTCCGCCGTGACCGTCGCTCGAGGCTTGCACCCAACCGGGGTGTGGCGGTGTGATGAGCGGGATGAGCTTCGGATCGGACAACGGGACGCCGGTGGGAAGAATGGGGCAGCTGACGACGATCCCGTTGGTGTCAATCAACATGACGTGGCCGGTCTTTCCAAATCGAGTGACATGGGTAGCGGGAGAGAAGAATTCTTTGGCGTCGATCACGCGGTGCAGCACTCCGACGACTTCGTACCGGAGACTATCCATGACAGGGAGTGAGATGGAGAAGACATAGGCGTTCACCTGGTCGTCGAAACGCACATCTTCGATATAGAGCTTGCCTACCGCTTTATTGAAGGCACCCTGCCACCAGTGGGTCTTCTGGTGGCGGAACGCCGGATGGTCGGTCATGGTCCCGGCGAGCGCACCCTGCGCATCGGTCAGGAAAAGCATCTTTGTCGATGAGCGAACCACGTGCGGAAGCGACTGGCCCGGCGCACTATGGATGCCGGTAAAGTATTCATGGAGCAAGGTGCTGAGAGGATTATCGATAATGGACTTGACTGCGGCAGCGTCTTTTCCTTTCCAGCGCTGCTCGAAGTCAGTGAGGGCCGTGGTTGGACTCTTGGGGTCTCCCCGCGCATCGCGCCGTTGCTCCAACGCTCGAATGATCGCCGGGTCATTCGCGATGCGTGCGGTGTGTGCTATTTCTTCGGCGAGGAGGAGATCGAGTTTGCGGGCGGCTTCAGTCGCGAGGGCTTTAAAGCTTTCCCCGCTGACTTCCCGGATTTCTTGAGACCCCTGCCAGAATGCCATCCCCAAGCCGACGACGAGCGGGATGACACCGACGAGCAGCATGGAGAGGATGACTTTCGCCTTGAGCCCCCATCTGGTGCCGGACGGCGAGGATGTCGGAGTTCTCTTCATGACTGAGTGGTCCTCTCATCGGCGCCAGGCTCACCGGGAAATGTGAGGGTAAAGGTTGAGCCTCGGCCAATCTGACTGTCGACCCCTATCGTGCCATTCATATGATGAATCACATTTTTGATATTGTACAAACCCAATCCGGTCCCCTTCCCTGGCGGTTTTGTCGTGAAGAAGGGTTCAAAGATTCGACCAAGGAGCTCTGGGGCGATGCCGCTGCCGGTATCGGAGACACGAACCTGCGTCGCGCCGGCCATCGCGTGGGTTTCCAGCGTCAAGGTTCCGTGGTGTTCCATGGCCTGCACGGCGTTGGTAATGAGATTGACGAACACATGGAGAAGCTCATCGGGGTTCCCCTTCACCACGACGTCGGGCTGATACAGCTTGCGAATATCAATGTCTTGGAGCGCCACCGCATAGCGGGCAATCTTGAGCGCTTCATCCAACTTGCCGCTGACGCTAATCACGCAGTCTTGCCGTAAAGATGAGCGGCGAGAATAGGACGTAAGGTCTCGACAAATGGCCGTCGTCCGTTTCACGGCTTCAATAATATCGTGGGCCTGCAGGTGCACGGCTTCCAGGTCCGTTTCGTCCGTCAGATTTTCCGCCAGACCCAGAATCAGCTGGAGCGGATTGTTCATGTCATGCGCGATGCCGGCAGCGAACGAGCCGATTCCAGCAAGTTTCTCTGCATGGAGCAATTCGGTTTGCAATGTCGATTCATGTTGCACGAGTACCCAGAGAAGCCGTGCGGTCTGGCCATTGACTACGTCGGCCCCCGCAGGCACCTCCTCCCGAAGCACCGACTCCATGGCTGGATCACCGGTGACGTCTATCACAAGGTTGAGCCCTTGGTGCGTGATCAAGTCGGTCACCCGGTCATAGACTGGCACGTGGAGCTCTTGGGCGCGTGTGAGCCCGGGAGCCGAGGGATTCTGATCGGTGATGCCGACGATCTGAATCCTGCTGATCTGATGGAGCACATCGAGCAGGGCCATGCCCCCACGCCCCGCCCCAATGATGGCTACTCTCATCGGAGGCGAGGCGGGAGCTGGTTCGATTCCCCGATTGTCGGCTTGCGGATGGGACATGGTCGGAGAGATGATCGTCATGCTGGCTCCCTATGCTGTGGTCCGTTCCCTCAGAGATGGGCCAATTCACGCTGCTCCATGGCACGTGCGACGGAGGCCTTCAGTTTCTCGCCCTCTACCGGTTTCACGAGATAATCCACCACGCCTTGTCGCAGTAAGGCCGTGGCCATGTCGGTGTCGGGGAATCCGGTTAGGACGATCAAGGGGACCCGAGTATAATTCTGGCGGAAGTAGGCGATCGCTTCGATCCCATTCACCTTTGGCATTCGGATGTCGCAGATGATGACATCAAGGAGCAGCCGATTTTCCCCGTAGTTGATGGTTTCGATGGCCTTCTCGCCATTCTCTGCTTCAAGGACATCGTAGCCGGCTTTCTGCAACGTCATGCGGACGACCTTGCGGATATCGGGCTCATCATCCACAACGAGGACGCGGCCATTGCAGCTCTCACCTCCCACAAAAAACCCGGATTTGAATTCGCTCATAACGACCTCCTTAGTGAATGGCGGGGTGATCTGTTTTCGTTTGTATTGTGAGTATGGCAAGCTTGATGCCGAAACGTGAGGAAGGTGAGCATGAAACAATTCAACGGCTTGCTTAATCAGAACTGTGTGTCACTGGTGGAGGCTGGTTCACATGCACCACCATAATTGTGGAAAACCACCAGCGAGGATGCACATTGCGTTTCAGAACCAATTTCAGCTAGGCTATCCAATAAGTAAGAGGAGTGGAGGCCGGTGATTACCCCAGACGTACTGACTGACTATGTTCGCAAGTCCCTGCCGGATGCCGTGGTGACGGTGACCGACCGTACAGGAACAATGGACCACCTCAAGGTCGTGATTGTCTCAGATGGTTTTCATGGGAAAAACCTCTTAGACCGGCATCGGATGATCTATCAAGCGTTAGATGTGCCGATGAAAGACGGACGAATCCATGCACTCGAATTAACCGCGCGCACCAGAGATGAGGCTTAGGAGGACATTATGGCCGACCAAATCGAAGAAGAAATCCAAAACGAAGTGAAGGCCCATAAAATTTTGATCTACGGCAAGGGAACGAAGACCATGCCGATGTGTGGGTTCACGAGGGAAACCATGCAGTTTTTCGATAAGTATGGGTACCCGTACGAACTCATCGACGTCCTGTCGCAACCGGCGAAACGGGAAGCGCTGGCGAAGATCACCAATTGGCCGACACTCCCCAAGGTATTTATCGACGGTACGTTCTATGGAGATACCGACGTTCTCGACCCAATGGCTGCCAAAGGCGAGATCGAACCGCTGCTGAAAAAAGCCTTCGGGAAGTAAGGGGGAAGTCTCGGCTGGCGAACGGTGCGCGAAGGCCGGTTGTGCGATAACGCTCGGAAGCCAGACGGGTGATGAGTCCCTTCCTTTTCCTCAGATGCGCCTCTAAGGCTGCGACTTCGTCGCAATGCCGCCGCATCTGGTGTCAGTTGCCAACAGATCTTATGCTTATCCGCTTGTTTCAGCAGACCGCAATGGGTAGTATCGTGGGATGCCTCGACCGAGTTTCCCCAAGAGCCTGCGGCAGTTCCAACAACAGTTTGCCAGCGAGGACGCTTGCGCGGAGTATCTGACGGCATGCCGCTGGCCAGATGGGTTCCGGTGTCCGAGGTGCGGTCAGACGTCCGCGTACGGCTTGGCAGGCCGCCGGCGCTGGCAGTGTGCCTCCTGCCGCTATCAGGTCTCTGTGACGGCCGGGACAATCCTCCACAATTCGAAGACCCCGCTCATGACGTGGTTTTGGGCTGCGTATCTGATGACGACGGATAAGCGTGGGCTGTCGGCCCTCCTCCTGCAGCAGCAACTGGGACTCAGCCGCTACGAGACCGCGTGGATGATGCTGCACAAGCTCCGTCGCGCGATGGTGAACGCGGCGCGGGACCCGCTTTGCGGCGAGGTTGAGATGGACGAGACCTGGGTGGGGGGAACTCAGACAGGACTGCGGGGCAGTCGCCAGCTCAGAGGGCGCAACGCCGCGCTGGTTCTGGTTGCAGTCGAACGGCGGGGACGGGCGTCCGGTCGAGTCCGGATGGAGGTCATACCCGATTTCGCAGGAACCACCATCAAGGAGTTCGCTGCCAGAAACATCGCCACAGGTACCACCATCTCCACCGATGGCCTCTCGAGCTTCGGGGTGCTCACGGCGAGCGGCTATACCCATGTGCCACGAACGCAGCCGCCCCCGCTTCAGTTGCGCCAAGGAGCCAAGTCCGTCGTTCCGCTTGCCGACCGGATGATCGGGAACCTTCAGAGCTGGCTGGTCGGCACCCACCACGGCGTCAGCCGCAGCCAGCTCCAGGTCTATCTCGATGAATTCGTCTTCCGCACGAACCGTCGTCGTGAACCGAGGGCCGCTTTTCAAACCCTGCTCGGCCTTGGCAGTAACCGAGGTCCTACGGCCTACGCGCAGATTCAGCACGCCCGTGATCGCAAGCTCTTGCGGTCTGCTGAAACAAGCGGATAAGCATAACAGATCTAGCAATTCCTGCTATAGCACGAACCTCTTCGCGCATCCGTTCCATCTGAGACTTGGAAAGAGAGAGAGTGTGAGGAGTCATAGGGTGAGAAGACTCACGTCCATGGCGAGTATGGTGATCGCAGTACTGGGCTTGGTCACAGGCCTTGGATGTGCTTCTGACCATCCGCGGACTCATATGAGCTGGGAGCAATCGCGGATTGTCGATCTGACTCACTCGTTTGGATCGGACACGGTCGTCTGGCCGACGGAGCAGGATTTTAAGCTCATTGTTCAGCATGCCGAGGATACGCCTGGTGGCTATTACTATGCGTCCAATCGCATGGAGATGCCTGAACATGGTGGCACGCATATCGATGCACCGATTCACTTTTCCAGAGGAAAGCAGACGCTGGACCAAATTCCGATCGACCGTATGGTCGGAGCCGGTATCCGAATCGATGTCACTGAGCAATGTGCCCGTGATCGTGATTACCGCGTGACGATCGCGGATTTCGAGCGATGGGAAGCAGAGCATGGTCGAGTTCAGAGTGGTGCCATTGTCCTGCTCAATACGGGCTATGCCCGGTTCTGGCCGAATCGGAAGGACTATCTGGGAACGGAACTCAGAGGGCAGGAAGGCGTGAGGGCGCTACATTTTCCTGGGCTGCATCCGGAGGCAGCTGCCTGGCTGGTTCGAGAGCGACAAGTCAAAGCTGTGGGCATCGACACGGCGTCGATTGACTATGGCCAATCGACCAAGTTCGAAACACATGTCGCCCTCCTTTCTCAGAACGTGCCGGTGTTCGAGAATTTGGCCGAGTTGCAAAGCCTGCCAGATCGTAGCTTTGAGGTCATCGCGCTACCCATGAAAATCGCTGGTGGCACGGGAGGTCCGTTACGGGTCATCGCGGTAATACCGCGTTCTTAGTCAACAGAGTTTCTCTGCTGCAGATTGCAGCGGCTTCCTTCTTCGCCTTTTTGGTTCCAGAAGGGCCATGTATACTCGTACACATGAAACCTCAGCAACAGACTAGCACTCAGGAGTCACGCCGGCGACCGAGCAAGCTGGGTCAGCAGCTCGCTGACGAGAAGATTGAACGGGCTAGGCGTCAGACTCCAAAAGAACGGCTGACGATTGCATTGAACCTCTCCGATTTCTGCTACGAATTGAACCGGTGTTCTCCGAAGCGGTAACTGAAGCCTCTCGTGTTATCTTGCATCTGGGTGCTTTCCCATGACCCAGCGGCTTCAATTCGAAGGAATAGGAAAACTCCGCGATACGGAGCGTATGGTAATGAGCCAAGAACTCCAGATGGAACTGCTTCAGCAAATGTCTCGGCTCCCGGAAAGAGAGCAGAAGCGAGTCTTGGCTTTTGCCAAGGGACTCGTGCTGGGAGATCAGTACAAGCATCTTTACACAGAAAAGCAAGTTGAGTCATGGGAGCAACTTCTGAGCTACTCGAAAGGCCGCGATCTCAGCATTCCAGATGTCAAAGAATGGGATCGCTGGATATTCAAGGGACATGCATGCGGCGAGTGGACTCTTTCTACAACACTTGAAAGGACATTGCGCAATCGATATCCGCTTGAGCTGTCCGAGGCTTGGAAATGGGAGCGGCGGTTGAGTCGAGAGTTTATGCGCAAGGCGCGAGGCTTTCTTAGTGACCCGCCGAGCAATACCGACTATATAGAATGGCTTGCACTTATGCAGCATTACGGTGCCCCAACCAGATTGCATGACTGGACCTACTCCTTCTGGACGGCCGTTTTGTTCGCTGTGGAAGAAGCAAAACTAAATGAAAACAATGAGAAGAAATCCTGTGCGGTGTGGGCTCTCCAAATTGATTGGTTGCGCGAACGCGTGGAGGAGAATGTCCCGTCATTGAAGAGGCTACTGAACGGATACAATGATCCGAATCGGGAAATTGATTTCATCCTAAATAGCCAAGGGAAAGACAACACGCCGTCAGGTATTTGGCCATTGAATGCCTACCGCTTGAATCAGAGGGTTGTTGCTCAACAAGCTTTATTTGTGGTTCCACTCGACGTGACGAAATCTTTTATGGACAACCTGCGCTTTTGCCCAGCTGTGGAAGAAATGATCTCTCAGCGCCTGATTAAGATTGTCATTCCTTGCAGCGACGAGATATTCGCAGCTGTGTGAAATATCTTTATGATCGAAGCTTGACTCGCGCCACGCTCTTTCCTGGTATCGAAGGGTATGCGCACAGCCTAGGCAATCTCGTGCTTCTGCCTGAACGATTTCATGGTGTTGGGGAAAATCAAAACCACCCTTGGTTCAAATAAAGCGATCGAAGTCAGGAGAATTCCAGAAAGGGTTATTCCGAGAGCCTGAGAGTGATAAGAGTGAGGCTAGACCGCTATCGCTTGTTTCGTCTCGTCTAGGTGCTTCTGTAGATACGTCATGAATGGGGTGCCGCCGGTGCCGACTGCCGTGGGATTGGTCGCACTGGTTTGATGTTGGCGATGGATGTAGCTGTCTGCGTAGCCGATGTGGATTTCCCGGAACTGCGCCAGCAGGTCGACACACGCACAGTAGGCGGACCACAGTTGGGGGTGACGCTGTTTGCGATCATGGACATAGCCGGAAAGCAGAGTGCGCCCCTGGCTGTCAGTCTGGCTTTCCAGGGTCTGAAGAAAGGCGCGGTGGGTAGGTGGTATGTACTCCCGCATTTCCTGGAGATACACCGTCAAGGGATCAGGCGCATGGCGGATGCCCAGTCCCGCGTCCAGACAAGGCACAATTGAGCTCTGTGCGCCTGTCTCACCACGAAACTGCTGCGGCTGTTGCGCATAGGCTTCGACGTGGTCATAGATGAGGCCCTCGGGCAGGGACGGACTATTCTTCCAGCCGTGAATGTAGGGTCTCACGCGGGTGTAATACACATAGGGATCGCAGCGCTCCTTCATGCGGAGCAGCGTGTCGCGCATAGTGGTTTGAGCTGCGGCCAGAGTCCGTAAGCCCGACAGGACCTCATCGTCATTCTCTTTTGAAGCCGCATTGATCGCCTGCACCAGGCCCTCCAGGCCAGGCCCCGCTTGCTTCTCAATCTGGATATGGACGACGACGAACCACTCTTCATCCAACCCACCGAGAAAATTCTGCAGCAGCACGATGTTGTCGAGCTGAATCGGCTTCGTCTGGTCAAGTTGGCGCCAGTTGTCCAGGGCGTACGAGGCATAGGACAGGACCGGCGGACGGCCGAGTTTCTGGGCGATCTCATACCACGGCTGTGCGAGGTGAGAGGGGAGCTTGATGGCTGGTTGCCCCGGCGTTTCCCAGACATAGGCATGGCCGGCGAATGACAGGATCCTCATCGCAGCTCGGTATTCGTTATCATGCCAACTGGGTGGAATGGAGGGAAGAAACGACGGTTGTTCGTCGATACATTGCCGAATCCGCCGCGCACTCAACAGCTTCGGCATCTCGCGGCCCAGATGATTCAGCGTGGGACAGTCGGGCAGAGTTTCACAAGGATCAGACGGCAGGAAACCCCGCTCCGGGGAAATCTCAAAATCTGCAAGCGATAGTGGTTGGGGCACGCGGGAGTTCACAGACGCCTCCTCGGCCTCACTCTACCACTCCTGCAAGAGATTGCAATCGGTTGTGGAGCCTGGCTCCAAACAAAAAGGCCACCTTTGCAGGTGGCCTTTCCATTTATTATTCCTATCTCCGCAGGTGCTCTCAACTGCGCGCATTCACCGAGAACCATCCGAATCAGGATGCTCAAAATGGCATCCCAGCTAGGCCGCAGGGAGCTCGATGACCGAAGCGTACCCTTGCGGTACGTTGCAGGGAGACGAGCGACTGAGAACGACGCCGGGTGCCATTTTCAGCATCCTGTTACGTACCCATTTCCCAGGATGCCAGATACTTCTTCTGTTCTGCCGTCAGTGTATCGATATTCACACCCATACCGGCTAGCTTGAGCTTCGCGATTTCCTTGTCGATCACCGCCGGTACCGGGTACACCTTCTTCTCCAGCATCTTGTAGTTCTTCACGAGATATTCTGCGCCGAGCGCTTGGTTGGCAAAGCTCATATCCATGACGCTGGATGGGTGTCCTTCCGCAGTGGCGAGGTTCACGAGTCGGCCTTCGCCGAGCAAACTGACACGATGGCCAGTCTTCTTCAGCGTAAATTGCTCGACGCCGGTGCGAACAACCCGGCGCTTGTTGGCCAGTTTTTCGAGAGCCGGGATGTCGAGTTCCACGTTGAAGTGTCCGCTGTTGCAGACAATGGCCCCGTCTTTCATAGCCGCGAAATGCTCGCCACGGATCACATGGATATTCCCGGTGACGGTCA
Source organism: Nitrospirota bacterium (assembly GCA_963850405.1). Classification (GTDB taxonomy): domain Bacteria; phylum Nitrospirota; class Nitrospiria; order Nitrospirales; family Nitrospiraceae; genus Nitrospira_D. Next base: position 16,725 of record CAWKLH010000025.1, read on the forward strand.
CGAAGAAATCTCCGATCAGCGCAGCTTGTTCCATCGGCATGACGCGGAAGCCGTCCATCAACGCTTCAAGACCTTTCAACGGGTCGATCTCGGTCACGACCACGTCTGCGCCCATGCCCTTGGCCCGCATGGCGATCCCGCGCCCGCACCAGCCATACCCGACGACGACGACGACGGACCCGCAGATCAGCCGGTTGGTGGCACGCACAATGCCATCCATGGTGGATTGCCCGGTGCCGTAGCGGTTATCAAACATATGTTTCGTGTCGGCGTCATTGACGGAGATGACGGGGAACTTGAGGACCTTCTTTTCAGCCATGCTGCGCAAGCGGATCACACCCGTGGTGGTTTCTTCTGTGCCGCCGATGACATTCTTTAACAGCTCTTTCCGTTTGGAGTGGAGGTGCGACACCACGTCGGCCCCGTCGTCCATGGTGACATGGGGGCGGTGCGCAATGGCGGATTCAATATGGCGATAGTAGGTGGCATTGTCTTCGCCCTTGATGGCAAAGGTCGGAATGCCTTCATGTTGCACCAAGGCCGCAGCCACGTCATCCTGCGTGCTGAGTGGATTGGACGCGCAGAGACGGACATCGGCCCCGCCGGCTTTCAACGTGATGGCCAGGTTCGCGGTTTCCGTCGTGACGTGCAGGCAGGCTGTGACCCGCACACCTTTCAGTGGCTGCTCGCGCTTGAATCGTTTGCGAATGAGTCGCAACACGGGCATCGTGGCTTCGGCCCATTCAACCTTTAACCGACCCTGGTCCGCCAGCTTGATATCTTTGACATCGTAATCCACGACACCCTCCTTCTCAGAAATGCTCATCGACATTTGTCAACGGTTAAATGGTTATCATGCGCCATCATGCAAAGGGGGACGGGTGGAGAACCCGTCCCCCTTTGCTGACATTCTACGCTCAGGACGCTTATAGCCCGGCGTCCTTGCGCAAGGTCTTCGTCTTATCGGTTTTCTCCCACGTAAACTCAGGCTCCGTGCGACCGAAATGGCCGTATGCCGCAGTTTTTCTGAAAATCGGGCGCCTGAGTTTAAGGTGATCGATGATGCCCCGGGGAGTCATGGGGAAATGTTTGCGCACGAGCTTATCGAGAATATCGACCGACACCTTTTCAGTGCCCTTGGTGTCGACGAGGACAGACACCGGATCGGCAACCCCGATCGCGTAGGCCAGCTGCACTTCACACTTGCCGGCCAGGCCGGCGGCGACGAGATTCTTGGCGATATAACGGGCCATATACGAGGCGGACCGGTCCACCTTTGTGGGATCCTTCCCCGAAAACGCGCCGCCGCCATGACTGCCGTGTCCGCCGTAGGTATCGACGATAATTTTCCGGCCTGTGAGGCCGGTGTCGCCCATCGGGCCGCCGACGACGAAACGGCCGGTGGGGTTAATGTGATGCTTCACGCTGGTTGGATCGTAGAGCCCTTTTGGCATCACGGGTTTAATGACCTTTTCCATAATCTCACGCTCAATCTGCTTGCTGGTGACCTCGGGGCTGTGTTGCGTGGAGACGACGATCGTATCGATCCGCACGGGCTTTCCGTTTTTGTACTCGACCGTCACTTGGGATTTGCCGTCGGGCCGCACCCACTTGAGAAGGTTCTTCTTGCGCACCTCTGCCAGCCGCTTGGTCAGCCGGTGAGCCAAGACGATGGGCATCGGCATGAGCTCATCCGTTTCATTGGTGGCGTAGCCGAACATCAAGCCCTGATCACCGGCTCCTCCGGAATCCACGCCCATCGAGATATCAGCAGATTGCTGGTGGATAGCGGTGAGCACCGAGCAGGTATGATAGTCGAACCCCCATGACGCGTCGCAATAGCCGACGTCCTTGATGACGTCACGGATAATATCCGGGATTTCAACGTACGCCTTGGTTGAGATTTCGCCCGCTACCAGGGCGATGCCGGTGGTCAGGATGGTTTCGCAGGCGACGCGGGAATATTTATCCTGCGCAATGATGGCGTCCAAGATGCCGTCGGAAATCTGGTCGGCAATCTTATCCGGGTGTCCTTCAGTGACCGATTCTGAAGTAAATAAGAAATTGTCTCGCATGTGCCCCTCGTGGGTTCAGGTTTATGGAAAGCCAGCGTTGCTGTGTTTGCTGATTGTGGATGTGACGAGTGGTGCCGAGTGACAGACCCCGCACAAACCTTGGCAATTCTAGAGAGATCAGTCGGCTTTGTCCATCACTTCGATCGTAGGGGAAGAAATTTGTCATTCGCCGCTTGCTTGACTCAGGTTTTTGAGGACTTGTAACATAACCCTCAGCAGCACGAGAACCTGTCGATGGCTGAGTTAAGAGAGTTTGTTTGAAGTAACCATGGCTATAGTGACGGCAGACGAAGACCGTGCCCATCCGTGTATCAACATGACACTTCATCGAGCGGCGTTGGTTTTCACCTTCATGGCAGTCGGTGTGTTTTGCACGGCATCGTTCTCCGAGGCAGAATCACCCCAGCCGAAGACACGGCCAGGCTTCGAGCGTGGCGTTGTCCAAGTTGGTGACGAAGCACCGAACTTTATGTTGCGGGACCTTGCCGGTAACGCTGTAAGCTTGTCTCAGCTCAGAGGGAAAGTCGTCCTGCTAAATTTTTGGGCGACCTGGTGTGGACCATGCCGTGTCGAGATGCCGGCGATGGAACAGCTGTACCGCACGTTGCCGCGAAGGGAGTTCGAGATCTTGGCCGTGTCGACGGATCAACAGGGCGCTGCGGTCACCCGTCCGTTTCAGCGAGAAATGGGGTTCACGTTTCCTATTCTTCATGACTCGGAATACCGCGTAGGCCTGACGTACGGGGCCCGTTCGATTCCGATCACCTTTATGGTCGATCGTCGAGGCATTGTGCGACAAAAGATTTTCGGTGCACGTGATTGGGCCTCTCCGGAGGCCCGTGACCTCATTCATGAACTGATGAAGTCGTAGCCATGACACAATCCATCCCACAGATTTCGCTCATTGCCGCTTTTTCAGCGGGGCTCCTTTCGTTTGTATCCCCATGCGTGTTGCCGTTGGTGCCGAGCTATATTTCCTACATTACCGGCCTGTCCGTCGAGCAGTTGACCGATGCGTCCGAACGGGTAAAGTTTAGGAAGGCCATCATCGTAAACTCCTTGTTATTCATTGGGGGGTTTTCATCGGTCTTCATCGCATTCGGGGCTTCGGCGAGTTTTCTCGGCCAGATCCTGATCACCTATCAAGATCTCATCCGTCGTATCGGTGGCGTGTTGATTATCGTGTTTGGGCTCTATCTGCTCGGAATTCTGAACTTGAAGTTCCTCAAGATGGAGCAGCGATATCAGTTTCGGAATAGACCAGCTGGGTACCTGGGGTCATTCTTGATCGGGGTCGCCTTCGCTGCCGGTTGGACTCCCTGTGTCGGGCCAGTGCTGGGGTCCATTCTTCTCTACGCCAGTACGACCGACTCTCTTCTTAGTGGAGTCGTGTTGCTGACCTTTTACTCGTTGGGGTTGGGCTTGCCGCTGTTCCTCACGGCATTGGGCGTCGATCGGTTTCTCGCCTATTTCAAGGAAGTACGCGTCTATCTGTGGGGCGTCTCGACGGTGAGTGGAGTCCTGCTGATCCTGGTCGGAGTGATGATCTATGCCAATTCGCTGACGATGGTGACAAGCTTCTTGGAGCGATATGGGATTGGCTGGTATTTCGGCCAGTAGATAGCCATCAGCTTTCAGCAATCAGTCGTCAGCTCACGAACAATCTGGATCAAACCACTCCCATCTCCACTCAGCCAGTGGAGATGCGGTATTGATTGCCGTATGTTGACAGTTAACCGGCTAAATCAGCACCAGGCGCCGAGGCGGCAGGCGGTAAAGCCTTGACCCAGTGTCGTGGCAGTGGAAGTGCTGAAAGAGTCGAGTGACGGAGGAATGCCGAGTGTTCCCATTACCGTTGGAGCGGGGGATGGACTAACGGCCGGTCGGTTGCTTCGGACCATCCCTGGGCCTGCATCGGAAAAGGGAACTGATTCCGATTTCTGCGCGAGGAGCGTATTTGGTTGGGCCCCACCGATTTTCTCCAGCAAGCTCTTCCCGGCCCCTGAGGCGGTACTGTTCGGATACTTGTCGGCTAAGACGATGAGATTTTCCCTGGCCCAATCGTCGGCGCCCATTTCATGGTACGCCTTCGCAAGGGAGTACAGGGCTTCTGCGGCGATGGGCTTATCAGGATAGGCCTTTAGGATTTGCTGAAACCGATGCGTCGCAGCAAGGTAGGAGCCCCGCCGGTAATAGAATTGTCCCACGAAGAGATGCATCTGCGCGATCCACTCATGGCATTCCTCGAGTTTCTGCAGCGCCTGGATATCATAGCGGCTACCGGGGAACTCTTTTCTCATCTGCTCGAATGCGGTGATGGCCTTGTGCATCGGTTCAGGATCACGATCGATGGTCTTCGCCATCTTGAAATGAATTTCCCCGATCCTAAATGCTGCGTACGGAGCCAGGATGTGATTGCGATGGAGCTCCAGAAAGTGTTTGTACTCGACTAAGGCCTCCGCATACTCCTCTTTCTCGAAATAGGCCTCTCCCCGCTTCATGATGATGTTGGGGTGGTAGTGGTTCTCAACGGTATCTCCGAGGAAAATTTGCTCGTCTGTGCCGCTGAAGACCTTCTTGATCCCGCTTCGTACGTCACTTGTGCCAATATCGCCGGCACACGACGTGATGAACAGTGATCCGATACCGAGACAAACAGCCAGACTGAGTCGGGATGATTGTGACGGTCGATGGGCAATGATTTCGATGGAATGAATGGACATACCGTCAAAACATAGCAAGGATGCGGGCTAAAAGCAATGTAGGAGCGGTTTGGTTGACCTGCCTTTTTCCACTCCCTATAATCCCGCCGCACATCGCAAGTGTGAGCATTTTCGCGAGGAATGGACGGTGTCTGGCGGTCATGATTCGTTCAAGAATCATTGGAACAGGTAGCTATCTCCCTTCCCGGATTGTCTCGAATGAAGAGATTGCTCCTGCGTTAGGGGTATCCCCGGCCCGGATCTACCGGCTGACCGGTATTCAGACACGTCATTGGGCCGGCGATCACGAGGCGTCTTCCGATATGGCCGTCGAGGCGGGCCGTCGGGCACTTGATGCCGCAGATTGTGCGCCTTCTTCAATCGATGCCATCATTCTTTCCACAACCTCTCCGGACATGGTGTTCCCTTCAACAGCTTGCTTGGTCCAACGAGGATTGGGATGCAGGCAAGTGGGGGCATTTGATGTGTCTGCCTCCTGCTCAGGCTTCTTGTACGGGCTCTCCATGGCCCAGGCCATGATTCAGAGCGGGCAAGCCAAGACCTGTCTGGTGGTGGCCTCAGAGGTCAAGTCTCGATCGCTCGACCCTCAGGATGACGCGACGGCGCTGTTGTTTGGCGACGGGGCCGGTGCTGTCATACTGCGGGGTGAAGAGGATGGCACTCCTGAGTGGCGAGGGATTCTGGGGATCAGGTTGTATGCCGATGGAGCCCATCATGGACTCATTCGACTTTCCGGCGGAGGCTCACGGATGCCCTTGTCTTCCGACACACTGCGCAAGCGGGAGCACTCGCTTCGGATGCAGGGAGCGTCGCTCTTTCGGATAGCCATTCGCCGGATTGAACAGGCTGTGCAGGAGATCTTGAAAGGAATTCGGCGTCGGTCCAGGAGATCTCAAACAGATTGTTCTCCATCAAGCAAACGGTCGAATCTTGTCGCAGGTTGCCGAGCGCTTGGGTATCGATCAGGGGCGCTTAGCCTCGGTGATCGAACGCTATGGCAATACGTCCTCAGCCTCTCTTCCGATCGCGCTCGATGATGCAGTTCGCGGCGGGAACATCTTACCCAATGATCTGGTACTGCTGGGCACTTTCGGCGGCGGAGTGACCTGGGCAACGGGTCTCCTCCGCTGGTAACGATAGTAGATCGGGAGCGGGCGTTTATGCCTTGCTTGCTTCGTTCAACTGAGCAGACAATCGCTTGCCGCCGCTGACTGGAAGTCGAACCACGAAACGACTGCCTTGGGGATGATTTGCCTCGACCCATACCTGCCCTCCGTGTCCCTCGACAATGTGCTTCACAATCGCCAGTCCGAGTCCCGTCCCGCCCAACTCACGTGACCGGGCTTTGTCGACGCGGTAAAACCGTTCGAAGACACGAGGTCGGTCCTCTTCAGGGATACCGATTCCGGTATCGGTGACGTTGAGTTCGATCGCTCCGGCTGGTGGCTCCGCATTTCCGATCGAGGGAGCGAGCGTGGCGCCGACCGTGATAGTTCCTCCCTCCGGCGTATATTTGATGGCATTATCGAGCAGATTGGTCAAGACCTGCACAAGCCGACCTTCATCACCCGCCACTGAAGGCAGTGACGGATCGACCGATGTGACAAGACGGTGACGCTTCTTATCGGCGATCGGTTTGATCATGGACAACGTCCGGTCGACGACGGAACGCAGCTCAAGTGGCTCTTCCTTCAGCGAGACACGGCCCGATTCGATTTTCGAGAGTTCGAGCAGATCATCGATGATCAGGTTCAGCCGATCGCTTTGCTTGAGGATGATCTCCAAGAACTTTGTGGAAGCACCGGGGTCGTCCTTGGCGCCGTCCAGCAGGGCTTCCACGTAGCCTTTGATGGAGGTGAGCGGAGTCCGAAGTTCATGGGAGACATTCGCCACAAAGTCTTTGCGTATCTTCTCCAGACGCCGCAGTTCGGTGATGTCATGAAACACCAACACGATACAGGCTTCGCTTTCCCGTTCTCCTCCTGCTGGGGAGGCTTCGATCTGGAGGCAGCGTCCCGTCAGAGGGAGCACGATTTCATCCTCGTACGGAGCGGGCGATCGTAGAATGGTGGTCACGAGGTCGTTGAGCTGTTGATGGCGGAACAGCTCGGCGCAGGGGCGCCCTCGAGCTTCCACGCGCGAGATGCCGAACATTCGTTCCAACGCCGGGTTGATTTGCAACACGTGGCCGCGATAGTCCAGGACCATGACGCCTTCGACCATCGATGTGAGCACGGCAAGCAGTTGGGCTCGATCTTCCGAGAGTTCGTCGATCTTGGCATGCAGCTGGCTTGCCATGTTATTCAGCGTCGTGGCCAGGACTCCGACTTCATCCTGCGCGGTGGTTCGAATCGGGATAGTCTGATGGCCAGAACTGAGTTGTCGGGCAGCCGATGCGATCTCCGAGAGGGGTCTGGTTATGTTGTGAGCCAACCAGATACTGAGCGTCAGGGCGACGAGGAAGGCGACTCCGAGCGCGAGAAACAGGTGTTGTTTCAATTCTGAAGTCTCGCGGTCGACGATGGCCATAGGCAGGCCCACGCGCACGACAATCGGCGCTGCATCCTGAGACTGACGGAGCAGCACTGCGTAATACATGGTGCGCTGGCCGGTGGTGTGACTTGGGCGGATGTCCTCTCCGTGTCCGGTAGAAAGGGCCTGTTGGATTTCGGGCCGAGATTTGTGATTCTCAATAGCGGGCACATCGGCATCTCGGCCGGCGCTATCCGCAAGAACCGTTCCGTCTGCGGTGACCAGCGTCACACTGGCGGATGCTCGGTTGCCGAGGTCGCGAGCCGTCTCTTGCAAGGCGGACGGGGGCGGATGTGAGGACGATGGGTGAAACAGCGGCTGAAAGCCATACGCGACAAGCTTGGTTTTTGCCTCCAGCTCATCACCGAATTGTGTGAGGTACCGCTGTTCGAGGGACTGGATCGTCATCACGCCGGCGACCAGCAGCCCACAGGCGACCGCCACAAGCGTGCCAAGCGTCACTTTCCATCGGATCGACCACGTCATCCTGATCAGTCGAGATCCCTCAGCTTGTAGCCCAATGATTTAATGGACACGATGGAGTCTTCGAGGAGCGGCAGTTTTTGCTTGAGTCGGCGGATGTGCACATCGACCGTTCTGGTTGTTCCGTAGTAGTCGTAGCCCCACACGGCGTTGAGCAGTACTTCACGGGTCAACACACGGCCACGATGCCGAAGCAGATGCTCAAGCAGGCCGAATTCCTTTGCGGTCAACGGCACTTCTTGTTTTCCGAGACTGACCTCATGCCGAGCCAGATTCATCGTGAGCGCACCATAGTGGTGCAGATCTGGGCCATCAGCAGGGGCACGCTCGATGCGACGTAGCAGAGCTTTGACACGCGCAACCAGCGCTTTGGGGCTGAACGGCTTGGTGACGTAATCGTCAGCCCCTAATTCCAGCCCGACAATCGTGTCCGATTCTTCCGCTTTCGCCGTGAGCATGAGGATCGGAAGCATGGCAGTACTGGGCATGGAGCGGAGGCGTTTGCAGACTTCGAGCCCATCCATCTCGGGCAACATGAGATCGAGGATGACCAGATCGGGCTTCTCCTCTTTGACCTTTTTCAGCGCGTCGAGCCCACTGATCGCGGTGATCGGTCGAAATCCCTCTTTCTCTAAATAGTGTTTCACGAGCTGCAGGATGTCCTGCTCGTCTTCGACGATGAGCACTTTCTTGTGAGTGGAACCCCCCATAAGGTACTGAGCGTACGGGGGTGGGGAGAGAGAGTCAAGTAATGGAGAGGAAGATCTCGGTTCGGGGTTGCCATAGATAGTGAGGCCACTGGTAGGCTTCTGCTGCCCTCCATGGTTCAGTCGGTGCAAGATCTCGAACCGTCAGAAACCGACTTTGTCGCCCAATATCACTTCTGTCTCTGCTCACGCATCAACGAGCAGTCCGCAGAGTTCGATAAATACTCTGACGTTACCCGTGGTGCCCTTGCGCGCGACTGAAAAGATAAGGTTGGACTTGGGATCCGCGTAGAGAATCGCTTCTTGGCTTCCAAAAAACCTTGCGGGAAACTCAGGCTCATCGATCTCGGACACGCCGGTGAGCGCAATGGGATAGATGCCGACTCGCGAGCGTGTCGTCACGTGAATTGCGTAAAAGAGGGGTTGAGTCGGGTGCCCGAAACCATTGATGCCGAGAAATTTGACATCGAATCGTTTCCTGGCGGGAACGGTACAGACGACGACATCCTTGGCGCTTTCTCCATCACTCAGATTGACGACAGCTCCCGTTTGAAAAGGTCGTTGAGCCATATGGGGAGTCTCCTTTCATAAGAAGAAACAACGAGCAGAAGTTTTGATGGAGATTGAGCGTACGAGGGGTGGTAGAGGGAGTCAAGTCAGCAGAGTGATGGCGGCATACAGTGGGTCTGTTATTCAAAGGCGTGAGCATGACTCCCAAGAGCGTTTTGGACCGACACCTGTCCGGGCGGAATCGTCAAAATAGCATTTATATCGGTAGCATTATGGATGCCCAATGAGAGGAGTAGGTGCGGTGAACTTTGACTATCAAGGATGTTGCAGAATCACTGGTGCAGCGACAGATCGAGTTTATGGGGTACTGAAAGAGTCGGTCGAGGCTCATGCGAGATCTGGAGTTGGCAAAGCAGTTTGTAAGGGCTAGGGTAATGACGACGGCAATTCTGTTGACGAGGCCGGTGGATCTGACGTATCGTGGCTTACCGATCCAGGTTCATGACTAGATACTGGATCTGAGCCTAAGGAGCTACGCTAACCATGAAGATCTATCTTGCCAATCCCCGCGGGTTTTGCGCTGGTGTCGATCGGGCGATCGATATCGTGGATCTGTCTCTTAAGAAGTACGGCGCTCCGATTTATGTTCGTCACGAGATCGTCCATAGCCGCCATGTGGTGAACTCACTCCGGCAAAAAGGCGCGGTCTTTGTGGAAGAATTGAACGAAGTGCCTGAGGGGTCGGTCGTCATTTTTAGTGCGCATGGCGTGGCGAAGTCAGTGTGGGAAGAAGCAAATCATCGTCGTCTGCACGTGATTGATGCAACCTGCCCGCTCGTGATCAAGGTTCATAACGAAGTCAACCGCGATTATACCCAGGGGTATGAATTAATTCTGATTGGTCACGCCGGTCACCCAGAAGTGATCGGGACGCTAGGCCAGGTTCCCGACAAGTTTCATTTGGTGTCTTCGGTGGAAGATGTGGAAAAGCTGCAGGTGGACAACACCGTTAATCTGTCGTATGTCACACAGACGACGCTGAGTGTGGATGAATGTCGGGACATCGTCGGCGCACTGCACAAGCGGTTTTCAAACATCAAGGGGCCACATCAGGAAGACATCTGTTACGCAACGCAAAACCGGCAGAATGCCGTCAAGGAATTGTCTCGTCTGGTGGATGTCATTCTGGTCATCGGTTCTCCGAACAGCTCAAATTCCAATCGTCTCCGCGAACTGGGAGAACAATGCGGCATTCCCTCGTACCTGATCGATTCAGCCGCCGACATTGATCCTGCGTGGCTGCAAGGGGCCAAGGCAGTCGGGATTGCAGCCGGTGCGTCAGCTCCGGAAATCCTGGTCACAGAAGTCGTTGCATTCCTGAGAGCGTCGGAACCGTCGGATGTTGAAGAACTCACGGTGATCGAGGAAGACGTCGAATTTCTCTTGCCGAAGGAACTGGTCCAGATAGAATCCTCGAAAAAGCCGGTAGCCAGCATCGCCGGGTAGCTGGCGGTGCCATCCGCTCATATCCCCACATGGCCCTATATCTTGTAGGGCCATGTCAGTTATTCCACTATGCAATGTGTTTTGTTTTTGATTTCCAAGAACCCTTATGGTACAAGGGCCGGAAACTTTTTGTTTCCCAAGCACGCGTCTTAATCTGCGCGTAACCGAGGGTGAGCCGATGCATCTGAAATCTATGAACATGATGGGCTTCAAGTCGTTCGCGGAAGCCAAGATTGAATTCCCTGAGGGGGTCACGGCGGTCGTCGGGCCGAATGGGAGCGGAAAGAGCAACGTCGTAGACGCCATCCTATGGGTGTTGGGCGAGCAAAGCACCAAAACGCTCAGAAGTGAAAAGATGGAAGACGTTATTTTTAACGGTACCGAACTGCGAAAGCCTTTGGGGATGGCGGAAGTGTCGTTGGTCATCGGTGGACTTGATCCGGCAATGATGAAGCTGGACGGTGGTTCGGGACTTCCGAACGAGCTGACTGAGGCGCAAGAGATGATGATTACCCGCCGTTTGTACCGCAACGGCGAGAGCGAGTATCTCATCAACAAGATTCACTGCAGGTTGAAGGATATCCGTAGTTTGTTGCTCGATACGCGGGCGGGGAGCAAAGGACACACGGTCATTGCCCAGGGTCAGATCGATCAGATTTTGAATGCGTCGCCGCAAGACAGGCGCGAGCTCATCGAAGAGACCGCAGGCATTGTCCGGTATAAGAAACAGAAAGCCGAGGCGCTACGGAAGTTGGAAGCGACGCAGCAGAATCTTCTACGTGTCCGAGATATTGTGGCAGAGGTCAAAAAGCAACTCAATTCCTTGGAACGTCAAGCTCGCCAGGCGCGGATCTTTCAGACGCTGCAGGGTGAGGCGCGCGGAATCGAAGTGATATTGTTGACGAGGGAATTCAGGGTCTTACGACACGCATTGCAGGAGGCGGACACCGAAGTTCTGAACCTGGATCAACAAGACTCTGAGAAAGCGGCCGACCTGGCTCGGCTTACAACAGAACTCGAGCAAGCGCGTCTTGATGCGATTGCGACCGCTGATTCCATCGGGAAGATTCGAGAGGAACTGGCGGGCGTCGAACAACGGCAGGCCCACGCGCTGACGGCGGCGGAGGTCGAACGAAACCGCGGGTTGTTATTCGGCCAACAACAGGTACAGGAATCAGCTGAGCTGGAGGAGCTAGTCCGATCACAAGAGCAGTTGGTTGCCGGACTTCGTGCCATCGAGTCGTCATTGACGTCGGTCGAGGAGGAGATGGCGATTCGGGATCGGACTCTCGGGGAACTCGATGAAGAGCTGACGCGCTTGCTCAATCAACGGGCTGCGGCTGTTGCGGAGGAGGAGCGAGGGCGCAAAGATGTGCTGCAATTGGTTGTGCTTGTCGCGAATACCGAACAAGGTATCTCGCAATTGGCCAAGCGAATGGAAGATCTCGCGGGCCGCGGCACTCGCTTGTCGTCGGAGCGAGACGAACTGCGAAGCCAACGTGAGTCGGCGATTGAGCGCTACGAGATCTTGCGCAAGGAATATGGAGAGGCCGATCGCCTTGTCTCGCAACTACGGACAGAACAACGCACGGTGCAAGAGGAGGCGGCTCAAGCTACGGGCGCCCTCCAGTCGTTGGATCCGGTGATCTTACGACGCTCGGAAGAGCTGGCCGGAGTGGACTCTCGCCTTGAAGCATTGCAGGGTGTGGTTCGTGAAGAGATGGGCTACGGTCGGCAGGGGACCCAGCAAGGCCCCGCTCTGAAGTCTTGCGACGGGGTACGGGATGCGGTGGCCGAATGGTTGGTAGTTCCGTCGGGGATGGAACGGGCGGTTGAGGCGGTGTTGGGAGAGCGCGTCAGAGGATGGTTTGTAGATGAACCGTCTGTCGGGCAGAGGTTGATTCGATTTCTTCAACAGGAATCGCTGGGGCGAGGCAGCTTTATTCCGCAGCGCCCACGATGGGAAGGCGGACGGACTCATGACTGGTGGACGTCGATCGCCACGCAGCCAGGCGTTGTCGGGCTCGCCGTGGATCTGGTCCAAACCGACGCGGCACGAACGGCGGCTCGTGATTCGTTGTTCGATCGCATCGTCATTGTTCGATCATTGGACCAGGCGATGCAATTGTGGGAGCAGCATGCGTGGAGTGCTCCGAACGGTCCAATCTTAGTGACTCTGGATGGGGAAGTGGTGGATGCGTCTGGCATTGTGACGGGTGGTCAGATTCAAGGAACGCCGGGTTTGCTGGAACGCCGGCGAGAGGTGATCGATCTTGAAACTAAACGCCACGTGTTTGTGACGGAGCTTGATCAGAGCAAGCAACAGCGAGAGATGGTGTCTGCCCAGATCCAGATGCTCACCCAACAAGACCGCCAACTCAGTGATGCGCTTCGTGACGCCGAGATGCAGAATCTGTCGCTGCGCAAGGATGAAGAGAAGCTTCAGCATGTACTGAACGACCTTGACCATCGACTCAGTGGGATGGAGACGGAAATTCAGGACGGTGTCAGCGAAGGTCAGCGGTTGGAACAAGAATCACACTCGGTCCAGACTCAATTGGGTCAGTGGCTGGCTGAGAAGAACGGACAGGAAACGATGTTGGGGAAGGTGCGCGAGCAACTGGGGTTGTTCGATCAAAATATGAGAACGCACCAGGAACATGTAACCGAGGCGAAGATGACTGCGGAGGGCTTGCGAGCCAAACGGCAACATGAGCAACTGAACCGCGCTCGGGTGACACAACAGATCCAGGAGACGGAAGATCGGCATCGTGCATTGGGTGAGCACCTGAACAGTCTGAAGGGGCTCATCGAGCAGAGCCAGACAGAACAAGCTCGTCAGGAGGGCCTCTGCCAAGAATTCGGTATCACCGCCGGGCGGGTGAAGGGAGAATTGGTCGCCGCTCAGGAGCGACAGGCGCAACAAATGGCGGCGAGTCAAACGCGTGAGTCCGGTCTGGAAGAGTTGCGACGAGGGATTTCAGTCCTGCGGGATGCCCGGATGACAGTTGAGGTTCGTCGAGCGGAAATCCGCACCCAATTGGGAACTGTCGAAGGAACATTATCGGGGACCTATCAGCTTGACCCCCTCACACTGATCGATGATCCTACGCAGTCGAGCGATCCGATGAACGAGGCTGAGGCCACAGCCGTAGAGGAGCCCGTGCCTCGCTCCGATGCCGAGTTGAAAGAGCAGTTGCAGAAGCTCCGTGACCGGATGGATCGAATGGGACCCATCAACTTAGCTGCGATCAGCGAACACCAAGAGCTGGAAGAACGCCACACATTCTTGTCTGCCCAAGAGCAGGATCTGTCGAACTCGATCGCTTCACTGAAGGAAATTATTCAGCGGATTCACCAGACGACGAAAGAGATGTTCTCAGCTACGTACCAAGAGTTGCAGCAGAAGTTCACCGAGGTCTTCGGTCAGTTCTTCCCTGGCGGGCGGGCCGAGCTACAGTTGGTCGATGAACCGCCTGCTGAAAACGGTGAACCTTCCGGTAATCAAGAGCCAGGTATTGAAATCGTGGCGCAACCGCCTGGAAAACGGCTGAAGAGCATCACCATGCTGTCAGGCGGAGAAAAGACGCTTACGGCGATGGCACTGTTGTTTGCGAGCTTTCTGATCAGGCCGACACCGTTCTGCCTGTTGGACGAAATCGACGCCCCGCTGGACGAGGAAAACATCGGACGGTTTACGGGGGTCTTGAAGGAGCTGGCGCAGACTGCGCAGTTCCTCGTCATTACGCACAATAAGCGGACGATGAGCATCGCTGATTCCCTCTTCGGCGTCACTATGGAAGAGCCGGGGGTGTCGAAATTGGTGTCCGTCAGGCTCGGCGATCTGCAACCGGTGTAGGGGCGGCCGTCCGGCACCACAAGCTTCTGCTCAACGCAAGGATTTGGAAGTTCTCGCACCTTTCTTCACTGTCCTGGTTGGACGGGTTTACCGTCAGCCGTGACCTGTCTCCAGGTGACGGGCACAGCTTTCGGCTTACCGCCATAGCCTCTTTTGTCTCTGCAGTGCCAATTCCCGTAGGTAGTTTGACATTTTAGTGTTCAAGAATGTCCAAGGCATATTCCGGGAAATGCTCTAGTCATCTGAAAGAGCTGCTGAGTTGTGGAGCGAGCTCCCATCATGTATTGAGATGTGGATGCCGTTATTGAAGTAAATCCTAATGTATCAATGGCTTGTGAAGGCATTCACTCTTTATGTGCTAATAGTGGATGTGTGGTTAAGAAAAGTGGTTTTGCTATGAAAGGGCGAATGACTCACGGTATCGTTGTTGCTCTGGCAAGAGTGTGAAAGCTGCTTCACAACCTGCATCAACGAGGAGGGATCATGGCGCTTTCGCAAATCCAGGATAGAGGGCCAGATCCCGAATCTGTCACCAATCTCACTCTTGCTCATGTGACCTTGGAAGCACTGCTCACGCCCAACTGCAAGGCGGAGGACGCGTTTCGGGTGGCGCGGGACGAGCAGAAGGAGGAGCTGGACCATAACCCTTTAAGGTCCGCCAGAGGTATTGTCAATGGGCTGCGCCTGTCAGTCACGCTGTGGAGCTTTGTTATTCTCGTTGTTCTCTTGACGCGGTAGCCTTTTGCCCGTCTGGTCTTCATTACTTTCCTGCGCCCGTCTTTTTCTGGCCCACACCCATGTGTCCTTGGTGAGGACAGGTTGAGAATGACAGCATAAGTCACCAGTCGAAGCAGAATCGGTCCTCCCAACCCACGATCTGCTTCTGCCCGAAGACAAGGTGAATGCTGGCAAGGTCGGAACCTCTGTCTCAGGCTCAACGATGTGTTTGGTCGTAACTCTCTCTCCGCCACGACAATTATGACGTCAAGTCCTGACGGGAGCCACAATCGGCCCAGTGATCGTGACGGTTGGGGGTCTGGTCTTGAACAGCATGAATTGCAAGGTCGCTTATGCTTATCCGCTTGTTTCAGCAGACCTTAATGGGTAGTATCGTGGGATGCCTCGACCGAGTTTCCCCAAGAGCCTGCGGCAGTTCCAACAACAGTTTGCCAGCGAGGACGCTTGCGCGGAGTATCTGACGGCATGCCGCTGGCCAGATGGGTTCCGGTGTCCGAGGTGCGGTCAGACGTCCGCGTACGGCTTGGCAGGCCGCCGGCGCTGGCAGTGTGCCTCCTGCCGCTATCAGGTCTCTGTGACGGCCGGGACAATCCTCCACAATTCGAAGACCCCGCTCATGACGTGGTTTTGGGCTGCGTATCTGATGACGACGGATAAGCGTGGGCTGTCGGCCCTCCTCCTGCAGCAGCAACTGGGACTCAGCCGCTACGAGACCGCGTGGATGATGCTGCACAAGCTCCGTCGCGCGATGGTGAACGCGGCGCGGGACCCGCTTTGCGGCGAGGTTGAGATGGACGAGACCTGGGTGGGGGGAACTCAGACAGGACTGCGGGGCAGTCGCCAGCTCAGAGGGCGCAACGCCGCGCTGGTTCTGGTTGCAGTCGAACGGCGGGGACGGGCGTCCGGTCGAGTCCGGATGGAGGTCATACCCGATTTCGCAGGAACCACCATCAAGGAGTTCGCTGCCAGAAACATCGCCACAGGTACCACCATCTCCACCGATGGCCTCTCGAGCTTCGGGGTGCTCACGGCGAGCGGCTATACCCATGTGCCACGAACGCAGCCGCCCCCGCTTCAGTTGCGCCAAGGAGCCAAGTCCGTCGTTCCGCTTGCCGACCGGATGATCGGGAACCTTCAGAGCTGGCTGGTCGGCACCCACCACGGCGTCAGCCGCAGCCAGCTCCAGGTCTATCTCGATGAATTCGTCTTCCGCACGAACCGTCGTCGTGAACCGAGGGCCGCTTTTCAAACCCTGCTCGGCCTTGGCAGTAACCGAGGTCCTACGGCCTACGCGCAGATTCAGCACGCCCGTGATCGCAAGCTCTTGCGGTCTGCTGAAACAAGCGGATAAGCATAAGGTCGCTACTACCGGTCTCTCACTGACAGTGACTGTGGTGTTGCCCCCAGCGGTGGCTCCGTGCAGGTTTGGCTGGTTACCTAATCCTTGTAACTTTGGCGGTAGAGAGGTGACGCTCCTCTCATAAGTCATCAATGGGCGTAGTAAGAGATAAAGTCAAATGTTGGGTATGAAGCTTTTTGGAAATAGCTCTGCCTGATGGTCCCTGTTGTCTGAGCGAACCTGCTCACCCCTTCTTCCTCCGCCCCTTCCTGGAAGGAGGAGCGAGAGTCCACTGTCTCACTGATAACCCGCTGTTAACCTCCGCGAGATCAAACCGTTCGGGGTCGAAGTCCTCGGGCAGCCAGGTCTTCCACTCCTCATGCTCCTCGTGCGCCGGATCCTTGAGAACCTTCAGAAGATTCTCATACCCCCAGGCCCCTCCACAATCTTCCGGAGGACACGATCGGGCACCCTTCAGGCAGATCGGCATCTGGGGCTTCCCAGCCTCCAAAACCTTTTCCACCGTCAGCACGTGTTCCCACCCATTCCCGAAGTCATACAGGTAGTGCACCCTATCCTTGACGGACAGACCCAGCTCCTTGAGCGTCACCGTGTCCTCATCGACCACCTGCTCCTCGTCAAACTCGGGATCGGGCACGCCAAACCGTTCTTCACGCCAATGAAAATCATGTAAATGTGAGTCGGTCCACCCCATCACCTCCTGGATGACATCGTGCAACCCGGACAGGGACAACCTCTCCGGCACCAGGACGCGCCGCCAGATTGGCGGACGGACCCCGGTCAACGTGATCGTGAACTGGAGAAGGGTTCCCACCCCACGGCCTGTGCCTTGTGTCGTGCAGCGGGGATCGTGTTTAGGCGGCACGTGCCCGCTCCTCCTCGTTCACCCCATCCCTGAAGACCACGCCCCGCAGCACCTCGCCGACACGCTCGGACCCTTTCAGGCGTCTCCAGCGTTGCTCCGCCACCACTGCAAGCTTGAAGACCATCGAGAGCATACTCTCCCGGGACACACAGCCTCGGGTTTTGACAGTCCGGTGCCGGACGGTGGCGAAGGTCGATTCAATGGGATTGGTCGTCCGGATGTGGACCCAGTGTTCGGCCGGAAAGTCGTAGAAGGCCAAGAGGGCGTTCCGATCCTTGACCAGGCAGGTCGTTGCCTTCGGATATTTCGCCGCGTAGGTGGCGAGAAACGCATCGAGAGCCTTGTGCGCGGCGTGTTTCGTCTCCGCCATCCAGATCTGATGGAGTGCACTTTTGGCCTTGGGGTGGTTGGCCTTCGGTAACGTGTTCAGCACGTTGGCCGTCTTGTGGACCCAACACCGTTGTCCCCGCGTGGCTCCAAAGACTTGGGGGAGGGCCTTCCAAAACCCCAACGCCCCATCGCCGATCGCCAACTTCGGGTCCACGGAGAGGCCCCGGTGTTTGAGATCAAGCAAGAGTTCCTTCCAGGACTGTTCACTTTCCCGGTAGCCGTCCTGGATCGCCAGAAGTTCTTTCTTCCCGTCCACAGTCGCCCCGATCACAACCAGTACACAATGGTGGGCCTCGTCCATTCGGACATTGAAATGGATCCCGTCGGCCCAGAGATACACGTAGGTCTTCGACAGGGCTCGGATCGCCCACTGGCAGTGGTCTTCCTTCCAGGACTCCTTCAGGCGCTGGATCGTCGCGGCGGATAACCCCGGGGCATCCTGTCCCAGAAGACTGGTGAGCACGGAACTGAAATCTCCCGTGGAGATCCCTCGGAGGTACAGCCACGGCAACAGTTCGACCAGGCTTTTGGTGCGCCGCAGGTAGGGTGGAAGGATCTGGGACGAGAATCGGATGGCTCCCTCCCGGTCCCGCACACGGGGCGCCGTGACGGCGATGTCCCCCAGTCCGGTCTGGATCGTCCGTTCCGGGAGATAGCCGTTCCGCACCACCCGTTGACGATTGTTCCCGTCTTTGAGCGGGGCATGGCGGGTCAGAAACTCTTGCACTTCTGCCTCCACGGCTTCCCGCAGCATGCGTCTCGCCCCTTCCCGCAACACGTCGGTCAAGGCATCCAACGCCGGAACAGGAATCCCCGGATTCGTGAACTCGCTGACGGTCTTCGTTCCCACGGCGTCTCCTTCTATCCTATGCCACACGTTGATGATCCTGGGCGACCATCAGCATACGCCGGTTCCCGCATTCCCTCCATACACAACAATCGATCATAACTCGCGTAGTAACGTCGCGACGTTCAGTTATGGATACTGTAGAAGCGGTGCTTGCAATCGCCTACACCGATAAAAAAATATAGATACTTCAGGCACTTCTCCCACCACTCGCTTGACTCGTTTCAAATCGTCTGTTATAAGCCTTCGGAGTATCCACAGGGAGTATTGGAAAGGTTTACGAAGGGAGACCATTGCAAGATGCCGGTCTTTCACCCTCCTCAGTCCTGTCGGTCAAGTCATAAAGATTCATGAATATCATCAAGGCGTTGTTCAACCGCCTCTCTGACAGCCTGCTCTCGACTGTTCAAGGGCGACTCGATCCTGCTACGGAGTTGACTCCTGTCGCGTCGCTTCGGTTGGTTTCTGATAAACCGGTTATCCTGGCCTCATTAGATTCTTCGGCTGCTCGCCGACCCATCGGTCATGCCGTGAGCCAACCTGATGCGGTGGATGACGCAATCAGGCGGAGTCAATCATGGTTCTTCAACCGTCAACATGCCGAAGGGTATTGGGTTGCCGAGTTGGAAGCGGACACCACGCTGACCTCCGAATACGTCATGCTGCGTCGGTTTCTCGATCGGGTCGATCCTGATCGAGAGGTGAAGGCTGTCCGATATCTCCAGGCGACACAACTGCAGGATGGTGGATGGCCGATTTATTATGGTGGCCCTGCGGAGATCAGCGCATCGGTCAAAGCATATTTTGCACTTAAGTTGTGCGGGGTGTCGGCGGACGAACCGTTCATGGTGCGGGCAAAAGAGCGGATTCTAGCCATGGGCGGTGTTCTGCAAGCCAACGTGTTTACCAAAATTACGCTGGCCCTGTTCGATCAGTACGATTGGGAAGGTGTTCCCCATATGCCCGTCGAACTGATGTTGTTGCCGAAGAAGTTCTACTTCAGTATCTATGCGATCTCGTATTGGTCTCGGGCCGTGCTGATTCCCTTACTCATTGTATTTGCGCATCGCCCGGTCTGCCGGATCTCACGTGAACAAGGCATCGATGAGTTGTACCCTGTCCCGCGCCCGGAGGTTCGCTATTGGAAATACCCTCCGTTCAACAAGGATCAGGCCTGGTTCACCCCGCATAACTTCTTCGTGGCATTGGATGTGATGCTGAAACTGTATGATCGGATGCCCATGCGGGCGTTACGGGAAAAAGCGCTGCACAAAGCCGCTTGCTGGATGGTGGATCACCTCAAAGGGGCCGGTGGACTCGGTGCCATCTATCCGGCGATGGCCAACTCCATCATGGCACTTCAATGCTTAGGGTACGATGCCGATGATCCCCTGGTCGTCAAGGCGCTTCGCGAGATCGAGGCGCTGGAAGTCTACGATTCCACGATGGTCAATGGTGAGTCCGTCCCCACCCTCCATCTCCAGCCCTGTTTTTCTCCTATTTGGGATACCGCGTTGCTTATGAATGCGCTGGTTGAAGCGGGAGTGCCGCAGGATCATCCTGCGCTCCAAAAAGCAGGCCGGTATCTCATGTCCCGGCAAACCAAGGCTGTCGGTGACTGGATCATCTCCTCACCGAACGCGGAACCGGGTGGATGGTACTTCCAGTTCGAGAATGAGTCGTATCCGGATGTTGACGATTCCGCTGTGGTCATCATGGCGCTCTCTAAATTGAAGATTCCCGGTCATGAGGACGAGCTGAAGGGGTCTATTGGCCGCGGGATGCGCTGGGTCTTGGCGATGCAGGGATCCGACGGCGGCTGGGGTGCCTATGATAAAGACAACAACCGAGTCGTCTTCAACTATATCCCCTTCGCCGATCATAAAGCGCTCTTGGACCCCAGTACCTCCGATCTGGCCGGCCGTTGTCTGGAAATGCTCGGCGCATTGGGATACGACAAGACTCATCCAGCTGCGGGACCGGCATTGGCGTTTCTCAAGAAAGAGCAGGAGGAAGATGGCAGTTGGTACGGACGCTGGGGCGTCAATTACATCTACGGGACGTGGTCTGTCTTAGCAGGGCTCAGGGCCATCGGGGAAGATCTCTCGGCGCCGTATATTCGTCGAGCGGTTGCCTGGTTGGAATCAAAACAGAATCCTGACGGTGGGTGGGGTGAGTCCTGTCTCTCCTATAGGGACGATGGTGAGGTTCACGGTAAAGGGGAGAGCACACCCTCACAAACAGCATGGGCGTTGATGGCGTTGATGTCGGCTGGTGCGGTTGATTCCTTCAGTGTTGCGCGTGGGGTGCAGTTTCTTCTTCGTTGGCAGATGAAGGATGGATCGTGGGAGGAAATTAGTCATACCGGCACGGGGTTTCCACGCGTGTTTTATCTTCGGTATCATTGGTATTGCCAGTACTTCCCCCTGTGGGCTCTAGCGATGTACCGTAATCTCCGTTCCCGTGGGAAGATACGGGCCGACGAACTGCGTCATCACATTCAAGGAACTGACTTGTATCGGTCCAAGCATTGACCCACGCCGATTCTCTTTCCCCACGCGCATCTGGTGCTGTGCCATCGAAACGAATCGTCATTTTTGCCGCCACCCCTTGGGAAATGAGCGCCGTTCAGTCGGCGTTCCCTCCTGGCGCTGAGCGTCGAGTCGGCGGTCGCACTGTTTTTGTGTGCACTGTAGGCGACAGGGAATATTGGCTAGCTCAAACCGGCGTCGGTCTTGAAAAAGCGGGGCGAAGCGCCGCCCAATTGCTTGGCAACCAATCGTTCAGCCTTGTGGTGTCGACGGGATTTGCCTGTGCGCTCATCGCAGCGGATATCGGGTCACTCTTGGTAGGCCGTGAAGTGGTGTATTGCAGGAATCATGGCGACGAGCCGTCAGAGGTTCTGGATGTGCCGGGTGATGAGCGGGACCTCGCCAGTGACGTTTGTCGAGAGCCTGGTGCCGTCCGAACACATCGGGCGGTTTGTCTCGACCGATCAGAGTGATTGGCAGTGCTGGAGAAAAGCGAACGGTTTGCGCTTGAGCACTCAGGCCATCGGCCTCGACATGGAAAGTTCCGCTTTGGCTGCCCAAGCACAACGGGCGCAGGTTCCCTTTGTGATCATCCGATCCGTGTCGGATCGTCTGGACGAAGATCTTCCACTTGACTTCAATCTGTTTCTCAGGCCCACTGGGTGGCTGAAAGGGATCGAGACGATCTTGGCCGCCCCTTCATGCCTCTTGGGTCTTGGTCGGCTCCGTCGACAGAGTCTGGTCGCAGCAGAGGCCTTGACGGCCTTTTTCCGGAGCTATGTGGCGGCGATGGTGACCGAGCGACCGAAGAAGGAACTCTCGCCGACTTGACCATGACGCTACTCGCACTCATGGGCCGATGGGCTCTTACCTACGTGGCGGAAATGGGCCGGATGCTGATCTTTCTGGTCACATCCTTCGCCTGGTTGGCGCGTCCGCCGTTGCGGGGCATGCAAATCGTCAAACAACTCCACTTCATTGGCTATAAATCGACGTTTGTCATCGTGCTGACGGCGGCGTTCACCGGAATGGTCTTGGCGCTTCAGGGCTACTATACGTTACGAAAGTTTGGGTCTGAAGGGCTGTTAGGTTCCGCGGTCGCGATTAGCATGATTCGCGAGCTGGGCCCGGTCTTGGCTGCGCTCATGGTAACGGCGCGGGCTGGTTCAGCCATGACAGCGGAGATTGGCATCATGCGGATTACGGAACAGATCGATGCGCTCGACACCATGGCCATCAATCCGCTCCAATACCTGATTGCTCCGAAACTGGTTGCAGGTTTGATTGGTGTGCCTCTGTTGGTGGCAATCTTCGACGTGGTGGGAATCTATGGTGGTCACCTTGTTGGAGTGAACCTGCTCGGCGTCAACGCCGGTTCGTACTGGAATTCCATCGAGGCCGCGGTTGAGTGGAAAGACGTCTATGGCGGCATTCTCAAATCCATTAGTTTTGGTCTGATCGTGAGCTGGGTCTGTTGCTATAAGGGCTTTTACACCAAGATGAGTGCCGAGGGCCTCGGCACGGCCACAACAGAGGCGGTCGTGTTGTCATCGGTCTTGATTCTCATCTGGGACTATTTTCTGACATCATTGTTGATGTAACCATGCTGAAGCTTGTGGGTGTGACAAAGACGTTGGGAGGTCAGCCGGTCTTGCAGGGCATTGATCTCATCGTCCCTGAAGGAAAGCTCACGACGATCATCGGTCGAAGTGGTGGAGGCAAGAGCGTGTTGCTGAAGCATATGATCGGGCTTCTCCAACCTGATTCTGGACAGGTGTGGGTTGATGGAGTCGAGATTTCTCGGCTCCACGGCCATGCGCTCAACGAAGTGCGCAAGCGGTTCGCGATGTTATTTCAGGGGGCGGCGCTGTTCGATTCACTGACGGTCTTCGAAAACGTGGCGTTTCCGCTCCGAGAACGGCTTCGAATGAAAGGCCCGGATGTGACCAGTCGTGTCGAAGAGAAGTTGGAGCAAGTGGGTCTGGCCGGAATGGGACACAAGTTTCCTGCGGAATTGAGCGGGGGCATGCGGAAACGTGCCGGCCTGGCACGCGCGTTAGTCATGCAGCCGGAGATCATCCTCTTCGACGAGCCGACGACAGGACTTGATCCGCTCATGGCCAAGTCTATTCATGATCTTATTGCGAGCATGCAGCGAAGGTTTGGGTTTACCGCAGTGATGGTGAGCCATGAGATTCCAGAGATATTCGGTATTTCGGATTATGTCGCAATGTTGAAACATGGGAAGATCGCCGCGATGGCGGAGCCGGAAGAATTTCAACGGACGACCGATCCTGAAATCAGAGAATTCATCTCAGTCGGCGGGACCGTGCCGCTGCGCGCCGCGTCCACCGGAGGCTAGAGGAGTTCAGGATGGAGAAAATCAAACTCGAATTGATCGTCGGCGTGTTTGTGCTGGTTGGCATCGTCTGTTTGGGGTATCTCTCAATCAAGCTCGGCAAGTTGGAACTCATCGGTGGAGATGTCTACGAAGTGGATGCGCTGTTCAATTCGGCTACAGGGTTGAAAGCCGGAGCGGCCGTGGAAATCGCCGGCGTGGAAGTGGGTCGAGTCAGGGGGGTCAGCCTGAAAGAAGATCGGGCCAGGGTACGGCTGGCTCTGCAAAATGGAACCAAGCTCTATTCCGATACTATCGCCTCGATTAAAACTAGAGGGATCATCGGTGAAAAATACCTTGCACTCTCGCCGGGAGGAGGGGGAGACCCTCTGAAACCGGGAGATGCCATTCGTGATACGGAATCAGGCCTCGACTTGGAGGAGTTGGTGAGTCAATACGTTCATGGTAAGGTCAACTAACCAGGCCTGTCTGTTGGGTGTGGCAGGAAAGACGAATATGAATATATTGGTGTCGGAGAGAGGGGCGCGATGATAGCGATCAGGGATGCGTGGACTGAGTGGAGAGGCGGCAGCTCGTGGTTCGCGGTGCTTATGATGGTCATCTGCATCGGAGTGGTGGCGGTACCAGGGTATGCGGGGCCTCCTACCGATTCCATGAAATCGACGATCGATGAAGTGCTCCGCATCGTCAAGGAAAAGGAACTCAAGCAACCGGCGAAGTCCGAGGAACGTCGACACCTACTTGAGAAGGTGGTATCAGCTCGATTTGACTATACAGAAATGTCCCGACGGGCGCTTGGAGCTCCCTGGAACCAGCTGACTGATCAGCAAAAACAGGAATTTGTCGATCTCTTTCAGACGCTGCTGACCAATTCGTACGCGGACAAGGTCGAAACCTATTCAGGTGAGGGCGTGCAGTATCTCAATGAGCGAACGGAGAAAGAGTACGCGGAAGTCAGGACCAAAGTGCTTTCAGGAAAAACGGAGATTCCACTTGATTATCGCTTGATCAACAAGGCAAATGATTGGCGAGTCTATGACGTCGTGGTGGATGGGGTCAGTCTGGTAAACAACTATCGTGGGCAGTTCACGAAGATTCTCCGTGCTTCTTCCTATTCAGATCTCGTCGATCAGCTCCGAAAAAAATCCGACAAGCTCAAGGCGCCATAACGTCGTTTGCGGAATCATGAGTACGTGTATGCGTAGCCTTGTAGTTGCTCTCATTCTTGCCTTGTTCGGGAGTGTGTCCCCGTTCTTTCTTGACCGAGCCCAGGCAGAGACGCAGTACTTCCCCATTCCAGCGATCAGCACCAGCCGGAATGACGGCAGCGATTTTGGGCTGATTGTGCCCGCGCTGATGACGGGACCGGATGGGGACCTCAAATACTTGGTTGCGCCGATGGTGGTGTACAACACGATCGTCGGTACGCGGGGAACCGTCAATCTGTTCCGTTACGAGCCGGGTGGAAAGGAGCTTCGAGGTATTGCCTCCTGGACGGAGCGGATCGAACGCAAATTCTTGTTGAGTTATGTGGATCCGGGTTTCAGTAATGGACGGTATAGCATCGGGTTCAGTGCCACGCATTTCAAAAATGCCACGGTGCGATTTTTTGGGCTTGGGCCGACCTCGATCAAGGAGGATGAGTCAAACTACACGGCTTCGGAGACACGATTGAACTGGAAATTCGGTATCTATGCCAACGAAGTCACGCAGATCGCCGTGAGCCAACGACTTCGGCACATGCAGTCGATTCAACAGGGTGCCACGGAACTTCCCTTTTCAGGAGATCTGTTCCCCGATGCCCCAGGTGTGGGAGGGGCGACGATTCTCGGCCAGCGGATCAGCTTTCATTATGACACACGGAACAACTTAGTGACTCCCACGGATGGGATGGCGATTACGGCGTACGCCGAACTGAACTATAACTTCAAAAATGGCGCCGACCCTCTGTATTCTCGGTATGGTCTCGAGATCAAAAAGATGTTTGCGAGTGAATCGAAACGGGCGATTTTGGTGATCCGTGGCGATCTGCAAGCCACGCTCGGCTCAGACGTCCCGTTCTTCGAGCAGAGCTCGTTAGGGGGGCAGAACAACCTGCGTGGCTTTGGCGTAGACCGATACATCGATAAGCAACTGATTGCGTTCAGTGTTGAAGAGCGGATTCACATCGTACGTACGCGTCTGGCCGGTGTCATGGCGGATTTTGAGATCGCACCGTTCATCGATACCGGACAAGTCTTTAACTCATTTAAGAATGTGAGTTTCAAAGACTATCGTATTACCCCAGGCGTCGGGTTTCGGGGGATCATCCGGCCCAACGTTGTGGGACGGATCGATTATGGGTTCAGCAAGGAAGGCGGAGTCATTTTTGCCGGGCTCGACTTTCCATACTAACCGACACCATCCGGTGTCCGTACCAACATCGGACAGTCCGGTTCCTTTATATCAAGGTCTAGAAGAGAGCGCGCTCCCCCATGCACCTTTCCTAAGTGCTTGACTTCATGTGGTTCGTGTGTGAGAATTCACGAAAATTTAGCACCTGGACACACGGTGCCTATTAGTCCTGTGCGTAGGACTGCTGCCGATGGGGCAGCGAACGAAGGAGACCATCTATGTCCCTACTGAAGACGATCCATAGTCCTGCCGATCTGAAGCGGTTGTCTCCGGACAAATTTCCAGCGTTATGCCAGGAGATTCGTGAACAGATTATCGGGGCGGTCTCAAATGTGGGCGGACACCTGGCCTCGAATTTAGGCGTCGTCGAACTCACAGTCGCCTTGCAATATCTTCTCGATACACCGACCGACAAGATTGTCTGGGACACCAGCAATCAGTCATACACTCACAAACTCCTCACTGGTCGGCGTGAACAGTTCCACACGCTTCGCCAGTACGGTGGATTAAGTGGATTTTGTAAACGGGAAGAGAGTGAGTACGATACCTTCAACGCCGGGCATGCGGGGACCGGTGTGTCTGCTGCCTTTGGCATGGTCGAAGCTAGGGAGCAGTTGAAACAGAAGAGCAAGGTTGTCTGTGTTGTCGGTGACGGCGCCATGACGGCGGGGATGACGCTGGAAGGGCTGCATCATGCCGGAGGGCTCGGAAAAGATTTTCTCGTGATTTTGAACGACAACCAAATGTCGATCTCGAAAAATGTCGGAGCTATTTCGGCCTACCTGAGTCGAACCATTACCGGCGAGTTCTATGGGAAGATGCGTGAAGAGACTGGTCAGCTATTGGGGAAGATTCCTCACATCGGCTCCGACATGCAGAAGCTCGCTCGCCGAGCCGAAGAGCTTGCGAAAGGCGTGATTCTTCCCGGATTGCTCTTTGAAGAACTTGGGTTCCAATACAGTGGTCCCATCGACGGCCACAACTTTGAGCATCTCCTTCCGACGATCGAGAATGTGCTGAAGATGAAGGGACCGGTCCTCCTTCATGTCATTACGAAGAAGGGGCTCGGCTACGAACCGGCCGTGAAGAATCCGGTATGGTTCCATGCCTGTCCACCGTTCGTCCGGTCGACTGGCGCACCGGCCAAGAAAGCCGCACGTCCTTCATACACGGCGATTGCGATGGACGCCCTGGTCAAGTTGGCCCGTGAGGACAAGCGCGTTGTGGCCATCACGGCGGCGATGTGCGAAGGGACGGGGCTGACGGCATTTGAAAAGGAATTTCCAGATCGTCTCTATGACGTCGGCATCGCCGAGCAGCATGCGGTGACGTTTGCTGCGGGGCTTGCGACGCAGGGCTTAAAGCCGGTTGTTGTCATGTATGCGACCTTTCTCCAGCGGGCCTACGATCAGGTGGTGCACGATGTGGCGACGCAGAACCTTCCCGTCGTGTTTTGCATCGATCGCGGCGGGCTCGTCGCCGAAGACGGGACGACGCATCATGGTGCCTTCGACTACGCCTATATGCGCCACGTTCCCAACATGGTCGTCATGGCGCCAAAAGATGAAAATGAATTGCAGCATATGATGAAGACGTGCGTGCAGCATGAGGGCCCAATTTCCGTGCGCTATCCGCGCGGCGTCAGTCTCGGGGTCACGATGGATGCGGCGGCCCAGGCGTTGCCTATTGGCAAAGGGGAGTTGATCAAGGACGGGACGGACGTAGCCATTATCGCAATCGGTGTGTCGGTCTGGCAGGCGCATCAAGCCGCCGAGCGTCTCAGCAAGGAAGGCGTGTCTACTGCCGTGGTGAACGCTCGATTTGTCAAGCCGCTGGATCACGAACTCATCACGGATGTCGCAAAGCGGGTTCGCTACGTCGTCACCGTCGAAGAGGGGTGCAGGATGGGCGGATTTGGTTCTGCGGTGCTCGAAACGCTGTCAGAGGCCGGGATTAGCGATGTGAAGACAAAGGTTCTAGGCCTGCCCGATTGGTATATTGAACAGGGGCCACAAGATTTATTGCGAGAACGGTATGGTTTGACGGCTGAAGGGATCTATCAAAGTGTGAAGGAAGTGATCGGCAAAGCACCCTCTGTGAAATCATCACTCACAGGTTCAGCGCTGGTCGGCCATCCTCATGGAGACGAACAGGGGAGCTGATCAAGACGGTGAGGGGTAAAGAGTAAGAGGTAAGAGGGTCACGACAGATGCATATCGCCAGGCGAAAAACTCGACAGATTTCGGTCGGCAAGGTGAAGGTCGGAGGCGATGCTCCTGTGTCCGTGCAATCCATGTGTTCGACAGACACGCGCGATGTGACTGCAACGGTCGCAGAGATTCACCGGCTTGAAGCCGCCGGCTGTGAAATTATCCGTGTGGCCGTGCCGGACGAGGAAGCCGCCGCGGTCCTGCCTCAGATCAAAGCAGCGATGACGGTGCCGTTGATCGCGGACATTCACTTCGATCACCGCCTTGCCTTGAAAGCTGCCGCAGTCGTCGATTGCGTCCGCATCAATCCCGGCAACATCGGCACCTGGTGGAAGGTTGAAGAAGTAATCAAAGCGGTCAATGATCATGGCATTCCGATTCGAGTCGGCGTCAACGGAGGCTCGCTCGAACGGCCGTTGTTGGAAAAATACGGATGGCCTTCTCCTGAAGCGCTTTCCGAATCGGCGCTCAACGCGGTGCATGCGCTGGAGGACGTCGGCTTTACCAACATGAAGGTGTCGCTCAAGGCCTCCGACGTCAAGCACGCCATCGATGCCTACTGGCTCTTTGCGATGCAGTCCGATTATCCTCTGCACATCGGCATTACAGAAGCGGGCACGGCCATGACTGGCGCTGTGAAATCGTCGATCGGGCTCGGCTACCTGTTGTCCCAAGGCATCGGCGATACACTTCGTGTCTCGCTCGCTGCCGATCCGGTGGAAGAAGTCAAGGTCGGTTTCGAAATCCTGAAGTCTTTGGAACTGCGGCATCGTGGGATCAACGTGATCGCCTGTCCGACGTGCGGACGCGTGGAGATCGACGTCGTGCGCATGGCGAACGAGCTGGAAAAGAAACTTGGCCACATTAAGACCCCGCTGAACGTGTCGGTGCTCGGCTGTGTTGTGAATGGCATTGGAGAGGGCAAAGAGGCCGACATCGGGATCGCCGGCGGTGAGGGCAAAGGTATTTTGTTCAAGAAGGGTAAGCTTGTCCGCAAGGTTCCCATGGAAGAATTAATGGATACCCTCATTGAGGAAGTGGAGCAGCTTGCTAAGGAAAAAGAGGCGGAAGGGAACGGTGCACCTACCGCGTCTTCAACGGAAAACGGTTGGGAACCCCTTATCCCTCAGTCGGATCATCTCTCAACGCTTGGAAAAGAAATACCGGTCTTGCCCCGCAGGTAACGGCCGCTGTTAAGGCCTCTTCTCACCTACGTAATTTAACTCCAGGCTTCTTCTCCAAAAGTAACGATTGACGTGTTCTCCAAGTGTCATGTATGTGTGCCGGTGAACTATGGAATCAAAGCCGATCATTCACTGGATCAATGACTTTGTCAGATCCGTTCTCTTTGTGAGGCTGGTGAAGGTCGGCCTCGCGATTGCGGCGATGGTGCATGGCTACATCATCTCCTTCGGGCGCTCATTCCACTTCCGTGACATCGATATCCATCGCGAGATCGGACGACGCTTTCTCACGGGGGACTATCTCTACGCCAATGACTACTGCTACATGTATTTACCGACTACCGGCATCTATTTCGCCCCCTTGCTCACTCTGGACAGAAACCCGAGCTTAGCCTTGCGCTATGCCGTCGCTGTCGGATGCTTAGTCATCACCATCATGTTGTTCCACCGCATGTTGTGTGGCAGATCAGACGCGAATGTGTGGAGCCGGCTCTTGGTCGGTATCGGTGCAGGGTTGTTGACGCTACAATTTATCTTGAACGATCTCGACGACGGAGGTCCGCATCTCATCCTGCTGGGTATTCTGGCCGGCGGCAGTTACGCGATATGGGTTGGGAAAGAACGGCTGGGAGCAGCTTTAGTTGGACTTGGCATCGTGCTCAAGCTCACACCAGCACTCTTCGTGCTTCTGTTTCTTTGGAAGCGGCAATGGCGAGTCGCCTCGTACACGGTACTTGCCACGGTTTTGTGGGTTCTGTTACCCCTCTTATATATGGGACCCACAAGTTGGTGGGAGCATCACACGGAATGGACCAGGAATGCCGTGTTATCCGTGCTTGATCGGCAGGCAGAGGGTCGGCAGGAAAATGAACTTCAGAAGGCGAACCTCTCGCTCCGCCATACCATGCTGCGCTACCTGGTCACATACCCACCAACCCATCGGCTTCGGCAGGTGGATCCAGGATATCAACCGGTGTTAGATCTGCCGTCCCCAGTTGCGAACGGGATTGTTGGGGTTGCCGCGATCAGCCTACTTGGATTATTTGCGTGGTCAAGTCGCCGCGCGTTTCAAGGGCCAGGAGATCCTACGTGGGCACGGGATTGCGCTGGAACCTTGGTCTTGGCCTTATTATTCTCTCCTATTACCTGGGATCAGCATCTGGTATGGCTGATCCCAGCGGCCTGTGTCGTCGTCGCGGCAGCAGCTCAGGTGAGCGGCGGGTTGAGTCGTTTGGGATACATCATGCTCGCAGTGTATGTGGTGTTGACCATGGTGCTGAATTATGAAGTCGTGGGTTCGGTAAGATGGGAGGCACTGAAGAGCTACCATCATCTTGGTATCGCGATGTTGATCTTGTATGGATTGCTTCTCAGCAGTAGGGGCGGTTTGAGCTATCCAGGATTGCATCATGAAAAAATGCAATCAAGCTCGTCTCGTATGGTCCGTGAGGCATAGCCCAGACGCCCGGGAATGTCCAAGACGCTCCTCTCGATTCTCGGAGAAGTTGCCGGTAGGTGGAATATCAGGTTCGCGCGTGTTGTGTTCTAGAAAACGAAGCGACTATAATGCCGACCTCTGAGGCGCCGTACCCAAGTGGTAAGGGAGCAGTCTGCAAAACTGCGATGCAGCGGTTCGAACCCGCTCGGCGCCTCCATCCCAACCTTCACCTGACCTGCCGACTCTTTATCGCTTTATTGTCATTGTCGCTGGTGAAAAAGCGTCTCCAGTGTTCTCATAGGCGCACTATTTACATTCTCGATCAAGGGAAACTGCAAATGGAGGCATTCTCCAGCTTGTGGGCACAAGGATCCACATTGCATCGAAGGTACTTCTCCTCGTGATGGGATGCAGTTTCGAAAGATTCACCAAGATAGCTCTTACGTTCAAACCTGATCTGCATGTGAAGTGATAGGATTGTTCCCGTCGACTGTGCGGTGCATGGAAGACCTAGACAGGGCTATCTACGGAAATTGACGCGTCTTAGGTGAGATGTTACAATCACGACCATTCATGTGCTTCCAAAGTGCGGCTACGACTCGTAGCTGTTCATATATACAGGGTTGCAAGAACAACAACGCGAGCGAGAGAAGGAGAACGGAATGGCTGTTCCGATTTCCCAAATGTATACCGTGGCGACGTATGTGCTCTCCCAGAAGTTGAAGGGAGTGAAGCGATATCCCTTGGTGTTGATGCTTGAACCGCTCTTTCGATGTAATCTAGCCTGCGCAGGCTGTGGGAAGATCCAGTATCCTGATCATGTCCTCGACAAGCGGTTAACCCCTGAACAATGCTGGGCGGCGGCGGAGGAATGCGGAGCGCCCATGGTGAGTATTCCTGGTGGGGAACCACTCATTCATCCTGAAATCGCAACGATCGTAAAGGGTTTGGTAGATCGGAAGAAGTATATTTATCTCTGCACGAACGCCATCCTCTTGGAGCGGAAGTTGGACGAATATCAGCCTTCGAAGTACTTGACCTTCAGTATCCACATGGATGGACTCAAGGATGAACACGATTTGGCTGTCTGTCGCGATGGGGTGTATGAGGTGGCAGTCAAGGCGATCAAAGCGGCACTCAAGCGCGGTCATCGCGTGACGACCAACACCACCTTGTTCGATGATGCGAATCCAGAGCGGGTCAGAACATTTTTCGATGAAATGATGGCCCTCGGCGTCGAGGGGATGACCATCTCCCCAGGGTATAGTTATCAAAAAGCTCCAGATCAGCAACATTTCTTGAAGCGGGAGCGGACTCAAGAACTCTTCTCCAAGATCCTTGCTCGTCCCAAGCCAGGTTGGCAGTTCAATCAATCGCCCCTGTTTTTAGATTTCCTTATGGGGCGACGTCAGTACGAATGTACGCCCTGGGGGAATCCAACGTATAACGTGTTTGGATGGCAGAAGCCCTGCTATTTACTCCAAGAGGGGTATACCGCGACCTTCCGGGAGTTGATGGAGTTGACGGAGTGGGAGAAGTATGGAACTGGTCGAAATGAGAAGTGCGCCGATTGCATGGTCCATTGCGGCTATGAGGCCTCCGCAGTTGAAGATACGTTTAGTACGGCCTCTGGATTTGTTCGGACGGCAAAACTGACATTATCGCCTACCTCGCGATAGCAGTGCTCGTGATGCTCGCTTCGCCCGCTCAGCGAGGCGAGCGTCATCCATAGTGCGTCAGGGTGGACAGCGCTTCACGAAATATATGTCGCGAACGAGAACCTCGCCATGACTGACACGAAAAATCATATCGCCGGTATAGCCGGTTCCCTTGAAGGGCGTGTTTTTACGCCGAATTCTACTGCGGAAATAACGGAAGCTGTCGAACTCGCATTCGACTATCGTGGCGATGTGACGTTAACACTCCGTTCTGGCGAGTCGGTCACCGGATATATCTATAATCGACATGCCGGAACTACTGATCCTTATCTTGAGCTATTTTCCGCTGACCGTCCGGATGCTCAACGCATTCCGTATGCAGATATCACCACGATCGCCTTCACCGGGGAAGACACCGCAAACGGAAAATCGTGGGAGACCTGGGTGTCTAAGAAAGAGTCTGAGCGTCGAACGGAAGCCGAGAAAATCGAGGCGGTCGCGCGTACAAAGGGCTATCTCTGAAGCTCCTGCCCACTTCCGCTGGTTGTGAAAAAGAGAAATTGCGAAAGACCTTTGTGTGTCAGCGAAATCACCTCCCTTTTCGTTGACAAAGATGGAATGCTGTGTTAGAAACGCCTGCCCGAATCCTAGCGTGCTCGTTATACAGCGAGTGAGTATTTCTTCAAAAGAGCGAGCGACGAGTCAGCGGTCAAGTTCGAAGCTTGCTAGTCGAAGTCTAGCGGCACTGTCCGTCCTGAGTTGCTATTTCGTAATGAGCGTAATGTTTCCACAGGTGGTTCTAGCCACGCATGAAGCGGACCATCGTTTCATGGTCGAGGGTTACGTATGCGGGCCTGATGGGAAGGGGATGTCGAGTGCAGACGTTCTTGTCAAGGACACCAAGATTTCATACGGTCAGGTTGTGCGGACGGATGGAGATGGCTACTATAAAGCGATGTTTCATCTGCACAATGACAATTTTGGTGATCCCCTTTTGGTAGAGGCGGGAGGGGAGCAGCAACACCTTAAGGTTGAATTCGACCAAAAAGACTTAGAAAGTGACCGGAAAATCCGCGTTAACTTTGGAACTGGTTGTGAGGTGAGTGGGCCTCCTATGTGGATTTGGTGGGGGGGGCGTGGTTGCAGTAGCTGGAGGTGTTATCGGGATGAAGCTGGTCCGTTCTCAGCGGAAGCGAGAGCGAGGCAGGGTGAAGTCGCAGGGAAAGAGAAAATCATAATTGCCGATGACGGCCTTGGAGGCTACAGAGTGTCTCGCCGAATCGGTTTATGTGTGGCGGGGCCTTCGTGCAGAGCTGCCGACGAAATTGTAGCCAGAACGCTTTTGTTGGAGGTGGGATACCTCGGCGGAAGCGTTTTTTTGTTTGTCTGCCACTTTTTCAACCGCGTCGTCGTGTTGGCGAGAATCTTCCCTAATGACAGAGTGAGAGATCGGCATGAATATCAGGATAAGATTGATTCACGTTCTGTTGGGTATGGGTCTCGGACTATTATCGAGTTGTGGTGGAGAGCAAGGCGGAGAAGGGCCGATTGTACCGCCACCTCCAGCTCCTGCTGAATATGCTGATAAACGTATGCCGGCAGATTGGTGGGGGGATTCTCAGAAGCTTGAAGAGGGAAGGAAGTTGTACGTAGGTGAGAAAAATCCCGATGTGAACTGTGCTAGTTGCCATGGGAAAGACGGGAAACCGGTGAAGGCGGGTGCCACGGACTTTAGAAACCCTGAGCGCATGAAGCTTTATTCAGATTCCGTGTGGTTTTGGCGTATCTCAGAGGGGGTGCCGAATACCAAGATGCGAGGTTGGAAGAGCAAGCTCTCTGAAGAAGACCGATGGAAGCTCGTGCTCTATGAACGGAATTTTGCACTGTCCGGAAAAACCTGGAATGAAGAGAAGAAGCAGTGGAGTGAGGTTGGTGCGAAGTGAGTGGTAGGATCGCAGGGGTTGCTGATGGTGGAATGTGTTCACGTCGTCGGCATCCGGAAGTCTATTTCTTGCTTGCGCATCTAAGGAAGGTCTGATTTATTCCCCATTGATGATGTGCTATGAGGAATGCAGCACTGAACGGGAGACGCCTCCATGCACCAACAGACCTTTGCGGAAATCCCATTCGAGCAATATCGCAAATCCACCCGCCGCGAGCGGTTCCTCGACGAAATGAATCGCGTGGTGCCCTGGGCGGAATTAGTCGCCGTGATCAAGCCGGTCTACCCCAAGGCCGACGGGCCGGGGCGTCCGCCGGTCGGAGTCGAACGCATGCTGCGCCTCCATTGTCTGCAACAGTGGTTCAACCTGTCAGATCCGGCGGTGGAGGAGGCCTTGTACGACTCACGGGCCATGCGGCAGTTCGTGGGGATTGATCTGGGCCGTGAGCCCGTGCCCGATGAGACGACGATCTGTAAGTTTCGGCATGTGCTGGAGGCGCATGAGTTAGGAACACAGCTCTTTATCCGGATCGGGGAGTATTTGACGAAGCAGGGGCTGCAAGTGAGCCGAGGCACCATCGTGGATGCGACCATCATCAGTGCGCCGAGTTCGACGAAGAACCGGACCAAGGAGCGGGATCCCGAGATGCATCAAACGAAGAAGGGGAACCAGTGGTATTTCGGTATGAAGGCGCATATTGGCGTGGACAGCCAGACGAAGCTGATTCATTCCGTAGCGGCCACGGCGGCCAATGTCCATGACAGCCAAGTCTTGCCGAAACTGCTGCATGGAGAGGAAACGCGGGTGTGGGGCGATGCCGCCTATAGTGGACAACGCGATGTGATCCGGCAGCACGCGCCCAAGGCCAAGAGTTTCGTGCAGACCAAAGCGCACCGGCATCGACCACTGAGTGAGGCGGAGCGGGGCCGGAACCGCACGAAGTCAAAGGTCCGGGCGAAGGTCGAACATGCGTTCTTGGTCATCAAGCGGATCTTCGGCTGGGCCAAAGTCCGGTACCGGGGGCTGGCAAAGAATACCCACTGGCTCCAGATCAGCTGCGGGTTGGCAAATCTCTATGTGTCGCGACGGCGCCTGTTGGCGGGAACGTAGAGGATGGGGGGCCGGAGGCGGGCCGTGGGGCATCGCACGATGGGTGTGCCTCACAAACAGGCTCTCGGAACAGCAGCGACCCACTGAATTTGCCCTGGGTGGTCAGTCCAGGAACAGCTGGCCGAGTGAAAACGTGAATTAATCAGACTTTCCCTAAGTCTATGAATCGGGCTTCTGATTTTTTGTGTATGTTCTGGAATTTCCTAGATAACGGCTGGGGAATTTGAGATGCTCGGCTGGCCAGTAAGTCCATATCTGTTAACAATTTGTGTGGGGCCTGGCCTTCAATGTTCCATGGAGTACTGAGTAGCATCTGAAGAGTCCTAGGATATCTTGTCGGTCTAGTCACTGAGGCCCAGGTTGTTACGTGAAGCTCTCGCTGGGTATATTATGTATAGTAAGAGTGAGGCTAATATTCTTGAGTCTGTTCTTAAAGTAGGGGGCGAGGCATCGTGAAAAAACTGTCGAGCGGTCTCCTGGCTCTCATGGTGTTGTTTTCGCTATGTGTGGCAGCTGCCACCAATGTCTACGCCCAGGAGTCTGGGGTATCTTCGGTGGAGTTTCCCTATACGGGCAATCGGACGGCAGTATGGGTCGTTGCTCAGCTCCATATCTTGTTTGCCGCATTCATCCTGGGTGCACCGATCTTCGTCGTGATCTCTGAATGGCTGGGGTATCGCAAGCAGGACCCACGCTATGATCGTCTCGCCAAAGAGATTACCAAAGTCACGGTGATTCTCTTCAGCATGACGGCGGTGACCGGCGGGTTATTTATTTTCGTCCTTCTGGCAGCCTATCCACAGTTCACCACCTCGTTCATCAATCAATTTTATGTGGTCTTTGCGATTTTGTATCCGGCGTTGTTTATCGCGGAGACCATCCTGATGTACGCCTATCTGTATACCTGGGATGTCTGGAAGGGGGAAAAGAAAGGGCGGCATATCGCCCTGGGTGTTGTCTTGAATCTCGTGTGTTTACTCATCTTGTTCGTGATCAATGGTCCCACGTCGTTCATGAATACCCCGCCGAAAGCCGAGGGGGTTTCGCCCCAGGATTTCATCGCGGCGGCTACCTTGTGGGATAAGATTGCCAATCAAAGCTGGTTTCCTCTGAGTCTTCACCGAATCGATGGGAATGTGGCGTTCAGCGGGTTCATTGCCGGGATGATCGCTGCCTATATGTACATGGCGGCGAAGACGCAGGAGGAGAGAGCCTACTATGATTGGATGGGTTTCGCTGCCATCTGGATTGCAGTGGGAGGGTCGCTCTTGCAGCCCTTCACGGGACTCTTGCTGGCCTATGAAATGTGCGATTACGATTTCTCATTTTGCCCGTACATGATGGCCGACCAGCTGTCCATGTTTTTTGAAATGCAAGGGGTGATGATCGGGCTTCTGTTCTTGGCCATCAACTATTATAGTTGGCTCAGCCTCAAACGAATCGAAGGTGCGGACAATGTTCGGATCACCATTCTTGCCCCCATTGTTTTGGTGGTGTTACTGCCTGCCACGATGTGGGTGATGAATACTTATTGGATCCCAGATCCGATGTCCTTGGTATTCCTCCTGCCCTTGGCTATCTCACCGTTCTTGTTGGGTCGGTTTGTTCCAATGACCGTCTCTGCGAGGACCGTCATCAAGATCGGCTTTATTATCATGCTCCTCAGCGATGCCGTCTGGCTTACTCCGGCTGGATTTGTGGCCACCGGCACCGATATGCCCGATGAGATGAAGCTCCCGGAGGGATGGGACTTCCTGGCGTCTATGCCGGCTAAGCTTTCCGCAATTTTGACATTGGTGTTCGTGACAGTTGTCAACTTCATCCTATATAACCGGACCATCAAGCAAGGCACGATCCTCTGGGGGAAAATTGATTTCGTAGCGCAGTTTGTGTTGATTTTTCTGGCGTTCACATCTACGTGGATTATGGGATTGATGGGGGCGGTCCGGTCATTGCTTAAAAAGTATTTCCATACCTATAGTTTGGTGTCGGATCTTAGCCCTGAGTCGTTTACTCCGACGCTTTCGTATTCTGCGGGATGGATTACAGCGATTACGGTGGCATTTATTGCTATCGTCAGCGTGGCTGCGCTTGTGGCGCTTCGGACTTCCGTCGTGCGGGTGAGAGAGCCTGAGGGAAGCGCCGTTCCCATCGCCGTCAAATAATCACAGTTCGGAGCGCCTGCCAAGGCAACGGGAATTTACATGGGGAATATATTTAATAAGCTAGGACTAGGGTTGGTGGTTGGTGGTGTGCTTGTGGCCATCGCGCACTCACAGGAGCTGCCGTTCTCTTTTCAATTGCTATTCTTCATCATCTCGTTGGTCGGAGCAACAGTCTTCATCCTGCTCGATGCACGGCCACTCAGTACGATGAGCGGTGGGAAGTCGCTCTTAGCCGTGATCGCGTTCTGGATCTTCATGGTGACAGTTTCTGTCGCTGGGCCGTCGCTCTTGCCTCAGTTTAACCCTGAAGATGAGAAGACAAAGATCGGCAAGCTTTTAGATAAGGAGCGAAAGCAGTCGGCGCAGGGGAAGGCAGAAGAGTTGATTGCTCGAGCCAAGGCGCTCGATGCACAAATCAAAGCGCTTGAGGATCGGCTCAAGGGATTGGGAGGCAGTCAGCCTGCCGTCGCATCGCAGACACCCCCAGCTGGAGAGAAATCTCCTGCCGCAGCTAGTGCGAGCGCAGGCGATTTTATGAAGGTGGGCGAGGAGCAGTGGCAACTGCAAGAATGTTACAACTGTCACAAGCTTCGGGGTGAGGGTGGAAAGAAACGAGGCCCCGAATTGGATAATATCGGCACGTTGTTAACTGTCGATGAGATTCAAGAGAAAATTGCGAACCCCAAGAGTTTTATGGCCGAGGGGTATGAGAAGGAATGGCAGAAGGGCATCATGCCCAACAAATTTAAAGATCTCATGGATCCCAAGGAAATGCAGGCTCTTGCTGCCTGGTTAGGGACGTTCAAGAACGCCTCGGTGAATACCCCCAAGCCGATCAAGAAAAACTAATGCTGCAACCGAAGCTGAAATCCAAGGTCCGGTGCACCGACCTCGACATCGGTGAAGTCACGAAAGTCGTGCTTGATCCGCTTTCCCATGAGATCAGCCACATCGTGGTATCGATGAATGGGAGCGGTGAGCGACAAGTTGCCATGGGCCATGTCCAGGTTGTGACGGACGATCTTGTGCAGTTGCGTGCGCCGTCAACCGAGATCCTGGCGTTACCTCCCTTTAAGCGAGATGACTATGTCACCACGCATGAAGTGGAGATCTCACATCTCGAAGACCATATCCATGTGACCCCGGGTGAGGTGTTGGTTCCTCTGCCGGATCTGGAGAAGAGTGTTAAACGCCGCACGTTTTTCATGAATTTTACCAATGTCATTGGGTTTTTGATCGGTCTTCCCATTGCCTATCCGATTCTCCGCTTTCTCATGAAGCCGATGTATGCGGATTTCGACAATGAATGGCTGAAAGTGGGGAATGTCAGCAAGATCAAGCAAGAAGATGTTGGTGTGCAGTTTAAGTACAAGAAAAAGGTCAAAGAAGCCTATATGCCAGAGGCTGAAGTCGATAAAAATGTCTGGGTGTTACAGGCCACTCCAGAGCTTCTAGGAAAAGTCTATCAAGGTAAGGACGCCGAATTCCGTGATGCCAGAGGAAAGGCCATCTGGACCAACAGGAAAGATGTTCCCTACCTAGCGTTCTCCGGCAAGTGCCCACATTTAGGGTGTGCGTTCAAGTGGCGACAGCATAAAACACTCGGACAAGTCTTTCTCTGTCCGTGCCATCTCAGTATTTATGATGCCGCGGGACAAGTGCTCGATGGACCGGCCCCGCGCGCCCTTGACGCATTGCCTGTGAGGGTTTCTGCAGGGGGAGAGGTTGAGGTCATCGACATGGAGTTCAAGGCCGGTACGAAGTCGCAAATTCGGATCATTTGAAAGCTGGCGATATGGATAGTAAGCATTCATCCCCTGCAACGATTTCCGATCATCAGCCCAGTACGATCGAAAAGCTCGTCGCGTTCCTGGACGAACGTGTTGGCCTCAAGGAAATGCAGGCCAAGATGCTCAATGAGCCGCTTCCTGGTGGGTCTCGTTGGGCCTACGTGTTCGGCTCTATCCTGTTGTTCATCTTTGCGATGCAGGCGCTGACGGGCACGTTGCTGATGTTCTATTATGTGCCGACGGCAGACCACGCCTGG
The DNA here is from genome assembly GCA_963850405.1 of Nitrospirota bacterium. GTDB lineage: Bacteria > Nitrospirota > Nitrospiria > Nitrospirales > Nitrospiraceae > Nitrospira_D. The sequence goes on from CAWKLH010000025.1 coordinate 56,359, forward strand.
GCCAGTACACAATATATTATTCACGACGTTGATTATGGCTGGTTCCTCCTGGGCTACCATTTTTGGGGGTCCAGTGCGATGGTGGTCTGTGTGATCGCCCACATGTCGCAGGTATTTCTCTGGGGCGCTTATAAAAAGCCGCGAGAGTTACTCTGGATCGTCGGGCTGGCCCTATTCGGTGTGGTGATCACCTTCGGGTTTACAGGCTATCTCTTGCCTTGGGACCAGCGGGCGTTCTGGGCAACGACGGTTGGTGTCGAAATTTTGGATAAGACCCCCGTTATCGGCGATTTTATTGCTCGATTTCTGAAAGGTGGCCCGACTCCTGGGCAGATGACGTTGAGCCGATTCTTCGTCCTGCATGTGATGGTTCTCCCGGCTGCACTCATGGCCCTCGCCGGACTCCATCTCTTTCTCTTTCGCGTGGCTGCTCCTGCTGGACCCTTTACCGGTACAGTGGAAGAGCTCAAGGCAAAGACCGACTACTTCTTTCCCCGTCAAATTTGGAAGGACATGGTCGGGATGGCGTTCGTCTTCGTCAGTATCTGCGCCTTGGCCCTTTGGGAACCGGTCGTCCTGTTGGACGAGGCAGCGCCAGACCCTGGGGACTATCATCCTGAACCTGAATGGTACTTTTTGTTTTACTTCCAGCTGCTTCGGTTGAAACTGTTCGCGGGTGAGTTCGGTCAATTTATGGGGGCTGTGGCGTTGCCGGTTGCCTTCATGGTATTGCTCGTTGCGCTCCCGTTCATCGACAAGGATCCCGAGCGGAATATTTTCAAGCGACCGATTGCCCTTATCAGCTGGATTGCGATCATGGTTTTCATTCTCTTGTTCACGGTTGCATCGGTGATTAACCGAGAGTTCCTGGATTAGTCCGAGGACAGATTAGCCATGGCTGAAGATCGCGAAGCGATGTCTCCGACGAAGATCGGGTTCAGCATTCTCTGGTCCGCCTGTTGGACTGGGATTCCTATTAAGGCGGTGTTTGCGGTGCTCGCCATGACGATGGGTTTGGTGCATTTTGAAGGAAGATTCGGTCTTGCCTTCTTGATATTGTTTGCCAGTCCCATGACCGTCTTCGCCGTTCCCATCATCATCGCCATGTTTGAGACGCAGTTTGGTGAAGGGATCGGTCTGCCAATCATTTTTGGGATGTCGATTCCGGTCGACATTTGGGCGCTGGGACTGGTTGGGAGAACGTTCTTCTTGGAACGACTTCGGAAAGAGCCACCCCACGATGGACTTGGTTTTGCGATCTGGTGGAGGGCGGCGCTCATTGGGACTTTCTTTTTTCCGCTCCTCTGGTGTATTGTCAGCCGGGTCACGGAAATTGCCATCGCTGCGTCGCACTCGATGGCCGAAATGGAACGCATGAGACATCTCTTCGACACGGGTCTTCCTATTGCGGAACGAATCGGTCTTGAGCTCACGATTTGGGGATCTATTTCGTCCGCAGTCTTGATCGTTTTGGCGGTCATCGGGATTTCCATTCTTGGGCAGACCATTCGACGCATGGCAGAAATTGCCCGTCCGGTGTCTGAAAATTATCAAGGGCTCATTACCCGTTGGGATTTGATGCGGGTGCCGAACGATCAAGGGCTGATGTTGACGTCGTTGGCGGGCGTGGGCGTCGTGTTCTCACTGATGTTTTGGTCGATACTTCCCGTGACAACTCCCCATCCGCATGAATGCTGTAAAAAGCCTGACGTACGGGTCGAGCCGGTATTCAAACCGGTCGAGTCGTTGAGCAGCAGTGCTCAGCGTGTTGCGACGCTTGCGGCACAAATTGGGGCCATGGAGCAGCAAAAGGTTGGCACAAAAGATCAAAAAGAAAAGGGCAAGGGGAAGGCCGAAGGTGAAACGGCTAAGGACTCTTCTGCCAAGACGAAACCGTAACTTACGAGGTGATGAGGTGAGCGTCATACAGCAAGGGGTTAGCATGGTTCAACGGGCTCTCCGGGCCGTCGGAAGTCACGACGGATGGCTCGCAGGTCTCTTGTTGATGGCGGGATGGCTGGCCCTTCCTTCACTCGGGATTGCAGCTGAGGGCACAACCGCGGGTCCTACAGAGTATCGTGATATTCCGTACGTCGGCAGTCGGAATCTTGTTTGGATCGTTGCCCAGTTGCATCTCCTGTTGGCCGGGTTCGTTTTAGGCGTGCCGATCTTTGCCTGGCTGTGCGAAGTCATTGCCTGGAGGGGAGGCGAGAAGCGTTATGACAAGCTCGCCAAGGAGTTTACCAAGCTCCTGACTTCCGCCTATGCGACCACCGCGTTGTTCGGTGGCATTCTGCTGTTTCTATTGGTGGCGTTCTACCCCAAACTGATGAACTATTTGACGGACGTCTTTTTCCCCTCCTTCTTGCTCTATTGCTTCCTGTTCTTATTAGAAACGGCGACGCTGTATCTGTATTGGTATGGGTGGGATGCCATGCAGGATGGCAGGAAGAAGACATTGCATGTGTTTCTCGGGTTTCTCCTGAACTTCTTTGCCTTATTCATTATGATTGTCCCCAATGCCTGGGCTACGTTCCAGTCCAGCCCGGTTGTGATTGCAGACGGGACCGCCTTTGAGAGGGCCTGGGCGGCAACGTGGAATCCAACCTGGTGGCCGATCAACATCCATCGCCTTATCGCGAACGTCGTCCTTGGAGGTTATATCTGCGGGGCTTATGCCGGTGTCCGGTACTTATCGGTGAAGAGTCCTGAAGAGCGAGAACATTATGATTGGATGGGGTATGTCGGCAACTTTATTGGCGTGTTCGGTCTGCTGGCTCTGCCGTTTGCCGGCTATTGGCTCATGCGGGAAATCTACCAGTATAACCAGCAGATGGGCATTACCTTGATGGGAGGATTCCTATCCTGGCTCTTCATCATCCAGGCCATGTTGATCGGGGTCCTGTTCCTCGGCTCGAACTATTATTTTTGGCTGGGGATTACCTATCGAATTCCCGGGTCGGAAAGTAAATATCGGCGGGCCATGTTGATGATGTTAGTCAGTTTGTTGCTGTGTCTTGCCGTGTGGATGACCCCGCACTCCCTTGTGGCCAGCATTGAAGAGGCCCAGAAAATGGGAGGAGCGCACCACCCATTACTGGGAGTCTTGGGAGTCATGTCGGCAAAAATGACGGTGTCGAACCTCATGATTCTTATTACCTTCATGAGCTTCGTGATGTATTGGCGGGCAGGGAAGCAGGATACAGCCGGGTGGGCGAAGCTGGCGAAGGCGGTCATGGGTGCTGTGTTGGTGTTGGCCAGCCTTGCGGTCATCGTCCTCGGCGTCTGGGGGTATTTCGTGCCGGCGATCGTCCGAATCAATTATTTCTCTACGTCTCAGGTGCTGATCGTCATCTTTGTCATTCTGACGATCACGCCGTTGACGGCGCTGTTGCTCAAGAGCGCAAAAACGACGACAGAGATGGTGTGGGGGAGCATGCCGCCACGCGCCGGGTATTCCTTGGTTCTCAATGCCATCATGGTCATCCTCCTCATGACCTTGATGGGCTATGCGCGGTCCTCTTCCCGTGTCCACTGGCATGTGTACGGAGTCATGCGCGATACCTCGCCCTATGCCTATTCTCCGGCGCTGGGCAGCGCGTCTTTTATTATGGCCTTCTGTACGTTTTCCTTCTGCCTCCTCGTGGCGTTTATCTTTTGGGTCGCGACCATGGGCGATAAGTACAAAGCGGCTCCAGGACCGGGGAAGGGAGAGCTGCCGCACGGCATTCCGGCGATGGCCGGAGGGGCTCCAGAAGAGCGGTCACAGAGATAAAGATAATTTTGAGTTTTGATTGTGAGTTTTAAGTCCGGAACGAAAAACTAAGAACTCAGCACTTAACATTCGAGGGCCCATGAGTGAAGTCGCACAACTACAACTAATCGCACTGTCCATCATTGGGATCGGCATTCTGATCCTCTTGTTCATCAAGGCCGTGTTTGTCAGGGTGACGGGGTTCGTTGCCATCGTGCTGGGTTTGTTTGCACTGATGTCGCTTGCCGTACCTCAGCTGGCCTCTCTGCCTCCTGCCGAAGAAAAGATCGATATTGCCAGCATCAAGACACCGACTGATATCGCTGCCATCGGCCAGACGGTCTTTTTCAGCAAAGGCCAATGTGCACTGTGCCATTCCATCGGGCCAAGTGAATCGGCCCGTTGCCCGGATTTGAAGGGAATCGGCGCTAAATTGAGCAAGGATTTCCTCTATGAAAGCCTGACGGATCCCCAGGCGTTCGTGTATAAGGATTACCGCCATGGTGGCGTGCCGAAAGACTATCCAGCCACGATGCCCGCTATCAATAAGGATCCGATCGGACTCTCGAAGAATGAAATCTTGGCCATTATCGCATTTCTACAGCAAATGAGCGGGGAGCCGATCTCTGTCAGCGCGTCGGAGCTTGATATCCCTGGGAAGGCGCCGTCTGCTCCGGTGAAGGCCGCGCAAGCTGCAATTGTTGCTGACGCACACACGAATTAGGAGGATTGTTGTATGGGGGCGTTAGGGAAGCCAATCATTCTCATGGTCGCCATGTATGCGTTTCTAAAGTTTGGGTTGCCTAACATACCTGGCTCTGCCCCCCTTCCCTCCAGCCTCATATTTCTGTATCTCTTGCTGACTGCAGGCGGTATTTTTATGTTTGAAACAGTGAGCGGTGAATCGAAGGATGCCTTCTGGGGTCCGATTCAACGATTTCTGACTGGAGAGAACATCGGCGGTATGCAAGCACTTCGCTATGGCGTGTTCATTCTATTTCCGTTGCTGGTGGGCTGGCAAACATACGGAAGTACGGCAGTGAGCGACCTCCCTCCGACGGAAAGCCGAACGATTCATCCAGCACCGCCAGGCGAATATACGGGCCTGTCAAATCCTGTCCCCAAGACTCCTGACAATATTATGCAGGGGAAGGGCTTTTATGCCGCCTATTGTTCACCTTGTCATGGTGGAAACTTTGACGGGAAGGGGCCGGCGGCTCGTGGATTTATTCCGGCACCTGCCAATTTTGCCGACCCCACGACGATCGCCATGTTGCAAGAAAGCTATCTATTCTGGCGCATCAAAAAGGGTGGCGTCGGTCTTCCGATTGAAGGTGCACCATGGAAGTCGGCCATGCCTCGTTGGGAAGTCGAGTTGCCCGATGAATGGATTTGGAAGATCATCTTAGGTGAGTACGACGGCGCGCATCAATCCCCACGAACCTGGGAGTAGCGGGAAGGAACAGCGTGGATCGATCTAGTTGTGGAGGGAGCACGAGGACAGCATGAAACCGGCGAATCGCATCATGAAACGGGTTTTGCGTGATGGAACGGCAGCAATCGCAGCCATAATTATTGGTGGAGCATCGCTTGGCTATGCACAGGAGAGTGTCTCGGTTCGAGCGACGCTTCTGACTGGGGGCGTACCCGTAGATGATCCAAGCGCGGCAGTCTGGAGCAGTGCGCCGCCTGCTACATTTCCAATGTCACCGCAAGTCCATTGGCAGAATCGTATTCAGGAAGTGACCGTGAAGGATGTAATGGTGCGTGCATTGCATGACGGTACACAAGTGGCGGTGCTGGTCGAATATACCGATCCTACTCAGGATCCCGATGACGCAGCAGCACTGGAGTTTATGGTGGGTGATAAGAAGGCACATTTCGCCCATGGCCAGCCAATGCTCCAGGTAGAAGGCGGGCCGGTCAATATTTGGTTTTGGAAAAATAAGACCGGCAAGGCCATCGACATGAGTGCGAAAGGTTTTGGGACATTAAAGCCACAAGAACATCAGGATGTGACAGCCAAGGGCGTCTATTCAAACGGGACATGGAAAGTCGTATTTGCTAGGAAATTGTTGACCGGGCATGCTGATGAGGATGTGCAAATTACTGCGGGACAATTCATGAGTATCTCCTTTGCAGTATGGGACGGACGAAAAGATGCCGTCGGCGAGTTGGTTGAAAAGGGGTCTCAAAAAGCGGTCTCGTCTTGGTGGTATTTCCGAGCCGATGCCCCGCCTGATTATTCCGGCTATATGTATGCGGCGATCGCTGCTGTATTGGGCTTGGGGTTTCAGTTTGTCCTGATCCGAAAACTCAAGAAAGGGCAGTGAGCATGAAGGCGCCAAGGCTGGGTATCATAGGATTGGCAGTGGGAGTGATCGGAGGCGTGGCTTTCATCACCGGTGGTTGTGCCAACGAGCAGGAAAAGCGTGGCCATGAACTCTATACCCACTATTGCAGCGATTGTCACGGCGAGAGCGGAAAGCAAAACGAAGGGTTTAATTGGTCGGCTATGCCCGATCCAAAGCCTAAGGATTTGTCTAATAAGTCAGAAATGAGCACGTTCAAGGATGAGGAGCTTTTTGCGACCATCTCGCGGGACATGTTGGACACCAGTGAGGAAGGTGGAGATACGATCGGAGACGACGACTTTGCCGTGCCCACGATGCCGACCTTTAAGTATACGCTCTCTGAGGATGAACTCTGGTCGATTGTCGGATATGTGCGCACGCTGCATGGCACGAAAATGGGGTTTGATATTGCAGCACGGAAGACCTCGCTCGACGAAGGGTTGAAGAGCGCGCAAGCCAAGTTTGAACAGGCTAAGCAAGTCTACGAAGCCGCCGAGAAGAAAGCCAGCGATGAAGCGGAGCGGAAGAGTGAGCAGTTGAAGAAAGATGTCGATGTGGATGAATCCGCCTATGCGGCTGAACAAGCGACGATGGTGCAAGCCAAGAAAGAGATGGATGTGGCCCAGGTCGCCCTCAACAATTTCTCTACGAGAGCGGGAAAGGGACTCAGTATTCCTAGGCCGGATCTGACGGCCAAGCCTGCAGACGTTGCAAAATTGGTTGATCGTGGCAAACAACTCTATGAAAATAAGTATGGTTGCAACGGGTGCCACAATGTCGGCGGTGAAGGCGGTAAGATCGGTCCCGCGTTGGATCGAGCTGGATTTCGGTTGAATGCCACGTGGGTGTATCGTTGGCTCAAGAATCCACAGGCGATGGATGCGCACACACGGATGCCGGCCTTGGGTTTGAATGATGCGGATGCCAAAGCTGTGACGATGTATGTGGCCACCTTACGGGCGCCAAAGTCTGAACCTGTAGCCGAGAAGCCGGTCGAAAAGCCCTAACCCACTAACCCGACGAGCAATCCGAGAAGGATGGCAGCGCCTGCCCAGACGTGTGCGCGAAACATGGCGAACGCATGAGTCGGTGTCATTGGCCTCCGCAGGCGCATGACCTGGAGTATGAAAAATACCGACACGCCAAATAGCGCTGCATAATATGGCCACCTGAGCTGAGCGAACCACCCTGCGGCGATTAAGCACGCCAGCATGATACTGAACGCCAATCCCACGCCGTGGTGAACCGAAGCCCCGAAGTACAGGGCGGCAGACTTGACCCCAACGCGTCGATCATCCTCCTGGTCTTGGATCGCGTAGATCGTGTCATAGGCTATGGCCCAGGCGGCGGTTGCTCCAAAGAGACACCACGCTGAGCTCTCCAATTGTCCTCGCACTGCAGCCCAGGCCATGATCGTTCCCCAGCCGAACGCAATGCCAAGCATGGCTTGCGGGATATGAATCCATCGTTTGGAGTATGGGTAGAGCGCGGCAAGAAAGACCGCGGCCGGGGCGAGCCAGGTTACAATCGGCAGAAGGAAGAACAGGAGGCTTGCCGCCACAACAAGCAACAGGCTGAGTAGAATCAGCGCATGGCGGCGTGACAATTCGCCAGAAGCCAACGGACGAGTCTTGGTCCGTGCGACTTGCCGGTCAAATGTTTCATCTGCTAAATCGTTCATAATGACGCCAGCGCTTCTCATGAGGAACGATCCGCCGATGAAAATAACTAAGAGGTGAGGCGGAGGAATCCCTCGAGCAGCCAGCACGAGGCTCCAGAGCGTGGGCAGGAGTAAGAGATAGGTACCGGTCTGGTTTGGCAGCCGGATCAATCGGGCAAGCGCAGACCAAGAAATTCCAGAGGAAGCGGATGATGACGCGGCCGGACCGGACATGCCGCGACCTTAGCCCAGGGGAAATGGGCTGTCAATGCGGCTCCCCCCGGTTGTGACGCCAGCGTGAATTCGGTATAACCACAACGTGAAGAAGCTACAACCCATACTGACTGGCTATTGCCAGTCATACCGTCACATTATTGCTTCCTGCGTGGTGCTGATCCTCGTCCTCTCAGGTGTCGGCTGTTCGCTGCTCAAGCGAGGGAAGGAACCGGTCAGTACTCAACCGATTCCACTGACGCCAGTGATCTGGTTCTCGCCCAGTGTGACCACGGCTGAGGTGCCATACCACGATGGTTGTGGCGAGATGAGATCATTGCCCCTGACGGACGCGCTTGTCACCTCCGTCCCAAAGAAGTTGATGGGAGTCTTTACCGGTGTCGCGGCCCAGAGTCATGCGGATGAACCTATCGCCTCAGACGGGGTGGTTGAAGTTGGAGTGGGAGTGAGGCGGATTGAGCTTGCCGTTCCAAAGCAAACGCCGGGCACCTATCCAGCAACGGCTATGGTGGGAATTGAAATGGTGTTTTTGGCGCGCAACGGAACGTTACTCTTCAATAAGAAGTTCGAAGGTACCGGCCATGGTACGGTAACGGTTGGCCAACAGCCCTGTCAGGTAGAGGGGATGGCAGCGATAGTTCAAGATGCCATTGACTCGGCGACCAACGGAATAGCTCAACAGATCGGGCAATCGATGCAGATCCGGGAATACGCCGCTCGAAGAGACACATGGGTTCCGGTGGCGGCACGTCCACGCCTCTCCGTGGAGGCGTCGACAGCAGGAGCCGTCGCGTCGCTCCCCACGGTGGGGGAGGCGGCGGAAAAACCACCGCAGGTGGCTTCGAGCACGACAGGTGAGCCGGCGCAACTGAGTTTTCGTGCCATCATCCGAGATGAAAACCGGGACCAATTTCTCCAGCCAGACGAATCCCTCACGATCCAAATTGAAGTCAAAAACGAGGGCATGGGGGAGGCGAAAGATGTGATGGTCATAGTTGAAGGAAAAACCGAGTTAGCAGCCTTGTTTCCCTCTGAAGTCCACCTCGGCATACTCCAATCGGGAGAGATTAAACGGACCTCGATGACACAGCGGGTGACTGCCTCCCAAGAGGCTCTCCAGGGAGAATTGACGCTGAACTTGCGGACGACCAGTCCGGTGACGTCCGTTCCGCCACCCAAGGTCTTTCGTTTTGGGGTCAAACCCACAGGCATCAATCCGGCTCTGGTTCCGAATGTGGACAATCTGCCGAACTCTCTGGCCGCGTTTCATCAGCCGAAGGCCATCATCATTTCGATTGGAGTCGGGACGTTTCGAGACGAACAGGTGCCAACGGTCAAGTATGCCCGCCACGATGCGGAAGTCATGGCCGAATATCTGCGGATCATCGGCGGTGTTCCAGGCGAGCGTATCCGTATATTGCTCGACCGACAGGCCCTTGAACGGGACCTGGAAGACGCGTTTGAGCAATGGCTGCGAAAGCGGGCGGACCGAGAGACCGTAGTGTATATATTTTTTGCCGGGCGAGCACTCGTAGATGGCGGGACCGGTGCGATCTCGCTTGTGCCCTATGATGGGACACTCTCCGAGGCGAAGCAGCAGCTGTATCCACTCGCCCGCCTTCAGGAAGCGCTCTATCGATTGCCGATCCGGCGGGCGATTCTGATGTTTGATGTCTCGATGGATCCATCTCCGGGCGCTGGTCTTGCCGACATCTCTTCGCCAGCCTGGAAATCCCCTGTCAGCGAGGCCCGAAAAGATGTGGAGATGTGGATGGTGGGTAATCGAAGCTTGCAAGAAGCCGATCCGTATGACGAAGGCAAGCACGGGTTGTTTACCTATCATCTGTTAAGGGGGTTGCAAGGTCTCGCTGATGTGGATCGAGATGGAACGGTCATCGCCGGTGAACTCTGCACCTATGCTCGTGGACAGGCGGCTCTGGTGGCGCGTGAACAATTCGGGAACAAACAAGATGCGCTGTGTTTGCCAGCGACTGGGCGGGGAGGCATGGTGCGAATCCATCCGATGGCGAGAGGTCATAACCCAAAACCTGATCCGGTACAGAAGCCCCCACACCTTCCTGCTGATTCATCAGTCGCAGGCCCCAAGCCAATGCAGATTGGGCCATAAGAATATTGGGTGATCCCAATCTGCTTTATTGACAGGCTCGCCGGTGGCCGTTATCATGCCGGACGGAGATTCAGTCCCCCCCGTCTGTCTCACCCAGGTGCCGGCGTAGCTCAGTTGGTAGAGCAGCGGTTTCGTAAACCGCAGGTCGCCCGTTCAATCCGGGTCGCCGGCTCCACACCGTGTTTCGTTCATCCCACCGATTCTTCTTCGTCGTATCGTTATTGACGTTGGCGGGTAAACATCTCCCATGGTCTTATTTCTATCTGAGATGACTTGCCGGTGCCGTGAGTAGGATATTTGCCTCTGCGGCAAGTCGCAACGATGAAGCTAGGGAGGAATGTGGAGCGAGTGGTCTCCACATTCTTGGAGAAGAATGGCCTACTTGGTCGAGTAAGGCTCAACAAGCCGAATGAACCACCCCTCTAGGGTTGTGGAGGCCTATCCGGGGAGTGCGAGCCGCTCGTTCTGAGACCATCGCTCGTCTGATGCCATTGATCAGAAAATAGATCGTTAGCAATGAACGGATCGCACGAGTGAAACTACCTGCCTTTGAGATATAGGATCACACCGCCGATGCCGAGCGCCACAATGACGAATGCGAAGGTGAGAGTATTGACGTCCATGAGTTCTCCTTATCTAGTGGGATATTTATATCATCGACACGCTGACTCCTTATGGAGCAAACAGTCCGTGCTGAGTCAGCCACTAGTCCAGAACATACGGCTTCGATTCAGTGAGCTACGGTCAGCAGGCATCCACGAGGAAATCATGCCACGTGCAGACTGTCCATTAATAGAGCGGATCTTGAGGCCCCCATTGTAAGCCCGCGAGGTCAGGGTCTTCACCCTCTTGCTCCGGACGGTTGACTTTGGCGGCCTTCCGTTGCACACGGCGCTCTTCCTTGTCCCGTTGCTTCTGCAGACGTGCTTTCTCACGGTCCCGCTTAGCGGGTGTGGTTTTGCCTGTTCCTCCGATGATGTCCTCCTTTTAGGCGCGACACGCCTAGATCAAGCTATTGCGAGGTGGTACCACGCTTGCGGGTAGCCGCCGACGCCTTGGACCCAGGTTTTTGGCGTCCCTCTTTCTCGCGAGAGCGAGAGAGTGTATCAGGGCTCAATCCCTGACTTGCGGCGGAAGTGATCTGGCGACGAATGTCCTCAATCGACGGTGCCAGTGACGACTGGGTAGGATCTTGAAGTCCCAGCATCTCCCAACGGACCTTGGTTCGAAGAATAGCTCTCTTCCGCCGGTGTGGGGCTTTGGTCCCCCATGATGTATTCATTGCTTCTCCATCGTCTAAGATTGAAACCTATGAAATGGGCAGTAGGATATCCATCTTTCACTCACTGCGACTTCTCGAAGACCGTAGACGCAGGCACTTTAGACGCAGGCACTTTAGACGCAGGCACTTTGCCTCCAGTCGTCACGAACCGATCTTCCGAAAAAACCGCTCGGAGCCGGTCGGTGACCGATCGGCGATAGAGTTCGGATTCACGAGCAAGGAGAACCATATTTTTGTTGTCGACCAGAATATTGAGGTGATTCTCCGAGACGAGCAGTCGTGTGCTGTCGCCCACATTCACGCGATACTGCGTTTTCCCGTCCGGGTTACGTTCCGATCCAGAGACGATCTCCGTTAAGCCGTCAATGACCCCATCATAGGCCTCCGAGCGATGACGTACTTTCGTACCGTCTGGGATGCGAACCCAGCGCTCAACGGATGACTGTTGATTCGTTTTAGTGGTACTCATGGACGATCACTTTGATTGTGGGTATTCATCTGTGTCTTCTCCTAGATGCGAGGGCACAAGGTTGCTCAAGTAGGGCCTGTCCAGCCTGCACCGATTCCCAGTGCTTCATCTGACGGTGGAGGGTCGTGACGACGTCGATGTCGGAGCCTCCGTCGCGTCCACTCATGACTTGAACACAAAGGTCGTTGTCCGACAAGCTCGCCATAGACTGATCAATGCAATCGCGCAGAAACGAAACAGGGAGGGAGGAGCGCGAGGTTCAGGACTCCTACACCCGTACTCTACCATATGCCGATCTAGATTGCGAATCCTATCGCCCCGCCTCGTGCCTCGTCGCTGAACCTTAGTCGGATGCTGGTTCGCTCTGCTGACTGAGGATTAAATCGGGACGCGGTTGCCATCACGGTCCACCTTGGCACGAGATCAATGAGCACCCCAAGCCGTTGGTGTGAAGAAAGATCGCCGGCGAGAGTCTGCCCAGTGTGGTGCACTGTTGCTCACGTAGGCCTGACTTGTGTCCCTGCCAGATGGCTCGTGTGAACGCGTTCTCTCATGCTTAATTAAGATGATAGGTCACGAGCGCTCTGACGATTGTGGTCCATGCCAGATTAAGTACGGCGGTTTTTTCATGGACTCGGCTGCACGAGGGTAGAGCCGGAGAGTGTAACTATAGGCCTGTTCTTGGGCTGTCAAGCAGGTGGGTGCGGAGAGAAAGTGGCTGGCGATGTTGCGGAAGGCTGTACGGTCCCCTTCCTCCAGGACGGTATAGACTGAGCACGAGAAGTGACCTTCCTTTGAACATTCCGTGCTGATTGCCAAATATGATCCATCAGAAAACGTCATCAGGGGTTGTAGATTCAGACGGCTCATCGGGACTCCTTCCGGTTCACTGCAAGGGCAGGGAGTACTGGGATGCGGGAGTACGGACCTGCGTCAGTTAGGAATGACCGCAAACGTGTAGTCGGTCGTAAGGATGCGACAGAAACCGTTACCGCCAACCAGCTAGCGGATAGGTAACGGTATTCCTACGCCAGGGTATTGATCGCGCGAATGCAGTCTGAGTAAGGGAGGCGCGAAGAATGAGATGCGTGTCAATAGTACCATAACAAGAACCATGATAGCGAATCGGAACGTATTGGGCGCACATCGAGAGCGACAGACCGCAGGTCTGAAGCGGAAAGGGAATGTCTGAGAGAAAGAAATTCAGCGGATGGATTCATGGCCTACACCGATTGGGTGAGAGCGAAGCCGCCTGAAAACGAGATGATTACTGAGCCCGAAGGTAGGTGAGAATGGCTTCGACACGGCCACCGACGGAGAGCTTTTGATAGATATGATGCAAGTGTGTTTTGACGGTCTCGACTGAGACGCAGAGCTGGTCGGCCATTTCCTTGTTACTTCGGCCGGCTGCGGCGCATGCCAGTATCTCTTGTTCTCGCTCAGTTAGGCTGGCGATCAAGATGCCGCGTTCAGCATGAGGATGTTTGACGGCACCGGGAACGGCTCGCACGACATGGTCAGGCATCATGGGCGATACGGCCTGCTCTCCGTGAGCGGCAGCCCTAATACTGCAGAGGAAGTCCGTCCAGTCGGTATCCTTGAGGATGTAGCCAAACGCTCCCGCTTGCATAGCTCCCACTATCCGGGAGTCTTCATCGTACCGGGCTAACAGCAGGATTCTGGTATTTGGCAAGTGGTGATGGATGCGTTTTGCCACCGACTCCACGTCGAGATCTGGCATGTCGACGTCGAGGAGGGCGATATCGGGTTTATGCTCCAGTGCTAAGCGATAAGCCTCATGCCCATCCGTCGCTTCAATCACACTGGTGACATCTTGCTCTTGCTCCAGAAGCAGCCGCAGGCTTTGTCTGATCAGTCGTTGAGTCTCCGCAATGAGCAGTCGGATGGACCTCGGGTGTACTCCACGATCGATACGAGATCCGGTGTTTCTTTGGCGGCGAAGAAGCGTCTTCATTTCGCCGGTCATAGGATTGACCTCGCTGTTACTTCATAGTTTGCCGCCTCGTTTCCGAGTTGACTCGCATCTTGTCCCGCAAGTACTTCACGTGACCCACAATGATATCGATGGTGTTGTAACGGTAGGACATAACGACCTCCTTGCCATAGCAGACAATCGCAGGCATACGATGTCACATAAAAAGACCATGGCTACCACCTCCGAGACGAAGGCGGTTAGGAGTATAGTACTCACCCTACGCCCTGATGAGAGCCTGGTCAAGGACACCTGCTTCCCGTCTTGGTCTCCGTTGACAGAGCCTGAGTCTGCCTTGTAGTCTGACAAGATGACGTACTGAGCCATCGCTGACTATCTTATCCCTCGCGCGATTCCTCCCCATGCCGTTCGTGCGCGTCTGATTCCCCGGTCGTCGCCGCTTCTACGCCTGAGTTTCCACGGTTGTCTCTCTGCCGAGCACGCCAGAGGCGTCTTGCCGTCGAGAGGAGTGGAGACCTCATCTTCTCACCAAGGAGTCCATATGAATAAGGAGCAATTCGGGCAATTCTGGGAGCAACTCAAAACGCCGCTCAAGGCCAAGTGGGTGAACATCACGGAGGCGGACCTCGTTGAGATTAAGGGAGATTTGGACGCGTTCGGCACAGTGCTTCAGCAGCGGTATGGAGAACTCCAGAAAGCCGAGGTTGCGCTGTGGGCCGACCGCCGCTACGCGCATTGGTCGGGGAACTATCTTGGGTATAAGGAAGAAGTTCCGAGGTCGTAGGCAGGGCTGTCATTTGGCGTTCCGACAACGGATGCCTCAACCGAGGGAGCGAACATGAAGCGAATCGTGATCAACCGGAGCTATGATGAATTCTGCATCAGCCATAAGGCACTGATCCGGCTGCGTGAACTAGGTCAACCACAGGCGCTGGCGGAGACGGATCGCGGAGCCTATTGGCCTCAGGCAGCTGGGCCACGGGAACCGAGCCTGAATCAGTATGGGAAGCTCATCCCGCGGGATGATGAGAACCTGGTTCGTGTGGTGGAAGAACTCCGGGAAGCAGCCGATGGGCATGCTGCCAAGCTCAAAGTCGTATCCATCCCTGATGATGTGGTCTGGGTGATTGCCAAGACTGAGGGTGGTGAGCAGGTGAGCGAAGTCCACCGTACGTGGGGATAAGCGTAGGAGTCAGGTTCCACGCAAACGGCATTCCGAAAAGATTGAAGGGGCGCTTCGAGTGAAGCGCCCCTTTCGTATTCAGGCAGAATGTGTATCGGGATTAATAGCGGTTGCGGTCGCGCCCACCACCACCTCCACCACCGAATCGTGAGCCACCACCACCTCCAGCCCCGCCGGAACGTGGCTCCATTGGCTTGGCTTCATTCACGGTCAATGACCGTCCGTCCATCTGTGACCCGTTCAGGGCAGTGATGGCTGCCTTGGCTTCCTCGGCGGTCGACATTTCAACGAAGCCGAATCCACGTGACTGACCCGTGAACTTGTCCGCAATCACGCGGGCCGATTCGACCGTGCCGTGCTCCGCAAACAGGCTGGTGAGTTGAGATTCGGTTGCCGAGTAAGGCAATCCGCCGACATACAATTTTGAACCCATGGGGGTTCCTCCTTCCAAAATGATATTGTCCGAGACACGAGAAGGACTTCAGAGGGGAAGGAGAGGGCCGAAGACGTAGTTGATGAACGGCTCAGGTCAGGCTTCCGATCAGATTCTCGGCAGGAACAACATCGGTGACAGGCCGTTGAAATTCGTGTTTCATGCGAGGCCCTCCGCACTGAAACGTCGATATCCTAACAGGTGTATACAGGAATAGCTACCCTGAGCACTCGGGAAGGGCAGGACCGTCAGCCGCTAGGAGGGGCGTGAGGGTTTGACGCATTCCCCGCAAGGCCATCGTGTATCTGTATTCCAAACGGGAAGCGTCTCTGTAGCAAACTCAGAAATGATTGGCTGAATGGGTGACTAACGGTAGCATACGCAATCATGATGAGCCGTCGTATCGTAACAGTCCTGGTGCTGGTGTCGGCCCTCGTCGCTCCTGCGCTTGCCCAGGCCGACTTCGTCGCGCGGGTCTTGATCGTCCACGAAGGCGATCGTCTCACTATCTACCATCAAGGCCGAAGGGACATGGTGTATCTTCGCGGGGTGGATTGTCCCGAGCTGAAACAGCCCTATGGGAAACAGGCGAAACGTGCCACAGCTGCCTATATCGCCAACCGTGAAGTGGTCGTGCGAGACTTGAAGCGGGATCGGCAGGGTCGGATGACCGTCGACATCCTATTGCCGGATGGACGACAGATCGCCCATGAACTGGTTAAAGAAGGGCTTGCTTGGGTGCAACCGGGCCGGTTTGGCGATCAAGCCATGAACGATATGGAAGAGCTGGCCAGAGCTGCGGGGACAGGTCTGTGGTCCGAGCCCAATCCCATCCCACCGTGGAAGTGGAAGTCCACGAGGCCTGCTCACCAGAAGTAGAACCTTTTCACCATTGCCCCAGTGAACCCCTATACGGACAAGTTCGGTCATGCTGCGCCTGAGCGACGCGGAATGGCGCAGGATTTGAGAGTCTCACCCTGGGGAGCCTAGTCCATAATTTTGACACAACTCTATTCAATCGGTAAGAAGCCTAAAATCCCTAGAGGTTGACTGAAGCCATTCCATCGTAGCGAGCTTTGCCAGAGAAATCTCATTCCACATCTTCTGTGGATAACGCTGTGAACAAGTCACGGTATTCTGCAAAAGATAGCGCGAATGGCGTGTAGATTCATCAAAGCGCCTATTTTTTAGGCATCCGCCACGACGCGATAGCACCACCAGTAATAGTGGTTCATGTCTAAGTTCCTTACTTTCTTGCATATTCCTAGAAATATTTTTTGAGATCACCCAATCAGACCTCACTGGTAGCTGATATCTTGTCACTAATCCCACGGCTATCCACAGGTTCGACACTTTTCTGGGGATGATGGCTCTCATTAACAGGAGCAAGGTTTCGTCTCTGTCAAGAGGATACGGAAGAAAAGACGGCTCCAGTGAATGGGGGAAAAGATCCAGAGACCAATTTCTGAAGGCCAGAGCCAAATGGCTGGTCGCAGGCACAATCGTATCTTTTTCTGAGAACGAAACGGTTTGTGAGAGTCCCTACTTCCATCGGTCAAGGAGTCGGCCCGCTAGCTTCTGATGGAACACCTCGTGTCTGGCATACAAGGAATATATCCTTTCGAAAACCTATGTTGAGATTAAGTGTTTGTAGGGCGGTTTGAACTACGGGTGTGGTGAGCGTGGTGAAGCATGAACGGCTTGTTTGGAGGCACATGCTCTTCGACAGACACAGAGCGAACCGATTCGGACATGAACGTTCGGGATGCTCTACGAGCCTGAGCCTTGTGCCGCTATCTCTCTTTTGCAACCACTACGTGCCTCAATGGCCCACCAGGTATCATCGCATCAAACGGGTAGCAGGTGACGAGGACGAGCCTAGGCTGTGAGGGATCAAGTGTAATGGTTCCGGATCGCGAATCCACGATGCGGCGCTCTGCGACCACGTAGCGCAGTTCATTCCCACTTGCCGTTTGGATCACGAGTTCATCCTCACGAGTCAATTCCTTCAAGAAACGACAGTGTGTATCGCGATGGCCGGTGAGGATCGTCGTGCCGACCGAACTGGGTAACACGCTCGATTCGACATGGCCAGGGCCGAAGGCGAGCGCGCGGCCATATGCGCCGTTCAATACGACCAGATCGATTTTCTTGGAAGGGACGATCAAGCGCGCGACGGTCTGGAGAGCACGGCAGTTTCCTGCCAGGAGCGATTCGTTGAGCAGGATGTCCTCGTCTGGTTATGTGAGAGAGGGTGAGTACAGCAGTCGGAACCTGGGGACGACGGAGGTCGTCCCCAGGCCTCACCGATTAACTACCTGCCCTTTGTAGGCTTAGGAATGAGGGTTGGCTCGGACCATGAGGGAGGAAGGCTCTCTTCCGTCGTGCTACCCTCACCCATGGTGGATGAAGGGTCGATGTTGGTCTCGGACGAATCGGACGGAGTGGTCGGAGCAGGTGGAACCGTCATGTGCTCCTGGCCGATCTTGCGGACTTCAAGATGCACGCGGCGATTCATATGCCGGCAGACGTCGCTGGTATCGACACAGAGCACACCTTCTTCGCCTAAGCTCACAGTCTTGATTCGGTGTTCGCCGATGCCGGTATTCACCAATTCAGCTTTGACCGTGTCCGCCCGCTTCATGCCCAACTGTTTGTTGTAGGTCGCCGACCCCTGCTGGTCGGTATAGCCCTGGATCAGCACGCCATAGTCTTCATGTTGCTTCAGCATGTCGGCTTGTGCGGCGAGTTGAGCCTTCCCTTCGTCGGTCAATCCCTTCCGGCTGACTTCGAAGTAGATATCGGCATGGATAATCTCCGGGATGGAAGGGAACGGGATTGTGACATGGGTGGGGAAGGTGGTTGAGGCGTCGGCCTGGTTGGGGACCGTCGTCTTCTTCAGAAGATCCGACACCGTGGCGTGCTCCACCGTCCCGGCCGTGGAGGCGAGCTTCGGCTGGTCACCCGTCTGGGAATAGTACCAACCGGCGGCGAGGAGTCCTCCCAGGACCAAGACCCCTATGCCGAGGAACAGGACCTCTTGCCTATCTTTCTGCGGCCCCTCAAACTTCGGGGCGATAGTCCCTGACGACACCGGCCATGAACTCTGTGACATGATGGCAATCCTCCTTGTGGTTAAACGCACACAGTGAACTCACGATTCGACACTCAGTCCTCGGCACTTGCTTGGGCTTATTGAGATCCACCTCCTTTCGGCTATTGGTTTCATGTGTCGACTGAGGATTGCTTGAGCAACGAGAATGCCGAAGAATGAAAGTGGGAAAGTTGAGAAAGTTGTGAGGAAAGTTCAGGGGTTAAGGGATTGGGCTAGACCCCAGAGGGATGTGGGGAAGCGTGGCCCATCAAGCCATGCGGGGATAGCCCCGCATGAGAAAGATGGAACGACACCCGTGCTGATTCCTTGCTCCCCAAGTGCGCACGCGGGATCAATCAAAAACTCAGACTATGGGCGGTGCTCGCTCGACGGGCGCAGTAGAATCAGCACGGGTGCCGTTCTAGACGAGGGGAAGCGAGCAAGCTTGGAAGGAGCTATTTTGATACTGCGGTCTTGCAGGATCGCCAGCTGGAATATCCTGGTGCTCAGCACATCGAGGTACTGGAGACGTAAGAAGCTTTGCAGTAGACTTGCTCCCGGGTAAGGCAGACAAAAGGTCGTAGCCGATAAGATGAATCGCTCCCCACTTGAGAAAGCGTCATGGATTGCAGGGATCGTGAGTGCAGTTGCGGCTCTTTGGGTGATTTTCTTTCCTGTTGGCCTAACCAAGTATGATTCCTCGACGCGCCAGCAGATGGCTACGGTTGACTCAGCTAAGCCGGAGATACTGGGTAATACGACGACTGCTGTGCCAGGTTATACCGATCAAGTAGCAACATCGAGTCGAGATTGCCCCTCGCGAGAGGTTATTGCTGCTCTTCGTAGTCAGGCGAAGCTGATGTCAACCCATGACGCTAGAGATGCCGCGTACCGGCCATTGATCAGGGATGCAATTTGTCTGAATGACTTAGGGTTGGCAGCTGAAATCGCGGGACTGGCTTCTACGGCTGGAAGGCGTGACGAGCTCTATCAACAAATCTTGGATGCAGCGCTTACCGCAGGGAAGAGAGACACGGCTGAAAGAATGGCAGGCCTCTTGAGTATATTTTCGCTCAGGGACGCAGCCCGTCAGAAAATCATGGTCAGCTTGCGAAGTCAGCCACAGAAAGTGGAGAAATAGGGGGTCGTGAGGTTTAAGAGAATGGGTCGTTGACGCATAAGGAACGTTTAAGGGAGCGCCCATCTCAGAGGCTCAGGTCAAGAGGGCACAGCGTTTCGTGGTGCTCTTGTCACGCGAGAGTATGGGATGAGGGGAAAGCTATGAAAGCGCTTGATCGTGGGAGAAGCAGATTCTGTCGGCTTTTGAAGCTGGGAAGCTGAAATCAACGGTAACGTCAGAAGCATCGCTGCGTCGGTATCGCGAGTATACGCGCGTGCAACTCTCAGCAAAAACAAGCGAGTCAATATCAGATTATCCAAACCCGATCTTTCTGAGATCCAGGCACGCGCCGCAGAGGAAGGCATTTCCTCATCAAGCGCTGATTGCCAGCGTCTTATACAAGTTTGTGGCAGGTCGCTTTATCGAGAAGTTATCGCGGCCAACTGGACGCGGCAAGAAGCGTCGTGCCGCCGTAGTTGGACAACGAGAGCGCACTTAGTTCACGCCTGGATGGTCAGGTGTTTTGCTGGGAAGTGTAAAGTCAAGAACCGACCCTGCTGACGATCCGGAGAGAAACCAAGGGGGTCTGGCCTGTCTTATTTCATAGTGAAGTGTCCTAACCGTAGAGGTTGGTCATGCCAAAATTCAATTTGTTGCTAGCTTTTTTGATCGTTGTGATTCTAGGAGAGAGTGGCTTGCCAGTTTCTGGACAATGCACAGCCCAGGAAGTGTTACTTGCCAAGGTAGCATCGGAACGACAGAGCGCAGAGAAAATTGTTCACGATCAAGAGCGTGGAGAAAAGCATGTCCAAAGGACCTTGAGCAATCAGGACTTAGCGGTAAGAGTTGGCAGGTTGGAGCGCCAGATAAATGTGCTTGAGACGAAGTTGAGGGATTATTCAGATGATCACCATAGGCTATTGGAAAAGGAGATTGCTGCCCTGGCGCAAGTGAACCAGACCTTACAGAATATTCAAGGGACCACGTCTAAACCTTCAAATGAAGAACAGGGTCGGGGTAAGTTTTCCCTCGCGGATGGGTCGGTATTTGCTGCGGTAGGGACCTTCCTTTTTGGGACTTTCATGCAATTAGCGTTAAAGCGGGCTGATACAGCTTTAGAGTATTCAAGGAGATATCATGAGGCGTTGAAGAGTAACGAGCTGCAAGATAATTATCTGTTTTGGAGTATTCAACATCAAGAATTCACTAGCTGGAGAAAGGGTTTGCTCCCTGATGAGACGTATCAATTTTGGGTGGCACTTCGGATTATTGAGAATGCTCGATGGACTAATAACGGAACAAGGCCGCATGAGTGGAATTCTGTATGCAGTAAGTTTGTCGGAACTGAGTTCTATGACTTTATGGAAAAGGCGTTTGCATGCGTCGATGAGCAAATGAGAACTGCCGCTATTAGCATGGATATTATGAAGAATTCTGATGCAATGGGACAAGCTAAGGTTCACGCGAGAAATCTAATGCGGGAATACTTTCCATGGTCTACGCTTCTTTATTCACCACAGTCGGCAATGTTCCTTTGGTGTCCTCGTATTCGTCGCGGTCAATGAGAAAACAAAGGATTGAGAGTAAGTATTGGGTCGCGTCTTGTTCTGTGCATGCCCGTGAACAATGACTTGAGGGATCAGACTCCGTATCTGCTGTGCTTCTTGTCTCAACTGCTGCGAACTGGTTTAGGCTATGGGTTCGCACCATTTGACTAGCACGTGCATCGTACCCTCATGGGAATTGGTTGACGCACGAAAGGAGATCTGGTCCAAGCCGCTGGGGTACTTCCTCACTTGGCCTGAACATTATTGCTGAGTTGCGTGAGGGTTGGCCGGTGAGCCGGAGAACGTGCCCGGCTCGACGAGCGTACCTGCATTGGTGAACGGCAATCGCCCATCCGTGCTGTGCAGCACGCCTTTGATGTCGTACGTCAATTCCTGTTTCTGAGAGAGCTTGAGTAGTTGGCGCACGATGTCCATTGTCGAGGTCGTGGTGTCGATCGTCATCACGGCATCACCTAACCGTGGAATCGTCACCTCCTTGCTCCCCAGGCCACGAGCCAGACGTTTCCCGTTCAGATTCAATGTGAAATCGATGCCCGTCAGGTGATAGTCGAAGTCGTTCGGGTTGCGGACCCGGAGGTCGACACGGAGACGCTGTTCGAACAGCGTCGCGTCCAGCGGCGTGACGTTGGTGACGAGCACCTCCGGAGGCTCGCCTTTTATGAACCAGGTGGCGCAGCCCGGAAACAGCAGGGCTACGGCGAATAAGAACAAGGAGGCTCGATGAAGTCGCATAGGCGACATCATAGCAAGAACATCTACGGGAAATCGACGCTCAGCGGATGGTGTCAGGACATTCAGGGGCAAGAGCTGGGGTTGGATTTGTATTGTTCGTGTGACGCTGAATGGGTATCGGGAAATCAGTGTGATCCGAGGATCTGAATCGTGGTTGCCTGGATGCTGATGTTAAAGAAATAGTATCGGGAGTCTGTTCGGGATCCACGGTGGATCGATTCTCACTTCAGGGGCCTGGTGCAGGCTTCCTGCGACTCAGCGCTCACTTGCCGTTCGGTTTCCACTCACTCGCCAATTTCTTGGCCTTGGCAATTTGAGCCTGCGTCATCCCTTTGGCCAGGATATCACGCAGCATGGGCGCGGACTTATCTCCGTTCGTCGCGGCCAGACTGATCCACTTATACGCCTGAACCGTATCTTTCGGCACTCCTTCCCCGTCATCGTACATAATCCCGAGTTTCGTTTGAGCAAGCGCCTCTCCTTGGTTTGCCAATAGACGGAACCATCGCAGAGCTTGCTGATAGTCCTTCGGACCGCCTTCTCCATTAAAATACAAGGTGCCCAGGCTGAACTGCGCCTTGGCCTGTCCCAGCGCCGCAGCCTTGGCATACCACTTCCGGGCTTGTGCATCGTCCTGCGGCACCCCTCGGCCCTTGTGATACAGCATCCCCACGTGATACTGCGCCAGGGCATCGCCCTGCTCCGCCAGCGGCTGCCACTCACGCATGGCAGTGGCATAGTCTTCACCGTCATAGGCAGTCATGCCAGCCTGAAAATCGGCCCATGCCGGCACGGCGAGACAGAAGATCGACAACACAAACATAAGGACAAATCGAAGAGACATACACACCTCGCAGGGGGGCGTATTTTAGGAGAATTGCGAGAGCAGAAGCAAGGTCAAACGCGTAAAACGACACTGGATCAGGGGACTGGGGGTTTCTATCCTCTGGGTATGAGTACGGCTTATGCGTGGAGTTAGGGCATGACTATTGGCTTAGTTGTAGATGGGGATGAGCAATGATTTAGCGCGCCGGACCCCGTTTCGTCGGACTAGGCCGTTATGCAGGTACCGCTGAATCAGAAATCTGGGGTCGGATCTTGTATCGTGCATGCGACACACAATTGGTATCGGGAAATCAGTGTGATTCTAGGATCTGAATCACGGTTGCCTGGACAGAGCAAATTTGAGGTCACGTCTTGTTCCGCAAGGGCTTATGGGGTCGCCGGTCCACGCGCCCAGATGATTGGGAGATTATCCGGAGATGGCAACTTCCGTTGAGCACGCGTCAGATCACGCAGCCGTGTTCAGAGATGTGGACATGTGATAAGGAAGTCTGATTTATTCCCCGTTGATGATGTGCTATGAGGAATGCAGCACTGAACGGGAGACGCCTCCATGTACCAACAGACCTTTGCGGAAATCCCATTCGAGCAATATCGCAAATCCACCCGCCGCGAGCGGTTCCTCGACGAAATGAATCGCGTGGTGCCCTGGGCGGAATTAGTCGCCGTGATCAAGCCGGTCTACCCCAAGGCCGACGGGCCAGGGCGTCCGCCGGTCGGAGTCGAACGCATGCTGCGCCTCCATTGTCTGCAACAGTGGTTCAACCTGTCAGATCCGGCGGTGGAGGAGGCCTTGTACGACTCATGGGCCATGCGGGAGTTCGTGGGGATTGATCTGGGCCGTGAGCCCGTGCCCGATGAGACGACGATCTGTAAGTTTCGGCATGTGCTGGAGGCGCATGAGTTAGGAACACAGCTCTTTATCCGGATCGGGGAGTATTTGACGAAGCAGGGGCTGCAAGTGAGCCGAGGCACCATCGTGGATGCGACCATCATCAGTGCGCCGAGTTCGACGAAGAACCGGACCAAGGAGCGGGATCCCGAGATGCATCAAACGAAGAAGGGGAACCAGTGGTATTTCGGTATGAAGGCGCATATTGGCGTGGACAGCCAGACGAAGCTGATTCATTCCGTAGCGGCCACGGCGGCCAATGTCCATGAGAGCCAATTCTTGCCGAAACTGCTGCATGGAGAGGAAACGCGGGTGTGGGGCGATGCCGCCTATAGTGGACAACGCGATGTGATCCGGCAGCACGCGCCCAAGGCCAAGAGTTTCGTGCAGACCAAAGCGCACCGGCATCGACCACTGAGTGAGGCGGAGCGGGGCCGGAACCGCACGAAGTCAAAGGTCCGGGCGAAGGTCGAACATGCGTTCTTGGTCATCAAGTGGATCTTCGGCTGGGCCAAAGTCCGGTACCGGGGGCTGGCAAAGAATACCCACTGGCTCCAGATCAGCTGCGGGTTGGCAAATCTCTATGTGTCGCGACGGCGCCTGTTGGCGGGAACGTAGAGGATGGGGGGCCGGAGCGGGCCGTGGGGCATCGCACGATGGGTGTGCCTCACAAACAGGCTCTCGGAACAGCAGCGACCCACTGAATTTGCCCTGGGTGGTCAGTCCAGGAACAGCTGGCCGAGTGAAAACGTGAATTAATCAGACTTTCCCTAAGCCTGTGGGGGGGAAACCGGGATGCGGCGAGACACGATTGACCTGGTAACGTGATTGTTGCAAGCGAATCTTCGGCCATCTGTGGCTCTTCATCGTTTAGTCTGCAATTCCACGTTCACGAGTTTTATTTCCGAGAGATCTTGGAGCCGCGGACACCAACGCGTGCCGGCGCGCCACAAGGCCGAGTCCAGTTGGGCATAGATCGTTCCTGGGTGCTCATAGTGAATGCCATATGCGTGTGTGGCCGCGCATCGACAGGGAAACACGAACGATTTCCCTGAGTCGTCGGATTCCACCTCGAAGCGTGTCACGGCCAGATCAAATGTGAGCCGGATCTTGAACCAGCAATGCGCATGGTAGTCCTCGACCTGCAGCGATTGCTGATAGCACTGCAAGACATCGCGGACGGTCATCATGGTCAACGACGTGTTTCCCGAGAAGACCTCGGCTCGCTTGTCGAGCACCAAGGCTTTGGCCAGGGACAAGGCGTGTCCTACGTGAATCGGGTTGAGGAGGTCGAATGCCGACTCATAGATGATGATGTTGGGAGGGACGGTAAATTCGCGGAGAGATCCTCGCTTGGCCAGCTCCAGGTTCCAATAAAAGTCCACGGCCTGGGATTGGCGGAAGCGAAAGGTCACCAGGTTCATCGTTCAATCCCCATCATCCGGGCTGACTGAATCTGAAACCTTCAAGGAGGTACTCTGTCACGGTTAATCTTGGCTCAACACTATAACATCTTCTGCTGCTGTTTGGATGGGAGTGTGAACTTCGCCAGACAGCCAGGGACGCCTGAGGCTACTTGAAGCTGTACAATCTTGTGCGTGCCGCGCTTCCTAATAGCAATTCGGAGAGGAAGGCCAACCCCCTGGGGAAGGCATACAGTTCATTGGACGTTGTGGAGGGAGCCTGACCGGACCATCCGGTCGTGGTTCCGCCTCGTGGCGGTAGCCTTTTGCCAGCGCCTCATTGACCAGTGTCTCGATGTCCGTATCGGTCAAATCTGGGTGCTCCTGTCGAAACTTGCGCTTAAGGACTGGGCGGGTGGTCGCGATATACCGTTCACGAGACTGTCGTACCCCCTCGCGAGCGTGATGATATAGTGCCTTGCGCTTCTCGGTCCACACACTGTCCGCTTGGTCGGAAGTGTTGTCAGTTCTAGACTCGGGATCTATTCCCTGGTCGAGGTGGGATTCGGCACATCCAGATAGCAGGGTAAAGATTAAAGCCAGAGCGAGTCGCATGACGCGGCCTCGTAGAGGGTTCTGATCGGTCACCACTGTTCGGATTAACGGTGCTAGTGTAGTCAGCTTGCGTACGCTTCGGCAACAGGCATCACGTTCCAACTCTTCCACACAACACAGGAATCGAGGTCGTGCCTTGTTCTGTGCATGCTAGTGAGCCATGACTTGAGGGGCAAGCCCCATTTCTTCAGACCGATCGTCATGTGGGAGCTGCTGAATCAGTGTGATGCGAGAATCTGAATCACGGTTGCCTGGACTCTGACGACACGCCCACGAAGTAGAGGTGCTTCTCTCCGGTGAGATGTTGCGGCTGGACGATGTAGTCGCCTGTCATCGAAGGAACCCAGATGGACTTTGCCACCGCCATGTTTCCTCCCGTCACCGCCCAAGCGAAGCCGCCCACAATGCCTCCGCCGATCGAATAGACCATTTTCGCGGCGCCATAGGGAATGGTGAGCGCCCAGCAAGCTGCTTGCCGTCCGGCTGCCTCAGGGCTGGATAGATTCGATGGGGTGGACGGGCTCGAGTGTGATGGGCTCGTCTCGGATAGGTCGTCACCATGAGCCCGTACAGATTCCCCTGGCAGGACCAATAGTGTGCAAAAGAGCAGCTCCAACAAGAAGCCCCCGCCTGACCTGCACCCATAGAAATCGATTCGTGCTCATGGCTGTTCTCCAGTGGTGAGACCTCCAACATGCGAGACGAGCACGAGTACTCGCTTACGTGCTCCTGGGTTTCTGGGCAACGGGAACTCCATGATCGGGGTGTGTTCCGGGAAGTTTGGCCTATGGTTCGTCTTTGGGAGATTCCTCGCTCTGTTTGAGCCAGAGTTCGAGCAGTCTGGTCTCCCGTTCAGACTGGGAAATGTGCTCCAGCGCGAACGCGCCCGTCAAGCGATCTTCATAAAACGCCCGTTGCTTCGCGTAGGCTTTCTTAAACGCGTCCGCCTTCAGAGTTTTCCAATCCGCATCGGAGATTCCCGCATGGGCACGCAAGAGGTTGATCTCGATGGCTTGAAACGCAAAGACTTTCGCCAGCACCTTGATGACCGTGGCATTGGTCAGAAATCGTGGAGCCTTATCAGCCATGACTCATCGCTTCGGTTAGGCCTAGCAGGATGCTGAAAAAGTCCGCCAGCAGTGTTCTCGCATCGCTCAGAGACTCAACGTACCGAAGCAGTACGGCTCGCCTCTTTCGCTCGCTGCGGCCTTGATGGACGGCCATTTTGAGCATCCTGTATGGCTACTTGTGGAAACGATCAGTTCCGCACGCCACTCCACACTTTTGCCGAATCGATCGACTTATCAGGATTGAGAGTCTTCGCTCGTTCAAGCAGGACATCGGCTCCCTCCGGATACAGCGGATCAGAAATACAACAATTATCGACCGGACAGACAGCCGCACATTGGGGTTCGTCAAAATGGCCAACACACTCGGTACACCGATCATGCGCGATGATGTAAATATTATCCCCCACGCCTTGGCCGTCACCGACATGGAGCCCCTTTTCTTCTGCGCCGCTGCGAGTTTCAAAGATGGCCTCGTTCGGACATTCCGGTAGGCAGGCGCCACAGTTGATACATTCGTCCGTAATCAGCAGTGCCATGATTCGAGCCTCCTTATTGTCTAAGATGTAACACGGCGCTAAACGTCTTCTTTATCGTATTTTCTGCACGCATCCTTGATGAACCACAAGGCGTAATGAAGAGACCAGTCACGCTGTCAGATGCGCGTTTCATATAGATCAACGGGAGCCGTATGTTGCACTTTCGTACGCGCTTCTGTCAATGAGGCGGTTTGAAAAGGAGAGCTTTTGAGGCAGAAATAAAAGAGGCAGATCCCGTTTCTTCGGATCAGGCTGGTCATGCGGATACTACTGAATCAGTGTGATTCAAGGATCTGAATCTGTGTGGCCTGGACTCTGACGTTACGCGGAGCCTCAGCCTTCAGTACCTGTACGATCCCGGTGAGTTGAACCTGATTCCCATCCTTCGGCAACGCGTCAGCCGGACCTGGATTGCAGCTCCCCAAGACCAGCACCGGCAACGAACCGTCTCATCCTCCAGCACGAAAGACGCACGCCCATAGAGGAGGCACGGCTTGCTGCGAGGAGAGTAACTACCAACGATCGGTGGGAGTATTTCGAGAGTCCTCATCACACCCTCTAGCGTCACCAGGTGTTGGTGATACGAAGTGACTTGTGGCGACAGTAACGTCTGGATCAAAAGCTGTTCTGGTTCGGCGGCATCGGCAGGGCTGAGGAGCAGGGATACCACGAGAAGAGCGCACGTCATCCACCTGGAGACCGATCCTATGACAGCTTGAGGCGGTGCCATGCCTTAAGTCTAGCACCTGCCAGGTGTGGGAGTTGCCATTATGAGTAATAGGGCCGTTGGCAGTGAATTTCTCCGAGCTCTTTCGCACATCTTCCTCCCTCTTTCATCGTGTCCAGGTCATGACCCCATACAGACGCTTGATCTCAATGGGTGCTGTTCGTATGATGACAAACTCCGGAGCAGCTAAGATGGCAGGCGCCATTTCCCCCCACCAGAAGGAACGAGGGCGGGCTCACTTCGGCATTGTCGTACCATCGAGAGGTACAGCACGAGTGGCCATTCCCAAATTTATCAAAGCCCTCCGTTCCAAGATCGGTACGGATCTGCTGCAGGTTCCTACGGTTTCGGTGCTTGCCTACGACGATCAAGGGCAGTTGTTGCTCGTGCAGGACAAGAGTTCTGGGTTATGGGGATACCGAGTGAATTCTTTATCCGCATGAGTTGCCGGCTGATGCGGCAGTGCGCGAGACCTGGGAAGAAGCCGGCGTGTTTGTCGAGCTCACCCATATCATTGGGGTGTTTGCAGGAGAACATTTTGCTAGAGTCTACTCGAATGGCGATCTGCTTGCCTGTGTTACGACGGTCTTTGGTGCGCGTCCCATCAGGGGATCCCTCGTCCGGATCATGAGGAGACGTCCATGCGCGCTACGTCGCTCCAAGTGAGATCGATCGCCTGTCGTGCTATCCACACTTCCAGGAGATTCGCAAGGTGGTGAGCCAACGCCGACCGCAGGTCTATTTGATCCATCCACATGGCAACCCAACGGCGCGTAACCTGCGTTGTTTCTGTCACGGTGAAGCTTCACACGCGATGCCTCGTCACTGGAAATGCATGGGTACCTGAGTATAGAATAAAGCTGGGGCTAGTTCTAGGTAACTCGACGCGATACACTCCCGGCCATATCTTGACCGCGACGCATCGAAATCTTGGAGCGCGCTACCGGTCATTTCACTGTGGGATCTCATGCCCGATAAGACTCGACTGCGAGCATTACAGAAGTCACAGCGGTGTACGTCCACGTTTAACAAAGGAGCATATCTCATGGAAGACATCAAAGAGCAGGTCACGAACGCCTTAGAGCATTTCAAGCAACAGCGCGATGAGCTTCAAGTCCAGCTTCACCTGGCGAAAGCGGACGCAAAGGACGAGTGGGTTCGTCTGGAAAGCAGTGGGAAAAAACAAAACCTAAGCTGGAGGCGGCACGGGAGGAAGCCGGGAAGACGGCGGAATCCGTTGGCGCGGCACTGGGCCTGGCGATCGACGAGTGAAGAAAGGCTATGAGCGGTTCCGGAGTCGACTATAAGGAAGGCATTGTAAAGCATCCAGCCGTGTAGCCTAGGAGACAGGTCTCACTGTTTTGCCCCCTTAAGTCCGGATAGATAATGCTCTCGAGCCCGTGGTGTGCCAATCCTGAGAGCACCCTGCTATCACATGGGGTCAGAATTCCCTCGTGAGGAGTTTGTCGTAAGGCGAGTCTCGGACATATCGCTCCAGTGATGTGTTGGACAGTCCTGCGAGGTTTGGATTCACTCCGGCGCAGAACGAACTCCTGAGACTGCGATCCGATGAGCGATGGATCACTGTTTGAGTGGCCCATCATGAAGTCTTGTGCTGACCTGAACTCTTCCGCCTTTCCATAGTACTTCCTGACGTTGCCTTCTAAAGCATTATGTTTTTCAGGGTTGGGTCTTCCTTCCATCACTGTCAATGGCATTCCCCCCGATAAGTAGAACAACATCGTCTTCGATCGGTCTTCTCTGATTCACACACGAATGACCTCTCAAATTTGTAGATCCCTACGCCTGATACCCTCTTGTTATTACTTGTACGTACACTAGACTGCGGCCACGGCTTGGGGACCCACCAGGCGATGGCTGAGGTCAAGAACTGTCAGTAGTAAGTGCTCAAGTCCGTGTCATTTTTATTCTGGGGAGACCTAGCAGTCTGCTGAAAAAGTCTGTCAGCGGTATTCTCACATCATTCCAGAGGTTCAACGTACTGAAGCGTACGTCTCGCCTCTTCACTCGCTGCGCCTTGCTGGACGGCCCTTTTGAGCATTCTGCGACTATTTTGACCGCGCCGCCGCATGGAAGATATCACACTGTTTTATGCATAAACGAGTTTTTCCGCAGACTGCTAGATTCGATGATTAGGTTCCCCGGTGGTCTTGTTGAGGAGAATCCTGAAAGCTGATCGGGCAATGCTGTCACTGGAAGATGTGAGCAGAGCGAGTATGCCTCATCCTGCTCGATCGCTAACATCAGTAGTCGTTTCTGGCCGTAGATATTTGCCCTATCGAATTAGGTGTCAAACGAAAACCAACCGTTCTTGCACAGGAGGAGTTTATGGGAAAAAATCGACGGCGAAGTATCAGGCTGCAAAAGCAGCCATGAAAGATTTTGATGCAGAATATACGTCGATCGTAGGTGCGATCTACCGGCTGGCAAATTCACAGTCGCCCAGAGGAAATAGAAGGACTAAAGCGCGAATTTGAACTCATTAAGCCTAAGACACCGGCGGTTCTGCAGCAGTGTCAGAAGGCCAAAATGGCGGTTTTGGATTATGGAGAGTTTCTGGCCAAGAAAACAGAGAAATATAAATCGATGACAGATGCACTGAAGAAGAAATCGCTCGCAAAGCATCAGAAGCGATACGCAAAACTAATGCCAGTATTGCAGAGCATGGATGAAAATCTTCACGAGTTTGTCCAGAAACTTAATGGTTGACTTCATGCAAGTGGTTCAAAAGCACGTCGGGATTGCCGCGATCTCTAAATAAGAGGGAGGTTAACTGATATGGCGAGCACGTTAGACAAGAAATTGGAGGTATTGCTCAAGGTGCTGAAGGGGAGGCTTGACCCGGTGTACAAGAATTTTACTGAAGAACTCGAAGAATTTAATGACTTGCCTGAGGATGATGGCCTGGAAGATGATGATGTGCCAGACAATAATCCACCTAACAGCAACCCGAATCCTCCGCTGACCAGCATCCCTGCCCTACCACTGCGGACAGTCCTCGATCTGTCGCAGCCGACGGTGAAGGCGCCCAAGGATGCCGGAGTTCATCATTCGTCGATGCTGAGTGTGAGGGAGACGAGACCGCGGTCACTTTACCCACAAGCCTGGAGACAGGCGACTGGCTCATCATCGCGCGCAATAACCGCCTGCTTTATGCGTACACGATGGGTGCCATATCGAAGAGCGGTGACCCGCCTCCCCAGGCGCTCAAGGCGGCCCTGGACTCGGTAGTGCCCGACACGCTGGACTTCCTCGTGCCGCGTGCCCTCGAGGGCGATGTCAAATCGGAAACAACCTACACGGCGGAATCGGCCAGCTATGTAGAAGCCGGTTTCGATAAGCAGCAGGCCAGCGCCAGCTTCCCGTTTGCTGCCGCATCGAGCGAGAGCATAAGGCGCGGCAGGCCGGGCATCCGAGCGCAAGAAACTGCTGGTGATCGGCCGCTGGTTTTTTCCGCGTGTCACGTTGAGACTCCGGTACTGCACGGTTCTATCAACGCGCTTCCAGAAGGCGGTGGAGGAGGCGGTCGGGGAGGCCCAGTCCACCGGCAAGATCCACGCACTTCAGAAGGTCTTCGAGGAGACGGCACTGTCGTGCCAGGCGAGATCCTGCTTGGCGGACAGATGACGCTGACGCATACCGAGTTGTCGTCGAGCACTGTCAATGAGAAGGAGGTTGAGGATACGGTGGCCGCCGCGGTGTCCATCAAGACCAGCAAGGTTGCAGGGTCGGTTGGCGCCGCGTTCAGCAATGCCAAGGGCGAAAAGGTGACAGCTGAAAGCCTCAGCAAGTCGATTCAGTTCAAGGTGCAGGGCGGTGACACCACCCTGACTAGCAACCCAGTGGACTGGCCCGGTACAGTGAAGAAACCAACCAACTGGGCGGTGATCGGCCAGGGGAGCTGGTTTCGATTCTCGAGTGGCTACCTGAAGCGCTACGCAATCGGGTACTGGCACAGTGGCCCAAAGTGGCCCTGTCGCCGGCCATCCGGGAGCGCGTGGACCTAAAGCAGGGGCCCTCGTGGATCGGCAAGGCTGAACAGGCTCAGTTCCTCATCGGCATACGCAGAAGCTTTGCCGCTACGGACAGCTACCTGGGGCACCTGTTCATTGCTTGTGGCCCCGACATCTCCCCAGAGTTCGGCCGTGGCGGTACTGTCGGTGGCGCGGCCAGCCTGCACCGCTACCGCCCTCATGACATCTGGATAGATAGTACGACGGTCTGTGTGCCAGTCCCCAAAGGCTCTCAGTTTTCGGTTCGGACCGTCGATACCGCCGGTAGTGCGTCGACCAATGTTGTCGCGGTCGAGACCAACCTGAATTTCGGCCAGTGGCGCCCCATTGATGCCTTCAGAGGGGGAGTTGGCGCGGCGACCACCCACAGTTTCGTGGCGGACAGCGATGGGTTTATCTTTTGTACCATCGACGCGCCAAGCAATGGAGCGCGAGGGTATGTCACTTGTGCGGTGAACGGGACTGTCCGCGCTGCGGCATCGGTGCATGTCTATGATAGGAGTGACTGTCACATCCGTTATGCCAGCTGTTGTGCCCCCTACACCAAGGGCAGCAGGGTTGACATCAAGGCAGAAGGCACTTCCGGTAGGGTAGGGGTTAGCCCGTGGCAGATACCCGTGTCGCCGGCCTGGCGCTTCACCGCACCCCAACGACTCCAACTCGGGAAGAGCTACGTCCCCCACCGACGGTTTTCTCAACGGCGTCGTCATTGTCGAAGATAACGGGCCACGCGGTCTTCTGAGCCTCTATTCCTTTAAGGAACTTCCTTCCAGCAATATCCCTCCCAACATGTATCCTCCAATGGCTGCGGTCGCGGTCCACAAATACAACGGCTCTGACCGATGGATTTCGCACGCGTCTGGGATGGTGCCAGTTGGCAAGGGCTCCACGGTGTGGGCGGATTTAGAGGCCACTGCCGGCAGGCCACCAGCCGAGGTCTACTGGACTGGCGTCAAGCCGGCGACTGATCCAGTGTGAATTTCAGTGCGGAGTTCGGCTTCCAGATAAGTGGTAAGTAACGGCGGTTGTCGTGAGGGTGCATCGTGTTGCGGGGCGGGGTAAGAGGCTGTCTTGAGCCTATACTGTAACTAGGTAGGTCAATATGGTCCGCCCCTCCCCAAAATCGTTCGAGGCATCCAAACGCAAATGACATGCGATGATGTGTTGATCTACAAGCCTGGCTTCACCTGGCAAAGGCTGAATGGCTCCGCCTGGAGAGTCAGTGGGACGAGATCAAGCCCAAGCCAAGGTGTAAAGCAGCGTTGCGTATGTCAGTTCGTACCCAAGTCCCTACCTCTTTAGTGAGCCCTCCTGTTCGCAAAATGATCTTAGTTCTACCTCAGCGAGGAGTCACCGCTTGTGAGGCAGATCCTTGGTTTCTTGCCGGCTTGTGTTTTTCCGTCGCCAATGGATGCCCGATTCTGGTCTTTGGGTAATCACGATTTCCATTCGCCGGTTTTTACTCCGGCCTTTGTCCGTCTCGTTCGTCGCGATCGGCTTGCTATCCGCATACCCTGCGGCTTTGATTCGGTCGGCTTCAAGTCCTCCGTTGATTAGGACCTGACTGGCATGTTCGGCCCTGGTCCGGGAGAGTTCGAGGTTGTCCCGAAAGCCCTTCCGAGGATCGGTCCGGAGCGGCGTGTTGTCGGTATGCCCGGCAACCTCGATGCTCTGGTAACGGAATCCGTGCAAGACGACGCCGATCCGCTCAAGCAATGAGGCCCCTCCGAGGGTGACGGTCGCGTCACCGGTGGAGAATAACTCACTGGTGGCCACGGCGAGGGTTAACTTATTCCTCGCTGCTTCAAAGTCGCACTGCCTTTCTTGAGCTCAGGCTGTAAGAGATTCGCCAGGCTTTCGCTGATTTTGGCGAGGTCGCCATTTGATGAGAAGGCTTCGCCCTCATCCGTGCCCTCAGGGTCTGGTCCGGTCAGGGTACTTAAGGATAAATTGTGATCGATAGGTAGCAGAGAAAGGGAGGGAGGGCTCTCTTCTTGCGCGGCAGTTGGCGCGGCTGGTTTGGATGAATTGAGCTCAAACTCCACCAGCAATTGCTTGGCGCGCACGAGTTCTGTGTCCTTCGCCAAGAGTTGAGGGTTGAGATCGGTCAGCTTTTGTGTGACTTGTTTGAGCTCCTCCTTGACCTGCGTCAGTTCTTGTTCTTCTTCGTTGTCTGCTGTTCCACATCACCGGCACGGCGCTTAATCTGGGCCAGTTCCTGTTCTTTCCCGGCCAACTGTTGTTCGACTTCACCGGCGCGACGCCTTGCCTGGGCTAGTTCCTGTTCTTTCCCTGCCATCTGCTGTTCGACGTCACCGGCACGGCGCTTAGCCTGGGCCAGTTCCTGTTCTTTTCCCGCCAACTGTTGTTCAACTTCAGTGACACGGCGCTTGGCCTGAGCCAATTCTTGTTCTTTCCCTGCCATCTGCTGGTCTGCTTCGGCTGTGCGGCGCTTAGCTTGGGCCAGTTCCTGCTCTTTTCCCGCCATCTGTAATTCGACTTCCGTGACGCGGCGCCTAGGCTGTGCCGGGTCTTGTTCTTTCCCATCGCGGCCAACTGTTGTTCGACTTCGATGACACGGCGCTTGGCCTGCACCAGTTCTTGCTCTCTCCTGGCCAGTTGTTGTTCGACTTCCGTGACGCGACGTTTGGCTTGTGCTAGCTCCTGCCCTTTCCCCGACGTGGCTATCTGTTGTTCGAGTTCGGGGATCCGGCGTTTGGCCTGGTTGAGCTCCTCGGTGCGTGCCACAAGATCTTCTCGAAGCTGCTTGGAATTCGTATGAGCGTTCGTGATCTGGGTTGCGAGCTCAGTTTCCTTGGCATGGAGCTGGAGCACGAGCTCACCGATTCGTTGCTTGAGCTGTCGCTCGAGCTCCTCGATTTTTTGCGTGGCCTGCTGAAGCTGGGCCTTCGTCACGCTCAATTCGTCCTGAGAAGACTGCCGGTCTGAATCTTCTGCGGCCATCGCAACCGAGACGGTTCCGCAGAACATGACGATGGATACAAAAGCAGCAGTGGATAACTTGATGATCATGTCTCACTCACCAATCGAGAAGGTGCAGGATTCAGAATGAATTCGCGCTCCACCAACGGCATGCGCGACACTCATATATCCATGAAGTCCGCTCGCGAGGCACAAATGGAAGCACCTCAATTGACAGCACCGAGGTCGGCGCGTTTCGCGCTTCATGAAAGATAAAGGAAAAATGGAAAGCGATCCTATCGCCTTCGTAATTCGCTTTGCAACGGGGTGTGCGGGGTCATGATATCGGTTGAGCCTCTCGACGCGACGGGAGATCGACGTTGCCAAGCTACGAGTCATTGAGTTTTTCTGTGTAGGGCCGGTTCGCCCGCTTCACGGCGCCGTGGAGGTTCGGCTTATGCGAGGCAAGAGGAACTGCCGAATGCTGCGCTGCTGGCAGTGAGGAATAGGGAACGTCTCTCGACATTGACAATCTGGATTCCGAATAGTATCAACGGTTCTCGCTGTAATGACATCACCTTGTTTTCCAAGGAACTTGAAACTTGTTCATGGGCAAGCTCACGATGTTAAGAACGAATTCCGGCGACGAGTGATGTATCAGATACTTGGCCCTATTCTCCGGCTAAGTCGGGCTGAGGGCCAGGATGTGGCGGCGTGCCAGGGCCACGAGGGCTTGCTGCGCGGCCGTGGTGAGCCGTAACAGCGTGCGTCGGGCATGCTGCACGACCTTCCCGACCGTGTTGAATATCAGAAAGCGGAGCCGCTTCGGTCGAGCCTCCGACAAATCTCCGGGTAAGGCCAAGTGCTTGAATGCGCTGAGCAGGTTATAGGTCAGAACGTTGAGCCGGAACCACGCCGCGTTGGCCCCAAACTTTCCACTCGGCAGCACCGTCGCGGCCAACTCATTCTTGAGCACGTGATGCACGTGTTCGACCGTGCCGGCCTTCTCGCGGTGCCAGCGAATCAGTGTCAGGCCGTCCCCCTCGCGGTTGGTCACGATGGCAAAGTGTTTCACGGTGCTGCCATCGGCGAACAGCTCGCCTTGGCGTCGACGGATTCGAAGAGCCAGATACCGCCGCACACAGGGCCGATCCTTCCGATAGTCCTTGTCGTCGGGCACGTAGGGCACCTCGGCCCACTCGCGGATCGCGTCGGGCTCGGCGCGATCGAGTTGCCATGCGGTCTCCGGTAGTCGCGTGATCTCGGTCCGCAGTGACGGACTCATATCCGCACTGATCGCATAGCCAATGCCACAGGATGGCTGCTCACACCAAGCCAACACGTCCTGCTCATACAGCGCACTATCCCCCCGGACGAAGATCTGCTCCACCCCTGCGGGCAAGGCGGCCACGGCGCGCGCCAGAATCCGCGCATTGCCACAGCCGGCCGGGACATTGCCGTCGCGAAATTCATCGTGGACAATCAGGTCCTGTTCGGCCCAGACGACCCAACGGGTTGATAGCCTCGCGCGCCCTCGTAGGTCATGGCCGCTGTGTGCTTGTGGGTTTCCAGAATCGTGGCATCCACATCCAGCGTGGCAGTCCGTTGCGGCACGGGCTGCTGCACCGCGCCGAGCATGCGCTGGTTCGCTCGGCTTAGCCCCACCAGGGGGGCCGACTCTTCGGGGATGACGGCCTTCGTGCCCAGGCGCAGCAACGGGGGATCCTCGACATGAAACCCCTCCAGAAAGTCCCGCATCGTGGTGGCCGCGGGCAGCTCATAGCCCAACAAGGCGGCCAGCGCCGCATCAGCTCGCAAGGTCTGCAGGTCCTGGCAGCGATCCCCACCGGCCGCCCCAGCGCGATCAGCGTCTCCACCAACTGGGCCGGCGTCAACCCGCGCTGCCGCTGTTTGATCCGAACCTGCTCATTGACGACCTGTGCCACCCCCACGCGGCGAAACAGTTCAATCACTAACGGTACTCCGGCATGCGCGGTGATCAGCGTTGGATCAATCTGGTCATCAATGTCGAACGGCAGTCGGGCGTTCGTAGACGGCGTCGCAGGCATCAACTTTCTCCTTGGTGTTCCGTTCACCCACTGGGTGATTGCTCAAGCAATGCTGATGCCATACGGAGTTCCGCTCCTCAGGTGGCCAACACGATCGTGGACTCTTCCGGTCGCGTGCTTAGCCGGAGAATAGGGCTTGGGCTCACCGTCTTGAATCTCATCGCCCGTCTCGCTAGACTGCGCCCCGCTCAAGTTTTCCCGCATTTTGGGAGGTTCCTCAATGACGGTTCGCCCTCTCCTTCACGCAGTCATGGTTTTCGGCGCATTGGTCTCAGCAGGGATGAGATTTCGGAGGCAGCCGATCAGCCGCAGCACATGAAAGCCATGTGCGAGAAAGGCACGGCCACAGCATGCAACTCCCTCGGACTGTTGTATCTGAAAGGTGAGGGGGTGAAGCAAGACGACGCTCGAGCTGCTGCTCTTTTCAAGAAAGCCTGTGATGGCGGCGATGTGGGTGGCTGCTCCAATCTTGGTGTGATGTATGCCGAGGGAATCGGGGTCTTACAGGACGACGCTCAAGCCGCCGCCTTTTCGAGGATAGGGTGTGACGGTGGAAGTATGAAAGGTTGCTCCAACCTTGGCGTGATGTATGCCGAGGGAGTCGGGGCTCCACAGGACGACGTGCAGGCCTCCGACTTCTATAGGCAAGCCTGTGACGGAGGGAATGCGAAGGGCTGCTACAACCTTGGCGTGATGTATGCCGAAGGAATCGGGGTCTCTCAGGATGACGTACAAGCCGCGGCCTTCTCTCGAAAAGCCTGTGATGGTGGAAGTATGAAAGGTTGCTACAACCTTGCTGTGATGTATGCCGAGGGAGTCGGGGCTCCACAGGACGACGTGCAAGCCGCCAGCTTCTATCGGAAGGCCTGTGACGGTGGAAATGCGAGAGGCTGCTATAACCTTGGCATCATGTATGCCGAAGGAACTGGAGTCCAACCGGATAACTTTCAAGCCGCCGACCTCTATCGGAAGGCCTGTGACGGGGGGAGCCTGAGGGGCTGCTCCAATCTCGGCGTGATGTATGCCCAGGGGACCGGGATCAAGCAGGACGACATTCGTGCCGCCACCCTCTATAGGAAGGCCTGTGACGCTGGGGATGCAAAGGGTTGTATCAATCTCGGCACGGTCTATCAAGTCGGACGAGGCGTCAAACAGGACGATGCCGAAGCACTCAAGTATTATGGGAAAGCATGCGATCTCAGAGAGCCCAAAGGCTGCGCGCATTACGCAAAACTGAAGACGGGGAGACGGTGAGATGGTGCGGACTCGGTAGGCGCGGTCCGCATGATCGCGCGCATTATTCATGGTTGTGACCCGGTGTGTGTTGAAAGTGAGGTTGACGATGCGACGACTGCTCCTTGGCCTCTTACCCTTGGTCTTGGCTGGATGCCCAACGACGACGGCTATGCTGGTTGGAGCCCCGGCACTCCTATCCAAATCCGAGTTCGATGAACGACGGACGGAAACCAAGCAGCAGATCGAAAAGGGACTGATTTCCAAAGAGGCCGGTGAAACGAGTTGCCGGCAGATGCTGAATACGGTCGATCGGAATCACGCGGCGCCACCGCCGGTTGATCCCGCCACCTGTGAGTTCGGGTCGTTTGCCGACCGGCTGTATGAACTCACCAGATCTGTGGAAAGCGGGGCATTGACGCCGGAGCTCTGGGTGACGAAATGCAAACAACTGACCGAGCAGTCTTCCGGCAAGGATGTGTGCCGATACGACCCATTCGCTGATCGGATTGTCCAATGGCGGCGGGCAGTCCACGAAGGCAAGGCGTCGAAGGAAGGAGCCGAGATGGACTGCCGCAACTACGTGAATCAGGTTCGTCAACATCCGATTCCTGGTCCAGAGATCAAGGAGGAGGACTGTAAACTCTAGTAGGATGATGAACCTGTCCTCCAGCCTTGTTCTCGCATGGCTCGGAGGCTCACCGTACGAGACAACGTGCGTTTCCTGTTTCTTCTGATCGTACCTGGGAGGAAGTATCATGATATTCAGACGACCAGAATTGGAAAAAGATAATCCGATCGCTCCCCAACCGTATATCGGTCCTCGAAGACGGTTGGCGATGGCTCGCGCAGCGGCATCTGGGGAATTGAGCGACGTGGGCGATATGAAAGAGACGCTGCAAACCTTGATGAAGGCAGCGTCTCGTTTTGTGAACAGTCTCCCGAAAGCGAGGAAAGCCGATGTGGGGCTGAAGGCCTTGCGGGATGCGATTGCGCAAGCCGAGCAAGTCCTCTCTGTGAAGACGGCTCCTTGACTTCAAGAGGCGTGAGGGTTGAATGGGGCAGGCACGCTTGAGAATTATTCTGCGACGCGAGTCAACGGCGAGAGCAACCCCGTATCTCTTTCGATACTACGGTCGAATTTTCCGATACACTGTGCTCTTGCCATCCTCTAGTGTCTCTCGTCCAGCTAGTGCGTAGATCGCTGGAAAATAAGAAAAGATATATTTCTAACAACTGCGGTACAGGCCTTGCGTGAACGCAGGAGGTATCAGCTGCGTCTGTGAATGATCCTCAACTGTCAGGAGGAGTGTGATCATGGCCGATGCATTTTTCACCACCAATGGCAATGTACGGGCGATCGGATCCATCCGCCGTGGGGCAAACGGCCAACCGCAGTCACTGGAGGCTTCGATCCCGGACGGAGATACAGCCGGGATTCATATCGAGGGGAGTGGCTCGGTCCGTTTTCTTGGCGTGGATACGCCCGAGAAGGATTTCTCGCTCGCCGGTTCCTCTACACAGCGTCATCTCGCCTCGTCGATGCCTCATACGTCACCCATAGTCTCTGAGATTCTCCTGCTCCTGAGTGTTGCAGTGTAGTCAGGTGCACGCTGCGATTGTCATGAGTCCGATGATCAGGCTTGGGTCGGTTGCCCGGTACTGAATCTATTTCGATCCACTCCCTTATCTGTAACGATACAGGTGTTGTGCTGCAACAGCCTTTTGCACCGCGGTTGTTTCATAAGCCATGGCCAGCCCAGAATATTTTTTCACTATCCTGGTCGGTATGAAGCTTGCTGCTCGTCAGATCAGGATATCTGTCTAGTTCCGCACATGGCCGTCGTCTGTTGGATGAAGACATGAATCCAACTAGGCCAAAGATGGAGAGGAGGAGATTGTATGTCAGGAAAAAATATCGTGCTCTGTTCGGATGGAACAGGTAATACCGCCATCAAGGCGCGAGGGACCAACGTCTTTAAGCTGTACGAGGCCATCGACATTCAAGGGCATAAGTACGATCAGACCTTAACGCCGCAGGTCGCGTTTTATGACGATGGAGTGGGTACCTCGAGCTTGGCTCCAGTCAAGCTGATCGGTGGGGCGTTCGGTTACGGCTTTCGCAAGAACGTCAAGGATCTCTACACGGAGTTAATCCATGTCTATGAGCCTGGCGATCACATTTTCCTCTTCGGATTTAGCCGGGGTGCCTATACGGTCCGGGCCCTCTCGGGGCTTATTCAGTACTGCGGCATTCTGGATGGGGAGAGGATCGGCTACGAATTACTCAAGCAGCGTGTGAATGAATGTTGGACTGCCTTTCGTCGAGAGGCGTTCCAGCGGGTGACCGAGACGGAGCGGCGTAAGAATCAACCGTTGTCTGATATCGCCAAGCAAGACCGCACGCGGCGCGAAGCGTGTGGTGCTATTATCCACGATGAATATGTCCCTGATGGGGCGGTGACCATAGATTTTGTCGGAGTGTGGGATACGGTCGGGGCGGTCGGAATGCCGTTTGAGGAACTGCGGGCCCTCTTCAACTGGATCTACCCCATGCGGTTTTCCGAATTGACGCCCAGCAGTCGTATCACACGAGCCTGTCATGCCTTATCGATCGACGACGACCGCCGAACCTTTTACCCGGAACTGTGGAACGAGAAGGGGATTCCGGCGACTCAAGTAGATCAGGTGTGGTTCGCAGGCGTGCATTCCAATGTGGGCGGCGGCTATGTGAAGCACGGCATGTCTCTCGTGGCCTTGGATTGGATGATGGCTGAGGCGGAACGGTGCGGGTTACGCTTTATTCCGGCTGATCGCGAGTACGTGCATACACACCAGGATGTGCACGACGAGCTCTATGACGCCCGCGCTGGATTAGGTGTGTATTATCGGTGGGAACCGCGCGACCTTGTCAAGCTCTGTCACGCTCACCATATCGCTTGCCCGAAGATTCACGTCAGTGTATTCGAGCGTATCGCCAACGGTACTGGAAGATATGCGCCGATCAACCTTCCGCATCACTATGAGGTGGTCCGGACGAACGATGGGTGGTCATGGCCGTCGGATCAGACGCTTTTGGCGATTGATCGGCAGGTGTCTTGCGATGCGCATTCAGTCGATAGTTTGCTGAAAAACGAATCATTACTTGAAGGCATGATCGGAACCGTCAGAAGCGGAAAGATGTCGTACTACAGCTTCGTCGCGGCCTCGCTGCCGGCCGTTGGTTGGGGCTACGCATTGCCACCGTTTCCACAGGTTGCTGATGCTATTGCTCAATGGTGCCCGTATCCCAATCTCATCATTGGCGCCATCTATGCCTGTGTCGGGTTGCTGGTGTGGGGATGGTCCAAGCGCGTCGATGGGAGGATGGAATCGGTGGCTCAGACCCATTGGCAACGTCGTCGTGAAGCGCTACGAACAATCTTCACCGACAGCCAAATTCATCGAGAGTCTGAACCCGCACATGAGGCAGCATGATTGGGGTGAGGTGGGGGGTAAAAGGGGTCCATGACTTTCAAGGGTCTGTCACACGGTGTAAATGATTGCGGTAGGGTGATGCTTACGGAGTCAGTATATCTGCCGAAGCTGACACGGTCTTATTCATGCGTTCGAGA
This sequence comes from Nitrospirota bacterium, assembly GCA_963850405.1. Classification (GTDB taxonomy): domain Bacteria; phylum Nitrospirota; class Nitrospiria; order Nitrospirales; family Nitrospiraceae; genus Nitrospira_D. Next base: position 98,282 of record CAWKLH010000025.1, read on the forward strand.
GAACGGCTCGCGTAGCGCTGCAATGAACATGCGAAACCGGTGTTGGATCTCGGTGAAGGCTCTGTTCCTCCTCATGTCTCTCGTGGGTTGTGGGGCGATGCATGCGAGTCAGTGTAGCGGCGATGGCCGGACTGCGACGCAGGAGGTACTGTACTTCGGGACAGACACGCCATCCGGTCACGTAACGCCGGAAGAGTGGACGCAATTCCTTCGTGAAACGGTGACTCCGCGCTTCCCAGAAGGCCTCTCGACCTGGCAGGCGTCCGGCCAATGGCGTTCAGCTTCAGGCCAGATTATTCGCGAGCCATCATATGTCCTGAACCTTGTTCATCCTGATGACCCAGTACCGAACAAGGCTATTCAGGAAATTATCACATCCTACAAAACGCGCTTCGAACAGGAAGCGGTGCTCCGCGTCAAGTCACATACATGCATGTCACTGTAGTCAGGGAGACACGGTGAGATTGGTCAGCGGTGAGCCAAATGCAGAATGTTTGAATTGAGAATGACGAGCCTTGGTGCCTGGGGTGATCTCCAATGCGTATAATCCGTCTCGTATCGATTGTTGTCGGCGTGCTGAGTCTCTGGGTGTGCAGCCCAGTCAACCATCGTGCGGTCTTCGAATTTGAACATCCAGGCGACGGTCGCGGTCCTGTCACCCTGGTAGCGATCACCGACAAGCCTGAAATAATCGAGAAAGCGCGCGCCGAACTCGCCAAAGCACCTGGCCAACGTAGGCTACATATTAACGGACCGGTTTCGAGAGGTGATGGGGGACATAACACAGGCTGGCGGTGGCACCTTGTCCCTAATGAATGGGATCTGGTCGAGATCAGCATCGAACTCTGTGATGGTCAGCCCTCATTCGTGGACCAGCATCTCGATGAATGGCTCTGTGATGTGGGTCGGTATTGCCCCTGGTCCTCACGGCTATGTCAGGGAACGCTGAGCAGAAGATATCTTGTAGCAGTCTTGCGTGACAGAATCCTTGAGGCTTAGGCAAGTCCAGGTGCCAATGAGAGTTGTACCCTTCATCTAGAGTCTTGTTGCGTTAATCAACGATTTGATGCCTTTGAAGAAGAGAACAAGTTCTCTCAATCGAGCATCCGTACTAAGTCCAAGTCCAGCGGCACAGCAATGGTAGAATCTGGGTTGTGCTGCATCGCGATGCACAATCTGCTGGAAGGCGTATCCAATCGGATACCACCTGTATCATTTCAGATTCACAACTCTCTAAAAGTCGACACAGCGTACAATCTGATAGATGACCTAGCGACATTCCTGCTTTCTCTCATAGTACGGCGATGTTCTGGCTACGCAGTGCCAGCGAAGCGCTTGTCAGCTTCGCCTTTTGTTTGTTGAAGGCAAGCGCAGACATCAACCACATCTCAGTGAACCACACCAGATTTCTGAACCGAAGAAGAGCAATCGCAGGGTAGTGAAGGGCCTGGCATCGGTGTTGCTTTGCTTATGCATCGATAGTGGAACGATGTGTTGTATGTGACGCGGGCCCCCGTCGCTTATTAACTACATTGCATTTTTGCAATTGTGCAACAAACTCTCATTCATCGTAAGGAGATCGCTATGTCTTTTCCAACTCCCAATGCGGACGAAAGTCTCGTATCAGGCAAGATTGTGAATGCGGGCGCGCCTCCGGCAGATCAGACGAACGCTCCGTTCATTGGTAATTTCCACAAAACCTTGCCGCACAATCAGTTCGGGGAAGTCGATCCAGCTGCGTATCGAAAGTTTGAACGGACCTGTATCGAAATTGAAGCTGGGGCTCCACGTAACTTTGATGAGGTGCCAGGTGGACCGTTGTCTCCACCGGCCGGGTTTCCGCAAACGCCATTTGTTTTGGGAGCCATGCCAACGCAAGAAATCCATGCTCTGACGAAATCAGTTGCGAAGTTTGTGAGCCCGCTGGCTGGGGCAGCGACCGAATCGCTGGGACTGGATCCTAAGTTACTTGAGATGTTGCCTGCGCCAGGGTGCCAATCGTTGACAGCTATGGCGGAGATGGTCGAGCTCTATTGGATGGCATTGCTGCGCGACGCGCCGTTGCTCGTCTTTCAGCAGCAACAAGACCCACCGAGTCCTGGATGTGCCAGCATTGGAGACCACAACGCACAGCTTGGTTACAACGTTACCAACAGGGTGAACGATGCACGCAAAGCCGTGAATAGGATGTTCGATATTGCCATCCAACAGGACACAGATTTCGGTCAACTGCGTGCACCGCTAGATGTGGCATCAGGGCCTGGTGGTGCAAACATCACCCAGCAGACCTTGTTCCGGAGTGGACTGGATGACGAGGAATTTGGCCCTCTGGTCAGCCAGTTTTTCATCCGCCCCATCGGTTTTGGTACCCAAACCATCGATCAGAAGCAGGTTCCCTATGTTGCGAAGCAGGACTTTCTCACCACACACGGCGACTGGTTGTTAGCGCAAAACACCGGTAAGGATAAGTATGGACGCGACTATGGGAGTTGCAACAACTATTCGGATCAGTTGCATCGCGGTGCGAGCTACTATCCTGCGGGGAACCCGGTGCGTTATATCGCGACGATGCGTGATATCGCGCGCTTTGTGAACCGCGATGCGCTGCACCAGGCGTATTTCAGTGCGGCGCTGTTCCTCCTCGGTGTCGGTGCGCCGCTCGACGAAGGCAATCCGTATCGGGGAAACCGCTACTCGCGCGAACTCCCGTTTGCTACGCTAGGTGGACCAGACCTGTTGACCCTGGTCTCTGAAGTAGCGAGCCGTGCCCTCAAGGTGGTCTGGCGGCAAAAATGGCTGGTACACAGGCGATGTCGCCCGGAAGTAATGGGCGGCTTGATCCAGATGCAGCGCAATGGCTTCGGTGGTACGATGCGCGATTACCGCCTGCCGACTAGTTTGCCAGGTACGCCTGATTTCCAGGCGAAGTTGAACGATACACTCAACGCGGTTCAGACTCACAATGCTGCTCTCAACAGTGGTGCGGGAACCCTCTTCCTGCCGATGGCATTCTCTGCAGGTTCGCCAAGCCACCCGGCCTACGGGGCTGGGCACGCGACGGTTGCGGGCGCATGCGTGACGGTCTTGAAGGCATGGTTCGATGAAGCCGTTTCACTTCAGAAGATTTTCGACGATGCCAATGCGAGTGCATCAACAGGAAAAGTGACCCCCAGCGATCCACCAGGTGGTCCGTTCAAGCTCCTACAGCCTGGCTATAGACAGACAGGGGTTAGCCTCGAGGATTTCTGTGATCCACAGGAGTACACCGGGGGTGATGCGAACAAGATCACTGTCGGCGGCGAATTGAACAAGATTGCCAGCAATGTAGCTATGGGTCGCTCGATGGGTGGTGTGCATTGGCGCACAGACAATACGCGCAGTCTACGGTTGGGTGAAGAGATTGCCATCGAGATTCTGCGCAAACGCACCATGGAATATGCAGAGCGGCCAGTTTCGTTTACTTTCCGGTCTTTTGATCGGCAGCGGGTGCATATTACGCAGGGGCAAGTCAGAAAGGATTGAATAGGTTTGCGGCAGAGGCTCGCCGATTTTGGCACACCTCTGCCGCAAACTGAGCAGTAACCAAAAGAATGGCACAGCCGCAGATAAATTCGCTGAGAGAATGCGCGGCTTGTATAGAGAGAGGAGTCAGGGAGATTTCCCCAACCCAAGCGGTGTGAGTTGATCTTGTAGATAATGTCTTCGAACCAGTGTTTCCAGCGGAACGAAGTGGCGTTCCGGCAGATTCTTAAAACGCCGTCTGCAATCAACCAGCGCTTCTTCGGCGGTTGCGAAGGGCTCGATGACCGATTGTAGATGGTCATAATAGTCACGGAGCTTCAATTCAGCGGTTCGTAGATGGCTTGGATTTCCCGCGATAGTCAGCGCGGCCTTGGCCTGATCGCCGTTGGCTTCAACGAGTGCCTGGAAGCAGAGCCCCTTTAAACGCTGTGTCACTGTGCTGCGGTCCCATCCAAGTGTTTGGGCTGTGGACTGCATGTCAAAGCCATGTCGTCGTAGACAGTTTAGGACTGCGGCATCACCGGCTAGGTCGGGAACTGTCTGCCCGGTATGTCCCCTGGCTTGTCCGCGCTCGTCGCCAAGCTTGAGTGAGTCTCTGGCTAACAGGGGTCCGTCGTTCAGCGTGATGGCCTGTTCCAAACAGTGGCGGAGCTCCCGCACATTTCCTTTCCAGTCATGTTCGGTCAATGCTCGAAGCGCTTCATTCGTCAGCCAAGGGACCGGCTTCCCGAGGTGTTCAGCAAGCTGGTTCAGGAAGATGTCGGCGAGCAGCGGAATGTCTCCGGTGCGCTCACGCAGTGGTGGGAGATGGAAGACCATTCCGTTCAGCCGGAAGTACAGGTCCTCACGAAACCATCCCTCCGACACACCCTTCTGCAGGTTGCGATTGGTCGCGGCCACGATGCGAACGTCTACCGTCGTCGGGGTGGTGGCGCCTACTCGATAGAATGATTTTTCCTGAAGCACCCGCAGTAGTTTGCTCTGATGATCCATCCGAAGGTCGCCGATCTCGTCGAGAAAAATCGTGCCGTGGTCGGCGAGACCGAAATAGCCACGGCGGTCACCCGTCGCCCCGGTGAAGCTGCCCTTCATATGACCGAAGAGCTCACTTTCAAACAGCTCCGGAGAAATGGCTGCCATGTTGACGGCGATGAAGGTCTTTGCCGACCGTGGGCTGAGCCGGTGGGTGGCATGGGCGAAGAGCTCTTTCCCAGTGCCTGGTTCTCCGAGCAGGAGGACGGTCAACCGAGATTGAGCGCTCTTCTTCACGTCGTGAAACAACCGCAGCAGGGAGCGATCCTGGGTGAAGATACCGAATTGGCGAGATTCGGCTTGAAGTCGGTTGAGTTCCGCATCGCCGATGGCACTTGATACGGTGCTGGCTGCCCGGAGATCGCCGAGCTGTCGTTCCAGTTTCTGTAGGTGTCGACGCGCATCCTGCTCCTGACCCTGAGCTTCAGCGATTTGGAGCCGAAGCAAGTGTGTCGTTCTGGTCGATTCTTCCTGTTGACCGGCCGAAAAAGCAATGGCTGCGTTAGCGGAGTCTAAATCTTCTTGAAGGGCTTCCGCTCGATCCTCATGCAGAACCAGGGCCTCTCTTACGGCAGCAGACTCTTGCTGGATGAGGATCTTGTCGCGCTCAAGCAGGATCAGACGTTGGCTTGCCGTTAGATTTACCCATAGAGCTGTGCTGATGAAGACGGAGAATGAGGCGGCGAGCGGGGTGGCGATCGGCATCACGAGAGATGCCCAGTTCAACATCGCAGCGGCCAGTGCCCCATATCCAACAACGACGGCACCGGCAAGTAGGAGGCCCATCATCCCACGAAACTGTAAGAGGTTCCAGGCTGCCAGTGAGGCCAGCAGGATGGTAATGGTGAAACGGCTGAACCATCCGAGTGAGTCGATCCGTTCATGGTTGAGGAAGGCATTCAGGACATGGAGATGGGCGGTCAAACCCTCGATTGTCGAGTTAGAGGGGAGGAGCCATGTCTCCGAGCCTCCAGGACTTGATCGGATCACCACGGCTTTATCCTTGAACCAGGAGGCCAACAGTGGCTCGTCGTGACGCTCGACGGCGTTCCAAACTGATGATAATGGGATCGGCTGAAAGGCCGTCAGCGATCCGTCGCCGACGATGTTGATCAGAACGCCGGCATCCGAATGGCTCGAAAGAGACTGTGGGGGTGTGGCGGTGTGTCGGTGAAAGATATCGGACAGGATCGAACCGAAAGCCGGAACGGTTTGAGTTCCGATTCTGATAGACGGTGGAATGTGACGGGATATGTGATCGAGATCACTCGTGACTGTGATGTGTCCATAGATTGCGGAGTCGGCCAACAGAACTGAATCGGTATCGTGAATTAGGACAACGGGAGATGCCGTACGAAGCGCTTCAAGGAAGAGTGCATCGCTCGCGGCTCCACCAAGCTGAGCAGGGCTCGCATAGTCCAGTCGATGGTCCACGCCGATGACTACGGCGCCGGCCTCATGGATCGTCACAATCAACTGAGCGAGGATGCCACGGTCCCAAAGACCCCTCCCGAAGCGGTCTTCACTGGCCACATCGCGAGCCACGATGATCAGCGAGGGGCTCACCTGGGGGGTCGTGCGGTGGCGAAGCCAGGTGTCGTAGACGGTGTAATCCAGCGCCGTCAAGGTAGCAGGGGCGGCGGACCACAGCATCGCCGATAGGAGCGTGGTCAGCACACCAATACCCAACGCTTGTAGAGGAAGCGACGAGATGAGTAGGCGCCAGAATTTCTGCCGGTCCAGCATACGGCTAGTGGAATCCTAGCTCATCGAACAAGGATTGTGCGTCTTGTTTCGGGAGACCTTTGAGGAGAGCCTTCGCTTTTGGAATATTGGTCTCGAGACCGAGCCCCTTGGCATAGATACGAGTCAGGATTTTCTTCGCCGGGGTGAAGCCGTCGGCTGAAGTCGTTTGAAAACAAGTCAGAATGTTCTTGTCGAACGGTTTCAGATACTGATCCCATCCGGTTTCGTAGAGTGTGGCGAGTTTAGCATGGGCCTCTTCACTCAAGGCGAAGCATTCCTTTAAAAGTATTGGAACCGCGTCTTCCGCACGGTTCTGTTCGAGAAGGACTTTCCCCAACGATTGCGGTTCACTCGGGCGACTGATATTGGGAAAATCGTTCCAAAGTGTGTTGCGGTAGATCTGCAAAGCGCTCTGCAATTCCATGCGCCGCTGCTTCGTTGATTCAGAGGAGAGCGCCTGGCGCCGCACCTTGGACAACGAGTCGGATGCGGATTGCTGGCCGAGGTCGGCTGCCTGCATCCACCAAAAAATCGCCAAACCGAGGTTTTTCTCGACGCCCTGCCCGGTTTGGTAGGCATTGCCGAGAAATAATCTGGCCTGGGGCACCCCGCCGGCCGCTGCTGTTTCCAGATGTTGGGCCGCTTCTCGCGTGCGTCCCGCAACTCTCAGCAACAGCGCAAGTCGGTAGTGTGCGTCAGGAAAAAGCGGGCGCAGCTCAAGCGTTCGTCGATAGGACTCAACCGCGGCAGTCACATTGCCGAGTGAGTACTGTACGCTTCCAAGGCTGTAGTGAGCGTGGGATAGGTCCGGTTCCAGTCGGATGGCTTCTCCCAGAGCGGAAGCGGCGGCCCGCCATTCTTGTTTCGCCATGAGCATGAGGCCAAGCTGGAGATGGGCGTTTCCATCATCCGGTTGCAATGTAATAGCCGCCCGACATTCCTCAACGGCGGCATCCAGATCGCCGACACGAAGAAGGGCACCGGCGAGTTGTAGCCGGTAGTCTGGGTCGTTCGGCAAGATACGGACTGTTCGACGCAATGATGCAATCTCTGTCATCGCGTCGGCTGGCTCGTTGAACCCTAGTCCGGGAATTGACCCAGACGCTTCGGATGGACTGTGTTCACTCAGTGAATGAGAACGGGCGAGAGACGAAGAGCAAACAGTCGCGGCGACAATGAGGACCAACAGTATGGATCTGGGACGCATCAGAAAAGTTTCACGCCTCGACAGAGAGCCATGATGGCTTTCAATTATATCATCTGCGCGGGGGATGCGGGACGAATGGGTTTACCCGGCCAGGCGAAGAGGGTGCGCTAGACGGTTGATAGCTTCATGAAGCGCGGCTCCCGTCAGAAAAAGGGGGCTGTGCGGTACCTGCCATATTGGTTCCAGCGGGGCGGGATCGCCCGCGAGACGGGGAATGATATGCCAATGGATATGAGGGAGTTGGTTGCCGAGGAGTTCGTAGTTCATTTTCTTAGCTTGGTGGACTGTGGCCGAGATCTCAGCCACTCGGTTGACCTCTTCGATCAGCTGACAACGTTCGGCGGGTGCCAGTTGGAATAACTCAGTGGCATGGCGCTGGAAGACTACGACGGCCCAGCCGGGGAAGAACTGGTCATCGTGGAGATAGACCTTCGACAATCCGAGGTCTGCGATGAAATGGTCTTGTCTCGGCCAGGTTCCTTGGCAGGCCCTGCATGGTGCGTCCGTCACGGCTGATTGGCCTTGCGCCACTCTTCTTCCGTCAACACACCCTTTTTGATCAGCAGCTGAATCAGCTTGTCGACGGCATTGCGACTGGTGGCGGTCGACGGTCCAAGAGCCGAAGATGTGGGAGATAGAGGGGACTCCACACGCTTCGCTTCCGGAGGGGGCCGCTTCTGTCCCAGAACTTTGAACGACGGAGTGAAGACCGCCACGTAATCTCGATTCCTGATTCGGACCACGGCGGGCAGACTATCGGTTTGCGGGACGAGGTCGGGGGAAGTCCCAGCCGGAATGCGAAAATATGGCTTCCCATCGTCGGTCTGGCCGTCTTGGTCCAGCACATCGAATCGTTTCAGGAAGGATTCTCCTGTGAGCCCCTCATGGTCGTCTCCGGCCAAGTTGGTAATCTTGTCCAGCACGATGATCAGTGAGTCGCCGATGATTGCGTCCGGCGAGAGGTTCCTGACACTCACGTCGTAGCGATATTCGCTGGTGAAGTTGTCGCGACCTTTCAATGTCACGATGGCTTGTACGCGTCCGGTCAGATCAGGCACATGGTCCGGTGATGCGGCGAAGCCGCACAGCGGCTCCGTGGCGATGGCCGAAGCTGCTGCGAGACACCATGGTCGTACCCAGCTCATCATCTGAATGTCCTCATATGCGTGCTATGGGTGAGCATAGCAAAGTCCGTGGGCAAAGTCCGTAGGATTGGAGCGAGCCGATTCTCTCGGAGTCGCCTTGACACACTGTTTCGGGCGACGATATTCTCGCCACGGTCTGCTTGGTCGTTCAGCTTGCACGGTGAACTATGGCGCTATCTGATTCTCGTCGATCGAAACCTCTGGAAGTCTCCCGTCCTCTCGCGAAGGCCCTCATGACACTCTATGATTATCCGCACCCCCACCGACCGGGACGCACAATCCGCGGCTACGATCGGCCACATGCCGTACGAACGGCGAAGATGTGTGTGACCGTCGCCGACCGCCTCGGACATCCACGCGATCGGGTGCGGCTCTATCACGTTGCCTGCCTTTTGCATGACCTGGGCCGCGCCGGCCTTGATCGGCAACTCTTTGGAACTATTTGGTCTTGGGCCAAGCAACGGGGCATTCCGACGAGGCCTCGTGAATGGCGCACCCTTCACCCGAGGACGGTGTATGGCCGGGAGACGGAAGCCTTCGTGTCGTTGTATGGCCAGGATCTGATCGCCTCCGGCGTGGCCATGGACTCATGGGCTGTCGAACAGATCGAAATGCGGTTGGGCTATGCGCGGCGCCTGGCCAGGCGATTGCGTGCAGTGAAGCCGACATTGAAGACACTGGGCGTCGAGTGGACACCTTGGATGCAACAGGTGATGCTGTATTACTATTACCCGGAACGGCTGGCTAAAGCGAAGGCATGGGTGCGGCAACTGGCGGAGATTCTTGTCGCCTGCGAGCAGTTTGAGGCCTACAGCAATCAGCGCCGGGGACGTGATTATTATGCTCGGAACAAAGAGAGCCTTCCGGAGGCCTTTGCGTATCTCGATAAGCTTGGGCAAGAAGGCATTTTGGGCAGTCAAGTTTTGAGCGCCGTACGATCGCTGACGGCTGAAGGGGCATTCGATCCAATTTTGGAAGAAGCGCGAGGCGAGCCGTTGACCCGGAGCGACCGTCGCTACCTTCGGAGCCTCACCGGCGGGAGAATCTGATGGGTGTCCATACTGTTTTGCTGACGATCTGCATGGAAGGTGGCACGCAGGTCAACAACATTACGACATCCGTTGCCGATGCCGTGGCTGTCTCGAACTTCAAAGCCGGAATCGTGACGGTCTTCGTTAAACACACCACCGCCTCCGTCATGATTATTGAGGACGAACCGGGGATTCGCGCAGACACGAAAACGTTTTGGGATCGTCTCGTTCCTCCTGACCCTCGGTGGCAGCACAACACGGTGAATCCCGGTGAAGACAACGGCCACAGCCATCTTCGAGGGCAACTCCAGGGGCCGTCCGTCACCATTCCATTTGCGGCCGGTGCGCTTCTGCTCGGCACGTGGCAGCAAATCGTGCTGGTGGATTTCGATACCCGTGCCAGAAAGCGTGAACTTGTTGTGCAGGTCCTGGGTGAATAGCCTCGTCGGATCGCTGACTCTTCTCCTGGTTACGGCCACGCTGTGCTCACCGATCCATGCTGCCGAGTGGGGCAAGCCGTTGGGTGCCGTCTATGACGGCCCTGAAGGGAAACCACGCCCGCTGACGCCCCCTCCGCCGGAGCTGAGTGCCGATGAACGGGCGACCATCGCGGTGTTTGAACGAGCGACCAAGTCTGTTGTGTTCATTGCCAACACGGCGATCCAACAGGATATCTGGTCTCTGGATGTCATGGAAGTGCCGCAGGGGTCGGGGTCTGGTTTTATATGGAGCAAACAGGGCCATATCGTCACCAATTTTCATGTGATCTATGGGGCCAGCTCAATCAAGGTCACATTGGGCGATCGGAGCGAATACGAGGCGAGACTGGTCGGTGCCGATCCCGATCACGATCTGGCCGTGTTGCAAATTCAGGTGCCTGACGGTCATGCGGAGCCGCTGGCGATTGGTTCCTCGCATGATCTGCGGGTAGGGCAGAAGGTGTTGGCCATCGGGAATCCGTTCGGGCTCGATCATACCTTGACGACCGGAGTCGTCAGTGCGTTGGGACGGACCATCAAATCCATGTCGAATCGGACAATTGAAGGTGTGATCCAGACCGATGCGGCGATCAATCCAGGCAATTCGGGCGGCCCGCTTCTGGATGGAGCTGGGCGATTGATTGGCGTGAATACGCAAATTGTGAGTCCGAGCGGGGCCTACGCAGGGATTGGGTTCGCCGTTCCCGTCGATACGGTGAACCGCATCGTTCCGGAGCTCATCAAGCACGGTAAGCTCATCCGTCCAGGGTTAGGCGTCTCTCTCGTGCCGGACGCGATGGCGAAGCGATGGGGGATCAAGGGGGTTATCATCGGCAAGGTGACGCGCGGCGGTGCCGCTGATCGTGCAGGGCTCAAGGGGGCGCGTGAAACCATGATGGGGCAGGTCCAGCTCGGCGACATCATTGTCTCAGCCGCTGGAAAGCCCGTAGCCACCATTGATGATCTGATGGATGTGATGGAAGCGCACAAAATCGGTGACCAGGTGAGCGTGGAGATTCTGCGTGGAAATCGGCGTGAAAAGGTTTCGGTGGTCCTCCAGGCTGTCAATTAGTGAACCGGTAATTCAAAGTGCGCGTATGGTAGGATCATGCGGTGCCGTCTTGTGGAGGCCCTCCCATGAGTGATCGTAGAGCTCCGGAACAGGATGAACCCAACAATCGGAACGATGACCCATCGTTGAAGACGGGGACCGATCCGCTTGAATTGATTGAGCAATGTCTGGCCTCATTCCCAGAGGGGGATGCTCGGCAGAAGCTGCTGTATAAGCTGCGTCATGCGGTGACGCTGTCTCAAGCCGCCCATCAACAACGCGAACTGGAATTCAAGAAAGTCGGCGAGGTCGTTGCCAAACTGACGGCACCAGCTAATCGAATCGGTATCTTGCTGGATGTCCCAGGTGTGGGACTCGCCCGCATCGTCGTCGGTGGGGCTGAGTATTATGCCAACGTGGACCCCCGCGTCTCCGAGACGGATCTGAAGATCGGAAGTCAGATTCTGGTCAACGAAGCCTACGCAGTGATCAAGACGCTCGGGTACGATCGGAATGGGCCCATCTTGAAACTGGCTGAGGCCATGCTTGACGGACGATTGCGGTTTGAACAGGAGATGGGTCGGCAATCGTTGATTCTACAGAGGTCGACCGATCTCGTCGGCGTGGAGCTCAAGGCGGGTGATGAGATCCGCATCGATCCTAGCCACCGTGTGGCGATCGAAAAACTGGGCGATCGCAAAGCAAGCCGGCATGTCCTTGACGAAACCCCGAAAATTACTTGGGAGCAGATTGGCGGACAGAACGAGGCGATCGCTGCTATTCGAAAGGCAATTGAGTATCCACTGCTTCATGCCGAGACATTTGAGCGGTTCAAGTTTTCGCAACCCAAGGGTTTTCTTCTCTACGGGCCGCCCGGATGCGGGAAGACCCTTATCGGGCAAGCGGCCGCCGGTAGCTTGGCCAAGCTGGTCAGCGAATCCAAGCCAGAGCACCAGCCAGATCGGGACAAGCATCCGCCCGTGACAAGCGGAGCGTTTCTGCATGTGAAAGGGCCTGAAATCCTCAACATGTGGCTGGGGGAATCGGAACGGATGGTTCGTGACCTCTTCGAGCAAGCCAGGGCGAGACGCAGGGATGGCGCCTTGCCATTTATCTTCATCGACGAAGCGGAGTCGATTTTGGGAACGCGACGCGCCATGCGTTCCTTCAATATCTCGAACACGCTCGTGCCGATGTTCTGCAGCGAAATGGACGGGATCGAGTCGCTGCACGACGTCGTCATCATCCTGGCGTCTAACCGCCCTGACTTGATCGATCCGGCGGTGCTGCGCCCAGGCCGCATTGATCGGAAAATCAAAGTCAGCCGGCCGAACAGGGATGCCGCAGCTGAGATTATGAGGGTCTATTTAACAATGGATCTGCCGCTGGATCCGGCGTTGGTCCAGGAACGAGGCGGTGAGCACGTGCGAGCGGTGGCCTCGCTCGTAGAAGACATCATCGAGTCCATCTTCCGTCGAACGGAGGATAATCGGCTGCTGTCGATCAGGCTCAGGAACGGGCAAAACAAGGTGCTGTACCGCGGGGATCTGGTGAGCGGAGCCATCTTGGCCTCGATCGTTCAGCGTGCGAAGGAAAAGGCAATCGACCGTACGGTTCAGTCGGGGCAGCCGTCTGGCTTGCAACCCAAAGACTTCTTGGATTCCGTCGCAGAGGAATTTCGAGAGGGTGACATGTTGCCGCCGGACGATGCGGCGGAGGAGTGGCTGAAGCTGCTGGATCATCACCCGGAACAGGTTGTTGGGGTTTCGTCGTTCCGGCGTGGGCGTCAGACCGAAGAACGCCTGGTCAATCAGATCATTTGAGGAAAGGCTGATAGGTAACACGCTGACAAAACATAGGTGATTTGAGCCTGTCAGCTGATGATTATGCGTCTTTTTGGCATTGAAACCGAATACGGGATTACGAGGGATGATGTACCGGAGATGGATCCGGTTGTGGAGTCGATGGAATTGGTGCGAGCACATCTTGCCGCCTCCTTCGAACGGCGTTGGGACTATGCCGGTGAGGATCCGCATGAGGATGCTCGCGGCTTTCGTGTCTCGGGCTTGCAGCAGGATCGAGAGGAAGATGAGTTTGCACAACGCGATGCCCATCGCCCCTTTTCGTTCCATGACATGAAGAGTGACCTCGTGTTGCCGAACGGCGCACGATTCTACAACGATCATACGCATCCGGAATATTCGACGCCTGAGTGCCGAACACTTCGAGACCTGCTGGCTCAGGATCGCGCGGGGGAGCGTATCGTTCTCCGCGCTGCCCAGCGACGTAATCGGACACTTGGCGGCCCGCATCTCCGGCTGTACAAAAACAACACAGATTTCCACGGCCACAGTTATGGCTGTCACGACAACTATCTCGTCTCGCGGGCCGTTCCCTTCCCGGCTCTCGTTACCGGCTTGATGCCGTTCTTGGTGAGCCGACAAGTCATTGCCGGTGCGGGGAAGGTCGGGACCGAAGCGCAGGAGTCCGGGCATGTTCCCGGAGCGTATCAGCTCTCTCAACGCGCCGACTTTATGGAGGCTGAGTTGGGCGTCGATACGATGCATAACCGACCGATTCTCAACACTAGAGATGAGCCTCATGCGGATCGTGAGAAGTATCGGCGGCTCCATCTCATCATCGGCGACGCCAACATGTGCGAGTATGCGACGGCGCTCAAGGTCGGGACGACCAGGCTCGTGCTCGATCTCATCGAGCGCGGGGCTGCGCCTGATCTTGATCTGGATCAGCCGGTGGCCGCCGTGAAACAGTTGTCACGCGATCCGGACCTGAAAGCAGTGGTTCGTCTCAAAAATGGACAGAGGCTTTCTGCCGTGGAACTTCAAGCGCATTACTGTGAGGCGGCACGCCGCGAGTTGGCCGGATCAGACGAAGAGTCGGATTGGCTGTTGAGGGAATGGGGTGAGACGTTACATCTGTTGGCGCATGACCGGTTCCAATTGGTTGGCAAGCTGGACTGGGTCACGAAACAGTGGTTGCTCGAGACGTTTCTGCGAGAAGAGCGGATCGGGTGGGACGATCCCTGGTTGGCCAGCTTGGACTTGGAGTATCACAATATCAACCCTGAGCAAGGGCTGTACCTGGGATTGGAAGCAGACGGGAAAGCTTGGCGGATGACGACCGACGAGGCAATTGACGAGGCGATTCGGAACGGCCCAGGCGATACCCGCGGCGGGCTGCGCGGACTTTGCGTACAGCGCTTTTCTGATCAGATTCAATCGATGCAATGGGAACGGATTCAGTTTGCGGGAAGGTTGCGCGCACACAGTCTGGACATGGGAGATCTCTTTGATCCGCAGGAAGTCCGACGATGCATGGGTGTTTTTCAATGTGCCCATTCACCGGCTGATGCGCTGGCAACATGGCGACACAGGAAGGATGGTGAGGCATGACACACGGTATGATGCCGGAACGACGCGAGGGGCCAGTTGATCCCATGCCGAAGTCGCCAAGTCCACTGGAAGAAGGCGGCGGGCCGCGACGGCCGGATACGGGATCACCCGAGAAGGATAGCCTCATGAAGCGGATGCGCAAGGTCGATCCCAAACAGGCAGAGCGGTATCGGCAGCGGACGGGTGAATAGTCGAAGACGTGTTGACTCCCGAGCGCTGAGGAGGAAACAGCACTTTGATTATGGCTCAGCACTCAGCACTAGGTGAACCAATGGGTATGCAGAGCGATTTCTATCAGCTGTTGAAAGAACAGGGGTATGTGTTTGGCGTGCTGGGCCAGGCTGCGCAAGGGCAGGAACTGACAACGGCTACGACGATCCTCGCGTTCAAGTACCGCGATGGGGTGTTGGTCGCCGGGGACCGGCGTGCGACCGCCGGCAATATGGTGATGTACGACCGCACGGACAAGGTGTTGGAGATCGATCGGCATAGTGTCATGGCGATCGCCGGAGTGCCAGCGACGGCGTATGAAATGGCGCGCATCCTTGAACATTCGTTCAAGTATTTTCGGCGGACACAGCTTCAGGAACTCAGCTTTGAGGGGAAACTCAGGGCCCTCTCAAAGTTGCTGAAAGACAACGTCCCGGCGGCGCTGGCGGGGACGGGTGCTGTGGTGCCGATCTTTGCCGGGTACGACTTCGAGCAGGAAGCGGCAAAGATCTATTTTTACGACATTCTCGGTGCGGAGTTCGAAGGAGTGGACTATGCAGTATCCGGGTCCGGTTCACCGACTATTCGTGGAATCCTACATTACGTGAATACATGGGGCGAACAGCCGCTGAACGCGATGCCGGAAGAGCAGGCGACCGTTCAGGCATTGCGACTGTTGACGAGTGCCGCAGAATTCGACAGCGCGACCGGAGGAGTCAACCGAGAAGCTGGTCTCTATCCGGTGATCAAATTCATCACCGCCTCCGGTGTGCGCACGATGCCGGACGCGCAATTGAAGCCCTTGTTCGAGGCAAAGGTCAGCCGCCATGTATGAAGAACCATATAAATGGGTCGAAGCAGTTGGCAATCGCCGGACCTATCTCGATGAGCAGTTTAAGGAGGGGGCCCCTGTTGTCGGTGTCACGTGTGAGCGCGGCATTCTGCTCATGACGATGAGCAAGGGCACACCCAAGTTATACGAGATTTATGATCGTCTAGGCCTGGGGGGGATGGGCCATCCAGCTGATCTTGAGAAGCTGCGATTTAATCTGTTGGAGATGGCTCACGTCGAAGGATTCAATCGCTCAGCTTCCGATGTGACTGGAGGCCGTCTGGTGAAGTACGGGATGGCGCCGGGAATCAAACAGGCGTTTGAAGAGGTATTCAAGGCC
Source organism: Nitrospirota bacterium (assembly GCA_963850405.1). Classification (GTDB taxonomy): domain Bacteria; phylum Nitrospirota; class Nitrospiria; order Nitrospirales; family Nitrospiraceae; genus Nitrospira_D. The sequence continues at coordinate 114,290 of CAWKLH010000025.1, forward strand.
CCATTCATCGTGAAAATCTTGCTGGCAGAGCTAGGACAGAAAGCCGGGAAAGACGGGTTCTTGACGATCAACTACGACGGGACGTTTGAGGAAAAGAGCCAGTACGCAGTGCTTGCCGCGACGTCGGCGGTCGAGCAGAAGATGGCTGGATATCTCCGAGAGCAGTCTCTTGCGTCTCTTGCGGACGCTGTAGGTGCGGCGATTCGCACGTGGGTGGTCGGTGATCGAGCGCAGCGACGAGCCCTGGACGAGGGAGAAGGCCATGACGAGGCGAGGACCAGCCCTGATCAGCAGGCGACGGACGCTGAGACACTCTATGCCTATCTGCGGCGATGTATTGCTGAAAAGACGGTCGAATGTGCCTTGCTTGATCGCCATGTGCAAGGACCCTCCAAGTATCGAGCCCTTGGGGTTGATGAACTGAAAACACTGCTCCCCAATGAGCTGAGCCCATCACTCTCGTAATAGCATGTTGAATCGTATCTTCGGTTTAGAGACTGAATACGGACTCTTGATCCACGAGGATCGACCGGACCATTCTCCAACGTGGTTTGCGCAGAAGATTCGTGATCATCTGTTCCAGGTCCAGCGGCGCGGCGTGCTGGATTTGCACCATCGGGGGCATGATGAGCCTCCTGGCAATGGGGGATTTCTGACCAACGCCGGACGAATTTATTTGGACATGGGGCACTTGGAGTATGCTTCGCCGGAATGTCATTCTCTCATGGATGTCGTGGCGTCGGACCGTGCCGGGGATCTCTTGTTGCAGCGAACGATCGAAGCTCTCGGGTTCTGTGAGCAGGTGTCCTTGATCAAGAACAACATCGACCATGAGACGGATGCGACCTTTGGCTCGCACGAGAACTACCTGGTGCCCCGGCGGTTTCCTTTTTCGAGGCGCGGGATGGCTCCGCTCGTGACGTTTCTTGTGACCAGGCAGATTTTTACCGGCTCTGGGCGTATCGGTTCCGCGCCCCTCCAGGATGCCTGGATTCAGATGGATCGGTTGCTCGTGCCACGTTCGACGTTCGGTACGCAGCCTATATCGGAGCCGCCCTTTCAAATCTCCCAGCGTGCCGACTATATCGTGAACGATTTCTTCGAATGGGTGCAGCATAATCGAGCGATTGTGAATACGAGGGATGAACCGTTGGCGGACCCCAATCAATACCGACGGATTCATCTGCTGCTGGGCGATTCCAATATGGCTGAATATGCAACAGCATTGAAGCTCGGTACGACCGGGCTGGTGCTGCAGCTGATTGAGGAGGGACATGCGCCTCAAGAATTGGAAATCGATGAGCCGGTGGAAGCGCTCCAAGAGATTTCACAGGATCAAGAACGGCGCTGGCTGGTCCGGTTACAGTCTCACAAGATGATGTCGGCTGTGGATATTCAAGAACGGTTTCTTGACTGTGCCGTCCGGCATTATAGGGGGCAGGATGAAGAAACCGATTGGGTTCTTGCCCAATGGGCATCAGTGCTCCATGATCTGCGCGGCGATTATCAGAAGCTCGTCGGGCGTGTCGATTGGGCGTCCAAGCTGTGGTTGCTGGACTGCTTCCGAGAATCAGAACATGTCGAGTGGACCGATCCTCTGCTGAAGAGTTTAGACTTGGAGTATCACAATCTGAATCCGGCGAAGGGGTTGTATTACGGATTATTGGAAGAGGGGCGTGTCCCTCGTGTGACGACGGACCGCCTCATTGATCTCGCGATGGAAACCGCACCCAAAAACACGCGTGCCTACGGCCGCAGTGAGCTGGTTAGATATCTTCTGAGTGAGCGGCCTGCTTCAGTGGCGGATCAGCTTCCAGCCTCTGATGGGTTGTTCCCTGCCTATGTCATCAATTGGTCGATCTTCCAAGTGCGGGGTCGCGCCCCGTTTCCCATGCCGGACCCGTTTAAGACCTATCTGGAAGATGTGCGGACACACCTCGACAGCGTGATCGTCTAAGCTGATCAGATTCAGGAATGACGGTTTGTTTCTCAGTCAGAATCCCCTCGTGCTAAGCTTTGGCACATACAGCGAACGGTGAATACCGACGGTTATGCTGCATGAGAGGTTGGGGTATGGGGGCCAGACGATGGATGATGGAATATGGCGTTGCTCTGGTTCTGGCATTTCTCTTTGCGATGATCCTTGGACAGGTGTCGTTGTTTCGAGAAAGCTCGCTGGGAAAACTTCGGGCGTCAGACCTTGTCCAATTCGTGGGCTACAGTGGTTCAGTGGTGATCGGGTGGCTGGGTGCTAGAGCGTTGGCGAAAAACCCGCCGGTAGAATGGAAGTGGATGGTACCGTTTCAAGGTCTGGTCGTACCTTGCGCCACGCTGCTCGCAATCACTATTGTGTACGGTGTGCTGCTCTTTGCGCTCGATCCGTTTCTTGGGAAAGTGGGCAAGGCGATTTACAACTGGGTCTTCATCGTGGCCATCGTTGCCGATAGTATCTTGGCTCATCCTCAGCTGGGTCTGGAAGTGCGCTCCGCTCGTCGCAGCCATCGAGTCTCGCAAACTTCGCAAAGTTGCGTAGCCGTTCTGCTCAGGGGACAAGCTTGACGCAGCGTCCGTCATAGCCGTCCCAGCAAAAAGTCTAGGATTCGGTTCTCCGCCCAGTACGGGTCTTCTCCATTTTGGCTTCGGTGAAAAAACCCGCAATGGCCTCCATAGCAAGGCGCGGCCACACGAATGTGTGGGTGCCGCTGAATGGTCGGTACGGTAAACATTGAGTAGGGAATAAACGGATCGTCTTGTGCCGTAATGATGAGCGTAGGAACCGCGATGGCCTCGAGTACATGGCGCGCGCCCGCTCTGTTGTAGTAATCGGCACCGTCTCGATAGCCTCCGTCGTGAGCGGTGTAGCGATTGTCAAATTCGCTGATGGTGGCGATCCGATCGAGTTGGGACAGATCCCATTTCTGAGGCAATAGGGCTGCCTTTCTCCGCAACCTCGATTTCAACCTCGTCAGAAAGTGGCGATGATAGATGGAATTATAAGGCTCCTCCAAGGCACGAGCGCAAACGGTCGGGTTGATATTCGGGCATACTGCTGCCACTCCGGCTAGGGCGGGCTCGGTCTGGCCCAGCTCGCCGCCCGCTTTCAGGACGAGATTCCCACCCATGGAATACCCGATTAGCCAGATGCGGTCGAGTCCATCCCGGTGGGCCAGTTCGTTCAGGATCGTACGATAGTCTCCGCTCAAACCGCTGTTATATAGAGTCGGAGTGAGATGCTCGGTTCCTCCGCACGTACGCTGATTCATGCGAATGACGTTGAAGCCGGCCCGATAGGCCTTTGCTGCAATGCCGCGCATGTATCGAGACTCGCTGCAGCCTTCAAGGCCGTGAACCAGGACTGCTGTGGGAGACGCCATGCGATCGCCTTGCCAATGACAGAATCCCTGAAGCTGTGTCTGTGGCTCAACGAGAAAAAGTCGAGCCTCCTGTGGCAATCCCGCCAAGGATGTGTCTCGGGGCACGTAGCGAGGGACGAGGGTCATGAGATGCGCATTCCGAAGGGGAATTGGAGGCTGAAAAGATGAGGCGATATCAAGTTTGTTGGAATCGGTTGTCATGTCGAGTATGCGATGCGGAGAACTTGAACGGGCTCCTGATGGCTGTGCGGTTCAAGTCTAAGTCCTCACAGGAAAGACATTCAATGCAAAACCATACGATTATTGTTACGGAGGAATCATGCAGACGGTGGCCCCGTGAGATCTTGATTGAGTGATTGAAAACCGTCTCGATCTGCTCAAATCAGGAGATAAAATTGTTACTTTTCCAGAATCGGAAAGAGGGGAGACCTGGAGCAGGGTGGTGGCTCCCCGGGCAGGACTCGAACCTGCGACCAGCCGGTTAACAGCCGGCTGCTCTACCAACTGAGCTACCGGGGAACAGAGATTTGAGTCAAAGCGAGTTGTATTTTAGCAAAACTTTTCCAGGAATAGGGAGATTTTTTAGACGTCGAAATCTTCGGTCTCGTCTTCGTCGGAAGAAGCGTCTGTGTTGCCTTTAGCGACAGCGGCGTAATGTTTGGCCCATGTCAGATAGAGGTTACCGCTATCACGCATTGTGTCTGCCGCTTTGATCAGCTTGTCCACAAGCTCAGGGTCTTTGCCTGTCGCTTGAATGATCGCCGCCTGCCGTTCGATGGCTTTGGGGTATTGGGTGATCAAGCCGGAAATCTCGCCGAGCAGCGCATCGATCATATTGTCCTCGTGTTCCATCAGTTACCTCGTGCCTAAAGAAAAACCCCATAGCGCGAACGCCATGGGGTTTTGAGAAGTTTAGCCCGTGACGAACTATCCCTGATACGCTTGTCCCAAAGCCGCAGACTCACCTTTATTGGACATGAGCTGTCCGGTGGCACTGACGGCCTGCATGGTAATGGCATTGTGCTTGGCTGCGTCACAGACGATCACACAGAGTTCACAGCCCTTACAGCGGTCGATGATCACTTCTGCCACCATCTTGCTCGAATTGAGATCAAGGGTGTTGGCCTCAGGGCAATACATGATGCAGAGCCGACATCCCTTTTTGGCCACGCATTTTTCGTCGATGACTTGAGCTACGTTATACATGCGAGCTGGTTCCTTCTCTCTCGTTAAGCCGCCACGGCAGGATTGCCGACTCGCAGCTCATACTGATTCTTCTCGGCCCACGCGCTGGCGATGTCATAAGCCGCCTTCACGGTTGCCAGGTTCTTGGCCAGCAACATTTCTTTCTTGGCGAATTTCTTCTTGATCGCTTCATCCAAGGAGGCGGTTCCACCGGAGGCGACGAACTTCTTCCCGAACCGTTCCTGTAAGGCGCCATCCAGACCTTCCATTGAGACGCACTTGGTGATGCCCGCGACCGATCCGATCATCGACATATTCGTCGATAACTCAGTGCCGGCCACCTCGATCGCGAGTTCGGTTCCTGCAATGTAAAATACCTTTACGTTCAGATCATTGAGCCGTTCAATGTCATCGGCCGATAGAAGCTCTTGATTAGAGTTGATAACCACGAGGCCGCCTTCTTTCACGCCGGAATAGAAGGGCATGGTGTAGCTTTTGCCCATAGTGATGACTTGTGGATGAAAAACCTGGATGACATCGGGAAATACTAACTCGCCGCGGTCATAGATTCTCTCGATGCCAATGCGGCAATAACTTTCCGCCGGTGCCATGCGCTTCTCGGCGCCGAAGAACGGGTTGGAGATGGAGAACTTTCCGTCCCGGTTGGCAGCCATGGCCAAGACATGTGCTGCGGTGACCGCGCCCTGTCCACCCAGGCCTGACATCCGGATATTCAATCGTCTCTTAATCATATCTGCCTCCGGTCTGACTATGCTGATACTTGTCCTGCCAGCTGTTTGGCGGCTGCTTTCCGTTCTTTATCCTTCGCTGCCAATTCAGCGAGCAATTGTTTGGCTGGCTCGCTGACGTATTCCTTGTAGGCGAACCGCTCGGTCGGCTTTTCAGAATCACGCATTTCTTGGAGGCCTTCCATGCTGTTCTTGCCGATTTCAAGAATGCATGGCGTATAGAGCTGGAGATAGGTCGGGCCAATTTCACGGGCAATATGCACCGCATTGCGGATGACCTTCTCAACCAGTGACGGCTTACTGACCGTGCAGTTGACCACATAATGGCAGCCGGATTCACGAGCAATTTCAGGCAGCCGCACCTTGTCGAACAATTTTCCGACCGGTGCCATTTTTGCCACAAAGCCCTTTTGCATCAATCCACTTTCCTGGCCGCCTGTATTGGCATACAGTTCGTTGTCAAAGCAAATTGTTGTGAACTTCTCCTGCCGGAACCAGGCCTGCAGCGTCATATCTAATCCGATGTCGACAGTTGCACCATCACCAGCAAGGACGACGACATCCTTGACACGACCGGGGAAGCGGACACTCAAGGCACGTTTGAGGCCTGATGCGATGGCGTTCTGGTTGCCGAACAACGAGTGGATGTTATGAACCGCGACCATCGGGAATACCAGGCTGGTACAACCAGTTGATCCGACCATGACCGTATCTTCTGGATTCGGGAGAGATGCCAATATGTATCGGAAGGCCATCGACTCAGGACAGCCAGCGCAGAGTGAGTGTTGCTCAATCAGTTCCTTCGATGTGCCTATATCTTTCCAGCCCCGATCTTCCTTGCCATATGTGGCACTCTTTACGAGGTCTTGATAATCCGATGGCATGATATCGTATAAGTCTTCGGAGATTTGTATACGCTCTTTGCTCATATCGCCTCCTCAATATCGCTCATACAGAACGACATAGGTTTGAAGTCAGTACAACTCAGCTTCCACGACCGGCCAAGGAGAAGGTCTTCATCCCCAGGGCTGTTTTAATTTCGGACACGATGATTTCCGGCGGCATCGTCATGCCTCCGCAGACACGGGGTCCTGCATGTACTCGTTCAGGATTGGGAATCGTCGCCTTAATCTCTTTTGCCAGCCAGCCGGTCACATTGAATTCCGGAACGAAGATGTGCTTAGCGTTCTTCGTCGCATCTCGGATTTCCTCTTCCGGCCAGGGACGCAATGTCTTCACCTTGACGAGTCCGCAGCGCACTCCTTCATCTTCCAGGAGGCGGATCGCTTCGCGGCCCTGCGAAACGGCAGTGCCGGATGCCACGATCATGATTTCCGCGTCGGTGTTCTCTGTGTCGATGAGGCCGTTCAGCCAGTGGATCGAATGCTTGCGCGAGCGTTCTACCGCGGCCCAGATTTCTTGCTGCCAGGACGCGTGGGTTGCATAGCTGATGTAGTTGCTCTTCATCACGAACGGATCACGCATCATGCGGACTGGTGGACATTCCATATCCATGCAGGGCACCGGTGAGCGATAGGGATCGTATGGTGGCAAGCACATGTCGGCTGGCGTGAGATTGACGACGTCCTTCGTATGTGTCACGAAGAATCCGTCGCAGCAGAGTGCAAGCGGAAGGTGCACATCCGGCTCCTCAGACACCATGTAGCCCTTTAAAATCCAATCAAAGAAGTCCTGAGCTGTTTCTGCATGCCACACCAACATGCCGGTATTCAGTAAATAGGCAATCTCAAGCGTGTCTGGCTGAATCGAGAGGGGTGAGTTAATACCGCGGCAGGTGACGATCATCTGGATCGGCAATCTTGCACCAGACCACATCGGGAAGTTTTCCATCGCACGCATCGTGCCAGGTCCCGCAGTCGTCGTAAATACACGGGCTCCGCCAAACGCAGCACCGGCGCACTGCGACATGACGGCAAATTCGCTCTCACCACGGAAATAGTCTCCGATATAGCCTTCAGCAAATAGTTCGCCGATTAATGCAGCGGCTTCACTCTGTGGTGTGATGGGATAGGCGATCATCACATCGCAGCTGGCTCGGCGAAGCGCTTCCTTGATGACCTCGGAGCCCGTATAGAACGATGGGGTCCGCGGAGCCTCGTTCATCAGTTTCCACGTGTCTGTATAGGTCTGACCTTTTTTATTTTTTGTGCCAATGACTGAGTGTATATCCGCCATGGATCCAGCCTCCTTTTTACAGGCCCGAACGGTTTCAGGTCGTTAACTTGAAACCCCATTTTTAGCTGATGCCAGCCGTGGTTGGACGGTTCCTTTCAATCGCTTGACTGTATCGGCCAACTTCATGATTTTCTCAACCGACGCATCCCGAAATGAAAGCATTGCATCTTCATGCCCGGCTTGTGCGCACATTGCGATCGTATAGCAAGAAGTGCCTCCGCGAATGATCTTCAGCGACAGGTTGGCTTGATGGCAATGCACTCCGATAAACATGCAGCAGTCGATTCTGTTGTGCCAGATCGTCAAATTCGGATGGTTGGGATTAATCTCGACTTCAGGGTTAATCTTTGGATATTTTGGACGGTAGTCAGGCATAGGGATCAGCATTGGTTTTTGGCCAGGCTGAACGCATTCGACAAGCGTATTAAAAAGATGTCGAACGGCGGTGGCTTTCTTAGCGGCCTTTTCGTTCCAGGCCCACAATACGAGGGGGCCTGGGAAAATTGTCGGTACCTTCGCCATTAAGAATTGACGCGCCGCTTCTTCATAAGCCTTTTCTTCTGGAGCGATCACGCCATTGATATGGGCTTCTCCTGGATTTGGCAAGCAAATCCCCATACTGGCGGCAGCTGGCGGCAGAAAGTGTTCTGGTCCTGGAAGCACACGATAGTCACTCATCACAACCTACACTCCGTGAAAAATATGGTTAATGGAAGAAGCGTTTGTTTTTTCAAATACTTTTAGTTTTCTTCAGCTACTCTAAGCTGTTTTCCTACTCGTGTTCAAGATCACAGAAGACCCAACTCAAAGAGCTTTCGGGTCACTATATGAGCAGGTAGTGTAGGCCCTTTGCTCTTAGTCTGCGTGTTAGTGGAAGCTGCTCAAGCGTCGATTAACAAAACCCATCCTATTATAGGTGTCGCCCTTTTGGATTGTCAAATGAGTGTGTGGGGCCAGGTTAGTTATATGAGATGGCTGGCGAAATGCTGAGATGATGCGCGCGCAGCTGGGCTGCAGTCAAACCTGGCGTGGGAGTGAGAAGTGTGACGATTACGGAAGCTGTTCGCAGGCGGCTGTTGCTCCGAGCATGCACGCATGTTCAAGGTCGTCTTTTGCAGCACGCCCTTGCAGTTCTTCCTGGTAAAGCGCGGCTCTTGCGAGCAAGGCCTGTCTATCGGTGGGATCGGTTCGCAGGATCGCACTAAGGTCGTCAATTGCTTGGGTGGGCAGGTTCAAGTTCTTGTAGATCTCGCTCCGGAGCAAATAGGCCTCCTTTTGATATGGAGTCCAACTCTCAGGCGTTTGCGGGGGTAAGCACTTTTGCAAGATGGTAAGGGCAGGCGACAATTGCTTGAGGGAAACCAATTTGCGAGCCTCGGCGGTATACAGATTGATGAGGCGATAACGTGCTAAATCAAAAAAAGGATCCAATCCAAGTACTTGTTCGAATGCGTGGGCTGCCTCGATGGGCCGCTGTAGCCATGTGTTGACGTCTCCTCGGCCAAGAAGGGCCCAGGTATTCTTTGGATCAATGAGAATGGCTCGATCGAAATCCATTCGGGCACTGTCGATATATTCGGAGTATTCACTCTGTCTGGATTTGTTGGCGTAGGCCGCGGAGGCGAGCCGTAAATACGTTTGTCCACGCACAATCAAGGGTTCCACAGACTGAGGGTCTAGAGCAGCCGCCCGTGAGGCTAAATCGAGTTTCTGGGGAAGGTGATGAGCAAGAATCGCTTTTTCGACCAATATCCGAGCCTGCTCTCGACTTTTTGTGTGGCTGAGCGGCTCAATGGTGAGAGTTCGCACGCCCGTCGGAGCGGTTCGTAACTCATGGAGCTGGGCCTTGAGTTCCGCATTCTCGCTCTGCAGTCGACGGAAATGTTCAGCAAGTCGCTCTTCGGATTGCCATCGTCGAACGGCTGCTTGAAGATTGTCGAGGTCGACGACTGCGCGGATTCGGATATAGAAGCTTGGTCGATCATTTTCGATGGAACGCCGTGATTCCAGAATTTCGGTTTTTGTTATCGCGGCCGCAATAGTACGAATCTCCAATGAGCTGGATTGGAAGCTTTTGCCGGGGGAGGCTTTTTCGATATCGTGAAAGGTAGACTCGATATACAGTCCGGCCTCTTCAACCGCTCGGCGCTGAGCCAATCGGAGAACCTGTTCTTCAGCTCTTGCGAGAGTATCGCCATCTCCCATTACATAACGCCCCTCGGTGACTACCGTGGTTTCTGAAGCACTTGCCGGTTGATAGAGGAGAAGGAAGAAGGCGACGACGGGAAGAATTCTTAATACACGTCGAAAATTCATAAGAGAACTATACCGCTCTGGGTAGTATCGGACAATGCTTCGAAAGAGGAGGCTAAATCCTAAGGAGTGAGGGAAGTTTACGAGGGGGATTTGGGGAAAACCTGCAGGAACGGGTGAATTTCAACTCGTTCAAAGACACCGTAAACCGTATAGGGGTCATGATGGGCGAAGTTTTCAGCCTCCTCCTGCGTCTCAAATTCTAGCACCAGTAGGCTCCCAGTTTTATCTGTCAGAGGGCCTGCGAGAACGATTCGCCCTTGCCTATCTAGCGGTTCGAGGTTAGCTAAGTGGGCGGCCCGATGGATTTTCCGTTTGGCTTCCCCTTGTGGGCTATCGTAGCCGATGATGACGAATTTCATACCTTATAAACTGCCGTGCGCTTCGGTGCTGTGTGCCGATCCCTGTTAAGGAGGTATGGGACTAGGCAGGATCGTCTTCGATGGGACAACGATCGTCGTATCCGGATGTGACTTCGTGCCACCAGCGGATTTCTTTCTCGCCAAGCTTCCAACATAAGTAGACGACTCGACCGTCACGGATATGTGGGAAGTCGCACAGCCCAAGATCGATGTCTTTTACAACGACTCCCAACTCATGGATGGCATGAAGGTTGGCACTGATGTCCTGAAGGCTTTTCACGTAGGATACGCCTGCTGGTGTCCCACCGCCGAAACATGCATTGGCCGATGCTTTGCTCACCTCCTCGCGAGTTCGCATCAGGACGGTTTTACCTTCCCGCACGGTTGACAGATGCAACTGGAGCTGAGGGATAAGCTGATTGGCTTCCAGGAGTGAAAATACGCGGCCCGGGCTAGTTTCGTTTTCGTCACGCGCCATGTCGTACTCGCTGTCTCATCGGTGTTAGATTCGATATTCTCCTGTGTAACACACTTTAAATTCAGGGAACAACCCGTGAGCGAGATTAACTAAGAAGGATTGTTCGCATGATCCAGAGAAAACAAAATTCTGGATGCTAGTTGACAACCGGTCGATGCCTGGGTATCATCGCCGTATCATCTAAGGCTGGGCTGATTCTCTCCACCGAAGAATTCAACTCCGGAACCTGTCCCGAATCAAATCTAGCAGCAGCGGGTGTGACGTAACGTAAGTGAGCCTATCAAAGATTCTGCTTGAGCTGTAGACCTCGGAGAATTTTAGAGGCGACCGTAATCCCTGCAGCTCATACAAGAGACAATTCAATAAAAGAAGCGGACAACGAATCTTCCGCAAGCAATTCCAACCCAAACAGACCAAGACCTAAAGAAGCTCATCGCTACGATAAAACACGTTTCGCATGACCAATCAGTTCGAGTGTATTCTGAAAAATAACAAACCCACGGCTTGAGAGGAGTTCTATGTCAGTAGATAGGGGGGAAGTAATGCATCTCGCAGAACTGAAACAGAAGTCCATCGCCGACCTGAATGATGTGGCGCGTGAACTGAAGATCGACGGAGCCGCCAATCTGAGAAAGCAGGAGCTGATCTTTGCGATTCTCCAAGCTCAGACTGAGAAAAACGGTGTGGTCTTTGGGGAAGGGGTGCTAGAGACTCTTCCTGATGGATTCGGCTTTCTCCGCGCACCGGACTCAAATTATCTGCCGGGTCCCGACGATATTTATATTTCCCCGTCACAGATCCGCCGGTTCAACCTTCGTACAGGCGACATTGTGTCGGGTCAGATCCGTCCCCCGAAAGAGAGTGAACGGTATTTTGCCTTGCTCAAGGTTGAGAAGGTCAACTATGAAGACCCCGAGGTGGCGCGCGATAAGATTCTCTTCGATAACCTCACTCCGCTGTATCCCGAAGAACGACTCAATCTGGAGTTCGACCGAGAAGAATATTGTACCCGCGTCATGGATTTGACAACTCCGATCGGTAAAGGCCAACGAGGATTGATCGTGGCGGCTCCTCGTACTGGTAAGACGATGCTTCTCCAAGCGATCGCTCGGGCCATTATCAGGAATCACAAAGAAGTCACACTCATCGTGCTGTTGATTGACGAACGACCGGAAGAAGTCACCGACTGGCAGCGGCAGGTGAAGGCGGAGGTCATCAGTTCGACGTTTGATGAACCGGCGCAGCGACATGCCCAGGTGGCGGAAATGGTGCTGGAGAAAGCGAAGCGGCTTGTCGAACACAAGAAAGACGTCGTCATCTTGTTGGACAGTATCACCCGTCTCGCCCGGGCCTATAACACCATTGCGCCGCCCAGCGGCAAGGTGCTTTCTGGCGGTTTGGATTCCAACGCACTGCAGCGGCCAAAACGTTTCTTTGGAGCGGCCCGCAATATTGAGAACGGCGGGAGCCTCACCATTATGGCAACGGCGCTGGTCGATACCGGTAGTCGCATGGACGACGTCATCTTTGAAGAGTTCAAAGGGACCGGTAATATGGAGGTTCATTTGGATCGACGCTTGGCGGACAAGCGCCTGTTTCCAGCGATCGATATCAGTCAATCCGGTACGAGGAAAGAAGAACTGTTGGTGGATAAAGATCGCCTTAACAAGATGTGGATCCTCCGGAAGGTACTCAGCCCGTTGGGGACGATGGAAGCCATGGAGTTCCTCATGGATAAGATCGGCGGGACCAAGACCAATCAGGAGTTTCTGCAATCGATGAATCGATAATGTGGTGCTTGTTTCTTAAACTTCCTTCGGTTAAAGTATCGGCCCTTGGGAAGAGACCACGCACGTTTGTCATTCTTGGGTAAGGAGTTGTAGGTCATGCAGAAGGGTATTCATCCGCTATACCGCGAGGCAGCAGTTCACTGCGCCTGCGGAAATTCGTTTAAGACCCGTACCACCATTGGTGATATCAGCGTTGATATCTGCTCCAATTGTCATCCGTTCTTCACCGGCACACAAAAGATCATCGATACTGAAGGACGTGTTGAGCGGTTCAAAAAGAAGTACGCGAAGAAGGACAAGTAGCCACTCTACGTGTCATACGAAGGGACCCTGCTTCGCCTGGAGCAGGGTCCCTTTGTTTTTCGGCCTGGATTAGTCGCGCATCTGAGGACCAACCACGATGGAAGCCGCTTTACTCAAGAAATGGGAATCCGTGGCGTCACGATTTCAAGAGTTGATCGATCAGCTCATGGATCCCTCTGTCGTCAGTCAGCCAGCGCAGCTTCATAAGCTCAGCAAGGAACGTGTCGATCTTGAACCGGCGGCTCAGTTGTTCGAAGTCTATCGTAGCAATGCCTGCCAGCTGGAAGAGGCCGCGCAGATTCTGGCCGATCCATCAGCCGGCAGTGACATGCACAAGATGGCCTCTGACGAAACCGCTGAGTTGCGGAGGCAGCAGGAAGTCATGGAAGAGCAGGTCAAGGAGCTCTTGATTCCGAAAGATCCACGGGATGAAAAGAGTCTGCTCCTGGAAATCCGGGCCGGCACCGGCGGAGACGAAGCGGGGCTGTTCGCCGGGGAGTTATTTCGTTCGTATATCAGATATGCGGAGAAGAAAGGCTTCAAGGTCGATACGGTCGAGGCGGCAGGGAATGGTGTCGGAGGATATAAGAACATCACGGCGCTGATCGAAGGCAAGGGGGCCTATAGCCACTTCAAGTACGAAGCCGGCGTGCATCGTGTGCAGCGGGTGCCGGTGACGGAAGCGGCGGGCCGGATCCATACCTCTACTGTCACCGTGGCGGTCATGCCTGAAGTGGATGAAATCGATGTGAAGATCGATCCCGGAGACCTCCGGATCGACACGTTCTGCTCCTCCGGCGCCGGCGGTCAGAGTGTCAATACGACGAAATCAGCCGTGCGCATCACCCATATTCCCACCGGAGTTGTGGTGAGTTGCCAGGACGAGCGTTCGCAGCTGAAGAATCGCACGAAAGCCATGCGGACCTTGCGCGCGCGCATCGTGGAAGCCGAGCGGGAAAAACACGAAGCGGAGATCGCCCAAAACCGGAAATCCCAGGTCGGAACGGGCGAGCGGAGCGAGAAGATTCGCACCTACAACTTTCCTCAGAACCGTGTCACTGACCATCGGGTTGGGGTGACGTTGCACAAGCTTGAGCTGGTTATGGAAGGCGACTTGGATGAATTCGTTCATGCGCTGAAGGCGCAACAGCAGCAGGCCGAAACCGCCAACGTGTCATGATGGTCGTTCCCATTACCGCAGATCCGAAGACGATTGGTATGTTGCTCACGTGGGCTCAACGTGCGTTGGAGAGATCTGGATCGACCAATGCGTCTCAAGAAGCGCTCTGGTTATTGGCCTACGCATTTGGACTGAAACATCACGAGTTGGCGAGTCGGAGAGACCAAGCGGTGTCAGCTGAAGGACTTGCTCGTGCCGAATCAGTCGTATCGAGGCGGATGGCGTGCGAACCCCTCCAGTACATTCTGGGCACACAGGAATTTTGCGGTCTCGACTTTGATGTGAACCCGGCGGTGTTGATTCCTCGGCCTGAGACCGAACTCCTTGTCCAGGAGACTCTCAGGGAGGGTAGGTTTGCAGCAGGTGCGGTGGTGGTTGATGTGGGAACAGGGTCCGGATGTGTGGCGGTGACCTTGGCGACCATCCTGAGCGGCATGCGAATTTTTGCCCTGGACTGCTCGGGGGATGCGTTGACGGTTGCCAAGAGTAATGCGGAGAGACACGGCGTCAGCGATAAAATTACTTGGAAGGAAGGGGATCTATTGTCCCCCTTGCACGAATGCCAGTTAATCGGAGCCGTGGATGCGATCGTGTCTAATCCCCCGTACATCGCCGAAGAGGTCTGGGCCGGTCTGCAACCAGAGGTCCGTGATTTTGAGCCGCGGTTGGCGTTGGTGGCCGGACAGAGCGGAACGGAGTTCCATGAACGATTGCTCCACGATGCACGGCAATTTCTCGTGCCTGGTGGATTGCTCGTCATGGAGCTTGGTCAGGGGCAAGCTCCAATTGTGCGACGGGCGGCAGAACAAGCAGGGGGCTACACAGGATTTCAGACCATCAAGGATGAGGCCGGTATCGAGCGGGTGATGATCGTGCGGCGGGTGGGCTAGGATCACGGTATGGATGAGATTCTTATCAGAGGCGGCAAGAGACTCGCCGGAGACGTTCGCATTAGCGGCGCGAAAAATTCCGCTCTTCCGATCTTGGCCTCGACCATTCTGGGAGGCGGGGAGTGCGTCATCACCAATGTTCCAAGGGTCGTGGATGTGCTCACGATGGGAAAGCTCTTAGGGATTCTCGGAGCCAAGGTATCCCATGAGGGCAATCGGGCGGTCATCCAGGTCAATGCCATTGAATCAACAGAAGCTCCCTACGATCTCGTGAAGACGATGCGGGCGTCGGTATTGGTCCTTGGTCCGTTGGTTGCCCGTTGGGGGGAGGCCAAAGTGTCCCTTCCCGGGGGCTGTGCGATCGGATCCAGGCCAGTGAACCTTCATTTAGCGGGATTGGCAAAATTAGGGGCTGACATTTCCATTGAGCACGGCTATATCACGGCTAGGGCGAAACGATTGAGAGGTGAGCGGATCTACTGTGATACGCCGACCGTCACCGGTACTGAAAATCTCATGATGGCGGCGACATTGGCCGAGGGAGTGACGACGCTAGAAAATGCGGCAAAGGAACCAGAAATCGTGGACCTGGCCGAATTTCTCGTCAAGCGCGGCGCGAGAATTCGAGGAGCGGGAACCGATGAGATTGTGATTGAGGGAGTGCGAGAACTTCATGGTGGGGATCATGACGTCATTCCTGATCGTATCGAGGCTGGCACATACTTGGCGGCAGCAGCCGTGACCCAAGGGGATGTCATTGCGACGCATTGCCGTCCAGGTCATCTTGAGGCGGTGCTGATGAAGTTGCGTGAGGCGGGGGCCGACGTGCAGGAAGGCAACGATCATGTGCGTCTGACCATGCCTGACAAATTGCGAGGCACTGATATTAGGACGTTGCCCTTCCCAGGCTTTCCCACCGATATGCAGGCCCAAATGGTTGCGCTGCTGAGTCTCGCCGAAGGCACGAGTGTCGTGACTGAAACGGTGTTTGAAAGCCGGTTCATGCATGTCGAGGAATTGCGGCGGATGGGAGCCAATATCCGCGTTGAAGGGAACCGGTTGGTGGTGACGGGATGCAAGCAGCTGACTGGCGCGCCAGTCATGGCGTCAGATCTTCGGGCGAGTGCCGGGTTGATCGTCGCTGGGCTGGCTGCAGAGGGAGTGACGCAAGTCCAACGTGTGTACCATCTTGATCGGGGATACGAGCGAATTGAAGAAAAATTAGGTGCGTTGGGGGCTGAGGTTCAGCGCCAAAAGTCGCCGACGAAGATGCACTAGGGGTTACACATGGTGACGATCGCTCTGTCAAAAGGAAAGCTCATGGAGTCCGCGCTGGATCTCTTCCGACGAGCCGGCTATGACATTCCCGGGTTGTCAGGCGAGAGCAGGCGTCTGATCTTTATCAGCCCAGAGAACGAGATGACCTTTCTCATCGTTCGGCCCAGCGATGTGCCGACGTATGTGGAATATGGGGGGGCGGACGCCGGAATCGTCGGGAAAGACGTCTTGCTGGAGCAGGAAAGTGATGTATACGAACCATTGGATTTAGGCTTCGGAGCGTGTAGAATCTCCGTCGCCGCGCTCCGGGGAGAGGGAGTCACATGATCGCCTCTCGTCGAAGATTCGCATCGCGACGAAGTATCCACGGATCAGCGAGCGCTATTTTAATACGCGAGGAATTCCGGTCGAGATCGTCAAGTTGTATGGCTCTATCGAGTTGGCTCCTGTAGTGGGGCTGGCAGATCGGATCGTGGATTTGGTCGAAACCGGCAGCACACTCAAAGCCCATGATCTTGCCGAGATCGAGGTCATTACTCAATCGACAGCCCGTTTCATTGTCAATCGGGCGAGTTTTCGGCTCAAACAGGAGCCACTGATGAAGTTGATTCGCAAACTTCGAGCAGCGGTGCGGAGTCAGAGCGTTCTCTCCCGCAACGGTCGCCCATCGGCCATACGCGCGCGCAAGCGGAAGGCGGCTCGCTCATGAAAATCGTAACGCAAGCGGATCGCAGCTTTCTCCCATCCCTAAAAAAAATTGCGCTTCGCGGACGGGCAACCGGCGCGGTGGTTGAAAAAACCGTGCAGGCCATTCTGAAAGGGGTTGAGCAGGGAGGAGATAAAGCGATCCTCCGCTACACCAAGCAATTCGATAAGGTCGCGTTGAAGCCGGACGCACTGCGTGTGACTCCTGAAGAGGTCAAGAATGCCTATTTCCACATCCGAAAGGATGAGGGAGATGCGCTGCGGCTGGCCGCTCAACGGATTACGTCGTTTCATGAGCGGCAACGGACCAAGACCTGGATGTACCAGGATGGGGATGCCACCTTGGGGCAGCTCGTTGGCCCAGTCGATGCGGTAGGGGTGTATATCCCAGGGGGCAAGGCCGTGTATCCGTCATCCGTGCTGATGTGCGCGATTCCAGCCAAGGTTGCCGGTGTCCCACGCATTGTGATGGTCACCCCGCCCCAGAAGGACGGGATTAATCCCTATTTGCTGGTCGCAGCCGATATTGCCGGAGTCACGGAGATTTATCGCGTCGGCGGCGTTCAAGCAGTCGCGGCTCTTGCCTATGGGACAAACACCATCGCGAGGGTCGACAAGATCGTCGGGCCGGGAAATATCTACGTGGCCACAGCCAAACGATTGCTCTACGGCACGGTTGGAATCGACATGGTTGCCGGCCCCAGTGAGTTGCTGGTGGTGGCCGATGATGAGGCAAAGCCGGCCCATGTGGCGGCAGATCTGCTCTGCGAAGCTGAGCATGATGAAGACGCGCAGGTGTTCCTTGTGACGACCTCGGAGCGATTGGCGAAGGATGTGTCGAAACTGATCGAGAGTCAGCTGAAAGGGCTTCAACGTGAAAAGATCGCGTCGAAATCAATTGCCCGTCATTCAGTAGCCTTCGTCGTGACCACGATGGATGAAGCCATCGAGGTGGCGAACCAAATCGCGGCCGAACACCTGACGCTCTCGGTAGATAATCCGTTCGATTATTTGGAAAAGATCCGCCATGCGGGTGCGCTGTTCTTGGGGCGCTATACGCCACCATCGGTTGCCGATTATGTCGCGGGGCCCAATCATGTCCTCCCAACCGGAGGAACGGCGCGGTTCTTCTCGCCGCTCTCGGTCAATGACTATGTGAAGGTCAGCAACATCGTGCATTACACGAAACAAGAATTAGCCAAGGTCAAAGATCCTTTGATTCGACTTGCGCAAATCGAAGGGTTCGACGCCCATGCCAAATCGGCGCACAGCAGGTTCTCATGAAGAAGAACAGGATTGCTCCACGACAGGCGAAGCATTCATCGGGCTACCAAAGAAACCGATATCCAGGTCGAGTGGGCACTTGGATGGCAGCGGGAAAGGGAAGATCGACACCGGCATCCGGTTCTTCGACCATATGCTGGAACTGCTTTCGAAGCATGGGTTTTTTGACCTGACGGTCAAGGCCAAGGGCGATCTCGATATCGACGAACATCATACGGTGGAAGACGTCGGTATCGTAATGGGAAAAGCCTTCCATCAGGCTCTGGGAGAAAAGGCGGGCATCAAGCGATTTGGGTTTGCCTCGGCGCCGCTCGATGAGACATTGGCCCAGGTTACCGTCGATCTGAGTGGCCGGCCATTTCTGGTGTACAACGTGAATCTGCCAGACCGGAAGATCAAGGCATTCGATCTCGGTCTGTTCGAAGACTTCTTCCAGGCTTTCGTCACCCACGGAGGCCTGAACCTGCACGTAAATCTCATGTATGGCCGCAATCCGCACCACATCATGGAAGCGATCTTCAAAGCGCTCGCCAAGGCGCTCGATCAAGCGACGATGTTGGAAGAACGGCTGGCGGGGAAAGTGCTGTCGACGAAGGGGATGCTGTAGAACCACGAAGTGTTTGTGCAATTCATAAGTTCTAGGAGGAGGCAGGCCAGTTAGCCTGCCTTTTTCATTTTGGCGAAGAAAAAACAAGGCAGTGCGACGAGAACTAGTCCCCTTTTTGCATACTGTACAGATTTAGAGCTTACACTGATTGAACTGTTGGGGCCAAAAGGGCGATGGAATGGTCTGGCAGGAGCTTTCCAAAATCATCGGCAGGTGCGCAGAGCGATTCTTGATGCTACTCAGGCCATTCGCAAACGGCTGATGAACCTCATTACAGCGGATGATCTCTTACGACTTACAACAGATATCCATCTTGATCAAATCGAGAGACTGGCGAAGGACCTCAAGGCAGATGGCCAAGGGCTCTTGCCGCTTCTAGGAAATTTCATCCACCTTACGGCTCTATTACTTGGTTATGACTGGCTTGCCGGAAAGCCCAATCGAGAAGTCATTTATTACCAGAATCGCGAGCGGCAGATTATCGATGATGATCAGCGACATCCTAATAGCAACTTCTTGATGGGCAAGATCGAGCATGATACCCGTGTTACCTTCATCAAGGATCTACATTCGAAAGGCATGCGAATATCCCAAATTGCTCGTGTTCTTAATCAGACGGAAACTTTCGTTAAAAACGTGCTAGTTCGCCAAGGAATCATCGCTCGGCAGAAGAATGTTAAACGCACTTGAGCGATGTTTTTGATTAGCCCTACTGCTAGATCGATTCTCAGACGTGACAGTTAAGCGTAGGTCTTCACGATCGTCGCAGAGAACGTGCGGAAGTCGTCCAACTGTTTGCTGATGATGGCATGCACCACATCCAGGTTCAGGCGGGTGTATTCGTGCACAGCCACGTTACGGAAGCCAACCATCCGCTGCATGCGCTGAGCGAGGTCAGCCGAAAGAATGCCGGCGGTTTGCAGCAATGAGAATGCATCGCGGCTGTCTTGAGGTACGCCAAGTTTGCGCTGACTGACCACATACATCGCGAGGTCGATGGCTGTTTCACAGACGCGCTGTAGGTTGAGCACGATCGCGTCTTGTTTGGTTTGATTCCCAACAAGGTTCTGCTCATTCCCTGCGTATTCCTCTTCAATGCGCTGAAGACATCGCTCGATGCTTGCGGCCTTGTTGAGAATGACATCGTCAGCCATAAATCAACCCGCTCATTCTGACCCTCTTCAGAATCTCTCTTCGTTCCTCGTTGAGCCTGGCATAGTCTGAATAGGCATACATTTCGAATTCTCGTCGGGCTGATTCGCTTGGCGCGTTCAGGCAGGTACCGGTCGAGATGACCTGCATGCGCATCACGGTGGACGCAGAGCGAAGATCCACGAGGTCCACATCACGGTGCAGTTGGGTGGCCAGCTCCTGGGCGAGTTCAAATCGGCGCAGTTCGGACAGGGCCACGCGCGAGAGTACGGCAAGATCTACATCACTGTCGGGGCGAGCAGTTCCCTTCGCCTGTGAGCCAAATCGATACAGTGCGATTAAATCAGGGATTGACTTCTTAATGTATTCAACGAGCCCTGTGTCATTCATGGGTCGCTCCGCCGTCTTACCGAGTTCAGGCTACTGGTTCGGTCCCATCCTGTCAATTGAAAGACCCCAAGCTTCGGTCACTGCCTGGTGGAATCGGGGACATAGATTGCCAGTGGCAGGAACCTTCCAGTTGCGGTATTGTTACGGTCCCTTTAGGGCAGACGACTACTATGATCGCTATCATCGATTATGGAATGGGAAATCTTCGGAGTGTCTCCAAAGCCTTTGAGGCGGTGGGACATCAGGCGATCGTCACGCGTGAGGCAGCCACAATTCAAAACGCTAGTCACGTGGTTCTGCCAGGTGTCGGGGCTTTTGGCGATTGCATGGCGAATCTAAAGCAGTATGGATTGATCGAACCCATCAAGGCTGCGATTCAATCGGGAAAGCCGTTCTTGGGGATCTGCCTGGGGTTCCAGCTGTTGTTTACGGAAAGCGAAGAGTTCGGCAGGCATGAAGGCCTGGACCTGTTTCCTGGAAAAGTGCGAGCCTTCTCAAAGGACCAGGCGCTCAAGGTTCCGCACATGGGATGGAATCAGATCGCGATCCAAAGACCCTGTCCGGTATTCGACGGTATAGTCGATGGATCCAATTGGTATTTCGTGCATTCTTTTTTCGTGGATCCATGTGAAAAACAGATCACGGCGACGACGACGACGTACGGCATTGCTTTCACGTCGAGTATCTGGAAGGACAATGTGGTCGCATGTCAGTTCCACCCAGAAAAGAGCCAGGCGGTCGGGCTGCAATTGATCAAAAATTTTGGAGCGTGGAAGTGAGCGTACACGGTCTACTCTCTCGCGTGATCCTGATGATAAGTGCTGTTGCCTTGGCGACCATTGCGACAGGATGCAGCGGATCGAAGGTCGCGACGAAATCGGCTCCGGAACTCGCCCGATACCGGATTCACTCCATTGCCCTCATCCCGTTTACATCGATTGCCACGCCCCAAGCGCACGATCAAGACGCTCTCTTCCTTCC
Organism: Nitrospirota bacterium; assembly: GCA_963850405.1. Lineage (GTDB taxonomy): Bacteria > Nitrospirota > Nitrospiria > Nitrospirales > Nitrospiraceae > Nitrospira_D. The sequence goes on from CAWKLH010000025.1 coordinate 135,507, forward strand.
GACCCCTGACAGTATCCGCCGGTCTGATATTTCCATGGGGGTTCCTCCGGGAGGGCAACCCCTGCCCAAGAAAACCATGGTGGTGCCAGGACATGCGGCGGAGACGGTGACGGAATTGTTCTGGGGGCGCCTTCGCGATCGGAAAGGCCTTCTCGTATTGCCTCCGGGTGATGCGGTCAGAGTCTCTTCAGCCGACGGAGAGCTGGTCAAAATGGGGATGGAAAAGGCTGCCGCTGCTGTTGCGAAGCGACTGAAAGCGGATGCGGCATTAATTGGCCTCGTATCGGTGTACCAAGAGCGAGTAGGTAGTCGACTGGGCGCTGACCCGCCGGCGACGGTCGGCTTTGAGGCCAAGGTCGTGGCAGCTGATGGGCAAGTGCTCTGGGTCGGTGGTTATTATGAACGGCAACGGCCCATGACCGAGGACCTCATCGGATTCTTGCAACGATGGGCTTTCGTGACGGCGGCAGAACTGGCAGAGTATGGGGTTGATGAGGTTTTGAAAGACTTTCCATTCGGTGTGGCGGAGGGTAAGTAGGGTGCTGGTTATTCCTGCAATTGATTTAAAAGATGGGCGTTGTGTGCGGTTACGCCAAGGCGATATGGCGGCGGAAACGGTCTATTCTGATGATGTCACGGAGGTCGCCAGTAGATGGCAACAACAGGGAGCCGGTCTGATTCACGTCGTGGATTTAAACGGCGCGGTCGACGGCGAGCCCAAGAATCTGCCCCACATCGAGTCCATCATAAAAGCGGTTCGCGTAAATGTTCAAGTCGGTGGCGGCATCAGGACAATTGACACGGTCCGCCGGTATCTCAATGCTGGAGTGTCGCGTGTTGTGCTCGGCACCGCTGCGATCACTGATCGCGTATTTCTCGAACGGGCCTGCCAGGATTTTCCGCAGCGGATCATACTTGGGCTCGACGCTCGTGATGGTCGAATAGCTGTAAAAGGCTGGACAGCGATATCCAATGTGCAAGCGATCGATTTGTTGAAGGAGCTGTCAGGCTGCGCGATTGCTGCCGTGGTGTATACGGATATCGCGCGTGATGGCATGCTGAATGGACCCAATATTCCCGCATTGAAAGAAGTCGTCGAATGCTCTTCGTTTCCGGTGATTGCCTCGGGAGGGATCACTCGTCTGGAAGATCTGCAAGCCGTACGGTCACTCGGTCAAAAAATCGAGGGGGCGATCGTGGGGAAAGCTCTTTACGACGGGAAGCTGGATTTACAGGCTGCGATTGCAACCCTCGGGCTGACACATTGAGATGTTGACCAAACGCATCATTCCCTGTCTGGACGTCAAAGAGGGCCGCGTGGTCAAGGGCGTCAGCTTTGTGAATCTCCGCGATGCCGGAGATCCGGTTGAGGCAGCGGTAGGGTATGATCACGAAGGAGCGGACGAGCTCTGCTTTCTCGATATCACCGCCTCGCATGAAAACCGAAAGACGATCATTGATGTCGTGGAGCGGACGGCTGCCCGGGTATTTATGCCGGTGACGGTCGGTGGGGGCGTGGGCACGCTCGACGATATTCGGGCTTTGTTGAATGCCGGGGCGGACAAGGTGAGCATCAATACCGCAGCAGTTCGACGGCCCGAGTTCGTGCAAGAGGCTGCTCAGCGTTTTGGGACGCAATGCATCGTTGTGGCCATTGATGCCAAGCGCGCAGCGGATGATCGCTGGGAGGTCTTCACGCATGGCGGGCGCCAAGCGACGGGATTTGATGTGGTGGAGTGGGCAATGCGGATGGGACAGTACGGTGCCGGAGAAATCTTATTGACCAGCATGGATCAGGATGGCCGGCAAACCGGGTATGATCTGGACCTGACGGCGGCCGTGTCCGGGGCTGTCTCGATTCCCGTGATCGCTTCGGGCGGAGTTGGCACCCTTGACCACCTCTATCAAGGCTTTGTGCAGGGGAAGGCGGACGCGGTCTTGGCCGCTTCGATTTTTCATTTTCGGACCTATACCATCTCCCAAGCGAAAGCATATTTACAGGAACGTGGCGTCCCTGTTCGATCAGATAGTCTTTCTCAAGTGGCATGACACGATGAGTCAGGGATCGGCAGATCAGTTGAAATTCGATGGGCAAGGCCTGCTTCCGGCCGTTATTCAGGATTGGCTTGATGGGACGGTGTTGATGCTCGGGTACATGAACCAAGAGGCCCTCGCGAAGACGATTGCCACAAGGAGAGTGCACTTTTGGAGTCGGTCTCGAAACCAGCTCTGGGAAAAAGGCGAAACCTCCGGTCATACGCTGCACGTGAAGGGACTCTTTGTTGATTGTGATCGAGATACCATTCTGGTGAAGGCGCAGCCAGTCGGACCGACTTGTCATACAGGCGAGCGGGCGTGTTTTTTTTCTAGAGTCGATGATCAGGGCGAGGTCGTTCGTTCCAACCCACAGGATGCACATGGCGGAATTCTTACGGGTGTCCTCAGGACGATTCAGGAGCGCCGTGCCAATCCCCAGGCTGGTTCCTATACCTCGAAGTTGTTTGAGGGGGGGCATGACAAGATTCTGAAGAAGGTGGCGGAGGAGGCTGGAGAAGTCCTGTTGGCGTCCAAAGGTGGCAAGAAAGAGGAGATCGTGTACGAAGTCGCTGATCTGCTCTTTCATACCCTCATGGTGCTGGGATATCACGAGATCAGTCTTCAGGAGGTTTTTCAGGAATTGGGAAAGCGGTTCGGCAAGTCTGGCCTGCGAGATACGTGAAAGGTGCGCCATGAGTGAGTGTCTCTTTTGCAAGATTGTGGAAAAGAAGATTCCAGTGAAGCTGGTTCAAGAGGACGAGCACACGGTGGCGTTTGACGATATCAATCCCCAGGCGCCCGTCCATACGCTGGTGATACCCAAGCGGCATGTTTCGGCCGTTCAAGATGTAGAGGTGGAGGATGAGTCGTTGCTGGCGCAGTTGCTCCTGAGTTGTACGAAGGTCGCCGCGCTGAAAGGGCTGCGGGAGTCCGGCTATCGGTTGGTGACGAATACCGGTCGCGATGCTGGACAAACCGTTTTCCATCTCCACTTCCACGTGATGGGTGGCCGGCCTATGGCGTGGCCTCCAGGGTGAGGGAATTCGGTGAATTGACAGCTTTTCCACTCGTCTGTTAATCTAAACGGTCAATTATTCCTATTACTTAGTAACCGACTCGTCCGGTCGTGCGCGACGGGAACGTAGGAGCTACGACTCTGGTGGGCCGAAGCTTGATTTCAGACGAGACCCTTACCTTGATTAAGGACCGTCTCGACATCGTCGACATTGTCAATCGACATGTGTCCTTGAGCAAGGCTGGACAGAACCTCAAGGGCTTATGTCCGTTCCATCTTGAAAAGACTCCGTCGTTCACGGTCAGCCCATCCCGACAAATTTTTCACTGCTTCGGCTGCGGGGCCGGGGGAAATGTCTTCACATTTTTGACTCGGGTCACGGGAGGCACCTTCCCGGAAGTGGTGCGCGACCTCGGACGAACGGTCGGGATTGAGATTGAGGAGACGACTGCTCGTTCTGGGCCGCAGGCCCACCTGGTCCAGACGGTTGAGCGAGTGAATGAAGCCGCCGCCGCCTGGTTTCAACAGAATTTACGTGATGAACGCGCAGGCCTTGTCGCTCGCGAGTATTTGACGAGCCGGGAGCTTCTTCCTCGTACGATCGATCAGTTCGGAATCGGAGTGGCATCGGCCGAATGGGATGGGTTGTTGAAAGGGCTTGTCAAGAAGGGGTGTTCACAGAGCGAGGTTGCGTCGGCGGGTCTTGTGATCGCCCGAACCGACAAGGCGGGGTTCTACGATCGGTTCCGCGGCCGTGTCATGTTCACGATCACGGATTTGCGGAAACGTGTGGTGGGATTCGGCGGGCGCGTACTGGGCGAGGGGACGCCCAAATATCTGAACTCTCCTGATACGCCGCTCTTCAAGAAAGGGCAGACGCTGTTTGCGCTCGACCACGCCAGGGAAGCGATTACACGGACGAAGACGGTGATTGTGGTCGAAGGATATTTCGATGCGATTGCGCTTCATCAGGCTGGGTTGACGCATACGGTGGCCACCTTGGGTACGGCCTTGACGCCTGAACATATCCAAGTCCTCCGGCGGTTTGCGTCGAAGGTTGTCTTGCTCTTCGATCCTGATGCGGCCGGCGTCCGAGCGGCGTTGAGAGGGTTGGACTTGTTTGTGAACAGCGGGTTGGGCGTCAAAGTGGTGACGCTGCCGTCTGGGGACGATCCCGACACCTATGTGCGGAAACATGGGCCCGAATCGTTTGTACGCCTGGAAGAGCAAGCGCCTAGCCTGTTGGACTTTGCCTTGGAATATAGTTTGAAGGCCACAGAGGCAAGTACGATCGAAGGACGGATCCGAAGTGTGGATGAAGTGCTGCGTATTCTACAGAAGAGCGAGCATCCGATTGAGCGGGAAGAGCGTCTCAAGCTCGTTGCGGAACGTCTGGGGATCAATCAATCACGGTTGATCGAACGGTACCCCGCACTAATAGCTCAACAAAAGCCAGGTTCGGGAACACTTCGACCAGCTGCTGTCGGAAAGTCGGGGGACTCTCTCTTCAAGGGAATCCCCGAGGAACGAGACTTAATACTCCTCCTGTTGCGGGGCATGCTGTCCCCAGCCGATGTACGGCGGCTGCAGCCTGAGAAGTTTTCGGTCGAAGCCTGTCGCAAGCTTGCGGAGCTCGCTCTGACCCATCTGGATCGCGATGGACGCATTCAGGTCCAGTCGCTGTTGGATGAGTCAGTGGACGACCCTGAGTGTGGCGCCCTGGCGACGGAGTTGTCGCTTCGTGACGATCATTTCGACGACGCGCCGGTGCACATTATGGCCTGTTTGGATTGTCTGGACCGAAAGCGATCGGAGCAGGTCCTGAGAGAGCTGATTGCCAAGCTGAAAACGGCTGAGCGCGAAGGCCGTGTGGACGATGCAGGTATGCTGAATATGCAGATCAACGAGGTACGGATGCGGAAAGCCGGCACGCCGACCGCCGGTGTGGTTTCATTGGTGAAGGAGTAGTCATGTCGAAACAAGAGTTGCTCGGTGAGGTGAAGAAGCTGATTACGATCGGGAAGGAAAAAGGCTTTCTGACGTATGACGAGCTCAATAGCACCTTGCCTGCTGAAGTCGTGGCATCGGATCAGTTTGGCAGCATCATGGCGATGTTCGGTGAAATGGATATCGAAATCATTGAGGCAAGCGATGGGGATCGGCCGCAGAAGCGATCTGAAGGTGAAGCTGGCGAAGAGGTGGAAGACGCTGAGTCGGAGGCCGAGGAGGAAAATGAGAAGGCGATCGACCTGACGCCGGGCGTGCTCAGCCGCACCGACGATCCCGTGCGGCTCTATCTCAAGGAAATGGGGAGTGTGGCCCTCCTTAGCCGCGAGGGCGAGATCGAAATCGCTAAACGGATTGAAGAGGGGAAAAAAGATATCGCGTCGGTAATCTACGGCATGCCGATGACCATCGAATTCGTCCTGGCTCTCCGGGATCAGCTCAAGAACGCCAAGATCGAAGTGCGTGAGATTGTGCCGATCCAAGAGACCGAAGAGGAGTTTGAAGAAGACCAGCCACCGGTGGAACGGGATTACGAGGAATTGCGGGTCAAGACCCTCGAGTCGCTCAATGCCGTGCGGAAAGTTTCACTTGTGCTGAAGGCATTGGCGGAAAAAGGCAAGCATCTCGGCAGTGATCCGGTCAAGCAGAAGAAGTTCAAGAAGCAGTTCGAAGCGATCCGCCAGCAAGTGGTGGACAAAATTGAATCCGTCAACCTCCATGGTGTGCTGAAAGATCGAATGGTACAGCGTGTCCGCGATCTGGCGGTGCAGATTCGGGTTGCCGAACGGGAAGCGATCAGCTGCCAACGGCGGATCGGCGTGGGGGGAGAGGCAGGTGCCGAACTGCTGAGGAAGATGTGCCGGAGCCGGCCGGACTTCTTGGCGGTCAAGCGGAAGACCGGAGTGTCAGAAGAAGCGCTGGTGGAGATTCGGAAGGTCTATCAAAACGCCAAAGCGAAGATTCGCCAGTTGGAAACGGAAGAGGCACTGGTTCCAGCTGAAGAGATCAAGGATGCCGTCAAGCATCTGGATATTGCCGAAGAAAAGGTCAAGCGAGGGAAGGCGGAGCTGGTCGAGGCGAATTTACGGCTTGTGGTCAGCATCGCCAAGAAATACACGAACCGCGGTCTGCAGTTCCTCGATCTGATTCAGGAAGGCAATATCGGGCTGATGAAGGCGGTGGACAAATTCGAGTATAAGCGTGGGTACAAGTTCAGTACCTATGCCACGTGGTGGATTCGGCAGGCGATCACCCGAGCGATTGCGGATCAAGCACGAACGATCCGGATCCCAGTTCACATGATCGAAACCATCAATAAGCTCATTCGAACCTCCAGACACCTCGTGCAGAAGCTGGGTCGTGAACCGCTTCCCGAAGAGATCGCCGAGCGCATGGATCTTCCGTTGGATAAGGTTCGGAAGATTTTGAAGATTGCCCGCGAACCCATCTCGCTCGAAACGCCGATCGGTGAAGAAGAAGACAGCCATCTGGGCGATTTTATCGAAGACAAGAAGGCCGTGTCTCCGCTGGAAGCCGCCATTCGCTACGACTTGCAGCGGCAGATCAACAGTGCCTTGGAGACCTTGACGCCTCGCGAGGAGAAAGTGCTGCGCAAGCGGTTTGGCATTGGAGAGGCGACGGACCATACCCTGGAAGAAGTCGGACAGGACTTCGAAGTGACGCGCGAGCGCATCAGGCAAATCGAAGCCAAGGCCCTGAGGAAATTGCGACATCCGAGCCGCAGTAAAAAGCTGAGGAGTTTTGTCGAGAGCGTATAGCGTTCAGCGTGATAAGGCGGCGTGAATTGACTCTATTCGGAGCGGCGGCCTAAAATCATGGTTCGGGTGGCGACACCTGTTGAGGCTGAGGCTGACGGAAGCCGTTAGAAATGATTGGCCCAACAAGCCATCAGCCTGAGTCCGAACCGTTCCGATCGGGCCCATAGCTCAGGTGGTTAGAGCGGCTGACTCATAATCAGCTGGTCCTAGGTTCAAGTCCTAGTGGGCCCACCAGTCCGAACCGGTGTCTGACCCATGTCGGTGCATCAGTATTGATGGAAAGGATACGTTGAACCCAAAGCTGTTCCCGCTCATTGACTTGCAAAAACTCGATCTCCGGATCACGGAGATCAATGAGATCCGCCGAAAAATCCCCGAACGTCTAGACACTGCGGAAGTGCCTCTTCGAGAGGCAACCCAGCTCCTGAATGACACGAAAGCCGCCGGTGAGGCTGCCGTCAAGGAACGGCGCGCTCACGAAAAGGATCTCGAAGCTCATGAAGCGCACACCGAGAAGATGAAATCGCACGCGGCGAGTCTGAAGACCAATAAGGAGTATCAGGCGCATTTATTCGAAGTCGAGTTGGCGAATAAGAAGCGGGGAGACTTTGAAGAGAGAATTCTCTTGGCCATGGACAAGGTCGATCAACTTCAGAAGACCATCAAAGAGCTTCAGGAGAAAAAGACCACGCTGGAGAAAGTGTTTACCGGGGAGAAGCAGGGACTGGACGCACGGGATAAGGAGCTGGCGACAGAACTGGCTCAACTCGAACTCCGCCATCGAGAGGCTGCTGGGCGGATTGAGAAGAGTCTGCTCGATCGGTATAACCAGGTCAAGGCCTCGCGGAAAGATCAACCGCTGGCGGCGGTGCGCGATGGGATCTGCGCTGGGTGTCGTCTCCAGATCCCGCCTCAGCTCATCGCACAAGTCAAACGCTCCGATGATCTACAGATCTGCCCCTACTGCCGGCGCATGCTGTATTGGGAGGGAGAGCCGGTCACGGAAAAGCCGTCCTCGCCAGGCAGTAAGCCGTCGGAACTCGAAGTCGGGGAATCGGTTTGATTTTGTGGATGAGAAAAATATCTGTCATGAGCAGCTCGACAGTTACCTGATCACCCCCCTCTCTTCATAATCGTCTACACTGAGCCAGTGTCGGCGAGGCGGTACTGGCTTCTCGTATCTGCTCTGATACAGAGAGACCCAATCAGATACAGGTCACGTCTCCGTCTTGCGGCACGCATCGCCCACACAACCCCAATAATCAGACACATCACTCACCTCTTCGAGCCAGGCAAGATCGTTGCTCGAAGACGCTTGTAGCAACTTCTGATCACTCATTGCTCGGTTTGCATAGCAAGGAGGTGGGAGCGATGGCCAGCTATGCTCGAGAAGGTAGTGCAGGGCGGACCGGAGGGCTAGCCGAATTCCTCATGGAACAACTCAGCAGCCAGCCGATGTTTATGGACATTGACATCATCCCAGGGGTATGGATGTTGAGGAGTCTAGCGAGGCGTCAGCATTGGGAAGCAGAACCGGTCGTGGAAGATCTCCAGGCGATAAAAGGTAAGTCAGCCGAACTTGAACTGAGAGAATCGGCTTAGGCTCCGGGCTGTATCGTTCCGATACAATGTTCGTCTCGACGATGAGTGCGCCATACTGGAATACATTCCAAGCGAGATGTAGGATCGTCCACCTTCATATGGATTTGGTTGATATACGTACGTGAGACCACTATAGTGCATACGCATGTAGTATGGTCATGCAACAATTCTGTTAGTGAGGTCTTGAATTCCACGGCGTGTTTCACCTCTCGCGAAGCTGACCGCGAGATAAAGTCAAATGTTGGGTATGAAGCTTTTTGGAAATAGCTCTGCCTGATGGTCCCTGTTGTCTGAGCGAACCTGCTCACCCCTTCTTCCTCCGCCCCTTCCTGGAAGGAGGAGCGAGAGTCCACTGTCTCACTGATAACCCGCTGTTAACCTCCGCGAGATCAAACCGTTCGGGGTCGAAGTCCTCGGGCAGCCAGGTCTTCCACTCCTCATGCTCCTCGTGCGCCGGATCCTTGAGAACCTTCAGAAGATTCTCATACCCCCAGGCCCCTCCACAATCTTCCGGAGGACACGATCGGGCACCCTTCAGGCAGATCGGCATCTGGGGCTTCCCAGCCTCCAAAACCTTTTCCACCGTCAGCACGTGTTCCCACCCATTCCCGAAGTCATACAGGTAGTGCACCCTATCCTTGACGGACAGACCCAGCTCCTTGAGCGTCACCGTGTCCTCATCGACCACCTGCTCCTCGTCAAACTCGGGATCGGGCACGCCAAACCGTTCTTCACGCCAATGAAAATCATGTAAATGTGAGTCGGTCCACCCCATCACCTCCTGGATGACATCGTGCAACCCGGACAGGGACAACCTCTCCGGCACCAGGACGCGCCGCCAGATTGGCGGACGGACCCCGGTCAACGTGATCGTGAACTGGAGAAGGGTTCCCACCCCACGGCCTGTGCCTTGTGTCGTGCAGCGGGGATCGTGTTTAGGCGGCACGTGCCCGCTCCTCCTCGTTCACCCCATCCCTGAAGACCACGCCCCGCAGCACCTCGCCGACACGCTCGGACCCTTTCAGGCGTCTCCAGCGTTGCTCCGCCACCACTGCAAGCTTGAAGACCATCGAGAGCATACTCTCCCGGGACACACAGCCTCGGGTTTTGACAGTCCGGTGCCGGACGGTGGCGAAGGTCGATTCAATGGGATTGGTCGTCCGGATGTGGACCCAGTGTTCGGCCGGAAAGTCGTAGAAGGCCAAGAGGGCGTTCCGATCCTTGACCAGGCAGGTCGTTGCCTTCGGATATTTCGCCGCGTAGGTGGCGAGAAACGCATCGAGAGCCTTGTGCGCGGCGTGTTTCGTCTCCGCCATCCAGATCTGATGGAGTGCACTTTTGGCCTTGGGGTGGTTGGCCTTCGGTAACGTGTTCAGCACGTTGGCCGTCTTGTGGACCCAACACCGTTGTCCCCGCGTGGCTCCAAAGACTTGGGGGAGGGCCTTCCAAAACCCCAACGCCCCATCGCCGATCGCCAACTTCGGGTCCACGGAGAGGCCCCGGTGTTTGAGATCAAGCAAGAGTTCCTTCCAGGACTGTTCACTTTCCCGGTAGCCGTCCTGGATCGCCAGAAGTTCTTTCTTCCCGTCCACAGTCGCCCCGATCACAACCAGTACACAATGGTGGGCCTCGTCCATTCGGACATTGAAATGGATCCCGTCGGCCCAGAGATACACGTAGGTCTTCGACAGGGCTCGGATCGCCCACTGGCAGTGGTCTTCCTTCCAGGACTCCTTCAGGCGCTGGATCGTCGCGGCGGATAACCCCGGGGCATCCTGTCCCAGAAGACTGGTGAGCACGGAACTGAAATCTCCCGTGGAGATCCCTCGGAGGTACAGCCACGGCAACAGTTCGACCAGGCTTTTGGTGCGCCGCAGGTAGGGTGGAAGGATCTGGGACGAGAATCGGATGGCTCCCTCCCGGTCCCGCACACGGGGCGCCGTGACGGCGATGTCCCCCAGTCCGGTCTGGATCGTCCGTTCCGGGAGATAGCCGTTCCGCACCACCCGTTGACGATTGTTCCCGTCTTTGAGCGGGGCATGGCGGGTCAGAAACTCTTGCACTTCTGCCTCCACGGCTTCCCGCAGCATGCGTCTCGCCCCTTCCCGCAACACGTCGGTCAAGGCATCCAACGCCGGAACAGGAATCCCCGGATTCGTGAACTCGCTGACGGTCTTCGTTCCCACGGCGTCTCCTTCTATCCTATGCCACACGTTGATGATCCTGGGCGACCATCAGCATACGCCGGTTCCCGCATTCCCTCCATACACAACAATCGATCATAACTCAGCTGACCGCTCCACGTCTCCATAAAGTGGCGCGCCGTGAGCGCCTCTTCTCGCTCCTGACAGAGCGCTGTCAGCACCACCCACTAGTCTGGGTCGCCGGTCCCCCGGGAGCGGGAAAGACCGCACTCATCGCCAGCTATCTTACAGAACATAAGCCGCGCAGCCTGTGGTATCACCTGGATTCCGGTGATGCCGATGTCGCCGCATTCTTCCATTACCTCGCGCAAGCGGGGCAGGTGGCGGCCGGGAGACGGCGTCTACGTGTGCCGGCGTTGACCGCCGAGTTTCTGGCCAATGTGCCGGGGTATACGAGGCGCTTCATGCGCGAGCTCTGGTCGAAGGTTCCGTTGCCCGCGGTGCTGGTGCTGGACGATTATCATGACCTTCCCATGGAGGCGGGACTCCACGATGTGCTGTCGGTCGCGCTCGCAGAGTTCCCGCCAGGCGCCACGCTCATCGCGATCAGTCGGAATGATCCGCCCACGCAATTGGCCAGAGAAGTTACTAACAACCAGGTCGGCCATATTGGATGGGAAGACTTACGGCTCACCTTTGAGGAAACCCAAGCGATCGCTTCGTCCGTGCCAGCCTTGGATCAGAACAGGCTCCAGACGCTGCATGCTCAGGCGAACGGCTGGGTCGCCGGGACGGTGCTGATGTTGGAGCGCTATCAGGCGAATGAGGCGTGGACTGCGCCAAAAGTAGCCGACGCGAGAGTCGGCGTCTTTTCCTATTTCGCTGCCCAGGTGTTTGTCGATATGGAAGCGCGCACCCAAGAGGTCCTGATGCGAACCGCGCTGCTCCCCTGGATCACAGAAGGCATGGCGGCGGAGGTCAGCGGCCATACCGGCGCGGGATACGTGCTGCGTGAGCTATTTCAACGCGGGCTGTTTGTGGATCGGCGCGTCGATACGCAGGTGGCGTATCAGTATCATGATCTCTTCCGAGAGTTTTTGGTGGAACAATGTGCTGTTCATCTCCAGGGAGAGACCTTCACGAATCTCAAGCGGACCGCTGCCGGCGTGGCGGAGCGGTCTGGACAAGAGGAGACGGCCATCGCGCTGTACGCGGAGATACAGGCGTGGGACGATCTCAGCCGCGTCATCTGTGCGATGAGCGAGACCTGGCTGGCCCAAGGCAGATATCAGACGCTCCAAGGATCAATCGCGCGACTGCCGCCGAACGAACGGGATCAGCGGCCATGGCTACTGTACTGGTCCGGGATGAGCCGATTGGTGTTCGATCCGCTGGGGGCTCGGGCGGAGTTGGAAGCGGCGTATCGGCAATTTGAGTGCACAGATCAGGACCTCGCAGGATTATTGCTTTCCTGCAGCGGAGTCATTGAATCGTACTACTGTGGCGTGGATGACATGTCGCCCACCATTGCCTGGGGAGATCAGCTGCATCGTCTGCTCGCTCAGCATCAGGGGGTTCCGTCGGTCGCCATCGAAGCCACGGTGATGATGAACCTTTTGGGGCTCATGTACGCCTGCCCACATCATCCACTGCTTCGAGAACTTGAACGAGCGGTCGATCGAATCCTGCCTGTGCTGGACGATCCGGCAAGCCGACTCGGTGTGGCTGCGGTCTTCATGCATCTACCGCTCTGGAGAGGAGAATTTCATCGAGTTCGCCAAGTTCTGAACGATCTGAATCCGTATCTTCGGGGATCTGCCCTTTCCCCGCGCTCCTTGCTGATTTGGAGATTAATGGAAGCGAACTATGCTTGGAATACGAGTAACCGGGAACAGGCCAGGGAAAAACTCCAGGAGGCCTTGTCAGTCGTAGAGACGTTCGGCATTCATGTGTTCAAGCCACAGGTCTGGGGAATACAAGCCTACGATGCGTTGGCAGCAGGGGACGATCGGGAAGCTGAAAGACTCGCGGAGTGTATGCGCACAGCGACGCAACCTCATCAGCGACTCGCACTTGGGCAATATAGTTATTATCGAGCGGGTATTGCGCTGATGAGAGGCGATCTTCAATCGGCCCATGACCATGCATCCCTCGCACTCAATACGACGATGCCGTTAGGTTTGCCGTTCATGACCAGTAATTGTCGCGTGGGATTCGCGAAGGTATTGATTGATTTAGGCGAGACAACCACGGCTCGTGAACAGCTGCACCTCGCGTTGGAGGGTGCCCGACTCATGGGCAGTGGTGCGATGGAGGTCCATTGTCGTTTAACGATGGCGCAAGTATTGATCAAGGAAGGGCACGCGCAGGAGGCAGATGCGTCGTTGCGAGAAGGGTTGCGCATGGCTCGGGATCTGGACTATCTGACGTTGGACTATTGGTGGCGGCCGAAGGTGATGGCTGAACTACTGGCTCACGCATTGGAGGCCGGCATTGAAGTCGATTACGTCCGCAGCGTGATTCGTCGGCGCGGGCTTCGTGCTCCTGCTCGGCCCTCTGACCAGTGGCCCTATCCGGTGCACATCCACACGCTCGGCCACTTTGGCGTGACGATTCAGGATGTCGCACCGATACTTTCAGGAAAAGCGCAACGCAAACCGCTCGAGCTGTTGAAGTACCTCAGTGCCACCGGTGCGCAAGGCGCGCATCAGGATCTCATTGAAGAGGTGCTCTGGCCTGAAGCTGATGGAGAAGCGGCAGGACAAGCCTTTCGAACGACGCTGCACCGACTACGCAAGCTCCTTCGCCAGGACGACGCCGTTCAGTGCACTGACCGGTATGTCGTGCTCGATCCATCGCTGGTGGCCATGGACCACGTTGTGTTTGAGCAGACGGCCCAACACGTCGACCGCACAGATCGTGCGGCTCTTGAACGGGTGCTTGGTCTCTATCGGGGGCATTTTCTGCAAGGGGAGTCCGCGCCATGGGTCTTGCCGGTTCGAGAACAATTGCGTGCCAGGTTTTTTTGACCTCACCGAGCGGTTGGGCCTGCTGTTGGAAGAGCGGGGGGAGGTCGGTGACGCAACCCAGGCCTATCTGCATGCGCTCGACGTGGAGCCTGTGGCCGAGGGGATGTGCTGTCGCGTCATGATCATGTACGGAAAGTTGGGCCGCCGAGCCGAGGCCGTCGGCGTCTACCAACGATTCAGCCACGCGCTCCACACCAAGCTGGGTGTGCTTCCAGCCTCGGAAACCATCGCGCTCCCTTCTCCAGTAGCAGTTTTTCGACGAGGGAGGGTATGTCCACCCCAGGTACTACAACGTTCCTCCGCTGAAGAATCCTCTCATCCGTCACGGATCTGTAACGCGCACTCATCTATGTTCATTGCTGATCAGTACACTCAATAGTCAGAGTGCTCTGAATTATTTTTACTCTTAAAAAAATAATCGATTTATTACGTAAAGCTTTACGGGAGGAATCATACTATGGGTGCAATTACTCCAACCGCTGCTCCGGTTACGACGTCTCTCGCGACACCTTCCCCGGTGCCGACGACTCTCTCGCCAGGCGACTTTGCCAACCCCACGATCCAACCGATAACCACCCCACCCAATGCTGGGCCTCTCTTGCCAGGCGACGTTGCCAACCCCATGGTCAATTCCGCCACGACTCCGACCGGAACAGATTTAAGTGAGACTGATCGAGTCACGTTGCAGTACGCGCTGCATCTGCTCAAGGCGGCACGAGTTGGGGCTGCAAGCACGGATCCGGCAACGGCGGTAGCCGGTAAACGGCAGATGCAGGTACTGGCCAGCTACTTGATCGGGTTCTGCGATAGCCGTGGGATGATCGACACAGCGCCTATAAAGCCGGGATTCGAAGCCCTCTTTGGGGTAGAGGATAAGCCCGATCTCGACACGGCTCTTAATGAGCTTGAGACGAGCATGGAAAATGCCATCGCGACAGGAGATACCAGGAGCATGAAAGAGTTCAAACACGCGGTTGGAGATGCATGTATCGCAATCGGAGTGGCACTGATATTCCTTTGATTATGGTCCTGCTGACGGAAAAGGAGATTTCATGAACACAGGCACAACGTTAAAATTCCCAAACCCGCCCAACCTATTGCCTTTTGTATCATCGGAGCCGGTCATCACGCGCGCTCCAGCGAGTGCCGCCCTAAGCGGAAGTGACCGACGTATGCTAAGGCGTGCGCTTGGTAAGATTAAGGCTGTGCGCGCAGACGCCAAGAGTTTAGACGCGAAGGTGGCCGGGCAGGCTAAACAACGCCATTGTGTTGAGCTACGTCGCTGGCTTCCTTGATGGCAAGGCTCTAGGCGGGCCAGTTTTGAATTCGGGGTTCCAGGGCATCGTTCAATCATCTCTGATTAAAAGCGATCCGGAGGCTCATCTAGACGAGTTCCAAAAGAATCTCGAGGCAGCGCTAGCAACCGAAGAGACAAGGTTTTGGCATATCGTAGGAGGGATTGCGCTTATCGGCATCGGCATATATTTGAAAAGCGGAGAATAACGCCTGGCAGAACGTCGCTATCTTCGAGATATGCCTGCTGCGTGGGGTAGCGATCCGCTGGGAATATGACAATAATTTGAGGTAACCAAAATGCTCGAGTGGCCCTTAAGAGTGTTGGTCTATGGTGCGGGGGAGGCCATCAATGGCTCAGGTGCGCTTGCCCCGCAAATCCAGTCGCAGATCAGTATGCTTGCACGTATCAGTACAAATCCCTTCGTTGCGGCCATTGCGCAACTTGACTCATCAAGCGTACCGGCGCAACGCTTCGTGCTTGACCCCAGTGGTAGACAGCCTATCCATCAATTCCCCAACATCAATGTAGGCGACCCCAATGAGTTGGTAAACTTCGTGAGTTGGAGTATCGCCATTTGCCCAGCAAAGCGTTCGGTGCTGGTTCTTTCCGGCCATGGAATGGCGTGGGAGGACGGGATGGTTGACCAAGCCCTCGGTGCAACAGCTGTGCGCAGCATCACCGCTGCACCGCAGGTGCCCGGAGCGATTCGTCATGGATGTTCGCTCTTCGGTAGCAATGTGAATCCGACCGGATCGCTAACGAGAGCTGTGCTCATTGACGGCCATAACCGCGACTATCTCTCCAACGCCGAGCTGGGCGCAGCATGTGCACGGATCGGTTCGATACTTGGTGGAAAGATCGATGTCCTAGGGAAAGTCTGATTAATTCACGTTTTCACTCGGCCAGCTGTTCCTGGACTGACCACCCAGGGCAAATTCAGTGGGTCGCTGCTGTTCCGAGAGCCTGTTTGTGAGGCACACCCATCGTGCGATGCCCCACGGCCCGCCTCCGGCCCCCCATCCTCTACGTTCCCGCCAACAGGCGCCGTCGCGACACATAGAGATTTGCCAACCCGCAGCTGATCTGGAGCCAGTGGGTATTCTTTGCCAGCCCCCGGTACCGGACTTTGGCCCAGCCGAAGATCCGCTTGATGACCAAGAACGCATGTTCGACCTTCGCCCGGACCTTTGACTTCGTGCGGTTCCGGCCCCGCTCCGCCTCACTCAGTGGTCGATGCCGGTGCGCTTTGGTCTGCACGAAACTCTTGGCCTTGGGCGCGTGCTGCCGGATCACATCGCGTTGTCCACTATAGGCGGCATCGCCCCACACCCGCGTTTCCTCTCCATGCAGCAGTTTCGGCAAGACTTGGCTGTCATGGACATTGGCCGCCGTGGCCGCTACGGAATGAATCAGCTTCGTCTGGCTGTCCACGCCAATATGCGCCTTCATACCGAAATACCACTGGTTCCCCTTCTTCGTTTGATGCATCTCGGGATCCCGCTCCTTGGTCCGGTTCTTCGTCGAACTCGGCGCACTGATGATGGTCGCATCCACGATGGTGCCTCGGCTCACTTGCAGCCCCTGCTTCGTCAAATACTCCCCGATCCGGATAAAGAGCTGTGTTCCTAACTCATGCGCCTCCAGCACATGCCGAAACTTACAGATCGTCGTCTCATCGGGCACGGGCTCACGGCCCAGATCAATCCCCACGAACTGCCGCATGGCCCGTGAGTCGTACAAGGCCTCCTCCACCGCCGGATCTGACAGGTTGAACCACTGTTGCAGACAATGGAGGCGCAGCATGCGTTCGACTCCGACCGGCGGACGCCCCGGCCCGTCGGCCTTGGGGTAGACCGGCTTGATCACGGCGACTAATTCCGCCCAGGGCACCACGCGATTCATTTCGTCGAGGAACCGCTCGCGGCGGGTGGATTTGCGATATTGCTCGAATGGGATTTCCGCAAAGGTCTGTTGGTGCATGGAGGCGTCTCCCGTTCAGTGCTGCATTCCTCATAGCACATCATCAATGGGGAATAAATCAGACCTTCCCTAGTATTCGATGCTTGCCTAATGAGTGCCTGGGAGATTCTGCAAGAGCTGAGCGACTCGGTGAGTTGTGTCGTGGCTTCGATCGACGAGCTTTCAGCGGCTGGTATTGATCTAGCGGGTCCTGTGCGCAATCTCACCGTTGCACAAGGCGCAGGCGATGCCAGCACTATCTCAGCCACAATTGTGTGTGAGTTTAAGCCCCAGACATCGTTCGATAGCTGCGTTGCAATAGATCTGACGAACCCGAACTTGGTTGCATCGCTTACTGCGTTCCGGGCGTTCTGCATGGCGTTTTTGCCCTGGATACAGGCAAGCTCGAACAACGCGGACGCAGCGGTTCACGCACTTCGCCAAGCGGCCACGTCCATAGTCAAGTACTCAAGCGGTGATTTAGCCGACGTCGGAATGCTCGCGAATGCGATCGCCGAAATTCCAAACGCTCCTGCGAACGCGGTTAGCAACATCAAGTCGGCCGCAGCCGCGCTGGCGGCCTGCGTGCTTGGGCGTTCAATGGGGCGTGACTATCAGTCGGCTATGGGGATATCAATTTTTTCGCCGAACTCAGCCACTGTCTATAGAGCGAATCGACCTGAGTATGTGCGCCTGCAGTTTTCCAGTTTTACCGGCTGGGGTGGAATTCTAGATGTGCTTTACGGATTTCAGAGCGATGCCACCCGATTCTTATTCACGGACGTGAAAACTCAGATAGCAGAGGCCCTTGAATCACCAGGTCACCCACCAGTGGTTGTTAGTGAATCCGGTGATGATGCGGAGTTTATCGTCTCGCTTCGCGGCTTCCAGGTTGACAAGCCTATGATCGACCGAATCGAGAAGATGATCCGACGCATCGTTCTCGAGAAACTGGCGGAAGTCGATGCCCTTGGAGATGTCACCGTTATGCCAGTATCAACATTCCTGGACACTCGCAGAATTGGGTCTCCTGGAGTCACGAAAGCAGGAGAAGTGTTTCCGCTTGGTTTTGTTGTCAGAAGCAATCCCCCAACCATACCCGTGAATCCACAATTGGCTCTAGGAGCATCTGTACGAGCATGAGCGATCAATCCAAGATCATAGTACCGCCTACGACTGTAGACAATGATGTGAAGCTCCGTGTCCTCATTCGAGGATTGAAACTAGACCAGCCTACGCGAGCGCTGATCGATGCCGCCATCCGTAGCGCAGTATTTCGGGAAATAGCGGCCATCGATACCGGGGTGAATCACCGCATCATATCGCCGAGTGATGATCCACAAACCAGGTCGTTGTTAGGCGACCAGCTAGGGAAGACATTAGGCCTGATTCTGAATAGAGAGGTCTTAGATTAGCCAGTCTGATCCAATGGTCGACGACACTAAGACACTGCTGTGTCCCTCCTCCCGTTGCGAGGAAGGCGCTCGCCTGCTGGGTATCGTACAGCAAGATGGCACTGTGGCCTTCACGCCCGATGACATTCGAGTAGATACGGCGTTTGTGCAAATAGCCCGGAAAGGACGCAAGCCCGAAGCACGTTTTCGGTTTTCCAGCACATGCCGAGAGAAGGGTTGTGTGCAATGGACTGGTGAGCGCTGCAGCGTTGTTGATCTTGTATTATGTGAGATCGCTGTGGCCGAAATAGCAATGCCAACGAAGGTCCCGAACTGCTCCATTCGCTCTAACTGTCGCTGGTTCGATCAGGCTGGCTTTACTGCGTGTCGTGCGTGTCAGCTCGTGAGCACTGATCTCGACAGCCCCAGCCAGCCTGTTCCATGAAATATCGTCAGGCATGACTGTTGACTTGTTTCGCAGAGCCAAGCCAGCGGAGGCCTGATCCCTGGAAAATTCAGGCCGTACCTCCATCCTGGTCACCTCAAGGGGTCGGCCCCTTAACCGGTGGCCGGCGGCATGTAGAAACTGCACGTCGATGGCACAACTGGGGTACTCGGTTTCAATCGCATAGAGGTTTCTGGCGGTTTTGGGGGTAGTAGCTGGCATATGCCCTGTAACGCCCCCCCCTCCTAGAATTCTCTTGGTCCCTGAGTGCGTGAGACGAGATGAGGCCTAACCCTTTGCGGATAGGCCTCATAATCGTTGAGACTGTAGAAACACCCCTATCGAAAACAGGAGGTCATGCTGAACCAGAAACGACCGCTAGAATGCGCTGTGTTCAATGATCTCTCACGTGGGAAGGGGGCAAGCGACCACCGAATATGATTTGCTTGGCGTCGCAAGATTTTTCTACAGCCTCATTAGGCAATGATGTGTACTTTAGTTCTGGCGATTCCCGAATAGGAGCAAAAAATGAGAACTCTACTGTCGATGATTCTTGTCGCGACGTTGTCCGGATGCACGCTGTTCACTGACCCGCTCAAGCAACCAGTCATCGAAGATCATACTGACAACGGCTGGTTCAGCAAAGATAAAATGACGGTGTTTTCCACCACCGCCGCGCGCCGAGAAGTGATCGTCAAGTTTCCGGACAACAAATTTTGTGCGGAGCCGCCCCCCGATGTCGCCGAGTCCCTCACGAGCAGCATTGCAGTGGCTGCGCAAGGCAGCGCAAAGGCTCAACCGGGCACCCCCGAGTTCACCGCGAGCATTGATGCGGTAAAGACGCTCGCGACATCAATTCGAACGTTGTTTACCCGATCCCAAGGCGTGCAGTTGTTTCGAGATGGGTTATTCCATTTGTGTCAGGCCTATCTAAACTGTGGAATCAAGGAGACCGAATATGTTGATCTATACAAGGATCTGTTAAAGAAATCCCTCGAACTGGTTGAAAAAGAGCTTCCTGCGATGAATGACAAGAGAGCCGAGGCTGCGGCAGCAAACGCTGGGACCGATGCGAACGAAGCAAAGACGGCGGCAACTGCAGCGGCTGCTTCGGCTCAAAAGGCGAAGCTGGACGCGGAACGTGCGGAAGCAGCCGCACAGAAAGCAGCCACCAAACCGTAAGAATCTTTGGAGGGGCAGAAGCAGGCAACGTTGTCCTCAGCCTAACAACCGCTCTAAAAGAGGAATGCGACAAAAAGCGCCGCGTCCATGAAGGAGAGCATCAAGAAGTCGAGGATGTCCAGACAATCGATGGGCTTCGAATGAAGCAGGGCCAACCCTTTAAATCTCAACGTGTGCCTTGGGGGGTATGACCAAAGCCTGTGGCTGGTGGGGACATTGAGCTCATCTCTGCGCTGATCGACTGCAACGAAGAAGCCAGCACTCTCCCAGATCGACTCCACCTGAAGTTTTTTCTGAGCGAGACTGAGTAGGCATTCGTGACCGTGCGGGGGGGGGAATGACTGGAACGAGAGTGTCACAAACCTGAAATATCGTCCAGATTCTTCCAGAACAACGGTGTCCACAATCTCGTGAGTCTATAGTACCTAGTGGTACGATCAATTGGAAGGACTGAAAGGAGGGACGGATGCCTACGATCACGGACAACCTGTATAGAAATGAGCGGTACAAATTTGGAAGCAAAGAACGTGAAGCCGGCGAGTTCGCAGATCATGTCACGCGGGTTCAAGCCGTACAGACGCGGTTGGCACGGAAACACTTTTCAGGTGTGCCCAAGCGCGTGTTTCACGCCAAGGTGCATGCCTCACTGCTGGGGACTCTGACGCTGCGATCGGATCGACCTATGGAGGTCCGGCATGGAGTCTTCGCCGATGATGGTCCTCAGCGATACAACGTGTTGGCACGGTTGTCGAACGGACAGGGTGTCGAGGTTCATGATCTCAGGCCGGATGTGAGAGGGCTAGCGCTCAAAATATTTGGGGTGAAAGACACTGCCAACCCTCAAGACGCCGTGAGAGGGAACTGCGTCGACTGGTTGATGACCAATTCGACGAACCCCTTCGGGAGGGACCAGCAAGAATTTATCGAATTCATGGAGGCGACAACTGGCTCACCGCTGGCACTCGGAGAGTATTGTGTGCAACATCCTGAGGTCTTCCGGCTCCTGATGAAAGCCACCGCGCGGGTCGTCCCTAGCCTGACGACTGAACAGTACTGGAGCGGCCATCCGTACCTGCTCGGGATGGACACGGCCATGAAATTCAATGTCGCCCCCGATGTGAACGTCGGGTCACCACCCGGAATCGCCGAAGAGCACGAGGAAGCCAACCGACTGAATGAGATTGTGCACCGCGCGATTCACGAGGTGGATGATATCACGGCGCGACTGACGCGTTGGTTGAACGTGCACACTCCCGATGGATCACCGCTTCACGCCGACTATCTGCGGAGAGACCTCTTACATCGGCTCGAGCGTGCCCCGATCAGATTTATTCTCTCCATTCAGCTTGAGAAGAACCCACAGCGAACGCCGATCGAGAACACCCTGATTGAGTGGAACGAGAATGACAGCCCCTCCATACCTGTCGCCGATCTGGAGCTAGATCGTGAGAGCCGCTTAGACGCCGAACCTCTTCGATTTAGCCCGGCCCAGTTCATTTCGGCACATCGACCGCTGGGAAATCTGGCCCGAGGCCGGCTCTTCACGTATGCCGCCAGCCAGAACGGTCGAGCAGCCGTGCTTACAAACCCGGATGAACACGCCCTGTTTCCATCGTGAACCTGGTTGGGCTATGAAATAGTGTCAAAATAGTGTCAGACATGATCATTGAGTTGTTTCGCTGAGCCAAGCTAGCGGAGGCCTGCTTCCTGGAAGGTTATCGGCACGCCGACGAGCAGACTGAAAGCTGCTTCCTATTTGTGGCAATTGATGAGGGTCGCATCTTGCAATCGAGTATCACTGGCCGCCCCATTCTGGCCAATGGTGAGTGTCAAGGACTACAGGCAGGGGAACATGATTGCAGCCAAGAAGAATTCAAAGCCAAGATTGGAGTCGATGCATTCCCACACTCAGCCGACAAACGCGGTTGGTGATACCGCCACGGTGGGAAAGGCCTTAAGAATCTGCCGGTCAGTCGTCACCAAAGGCACCCGTAAATCTTGCGCCAAGGCAACAAACTCGCAATCGTAAGCCGAACAGCCGGATTGCGCCGCGAGGCTCAGCACGTGATGGGACATGACACTGTACTCATGGCCAGTCAGCCACCGTTCTGCTTCTTCGAGGATGGCCGATACTGCCTCCAATGACAGCACATGCCTGCGGACAAGCCCAATCAGCACATTCCGAAATTCCGTAGGAGTCATAGGGTCAGTCATGACTCTTGACTCACTGCCCACCCATGAAGTCTACAAAGCGGTTCAGTCTGGATATCACGGTTTTGAAGGAGACAGGTTCTGTCTTTTTGGGGTGTTTCGGTGCGGTGGTGTCACGGGTTGATCGGATTTGCCACGCCAGGTTTCGGAGTCCACCTCACCAGGATAACGCCCAGGCCATGAACAATGTCCCATGCAAGCGATCATGTTTCCCGGCACGTTATAGCCGCCCACAATTACCGATAGACATGAAGATCGCCTTGGGCGATCATGGGGCATGAGATGCTCAGTCGACTTGCGTCAACGGGTGGTGGATTTTGTGTGTAGCGGTGGCAGCAAGGCCGAAGCGGCTCGGCGGTTCAAGGTGGGTGAGGCCAGCGTGTACCGCTGGCTCAAGCCTGGCGGCGTCGCCTACAAGCGCCCCGGCCCTCGCCGTTCTCACAAGCTGGATTGGGAGCAATTGCGCCGTCATGTGGAGGCTCATCCCGATCGAACACAAACGGAACGGGCGCGGCATTTCCAGGTGTCCCGGCATTGCATCTGGAACGCACTCCACAAACTGGCAGTGACCCATAAAAAAAAGGATGGGCTACCAAGAACGTGATCCTCAGCAACGGAAACGGTTCCTGCGTCTTCGAGAACGGTTCATTCGCCGCGGCAAACGGCCCGTCCATATCGACGAATGCGGCTTTGCCTCTTCGACGGCGCGACGGTATGGGTACGCGCCGAAGGGCCAACGTGTGGACGGTCTGGTCTCCGGGCATCGACGGCCACGGACCTCGCTGATTGCGGCCCGTATGGAAGGGCGACTCGAAGAGCCGCTGCTCTTCGAGGGCACGTGCGATACGGTGGTCTTCAATACCTGGCTGCAGACACGGCTGTGCCCGCGCCTCAACGCCCAGCACCTCGTCATACTGGATAATGCGACCTTTCACAAATCGCCAGAGACGGCACAGCTGATCGCAGCCACCGGCGCCACGCTGCTCTTCCTGCCGCCGTACTCACCCGACTTCAACCCCATGGAGCATGACTTCGCCGCCCTCAAAAAACGCCGGGAATACCACGAAACCGCTTCACTCGAGGAAATTGTCAAAGCCTACCAATAAATACAGACTTAGCTATATGTAATGGGAAAAATCGTTGTACCGCATGAGGCAGGGTATATCTTGAGGCGAATGTGAGCGCGTTCTCTTCTTAAAATCACGATACATTGTGATATTGCCGGAGATATGATAGGCATAGACTGTGAGATTGGTTTTGGACACTGATGTTGTTGTTGCGGCGATGCGAAGTCCTTCAGGGGCTTCAGCGGCAATCCTGATGGCTGCTATGGAGAAAACGGTGACGTTGCTGGCGAATGTCCCACTCGTGTTTGAATATGAGGCTACGTGCAGCGCTAAAGAACATCGCGTCGCTGCGGGCCTCGACGAAGCCGACGTCAGAATATTTCTCGATGCGGTGGCGGCCATGGTTGAGCCTGTGGTGACACATTTTCTCTGGCGACCTAAACTGCGAGATCCGTCGGATGAAATGGTGTTGGAAGCGGCGGTCAATGGCCGTGCCGATGCCATTGTGACGTTCAATATTCGAGACTATGGCGCAGTGCCAGGAGAATTCGGTGTAGAAGTGCTTCAGCCGCGCGACGCGCTCAGGAGGATATCATGATAACGGGATCGAAGACCTATCCGCTCCGGTTGCCACGCTCGGTCAAGGCTGCGGTTGAAGTCTTGGCTGAACAGGAAGGGGTGAGTGTCAATCAGTTTATTGCCACGGCGGTGGCGGAAAAACTCACAGCCATGAGCACGGTTCAGTTTTTTGAAGAGCGACGTGAGCGAGCGGACTTCCCAGCCTTTCGTCGCCTGATGCGTCGCAAGAAAGGCCAATCGCCGCGCTCAGGGGATGAGCTTCGTTGATCAACGCGGTGTGAACAACTACAACGGAGAAAGTAAAAACACAGGAGAAAGTTAGGGTCGCGTCTTGCAATCAAACATTTTGTGGTGCGCGGCAGACCTATTTGCCGGCTCGCTGAGTAGCTTTCGTCCGAAAAAAGAGCGGATCGCGTGTGGCGAGGAAGAGGCGAGCTAGACAATTCAGTTCGATTTAACTTTTCGGGAACTGTGTTGAAATCAGCACCAAAATACCTCCAATTGTAGTACTGGAGAAAAAGCATTCCGATGAGCCGTAAACCTAGCAGCGGAGCACGGTCGAAGGTCGTTATTGATGTTCCGGCAGAACTGGACACGATTCTCAAGCGTCACCGGGACATTCCATGGGCTTGCGTGGCTGAACAAGCGTTGTGGCAGTATGCACGCCAGGTGGCGCTGGCAGATCGGCTTGCCTCTCGGAGCGCACTGACTGAGACTGCAGCAAAAGACCTTGCCCAATCCGTGAAGATCGGGTTGCGGCGTCGCTATGCCAAGGTCTCGAATGCATGAGACTGGTTCTCGATACGAATATTCTGATCGCCGCACTCATTAAAGACTCGATCACAAGATGAATTCTGCTCCTTCCTGATTTTAAGTTTCATCTCCCTGCCTTTGCCCTTGATGAACTCGCGACGCGTCTCAAAGGAGACGCTCTTGACGTGTTACTGACGCTTCTCCTGACATCCATCACAGTCGTTCCGTTTGAACGTATTGCACCATATCTCGCAGAGGCGGACGAGAGGCATTGATCCAAACGATGTCCCCTTTGTCGCAGTAGCGCTGGCAGAAGAGCATGAGGGAATTTGGTCGAACGACCGCGCGTTCGAACGCTTGCCAGGCATTCAATGCTGGACCACGACCAAGCTTAAGATCCATCTAGGGAAGGTCTGATTAATTCAAAGTTCCAGGTGTCGATCACCCAATTCCCCAGTGTTTTGAACACCGACCGAATGAAATAGTGAATTAATCAGACCTTCCCTAGATAGCGTAGTCACGAGATCTTAAGCCAGAGGGCGAGACACCGGATCTGGACGGCGGCGAGGAACGATGTGCTGTTCTTGGCGTATCGTGTGGCGATGCCGCGCCACCGTTTGAGCATCAGGAAGGTATTTTCGATCAAGTGGCGCAGTTTGTAGAGGTCTTCGTCGTACGCTCTTTGGTCTTTTCGGTTTTTCTTTGGCGGGATGACGGTGTGCATGCCTACACGTCGTGCCTGCTCAAGAATGGCATCGGTATCATAGCCCTTGTCCGCAATCAGATGATCCGCGTCGATCCCCTCGATCAGAGTGCTGGCCTGTGTGCAATCCGCTCGGGTACCTTCTGTAGTAACAACTCTGACCGGCATACCACACGCATCCACGGCCAGATGTATCTTGGTGTTGAGCCCCCTTTTGTGCGGCTCATGTCCTGATTGCCGCCTCTGGCTCCTGCCGCATGAGGATGAACCTTGCAATGACTGGCGTCGATCATCAGCCATTCGTAATCCGGCTCGTCAATCAGGATTCCAAGCAACTGTTTCCAAATCCCCTTGTCCCGCCAGCGGATAAAACGACGATGTGTATTGCTCCACCCTCCGTAGTCCGGTGGCAAATCACGCCAGGGCGCGCCGGTTCGCAAAATCCAGAAGACCGCATTGATGAACAGGCGGTTGTCTTCCGCAATGCCGCCCCACACGCCTTTGCGTCCCGGTAGATGCGGTTCCAGCAATGCCCATGTGGCGTCGGAAATATCGTGGCGGCGGTGGACGGGCGTTGGGTTGTTCATGCAGACCTCCTTCTCGGGTCTGCCGACTCTCTCATATCTTACATCTCGTGACTACACTATCTAGGGAAGGTCTGATTTATTCCCCATTGATGATGTGCTATGAGGAATGCAGCACTGAACGGGAGACGCCTCCATGCACCAACAGACCTTTGCGGAAATCCCATTCGAGCAATATCGCAAATCCACCCGCCGCGAGCGGTTCCTCGACGAAATGAATCGCGTGGTGCCCTGGGCGGAATTAGTCGCCGTGATCAAGCCGGTCTACCCCAAGGCCGACGGGCCGGGGCGTCCGCCGGTCGGAGTCGAACGCATGCTGCGCCTCCATTGTCTGCAACAGTGGTTCAACCTGTCAGATCCGGCGGTGGAGGAGGCCTTGTACGACTCACGGGCCATGCGGCAGTTCGTGGGGATTGATCTGGGCCGTGAGCCCGTGCCCGATGAGACGACGATCTGTAAGTTTCGGCATGTGCTGGAGGCGCATGAGTTAGGAACACAGCTCTTTATCCGGATCGGGGAGTATTTGACGAAGCAGGGGCTGCAAGTGAGCCGAGGCACCATCGTGGATGCGACCATCATCAGTGCGCCGAGTTCGACGAAGAACCGGACCAAGGAGCGGGATCCCGAGATGCATCAAACGAAGAAGGGGAACCAGTGGTATTTCGGTATGAAGGCGCATATTGGCGTGGACAGCCAGACGAAGCTGATTCATTCCGTAGCGGCCACGGCGGCCAATGTCCATGACAGCCAAGTCTTGCCGAAACTGCTGCATGGAGAGGAAACGCGGGTGTGGGGCGATGCCGCCTATAGTGGACAACGCGATGTGATCCGGCAGCACGCGCCCAAGGCCAAGAGTTTCGTGCAGACCAAAGCGCACCGGCATCGACCACTGAGTGAGGCGGAGCGGGGCCGGAACCGCACGAAGTCAAAGGTCCGGGCGAAGGTCGAACATGCGTTCTTGGTCATCAAGCGGATCTTCGGCTGGGCCAAAGTCCGGTACCGGGGGCTGGCAAAGAATACCCACTGGCTCCAGATCAGCTGCGGGTTGGCAAATCTCTATGTGTCGCGACGGCGCCTGTTGGCGGGAACGTAGAGGATGGGGGGCCGGAGGCGGGCCGTGGGGCATCGCACGATGGGTGTGCCTCACAAACAGGCTCTCGGAACAGCAGCGACCCACTGAATTTGCCCTGGGTGGTCAGTCCAGGAACAGCTGGCCGAGTGAAAACGTGAATTAATCAGACTTTCCCTAGGTTTATAAGGAGAGAGGAGCGTGACCCCACAAGAGTGGGGCGGACCTCTTAACCGATGGGTGGATGCACAGGCAGCGTAGGTGCTCCATTCGTTCGTATTGCGTCGGGCCGTCTCATGCGCAACGGTGATGAATTTAGGATCGTAAATTTAGACTGAATAGTAGAGGCAGGCTAGATTTCGACTGATCCTGTAGCCAGAAAAACGATGAGATTCGTTCACTTCGATCGCACAAAGAATGGAGAATCGGTTTAAGCCAGTCCTGTCAGCACCGCCTTTGTGGTCTTGAAATGCAGTTTTGCCACTGACCCCAGCCGGTCCTGCCCATGTTTCTTGATGATCATTTTCGCGGCGAGCTCGACAGCTGGGGAGGCGCCTTTGGGCAGGGTAGTACCGACTTCGCTGGAGAGGCGTTTCAATCGCAGCAAAAATTCCGCGCGGGCCAAGATCGATGCGGCGGCCACCGCCAAGTCTGACTCGGCTTTCGTCCGCTGCTCCAGTACGATCTTTCGCCCCTTTTCCTGCAGCACATTCAGAATCAACCGCTCGTTTCCGAACTGATCGGAGATGGCTCGCTCGCAGGTCACTCGTTCAAGCAAGGTTTCGAGCGCCTTGGCATGCCCCCAGGCCAGGAGGCGATTGAGGTTGCGGATCTTTGCATACAGTTCGTTGTACTTCGGTGGCCCGATCGCAATGACACTGTGAGGACAGATGGTCTTGATGTCCGGGGCCATCTCAAGAATCCGTCCGTCCGAAATCTTCTTGCTATCCCGAACCTGCATGAGCCTGAGTTCCCCTTGTGTCGTGGCGTCGACGAGCACGGCGGCGATGACGAGGGGGCCAAAGTAATCGCCCTTGCCGGACTCGTCGATGCCGATACGTTCAATCATGCGAGATGGTTGTGGAGTCATGAGATGGTCCGCGCCCCTCTAGAAATTTTTCTTAGGGGCACGGTAATCTACCAATCGCTTGTTAGTTGGTCAATGAACCATGATGGATCCAGGAAAAGTTCTGTTTGGCTGGAGGTTGACGATGCGTACCCCACAACTCATGCGCGTAACAACGATGGTCTGTCTTCTGGCCGGAGGAGTAGCCTTGGTGGGATGCGAGACTAATCCCTATACCGGCCGGAAGCAGTTACTCATGACGTCGATTGGTCAAGAAGTGCAAATGGGGGCTCAGGCGTTCGATCAGGTCAAGAACGACCCGAAGATGAGACCGTCGCAAGATCCTCGTGAAGTTGAACCGGTCAGACGGATTGCTGCGCGCATTGTCGAGGCCGCCAAACGCTCGAAGTATGCCGAGATGGCTCAACAATTTCAGTGGGAAGTGACGGTCATTAAGGATGACAAGACCGCGAACGCCTTTGCTCTGCCTGGTGGAAAGATGGCGGTGTACACCGGCATCTTTCCCATGGCGAAGACGGAAGCAGGGTTGGCGGCCGTGATGGGGCATGAAGTGGTGCATGCCTTGGCTCGCCATGGCGCGGAGCGCATGAGTCAGGGGCAACTGACGAATACGGTGTTGCAGGTGGCGGGCGCGGCGATTGGTCTCAGTGGCGGCAATCCAATGCTTGGTCAGGCGACAATGGCGGCATTGGGTGCAGGGGCACAGGTTGGTGTGTTGCTGCCCTTCAGCCGCAAACATGAATCTGAGGCCGATTATGTGGGGATTCTCCTAGCGGCCGATGCCGGGTATGACCCGCGCGAATCGGTGGCGCTCTGGGAACGAATGGGGCAAGCATCGGGCGGTGGGGGACAATCCGAGTTTCTCTCCACCCATCCCAGCCATGACACCCGAATCGACCAGTTGAAAGAGTGGATGCCTGAGGCCATGGCTATCTATCAGAAACGGACACCTGTGCCGGCGGCTTCGTTGCCGGATGTTGGTGGACGATAACGGTTCTCGTCATTCCTATCGACCGTTCGTCGAATACACCTGGGCGGTCTGCTTGTCGCGACCGATCCTGGTCCTTTATACTGACCTGGCGTGGGTGGAAGACTGGATGGTCGCTCGGTGCTTCGGTATCGAGAGGAAAGTCCGGACTCCATGGGCAGGGCGCTGGGTAACTCCCAGGCGGAGCAATCCGACACCAGCACCACAGAAAACAAACCGCCGATGGCCAACGCGACGGGATCCCATCTGGTCGCTGCGGCTCAGGTAAGGGTGAAACGGTGGGGTAAGAGCCCACCGCGGGGGTGGCGACATCACCGGCACGGTAAGCGTCGCCTGGTGCAAGGCCAAATAGGAAGACATGTGCAGCGCTCCTCACGGACTGTTGTACACCGGCTGGCCCGGTCGAGGTCTTCGGGTAGGTCGCTTGAGGTTCGAGGCAACTCGAATCCCAGAGAAATGATCATCCATGCAAAGAGGGTAACTTTTTTGCGGGACAGAATCCGGCTTATAGGTCTTCCATCCACGCTCTTTATTCGGTGACGGCCCTTGTGCCTGAGGCCCTTCATCCCTCCTCTCACTGGCCACACCGGGGGTGGTTGTCTTGACGGTCCTTCCTCAAGGGTGCTAGAGATTTGAAATCTTTCTCCTTGATTTCAAACACATTTCTGCATGATGATGCGGACTTCGCGGTAGGTGCCGTTTGAAGGTCTTACTACCAACTCGTAGACCCTATTGCTTGCGGTTGGAGGGAGGGGTGCCATGAAACTGACCGGTGCTGAAATCTTCATCGAATGCCTGAAGCGGGAAGGGGTCAAGACGGTCTTTGCGCTTCCCGGCGGAGTCGTCCTGAAGATTTTCGATATACTCCACCAGCAGAAAGATGTTGAAGTCATCCTGACACGCCATGAGCAGGGCGCGGGCCATATGGCGGAGGGCTATGCCAAGGCGACTGGAAAAGCCGGCGTATGTCTGGTCACCTCGGGCCCTGGTATGACCAACGTCATTACGGCATTAGCCGATGCCTATATGGATTCCGTTCCTATGGTCTGTTTCAGCGGCCAAGTCCCGACGAGTATGATCGGGAACGATGCCTTTCAGGAGGCCGACAACATCGGGTTGAGCCGACCCTGCACAAAGTACAATTTTCTGGTCAAGGACGTGAACGACTTGGCGGCCACGATCAAAGAGGCATTTTATATTGCGACGACCGGTCGTCCGGGCCCGGTCTTGGTGGATATCCCGAAAGATGTCTCGATGGCTAAAGCGGAATTCACCTATCCGAACTCGGTCTCGATTCGAGGGTACAACCCGACCTACGAGGGAAATAAATGGCAGATCAAACAGGCAGCCGAAGCAATCATGAAGGCCAAGAAGCCGATTCTGTATGTCGGCGGTGGCGTGATTTTTTCGAGTGCCTCACAGGAATTGCTTGAGCTAGCTGAGATGACGCAGATCCCGGTGGACATGACGTTGATGGGACTTGGCGCGTTTCCAGGAGAGCATCCGTTATCCCTCGGGATGCTTGGGATGCACGGGACCTATCAGGCGAACATGGCCATGCATTATTCCGATCTGGTGATTGCGATCGGCGCACGGTTTGACGACAGGGTGACGGGGAAGGTGTCGGAGTTCTGTCCCTATGCAAAAGTGATTCATGTCGATATCGACCCGACCTCTATTCGAAAAAACATCAATGTCGATATTCCGATTGTGGGCGACTGTAAGACGGTGCTTCGTGAGTTCAATCAGATCTTGCGCGCAACGGTCAATGGGGAGCAGAAAGAGCTTCGCAAGCCCTGGTGGGATCAAATTCAGGAATGGCAGCAGGCCCATCCTTTGACGTATCACCAAGAGAAGGACGGACCGATCAAGCCGCAGCAGGTGGTCAAGCGGCTGTATGAACTGACCAGAGACCGGGATCCGATTGTCTCAACGGATGTCGGACAGCACCAAATGTGGGCGGCGCAATATTTCAAGTTGGCGAAGCCGAATCGATGGCTGACGTCAGGCGGACTTGGCACGATGGGTTTTGGATTTCCCGCTGCGATGGGTGCGCAGGCGGCGTTCCGGGATCGCCTGGTCCTGTGCATTGCGGGAGACGGCAGCATTCAGATGAACATGCAGGAAATGGCCACGGCTGTGGTGAGCAAGTTGCCGGTGAAGATTATTATCCTCAACAATGGATTTCACGGCATGGTCCGACAATGGCAGGACCTATTCTACGAAGGGCGCTACGCCTCGAGTTATTTGGATACGACGCCGGATTTCGTCAAGCTTGCCGATGCCTATGGAGCGGTGGGATTGCGGGTCAAGAAAGTCGGCGATCTCGATGCCGTCCTGAAAGAAGCGATGGCGACCGATAAACCCGTCATCGTGGATGTGCCGACCTATCCCTATGAGAATTGTTATCCGATGATCCCGGCTGGAGGCTGCAACCACGAGATGCTCCTGGAAGATCCACCGGAGTTGAAGAAGAAGCAGGCTGGTGCGGGAAAAGTGACGCCGGAGGATAAAGATACGGTCCTCACGGCATAGGGAAACCGTCAGCGAACGACTATCAGCTGAAAGCGTTGTATGGAACATATTATTTCAGTAACAGTTGAAAATAAATTTGGGGTCTTGTCACGGGTTGCGGGATTATTCAGCGGCCGTGGGTTCAATATCGAGAGCCTGTCAGTCGCCCCAACGCTTGATCCATCCATGTCTCAGATGACGATTGTGACGTCGGGTGATGAGCGGATCATCGAGCAGATCGTGAAACAGCTGAACAAACTCATCGATGTCATCAAGGTCGTGGACTTGAACGAAACGGAGTTTGTTTCACGAGAGACGGCGATCATCAAAGTGCATACGAAGGATGCGGATCGGGCTGAGGCGCTCAGAATTGTGGATATTTTCCGGGCAAACGTGATTGATTCGACGCCGGGCACCTACACGATCGAAGTATCCGGCGATCCCAAGAAGATTGAGGCGATCATCAATTTGTTGCAGCCTCTTGGGATCAAGGACTTGGTCCGCACTGGGCGCGTGGCCGTCGCCCGGGAACCGGTCCGTCCTGTTGCTGTCCAAACGAAGAAGGTTGCCCGCGACTAACGTTCTGCTGCACACGCAGTATTGCTCTATACTGACGAGATGAGAGAAAGGGTTGGTCATGAAAATTTACTATGATAAGGATGCCGATATTCAGCAGATCCGAAACAAGACCGTGGCCGTGATCGGCTATGGAAGTCAGGGGCATGCCCATGCCCTGAACATGAAGGAAAGCGGTGTGTCGGTCGTGATTGGACTACGTGAGGGCGCCTCATGGAAAAAAGCTGAGCAGAGCGGACTAAAGGTTATGCCTGTTGCTGATGCTGTGAAGACTTCAGATGTCGTGATGATTCTGGCGCCAGATGAGGCGCAAGCCGCCATCTATCGGCAAGACGTAGCGCCCAATCTTAAGGCAGGATCCTATTTGGCGTTCGGACATGGTTTCAATATTCACTTTGGGCAAATCGTGCCGCCGGCCTCCATCAATGTCTTCATGGTCGCCCCGAAGGGGCCAGGACATCTCGTTCGTTCCGAGTTTACGAAGGGCAGCGGGGTGCCTTGCCTTCTGGCGATTCACCAGGATCCCAGCGGCACCACGAGGCAGGTCGGATTGGCCTACGCGAGTGCGATCGGCGGTGGACGTGCCGGTGTCATTGAAACGAATTTTCGCGAGGAAACTGAGACCGATCTCTTTGGTGAACAAGCCGTGCTCTGCGGAGGGCTAACGTCGCTGATCCAGGCCGGGTACGAGACGCTGGTTGAAGCCGGGTACTCACCGGAGATGGCGTACTTTGAATGTTTGCACGAGGTGAAGCTCATCGTCGATTTGATCTATCAGGGCGGGATTGCCAACATGCGTTACTCGATCAGCACGACGGCGAAATACGGTGATGTGACTCGAGGTCCACGTGTGGTGACCGAACAGACGAAACAGGAGATGAAGAAGATTCTCGAAGAGATCCAGACCGGACGGTTCGCCAAAGAATGGGTCTTGGAGAATCAAGCCAATCGACCGGTCTACAACGCACTCCTTGCAAAGGGCGAGGCCCATCCTATCGAAGCCGTTGGAGCGAAGCTGCGCGGGATGATGCCATGGCTCAAGAAGGATCAGCTCGTCGATAAAACCAAGAACTGAGGCAATTCCATGGTGGATCGTGCAGTCGGTGTTCCCTTTGCCAAAGAAGGAATTCCCTTCATTGCAGTTCCTGCGGGCGTTGCACTATTGACGGCATGGCTGGGATGGCCGGTCGTTGCGTTTCTTGGTGGGATTGCAACGCTGTTCTCTGCCTGGTTTTTTCGAAACCCGTCCCGGGTGATCCCACAAGGTCCAAATCTGATTGTTGCACCCGGTGATGGCAAGGTGATCGCCATCGAGGAAGAGTTTGAGCCCCGCTACCTGAAAGAGCGTAGTGTCAGGATTACGATCTTTTTGAATGTCTTCGATGTCCACATCAATCGTATGCCTTGCGATGGGGTCGTGGAAGGTGTTCAGTATCAGCCGGGGTTGTTTTTGGTTGCGAGCAAGCCGGAGGCGACGCTGAGGAACGAACAAAATGCTGTGATGATCAAGACGCACGACGGGATCAAGGTGTTGTGTGTGCAAGTCGCGGGGCTGATCGCTCGGCGAATCGTCTGTTGGATCTCGGATCGGGAGCAGGCGATACGTGGTGAACGATATGGCTTGATCCGGTTCGGGTCACGCATGGATACGTTCCTTCCGATGGGTACAAAGATTCGGGTGGCGGTGGGTGATCGTGTGAAAGGCGGCGAAACCATTATTGGAGAGTTGCCATGAAAACGGCAGGCTTCAAGAATTCCTTCGGGAAAGATGGGAAACGGCGGAAAGCCGCTATGCATCTCATTCCAAACCTCTTCACGACGGGTAACTTATTTTGCGGCGTGTTCGCCATCCTGTCCGTTTTCAACGGTCACTATCTGGAAGCAGCCATCGCGATTCTTGTCGCCATGATTTTTGACGTATTGGATGGCAAGTCGGCCAGATTGACTAATAGTACGAGTCAGTTCGGGCTGGAGTATGACTCGCTGTCCGATGTGGTGTCATTTGGTGTCGCACCGGGGTTGTTGATCTACTCGTGGGCGTTAAGCGGGCAGGGTACGTTTGGCGTGGCCGTGATGTTTGCCTACGTGGCCATGGGCGCCGTGCGGTTAGCGCGATTCAACTCTACCGTAGCGCTAGCAGATGGGAAGTACTTTACTGGTCTAGCGATCCCAGCCGCGGCCGGGGTGGTGGCGTCGCTGGTGGTCTTTGATCATTACCTCCTCAAGATGGGAGGCGATGTCAGGCCGATCGTGGTCCTGCTCATGACGTTGGCGCTTTCGTTTTTAATGGTCAGCACGATCAAGTATCGCAGCTTTAAAGAGCTGAAGTTTAAGGGCCACCGGCAGATTACCTACCTGGTCTGGGGTATTCTGACGCTGATGCTGGTGGCAGCCTGGCCGGCGGTCATGTTATTTGTCATCTTTGCCGGCTATGCATTGATGGGACCGGTCGAAAAAGTCTTTTCGCTGGTTGCTCCGGCAGCTGGGAAAAAGAGCATCGGAAAAGTCGAGCCTCCGCCGATCGAATCAAATTCATAACGGCGGATAACAGTGGGAGGAACTGAAAAAGTTGTGAACGGCGAAGACGAGGAATAGTACGCGAGCCATCTAGACACGGGGTGGTCAGTGTTGTGAAGAGAGCTGGTGGGTGGTGCAAACCAGCCTAGATGTCGCCGAACTCGCCTCCGAGCCGAATCTCCGAACATGAAGTAGGAGATTCCGCCTTGCCTCCGTAAGAGGCTGAATGAAGGGTTTGACGACCAGTTGGTCCTCAGACCAAATCAGGGTGGTACCACGGAGTGCGTCAAGCCTTCGTCCCTGGGTCTCATAGGGATGGAGGCTTTTGTTTTTACAAGCTGCTGAAAAAGCCTTCCCGCTGCGTTCTCAGCCGTTCGAACCCCTCAACGTACCCAAACGCGTACGCCTCGGGGTTCTCACTCCTTGCGGCCTTGCCGGAAGGACTTTTTGAGCAGCTTGCATCGGAGGTCAACCATGGCACGCATGATCAAAATTTTCGATACGACCTTGAGAGATGGCGAACAATCGCCTGGCGCCAGTATGAACGTGGAAGAAAAGGTCATGGTCGCCAAACAGCTGGCCCGGCTCGGTGTCGATATTATTGAGGCGGGATTTGCCTATAGCTCGCCCGGAGACTTTGAAGCGGTGCGGCGTATCGCGCAGGAGGTCGAAGGACCGACGATCTGCAGTCTGGCACGGGCTCGACCCGAAGATATCGATCGAGCATGGGAGGCGTTGAAAGGCGCGCCAAAAGTCCGCATCCATACGTTCTTGTCAACGTCCGATATTCATCTGACGCACCAGTTTCGGATGACGCGGGAGCAGGCCAAACAGCGTGCGGTGGAGATGGTCCAGCGGGCGCGGGGTTATGTGGAGGATGTCGAATTCTCTCCAATGGATGCGAGCCGATCAGATCCCTCGTTCCTCTACGAGGTCATTGAGGCGGTCATTGCTGCGGGAGCCAGCACCGTGAACATTCCTGACACGGTCGGGTACGCCGTTCCACAAGAATTCGGCGCACTGATCAAGGGGATTTGCGACAAGGTCCCCAATGCCACACAAGCCGTGATTTCCGTCCATTGCCACAACGATCTGGGTGTTGCGGTGGGGAACAGTTTGGCGGCGATTATGAATGGGGCAGGCCAAGTGGAATGTACGATCAACGGAATCGGAGAGCGCGCTGGTAACACCTCTCTGGAAGAAATCGTAATGGGACTCCGCACCAGGACCGATTTCTATCAGGCGGACACGAGGATTCGAACCGAGGAGATTGCGAAGACCAGTCGTCTGGTCAGCAAGATCACGGGGATGGTGGTGCAACCCAATAAGGCGATCGTCGGGGCGAACGCCTTTGCCCATACGTCGGGCATTCATCAGGATGGGTTGCTCAAAGAGAAGACGACCTATGAAATTATGCGCCCGGAATCGATCGGATTGGTCGAAAGCCAGATGGTGATGGGCAAGTTGTCTGGGCGTCATGCGTTCCGGCAGCGTCTAGAAGAGTTGGGGTACAAGCTCGGTGAGGCAGAGGTCAACCACGCCTTTGAGCGGTTCAAAAAACTTGCCGATCAAAAGAAAGAGATCTTCGAGGAAGATCTTGAGGTCATTGTCTCCGAAGAGTTGTCGAAGATGGCCGAGCGCATTCGGCTCAAAGGACTCCAAGTATCGAGTGGAACGGATCGGGTTCCAACAGCCACGGTCGAACTGGAAATCGACGGCACCCCCATCGTTCAAACCGGGACCGGCGATGGGCCTGTGGATGCCGTGTACCGCACGATTGCGGCCATGATACAGACGAAGAGCAAGTTGCTGATGTATGTCGTGAAGGCCATCACCGGTGGAACAGATGCACAGGGTGAAGTGTCGGTGAGGGTGCAAGAAGATGGCCGGACGGTCACAGGCCACGGCGCCGATACCGATATCATTACGGCGTCTGCTCGAGCCTATATCAGCGCCCTGAATAAGCTGGCCTACCTGGGGACGAAACAGGCGCAGGGCGAGCAGAAGGTGAACTTGATTTGACGCGGATCTCCACGGTACAGTTTCACGGTCTGTGGTGAGGCCTGTTGGATTGAGAGGGCTTGTCCGTGTTCAAGGTGACGCTGGCGGATCGCCCCGAGTTCCTGGCTGTGGACGAGACTCGTTTGCGGGAGATTTTTCACCCTGCCAAGCATCAGCTCAACCTGAATTATAGTCTTGCCCACGGGACATTGCCGTCTGGTCAACGCTCGAAGCGCCATGTGTTGGCCTCGTCGGAAGTCTATTATTTCATTTCAGGGCGGGGCTTCTTCACGATCGACGACCACGTCACGCTGATCGAAGCCGGAACGACTATCTATGTGCCGCCGGGAGGGCAACAGTTCGTGGAAAATACCGGAGAGACCGATATCGAGTTTCTCTGCCTCGTCGATCCGGCCTGGCGGATGGAAGATGAAGCGATACTGGAATAGGATATGAACCGATTGACTCATCGAAAGGAGCACCAGTGAAGGCCAAGATTGCAGTGTTGGCCGGGGACGGAGTGGGGCGCGAGATCGTTCCTGAAGCCGTAAAGGTTTTGAAGGTGATCGCAGAGAAATATGGACATTCATTCGAATTTACGTCCGCTGATATCGGCGGGCAGGCGATCGACAAGTTTGGCGTGCCGCTGCCAAAGGACACCTTGGCGCTTGCCAAGCAAAGCGATGCTGTCTTGCTGGGCGCCGTCGGGGGGCCTCGATGGGAGGGTTTGGAGTACAGCCTGCGGCCGGAGCGCGCACTACTCGGAATCCGGGAAGCCTTAGGACTCTATGCCAACTTGAGGCCGGCGAAGCTCTATTCGAATTTGGTGGATGCATCCACATTGAAGCGCGAGGTTGTCGAGGGGATCGATATCCTCGTGATCCGCGAGCTCACTGGCGGGATCTACTTCGGCAAACCGAAGGGGATCGAAAAGTTACCGAATGGCGAAGAGCGAGGGGTCAATACGGAAGTCTATACAACTGAGGAGATTCGACGGATCGCCAAGGTTGCGTTCGAGGCGGCGCGGAAACGGCGCAAGAAGGTCACCTCGGTCGACAAGGCGAATGTATTGGAATCATCCGAGCTGTGGCGCAAGGTAGTCATCGACGTCCACGCGTCCTATCCGGACGTTGAACTGGGACATATCTATGTGGATAACGCTGCCATGCAACTGGTGCGGAACCCGCGACAATTCGACGTGCTGCTCTGCAACAACATGTTCGGAGACATTCTGAGCGATGAAGCGGCGATGCTGACCGGCTCGATCGGGATGTTGCCGTCGGCGAGTATCGGGGCCAAGATCGGTCTCTTTGAGCCGATTCACGGGAGCGCCCCGGACATCGCAGGGAAAAATATCGCGAACCCCATCGCCACGATTTCATCGGCTGCCATGATGTTGTCGTATGCCTTTCAACTCGATCAAGAAGCGGAAGCCATCGAACAGGCCATCGTGAAAACCCTCGACCTTGGCTATCGAACCAAAGATATTCAGAGTCCCGGAGCGAAGATTGTTGGTACTGTGGAGATGGGTGAAGCTATCGTTCGAAATCTCAGTTAATCATCGACTCTGAACCATGGCTGCCATTCTTTCTACACGGATGATCAGAACACTCGCCGGCAACGGCGAACCTGGTTGCACGGGAGACGGCGGACCTTCAATGCAGGCCTGTTTGAACGAGCCGAAGGGTGTGACGATCGATTGCCACGGGAATGTCTATGTCGCCGATTCTGAAAATCATATCGTTCGTAAAGTCAATCGTGCCACCGGTATTCTGTCAACCGTAGCTGGGACGTTCGGCGGGGAGCACATGCATGCGGCTGTACAACGGGACACTCCCGTCCCACTCACGGATGAAGACCCTTTGGCCGATGATGCTGGCGAACGTAGTCCCGCAAAATTTACTCAACAAGCTGATGTGAGCGGAACGGTCCGGTATTGGACGAATCACACAGCCACGTCTTCCAAACGGTATGGCGGAGACGGCGAGCCAGCGGTGAGTGCCAATCTCAACTTCCCTACGGCGGTCGTTGTGGATCGGGAGGGGAATCTCTATATCGCCGATACCATGAATCATCGCGTGCGGATGGTCGATGCTGAAACCGGGATCATTTCGACCGTGGCCGGAACTGGTCAGGCACGCTTCTCCGGTGACGGCGGCCCTGCCAATCAGGCGGCACTCAATGAACCTTCGGCGCTGGCTGTTGACGCCGAGGGCCGACTCTATATCGCCGATCAAAGCAATCATCGTGTACGGATGGTCGATCTCAAGACCGGTGTGATTCAGACGATTGCTGGAATCGGGATCGCGACGTACGATGGTGATGGGAAGCGAGCGATCGAAATCGCGCTTGCCGGTCCCAGTGGATTGGCTCTCGTCGCTGATCGGCTCTATGTTGCTGATACGTTCAATGGCCGAGTGCGATGTGTCGAGCTCTCATCGGGGTTGATGACCACGGTGGCCGGCGACGGCGGAGTCTATCGGTATGAGTCGCCGTCGGATGCGCCGTCAGCCAGCCTTTCACGCCCGACCGGAATTGCATTCGATCATGAGGGACATCTCTTTCTGACCGATTCAGACAATCATGTCATCCGGCAGTGGGATTGGGAATCGGGGGTGGCGTTCTGTGTCGCGGGGCAAGGAGTGCCATCCTATTCCGGCGATGGCGGCGTCGCACGAGAAGCAAGTCTGTGTTACCCATTCGGTATCGTTGCCGATCGCGACGGGGCGCTGCTGGTGGCTGACACCTTTAATCATCGTATTCGCACATTGGCATTGGAGTAGGCACTTCATGATCAAGAAGAAATCAGGGTATACGGTGGCCATTCTTGGAGCCACCGGCGCGGTTGGGCAAGAGACACTCGAGATTCTGGAGGAGCGGAAATTCCCGCTTGCTAGTCTCCGGCTTTTTGCGTCTATACGGTCAGCCGGCGAGGTGATGACCTGTCAGGACAAGGAGTGGATAGTTGAAGAGCTGACCGAATCCTCATCGTTCGAGGGGGTGGACTTGGCGTTTATCTCTGCGACGGATGCCATCAGCAAAGACTACGGTCAACGTCTGGGAGCCGCTGGAATCGTCGTGATCGACGACAGTGCCGTGTTCCGGATGGATGATCAGGTTCCTTTGGTGGTTCCCGAAGTGAATGCCGCAGCGTTACGCTCGATGCCTCGAGGAATTGTGTCCATCCCAAACTGCACGACGACTCCGCTGGTGATGGCGCTCAAGCCACTTCATGACGCGGTGGGGGTGAAACGTGTGGTGGTGACGACGTTTCAGTCCGTTTCGGGGACGGGTTCGGCAGCGATGGACGAGCTGATGGAGCAAACCAAAGATCTTCTGGCGTTTCGAGATATCAAAACCGAAATCTATCCCTACCAGATCGCCTTCAACCTATTGCCGCACATCGGTTCGTTTACCGATGGGGGGGACTGTTCGGAGGAGGTGAAGATAGCGAAAGAAACGCGAAAGATTCTCAATGCACCCGGTCTTCGGGTTACCGCCACGACGGTACGGGTTCCCGTGCTGCGTTGCCATTCTGAGGCGATCAACGTTGAATTGGAGCGTCCATTGAAGGCGAACGAGGCGCGTGCTGCACTGGCAGCCATGCCCGGTGTGATTGTCTATGACGATCCACTGAAGAAGCTGTACCCGATGCCGCTCGATGCGGCCGGAAAAGATGAGGTCTATATCGGTCGCGTCCGGGAGGATGAATCGATCACGAACGGCCTCAATCTGTGGGTGGTCTCCGACAATCTTCGCAAAGGAGCCGCTCTGAATGCCATTCAGATCGCAGAATGTCTAGTAAACGGCTAGTGCTGTGTGCTGTATCGCTGGACTGGTTGGGTACGCCGCTCATTGGGATGAAAGTCGATGCCGGAATGGACGACACTTGGCAAAGTCTTCATCGGACTCGGGCTTGGAATCGTTGCGCTCGGGGTTCTGTTGGTCGTTGTGGAGCGGATTCCTGGCTTAGGGAACGCCTTCAGTTGGCTCGGCAAGCTGCCGGGCGACCTCTCTATCAAGCGTGACAGCTTCAGCTTCTATTTCCCCATCG
Source organism: Nitrospirota bacterium (assembly GCA_963850405.1). Lineage (GTDB taxonomy): Bacteria > Nitrospirota > Nitrospiria > Nitrospirales > Nitrospiraceae > Nitrospira_D. The sequence continues at coordinate 176,099 of CAWKLH010000025.1, forward strand.
CGACAAGTATTGTTCTCAGCATTCTTCTGAGTCTGCTATTCTATTTCGTAGGATGGCTCTTTCGCCGATGATAGCCGCGCGGCTCTGGGCCGGCGCAGTGGGAGTGGGGATCTGCCTCGGCTCGATCATGATGCCGGAGGCGGGGGCGGCGCAATCGATTCGCGTGCTCTTGGCTCCGGATGTCCAGCAGCTGGAAGTACATACCGATCAGACCATTTGGGTCACTGATGAACATGATGAGGCATGGTCGTATCGGCCTGTTTTGCGGATTAAGGTGCGTGGCCGTGCGTTGATTCTCAACGGCAAACCGGTCGTGAGCGATCAGCTGACGCTACGGGCTGGGAACCATGACCTCAAGCTCTGGCTCAATGGGAACGGCAGGAGGACAGCGCTTCATGCAAGTGATGACAAAGGTGGCTTACAAATCAGTGGGGTGATTCAGCTTGTTCGGCGAGGGAAGGGACTGCTCCTCGTCAATCATGTTGATTTGGAAGAGTATGTCAAAGGGGTAGTACCGGCGGAGGTTAATTCTGCCTGGCATCTCGAGATGTTGAAGGTTCAGGCCATCGCTGCCCGGACCTATGCGCTGTACCAACATATGCTCAGTGCCACACGGGACTACGATGTTGTTGCCAGTACTCAAGATCAGGTCTATCGGGGCCGTCACGGTATTGATGAGCGGGTGATACAGGCGGTAGAATCGACGAGAGGCTTAGTGGTGACGCACCAAGGCGCTCCGATCTATGCGGCATTCTCGTCGACCGCTGCAGGAATCACGGAAGATGCCATGAATGTGTGGTCGAAGGATCTACCGTATTTGAAAGGCGTCGAATGCCCGTTCGATCTCGAGTCTCCGTTTTATCAGTGGAAGGCGTCCGTCAAGCTCGGCGCCTTGGAAAAGAATTTGCGGCAACAAGGATTTGCGGTAGGAACAATCTCGGCCATCACACCGCTTGCCTATAGCCGTGCCGGACGAGTGGCGACCATACAGATTATGCACTCGAGCGGGGAGTTGACGCTACGGGGCGAAGACCTGCGTAAAACGGTGGGGTATACGGTGGTGCCCAGTACGCAATTTACCATCGAATCGGTCGGGCAGGATGTCGTCTTCTCCGGCTACGGAGCTGGTCATGCGGTTGGTCTGTGCCAGTGGGGCGCAAAAGAGTTGGCGGAGTTAGGCTATTCTTTTTCGAGCATTCTTCGTTACTACTATCCTGGGACAGAACTTCAGGATGCGGCGTTGACTCAAGCGCCTCCTGTGCCTCCGATCCCTGCGGCACCTCCATCCTAGCCCACACTATTCATGAGTGCTTCTACTGCAACCGCCGATACGCCGCTACAACCATCTTGGCCGCCAGCTTCGCGCGGCCAGTGGGCAGGCTCGTCCTTCGTCGTCTCGACATACTGGTGCAAGTATGCCTCAGCCACCTCAGGACTCCGCATGCCCGTCTCGCTTGGCGTCTTGGCGGTTTCGTCACGAACCATCATGAATACTGTGGGCTGATGCACCTCTCCGAGTTCGATTTTCCGTTCGATCCATCCCTGGTCGCGTCGCAGCCCGTTATCCCGCGTGACCGTGCGAGATTGCTGGTCTTGGATCGAGCAACCCAACAACTGACCCATCGTCATGTAGCCGAGCTTCCTGCATTATTGGAGCCGGGTGACCTTCTTGTCGTGAACGACACAAAGGTGATGGCCGCACGAGTATCTGGAGTCAAGAAACCGACTGGGACATCGGTCGAGGTGTTGTTCGTGAAGGATCTTGGTCAGGGCCGGTGGGAAATCATGGTGAAAGGTTCGTTCCGCGTTGGCCAGGTTATTGAATTCGATCAACAGTCTCGCGCAACTATCGTGAAGCGTGATGCGACAGGCACCGAAGTGTTGGTGGACAGTCCGGTTCCAATGACACAATTATTTCAAGCACGAGGGGTCATGCCGCTTCCACCGTACATGAAGCGCGCAGCGACTCAGGAAGATCATCGCTGGTATCAGACGGTCTTTGCCAAACACGAGGGCGCGATTGCTGCCCCGACGGCGGGGCTTCACTTTACGGAAGACTTGTTTAGACGACTGCGCGAAGCCGCGATCAATATGGCGACGGTGACGCTCCATGTTGGCCCCGGCACGTTCAAACCGGTGACGACCGAGCGAATTGAGGATCACCAGATGGGAGTAGAAGGATTCACAATCAGTGAAGACACTGCGAAAGTGATTCAGGCGACCAAATGGGCCGGTGGCCGGGTGGTGGCTGTCGGTACGACAGTGGTTCGTACGCTTGAAACGGTTGCCAAAGAAAAGGGGCAGGTCGTTCCGATGTCCGGCGAGAGCCGGCTCTTCGTCACACCGGGATTCCAGTTCAAGGTCGTCGATGCCCTCATGACGAATTTCCATCTCCCACGGACCACGCTACTCATGTTGGTCTCAGCCTTCGCCGGAATCGAGCCCATTCGCAGGGCCTATGAAGAAGCAGTCAACGAGCGGTATCGTTTCTATAGCTACGGCGACGCGATGCTAATTCTCTAGCTGCCTTATGCTTATCCGCTTGTTTCAGCAGACCGCAATGGGTAGTATCGTGGGATGCCTCGACCGAGTTTCCCCAAGAGCCTGCGGCAGTTCCAACAACAGTTTGCCAGCGAGGACGCTTGCGCGGAGTATCTGACGGCATGCCGCTGGCCAGACGGGTTCCGGTGTCCGAGGTGCGGTCAGACGTCCGCGTACGGCTTGGCAGGCCGCCGGCGCTGGCAGTGTGCCTCCTGCCGCTATCAGGTCTCTGTGACGGCCGGGACAATCCTCCACAATTCGAAGACCCCGCTCATGACGTGGTTTTGGGCTGCGTATCTGATGACGACGGATAAGCGTGGGCTGTCGGCCCTCCTCCTGCAGCAGCAACTGGGACTCAGCCGCTACGAGACCGCGTGGATGATGCTGCACAAGCTCCGTCGCGCGATGGTGAACGCGGCGCGGGACCCGCTTTGCGGCGAGGTTGAGATGGACGAGACCTGGGTGGGGGGAACTCAGACAGGACTGCGGGGCAGTCGCCAGCTCAGAGGGCGCAACGCCGCGCTGGTTCTGGTTGCAGTCGAACGGCGGGGACGGGCGTCCGGTCGAGCCCGGATGGAGGTCATACCCGATTTCGCAGGAACCACCATCAAGGAGTTCGCTGCCAGAAACATCGCCACAGGTACCACCATCTCCACCGATGGCCTCTCGAGCTTCGGGGTGCTCACGGCGAGCGGCTATACCCATGTGCCACGAACGCAGCCGCCCCCGCTTCAGTTGCGCCAAGGAGCCAAGTCCGTCGTTCCGCTTGCCGACCGGATGATCGGGAACCTTCAGAGCTGGCTGGTCGGCACCCACCACGGCGTCAGCCGCAGCCAGCTCCAGGTCTATCTCGATGAATTCGTCTTCCGCACGAACCGTCGTCGTGAACCGAGGGCCGCTTTTCAAACCCTGCTCGGCCTTGGCAGTAACCGAGGTCCTACGGCCTACGCGCAGATTCAGCACGCCCGTGATCGCAAGCTCTTGCGGTCTGCTGAAACAAGCGGATAAGCATAAGCTGCCTATTGAGTCAGCATAGCTTAACAAAACGAGCTGGATTTACAGCAGCTCCCGGCGGATGGTAACGGGCAGTTTCGCTTTCATGGACTGTTGGAATGAGACCAGGGCTCGTTGCTGTTTCTGTAAGAGCATGTCATCCAGCACGCGCTGCTTGGCCTCTGCCGCTTTAGCGGGATCGGAATCTTGCGGTCTGGTCATCAGGGACTGCCCTTCGGCAATCTCTGCCGGCGTGAGGGCGACGGAATCTCTGACGATCATCCGGGCCTTGTTCGCCAGGACTTCTTGGTGCTGGATCGACTCAAACGAAGCTGGGGTGAGGTGATTGGCGGCGAGGACACGCTTGTAGAGCTCCGGGTCGAAGGCGCCGTTTTTCTGAAAGGCCGGTATTTGCATGATCAGCTCACGCAAATCGGCATCCGCGACCCGCACGCCCATTTCTTCGGCGGCGATGATCCAGATACGACTGTCGACCAGTTGTCCGACGACGAATTCCTTGAATTCTTCTTCCTTAAAATCGGTCTTGACGTTGTCTTTGTAGAGGCGGTGCATGTTTTCGTAGGTGCGCTTAAATTCGTCGAGGGAGACCGATTGATCCCCGACCTTGGCAACGGGTCCGCCAGCTTGTTCACCGAATCCCCACCAGCCCATCGTAATGATGAAAGCAACCGCCAAGAGTCCCATGATGGACTTGAGGAGCCACGGGTAGTTGTGAGCAGCATCGCGCATTGTCTTAATCATCTAAATCCTCTTCCTTTTGTGAAGCCAACAGTGTACGTATGGACAGGTCGGAAGGCAAGAGCCGCTTTTGACGCGGATGTCCGGAGGTGGGATCCAGTAGCTGGTTTCTGGAGTGTGCCGAACGGTCGTGTCTTTCGCGGAGAGTCATGTGAGGATTTAGATGGCTCCGAAAACAGCACTCCAAAAAAGATTGTACTTTGTTTGTGCAAGTTGGTGTATTTTGTTATACTTTGCCACTAATTAGAAGGAGATCCCTTGGCAGGGGATGGGCTAACCTCGACGGCGCTAGAAGCAAGAGTCTATCCGAAGGCCCATGTCCTGAATAGATTCATCGCGAAGTTAATTGATCTATTCATTGTCGTCGCTGCCGGCGAAATCGCTCCTCCGGTCGGCTTTCTTTCAGGCTTGGCCTACATTTTAATAGCTGACGGGTTTGCAGGAGGAAAAAGTATCGGCAAACGGTTGGTCGGTCTGCAAACTATGCGATTGGATGGCCGAGATACGGCTGGCTTCCGAGAATCGATCATCCGGAATCTTCCACTGGGCGGTGCCCAGATAGCGTATGCGGTCCCATATGTTGGATGGCTCGTCGCGCTGGCTATTTTAGCGTTTGAAAGTTTTTTGATCATTGGGAATGAGCAAGGTCGTCGGCTGGGTGATGAAGTAGCAAGAACTCACGTGTTAGACGCCGGTCAACTTTCGGTTCCGGATTAGGTCCGTCGTACACGAAGCACACAGGCTGAGCGCTGGATCGCTCGGCCAAGATGAAGGGAGAGACGCCGTGGGGTTTCCGGGAAACATGTTTGGGTGGTTCTCCGACGACCTAGCGATTGATTTGGGCACTGCGACCACCCTCGTGTATGTCCATGGGAAGGGGATTGTTCTCAATGAGCCCTCCGTAGTCGCAGTTGAAAAGAAAAGTGAAAAAGTGCTGGCCGTCGGTACCGAGGCGAAGAAAATGCTCGGCCGCACGCCCGGGAATATTGTCGCCGTTCGGCCGATGAAGGAAGGCGTGATCGCCGATTTCGAGATGGCCGAGCAAATGTTGAAACATTTCATCCGTAAAGCCCACAATCGCAGCGCGTTCGTGCGGCCACGCATCATTATCGGTGTGCCCTCCCGCATCACGCAGGTGGAGCAGCGGGCGGTGCGCGACTCGGCGGAATTGGCCGGGGCCCGAGAAGTCTATCTGATTGAAGAGCCGGTTGCTGCTGCGATTGGGTCCGGATTGCCGATCACGGAGCCGTCCGGCAACATGGTCGTCGATGTGGGAGGCGGGACGACGGACATTGCGGTCATTTCGCTCGGCGGGATCGTGTACAGCGAGTCTGTCAAGGTCGCCGGCGATCGGATGGACGAAGCGATCATGAATTACATCAAGAAGAAGTACAATCTGCTCATCGGCGAACATATGGCGGAACGGATTAAGTTTGAAATCGGGTCCGCCTACCCGTTCGAGGAGCGGAAAACCATGATGATCAAGGGTCGGGATTTGATTTCCGGCATTCCCCGCACGTTGGTCATCGATGACGCTGAGATTCGTGAAGCGTTGCAAGAGCCCATCGGAACGATCGTGAATGCGATCAAGATTGCGTTGGAAAACACCCCGCCTGAACTGGCCGGGGATATTATCGATCGCGGGATTGTGTTAACCGGAGGCGGGTCGCTCCTGAAGGGGATGGATACCCGGTTCCGCGAAGAAACGAATTTACCGATTATTACGGTCGACGATCCGCTGACTTCCGTGGTGTTGGGAGTCGGCAAGATTCTCGACGAACTGGATCTTCTCCGGAAAGTATCAGTCATGTCTCAAGCGAACAACCTCCGGTAAGGTTCCATCCCTCATGCGGATGGTCAATTTACGCGTATCGTACAACGCTCGGCGTATCGCTCTCGGTCTTGCCGTCATTCTCGTGCTCGGCTTCCTGCTTCTACCCGGCCAACTCCAAAGTGTTTTTCAATCGATAGGCAGTCCCCTAGGATGGGTTATCAGTTGGCCCCTCCAGGCCGTGGCTGGGATCCATGATCGGATCGCCGATATCTGGGGACGATACGTGGCCCTCCAAGGGGTTGAAGAAGAAAATCAGCAGTTGAAGCGAGAGCTGGATCTGCTCAAGGAACAAAATGGGCAACTGCGAGAAGCGTCGGCGGCGACGGAGCGGCTGTCGGCGCTGCTGGAGTTTAAGAGGCAAGCCCTTCCCACATCCGTGGCCGCCCAAGTGATCGGGCGTGATATCGGTAATTGGTACAAGACGATCATCCTGAACAAGGGGGCATCCGACGGGATTCAATCAGACCAGGGCGTGATTACTCCGGCAGGTGTGGTCGGTCGCATCGTCAAGACTACGGCCTCCACGGCCGTTGTCCTGCTCGTGACCGATCCCAATAATGCGATCGCCGGACTCATTCAACGTACGAGAGATGAGGGAATCGTCGAAGGGACGACGCAGGGACAGGCTCGACTCAAGTACATTCCGCTGTTGTCCAACGCACGGCCTGGTGATCATGTCGTCACGTCAGGACTGGTTGGGGGGTTCCCCCGCGGTATACCGATCGGCACGATCATACGAATCGATAAAGAAGAAGAAGCGCTGTTCCAATCTGCGGAGCTTTCTCCGGAGGTAGATCCAAATCGGGTCGAGGACGTCTTAGTTATTCGGTCCTTCCCGCTTCCGACCGAAGGGGAGAGACTTGGCGTTCCAAAGCCCAAGCCATGAAAGCGCTTATTTATTTTACCGTCATCGTTGGTCTTGTGCCGGTTCAGTCTGTTCTTCTCTCGCACCTCAGCGTGTGGGGGGTGAAGCCGGATCTGGGTTTCGTAGCGGTGTGTTTGATCGGTCTCATAGCAGGAGAGCTTGATGGCTTGTTGGTCGGGCTCGCACTTGGATGGGCGATGAGCCTGTTCTCCGCGCAAGACCTGATTTCGAGCGCGATCCTCAAGGGAGCCGTAGGGTATATCGCTGGTCTCGCAGGCCGGCAGGTGGTGTATCTAAGCCCCGTTGTGCTCGTTATGGGGCTGCTCGTTGTCTCGTGTGTGATCGGGCTGGTTACGCCGCTCGCCCTGACGCTCAGCCCTCAGCAAGATCTGTGGTGGGCTGCCTGGACGGTCGTACTGCCACAAGCCTGCCTTGATGCGGTCATTGGAGGAGCGATCTACTGGCTTATGTGGAGTCGGTTGAATATTGAGCAGGTGATGTCCGAATCTCGAATGTAGGCGTTCAGTATGGCGACAGTGCATTATCCTGAAGCAGAATTTGGCGATCTCCATCGACGGCTCTTCATTCTCCGTGTGGGGCTCTTGCTGGTGGTGGCGCTGCTCGGACTTCGCCTCTGGCATCTTCAAATTCGTGAAGGGCCGTACTATCGAGACTTGTCGGAAAACAATCGTACCAGACTGGTGCTGCTCGAACCGGCCCGTGGCCTGATCTACGACCGGCACGGTGTTCTCTTGGCGAATAACGTCCCGAGCTTCAGCCTCTACGTGACGCTGGAGGACGTGAAGGATCGCGAAGCGTTAATTCAGCAGTTGAGCAACTTGCTCGGCTTCGACCCGACCCTCGTTCGAAAAAAAATGACTGCCAAAGGCAGCAAGCTGCTTCCGCGCAAAATCAAAGACCGTATGACCTTGCGCGATGCCATGTTGGTGGAATCCAACCGTCTTGATATGCCTGGGGTCATGATTCAGGTCGAGTCGCAGCGCAATTATCCAGGCGGAGTGACGGCCGCCCATCTCCTGGGCTATGTGGGAGAAATTTCAGCGGATCAATTGGAGAAACCCGAGTTTGTCGATCTCCACCAAGGCAGCATCGTGGGACAATATGGTGTGGAAAAGTCTTATGATCGACATATGCGTGGAATGGCTGGACAAAAGAACGTCGAAGTTGATGCGCTCGGTCATGAGAAGAAAGCCGTGGTTGTCGAGAGACCGCAAGCGGGGAATGACCTCTATCTCACGATCGATGTGCGGCTCCAGAAGGTTGCTGAGGATCTACTGGGTGGAGAATACGGTGCCATCGTTGCGCTTGATCCGAACAGCGGTGATATTCTGGCGATGGCCAGCCGTCCCGGCTTCGACCCAAACGTGCTCTCACGGGAATTGACTGCAAAGCAGTGGGTGGAAATCGTGCAGGACGAAGGACGTCCCTTGAACAATCGGGCCTCACAGGGGCAATACCCCCCCGGTTCCATCTTCAAAATTCCCATGGCCGTTGCTGCGTTGGAGACAAAAACCATGTCGCCTTCCAGTACTGTGTTCTGTAATGGGGGATACCAGTTTGGCAAGCGGCTGTATCACGACTGGAAAGCCAGCGGGCATGGGTACGTCGATCTGCACAATGCATTGGTCCATTCCTGTGACGTGTACTTTTATACGATCGGTCAACGCATGGGGATCGATGTGATGGCTGAATTTGGGAAGGATTTCGGGCTTGGGAAGGCGACAGGAGTGGAATTGCCATCGGAGCGAGCCGGTATCATGCCATCAACCGCCTGGAAGCAAAAGGCCAAGAACGAGCAGTGGTTGCCTGGCGAAACCATTTCAGCCGCCATTGGACAGGGCTACGTGACGGTGACACCATTACAGATGGCGAGTCTCGTCGGTACGGTTGCGAACAATGGCGTCAGCTACCGTCCTCGTCTGGTGCAGGCGGTCATGGATCGAACGTCGGGGAACCTTCAAGAGTTACCGGCTGTTCCGCGCGGGAAGATCAATGCGAAACCGGAAACCTTCCGCGTCATCAAGGACGCACTCGCCGACGTCGTCACAAAGGGAACGGCGACGAGAGCGAAATCCTCCATGGTCACGATTGGTGGGAAAACGGGGACGGCGCAAGTGGCGGCGCTCCGGACTGGACCGGAAGAGAACATTCCTAAAAAGTTCCGAGACCATGCGTGGTTCGTCGCCTTTGCGCCGGTGGAATCGCCGAAGATCGCCGTCGCCGTGCTTGCGGAACATATGGGGCACGGTGGGGCCGCCGCAGCTCCTCTTGCGAAAGAAGTGATTGAAACATATATGAAGCTCGCTCCACAGGTGCCAGCCGTCACCTCTGATCTATCCGGCGTGAATAGGTCGGAGCGATCCGCGAAAGACTCATGATCGATCGATTGACCGAACATCGAGGACTCGATAGTTTCGACATCCGTTATGTTGCCTTGATCCTGGCCATCCTGGGGATCGGTGTGTTGTCCATTTATAGCGTCACGCATGGGCAGAAGGGTGGGATGGCGCCGTATTATCTCAAGCAGTTGATATGGATCGGCCTCGGTGCGGCGGCCTTCCTCGTCATGTGGGCATCGGACTACCATTATCTTGCGCGGTTTGCCTATCCCGCCTACGCCTTGATCTTGCTGATGCTGGTGTTTGTGTTATTCGAAGGGCGAACCAGCAAGGGCGCGCAGCGGTGGATCGCGCTGGGCCCGTTTACTTTTCAACCGTCTGAATTCGCCAAGCTCGTCCTCGTCTTGGTGTTGGCTCATTACTACTCGAAGGCCCCTCGCGTAGGATGGCTGCAGCGTGTCATCGTTCCGGGGCTCTTAGTGTTGCCCGGTCTCCTCCTCATCTTAAAACAACCCGACTTGGGGAGTGGGCTCAGCTTTGTCGCGGTGTATGCCGCGATGTTGCTCATGGTGGGCGTTCGTTCGCAAGCCTTAGGGTTTATCCTGCTCTTCTCGATCATGCTGTTCCCGTTTGCTTGGGAGGGCGTGTGGGGGTCCTTGCATGATTACCAGCGACAGCGCATTATGGCGTTTGTCGACCCCGGTTACGACCCTGGCGGGAAGGGGTACCATGCTCTGCAATCGAAGATCGCGATCGGCTCCGGGGAGCTACTGGGGAAGGGGCTCTACGGCGGCACCCAAAGTCAGCTGAAGTTTTTGCCGGAGGGCCATACCGACTTTGTATTCGCCGTCTTTGCGGAGGAATGGGGCTTTCTCGGCGTGCTGGTCTTGTTGACGTTGTTTGTGGGGCTGATTTGGCTCTCGCTGGAAATCGCGGCGAAGGCGAAGGATCAACTTGGAGCACTGCTTGCCGTGGGGATCGTGGCGATGTTGTGTTTCTGTGTCGTGGTGAATATCGGCATGACGGCGGGGATGTTTCCGATCGTCGGCATTCCCCTGCCTCTGGTGAGCTACGGTGGAAGCGCCACGATTATGACCATGGCGGCATTGGGCTTGTTATTGAACGTCAAGCGGAAGAGGTTAAGCCTGTTTTATTGAACGGTGACCGATCAGGCGGAACGCTCGAGTTCCGTCATTCGGAGAAGCTACTATCGAAAGCCGGGAGCGCCGGTGTGTGGAGCGAGTGACGGACCTGGGCTTGGGCCTGCGTCCTAGCGCTCTCAGCCGGGTCCTGTGGCTTGCAGACCAAAGGAGTCAATATGGGAAGTGAAATTGCGATCACCGTTGCGCGGGAAGAAACCCGTGTGGCCGTGCTGGATGGCGGAGTCGTCACCGATTTGTTCGGAGACCGCGCGAAGCATAAGGATTTTGTCGGAAATATCTATAAGGGAAAGGTGGCCAAGGTCTTGCCGGGGATGCAAGCTGCGTTTGTGGATATCGGCCTGGACAAGGCGGCGTTTATGCATGTGTCGGATCTACTGGTGGATGCCGAGCCTGGTGACATGCTGGTTGAGGCCGAAGCCGAGGAAGACGATAAAGACTCGGATATGCCCCGGCCGAAGCGTCAGAGCGCGAAGCCGATCGAACAACTGCTCAGTGAAGGCCAGGAGTTGATGGTCCAGATTTCAAAGGGCCCGATCGGCACCAAGGGGTCGCGTGTGACGGCCTACGTCTCGCTTCCAGGACGCTATCTGGTCTTTATGCCGAACGTCGACCATATCGGCGTGTCTCGGCGAATTCCGCGGGATGAAGAACGGGCGAGACTGAAAGAGATTATGCGCCGGGTGAGGCGCCCTGGTTTTGGTTATATCGTGCGGACGGTCAGTGAAGGCGTCAAGGAAGATGAATTGAAGTCCGATGTCGACTTTCTCCACGTTCTTTGGCAGGACATTTTGACGAAGCGAGAACGCTTGCCAGCTCCCGCATTGTTGCATTCGGATTTGAGCTTGAGCTTCCGTGTCGTGAGGGACTTGTTCGGTAAAAAAGTGGATCGATTGTGGATCGATTCACGAGAGGAATACGAAGCCATTCGAGGCTTTGTGCAGCGCTTTTCTCCTGAACAGACTTCGCGGATTCATTTCTACGACAAGGATGCGCCCTTGTTCGAGCATCTCGGGGTGGAGCAAGAAATTGCCCGCGCAATGAGCCGGAAAGTCTGGCTCAAGTCGGGAGGGCATCTCGTGATCGATCATACCGAAGCGATGACGGTGATCGACGTCAATACGGGACGCTTCGTGGGGAAACGAGATCAAGAAGAGACGATCCTTCGCAATAATCTCGAGGCGGCCAAAGAGGTCGCCTATCAATTGAAGTTGCGGGGCATCGGCGGCATTATCATTGTCGACTTTATCGATATGGAGCGTGAGAAGAATCGGGATAAGGTCTATCATGCGTTGGTGGATGCCATGGCATCGGATAAGGCGAGAACGAGGATCTCCAGGATTTCCGACCTCGGCCTGATCGAAATCTCACGCGAGCGGGTACGAGAGGACCTGTTACGGTCGCTGTCAGAGCCGTGCCGCTATTGCGAGGGCCGTGGATACACGAAGTCTCCTACGACCGTGGCGTACGAAATTTTCCGCGAGATCCGGCGGATTGAATCATCGGCTGATCAGCAACGGATTTTCGTGGGAGCCCATCCCACAGTGGCGGAACTGTTACAAGACGAAGAACGACACGGAGTGGAAGTATTGGAGCGGGACTGCTCGGCAAAAATCATCGTGACACCGGACAGTCAGTTGCATCTTGAGCAGTACGATCTAGTCGTGTTCTAGTCGAGCGTCATCACCGCCGCCGTTTGTGTCGGGGGAAATGTTCTGCCTGCCGGACCCTCCAAACTATTGAAACGAGCTTCCTCCTGATGCTCAAGACCGATCATGGATGATGGATCATTGACCTCCTGGCTCACGCTTCAAGCGGTTGACGGTGTCGGCGATCGCACCCTTCTCAAGCTGATCCATGCGTTTGGAGCGCCCGATGCGGTGCTCGGCGCAACGATGGATGACTTGATTGGTATCGGTTGCAGTCCGGAACTGGCTGAATCCGTGCGGCGAGGCCCGGAATCGAGTATTCGGCGGCAGATCGATAGCCAAGTGAAGACAGTTGAACGCCTCAAGATCCAAACCGTCACCCTGTTCGATCGATCCTATCCGGCCCGTCTGAAAGCCATTCCCGATCCGCCACCATTGTTATATGTGAGCGGAAGCGTCTTGCTGAAGGACGAGGTCGCGGTGGCGATCGTGGGTGGACGGCGGGCGACGCCATCAGGCAGACTCATCACCGAGGAGATTGCGAAGGACTTGGCAGGATGTGGGGTGACGATCGTGAGCGGCCTCGCTCGTGGAATCGACGCCGCGGCGCACCGAGGCGCGCTGACGGGGAAGGGCCGCACGATTGCAGTACTGGGGTGCGGCATTGATCGGACCTATCCATCAGAGCATCACACGCTGAGGCGGAACATCGAATCGCATGGCGCCGTCATCTCAGAATTGCCGATCGGTGCTGCGCCGCAAAGTCATCACTTCCCTCGAAGGAATCGGATCATCAGTGGGCTGTCATTGGGCGTGCTCGTCGGCGAAGCCGCAACCGACAGTGGTTCCTTGATCACCGCAAAACTGGCGTTGGAGCAAGGTCGAGAGGTGTTTGCCGTACCCGGTTCCATCAAGGAAGAAGCCTGTCGTGGATCGAATCGCTTGATCAAAGAGGGGGCGAAACTGATTGAAGGGGCCCAAGACATTCTCGATGAGATTCTTCCGCAAATCGATGCTCGGCAGCGGGCAATGCTGCATCTTGACGAAGCCGTGATGGACGCGCGCGCACCATTAGCAAAAGAAGATGCGTTGGTGTATGACGCCCTGTCCTATGAGGCGCGATCTGTCGATGCCGTCATCGAGAGCACGGGACTTAGCGCCGCGCAAGTATCGGCGACATTGCTGTCGTTGGAATTGAACGGGCGGATCCGCCAACTCCCAGGTCAACAATACATTCGTCTCTAGCAGGAGGCTGGACAATTCCGCCCGCGTTGGACTGAGTGTGTGAGCATCCGTGGGTGAGCTGATTGTTGCCGACTGCCATTCTAGTTGCACGAAACTGCGATATTTGGTACGGATGATAGAATTCTTGAGAGGCAGACGGAGTTGTCATGGCAAAAAATTTGATTATTGTTGAGTCGCCGACGAAGGCGAAGACGATTACGAAATATCTGGGACGCGGCTATACCGTCATGGCCTCGGTGGGGCATATCAAGGATCTTCCAACCAGCAAGTTGGGCGTCGATCTCGAGCACGATTTCGAACCGCAGTACGTCACCATCAAAGGCAAGTCGAAGGTGTTGGCCGAGATCAAGAAGAAGGCCGAGGAAGCCGACAAGATCTTTCTGGCGCCGGACCCTGATCGGGAAGGGGAGGCGATTGCCTGGCACCTTGAGCAAGAGCTCCTCGGGAAATCGAAGAAGAAAAAGAAAGACGGAAAGATTTTTCGGGTCCTCTTCAACGAAATCACGGAATCAGCCATCAAGCGCGCGCTCCAGTCGCCGGGCGAGATCGATATGAAGCGGGTGAATGCCCAGCAGGCACGCCGCGTGCTGGATCGCATCGTGGGGTATCAAGGCAGCCAGTTACTGTGGAGTAAGGTTCGGCGCGGGCTCAGCATGGGGCGAGTGCAGTCGGTGGCCATGCGGCTGATTTGCGAGCGAGAGGCAGAGCGGGAAGCCTTCCGAACTGAAGAGTATTGGTCGATCATTGCGCTGCTGGCCGGAACCAATCCACCGCCATTCGAGGCGAAACTCCACAGCATCAACGGCGAAGAGGCGTCGATTGAAAACGCCGAGCAAGCCAGCCGCATCGTCGGTGAGATTCAAGGCAAGGCCTTCGTCGTCCAATCAATCGAGCGCCGAGAAAAGAAACGGAATCCCGTCGCGCCGTTCATTACCAGCCGTTTGCAGCAGGAAGCCTCCAGAAAGTTGCACTTTTCGCCGAAGAAAACGATGACGCTGGCGCAGCAGCTCTACGAGGGTATCGAAATCGGAGCTGAAGGCGCGACCGGTCTCATTACCTATATGAGAACTGACTCGCCTCGTATTTCCAACGAAGCAATGGCCGATGCCCGCGAGGTGATTCAGTCCCGATTCGGCGCGAACTATCTCCCAAGCACGCCGAATGTCTACAAAACATCGAAAGCTGCCCAGGAAGCGCACGAAGCCATCAGGCCGACGTCGGCGGGACGCGATCCCGAGTCGATCCGCCAGTACCTGGATCACGATCAGTACAATCTCTATAAGTTGATCTGGAATCGGTTCATCGCCTCGCAGATGGTGCCGGCCATCTTGGATATCACGCGTATCGATTCAACACCAATCAGCACCAAGGAGCGGTACGTGTTCCGTTCTACCGGAACGGTCGTGAAGTTTCCCGGCCATACGATCGTCTACATGGAGGGCGTTGACAAAGAAGCGCCGTCGCAGAAGCCGAAGGCCGACCAAGAGGCGGACGACGACGAGCGACAGCTCCCGGCCTTGTCTGAAGGCGAACGGTTGCGACTCGTCGAGCAGGATGGGCAGACGGTTCCGGGAATGCTGTCGAAACAGCATTTCACACAACCACCGCCACGCTATAACGAAGCGCTGTTGATCAAGGAGTTGGAGGAAAAAGGTATCGGACGTCCGTCGACCTACGCCGCCATTATTTCTACGATCCAGGATCGCAAGTACGTGGAAAAGACCGAAGGGCGGCTCGTGCCGACGGAGACGGGCAAAACCGTCAACGATTTCTTGATGAAAGGCTTTCCCGACCTCATCAATGTCGACTTTACCTCGCAGCTCGAAGAACAGTTGGATGAAGTAGAAGAGGGGAGTAAGCCCTGGGTTACAGCGGTACGCGATTTCTATACACCGTTCACCAGAGAACTGGAGCGAGCGAAGACGATTCCTGGGCCGAAAGACATCGTCGAGCCGCCGACGAACATTCCGTGCGAGAAGTGCGGTCGGATGTTGGAAATCAAGTGGGGGCGGAACGGGAAGTTTCTCGCCTGTCCTGCCTATAAAGACGATCCTCCCTGTAAGAATACACAGAACTTCGAAAAGCTTCCGGATGGCACGATCAAAATCGTTCCCAAGGAGGAGATCACCACTGATCAGGTCTGTGACAAATGCGGCAGTCCGATGGTGGTGAAGACCGGACGCTTCGGCAAGTTCATCGCCTGTTCCGCCTATCCCCAGTGTAAGACGACCAAGCCGTTGGCGCTTGGTGTCAAATGCCCGCAGCCCGATTGCGGAGGCGACCTCGTACAGAAACGGACGAAGAAGGGTCGCTCATTTTTTGCCTGCAGTCATTATCCCAAGTGTGAGTATGCCCTCTGGGACCGGCCGGTCCCCAAAGTCTGTCCCACGTGTCAGGCTCCGTTCCTCATCGAAAAAGTCAGCAAGCAAGACGGTCGCAGCGTCCAATGTCGCAACCAAGAGTGCGGCTACCGTGAAGCAGGGTAACCAGTCTCTGTTCCCTCTGAATACTTCGTTCTCACTCAACAATCACCGCTATTTCTCTTTGAGGCGGCTGTGACGCCACACCTTGGGGCACGCGCGTAGGGGGCACGGTGGATCCTTTGGCGTCTCGTTAAGACCAGTCGAGTGAAAGTCCGGCAATGCTTGCCTGATTCCAGCCCGTGTTATAACGTACAAAGATTCTGATTCCTTTGTTGGGTCGTTCTTGCGAAACTCGCTTGTAATGCAGGGTTGGAGACTTTTGTGAACTGGAGGTTGGAGATCGATGTTTATTCACCTGTTTGGCACAATGGCGGTGTGGTTGTGCGCGGGTCTGGCGTGGTTGCCTCTAGCTTCGGCTCAAGAGGCATCTCCTGCTATCAGTGAACGACAGACAGTAGGAGTTGTGGTCGGAGGCATGTTACCGGTGCGAGTCATGGATGGGCAGTCGTCCAAACTTAACGGAGTGTCGGTCCATCCGTATTGGCAGCTCGTAGTCATGAGTCCTGCCAGTAATGAATGGTGGAGTGGTTCTGTCGCCCTCGGGGTTGAGGCAGCGTTTTTGGGGATTGCGGAACCCACCAGTGTCTATGGCGTAGGAATCACACCCAAGGTGGTCTATATCTTCACCTCGTTCGGTCCCCTGAAGCCCTACATCGAAGGTGGCGGTGGGCCGCTCTGGACCAACTTCGACGGCCGCATTCCCGAGCAAGGATCGGACTTCAATTTTTTGGTCTGGGGCGGTACGGGCGCAACCTATGATTTGACCACACGATGGGCGCTAAATGCCGGAGTCCGCTTCAGCCACATCTCCAATGCCGACACTGATAGCCCGAACCGCGGAGTGAATTACCTCCTGCCGTTTATTGGAGTCTCTGCGAAGGTTTTCTGAGCACTAGAAGTAGAGGCCTTCCCACCACAGTTGAGTCAGGAATGCATGAAAGGGCAGGATGTTGCCATTTCTCATCCGCGAACGAGCTGATAGCCTGCATCGACAACATGGGTAAAAATACGCCCAACCCATTTGTCAAAATGTGTTGTTTCATCTGACCGCGCTTTACCTCATCAGATTCGAAGCTGGCGAGCACGAAGGTGGTCGGTGCGCCAGGTGATGAAACGCTGCTCAGAGAAAAGTCTGCTAGGATGCGGTGATGATACGCCACGCATCTGCCCCGATTGCGCCGCGCTCAGCCGCAGTGCTCTTCATTCTCATCACCGTCCTGCTCGACATGTTGTCGTTCGGCATCATCATTCCAGTGCTGCCGAAGCTCGTCGAGGAATTTCTCTCCGGCGATACGGCGCAGGCGGCAGTGCTCTACGGGCTGATGGGGACGGCCTGGGCGTTCACGCAGTTCTTTTGCTCGCCGATCCAGGGCGCGCTCTCCGACCGGTTTGGCCGTCGGCCGGTCGTCCTCCTGTCCAACCTGGGCTTGGGCCTGGACTACATCGTAATGGCGCTCGCGCCGAACGTCGCCTGGCTTGTGGTGGGCCGTGTCATTTCCGGCATGGCCTCCTCCAGCTTCAGCACCGCCGGCGCCTACATTGCCGACGTGACGCCGCCGGATCAGCGCGCAGCGGCATTCGGGAAGATCGGCATGGTCTTCGGCCTCGGCTTTATCTTTGGTCCCGCCTTAGGCGGATGGCTCGGCGCAATCGATCCTCGGCTGCCGTTCTGGGGCGCGGCGGCGCTCAGCCTCCTGAACGCCAGTTACGGATTCTTCGTGCTTCCCGAATCCCTGCCAACGAGCAAACGGACATCTTTCGCCTGGGCGCGGGCCAATCCGGTCGGCTCGCTCGTCCTGCTACGCTCACACCCTGAACTATCTGGCCTCGCGACCGTCGCGTTTTTCGGCTATCTCGCCCATGCGGTGCTGCCGAGTGTGTCAGTCTTATACATGGGCTATCGCTATGGGTGGGGACCAGCCGCAGTCGGGCTGATGATGGCGGGTGTGGGCACTGCGGCAATGATCGTACAAGGTGGATTGATCCGTCCGATCACCAGTCGGTTTGGCGAACGCAGGACAGTGGTGATCGGTCTACTCTGCGGAGCAATCGGTTTTTCCGTCTATGGCTTTGCGCCAGAGGGCTGGATCTTCTGTCTCGGTATTCCGGTGATGGCTTTCTGGGGACTTGCCGGTCCAGCAAACCAATCGCTCATGACGCGCCGTGTCAGCAGTTCAGAACAGGGTCAGCTTCAGGGCGCCATTGCCAGCATCAACGGCGTGACCGGCCTCATCGGGCCGACCCTCTTCACGCAAACCTTCGCCTTCTTCATCCGATCTAATTCCGATCTCAGCCCTCAGCCCTCAGTCCTCAGCCCTTCTGCGGAGTTTCCCGGTGCGCCGTTTATCCTCGCCTCGCTCATGCTCCTCAGCGCCGCCGCCATGGCGTGGCGCACGACGAGGCGATCATGAGCCTCCTCCAGCAACGCCTATCGACCACGTTCAAACAATTTGTGGACTCTGAAAAGGCGAGTGGGATCGTGCTGATCTGCTGCACGGTCGTCTCGCTTGTATTGGCCAATTCCTCAATCGGCGCAAGTTATATGAGCGTGTGGCATCGGTCGATCGGTGGTCTGAGTCTCGAACATTGGATCAATGACGGGATGATGACGATCTTCTTTCTTCTTATCGGCTTGGAGCTGGAACGAGAGTTGTACAGCGGGGAGCTGGCTGAGGTGAAGAACGCGCTGCTTCCCATGTGTGCGGCCATCGGCGGAATGACCGTGCCTGCGTTGATTCATTTGGGGATCAATGGGGGAACCCCAACCCAGGCCGGAGTTGGGATTCCCATGGCTACGGATATCGCGTTTGCACTTGGTGTGCTGGCCATCCTGGGCAACCATGTTCCTCCGTCGCTGAAGGTGTTTGTCGTGGCCTTCGCCATCATGGATGACTTGGGCGCCGTCGTTGTGATTGCGGCGTTCTACGCGACACACCTGTCCTTATGGCATCTGGCTGGTGCCGTCGGGGTGTGGATCCTCTTGGCGCTGTTGAATCGTGTGTTCCGGGTGATGTCCCTCGTACCGTACCTGCTCGGCGGCCTGTTGCTCTGGTGGCTCATGCTTCAGTCCGGTGTGCACGCGACAATTGCCGGTGTCGCGCTGGCCTTTGCCATCCCCTTCTCTGCCAAAGCCGAGGATGAGGCGTCGCCTTCGCACCGACTCGAACGGTTCTTACACAAGCCTGTGGCATTCATCATTTTACCGATCTTTGCGCTGGCCAATACGGGCATCTCGATAGGCGCTGACTGGCTGGAGAATCTGACCAGCATGAACAGCGTGGGGATCATCGCCGGGTTGACGCTCGGTAAGCCAGTGGGCGTCATCCTGTTCTGTGCGGTTGCCGTGGGCAGTGGCCTCTGCCGGTTGCCATCAGACCTGACGTGGCGAGAGATTGCCGGTGCGGGGATTCTGGGCGGGATTGGCTTTACGATGTCCATCTTCATCGCCAATCTGGCGTTTCCCGGAGACCCATCGACGACCAACGCCTCCAAACTGGCCATTCTTGTTGCCTCGCTCATCGCGGGAACCGCTGGGTTTCTTTGGCTCAAGCTCTTGGGCAATCCCAGAGAGACGGATGGTCAAACCGAGCAGGGTAGAGGGGAAGTTCCCGGGGTAATCTCCAGATTGGAAGCGGTATGGACACGGTGTTGGCCGATTTATTGACAGCTTATCGTTATTAGCGGTACGGTGGCGGCCATAGGGAAACGCCATGATTAAGAAAACGAGATCGGCGGTGCTCGCCGACAAGCGGTCGTTTCTGACACCGTCGAGCCCTCCGCTGGACAATCATATGGATGAGATCGCGGAGGCCTCGGAGGAGATTTTGGGGCTTGTGGCAATTCTGAAAACGTTGTCTTCTACCGATGCAACACGCGATGAGTACGAAGGCCGCCTCTATGGAGCGCTCACACATCTCGATCATCATGTGAAGCCCGCGATCAAGGAATGGGATTGCGTGGTGGATCGAATGCCGGAAGATTGATAGATCTTCGGCGCGAAACCCGTTTGCTAAACGTTCCCTCACCTAAGGTGTGACCAACCTCATTAGACCGACTCCTCTCCCAGTCCTCAGCCCTCGAGTCTCAGCACTTCTGTGGAGTTTCCCAGCGCACCGTTCAGTCGCCGTATCTATCAGTGAGGAGAGTGGTATAGTTTCGCGTCCAATTCATATCAGAGGCGATGAGGTTCTACCCGAGGCACTTGATGTACTACCAGCTTGATCCCTCTGCGCATGAATGGACCAAGTACGAGCGGCTGATTCTCTTCGACGGGGTCTGCAATTGGTGCAATGCCTGGGTGAGTGTGATGATTGCTCACGATCCAGCCAGGCAGTTCAAGTTCGGGACACTCCAGTCCGAGCAGGCGCAACGCATCCTCCGTGTCCTGAACTTGTCCGCTAATGACTATCAGACCTTTCTCTTGCTGGAAGAGGGCCATGTTTATACCAAGTCCACTGCGGCTCTGAGGGTGATCCGACAGCTCTCTTGGTGGTGGCCCCTGTATTATGTCTGCGTGCTGGTGCCGACTTCCATCCGCGATGTGGTCTATGACTTCGTGGCGCGTCACCGCTATCGGTGGATGGGGCAAGCAGCCACCTGTCGCGTTCCGACTCAGGCAGAACGTGACCGATTTGTCTGATGATGCATAGAGGCAGGCTGAAATAGCGGACGTGTCATGTTGCGTGGTCTGTGGGGGGGGGTGCCGTGCAGAGATGATCCTCATTGAGTACCTCGTGGGCGAGTCGATTGCACTTTGCGGTGAGTTTGCGTAAAGTTGGCGCGTGCTTGAACGCCTGCGAATGCTTCTGACAAAGGGCCGGTATCGGGTCACGTTGCATGCGGAACAAGAGCGTGATGCCGATCAGATTACAATTGACGAAATTGCACAGGCGTATTCGAATAGCTCCAGCGAGATCATCGAAGATTATCCGGACGATCCACGAGGGCACTCGGCACTTGTGCTAGCCTGTACGGAATCACAGGAGCCGTTGCATGCCGTGTGGTCGATTCACGAGAACACGGCCATCCTGATCACGATCTATCGGCCGGATTCAAAGCTGTGGACGAACTGGCGCAAAAGAAAAGGGAGGCGATTATGAAGTCCTGCCCGTTCTGCAAAGCCCCGGTGAAGCGAAAAACGATCGAACATGTCCATCGGTGGGGGAAACGCCTGTTTCTATTTAAGAACGTGCAGGCTGAGGTGTGCAGTCAGTGTGGGGAGACGTTTTTTAAGCCTGCGGTCCTTCGACTCATGGATCGATGTACGGCCACGGGCAAGGTCGGGAGAGCGCGGGTGAGTATTCCTGTGATCAGCTTGCCTGACAAAGTCAGCGCATAATGGCAGGGCTTCTTGAGCCGGCCGTGTAGTCCCATTTCTAGCCTTTATACGTACCAGGTATCGGCCGTTTTCATTCAGGAGCTGTCGACTGTATGAAACCGAGGATTCTCCCGTCCACTGGGAATGTGTTCCGTGACCTTGGGTTTCGCCGTGAGGAGGCCGAACATTTATTGGTCCGGGCGGACCTCATGATCCAGATACAGAAGCTTGTCCTGGCTCGCGGTCTCAAGCAGAAGGCTGCAGCCAGAACCCTGGGTGTAACGTAGCCGCGCGTCAGCGATCTCCTCCGCGGGCGTCAGTACCGATGCGCTCATCGATATGCTCGCTCGCCTTGGTGCGACGGTTCGTCTGACCGTCAAGGTTCGTCCGGCGGCGTGAGTTGTCTCTTGTAATATATAAGTCGATAGTCATGCCTGGCACCGGACTATGACCCGGGCAGTTCAAGTTCGGGACACTCCAATCCGAGCAGGCGCAACGCATTCTCCGTGATCTGAACTTGTCCACTCATGACCATCAGACCTTCCTCTTGCTGGAGGAGAGCCATGTCTATACCAAGTCCACTGCGGTTCTGAGGGTGATCCGACAGCTCTCCCGGTGGTGGCCCCTGTATTACCTCTGTGTGCTGGTACCTCCCCAATCCGCGATGTGGTCTATGACTTCGTCGCCCGTCACCGGTATCGGTGGATGGGCCGAACGGCCACCTGTAGCGTGCCGACGCAGGCCGAACATGACCGATTTGTCTGAGCATGGATATCGGCAGGCTGAGGAAGTGGAGATGTCACGCGCGAGCCAATTAATAAAGACTCCCGACCCCTTACACTGTGTTGTTGTGTCATGGGGATTTTTTCTTGTCGAGCCATTTCAGAACCATCTCCCCTGCGATCTTTGCGACACCCGTGGTGGGAGTCAGCTCGGTGTGTGATACGAAGAGTCGTGTGCGAGTTTTTGATTTCTGAAATAAGGCCAATGCATATGCTCTGTAGAAAGGGTTTGCAAATGAATATCGTCCGGAATTGTGATCGAGTCGCACTAATTCACCTCTGCGTTCGGTTTGAAGCTCCTTCAAACAATAGATCAAGTTGCTTTGAGGATATCCCTGATGATTAGTTCGGATGTATTGGAGTATCTCGCCTTGGGTTTCACCTTCCTGAGGGATCTTGGATAGTGCTTCAATTACGATCCGGAAGTTGTCAAACTTTCCCTGTTTTTTTCTGTGCAAAGCCTTATCAAAGATCCCTTTTAGAGAGTCACTTGAGTCTTCAAGATAATCGGCAACTGCTTTTTGAAGTTCAGGTTCTCTTATTTCAGTCTTTTGATCGGCTGTCTCAACGAGATTCAAAGCCCTGCATGCTCCCAAGCCAAGGCTATGGCAGACAGATGCAAGCCCATTCGAAAGCTGAAGAATTTCTCGTTTGACATCGGAGGTAATTGTAATATTTAAAAGCTCTTCTCCTTTGGAAAGAATATTGCGCAGTTCCGTTGAAGACATTAGTGGAACCTCAATTTCAGAAACTCTGTTATTCATTTCCGCATCGTATTCAACAACCTGCCTAGCCGTATCTACCGCTCCGATTGCGATGATCTTTAGTGCTGGCCAGTCATTCGCAATGTCCATGAAAGCTTTCATCGTCTGTGAAAGTTGCTTTTTGTGATCATTCGAAATCTTGTGAAAGTCGTCGAGTACCCAGCAGCATTTTGCCGCGCCGATGTATTGACCAAGGCGTTGCGGTGTCAATTGTGGAGGAAGGAGACGTGTTTGTTCAACAGTCGTTTCCGTTGAAGACTTAACGTTGATTTGTGCTTTGATGCTTCTATATTCCGCCGCGATTCCACCTGAAATGGAGGAAGAGTGCGTGCTTGTTACTGTTGAATCGTAGAAGTGCCCCAATTGATCAAATGCGTCTCGTAATATTTGGTCAAAAGTCATTCCAGATACACATCTGGTCGTTAAATGGTTCTCATATAACTGACAAAGTTTGTTTTCGACAAGGGTCGTCTTTCCCGATCCTGAATGACCATAAACTACGATCTGCTTCCCAGGTGTTTGCAGGGCGTTGACGAACTTTGTATTTATGGAGTCTCGTTCAACAAAAGAGATTCGAGCGGATTGTGTTGGGGTGAACACCTCTGTGATGGGATGCTTATTCATCGGCTAAGTTTGCTTAGACGGTGCATTCAAGATCCTAACGCAACAGGTGGTGAAACGCATGCGCTGGGCTGTGCCAGTTCAGAATTTTCCGTGGCCGATCGTTGAGCATCGTCTGCACCCGTTTGATCTCGCCCCGTGACACCTTGTTAAAGTGGGTCCCGGCGGGAAAGAACTGCCGCAAGAGCCCGTTGGTGTTCTCGTTGGTGCCCCGTTCCCAGGGAGAGTGGGGATGCGCAAAGTAGACCGGCATCTTTGTCTGGGTGGTGAAGCGCCGATGGTCGCGCATCTCCTGCCCCTGGTCATAGGTGAGGGATCGGCGGAGTTGGGACGGCAGGGTCCGGACGGCCCGGACAAAGGCCTGCCGCACCGCCGTTGCATGCTTGGCCTTCAACGGGACCAACAGGGTAAACCGGGTGGTGCGTTCGACGAGCGTCCCCAGCGCTGACGCGTTGGCATGGCCGACGAGCAAGTCGCCTTCCCAATGCCCCGGCACGGTGCGTGCCGCCACTTCGGCTGGCCGGGCATCAATACTCACCATCTCCTGGACGGCGCGGGAGGAGAGCCGGGGCTTGCGGGGCCGCCGAAAGCGATGCCGCTGCCGGAGGTGCCGGGTGAGGGTGCGCTTGAAGGCGTTAGGGGGTAACCCATAGAGATAGCCATAGATGGCTTCATGCGAGATCTGCATCGTTGGGTCTCTAGGATACTGCCGGCGCAGTCCATGGGCAATCTGTTCCGGCGACCAGCGTTGCGCCAGCCGAACCAAGACCGCCCGGCGGAGTCGGAGGGCAGCCGCGAGCTTCCGGGGTTTCCGTGGCTGATGGGCCCGCCGGGATGCCCATTGATGGGCGGGCACAGCGCGATAGGTCGCCGGGCTGGTGCGGTGCCGAGCGAGTTCACGTGACAGCGTGCTGGGGGCGCGCTGCAGGGCGTGAGCCGTCGCACGTAAACTAGACCCCGCGGCTAACATGCGACTGAGTTCTTCACGTTCCATAAGAGTCAAACGGTGATAGTGTCCCATGTACAACTCCTTGGTTCCTGGAATCCCCAGGATACAGGTGTTGCACTAGGACCTTGAACCCACCCAGGCTGCTTTCCCAAACGAGCTCTGTCAATGTGTGGGAACTCAAGTAGGGTCGGGCCTTGCGATCCGGCAATTGAATTGAAAAATCTTTGATCTCGATCCTGAGGCACTCCCGCCACCAGGCACGCGTTCTTCAACCGTCTACCCTCCATAGCAAGCCAACACGTTCTCACCAAGCTGCATCGCAACCATCGCTGTGTTCACGCTCGTCAAAAGCCTGCTGTTGATCGAGGTGGGGATTGGACTCGCCGGAATGGATGGGCTAGCCGCGCTTGAGTTTCGTTTGTCGGTTTGGTGGCTTGGCTGGGCGTGTTTTCTTTGAGATGAGCGGGAAGTTCTCTGGGGCTCTGATAGAGTCGACTGCGAGATCAATATCAAGATCCGGCCAGTAGAGGTGATGGGGATGTGGCCATTCCACTCGCACGATCTCCGAGATAGAGGCGTCTTTGAACCAGGGGAAGTCTTTGAACGGAACAAACAGTTCCTCATCAGCCAGCAGTAACCAGAATCCGTGCTTGGAGATGTTGGTCACCTCAGCGTCCGAAATGTGTCTGCCAAGCGCTGCGGATTTCATCCTCATGCTCCTCGATTAAGGTCTTCGCTGCTCGGATCTGCCGAGCCGTCATACCGGAGTTCTTGGCTAGTTCCACGGAAGGATCAAGCCGGAATTTCGCCTCTCCACGTTCAGAGTACACATGAACATGCGGTCGGGTCTCTTCACGAGAGAAGAAGTAAAACCGAAATCCTCCTGCCCTGAAAATTGTTGGACTCAGTCCTGTCCTCGTTCTGTCGTCTGTGTCCTCGGAGCAGCTCTTCTGTATTCTCGTGTAGGCCAACGAAGCTGCTGGATGTTGATCGAAAATGAGTGTACTCGCATCCTCCAGAATTCTGCAATGTTTCCGCTGTTTGTTTGCTGAGGGCCATGGCTCCTCACGTATTGTCCTCAGGGACTGGGAGGGCGCATGTGCTCATCGACTGTTTTAACGGCCGTATTAGCCTTGTCACAGATGAGGACCGGTGAGTGCCACTTTCTAGGAAGCTGCGAGGACTCCGGCAATGCAGCCGGTCAGCAACGTCGTCAAATAGGCGGTCCACAACGCACGCAATCCCAGGAGCGAGATATCCTTTGCCCGATGCGGGACCAATGCGGAGATACCGCCGACGAAGATGCCCATGCTCGCCACATGCACGAATCCACAGAGGGCATAGGTCATGGTTGTGAGGGACCGTGGCGAGAGTGGTGGCGGAGACGCGGATTGCACGGTGGCCAACTTGAAATAGGCTGCAACTTCCGTCTCGATAAACCGCGACCCCAACAAGTCCGCGCCGATCTGCCATTCCTCAGGACGGAGACCGAGGAGGACGGCGAACGGCCAGGTCAGCCAGGCGAGGACCCGTGTGACGGAGAGAGGCACGCCACCGATCGTAGGAAGTTGTGCCAGCGCCAAATCTACCAACGCTTCCAATCCAAGAAACACGATCAGTAAGGCGGCAATGCCGACCGCCATTTTCATCCCTTGTCCTGTGCCATCGATCAACGCGACAATGAGGTTGGCGGGTGGCGGGTTCGCGTCACTGTTGGAAAAAGTCGATGAGGTCTGACCGGTGTGGTCAGAGGGCACGCCGCCCAGTGTCACGGGCTGTCCATCTTCTGGAAATGCGAGCTTGCTGATGAGCACCGCACAAGGAATCGAAATAATTGATGCGGAAATCAAATGCCCTGCGATTTGAGGCACTGCATGGTGTAGTGCCGACACGTAGATGCCCATGACGGTGCTCGCCACGGTTGCCATCATGCACGTCAGCACCAAGAGTAGTTCCGACTGCGTCATAGCTGCGAGGTAGGGACGGATAATCAAGCCCGCCTCGATCCCGACGAAGATATTCGCAGCGCCGGAGAGAGACTCGGCTCCCGATAAGCCCATGGTCCGGTAGAAGAGCCGGGCAAACAACCCCACAATTACTTGCATGGCGCCTAAATAGTAGAGACCCGCCATCAAGGCGGCAAAGAACACGACTGCCGGCAGCGCTTGCGCCGCCAAGATGAAACCGATCGAGACTGTCCCATCCGGCAACGTCTGGCCAGGACCGAGTGCGAGGGGCCCAAGAAGAAACAGCGTGCCTTTTTGCGAGGCGGTGAGCACGGCGACCACCAGATCGTTGATTATGCTCCAGAGCCAGCGGGAGCCCGGAAACCAAAAGGACACGATGCCGAGCCCCCAGGCCAACGCCGCGCTCCCCCCAATGGTCGTCCAGTTCAGCCGATTGCGTTTACCCGTTACCCAGGCCAGCAATGAGATGGTGACGAAACCGATGCCCGCAATAAGGCGATAAGGCCATTCGTCCACCGTCATATCCTCCTTCCGATGAAAGCCCGGCGGGAGGCTACGCTGAGAGCCGGTTGTCGTCAAGAACAAATGTGGCGTGCAATCATACAGAACGATAAGAGGCAGCAGTCGGGGCTAGTAGAGTGGGGTCACCTATTAGCCAGTTTATGCTTATCCGCTTGTTTCAGCAGACCGCAAGAGCTTGCGATCACGGGCGTGCTGAATCTGCGCGTAGGCCGTAGGACCTCGGTTACTGCCAAGGCCGAGCAGGGTTTGAAAAGCGGCCCTCGGTTCACGACGACGGTTCGTGCGGAAGACGAATTCATCGAGATAGACCTGGAGCTGGCTGCGGCTGACGCCGTGGTGGGTGCCGACCAGCCAGCTCTGAAGGTTCCCGATCATCCGGTCGGCAAGCGGAACGACGGACTTGGCTCCTTGGCGCAACTGAAGCGGGGGCGGCTGCGTTCGTGGCACATGGGTATAGCCGCTCGCCGTGAGCACCCCGAAGCTCGAGAGGCCATCGGTGGAGATGGTGGTACCTGTGGCGATGTTTCTGGCAGCGAACTCCTTGATGGTGGTTCCTGCGAAATCGGGTATGACCTCCATCCGGACTCGACCGGACGCCCGTCCCCGCCGTTCGACTGCAACCAGAACCAGCGCGGCGTTGCGCCCTCTGAGCTGGCGACTGCCCCGCAGTCCTGTCTGAGTTCCCCCCACCCAGGTCTCGTCCATCTCAACCTCGCCGCAAAGCGGGTCCCGCGCCGCGTTCACCATCGCGCGACGGAGCTTGTGCAGCATCATCCACGCGGTCTCGTAGCGGCTGAGTCCCAGTTGCTGCTGCAGGAGGAGGGCCGACAGCCCACGCTTATCCGTCGTCATCAGATACGCAGCCCAAAACCACGTCATGAGCGGGGTCTTCGAATTGTGGAGGATTGTCCCGGCCGTCACAGAGACCTGATAGCGGCAGGAGGCACACTGCCAGCGCCGGCGGCCTGCCAAGCCGTACGCGGACGTCTGACCGCACCTCGGACACCGGAACCCATCTGGCCAGCGGCATGCCGTCAGATACTCCGCGCAAGCGTCCTCGCTGGCAAACTGTTGTTGGAACTGCCGCAGGCTCTTGGGGAAACTCGGTCGAGGCATCCCACGATACTACCCATTGCGGTCTGCTGAAACAAGCGGATAAGCATAAGCCGACTAATGGGTGACCCCCATGGTGACCCTCGAGGGGAAGAACACGAGGTTGAGCGGGATATTCTCCCGCTCAACCTCGTGCGAACTTGTTGCGTGCAGCTACTTGGGAGCAATGATTTCGAAAAGTTCGATCTCGAATACTAACGTGGCGCCGGGCTTGATAAGCGGGGGCAAGCCCTTGTCGCGATAGCCGAGACTCGACGGGCAGACCAACCTGCTCTTGCTGCCGACTTTTATTTGCTGGATCCCTTCCACCCAACACTTGCTCATTTCATTCACTCTCAAGATGACCGGCTCGCCCTGGTTGGTGGTACTATCGAACACTGTTCCATCGATCAAGGTTCCTTGATAGTGCACCTTGACCATATCGATGATTTTCGGCGTGGCGCCGGTCCCTTCCTTGATGGTCTTGAGGATCGCCCCGGACTCGGTTTTCTTGGCGCCGGATTCTGCCGCGGCTTTCGCAAGGAACGCGGCTCCCGCTTTCTTTTCCGCTTCTGCAAGAACCGCAGCGCGGGCCTGTTGCAGCTCTGAAATCTTCATGCCAAACGCTTTGAGGTCTACCTTGGGGGGCTGTTTTGAGAACCCATCTGTGAGGCCGGACTTCACGATTTCAAATTCAGCCTCGTTCAAGGTGAAATTGCTGAGCGATTGGTTGATGGCCAATCCTAACGCATAGAGTGTTTTTTGTTCCTCGGTCCTGAGCTCTGGGGCTGCCGCGAATGCCCCAGCGGTTCCAAGGCAGAGTAGGGTTGCCAAACAGGAAACAATAACGCGCATGAGCTGTCCTTTCTTTTGTGTATGACTGCGATAGGCCTGATATCAATTAGGCTTAGACCTTGTGTAGGGTAAGCGATCTTGCGGTAGGGCTCAAGACAATTTAGGGAGAAACGGAAGCGGGGTCAGTTCTTGATTTTGTACTTCCTGGACCGTAGGGTCTCGTCTCTTGGTTGCCCATTCCGCCTCGAATTTCCCGGTGCTCTCTACCACATCATCACCGCTCGCGGCAATGCACAACCAGGAACTCTGCCGCTATGTCGTGTTGAATCCGGTGCGAGCTGGAATGGTGGCAGAAGCAGGGAGGGTGGGCGTGGAGTAGTTATCATATGCTTATCCGCTTGTTTCAGCAGACCGCAAGAGCTTGCGATCACGGGCGTGCTGAATCTGCGCGTAGGCCGTAGGACCTCGGTTACTGCCAAGGCCGAGCAGGGTTTGAAAAGCGGCCCTCGGTTCACGACGACGGTTCGTGCGGAAGACGAATTCATCGAGATAGACCTGGAGCTGGCTGCGGCTGACGCCGTGGTGGGTGCCGACCAGCCAGCTCTGAAGGTTCCCGATCATCCGGTCGGCAAGCGGAACGACGGACTTGGCTCCTTGGCGCAACTGAAGCGGGGGCGGCTGCGTTCGTGGCACATGGGTATAGCCGCTCGCCGTGAGCACCCCGAAGCTCGAGAGGCCATCGGTGGAGATGGTGGTACCTGTGGCGATGTTTCTGGCAGCGAACTCCTTGATGGTGGTTCCTGCGAAATCGGGTATGACCTCCATCCGGACTCGACCGGACGCCCGTCCCCGCCGTTCGACTGCAACCAGAACCAGCGCGGCGTTGCGCCCTCTGAGCTGGCGACTGCCCCGCAGTCCTGTCTGAGTTCCCCCCACCCAGGTCTCGTCCATCTCAACCTCGCCGCAAAGCGGGTCCCGCGCCGCGTTCACCATCGCGCGACGGAGCTTGTGCAGCATCATCCACGCGGTCTCGTAGCGGCTGAGTCCCAGTTGCTGCTGCAGGAGGAGGGCCGACAGCCCACGCTTATCCGTCGTCATCAGATACGCAGCCCAAAACCACGTCATGAGCGGGGTCTTCGAATTGTGGAGGATTGTCCCGGCCGTCACAGAGACCTGATAGCGGCAGGAGGCACACTGCCAGCGCCGGCGGCCTGCCAAGCCGTACGCGGACGTCTGACCGCACCTCGGACACCGGAACCCATCTGGCCAGCGGCATGCCGTCAGATACTCCGCGCAAGCGTCCTCGCTGGCAAACTGTTGTTGGAACTGCCGCAGGCTCTTGGGGAAACTCGGTCGAGGCATCCCACGATACTACCCATTGCGGTCTGCTGAAACAAGCGGATAAGCATAAGTTATCAAGCGACTGCGGGTATCCAAGAAGCGCCAGGCTGGCTCGACGTCGCTGCCGCGCTCTCCCTGTTCGCTCGCACCATGGCGACAGCTCGGACCGCCTACCGGCGCTTCGTGGCCGAGGGGATCCACCAGCCTTCGCCGTGGAAGGACCTGCGGGGCCAAATCTTTCCGTGAACGCATCGACCGACTCGTGCAAGGCAAGCCGCTGACCAACGTTTCCGCTCTCCAAACCCACCCAACCCGCCTCTCGCCAGACGAAGTCCTCCAGCACGTGGCCGCTACCTATCGACTTCCCGTGGACGCCATACTCAATCGTTCGCACCGCGACGCGTACCAGACCGCCGTCTACTTGTTGAGGCGCGCGGCGAATGAACCGCTGCAGACAGTCGCGATGCGCTTTCGAATCTCCCCTTCGCGAATCTCGAACATCCAGAAAGCGATCGAACGAGCACCAGGTTCCCCGCAGCAGACTCAACTCTTTGCAACGTCAAGAACTGATCCCATCTTTTCGCCAATTTTGAGAAACATGGTGTGTCGTTCGAAGAAGCGGCAACCGTCTTTGGTGATGCCAATGGGCTCGACTGGGACGATCCCGCACATTCATCCCCTGAGCAGCGGTTCAAACGACTTGGTCAATCGGTGAGCGAACGGCTTTTGCTCGTTGTGTATACCGTACGAAAGGTGGAATATGAAAAAGAAACATTCCGGATCATCAGCGCGCGCCTGGCGAGCCGACGGGAACGACAAGCCTATACCCGACTCGCAGATTGATTTCTCGGACATCCCGGAGTCTACGGCTAAAGAGCTTCGATGTGCGCCCCGGGTGGGAAGACCATCCAGCGGAATGGCGAAATAGCTGATCGCTATTCGTCTCTCGCCACGGCTCTTGAGTCAGTTGCGAAAAATGGCCGCCAAACGTGGAAAGCTCTACCAGGCGCTCATTCACGAATTATTGGAACAAGCAGCGGCCCACGCGGCATAGAATGGATAGGAGCATCAACTGGGTGACGGGTCTGATCGGGCCGATGCTTTTCACGCAGACCTTCAGCTCCTTCATCCGGTCCGACGCCATTCGCAGCACTCAAGTCTCGTCACTTCCGGGGAATTTCCCGGCGCGCCGTTCATCCTAGCCTCGCTCATGCTCCTCAGAGCCGCCACGATTGCATGGCTGGCGACGAAAGCCGACAGACGATTAACGAGCTGCTTCCGCTGATTCTCGGTGCGCTCTGTGTAATGTGTCTGCCGATCGAAAGAAGACGCACACCCGATCGCGTGTACTGAATGAACCGGTCTGCACGGCCCACTACCGCGTAGGCATATGCCGCCAGGCACCACTTAGGAGCTGGCAGAAACTGTCCAACCAAGCGGAGCCACCTCAGCCCACCGTTGTCCTTTCGAGCCAATTATAATTCTGCACTGATGACATGATGAAGTGCTCGCGGTACCAGTTCACCGTGCGCTCAAGGCCAGTTGTGAAATTGTACGATGGTTTAAACCCAAGACGTTGTTCGGCCTTTGTGCAGGAGAGCTGCATGTTCGGTATTTCTACGGCGTTATTCTCATTCACCACAACCTTCGCCGACACGTCGAGCAGGCGACAAATCCGTTGCACAATATCGAGGACTTCAACGTGCTCTCCGTACGAGAAATTGAACGCTTCTCCGTAGAGCGAGTCATCTTCCGACAGCCGCTGGGCCAAGAGTAACTGCGCATCTACGGCACTCTCGATGTACAGGAAATCGCGTGTGAATCTGCCGTTGGACCGGAGCCGTGGAACCTTGCCCTGCAGGATGCTCTGCACCACTCCAGGTATCAAACGGCTAAAATTAAAATCGTAGCCACCAAAAAAATTCCCACAGCGGGTGATGGCCACCGGTAATTTGAAGACCTTTCCATAGCTCTGGGCAGCATGATCTTGTGCAGCCTTTGCGGCTTCGTATGGGTGGAGCGGTTGAAGCGGTGAATGCTCCTCATACGGAATTGGCTGGCGGCCGTACACCTTGTCGGTCGAACTGATGACGGAAATGCAGTTCGGGTGATTCTTCCTGAGAAAATCTAGAATTTGCCATGTACTGATCGCCGAGGAACGGAAGCATTCCAACGGCTCATCGAGCACCCGATGAACATCCGCGCCATACGCGGCATGAAAAAACACATCAATCGGGTGACGGGCAAATATCCGTTCAATCAGGGCTTGGTCGGCGATATCGCCCCAATAGAGAGAGACTGATGAGAGGTCATCGAACGATTTCAAAAAGAACTGGGAGTCCGGCTTGGCTGAATGGGCTAGGGCGACGACATGTGCACCGAACTGGAGGAGTCGGCGCACCAACCAGCCTCCCAAGAAACCGGTGGCACCGGCCACAAATACTGTTTTTCCAAACCAGAAAGGTGGGATGTCATTCATCTGTTAGGCCTCCAGGATCGCTTTTGAGAATATATAGGTTGTCGTGTAGACAATTTTTCAGTTAATTCCGGATAAGCATAGAGCAGCATCTATGCCAGGAGCTGTTAGGTTGGACAGAACAAACATGTCAACAGAGTATGGTTTGCCATAAGGTTGGAACCGTTTTCTGAGTGAAGGCTTGAGCAGATTAGAGAAGCCAGCTTTAGAAGACTGCTGAGTTAAAAAAATAAAAAACTACAATATTCTAATAGCTTACGATAACTTTATCGCTATGCATGGAATAGGATGCACCTGATGCAATGTGCTCTGTGGCCAGAATATATTAATCAGCCATTTTCCAGAGATGATCCGGGGCGATCGGTCACGTCGATCCTATTCTGCAACTGCAGATTCATCAGGATCACCGCACCACATTCGGTTAGGCGAATAAATGTGGTCGGAAGTCTTTCGTAAAGAGCCGATCGCGCTATGTGTCGAGATGATCGCGCGACGCAAGGGGCGGTGGTTTCCACGTCAGCCATCTTCAAGCACGCCGACTGAACTGCACAAGACAGCCATTTCTGTTCCCGCCAATCATCTGACCCACTCTCAAGGCTTCCCGTGGTACATTCGGCGATCGCCTTCAGCACGGGGGCATTTAGTGGAAAAGACAGAAATCACGCCCTATGGATGACAACGCCTCGAACAACACGACGAGCTCTGCGGCGAATAGGGGCTTGATTGCGCGATGGCAAGGCGTCCCGCTCTATGCGCGCATCGTGATCGCCTTGGTCCTTGGTGTCATGGTGGGAGTGCTGTTGGGAAGCGACGCGGCTGTTCTTGCCGTACCAGGGAAGCTGGTGTTGCGTCTCCTCGGTGCGCTCGCGCCGGCGCTGATTCTCGCAGCGATCGTGCACACGTTCATGACGACGCAGCTCGGTGGGCCACTTACGGCGCGGCTGCCACGGTTGTTGCTGCTCAACACGTTGGTTGCGATCACGGTTGGTCTAACCGTCGCCAACGTGATCCAGCCAGGGCAAGGGGCGGGGCTCACTCCGCCACAACAACACGACGAAACGACGAAGACCGCGAATCCGCCGGCCCTCTTTCTTGAGAATGTGCCCAAGAGCCTGTTGGGACCACTTGGTGACGATGGGAAGGTGATCGGTGTCATCTTCATCGCCGTGGCGTTTGGGATGGCTCTCCGCAAGGAACGCGAGCGGCCGCTTGGAACGGTCGGACATCTCGTCGATCTCTTCCTGGAATCACTCATCAAGATTTTGCACTGGATCATTGCGATCGTGCCGTTGGCGGTCTTCGGTATTGTCGCGAGTATCGTGGGGACGGAAGGCTTCGCTCCGTTCAAGGCGCTTGGGATCTTTGTGGTGAGCGTGTTGCTCGCGCTCGCGATTCAGGCGGGGTATTACCTCCTCCGTATCCGATTCGGTTCGTGGGTGCGCCCGGCGGATCTCATTCGCGGCGGCCGCGATGCACTGGTGATGGCGTTTTCTACTGCCAGCTCGACGGCGACAATGCCGGTGACCTACGCGGCGCTCAAGGAGCGCGTGGGATTGCGCGAGCAGTCCGCCAGCATGGGAGCGCTGGTCGGCGCAAATTTTAACAATGATGGCACCGCGCTGTACGAGGCGATGGCGGCGCTCTTCATCGCGCAAATGATCGGGATGGACCTGAGCTTCCAGCAGCAACTGCTGGTCGTGCTGACGAGCATCGTTGCTTCGGTCGGCGCCGCCGGTATTCCGGAAGCTGGTCTGGTGACGATGACCATGGTCTTTACTGCTGTCGGACTGCCCGTGCAATACATTCCGGTCTTATTGACCGTGGATTGGTTTCTCGATCGCTGTCGCACGGCGATCAACGTCATGGGGGATATGAACGTCAGTTGTCTGTTGGATGGGAAGCAGAAGGAGCGAATTTAAGGTTGCGTTCAGGGAAGGTCTCGCCCCCGACGTTCGTCCCGAGCCTGCCGCAAGGACGAACGTCATTCTGGGATGCACTATTAGGCTTTGGCTATCTTTTGTTTGTGTTCGTGTGTGAGGGCAGTCCGGAGCTTCTCCTCATGCTCCTTGCTGAGTGACGTCTTGAGAATCGTTCCTTCGTGTTGTGAAATCCTGGCGAGGACCTTGTCTTCGTCAATGTTGCGAATCAACAAGAAGATGGCTGAAGTACCCCGTTTGATCGTGCTGCCCAAATCTCTGATGAAATTATCAGGAATCCCATAGTCGCTCAACAACCCAAACCCACTGGCTGCGGTGGTCACGGCTCCGGCCCCCGCCCCGCCGGCGAGGCTGCCGATTAGGCCAGCCAGGGGGTTCATAAAGAGCAACCCCATCAGCCCTCCCCACAACACGCCGAGCGACACACCATGTGTGGTCGCACCGCCGAACACATCGACGCACTGCTTCAGATGGACTTTCCCATCCAAATCGCGGACGACGATGACCGCGTCTTCCAGGTCGAGGACATAGTCAGTTTCCATGGCCCGAAGTTCGTTCAGCACCCGATCGGCCGTGCTCAAGTCCTTAAATGCGATACAGACCAGTTGGCTCATGCTTCAGCTCTCCTTCACGATATAGATGCCATATGGTATTCACTATGGCAGATTCTCAATCTAGCCGTACAGGCACAGGTTAATAGGATGATCGCTCTGAGTGCAAGCAGGGCTTCCTGCCCCTTGTTTTTCCACGCGCTGTTCCCTTACTCTCGACCCTTTGCTGTTGAGTAGCCCCTTATGTTGCAAGCTGTTGGACTCAGTTGCCGTCGAGGCGAGCGTCGGCTGTTTTCGGATCTCAATGTAAAGGTTGAGCCGGGAACCCTGTTGGTCGTGGTGGGTGAGAACGGCAGCGGAAAAACCAGCCTGCTCCGGATTTTCTCCAGCCTGTTGCCCCCGGAGGAAGGTTCGGTTCTCTGGGATGGTCAGAATATCCATCAACTCAGGGAACTCTATGCGGGGCAACTGACGTATCTTGGGCATCTGAACGGGATCAAGGACGATCTGACTCCCCTGGAAAATCTGATGAGTGCCACGTCCCTGGCCGGGGAACCTTGTTCCAACAACGGAGCAAAGGAAGCCTTGGAGGCGATCGGGCTGAAGCGCCCCATTCATCAGTTGCCGTCCAAAGTGCTCTCACAAGGCCAGAAGCGCCGTGTCACCCTTGCGCGGCTCTGGCTCTCCACGCGCCCCCTATGGCTGTTGGATGAACCGTTCACGTCTCTCGACGCGGCCTCTACGAGTGTGGTGACGCAGCGGCTGCTGGCGCATGTGCAACGTGGAGGACTGGCGGTCTTGGTCACGCACCAAGAGGTCGCGCTGCCCGCAGAGCGGCTGCAACACCTGAGGCTGGCTGGATGAACCGCTCCAGTATGTGGGAGGCCGTCAGTGGCATCGTCAAGCGGGATCTCTTGCTCGCGATGCGGCGTCGTTCAGATGCGGCGATGTCGGTCTTCTTTCTCGTCATTGTGGCCAGCCTCTTTCCCTTGGGCGTCGGTCCGGAGCCGGCGGTGTTGAGAACGATCGGCCCCGGCGTGCTGTGGGTCGCGGCCTTGTTGGCCTGTTTATTGTCGCTTTCACGAGTATTTACGGCGGATTATGTGGATGGGGCTCTCGAACAGATGGTCTTGGTTCCCCAACCCTTGGCGGTCCTGGTGGCCGGAAAGGTTTTCGCGCATTGGCTGATCTCCGGGTTACCCGTGGTGCTGCTCTCGCCGCTCCTCGGCCTCCAATTCGGCTTAGATGGAGAACCCCTGGGAGTGTTGGTGTTGTCGCTCTTGCTTGGGACGCCGACGTTGAGTATGATTGGTGCGATCGGCGCCGCGTTGGTCCTTGGCGTGCGGGGGAGTGGTCTACTGGTTGCCCTCCTGGTGCTTCCACTCTATGTTCCAGTGTTGATCTTTGGGGCCGGCGCCGTCACCGGTAGTATGGCTGGAGTCGGTGGCGAAGCAAATCTGTCGCTGCTTGGGGCCAGTCTGGTGCTCTCACTCTTTCTGGCGCCCTGGGCCACGGCAGCGGCGATACGTATTGCGTTGGAATAGAAGGATCTCATCAACGTGAATTGGTCGAAGTATTCGGCACCACAAGCCTTTTATCCCCTGGCAGGTCGACTGATCCCCTGGTTCGCGGTTGTGGCGGTGGCGCTGATGGGGGTCGGGCTCTATATGGGGTTCTTCGTCGCGCCGACCGATTTTCAGCAGGGGGAATCGTATCGGATTATCTTTGTCCATGTTCCCGCAGCCTGGATGTCCATGTTTCTCTATGTGGTCATGGCTATCTGGGCCGGTGTCGGAATGGGACTCAATGCCCGATTGTCTTTTATGATGGCGCAGGCGATTGCGCCTACTGGAGCCATGTTTACATTCTTGGCGTTGCTGACCGGAGCGATGTGGGGGAAACCGACATGGGGTGCCTGGTGGGTGTGGGATGCCAGACTGACCTCGGAGCTTATCCTCTTATTCCAGTATGCGGGGGTCATGCTCTTGCGGACGTCGATCGATGACATGCGTCGCGCCGACCGGTCAAGTGCGGTCTTTTCGTTGGTCGGAGTCGTCAATGTGCCTATCATCTATTTTTCGGTACAATGGTGGAACACCTTGCATCAAGGCGCCTCAGTCAGCATGTCGACGGGGTCGAAAATGGCGGCGACCATGTTGATGGCGATGCTCATCATGACGGTCGCGTTCTGGCTCTATAGCATTGCCATCATTCTCGCCCGCGTGCGATGCATCGTGGTCGAGCGGGACTCGCTACCGGTCTGGGATGAGAAACCAGCGGTGAGTCAGGAAGTGGTGGAGGTTCGTTGATGCAGTGGGGGAGCGCGTCGGAATTTTTTGCGATGGGCGGGTACGGGCTGTATGTGTGGACCTCGTTTATCGCCACGGCGCTCTGTATGGGGTGGGAAGTGCTGGCTTTGTGGCGCCGACGGGCTGCGGCGCGCGCCGAACAGCGCGCCGGGTTGTTAGGAGACACCGATGAAACCACGGCATAAACGTTTTGCCTTTATTGGTCTGGGGTTGCTTGTCTTGGGTGTGGCGACCGTGCTGATCTTAAACGCCTTCCAGAGCAATCTCGTGTTCTTTTTCACCCCCACGCAAGTCGTCAGCGGAGAAGCCCCGCACGGGCGTAGCTTCCGGATCGGTGGGATGGTTGAAGACGGCAGCCTGGTTCGTGAGAATGATGGGTTGACCGTCCATTTTATCGTGACCGATACCGCGAAGCGCGTACCGGTGACGTACAAAGGGATTCTCCCCGACCTATTCAAGGAAGGGAAGGGAGCCGTTGCGCAAGGGCAATTGGGTGTCGACGGCACGTTTGTCGCTAGCGAAGTCCTCGCAAAACACGATGAGAATTACATGCCTCCAGAAGTGGCGGACGCGCTAGCGAAGGCCAAGGCCTCCGGTGCCCAGCAAAGCAAATCACTCGTTGTTCCTGATGGTAGAAAAGGGTCGCTATGATTCCAGAAATCGGTCATTTTGCCTTGATTCTCGCGCTTTGCGTCGCGCTTGTACAGGGGATTCTCCCGATCTACGGTGCGGCGGTCGGCAACTCCGCGCTGATGTCTGTGGCGAAGCCGGCGGCGCGCACCCAATTCCTATTGGTCCTCACTGCGTTCGGCTGCCTGGCCTACGCCTTCGCAGACAAGGATTTTTCCGTGTTGTATGTCGCGGCGACTTCCAACTCGCAATTGCCCCTTCACTATCGTCTGGCTGCCATCTGGGGAGCGCATGAAGGATCCCTGCTTTTGTGGACCTTCATCCTGACCCTGTGGATGTTTGCGGTCACGCTCTTCTCCTCCCATCTTCCGGAAGCCACGCGTTCCCGGATTCTTGGGGTCATGGGTTTGGTGAGCGTGGGGTTCCTCCTGTTCATGTTGAGCGTGTCCAATCCGTTCGAACGGCTGATTCCTGCGGCTCCCGACGGGCGTGATCTCAATCCGCTCTTGCAGGACCCCGGCATGGTGATTCATCCACCAATGCTCTATATGGGCTATGTCGGTTTCTCGGTCGCCTTTGCCTTTGCCATCGCGGCGTTGTTGGGGGGGAATCTTGATGCGGCCTGGGCCCGTTGGTCTCGGCCATGGACGACGGTTGCCTGGTGTTTTTTGACGGTCGGCATTGCGCTGGGAAGCGGCTGGGCCTACTACGAGCTCGGGTGGGGTGGCTGGTGGTTTTGGGACCCGGTTGAGAACGCCTCATTCATGCCGTGGCTAGCTGGAACCGCGTTGGTGCATTCATTGGCCGTGACCGACAAGCGGGGCGGGTTCAAGGTGTGGACGGTCTTGCTCGCCATCATGGCCTTTTCATTGAGCCTCCTTGGGACGTTTCTCGTCCGTTCGGGTGTGTTGACCTCCGTGCATGCGTTTGCCACCGATCCGAAGCGAGGTCTCTTCATCCTGGTCTTTTTGGCGATCGTCATCGGTGGGTCGTTAGCCTTGTATGCGTGGCGCGCTCCAAAAGTCGGGTTGGGTGGCAGCTTCGCGATGTTATCGAGAGAAGGCATGCTGTTAGCCAACAACGTGTTATTGGTTGCCGCGATGGGCTCGGTGCTGTTAGGCACACTCTACCCCTTATTTTTAGACGCTTTAGATCTCGGGAAAATTTCTGTCGGACCTCCGTACTTCGATTCCGTCTTCGTGCCATTAATGGTTCCGGCAATATTTTTAATGGGAATCGGCCCGTTGGCCCAATGGAAGAAGGCGAGTGTGCCTGATTTGGCGAAGCGGTTGAAGTGGGCATTTGGGGTCAGTCTTGTATCCGCTCTGACATTACCGTTTGTCCTGGGCAACTGGACACCCCTGCTGAGCCTCGGCCTCTTGTTGGCGATTTGGATTGTGACGACGTCCGCGGTTGGGCTGCGTGAACGATTGGCGCATGTGAACGGGAATAGTCTCGTCGAACGTCTGGCTTCGGTGCCCAGATCATACTGGGGGATGCTCGTAGCGCACTGTGGGATTGCGGTCTTTATCGTCGGCGTGACGATGGTGAAAGGCTTCGAATCTGAGAAGGATGTGCGGATGAACGTGGGGGAGACGGCGAGTATCGGTGATTATACGTTCCGATTCGACGGGGCGCAGGATGTGGTTGGGCCAAATTATACGGCAGCTCGTGGGACGTTCCGTGTGAGCTATGATGGCCGTGAAACGACGGTTCTGTACCCGGAGAAACGACGGTATCCCGTTCAGAATCAAGTCATGACCGAAGCGGCCATTGATCCGGGGCTATTGCGCGACCTCTATGTGTCATTGGGAGAGCCGCTCGACGACGGGGCTTGGAGTGTGCGGCTCTATCATAAGCCGTTCATCGATTGGATCTGGGGTGGGTGTTTTATCATGGCGTTGGGCGGCGCACTGGCCATCAGTGATCGCCGGTATCGGTTAGCATGGCGTCGACAAGAACCGGCTGTGCCTGCACCCACGCGAGCAGCTAGGCGAAAAGTGGCATGAATCGGTTTCTTCTCCCGTTGTCTATTTTTGTCGTGGTCGTCGGTTTTCTGGGCATCGGACTCACACTCAATCCGCGCGAAATTCCATCTCCGTTGGTCGGGAAGGCTGTACCGGATTTTTCCCAGCCGCAGCTCTATGATCGCGAGAAAGTGTTGTCTCCGGCAGACCTGAAAGGGAAGGTGTGGCTGCTTAATTTTTGGGCTTCGTGGTGCAACGGTTGTAAGACCGAGCATCCGGTGCTGATGGAGCTGGCCAAGTCCGGTGAGGTGCCGATCTATGGCATGGATTATAAGGATCAGCAGGACGAAGCCATGACCTGGCTCAGGCGATGGGGCAATCCCTACCCGATTGTCGGGGTGGATGAGGCTGGACGAGTCGGCATCAATTTTGGAGTCTACGGAGTTCCTGAAACGTACGTCATCGACAAGCAGGGCGTGATTCGTTATAAGCAGATCGGGCCGTTGAATCCTGACACGGTCGACAAAAAAATTATCCCACTTGTGAAGCAGCTTGAATCCGAATGAAATGGGTGATGCTCATCATATTGTGTGTGTCCGGGTCGGCTTGGGCCGGGGAAGCCAGGCCATTGACCGATGATCCCGTCGCCGAGGCGCGACTCAAGCACCTCGCCGTCGAGCTGCGATGTCTGGTCTGTCAAAATCAAACCTTGGCCGACTCGAACGCTCCACTGGCAGAAGACCTGCGTCGGGAAGTCCGAGAGATGATCGCCAAGAATATGAGCGACCCGGAGATCATTGAGTTTCTTGTGTCGCGATACGGAGACTTTGTGCTGTATCGACCGCCGTTAAAAGCCACGACCACGCTGCTGTGGGTGGGACCGTTTGTCTTAATGGCGATCGGGGTGACGGCGCTGGTTATTACGTTGCGGCGCCGGTCACGTACGGTGGCCGAAGTGTCGGTGACGGATGAAGAGCATCGACGAGTTGAACAACTCTTGGCAGAAGGAGAGAAGCGATCATGACCGTGACATTCTGGGCGATTGTGTCCGCCATGACCGTATCCGTCCTGGGATTAATCGTGCGCCCGTTGTTGAAGCGCCCAGCGCAGCTGACCAATGAACAGGAAAAAACGTTGCCGGTGTATCGACAGCAATTCTCTGAGCTGGAACAAGATCTCACCAACGGGCTGCTGACGGATGACCAGTATCAGACGGCTCGACATGAGCTGGAGCGCCGGGTGTTGGAGGAGACTGGTTCCACCGAAACATCATCGATGATGTCCGGAGGGCTCGTGAATATTCGGCTTGTCGCACTGTCGTTAGTGTTGGCCATTCCGGCAGCCAGTGGCGTGCTCTATTGGACATTGGGCAATCCAGCCGCGATGACGCACCCGACGGCGTCACCGATGTCGGCTCAGAGCGGTGCCGACAATGAGCGCCAAATGACCGAGGGGCTCAATGCGCTGGTCGACAAGCTCAAAAAGAAGCTGGAGCAGAATCCCAATGATGCAACAGGCTGGACCATGCTGGCGCGCTCTTATATGGCCATGGAGCGGTATGCCGATGCCGTTCCGACTTTCGAGAAGGCTATCAAGCTGAATCCCAACAATGCGGATATGCTTGCTGATTATGCCGATGCGCTTGCAGTTCACCAGGGGCGCAAGCTCGAAGGCAAACCGGAGACGTTGATCGAAAAGGCTTTGAAGGTTGATCCCAATCACGTGAAGGCTCTGATGCTGGCAGGCACCGTGGCCTACAATCGTAAGGATTTCGTTCTTGCCGTCAAGGATTGGGAACGAGCGCGCGCGAACTTGCCTCCAGATTCCGAACCGGAATTTAGCGAGCAAATCTCGGCCGCTATCGACGACGCGAAACGGCGGATCGGTGGTGCTCCAATGATGGCAGCGGCGAATGCTCCTGCGGCTTCATCGGCTATGCCGGCTGATCATCCTCCGGTCAAAAAGGCCGGTGCGTCGCGCGCGATTACAGGAAAAGTGGTGTTGAGCCCAACTATGGCCGGCAAAGGGTCACTTCCTGATACGCTCTTCGTATTTGCGAAGGATGTGGCCGGTCCACCAATGCCGGTGTCGATCGTGCGGGCATCGAAGAATGACTTACCCTTCACCTTCCGGCTCGATGACTCGACAAGTCCTATGCCATCTCGAAAGCTGTCGGACATCGATACAGTGGTCATCGTGGCCCGATTGTCGAAATCTGGACAAGCGATGCCTGGAAGTGGTGATCTGGAAGGGATGAGTCAGCCGATTAAGCCAGGGACGGAAAACATTACTGTCGTTATTGACCGGGAGCGCCCGTAGGTGTGAAGTTTCCGTTGTATGTGTTATATAAAATATAAAGTTGAGTGCGATCTTTCGGGCATTATGAAGGGAAAAGATCTTGACAGTGTGGTGGGCCTCAGCTATATTCCCACCGCATTCTTTTAGGGAATCTGAGTAACGTTAAGTAGAATATCATAACCACATCACCATGATGTATTGTGTCCAGAAGTATTTTTTGAAGGACAGTGCACGCTGCCCATCATATACGGAAGGAGTATTACTGTGACCGTAAAGCATTTGGCGAAGTATGCGATGGTTGTCTGCGGCCTGCTGCTGGCCGCACCAGTGCATGCGCAGTACCCTAGTGTTCCGAAGGAAACGTTCGAGGCGCTGAACATTGATCGGTCAGCGAGCCCCAAGGAGTTTCATGAGGCGTTGACGAAGCGCTGGCTGGAT
The DNA here is from genome assembly GCA_963850405.1 of Nitrospirota bacterium. Taxonomy (GTDB): domain Bacteria; phylum Nitrospirota; class Nitrospiria; order Nitrospirales; family Nitrospiraceae; genus Nitrospira_D. Next base: position 218,744 of record CAWKLH010000025.1, read on the forward strand.
CCAGGCAGAGGCGCGGGGAAAGGGCAGTACGGCCAGTATTGGGAGCCGGTCGCAATGAGTAAGTACTTCGACCCAATGTCGTTCTACAAGCCCCCGACATCGGTCAAGGAAGTCGCGACACGCGAGCAGTGCGTGAAATGCCACACCGATGAGTCGCCAGGTTGGGTGGCGATGTGGAAGAGAAGCGCGCATGCCAATCTGGACAAGATTCGCAAACTCACTGAGAAAGATGACACCTTCTACAAGAAGGCGAAGCTGGAAGAAGTCGAGGCAAACCTGCGCTCGCTTGGTAAGCTCGGTCCAAAAGAGAACTTGAAGGAAGTCAGCTGCATCGATTGCCACGTGGGCATCAATACCAAGAATAAGGCTGACCATCGCGTGGACATCAGGATGACTACCTCTGATGTCTGCGGCAACTGCCATCTACTAGAATATGCCGAGCGCGAGTCCGAGCGCGACACGATTTTATGGCCGAAGAACCAGTGGCCAAGGGGTCGTCCGTCACACGCGCTGGATTACAGGGCTAACGTTGAGACGGACATCTACGCCGGAATGTCGCAGCGCGAGATCGCTGACGGCTGCACCATGTGCCACACCAACCAGAATAAGTGCGACAACTGCCATACCAGGCACGAATTCTCGGTGGCCGACTCCCGCAAGCCTGAAGCCTGCGGTACCTGTCACAGCGGGGCCGATCACAACAACTATGAAGCCTACAACGCGTCGCAGCATGGGCTGGGCTACCAGGCTTCTAAGGGGAGATGGAATTTTAATGTACAGCTCAAGGATGCAGTTCTGAAGGGTGGACAGAAGTTCCCCACCTGCCAGAGCTGTCATATGGAGTACCAGGGCAAATTCAGTCACAACACGGTGCGTAAGGTTCGTTGGGCAAACTATCCATTCGTGCCTGGCATTAGAGAGCCTGTATTTGGCGAATGGGGCCAGAAGCGACTGGATGCGTGGGTCAAGACCTGCACAACGTGCCACTCCGAGAGCTTTCGCGCGCTGCATGGTTAGAGTTTATGGATAACGGCACGTCTCATGGACTTGATAAATACGATGAGGCGCACAACGTCGTCCATAAACAGTACGAGGCTAGACTCCTCACTGGTCAGAAGAACAACCGGCCTGCCCCTCCAGCACCGGCTAAGGCCTTGTTCGACCAGTTCTGGCAGATCTACTGGTCCAAGGGCAACAGCCCTACAGCCATCGAGCTCAAACTGTTCGAGATGGCTGAGGACCATCTGGTGCAACTGCACGTAGCTCTCGCGCACCAATATCCAGGGTACACCTACACCGTCGGCTGGGCAGCCATGAACCGCGCCTATGTCGAAATCATGGACGAGGACACCAAGCTGAAGGAGAGGATGGTCCTGATGGAACGGGTGTCCAAGCTTGAGCAGCAGGCCAAGACGAGTAGCCTGCTTGATTTAGATACCACTGACGGGAAATTTACGCTCGGCAGTCTCGGCGGCGGCATGCTTCTGACAGGTACCCTCGCGCTTGCCGGATGGAGCAGACGTAAGAAGAACCAGCGGTGACAATAGACGCCGCGCCGACGATGGAAGCAGCGCTGACGCGGCCAGGTAGTAGAGTCCTCCCGTTACTAGGAATAGTCCTAGTGGCGGGAGGACTTCTTTTACTTGGTTGGGTTGCATTTCTGTGGTTCGATCCAGGTCCAGCCCCGTATCACTATCGCTTGGTGGAAGAAGGCGGTGTTGATAAGTTCCCCAAGCTCGAACTAGGTCCATGGTCTGACCTAAGCATTAGCAAGCAAGAGGTTCACATAGAAGGAATGGAGGAACCGGTAGCGTCCGCCTATCTCGCTCGCCGCGGAAATACAAAGCCCGTGATGCTCGCCTGGGAAAATCACGTCGGCGAACCAATGGTCTTTGTCGACAGTAAGCTCTCCGAGCTGTCCATATTGGCACCAGTGATTGCCAAGAATATGCCGAAAGACGCAACCATTCTGGCCTGGTGGGACACTTCGCGCCAGATTCAACTTTTGACCGGGTTAGAGACGGTCTTCACCTCCCATCTCAGTGAACCTCTTATCACGCCGATGCTCTGGCGGCCGCGAAGCGAGGCCATCGCGAAATACGAACGCGACTTCTGGGGCTCTGCGCCAAGCGAAGAGGAGAAGCGCAAATTTCAACGTTTTGCTGACGCGCTACTGGCAGAGCCAACAGAGGGTGCCGCGATCCTGCGTGAACTGACCGGCGGGCGTGAAGGCTATGTCGTGGTCCACATCTCGGATCTCTACAAACTTGGGATGATGCGCCCCGATGGCATCGGTGTCGCCTACAAGGACTTCACCGTGAAGGGGAGTGGGGATGTGCATGGACTCAACGTGATGGTAAAGCGTTGGCAAGGCGGACAACAAGTTCACCTCCCATACGGTGCATGGACTCTCGGAGACTAACGTGCGCGCCTACTTCCTCACCGATGACAAGAGCGTGAAGACGCTGCTCGCACAGATGCTGCCCATGACAACCTCGTTGATCCTCGAATTTAAACCCCTCCAGATGGTCTACAAAGAGGGAGGCTATTTGGTGTATAAGATTCCATCTGCACAGCCCGCGAATAACTGATTTTTTGAGTGGTAGAAGACAGAAGTGGAAAGACGGTTATTGAAAATCTTCCACAGCCACGATAGAGTAATGCATACGTGATTGCTCAAGCAGGACCACAAATAGTTTTTCAATAGGAGAAAGGAGCTACCGTGAATCATCCCATGACAATCGCACTCGCCGCTACGGCGTTGTTCGCTGTCTTAGTCGGAACCGCTGCTGCTGAAGGTACATTTGAAGGCAGGAAGAAGTGTTATAACTGCCACAAGGGCGAAGGCGAGTCGTGGGACAAGACCCTTCATGCCAAGGCGATGGATTCGCTCAAATCTACAAGAGGCAAGAAAAAAGACGAGGCCATGGTCAAGGCAAAGCTTGACCCGAAGAAGGATTACAGCAAAGACAAAGATTGCGTGGGTTGCCACGTCACCGGCTGGGGGAAAGAGGGCGGTTACATGGTCGAAGAGCCGGAGAAGTTCGTGACCGGAGTAAGCTGTGAATCATGCCATGGAGCTGGCAGCGACTATCGTAAGATCCACCGGAAAGCCGGTGAAGCGTATGAAAAGTCTCAAGAAGGAAACCCCTCGTGAGTCCCTGGCTGAAGCCGGACAGGAATTTGAATTCGTCGAAAAGTGCAGCGCCTGTCACCTGAACTATGAAGGGTCGCCTTGGAAGGGTGCGAAGAAGCCCTATACGCCATTTACTCCAACCGTCGACAAGAAGTACTCGTTTGATTTTGAGAAGTATGTGCGAGACGACAAGGCGATGCACGCGCATTACAAGCTGGCTGGAACATTCACTGGACCTCCAACGCCGAAATTCCACGAGGAATTCCAGAAAAATGCCAAGCCACCTGTGAAGTCCGACAAGGCTGAGGAGGAATAATGTCAGGGAAGGCCGGTACGTTAATTGTTGGGGGAGTGGTCGGCATCCTCTTGATCGCCGTGGTCTTCGGGGGTGAAGCAGCTGTTTCAAGAACAGAGTTCTGCATCAGCTGCCATTCAGAAATTTACCCCTACGAGGAGTTGAAGAAGTCCTCTCACTATGGGGCGCTTGGCGCGGATCCTGGTTGTAAGGATTGCCATGTGCCACAAGGCTTCTCGAACTTCCACAAAGCCATTTACACACATGTGGTTGACGGGCTTCCATTCCTCATTAAGGAGTTCACCACCGACTACTCAACGGTGGAAAAATTCAATGAGCATCGTCCAGAGGCGGCCTTTCGGGCCAGGATGAAATTAAAAGAATGGGACAGTCTCACGTGCAGGGCTTGCCACAAGAATGTGAAGGCGCCAGGAGCGTCAGCCAAGGCCGCACATGCGAAAATGCAGACGGAAGGTGCCACGTGTATCGATTGCCACCAGAACTTGGTGCACAAGAAAGTGCCAGAGCATGATCTCAATGCTAGTTTGGCGCAGGGCCAGCCGGTATTGAAGGTTGAAAAGAAGAAGAAAGACGATGATGAGGACGACAAGGATTAACTTCGTCTTCGTGTCATTGTAAGGAATGAACCGCCTTGCATCTGGGCAACCAGGTGCAAGGCGGTTCTACTTTGTGCGCGTGTTAGGGGTATGAGTCCATACAGTCTTGCCGTAGTTGACCTGACCGTCTTCGCCGCAACCCGCTTGTTCAGAGTGACTTACGCTATCGGACTGCAAGGGCTGGACAACCTGCAAGGCTCTGAGCGGCATGAATATCATCTGTCCGTCGATGCATCACGTCGTTTGCTGAGGCCACGGTCCATTCTGGGCATGGAAATGGGCTGCCACAGAGTCTGTGCTTGGCCTATCTCAAGGCAGTTTTCTGAGCAGGGTGGTCATCGAATCGACGATGCCATGTCAGAACGTGACGGGTGGGGCAGCCCTCATCCTGATTGGACTGAGATATGTCACATGCCTAGCGTCAAGTTGAGGGCTTTAACAGGATGCTGAAAAAGTCCCTCAGCGGCGTTCTCTCATCGCTCAGAGGCTCAACGTACCGAAGCGTACGCCTCGCCGCTTCGCTTACTACGGCCTTGCTGGATGGCCTTTTTGAGCATCCTGTGGTTATTGTGCCATCAGTGTCATAGGTAAGACTTCGCCGGCATTTTATGGATACACCGAGTTTTTCCGCAGCCTGGTAATCTCTTACCGGTGGGCCGTTGGACAGGGTTGTTAGGTCTTCCGAAGCCTGCACGAGAGGATATCAAACGCCGATACATCGCATTTCGTAGGCCATCAGTTCATCGTTGAAGAACCCCAACCTTGCCGTTGAGCCTCTCGATAAGACGCAATTCTTCACCCCACCTGGACAGGGATCAGGCCAATTCTCAACCACAGGACGGCATCGTGATGATGCCCAAGAGTCCTGGTCGAGTACCGCAAGGGTGATCTGAGGGAGACGCCTAAATATTAGAGAATTTTCAGTTGTAACGCTGTGTTTGATTCAGGGAGAGACGAGAAGGGGGTGGCTTGCGCCACCCCCAAAATCAGCCAATGACCAAGAGGCACTTCTGAGTCTACTTGTTATCGCGCACACACCAGACATAGTTCTTGTTGATCTTAAAATCGTTACCGATGATGCCATAGTCGAAGTTTACGTCCCACGCGCTAAACGAATAGTCTTCGTGCTCCGTCGACGTCCAATAGCCATGAAACTCGATGTTGGAGAATGGGTGGCCAGTCGGGAGGGCCGGGGGAGGATAGATCGTGTGATCTGCCAGGGTCTCTAACTCTTTGAGTGTGGGCAAACGCCAGTCTTTCTTGCCTCCGACGGTCTTTTTCGCACAGATACCGGCGGCGCTTTTCCAAACTGTCATCGCTCTCGTCGGTATCACCTCCCATACCAGCCCCGTCTCATTATCCAGCGCTCCCTCATTATTCATGGACTCTAGCACGGTAAACCGTGCGCTCTGCGACTCAGCCGCTTCGGCAGGGGTGACTCCTGAGCCAAAACCAGGCAGTGCCAGGCATCCGACAGCCAGCCCAACAGCCCCGATGCCGCTCACCCATTTGCTTCTTCTGCTTTTCATCTCGACCCTCCTGTATGTGAAGTTGTTGCACCGCCGGACTGCTGCGTGACCCACGACATCAGACCACACAGCGAGGGATGCTTGTTTAGGTTTGGAGAAGTGTTTGCGCGTAAGTCGGAAACCGCTGAAATGGAAATGGACGACCCTCCTGCCTGATTGCCGATGGTTGAAATTCGAGAATCGGCATAGGACATCTTCTCAGATCCGTGACGCGTTGAGCGCATGCTTAATATCAGGAGACTCTTTGCTTTGTCAATACCTTCTGCAGAATCAATCTGTCTACCAGCTTTGATGGTGCCGGTCGTGGTGTGGATGAGCGTCTTGCCACGAAGTCGCTTGAGAAAGCCCTACGGCCACTCGGATGCCCAAACGTAACACGGGGAGGAAGAGGCTTAGCCTCTCCCTCCCCGTGTTACGTTACTCTAGTACGACCCGTTCCCGGTAGATTACTACAGCCCTTTGAACAGGGCAGGATTGGTTGGACCATCTATCTTCAGCAGGCCAAGGGCGCCTTTTTCTGTGCGGAAGAGCGAGTGGTCAACCGAAACAAACGTGCCGGGCATTTCGCCTTTAAATTCTCCTAGGGTTGCTTCACCAGGTGTCACCAGGGTGCTTTGGATATGCTCAAGTGGCGCTTTTGCCACGTTACCTGCAGGCCAGACCCGGTCTAACATCTCACCGATGACGTGCCACGAAGAATCAAAGTTGACTCCGGCATTGCCATAGAACCATCGAGTGGTCTCTCCTACTTTGGATCGGAGCGGAACTTTGACCAGTGCGGTCATATGGCCATTATGCACGATATAAGACGCATCCGCGTCTTTCACCTTTTGCTCTGAATAAACCAGGGTATCGTTCTTCTTGCCATCCTTCATGTAGAATTCGCTCTGCATAACATAGAATTCTTTTTCGACAGGCTTCAGCCCACCAACTGGCTCAACTACGATCAAGCCGTACATGCCACTCAAAACATGTTGTATGTTGGATGGCGCTGCAGTGGAGGACTGATAGACAAAGACGCCTTGGTTGGCGGCCTTAAATGTGATCTGAGCTTCCTTCCCGGGCTCCGCATTCACCAAGGCTGCTCCGCCACTGACCTTCGTAAAGTCAAGATTGTGGCTCTGCTTGCTGCCGCTCTTGTTCTTCAAGCGGATTTCAACCGTATCGCCCACCATGACGCGAATCATCGGCCCTGGCACCATTCCATTAATACCCCAGAACTCATAATTATTGTCGTCGCTAATCGGACCCACCCACTCGGACGCTTCCAAGTTGACCACGACGGTTGCGGGCTGGGTTCGCGTGATGGGAGCGGGGACATTGGGTGCCTTCGTGAGTTGGGCCTGGATGGTCTCCGCTGACACCACGCCTGCATTGATGGCAAGACACGGAGCCATGACTAATGCGCTGATCAATCCGGCATGACGCATGTTATGCAACAAACTCTTGGGCATGACGACTCCTTTAATTTTGTATGACTCTGCCGGCCATCATCCTGATCACCTGCCTGCAGAGTTCTTCAGGCCATTGTAATTGGCCTAGTTGGCTGGATCCTCTCCTCTACCTTCAGTCTACCTTCAGCAGACCAAGGGCGCCTTGTTTCTGTCGATCCTTCACTGGGTCAACGAACGTATAGGTGCCCGCCTTGACTTTAAACTCGACTACGACAGCGCCACCTGCAGGAACCTTGGCAACCTTAACATTCTCCGCCGGTGCTGCGTTCAAAGAACCCTCGGTGTACACCCTGTCGAACGGCTGTTCGAGGAGCTGAAAAGAGTCGACAAAGTTGGGTCCTGGGTTGGTGAAGAAAATCCGAACGGTTTCTCCGGCCTTGGCTCGAAGAGGAGTTTTGACCATCGAGCTCGCATGGCCGTTATAGACGACATGGGAGGGGCGCTCGTCTAACCCATTTTCGTACGAAAACTCCAAGGTATCGCCCTTGGAATAGCCCTCTTTCGTGTAAAACTCGCTTTCCGTGATCTGGAATTCTTTATCGACAGGCTTCAGCCCACCCGCTGGCTCAACGATGATTGTCCCGTACATGCCATTCGCAACGTGCTCAGGAATGGATGGTGATGCGGTGGCGCAGTGATACAAAAAGATGCCAGGGATGATCATCTTAAACTTTCCCCCACTCTCCTGCCCTGGCTCGCTATTGAGCAGGCTCGCTCCGCCGCCTGGTCCCGTGATCGCATGGAAGTCGATATTGTGAGATTCCTTGCTGTCCTTACTGTTCTTCAGGCGGATTTCAACCGTATCGCCCACCATGACGCGGATCATGGGCCCTGGCACGCTCTTATTAAAACCCCAGAACTCATAATTGTTATCGTTGCTCAGCGGACCGGCCCACTCGTCCGCTGTCAGGTTGACCACGATGTTGGCTGGCTCGGTTCGTTTGATGGGAGGGGGAACATTGGGTGCAAATCCCAGTTGGGCCTTGATGGTCTCCGCCGACACCACGCCTGCATTGATGCCGAGATATGGAGTCATGATACATGCGCCGACCAATCCGGCCGTGCGCACACAACGGGAAAAACTAATAGACATGGTGCCTCCTTTGATTTTGGACTGCCCTGATAGTTTCTTCTCTCATACGACGTGGGACGAACCGAATGGTTTCAGCCCCGGTTCAGGGCATTGTCGTTACCCGCCTGCTTAAGGTTTGTAACACGAGTGGTCGTGCGGCTTGCCCCCGTTCGAGAACATGTTCTCAAACGCCATCACATGCCAGATCTGCTCTTCTGTCAGGCTGTTCTTAAAACCTTTCATTTTCGTCTTCGCGATACCTTCCGATATCCGCCAGAACCAGAAACTGTCGGACCAACGGCAGATATTTTTAGGATCGCGCATATCCCGCGCACCTTTCTTTACCGGTTGACCGTCCTTGCCATGGCAGCTGGCACAGTTGACGTTCGGATTCACGTCGCCTTTGTAAATCTGCTCTCCCTCTTCGATAGCCTTAGGATCTGTCCAGCCTCCAGCTGGCATATGTTTGTCTGCATACTCGGCTGGAACCGGGGGCAAAGGGGGCTCATCTTCAGCGAAAGCCATGCCTCCTGACAGAATCAGAGCGCTCCCCATCATCATGATCGCCAAACCGAAATTCCTTCCCGCCATTCCTGCCTCCTTATTTTTCTAATTAGTGAGTCTGGTCTACCGACGAGGTCCTATCTCATGGGGCACATCAGGTGTTGGGCCACCACATCGAAAAAATATGTCAATCCTACCACGCCGATGGCAACAGAGACCATCCAGGCACAACCACACGCCGGGAAAGTTGTCTACCATGCCACCGTTCACTCAAGCCACGCAAGGCCATGTAACATAACAAATTACCTAGTGTCAAGCGGTCGCACTACTCTTCTGAGTGAACTCAATTTGGAAATGCCCTCTGATACTTCTACGGGTGACTCCGGTTGGTCTTATTGAGACGATGCGGGCCTGCCTCGAATCCATGCCCCAGAGCCGATGGCCTGCCGGTTTCGTGTGTTCGAAGTGTTCAGGGCAGTCCGCAGGGTTCAACTCCACGCGCGACGTGTTTGAGTGCCGACACTGTCGTCGGCAGCAAATGGTTCCTGAGCCTCACCGGTCCTGCGATCGACTGAATCGATCCGGTGCGGTTCGGCATCGCTGGCGGGATGCGAGCACGCAAGCATGTTCTGCGGGATCACATTGCCGCGAACCGTGAAGCTCCCCCATCCGTTCAGTGGCGAAAATGCTATGCCAGCCATATTAGTCTTGAGGGTGTGGACCTCGCGCAGGTGGACCAGGCCTAGCTTAGCCGGCAGGTGGACGTGGGGAGGTCCTGTGCTCCTTAGAAGCATCCTCGGACTGAGAAAGTCAGTACCGCGTGGCTTGTGTGGCATTGCAGCGGCCTGGCCCGGTAGTCCCGTTTGCGCACCGGATGCATTGACAACCTCGGCTACCTCCGTGCAAGATAAAGGACGCGGGATTGCGCCGAGTCAGCTGTGCGCCATTCTCTGTTAGCCGATCGGTGGATCGCCGTGATGATTCGTCGGGTTCACACACAGGGGCAGCAACCACGAGGGGCGCATCAGATGGCGAACGGTACGATCCTGTCTCGAGTCGGTTGGTTTTCAATGATGATTGTCGTGGGCGGTTTCTTGGCCAGTTGCGACAGCACGGTACGGCAAATCGGCAAGTCGACGGAGTCGTCGCCTGTCGTCCAGACGGAGGGCCGAGAGAAGCATACTGACCACACTTATGGCTTTACCGTCAAATATTCTCCAAAAGATTATGTGCTTCTCACGGAAGGTCCCATCCAGACCACCACGCAGCCGCCGGCGGTCCAGCGCGTACGCTTTCAACGGAAAGACATCGCGGCCGGCCAGGTTGTAGACCATGAATCTCCGGGATTGACCATCAGCGTGTTCACGCAATCGCCGGGACGCTCGCTGTACGATTGGCTCGACTCATAGCGGACTGCTGCCTCCTGGCAGCGAGATTTCTTCGGTTCGACTGACAGGCGTGAAGGAAGGGTTGAGAGTTACCCTCAGAGAGCAACCTGCGCCTAACGAGTTCGTCTATCTCGCAACCGATCAGTATGTGTACGGTCTTGTCCCTTATGGCGCCAAGGGCGGGAAAATGCTGCGATCATTCCGCCTGCTTCCGGATTCCACAAGGGCTCATATGCGCCATTGATCCGAGCGTGCCTTAGCAAGGTTCCTGAGCACGATCTGAACACCACGTGGATAGCTGAGCATCGGCCAACTCTCAGGCCCTAGTCCTAGCGCACATCTTCTATTGAGTATTCGCCAGTTGCCAGGTAAGCGCGAGGACATACCGTGTTATGTTTCGCAAAATTTCAGGATTGATCGTGTCGGCGGTGTCGGTAGGCTGATGCATGTGCGGGTGGGCCCCGCCGCTCGCGATGCTGACGGTTGAAATTCCTGCCTCTTTGAACGGTTCGTCGTCGCCGCCGGGCAAGAATCCGTAATAGTCAAGCTTGTTGACCAAACCTACTGCGTACCCTGCTTCCTTTAACGTGGATTTCTTCAACTCTGTGACACGGAGGATTAACACTCTGTCTCCCACTCCGACATGGTCAATGTTGATCATGGCTTTCGTTGAGCCGAGGGGGATGACAGGTCTCGATGTATAGAGGCGTGACCCGAGCGAATCTCTCTCATGTCCACTGAATGATAGAAAGAGGATCGATCCGTTGAGGACGCAGGCCGATTTTCCCAAGGGCCCGTGCGACCTCCAGGACTACGGCCGTTCCTGATGCATTGTCGTCAGCGCCAGGAAACCAGAGGCCCGCTGGACGTCCAAAATGGTCGCGATGGGCGCCGATGACGATGGTCTCCGGCCCTGTACCAGGAATCATCCCCACCACGTTCGTCAGCAAGCCGTCCGCTATCGTGGTTTTCCAATGGAGAGATGCATATCGATTGACGAGGCGCGATCGCGCTGATGGGGCGTTATTGAGTTGTTCTTGGAGGGTGCGAAGGTGGTCAGCATTGGACTCATCGCCGCTTCCAGCGAGGAGAGTCTCGGCCAATTTCGTGCTGATCCATGCGCCAGGGAGGGCTTGGTCAGGGGAGAGCTGCCCATACAATGCGCTGGGCTTTCCTGTGGCGCCGCGGCGAGTCTCATATGGGCTGATAATCGGCCCCGTTGCGGTCAGATAGGCTACGGCTCCTCGATCTCGCGCGAAGCGGACCTTGTCGGCGTGGCTGATGGAGCCTTGGTAGTGATCCGGTTTGCCACGCAGGAAGAGTACGATGCAGTTCTTCACATCGACGCCGGCGTAATCGTCGATTCCTTGAGCGGGATCGACAATGCCGTAACCGACGAAGACGACCTGACCCTGGAGATCGGCAGAGGGGGAGTCAAAGACCGGGAGGTAGTCTCTCCCCAACTGCGCTGTGACCAACTGGTCCGCTGCGCCGGTGCGAACAACCGGGTCGGGTTCGATGAGTGGCGTGGCGACCATCGAGGTCATGATGCCAACGGGCTCTTCCTTCCTGGCCCCGGGAGAGGGGAAGGCGATTCCCTTGTTGTCAATGAGCGGTAGTTGTATCCCTGCCACAGTCAATTCCTGTGCAATCCATTGTGCGGATCGCAGGTCATCGGCGGATCCGGCTTGCCGTCCGTTGAAAGCCGGGCTGCTTAACGTGCGCACGTCGGCGAGCATCCGTTCGCTCGACAGGCTATCGAGTGCACCAAACCATGCACGCTGGTCTTCCTCCGATTGCGCGTAACCTCGGCTCCCCAAGGGAAGCAGAGCGAGGATGATTCCCAGGAGAATGATCACAACAACGGAGGGGGAGCAGCTGCGCGTCGAGCCGTTCATGCAGTAAGCCTTTTAAGATGGCACGGAACTATAACATAGACAGATTCGTTAACGCAGACTGACTCGTTGCAGAGCGGTTGCAGGCCAATCTAGTATGCAAAAGAATGAACCGCCTTGCATCCGGTTAGCCAGGTGCAAGGCGGTTGTACTTTGTGCGCGTGTTAGAGGTTGGGTCCATACAGCCTTGCCGTGGTTGACCCGACCGTCTTCGTCTCAACCCGCTTGTTCAGTGTCTCACGCCATCGGACTGCAAGGGCCGGACACACTGCGAGGCTCTGAGCGGCTTGAATATCATCTGTCCATCGATGCATCACGTCGTTTGCTGAGGCCACTGTCCATTCTGGGCAGGGACGTTCCACAAGTATCAGGTGTGACCCAGCCTGAACCGTTCCCTCTCTGATGACTCGGAAATACCATCCAGTCCGTCCGCTCTCTTGTACACGGAGGGCCAGGTCCTTTCTGCGCCAGCGCCGTGCTAATTTCCAGCAGGGCTGCCGTGGCTGTGAGACCTGAACGAGCGCCGATCCCACTTCGAAAATGTCTCCGAGGCAGACCTCAGTCTCAAGCAGCCCTTCTGTGGTGAAATTTTCCCCAAACGATCCGAAAGGAAATTCGGCCGCTCCCAGCACTTGTTGCCAATAGGGGTAATGTTCGACGGGATAGACGTTCACGGCCTTTTCCGGGCCACCGTGATTCTTTAGATCCGCCTGACCATCTCCGTTCAGGTTTGTTGTGCCAAGCCAGACCGGGTCGGTGACAGGGAGCTTAAAAAACCCGGTTGTCCAAACCTCATCGAAGGGATCGGACGATTCTCTGCCCCCCACGGTCCGTGGTTGCCCAACTTGCAAGGAGATGATTGTTGCAACCGCCGGTTGTTTCAAGAAAGCTCCTCTACTCAGCGATCTATGCTAATCATTTAGGTCATCCACACGAAGCACGGTGCGCCTGCAATTGTTGAAACAGGTGCCGGTGATTTCCTACAGATCTGTTGCGATGTGGGCCTAGCAGACGGGTGTCTGTACCTATAGGAAATGGCGCGTATTAGGGAACGCAGGTGCATCAGTGTTAGGAGATCCTCGTTCGATTCAAGACTCCGCTCGACCGATACCAGGCACAGAGACGTTTGACTCCACGCAACGTTGGCCCTGCTCCTCCAATTGCGACCGCATCAACGAGGCAATACCATGCGCTGGCGCCACTGGGGGGATTTCCTTGTGCCCATCCCAGGAGCGGGTCTATAGCTGCCCATTGCCACGCACCGACGGTCGTACCGATCAATTCCAGCCATGTCGTAATGAAAAATGCAGCGAGATAGACCAGCGGTGAACGGCCTGTCACCAGCCAGATTAAGAATATGCAAAACAACAATGCACCGACTGCATCTCCTCGCTCAGCATACCCGGTAACACCCCAGATAGCCCAGGTGCCCCACACGCCTATGACAAACAGCGCAATTGTTCTGGGATGGCGTACAAAGAGGCCGGATCGTGCGAGCGCAACTGCGGTCAGGTACACCATGCCATGGCCCGGTGGGACGTAGGCCGGTACATTCTCGAATCGGTAGGTGTAACCCCCCATATAGATGGAGGCGAAATGCTCTCCTACCGTTGCAAAGATAACGGCAATCAAGACCTGCACTCGTGTTTCTTTATTCTCACCCAGCAATAAGGCTCCAAGAAAAACCCATGCCAAGGCTCCTAATGCATGCTGTCGCTCGACGCTGGCACTGATTTCAAATAAGGAACTCACGGCAACGCTTAGGAATGTAAATGCAGCAATAGCATAATCGCGTAGGCGATGCGTACTGGCCGTATCCGTGTTCGGAAAATGCCTGAGAGCGGTGCGCCTGACCCTATCGAACCAGAGTCCGGGAGAAGAAGTGGGTGAGGAAGCTTCCATATATCAAATGTGATCTAGAGAGTGGCAACTCAGGTAGGTTTTCAGGATTGCTACATCCAAGATTGTTGAACTTGATAGTGGAAAATACAGTTGGCATCATACAGGAGCTCTATCGAACGGGCAAGTTCCAGGCAAGTGCCCGATGATCAGGTAATCATACAAGAAGCTATTCAGAATAGCTCTCCTCGGGAGCCCCACCCAGATTCATGAACGGACACAAGGCTGCGGAGGTAACACACCTACTGGAAAAGAAGTGAATAGATCAACGAGAAAATAGTGGAGAGAGGAGGAGGCGAATGAGTGAGGACGGGGGCAAAGAAAAACGCCGGTTCGCCATTCCACCGTGTGATGGAGACGAACCGGCGTTTCATTAGACCCAGACTACCTTATGCTCCCAACCGTGTGAAGACCGGGAGTACTGGAGCCCAGACTGGATTGATGAGTCGCTCACCAGAATCGGTCCAGGACAGGAACAATCCTGCAAAGCGCTGATCCGGATCGTGGAGAATGTCCACCAACCGTTGCACTTCCCACAGGACGTCCTTGGACTCGACTTTAATGTCAACTGATTGGCCAGGCTGGATTGGGGCCTCGTTATCCATCGTCAGACCGGCCGATGCGACCAGTTCGGCTGGATAGTTTGGATCAACCCTAGATGCACCAAACTTGTTGGTAAATCTGATACCTGCTGTCGTGAACTCACCGATGGTTACCGGTTGTGTGCCGTTATTGGTCGCATGAAGAACCATGCGCAATGCGCGGCCCGGAACATCGTACTCTGCATGAATAACGTCAACCGTCAGCGGGTTGGGCTTGATCGGCATCGGCTTGATCTTTGCCTCACCAGCCTGGAGAGGGACGCTAATCGGGTGCTTTGCTTCTGCAGCCATGTACCCGACGAGAACAACAGTTAATGTAAGGACCAATACCGCCACTCCAACTTTTCGGTCGATAGGGTCAAGCAGAATCTCGTCCCCATACGCCGCCAGGACTCGAGCGCGAATCAGGTACATTGGTCTGATGGCAAAGTATCCGACCCAGAAGATACCGAGAGCGATCCACCAGATATGCCACCCAATTCCAGTCATGCTTCCCATCGTCTCCGAGTCGAATGTTTCATTGGTCAGGGTCTTGATCGGATTGGTGAAATCCTCATAGCGACCCGTGATGTCCATCCATCCACCTGGTCCCGCGATTGGACCGGCTTCCTTGACGGCAAACATGGGATGGATGTGATGGTGGCCGGGGAGTCTGGCCTTTAATTTGACCACGTACTCATAGTCACGGCCGATTTCCATTGGTCCCGAGACGAACATCGGCGTTCCATTGACTTTCGAGCTCAGACGCACGAAGACGGAGCTGGGGGATCCGACATTGATGAAGGTCCGGGTCGGCTTCACCACCGCACGAGGCCAATCCTCGGATAAGTGGAACTTTCCCTTCAGCTCTGTCACATCATTGACTTTGGTCGACTTTCCAACCCATTCAGTGTCATACCAATTCACAGTGCGCATCCGCAGGAATGGCTCCTGCGATCGCTCCCCGTGAGCGAATGCAGGGATAATATCGAGAGCCGGCGTGACTGCCAGCGTCGCCACCCCGCAGAGTCTAATCATCCACAGTTTGAAGACGTGTTTGGCAGTCATGCTTTCCCCCCAGAAAGTTTAGCTTTGTCGCCTTGTGGTCCCAAAGTGGCGAATGCAAATACATCGTACACCTTGGTGGTCCGCTGTCTGTCATCGGTGATGTAGAAGTACGATGTGCAGAAGAACTTCCCAAACTGCCACCAGAGGATGTACGTCAACGAGGACGCGAACGCGGCGAAGAACGCGGAGATCATGGTGCTGTGACCGCCGAATGTGCGCAGCGATCCAACTTCGATCATCCGGATGTACTCAGGAGTTCCCGTACGAACATACATGAAGCCCATATAATCTGCCCATGAGAGCAATGCGCCATCGACGACAATCGGCGTATGGCTATAGGCAAATATAGGCCAGTTGCTCGGATAGAACAGTGCCGCGAACATCCATGCTCCGATCACTGCCGTCAATGTCCAGTTCCTGGTTAACAAAAGTACGATGTCGAGAACCAAGGCACCGGGGATTGCTGTAGCAGGCATGACGAAGTTGGGTGGATAGTTAGACCACCACCACCAAGAAGTGTAGACGGCGATCCATTTTCCAGCGCCCAGCGCCAGAATGCAGAGCGTCGCACCGAATGGCTGTCGGTAGTTCACCCAGTTGTAGTACTGGATAGCGGCGCAGAAGGTGATCAAGGTAACCGGCGTCACGATCGGCCACCACTGACGGTCTTTCCAATCGAGCCAGAAGTCCCAGTCGCCACACAGCAGGGCCGTGTGCATATGGAAGGTCCCGACGATGGTGACGAACAAAATGGGAATGAAATAGATATAATCGATTTTTCTAGACATCGCTACCCCTTCAGGGGGTAACTTCGAAGCCTTGATAATCTCATCGGTTCTAAACATAACTGACATCCTCCGTCATTTCAGTCGGCCGTGGCCAACCAGGCGTTCTGTTCCCTAAGAGTGCCTGATCAGCCGCCGATACCGACCTTATGGTTCATATAGTCTGCATCCGCCCAATTACTTAGTACCCGGCCTTGGCATTCGGGTTCACCTGGCTGGGGAACGGATCCAGAATGGCCTTGGGCGCGTTGTTCCAGACCACGTCCGCCAGATTCGACATCCGGCTCACGATCTGCGCCGCCACGCCCCCTGCCGCTCCGAACAACCCGCACCAGCCCAACGTCACAAAGCCCCAGTGCAACGGCGCCGCAAACAGCTCATCCACAAACCAGAACGCATGCCCCCACTCGTTGAGGCCCACGTTCGGCAGAATGAACATCGGCCCCACCACCGCCGCCACCAACGGGAACGACGTGGCTTGGCTGTACAACGGCAACCGCGTCTGCGCATACAGATAACTCGACACGCCGCACGTGATGTACAACGGGAACGTCCCGTAGAACGCCACGATGTGGCTCGCCGTAAAGCTCGTGTCCCGGATGATCACTTGATGCCACGCCGCATCCTGCTCCAACGTGTAGCTGCCCGCGTAGTACACGCCCCAGATGTAGCACACCAACCACCCCATAAAATAAAAGTACCGCTTCAGCTCGAGCTTCGGATCCAGGTTCGTCAGGTTCCGATCCCGCGTCACCCAGATCCACCCGATCGCCGTGGCAAAGAACACGGCGTTGGCCAGAATGTTAAACCGCCACAGCCCCATCCACACCGAGTCGAACTCCGGGGTCATGGAGTCCAGGCCGTGCGAGTACCCGAACGTCCGCTGGTACAGCACCCAAAACACCCCGATCGACAACATCCCCAACCAGCCGAGCTTCGCCGGCTTCGAATCGTACCACTGCGAGATGTCATACCCTCGCCCTGAACTGTCTGCAGCCATACTCCCTACCTCCTTCTGTTTGGATGAAATAGTGAAACTACCGAGCACCACGTTTCAGTGAAAGATCCTTCCCCACAACTACGTCTCATTGCTCACGTGGAAGGACCGGTTAAAATGTGAGCAAGTATCCGACAAAAATCTGAGATGAGTCAAGGGAAATATTATGGGTTAGGCTCGCAAAACACTCGTATAAAGCCTACATGGCAAGCATGGTTCGTGCGACCCCACGTATACTCTTGCGGATGGTTGAAGTCAAGTTCAGCAGGGCTGTGCCATGAGGACTGTCTCTCTTGGCGGGCCACGCGATGTGCGTTTTTGTCCGAATGGAACTCTCTCGATCAACTACCCTGGGTGGGCCTGATTTAGGGCCTGATTCAATGGACGTGATCACCGGGGGGAGGCAAGATCTCTCGCTCTTGATTGAGCTGTGTGATCTGTTGTGTCAAAAGGCTCATGTCTGTCCAGCTTGGTCCATCTCCATGAGGAATCCATCGAGCTCGTAGGTATCCGAATCGGTCGAAGAGAAACTCCATGTGACTCTGGCGAGTGCCCTCGCCGAACAAGTCAGGAATCGAGAGTGTTCGGCGGAACAGCGCATAGCTGCGGGAGATCTCCCGTCCGCCTTGAGTGATGACGGGGAACGGCATTCCTTGCCCGATTGAGGTCAGCTCATCCGGAGGAAGGTCGGTCATTGGGACTGCCAGGATAGCCGTGCCGGTTGTGGTAATCGCGGTCGAAGCCGTACGAAGTTGATCAAGCCGAACACGCGACTCCGGCCAGGAGAATAACACGAGCAGTAGGTTTTGTTTTCCGCGGAAGTCTTTCAAGGTTCCGCTTGAACCATCGTGCGCCGTATACGAAAAGTTCGGGGTGGCCATAAACGGCTGCTCAGGCAGAATACGAGGCGTGATGATTCTCGATTGGTACCCTCGGGAATTGGCATGGAGAAAGTTAAGGAGATCCCAGCGTTCTTCTTCTGAAAATTTCTCACCGAAGGCCGGCATGACACCGTTGAATCGTCCGTAGGTCAGCCAATGGAAGAAGTCACCTGCCGTGTGCATGGCGGTATGAGGCTCCGTCAGCAGGTCGACGGGTTGTTTCGGCAGTGTCTTAGCCAATACCCCGTTCCCTTTAGCCTGTGGGCCATGGCAGGGAATGCAATTCGCCGTGAATAGCTCGACGCCATTGGCAATCGAGATGGCATCGAACGGAACCGGGGTCTTCCGATACGTCTCCGGGTAGGATTGTACTGCGATGGGATAGAATGTCGCACCAAGTCCGAGGATCCCCAGCAGGGTTGGAACAGCGATGCGCCACGAGGTTGCCCACTGTTTTTTGCGACTGAGTACGATGGTCGTTCCAGCTATGACCAAGAATACAAGGCCGGTTAGCACAATGGCCCTTACAAGCCAGTCGTCCCATGTTGCGTCGATAGAGAAGCGGAACGGGTAGGGCCAGTTATCGATGACCTCATGCTTAGCCGGGACCGCGTTGGCCAGTAAGGTCGCGACGATGACCAGGAGAATGGCGAGGCCAAACTCGACTGTTACCCATGTCCGAAGTTTTTGCCCACTTGTTGCGGCTTGCTCGGAGCGTTGCTGAATCGATGGTATCCAAAGAGACTTTGCTCGTGAAGCGATGGAAAGAATGACGGCAAGTAATGTGAGCTTCGTGATAAGCAGCCAACCATAGGCTGTCGCGACCAGTCCGGCGTAATTGGTTTCAAACATGCGATTGGCCACGACGATGCCTGATATGACAACAACGATCATTGTGACGAGGGCCAATCTCGAGAAGCGAGTCAGCACGTCACCGATATGGGATCTTTCGTCAGCTGATCCGGTCGCGATGGTGGAGGCAACAAGAATTACGCCCGGGAGACCGCCGAACCAAACGCTAGCTACGATAAGATGTAAGGCATAGATCACGGTGGCCAAGACCGCTTGCTCTTCGGCCGCCGAATGGCTCGCGAGAGAACCGAGGGCCAGGGGCAGCGCCGCCGCTGATGCACCTATGACGTAGCGCCATTTCGCAGCAAGAGCAACCTGTATGTACAGAACGATCACAAGGACAGCAAGGGCACTCGCAGCGCGCAGGGTCCAGATAAACCCGATACGAGTCTTCTGGATAAAGTCCAACCAGGCTTGCGGGTTCCAGGCATTCTCAGGGGATCCGGTAGCCTGCGCGGTCGTCGTAGCCAAGAGACCGACTAGGCCGATCAGTAGGAGGGTGGCCAACCAAGGAAAAGTCTTTTTCAGACGAGCCAGCCACGAATGCCCTGATTCGAGGCTCTTCGGCTCGGCGATTGCTAAAAAGACGCAACCCCCGATCAGCATCATGTTGGACGCGAGTTGCAGACAGCGAAGCAGCGTACCGACGGCCTCGATCATTTCCTTTGAGTGTCGCCCTTTACAGTGAAGTCGAAGGTAG
Organism: Nitrospirota bacterium; assembly: GCA_963850405.1. Classification (GTDB taxonomy): domain Bacteria; phylum Nitrospirota; class Nitrospiria; order Nitrospirales; family Nitrospiraceae; genus Nitrospira_D. The sequence goes on from CAWKLH010000025.1 coordinate 238,397, forward strand.
ACTCAACCACATGGCCGTCGACCGAGAGGACACGGAACTTGACGGAGTACTTACCGGGAGCCAGCACGGGAATGGGCAACACGATCGATTTCTGGTCATCCGGTGCAAGGGTGGGCTTGGCATCGGTGATTGGCTGTTTTTGGGCATCGAGGACCACGAGCGAGGCGTAGTCTCCTTCAATTTTCTCGTTGAACCACAGTCGCACTTGTGTCGGCGACTTGGTAAGCACGGCTCGGCGTGGAGGCTCGGCCTTGACTAACATGGAATGCGCCAAAGCTGAGGTTACGGGTGCTGCCACGATGAACATGATGACCAAGATGAAGCGCGTGAACATATTCATGCCTGCTGGGACGACCATAAGCTCCCTCTGCGCCCGATTGCTACACCTGCGGTGATGCATCGGGTGGTCTAGTCTGGCGTTCCCTTGAGAAGTCGCTTCCTACGATACCCGGACCCGTGATGGCTTGCGAGGATCTCGGAAGGCGAAGAACACGGCAACGACAATGCCTACGAAGACCGGCACAATAACCATCATGTAGTGTGAGAGATGAGAGATAACACCTTGTTCACCGACCGAAAAAGAAAATCGTGCGACATGTTCGCGACTTTGACCTATTGAAACCAATCCGACGAACTTCCCAGGTTGGTCGAAGTTGTATTTCACGTCGATTGATCCAGTGGGGTAGACCTTGGACGGGAGGTGTGCAATTGTGACTGCTTCGAGATTATCCTCCGAGCCGGTATCTTTGATGATCCTCACTTCTACCGGGATAGCACGGAGCTCCTGTTCGACATAATCGAGCACCAAAACGGTGTTCCCCACCGCCGGAAGCTCCTGGCAGAATTTCCGATCGTAGTACATGTCAGGCAGGTAGCTTGCAAAAAGCATCTTATAGGGTCCAGCGTGGAGGACGCATGTATCCGCTGCCAATTCATGCCCATGTTGGGCCATCGCCGAAAAAGGCGCGACGACCAAAAGGAATACACAACACACCCAAGCACGGAAGAGAAGATGACCGAACATGTTCAACCCTCGTCTTTCTCTAATCCTCAGCATTCAAAACGGTTTCGCTATAGTCTAAATCATTAGGACGCTACGGGTTGCGATGGCTTGCGGTCTCTCATGAAAAACACAATCCCTAGGACAATGAGCACCGCAGCCACAGGAAACATGTAGATATTTAAGAACTTGGTATAGAACTTCGGCTCTCCCACCGAAAATGGAAACTTGGAGACATGCTCTTTCTTGTCGCCCACGGTGACGATGCCGACAAATTTTCCTGGCTTGTCAAAGGTATAGGCAAAGTCGATAGAACCATTGGGATACACTTTGGCCGGAAGGTTAAACACGGTGTTGGTCTCAAGATTCTCTTCTGTGCCGGTGTCTTTGATGATCCGAACTTCGGTAGGGAGGGTGCGAAGCTCTTGCTCGATGTAATCCAGCACGACAATTGTTTGGCCGACCGCTGGGATATCCTCACAGAATTGTTTTTGTTGAGTGTTTTCAGGCTGATATCCACTGAAGTGCATCGTGTAGGGGCCGATCGTGAGCTTGCACATGTCCTCGGCCATGGAGAGCCCACCGTGAGCATGGACCTGCGAGGACAGGAGAGCACTCAGAATAACTACTGCACATCCAACTGTCAGTTTCAGTGATACGAAAGACTTCATGAACGTGTCCTCTTTTTTGCAATGGTGAAGAGTAATGCTCAGATACTGACATGCGTCGTCCGGTTGCTCATGAGCGACGGCGTGATGCAAACCACCCCCGCACTCGACCCGATTTCGAGAGCTCATATCCGACAACCCCGAGTACCAGCAGCAATGCCAATGGTCCAAGAGCTGCGCGTCCAAGCTTTGAATAGTCAGCCTGCTGCACGCGCAGCAGGTAGGTGGAAGGGCTGAGCCCTTCCGCTGTGATGATCAATTTGTAGAGCCCCTTTTCCAGCGTGGCTTCACCCCTCACGATCCCATCTGGGTGAGAAACCGGTTTCCAATAGGCCACGGTCTTGGACTCGTCCTGCTCGTTTTCATTGACTCCTTGAATGATCTTGACCCCTACCGGCATATTGCGCAGGCTCGGGTCGACAAGGTCCACGACAAGGAACGTATCCCCCACATCTGGGATCTCTGTACAGTACTGAGCCTTCGGCTCAATTTGTGGCTGGTAGGCACTGAAATGCACCATATTCCCACCGATTTTGCGCACACAAATGTCCTCTTCCATCGCCACATTCCCATGTGCGACGGCGGCAGTAGGGCTGATTACGGTTACGAGGACCAAGACCAGGAGGGGGAGGCTTATTCGGACCGCACACTTAATCATGACGTCATCCGTTGAATGAATTGTCTAGGCAGCCTAGATTCCGAGGAATTTACCATCCTGCAGACTGTTGTTTCAAGTGCTCGAACCATGCGCCTGGATCTGGTCCGATGGTCTATTCACCCCGCGCATGGATGTGGCTCAAATAATACTGAGAATCCATTTCGCCGAATTTGAGAGACGAAATCAGAATACATCTATTTATCGAGTTGACGACGAGCGCGATACGTGATGATAATGAGAGCGACGGTGATGATTTATTCGGAAGGAGGCCAAAGATGAAAGCGAAAGAAGGGGTAATCAACATTCTTAACAAAATCCTGACGGCTGATTTGACTGCCATCAACCAGTATTTTGTCCATGCCAAGATGTGTGAGAACTGGGGGTATGACCGGCTCTATCATAAAATACGGGAGCGGAGCATCGATGAGATGAAGGATGCCGACGAACTGATCGGCCATATTCTCTATTTGGAAGGTGTGCCCAATGTGCAGCGAATGAATGCCGTTCAGGTCGGCGAGACGGTAGCTGAACAGCTAAAGTTGGACTTGAAGGCGGAGCAGGAGATGCTGGCCTTGTTGAACGAGGGAGTCGTGCATTGCACGAAGATCACCGATTTTACGACCCGGCACATGCTTGAAGATATGGCGAAGGATGTTGATGCTCATATCGATTGGATCGAGACTCAGCAGGAAACGATCAAGCAAGTCGGCCTGGAGAACTATTTGGCTGAACAGATCAAGAAAGAATCCTGAGGGAATCCATGAAAGCCAAAGAAGGCGTCCTTGAGTTTCTTAGTCAGGTGCTCAGATCCGAGTTGACGGCCGTTCACCAGTACTTGTTGCACGCGGCGCTGTGTAAGAATTGGGGATACGAGCGGCTGCATGAGCACTACAGTCACTTGGCGAATGAAGAAGTCCAACACTCTGCCGGGCTGATAGACCATATCTTGTACCTAAACGGTACACCAGAGGTAGGACATCTCGATACCGTGGCGCATGGGCCAAATGTGGAAGTGCTGCTTCGCGCCGATCTGGAATTTGAACGCGAAGACGTCGAATTGCTTCGAGGGGCGATCGCTCATTGCGCGAAAGTCAGTGATTTCACAACCCGTCATTTGCTCGAACATATGATTGAAGATTCAGAAGATCACGTCGACTGGTTTGAGACTCGGCTGAGAACCATCGGTCAGGTTGGCCTCGACCGGTTCTTGTCAGAGCAGATCAAGAAGTAAGCGAAGGGGTGACTCGGTATATGAACGGCAGTGTCCCAACCCACGTCAGTCTTGGAGCTGAAGGGCAATTGCTCTAGTCCGCATTATTCATACACCCTTGCTGCTCAGGAGACAAGGCGATTCCAAAGAGTGCAGTAGTTGGACCACCGAAGTCGAGAAGGGCCACACCGTTGCCGTTGAGTCTCGTCGCACGTTGGCCGTCTGTTTCCCCTGTCCCACGATCAAGACACGTTGGTCCGGCAGGACTTTCAGCGTTCTGCTCCGGTCGTCTTGGCCGATAATGTCGATGACTGCCACGCCTTCGTCCCCGTAGGTCTTATCCCAGGTTCCATCTGTCAAGAATCGCGCTCATAACCCGCACATCACATACGTCCTATCGGTTCCGGTCTCTTCAGCACGCATGATCTAGCCTGTCTCCATCCACAAACAGTGGGCTGAAACCTCCACCACTTCTCGAGCGTTCAACGCGCTATGCAATACGACTCACTCACAAGCAGGAAAAAGTCTTGAGCCATGCTGTGAGCCGTCGCGTCTTGAGCGATCGTGCCAGCCCTCTGGCCTGTCCCTGTTGACGTTGAAAACATCGGCACTTGATGCACCATAGCTGCGGATTGCGATGGCAGATCGGTTCGTGACAGCGCAGGCAGGTTGTGATGAGTGCATATGCATATGGGGCTGATTGCATGGGTTCTCTCTCGTTTCGTGATGGTGTTTGGGGTGTGGCCAGTGACCGAGGCAATTACTGATAGTCCTCGTTCAATGCCTTTAGGAAAGCTGCTAGCGGGGCGACATCCTGAGCTGTGAGGCCAATCCCCCCCAGTTCACGATCGCCGTTCCGCAGACCACCTGTACGTTGGAGGTCTGATACCTCACGGTAGAAATCCACAATCTGCTCAAGTGTGTCGAATTGACCGTTGTGCATGAAGGGCTCCGAGTGTCCGAGGTCGCGAAGGCCGGGTGTCTTGAATCGCGCAATTGCACGATCGAGAAGGGTTGCATCCGGTAGTGGACAAGGCTGTTGATCGTCGCAGAGCAGCGCATGGATCTTTGGCTGCGGTTCTGGCATGTCTGGATTGGCGAACACGTTCCACGCTCCAAGATCCGTTAAGACCGGAAGGCCGACTGTCGGGATGGCGCGGAATGGTTCACGCGCGGCTGGATGGGTCTCTGTGGCTGGAAGGAACTGGTCGTAGTTGCTATTCCGGGTGGCCAAGTTTGGAATCGACAAGCTTGTGAATTGTCCGGCCCCGTGGATGAGATCGTATTCTTTCTGCGTCGTGCCGGTGTTATGCAGTTTAAAATCCGTAAAGTTGGGTACCGCATGACAGGCGATACAATTCCCGATCTTACCAGCACTTCTTTCAGCTGGTGAGGCGGGCAGCGCTGAGGGTTCCGCTAGGAATATCTTCAATCCAGCGAGCTCTGTGGCTCCGAACGCGAAGGCTTGAGTATGAAATTGAAACCGTCCATCTGTTCGGTTGGGGTTGGAGGTCACGAACTGCGGAGAGAATCCTGGCGCATTCACAAGCGCTCGGAGTCGTTGGCTATAGGTGAGCGGTGACTCGTTCGGATTTGGCTGCTGGGGGAGTGCGTTGGTCTCCAGAAAGACATCGAAGGGAGAGCGGATCGGCGCGCCGCTTTCTTCGGTTTGCGAAAAGAGGAGGCCGTTGACGTACGCCGCGACCACCCGCACGACGGCATCAAAAATTTCTTGATCGCTACCTGATCCGACAAAGGCACGAAATTTAGCAGGCAGGCTGAGCTCATCAGGAATAGAAGGGTCGGTGCCAGTAAACACAATGCGATAAGACAAGCCGGTGTCGGTCAGGTCAAAGGAGCCATCATCTTCCCGAACCACCCTTGCAATGTGCTGAATGGCCTGGGCTCTTTCTCCTGGTAGCCAGCCGAAGTTCCGTCCGGTAAAGGTTGCCGCGATCAAGTCTTCCATGGAGTTAAACTCAGCATCGAAATGGAACAAAACGCCTCCTGGCCTCTCCAGAGTCGAATTGACTAATGGCGGAGAGTTTCGTGGAGCGTGCGTCTTACCATCGGTTCTTGCCGGAATCGGGCTTCGGCGCGCGAAGTCGGCATAGGTTCGCATACCGCCACCAGGAGATGAGAGGACGTCATCCACTAAATGGCAGGCGCGACAGTTCATCGACATCCCTTTGAACGGTCCCGGGTCGATCGGTGCGCCCAAGGTTTCAAGTGTATTGACGACGCCATCGCCTGCCTTAGGATCGTTGATGGCGCCACCATTACCCAAGAACACCTTGAACGCTTGGGCGAATCGCGTGTCCAGAAATAACCGTTCCCCGAGAGCTTCTGCGGCTGCCGGTGTCCCAGTAGCCGTGGGCGGCGGGGGAGTATTCTCAGGTCCTGAGCAGGCGGCAAGTTCAGCGAGCAAAAGAATCATCGGGAGGAAGGTATGGGTGATCTTTGGTTGAGGTGCAGTGAGTGTCGGGCTCATGGCGTCGTGGTTCCTTTCTGCAAAATCTGTTTGGTCCTTCTGAACGCTCTCTTGGCTCACATCTACGGGAGTCCATCGTTATGAATGGGAGGCACGGGCCCTCGGGAGGTGAGGGCCCGTGCCCGCAAAGTGGGAGCGGTGGGGGCTCCCACTTCGAGGCCGGCGTCGGATGTACGCCGACTGCGCTACCGGTGAGGTCTGTCCCTTACACACATGGTTTCCGGCTCTCTCATGAGTTCGGCCAGGAGACCGACGACCGAGGGGTCAAATTGAGTTCCTGCAGCCACCTGGAGAATTCGAAGTGCAATGCGATCTCGAAGGGGGCGATCGTAAACTGAAGGGACCTGGATAGCTTCGAATGCATCGGCAACTGCGAGTATTCTTCCTCCCAACGGGATGAACGTTCCCCTGAGTCCATAGGGATATCCCGATCCGTCCCATCGCTCGTGGTGATGGGCGATCATGACTGTGGCCTCACGAAGGAATGAAAAAGGTTCTAGCAGCGTGGCTCCCAGCCGCGGGTGGTTTTGAATCGCCACATAGGAGTCTGGCTCAAACCATTCGCGTTTGGTTTGCAAGCAGGGTGGAAGCATGAGAACGCCGATATCGTGAAGCAGGGAGGCCAGCTTGAGCTGATGCAACTCCTCGTCGGTGAGATGTGCGGCCCGTCCGATCTGAAGTGCGATCGCCGCTGTTCCCTGGCCATGCCCGGCCTGCCACGGTAGAAGCCGGTCCAGTTCTTTCGCCACTTGCCGAACCAGAATACTTTCCAGATCGCGCCGTGAGGCGGATGGCAGATGGAGACGATCGATCTTTGTGAGCATGCTCTGAATGGTCAAGACGGCCGGCTCGATCCGATCTGCACCATCGACATGCATGATGCTGCCTCCTGTAAAAAACGAAGAGCCCAGAATCGCTCGCATGATCCTGGGCTCTGGGCGAATAGCCGCTGGCCTCTAAATGGTGTACCGCCAACTGAGATGGTTAGGACCCTTTGGGGTGCTTCCCTCCCATTAAAGGCTGTCCCAGTATCCACATTTCATACAGTGGGACCACCATCATGACTAAGAAACTGATCGTCATGAGGATATCTCCGGTCAACATTGAGATCACAAACATAGGAGACACGTAGCTAATCAGCCATGGCGATACCAGATCGAGCATCACGCCACCGAAGCCAGCCCATGTAGTGACGGCCTTGAGGGTATGGCTTGCGCTGGTCAGGTACATCACATGAATCAGAATCATGAAGACGACCGGCATCGTAAAGAGATGAAAATGGGTAATTTCAGCCAGCTCGCGAAACGACATCGGTTCCCCGAATGTCGCGTCCGATCCTCGATAGTGCTCAGCAATGCCTTGCGGTGACAATCCCGTCATGCTGTGTGCCCAAAAAAACGAAAATGTAAATCCAGCTAGCATCAAGAGTAAGAATAATGTGTAGAGCAACCGGATATGGCGATCTGAATCACGGAGCCGGAATTTCTGGTTAAAGTTTCGCATGTCTGGGACGCTGGGTCCGCTTCAGCTAGTTTCCGAAGATGGACGGGAACAACCCTCTGTCTTTTTTTGCGGCCAGCGTGTCGCTGCCGATCCCGGATGGTTTTAAATAGAACTCATCAACCAACACAAGCACACGCTTAATACCGGCACTCATGGAGCGTACAGACATGGTCGCCCCGCTGATGTTAATGATGTCTTTGTTGATCCGAACCGGATCGAGGACGGACTTGCCCTCATACTGGGCGTTAAACCGTTTTTGCCGAACCTCGCTCCCACGCGCTTCGCGGAACACCAGAAGCTCGATATCTGATACAAAACCCTTGTTGTCGATGCCGACCATGTAGGTCATCGGCTTATGCTTGCCGATGGTGCTCTGAACGATCGCGTAACCGTCAATCTGGGACCCGGTTTCCCCAATATAGACTTCGAAAGACTCTTCGGGGAACTTCCAGCCGATACGCTCTTCAATGAGGGCCTTTTTCTCAGGGCTGAGCTTGATGAGCTCTTTACGAACTCGTTCGGACTTCGGAAGTATGACCTTAAGGCCGTCTTCTTCTCGCAGATAGACCTCGGCCATGTTCATTTCTTGCTCAGTCAAATAGCGTTTGAGATCGTTGTCCCAAACACGCTCTGCGCCCATTGATACGATCGGCGTCATGAACAGGGCGATGAGCACCGAGAGAAGTCTCATCATCGTGATGCCTCACACCCCTTGTCTTTGAGTCGTGCGGTGAGCTTTCCCGTGATCTCGTCCATCACTTCATCAGACGGTTCAATTGGCCACCACCTGGTCGCCTGTTGGGTCGCTCCGCCTCTGGCATGCCAGCGTTGTCTGGTTTCGAGTACATTTACCGAGGACTGGTCATTGTTGCTCTTGACGACAACCGTTAAGCGGGCTCGTTCACGGTTGCCGAATCCCTCTCGTCCCAAGATTCCGTAAGGCCGGGTTTTCCCTTCCATTTCCACCCAGGCCGTCTCGATGGTGCCAGCACTTTTGTCTTCCGCTGTGACTGAGTAGCCTTTCATGGTGTCTAGCGTTGCTTCCCAGGCGGCATCATAGGGGCAGACAAATGCGTGGTCATGGCCACCACTCAACGATGCACAGGCTGTTAACGCTAAAAACGGAAGGAGAAGAATTACGCGCATAGGTTGGTTCCTATCCTGTCATGGTGAGGGAGGCCGGCATTCGCCAGCCTCCCCTTGCTCCTAAAAATACGTGGCTGCTGAAATGACAAACGCACTGTCATGAATACGCTGGTCGTTGTTCGGATTGAGAGATTTCGGCATGTACTGATAGCTCATCTTGAGGACGGCATCTTCGACGGGGCGGTAGTTCAACCCGAACGAAATCTGTTCGAGCTCGCCCCCATTCTCTCCTTTGTTGCCTAAATTCAAATTCACTCGATCATAGCGAATGACCGCGGTGAAGGTTGAGCCTTCCCCGAACCGTTTGGGGGAGAGCTTTGTTAAGAAGGACGGCATGAAGTGATAGTTGCCTTGAATGTAAAACCCCTGCATTCTTTCAGGGGGCAAGCCGAGGGGATTCAGTGTGCCGATGCCGGTCAGTAATGAGCCTGGCGAAATCCCTTGGAAGGTATTGCCGGTGATTGCCCGTGAGTTTCCTCGCGCATGGGCCCAGGCTGCTTCACCGATAAGTTCAAACGGCCCTTTTTGAATCGTCCAATCAATCGCGAAGATGCTGAGTGGATTGTAACTCGTCGCTGATTGGTTGCCGAAGTAGCCTGATCCTGCCACTTCCACACCGAGTATGGGACTGAAGGCCAGACGGCCGGACACCGCTTTGCCGTTATTGATGTCCAGCCCATCTGCGGAGCCACATTTCCGCTGACGGGCTTCTTTTGTGCCTCCCGTTTCTGTGACGCGTGGTTCGCCATCGCCGTTATAGCCGCAGGGGCCGGTCGTAAAGTACACTTCGTAATCGAGTTTGCCGGTTCGGCCTGGGTAAAACGTGCCATACAAGCCGGCGCCTGTTTCGGACATGGTCGAGGGAATGATCAGTCGGCTGACAATAGGTCGATCAGTCAGGTCGTTTAATGGAGAATCGTGCAGAAGGTTAAACTTCCCGAGGGGGATGAGGACAATTCCTCCTCGCAGGTTGACCTTTTCATTAACAAGATAGTCAACATGAGCAAATTCCAGGCTGATCTCCACGTCGTTGGTTGCCCTGATGCCATGTTCGATCTCGATTTCTGAGGCAAACTTGAGATGTTCAGTGATGTCAGCGTAAATAAAGGGGACGAATCGTTGCTGGTCGAATCCATTGGTGGTTCCACCATCCCGCCCTGATTCAAGCACAGAGTTTCGGTGTGCGCGATATTGAATGTCGAAATATCCACCGACGATCGCCTTGGGGAATGACACAAACGGCTTCGCATAGATCAGCCTGCCGGATCCGCTTGAACCGAACGAGAGAGGGGCTTGCTGCTCTACCCGCCGCTCCTTACCGACTTCTGGAAGTGAGCCGATTCCAGGCTCTGCTGCAGGTGTGGCGGAACCTTCACGCCGCTCCGTGGTGCCCTCGCGGCGTTCGCGCTCTTGCAGACGTTTTTCTACTGCCTCATCCACCAATTTCTTAATGTCCTCTGGGGTCAAGTTTTCTGCTAGCGCCGGCATGACCGGCAAGCTCATGATCACGAGAGCCCCGAGGATTGACCGTAACTTCATTGATATCCTCCGTCATAGAATAAGTGTTATGGCCTGACTCGGGACTCGATGGTCTCTGGTCGCGTCAATCGAAATATGGGGTATATCAAACGGATAGTGGCGCCTCCTTTTTTAATCACGTGATGCTATGGTGAAACCGCTCCCCAGCCTTCGATCATGAAGAAAAAGGGATCACAACAATACGCTTACACCGTTTACATTTGAGTTCCAGCCCTTGTCCGCATACCTTGGCGATCAATTGTCCACACTCACAGCGCGTTTCATGAGTCGGATCGTATTCCAGCGATGGTGCCTTGATGCGTAGTCATGATATGCGATGATTGATAGATTGAAATTGAGAACGATTATTAATATCCGATCAGTGTTCCGCTGTCAAGTCGGAAGTTCTTCCTGGTAAGGTGGATGTCTGTGTGCGTTTCCAGAGTCGCTTGTCTTACAATTTCCACATGAGGATATGCGCTGTTGCCAAGAACTTCTGTTAATAAATATCCAACCCTTGGTGGGCGCTCCATGGTTGAGATCCTTCCTCATCCGGTGCAGAGAGAAGAGCAGTTTACGAAGTGATGTGTATTCTGCGATGTTCCGGAATAGTTCATCGGCACTTGGGGGTGAGAATAATCTGGCGATGAAGTCTCTCCTTCTAAACGCTAGGTCCATAGCGATAGCCGGTCTTGCACTGGCATCCTTCGCGAGTTGCGCCGAGGTGTCACCCTCCCCCCTGCCCGTCGTCGTAAAGCGAACTCAAATGCATATGGGGACCCTGGTTACGATCACGGCTGTGTCGCCCGACCAAGATGTGGGCAACCGGGCGATGCAGGCCGCATTCGATGAGATCAAGCGACTCGAACAGTTACTGAGCACCTGGCGTTCTGACAGCGAACTGTCACGGGTGAATCAAGCAGGCCGGCCGTCAGCCTGTCCAGGTGAGTTCTGAGACGCTTGAGCTGGTCACTCGATCTCTGGAGCTAGGGCGCCTGACTCATGGGTGGGTTCAATATTGCACTCGGTCCTGCCATCGAAGCCTGGAGTGTAATCGAACGGCAGCGCATTCCTGATGAGAGGGAGTTGCAACGATTGAAGCCTCTCGTCGATTGGACACGCATTCAAGTCAATAAAGAAGCGCGGACTATTTATCTGCCGCATACGGGAATGCGTATTGATGTTGGTGGGATTGGGAAGGGATACGCAGCCGATCGGGCGGTGGAGGAGATGAAACGAGTGGGAGTGAGGGCGGGCGTGGTTGCGCTATCAGGAGACATCAAAACTTTCGGTGTCCTGCCGGACCGAAAGGGGTTTCCGGTCGGTATCAGGCATCCACGTCGAGGAAGGAGGATTGATTGCCATGATCGACCTGAACGATGAAGCCGATTTCAACAGCGGGTGATTACGAACGGTTTTTCGAACGAGATGGCGTCCGGTATCATCACATCTTGGACCCGCAAACATTACAGCCGGCACGAGCTTGTCAGAGCGTCACGGTGATTGCCAAAGAAGGCACGATGGCTGACGGATTGGATACAGGGATTTTCGTGTTAGGACCCGAACAGGGGATGGCGTTGGTGGAGCGCTTGCCGGGGGTTGAGGCGATCATCATCGACCAGGAGGGCACGATCACTGTCTCATCCGGACTCCGTGGTCGGCTGCACGCGCCATGAGGTGCCGAGGAGGACTACCGCGCCATCTTGAGATCGTAGCTAATCGAAAACTTTACTGGCATTTGGCGCCGTTCCAGTGGGCGAGAGAGCTTGATCGGGGGGCCGCTTCTCACATCCTCCAAGGCAACTTGATCAAGCGCAGGATTGCCTGAGCTCTTCGCGATACGCACATCACTCAAGAGTCCGTCTTCATGCAGCATCGCAGTCAGCGTCACTTTCCCCTGAATACCCTCCGTTCGTAATGTTACCGGGTATCGTTTGTCGAGATCTTCGATCCACCGTGCCATGAGCTCCGCCAGCCATCCGTAGTCGGCTTTGGTTGGCGTGAGTTGGTTGGAAGGTGCCGAGGAGACAATCACGGAAGACGAAGAGTCGAGTGGAGAATCCTTGGCCACCTGGGATTCAGGTGGAGCTGTCGAACTTTCTGTGCAGACATCACGAGGTCAGCCGATGGACCCGACAGGTCCTGCCGCGCAACTTGAGGTGATGGGAGAGGCGCAGAAGGTACCGAATCAGGGGGAGCCTGCTCCTGATGGGATTCTGGACTGATTTCAGCGATAGGTACTGGCGCAGGTGGAGTTACCGGTATCGTTCTTTGTTGAATCTGTTTCCCTGCTGGGAGACGCATCGTTCACTGACGGAGCGTGTGGCTGAAGTGTCGGACTTGGCGGCGCCATTGCTCCAGACCTCAACGTGGCTCCCGGTAAGGATGAGAGCGGAGCAACCATTGCCACATCCCACTGGAACGGGTCAGCCTGCGGCGCCAATTGCATACGCTGGACAAAGAGAGATCGCTGCCACGGCTAGGCCTCCGTGTAGTAGGCAGGATACCAGCCAACTAGCCGCCATAGGGCCAGTCTGACCGCGTGAACGCGTCATGGATTTCCCCATCACAGGCGGATGACCTCCAGACTGACTTGCTGAAATCCTAAGCCGCGAATCTCGTCGACGAGGGCCACGAATTTCTCGAGCAGCGTGACTTTGTCGGCTCGCACGACCACAGCCGATTCACGCGGCTGCGAGCTGAGAACAGAGGGAAGGCCTCCATCGGGGACCGGAGAGTCATTGAAGAATAGACTTCCATCAGCCGTCAAGGAAATCACGATGGGAACATCCTTCCGATCGCTCACCTCCTTGGCCTTGGCCAGGTTGACGGGAATTTGTCCCGTGCTGATGAAGGTGGCGGTCGTCAAGACAATGACGAGCAAGACCAACATCACGTCCACGAGCGGGATCACGTTGATCTGATCAATGTTCCGTTCCATGTTGTGTCCTATACTCGGTCAGGATCTCACTCACACGACGACGCAGCACGTTATTCATCACGACACAGGGTATAGCGACCAGAAGACCGATGGCGGTCGCTTTCAATGCCAAGCTCAAGCCGATCATGATGGTGCTCACGGCCATCGTCCCCGACGTTCCCATCGTATGGAATGTCAACATTATACCAAGGACGGTTCCCAGGAGGCCGATATATGGGGCGTTAGCAGCCACCGTACCAATAATCACGAGGCGTTTAGTCAGAGTGATTTCCAGCAGTTGCGCGTTTGAAAACTGAGAGAGATTGATGCGTCGGTAAAAGAGCCAGCGCTCGATGGCGATAGCCACGGACCACACGCTCAGGGCCAGTAACAGGCCGATGACTCCGAAATCAATGATGTCTTTCAACGCGTCCATCGAGGCTCCTTACATGGGAGACGTGGGTTGAGTCCGGTGGGGTTGGAAGCCGGAGTATCGATCCATCCATGCCAGATCGCTGAGCAGCTGTCAATTTGCACATACATGAGGCGGTCTCTATTCCTCTAGGAGTGAGGAGATGGTTCGGCAGGAAAGAGAACCGTGTGGGTGGCAGAGACACGGAGTTCGACGGCGGTACCTTCCTGGTAGACGCAGGTTGAGCTTTCACTGCTGTGGATGATCTGCCCGGATGGGAGCTGGATCGTGTAGAGATTTTCAGACCCTCTGAACTGGCGGGCCACAACCCGAGGTTCGGCTGATTTATTGGGCATGAGCTGGATGTCGTCCGGGCGGATCATGACAACGACCGTGCTTCCCTCAGGACTGTTGAGCGTATCGGGGAACTCTCCCAGTTCGGTATGCACCATGCCTTGTCGAATCTGTCCGGTGACAAAGTCGGCTTGGCCCACAAAATCGGCCACGAACCGCGTGGCGGGGAGATGATAAATCAGCTCTGGGGAATCCATCTGCTCGAGCACTCCCTGATTCAGAACGGCGATACGGTCCGCCATGGCGAAGGCTTCGTCATGATCATGCGTCACTAGAATGGTCGTGGTTTTCATCCGGCGTAACAAGGCGTGGACTTCCTGCCGCATACGGCCTGCCATATCGGGGTCAAGGTTGCTGAACGGCTCATCGAGGAGGAGCAAGACAGGATTCTGCACCAGCGCTCGGGAGAGCGCCACTCGCTGCTGCTGTCCTCCCGACAACTCATGCGGGTAGCGTCGGTCGAGCCCTTCGAGGCCGGTCAGCCGCAGCATTTCTTGAACCCGACATGTCCGTTCCGCCCGTGACAGATGATGAAGCCCGAAGGCGATGTTATCGGCGACGCGCAGGTGTGGAAAGAGGGCGTACTCCTGAAAGACCATGCCGACACGGCGGTCCTCCGTTGGAATCGTTCCCGAGGAAGAGGAAACCAATTGGCCCGATAAAAATATGTGTCCGGACCGGACTGGTTCAAACCCGGCGATGGCTCGCAGGACGGTCGTCTTGCCACAGCCGGACGGTCCAAGCAAACAGAGGATTTCGCCTTCTCGCGCAGAAAATGAAATATCGCGGATCGCCGGTCTGCTGGGATCATAGGCACAGGACACAGAACGGAGTTCCAAGATGGAAGAGGCCGGCTGTGGTGAGGGGGAGGTGACCTTCGCGCCGGTCGGCATCCACCTGTGTGATGTGTGAGGGGGCGGTCATAGTGATGTTACGCTGCCCGCCAATCACGGGATAGCAACAAGGCGAGCGCCGGTAGGCCAACGAGCACGATCAATAAGGCGGATGGGGCCGCCAGTTGGTAATACTCTTCACTTGCTTCCAGCCAGACACGGATGGCCAAGGTGTCAAACCCCACCGGTCGCAACAACAACGTCGCGGGGAGCTCCTTCATCGTCTGCAAAAAGATCAAGACCCATGCCACGATGACCCCGTTGCGAATGAGGGGCAGCGTCACGCGACGCCAGGTCTCCCGAACGGTCAGACCCAGGGTGCGGGCGACTTCTTCAAGATTCGGCGTAATTTGTTGAATGGACGGTTCAAGCGACTGGAGCCCGGCTGGGAGGTAATGCAGGACATAGGCGACGATCAACACGAAGACCGTACCATAAAAGAACGGCAGGACTTTTAGAAAGAGGACCAATACCGCGAGTGCGGCGACCGGTCCTGGCAGGACATAGCCGGCATAAGCGGCTTGCAGACAACCAGTATTGAGCCAGGTTGGTTTTCGGCTGGCGAGGTAGGCGAGAGGCAGCCCAACCAATACGCCGGCCGTGGCGGCCAGGGTTGACAGCAGGGCGCTGTTCCAGACGAAGCCGAAGAAGCGGGCGTCGAGAATCGCCTGGGCTTCCGGGGATAGGCTCCATGTCACCAGGAGAGAGACAGGGATTCCGAAGGCCAAGCCAATCACGGTGCTCAAGCATGTCGTCAGCGCTGCCGTGTGCCACCATCCGCACTGGATGCGTTGCGGCGCTCGAAAGCGCCCGCTGGTCTGGTAAAACCGGCTCTTTCGACGAAACCATCGTTCGGTCAACAAGAATAGGAGCGCCAGGATGACTAAGAGGATGCTCAGGATACTTGCGGCCTGGTTGTCGGACCGTCCGGTCATTTGCTGAAAGACGGCGTAGGTCAGTGTTTGGTAACGCAGCAGAGAGACGGCACCGAAGTCGGAAACGACGTACAGGATGACAAGGGCGACGCCGGCGACGATCGATGGGCGGAGCAACGGAAGGGTGACGAACAGCATTCTCCGAAGTGGTGACGCGCCACATGTGCGGGCGACTTCTTCAAACGACACGTTAAAGCTGAGGAGTGCACTGCGTGTGAGCAAGTAGACGAAGGGGAACGTGTCGAGCGCCATCACCAAGGTAACGCCCCAGAAGCTTTGGGGTGAGATGATCCTGGCTTCAGGTCCGGCGATCATCTGCCAGAGATGTTCAACCGGACCGCCGAATCCCAAGAGATAGTTGTACACATAGGCCAGGACGTAGGTCGGCATGGCGAGCGGCAGCACAAGACCGACTTCCCACAGCCGGCGGCCAGGGAATTCAAATCGTGTGACCATCCAGGCGGTCGAGACGCCGAGCACGAGTGTGAGCAAGGCCACGGCACCCGCCAAGGAAACCGTATTCCACAACAGTTCCGGGACTCGAGTGGTCCAGAGCCGATGCCACACCGAGAGATCGGCCGACAAGGCGAGGGCGGTGACATAGCCGAGAGGCAACAGGATCAAAGCCGCGCTGGCAAGGGCGGCGAGTTGGAGTGGAGAAACAGCTAATCGGCGTACGGCAATCACAGGGTGCTCGCAGCGTTACCGCATCCCGACTTGTTCGATGAGCAGCAAGGTCGGCTCTCGGAGTTCGGCGAGCTTGGTCAACGGTACCAAGGCAGCCCGGAAGCTCTTCCGTTCGACCAGCGCTGGATCGGCTTTCACCTCCGGATGGAGCGGATACTCTTTGTCGAGGTCGGCGAACATCTTCTGGCCGGCTTGTGCCACGAGAAATTCCACGAGCAATTTGGAGTTCTCCACGCGGGGCGTGTGTTTTAGGATGCCGATGCCCGCCACGTTCATGATGGCGCCCATGCCCCCCTCGTGCTGATCAGGCATCACAACCGCCAGCGGAGCCGCTGGTTGTGTGGCGAGATGTCGATAGACGTAATAGTGATTCACGATGCCCATGGCGACCTGCCCCTTGGCGACGGCGTCAACGATCTGTGAGCTTTTTTGGTAGACCTGTGTGCCGGCGTTATCCCGAAGCCCTTCGAGGAATTTCTTGGTGTGATCGTCACCGAGACTAGCGCGAATGACTGACACTCCTGCTTGCAAATATTCACTGCCGGCGTTGGGAATGGCGATCTTGCCCTTCCACGTTGGATCCGCCAAATCCATCAAGGACTTGATCTGATCGGGCTTCACCAGTGTCGTGTTGCACACAACAATCCAAAACCGGCCTGACAAGCCGATCCAGCTGTTGTCCGCTGCGCGAAATTGAGGAGGAATGGCCCGTTCGATTTCCCGCATGTTCAATGGGCGAAAGAGTCCAGCCGTGCGAGCCATTTCCAAACTGCCGGCATCATTGGTGATGAAGAGATCGGCAGGACTGCGGTCTCCTTCCGCCTTCATCCGGTTCACCAACTCGGTGGTACCGGAGGAGAGCAGCTCGATGTGAATCCCGGTCTTTGCCGTGAAGGCATCCAGGACCGGCTTGATCAATCGTTCGGCCCGTCCAGAATAGACGGTCAACGTGTCGGCAGCAGAGGTGATGGCCGGCATGACCAGCCCGAAGAGCATCAGAAAACAGGCGGCTGAAACGCCGGCGACTCTCAGTCGAGGGGCAAGGGCTGTGGTACGAGTGGAACGTTGAAGGACCATACGCATGATTGAACCTTTTATTTCAATGTTGGGTAGAGGCTGAGTTGAAATTGATAAACCGTCTCAATAAAAGAATACCAGAAGTCCATTCAGAGGTCAACGTCTGATACCCCGCAGCAAGCTGCGGGGAGTTTCATTGCCGGCAGGGGGAGCAGAGACCGTAGAGCTCGAGGCGGTGGGTTTGGATGGTAAAGCCGTTCCGTGAGGCCACCTCTTCCTGGAGGCGCTCGATGTCGCAGTTCTCGAACTCCACAATCTTCCCGCAGCCGGTGCAGATGAGGTGATCGTGGTGGCCTTTGTGCGAGATGTTGTCGTACTGCGTTTGAGTGCCGAAGTGGCGGGCTTGAGCCAGACCGGCTTCGCAGAAGAGGTTCAGCGTGCGGTAAATGGTTGCCAAACCCAGGTGCGGGTCCTTTCGGGCCAGTTGGTGGTACATCTCTTCGGCTGTAATATGTTCTTGCTTGAGGAATGCGTCGAGGATCAGCTCACGCTGGCGCGTGAATTTCAGCTGGTGCTTTCCGAGGTGCTCCTTCAGGACACCCATTTCTTTGACATGTTTGGACATGGTGATGGGACCGATCCTCCTGGAGCCGGGATTAAAGACGAAATCAAGCGGCGGGTCAAGCGTGATTCTGCAAACCGATCTGAAAATCTCTCCGCCTTTGACGGTTGCGTTTCCGGCTGGTTATAGTGAAGCCTTCACGCATAGAGCGAGGAGACTGTGAGAACGCCCAACCAGATTGCCGTCGACCGTGTCTTGCTCTTGTATGTCCTGCAACTCGCTGAGCCGCTTGGTCAGCTAAGCGATGTCAAGCTGCAGCAGCTCTGTTTTTTGTGTGAGCTCCAAACCTTTGCCAAAGGCCTGAAAGCATTCCATTTCGAATTCTTTCGCTTTGCGTACGGAGCGTTCAGCAAAGACCTCGATAACGACCTGACTTCCCTCCGCCGGAAAGGACGGATCGAAAACTTCACGGTATCGGATCAGGCCAAGGAGGAAGCGATCCCCTTACTCCTGCACGCGATCGAAGGGATGGAGGCCAATGAAAAGGTCAAAGACATTATGGATGCCGTCGTCGCGGCCTATGGACCACAAGACAGCGGGACCATCACCAATTCCGTCGAATCGGTTCAGTTGAGCACCCCGCAGGACCCTGAGCTCAAGATTCCCATTCGCGATATTGTGTTCCACACCACGTTGCTCGTGCCGCATCGGATCGAGGTGCAAGCTGAATTTACGTTGCCTCCGGTCATCGTCACAAAGCTCAACAGCGTGCTGGGATATGACAGCCGGCCTGTCATCGATGCTCAGAGCTGGTAGAGCGCGCCGTACTTCTTTTCCACATAATTGAGAAAAGGTTCAGGACTCAACGTTGCCCCTGTCACGCGCTGGGCGAGGTGGGCTGGCGTGAACATGCGACCCCAGCGGTGAATCTTCTGTTCGAGCCACCGGCGCAAGCTTAACAATTGGCCTGCTGCAATCTCATTCTCCAGATTTGGAATCTCCAACGTGGCCTGCTCGAAGAATTGGACGGAGTAGAGGTTGCCTAAGGTATACGTGGGGAAATAGCCGAACGCCCCGAATGACCAGTGGACATCCTGTAACACCCCCTCCGCGTCAGAGGGTGGAACGATACCCAAGTATTCCTCCATCTTCTGATTCCAGATGGCGGGTAAGTCTTGTGGTTGAATCTTATCTTCCAGCAGATCCTGCTCGATTTCGAATCGCAGCATGATATGGAGATTGTAGGTCAGCTCATCGGCTTCTACGCGGATCAACGACGGCTTGACGCAATTGATGGCGGCATAGAACTGGTCGACATCCACGCCGCGCAGCTGGTCATGAAAGGTCTGCTGTAAAACGGGGTAGAAGAAGCGCCAAAATGGCCGCGAACGCCCCACGCAGTTTTCCCACAGGCGGGACTGACTCTCATGAATACCGAGGGACACCGAGTCACCCAACGGCGTCCCGAAATACCGTTGATCCAACCCTTGATCGTACAGCCCGTGTCCTCCTTCATGGATACAGCTGAAGAGGCAGGATTGTAATTCATGTTCATGAACACGGGTGGTGACGCGCACATCAGTCGGATGAAACGAAGTGGTGAAGGGATGGGCTGACAGATCCAGACGGCCACGCTCGAAGTCATAGCCCATCGCCGTCAAGACCAGCCGTCCGAACTCCAGCTGTCGGGCGTGATCATAGGAGTGGTGCAACACACTATCGTCGATCTTCACTCGGCTCTGTGTGATCTTTTTTAGCAACGGCACCAGGCGGGCCTTGAGTGCAGCAAACACCGGTTGGAGATTGGCAATGGTCGCGCCTGGTTCATAGACGTCCAACAGGGCGTTATAGGGTGAGTCCTGATAGCCGAGATACTGCGCCTCTTCACGTTTGAGCTGGAGCACGGTTGTGAGATTCGGGAGAAACATCGCGAATTTGTTCTTCGTTTTAGCCTCGGCCCAGACCTGCTGCGCGAGGGAGCATTCACGGCTCAGCTTGACCACGAAATCCGATGGCAGCTTTTGGGCTCGGCTGAAATCCCGCCACACCTCTCGTAAGAGTGAGCGTGACGGTTCATCCCAGGTCTCACTTCCTTGGTCCGATGCTTGACCAGTGCCAGGATCCACCCATTGCGACAAGAGCGACTGCACGTCCGGCGAGACCAGCTTCTGATGGGCGATGCCTTGGAGCACGGCGATCTGTTCAGCCCGAGCTTCTCCACCACCGACCGGCATATAGGTTTCCTGATCCCACGAGAGGACCGAGGCGGCGCTATTGATGCGCTGAATTTCCAGCAGCCTGGTGGTGAGGGGTTCCAACGTGGCGAGTGTTTTCAATTCGGCCTCCAGGTCACTGTGCTAAGATTCACGTCCGTGATTCGGTTTTGGCAGTGTACGCAACGGGCGGCGCGTTTTTCAAATCATCCAAGGGAATTCCAATGAACAGGTTGGTTCCAGTCGAGATCGACGCCTATGCCGAAGCGCATTCCATACCTGAGTCATCAGTCTGTCGCGCGCTGCGCGAAGAGACTGAGCGGACCATGGAGTATCCCCAAATGGTGGTCGGCCCCCTGGAAGGGGCGTTTCTCAAAATGATGACGCGGCTGGTGGGTGCCAAGCGGGTACTCGAAATCGGGATGTTTACCGGCTATAGCGCCCTCTGCTTTGCTGAAGCTCTACCAGAAGATGGAACAGTCATCACCTGTGAAATCAACGAGAAGTCGGCGGCGGTGGCTCGACGCTATTTTGCGCAGGCACAATACGGGAGCAAGATCAGCATCCGAATGGGCCCGGCCCTCGACACCATGCGAACACTGACCGGCCCGTTTGATCTGATCTTCATCGACGCCGATAAGATCAATTATCTCAATTACTACCGGCGTGCGCTCGACCTGTTGGCTCCGAACGGCGTGATCCTGATTGACAATGTGCTATGGAGCGGCGAAGTGCTGAAACAGCCACCACCGGATGAGTCCACGGCTGCTATTCAGGAGCTCAATCGTACGGTGGCTGCAGACCCACGCGTAGCCGCTGTGTTGGTCACGATTCGTGATGGGATTCTGGTGGTGAGACGAGCCAGCTAAGAATCAAAAACGCACAGGAAGGTTGACCCACGGGTGTGGTGTGCTGGGTGGAGAAGCGCGGAAAATATCACGGCCGCAAGGCAAGTGTGATGCGGATGGTCTCGTCGACGGCTGCCAGCTCATCTTGGCTTAATGTGTCGATTCTCGACCGCAAACGTGATTTATCCAAGGACCGGATCTGGTCGCCCAATACACGAGCCGGTTTGCCGTCGACAACAACCATGGCCTCACCTGGATACAGTGAATCGACGTGGCTGGTAAGCGGCAACACCACGACGCGCGAACCAAACGTGTTGCATGAATTATTGGAAATGATTACGGCAGGTCTGGTCTTCTTAATTTCTGATCCGACTGTCGGATCCAGTGCAACCCAGTAGACATCGCCTCGACGGGGCAGCTTTCTTACTCCGGCCACCCTTCGACCTCCGTGCTCTTCCAGCCGTCCTCCAGTTGGTTACGCCAACGCTCTTTCCGGGCGGCACGATAGGCTGCATCAAGAGACTTTGTGTCGGGATGAAGTTTTGCTCGAACAGCAGAGGAGATGAACGCGCTGAGTCTCTTAGGAGGCACTTCCTTCTTGAGCTTCGCGTAAATATCGTCGTCCATTGTGATGTTTAAGCGTATAGCCATTGGTTTTCCTGTGTAATGTAGATGCTGTATTGTATACAGGATTCATTGTTCTGACAAGACGGGACAACATTGGTTCTAGCGAAGAAAGATCGTTGTCGCAGGCAGGTAGGCCCTGGTTCCGCAACTGCGCCCACTTATGATATCTGTACGGGTACAGATTGTATCTGGCTCGATACTTCGTTATGGGGACATTTCGTTATTGCCGTTCTCTTCACGCCATCAAGCCGAGCTCTTTTCACTGTGTGTTCATAGGCTTGCATAACTTCTGTGTGAGTCTTGTGGCACTGTGTTGCCAGGCACCGGCATTGCTAAGGCAGATAACAAACAAGTGGCGGGCTGTGTTTGAAGGTGACCACGTGGTACTCAGGTTGCGGCGGAGGAGTCCGTTCGTGGTGAGCTTGTCGAATCATGAACGGACCGACACAAAAGATCGTGCCCTTCGACATGCTCAGGGTGAACGGATTACTACCGGAATGTACGGGACGCAACAGTAGGACTATGAGCGGAATCCTCATTTCCGATCGCCGCGAAGATAGTGCCGATGTAATCGGGAGCATCTGCGATCAGCTCATCCAGCTGCTGAGCTACAATCCCTTAGGTGTGTGCCCTTGGGCGTGTGGAAACGCAGTCCGTGAGAAGCACATGGCCTTTCCTTTCTTGTGAACGATTCTGTGGAGGCGCCTATGAAGACCGTAAATAAGACGACTGATGATCAAGAGTACATGCGGGTCGAGATGGACAAGCTCATCGCGTCTCTGGATTTGCCGGAACTGAACAAGGAGTTTATGCGGGCGCGATGGTTGGAGCTGGTTATTTGGATGCATGGGAAGGCGAAGGAGTCTGTGTGGTGGTATCGTAGGCTACGTCTGGCGACGATCATCGGAGGCGTGATCGTGCCGGCGCTGGTCAGCCTGAATGTCGGCGATGACGTCACACCTCTCATCAAAGCGCTCACCTTCATCGTCAGTCTTGTCGTGGCATTGAGTGCGGCTGTCGAGGAGTTCTTTCGCTACGGCGAACGATGGCGGCACTACCGTCGGATGACGGAATCACTCAAGAGCGAAGGTTGGCACTTCCTGCAGTTGAGCGGAGTCTACGCCAACCAAACCCATATTCAAGCGTACCCGGCCTTCGCGGCGCGGGTTGAAGAGCTGAGCCGAGAGGAAGTGGAGACCTACATCACGCAGGTTTTCAAAGAAAAAAAAGAGGTGGATGACAAGACACCCTCTGTGCGGTGAAGGCGCAAGCTTGAGGGGCCCTATTGGAAGGTGAGCGGGGTCTCTCATTTGTGGCTCAATCTTCAATAGCCAAACTAGAAGTCGCTTTGTATCGGCCATGTGCTATTTGCCGAGGTCTGTCAGCAACGAGGGCTAAAGGCGCAGTGGCTGCAACCGTTCGACGAGCCGATGTTTGTTCAGCAGTCAGTGGTCTGTCACGGGGAAGCCTGGCGAGCACGATACTTCAAGGCGCAAAGATGCGCTCACGGCCGACATTCACTTGGGCCCCTGACTGCCTTGGCCCGGCTCCAAGGGAGGCCCTACGAACGCTGTAATCGCTGGCTTCTCTACGCAGCCCTGTCATACGGTATCCGCAGGGTCCAGTTCGTCTGCCTCTGGGACGGCAGAGGAGGTCATGGTCTCGGCGGCACGGCGAATATGCATTAAGCAGGGCGGTTTCAAGTTCCAAGTGCAACGGGTGAATGATGGCGCAGCTGCGCATAGACTTCCAGGGGGGTCGCAAAGTTGAGACATTTTCTGGGGCGTGTGTTCAGCCGATAGGCAATGGCGTTCAACTCGCGCTGGGTGTACGTCGACAGATCCGTGCCCTTCGGCAAGTACTGGCGCAGCAGGCCATTGGTATTCTCATTGGTGCCGCGTTGCCCGGGGCTGT
Source organism: Nitrospirota bacterium (assembly GCA_963850405.1). Taxonomy (GTDB): domain Bacteria; phylum Nitrospirota; class Nitrospiria; order Nitrospirales; family Nitrospiraceae; genus Nitrospira_D. Next base: position 261,973 of record CAWKLH010000025.1, read on the forward strand.
GCGGATCGGCAAAGAAGATCTGGATCGCAAGCCGCTTGGCCAACTGCTCGTGCTCGGCCATCTCTTTGCCCCGATCATAGGTCAGCGTTTTCCTCAGTGGGGCAGGCACATGCCGAAGCTTCTTCGTGAAGCCCTGGTACGCACTCGCGGCATCTGTGCCGCTCATTCTGGCCAGCAGAACCAGGCGCGTCGTCCGCTCCACCAAGGTCCCGATAGCCGACCGATTGCGTGCCCCCTTGAGGAGGTCGCCTTCCCAGTGGCCCGGCACCGTGCGGGTGGTCACCTCAGCGGGGCGGTCGGCAATCGGCGTCATGTTGGGAAGTTGGCCGCGTCGATCCGTCCCCCGCGAGCGAGGCCGACGGGCCTTGCGGGCCTGCCGCAGGGTAGCCAGTAATTCGCTCCGCAGCGTCCCCCGCGGCAACACGTACAGCGCCGCGTAGATGGTTTCGGCCGAGAGGTGTTTCCCCATGTCGTCAGGATACGCGCGTCGGAGGCGTCCGGCAATCTGCTCGGGCGAGCAGCCCTGCGTCAGCTGTGTTGTGACGTATTGCCACAACCATGGGTCGAGGAGTTTCCTGGCGCGTCGTGGGTGGTGCGCTCGGGCCGTCGCATGACTCTGCGCCGTACAGGCCCGATAGGGATGGCCTCGAGTGCGGTTCCGAGCCACTTCGCGGCTCACGGTACTCGGAGCCCGCCCCAAGATCCGCGCCATCGTTCGGAGCGAATGGCCGTGGGTCAGGCCCAAACTCACAGTCTCACGTTCTTCGGCACTCAGGTGTCGGTATAATCTCGTTCGCATGGCAACACCGTACCCCATCTGGGCTGGCAGTGTTGCACTTGGAGTTTGAACTCAAGAAGTAAATCGTCGGACTGGTCAGGTGACATGGATCGACACCCGGAGCCTCTAGTGCATGTGGCTGAGGTAGTGAGCTCTTAGATTCATACGCAAATGAGTATGTAGTCTCCTTGCGTGATGATTTGAGATCATGTACAAAAGTGAGGTTGCCGAAGGAGGCTAAAGCATGAAGATACCCGTATTCGTCTCTTGTCCAACCACACTCTCAGATACGCAGCAGGCATCGAAGAAGCTCATTCTTGACTTGTTAGATGGGTTGCAGCTTGAGCCACGAGCTGTCGGAGTCTCTGATTTTGCAACTCAATTCCCACTCCGCGAAGTTGCAGTTCTTGCGCGCCATTGTTCTGGCGGTGTCATCCTTGGCTTTGAGCGATTTCGAATAGAGAAAGGTATTCGGAAATATAGCACTAAGGATCCGGAGGAAGTACAGGGACTAGGTTTTCCTACACCCTGGAACCAGATAGAAGCAGGCATTCTGTTTTCATCTGGTCTTCCACTTCTTGTCTTCAAAGAGCCTGGGATAGATGGTGGCATATTTGATTTAGGAGTAACGGATGTGTTCCTTCATGAAATGCCTAAGTCTGATCATAATAAAAGCCAACTTTCTTCCGTGTTTCTCAAGTGGCAGGCTGATGTGCGCAAGCATTACTATGAATACTGCTTTTGAGTGAGTGGGAGTCTTTGTGCCGCGTGATGCCTCCAAAGACTTCTTGCTTTGAAGATCAGGGCAGACGATTTTCTTCATCTGTGCTGACCGTACCTAAATCGATACAGGACTGTATCGATTTAGATTCACCATCGGGCATTGGCCCTATCGACAGAACCCATCGCTGACTCAGCGCCGCAATTCGAGCGCATTCAAATCCTGTATTCTTCAGCCCGTAGTTTGGCCTAGGGTTGAGATCGTGCCAGCGCGTTTCGTAATTCTGCTTGGCAAGATGCTTGCTTGAGCCATGCGTACGACACGTACTTCGGGTTCCGCTTCAGGGTGTTCTGGAGCTGTATGGGAAAACAAGATTTGTGGAAGCATGCAAAATTGGCGGGGAAGACAGGGCGATGGTGGGACTCAACGGCAGGACACAACAAGGAGGAGTTATGGCCAAACGAGCGGTGCTCATTGGGATCAACAAATATCAGGTTCCCGGCTCAGATCTGAATGGATGCGTCAATGATGTGAAGAACCTGAGTGGGGTGCTGAAAACCTACTACGATTTTGCAGCCAAGGACATCACGACTCTCACCGACCTGCAGGCGACAAAGAAGGCCATGCAGGCGGCGATTCAGAAACTCATCAAGAGCGGGAAGAAGGGCGACACGTTGTTGCTCCACTATTCAGGGCATGGCTCGAATGTGCCGGACGATAACGGGGATGAAGCGGACTACCGAGACGAGATCCTGTGCCCGACCGATCTGGATTGGAAGGATACGTTGCGCGACGATTGGCTACGGAAAACCTTCAATAAGGTTCGAAAGGGCGTCAGCCTTACGGTGATCATGGACTGCTGCCACTCCGGTTCCATCACTCGCGCCATCACTCCGCCGGATGCGCCCATCAGAGAGCGGTTCCTTCCGTGCCCGCTCGATCTCATGGCGGCCGAGTCCGGTCGAAAACTGCGCGGAATCGTGCGTGGCCAGCTGGGCAAGGCTCCTCGCGGACGCAAGCGAAAGAGCGACATCGTCCATGCCGAGATTCAAGAAATGCTGATCACCGGCTGTCGTGATACGCAAACGTCTGCCGATGCCCATATCGGCGGGACCTATAATGGGGCTCTGACCTATTACCTTGTCGAGTCCATCAAAGAGGCGCAGGGTCAGTTGACCTACCGAGAATTGCACCGGCGAACCACGGCCAAACTGAAGGCCGAAGACTTTGACCAGGTCCCTCAGCTGGAGGGGCAACGCACTTCGTTCGATCGCCAATTTCTCAGCTAGAGCCACACGCCCTGGCTGCCATCAGTCGCCAGGGCCCTCATGGTATGGCGGGGGTGAATTAGGTGAGGGAGCAAGACAGCTGATTTATGGATACCTCATTGATGAGTTGTTGACGCTGTCATCACGGTTCTTTGAGGGAGGGAGTCGCCCATGAGCAGGAAACAGAGGAGCCCAAAGTCTAGCGATGCAGATCGTGTGGTTCGCAAGATGGATTGGGACGAGTTTGAGACGCAGCTGTCTCAGTCTACACGTGGAGGCAAGACACGAGCAGCCTCCGATCAGACCTTGAGAGATCACTTCGGTTCTGAAAAGCTTGAGCGGCTTCAACGCCTAGCGGAGCGTGCACGATCGGTGCGCAGCAAGCGGGAGCCGGTTCGCGGCAACATCATCTTCATTCCCGGCATCATGGGTTCCGAATTGACCGTGACGGAAGATGGTGATGATGACACGGTTTGGATCAGTTTCCCGAGACTGATCTGGGGAGGGATCAATAAGCTCCGGCTGACCAAAGATGGCATGCGGGAGGCTGATTCAGCACGACGAGTACAGCCGAGCGGGCTCGATAAGGATAGCTACGCGGAGACCATTCTCTGGTTGAAGGCCTACTGGAACGTGGAGCCCTTTGCTTACGATTGGCGGAAAGATCTGGATCAGGCCGCTGAACGGTTGAAAGAGCTCGTGGAAACCAAGTTCAAGAATCAACCGGTTCATCTGGTGGCCCACTCGATGGGAGGCCTGGTGTCCAGGAATCTCATTCGGCTCTACCCCAGCGTGTGGAAATCTATGTTGGAGCCGAAGAAGGTGCAGGGCGGGCGACTCATTATGCTCGGCACACCGAACTACGGCTCCCATGCCATTGCGCAGGCCATGGTCGCCAAAGACAAGCTGGTGAAGTGGTTGGCTGCGGCGGACTTGCGACACGACTTGGATGAAGTGCTCGAAGTCTTGAACGGATTCGTGGGGAGTTATCAACTGCTTCCGTCTCCCGCCAAACTGCCCTCTCCGGAACAGGCGCTCTACACTCCGAGCAACTGGGGCTCCTATCCTATCGTGGCGGCGCACCTCGCCCGTGCGCGGAAGTTCCATGAGGATCTTGAGGCGTCGGTGACCATCGACCCGGAACGGATGACCTATATCGCCGGCTGCAATCAGGACACGCTGAATGCCGTGAGGATCGACGGCCCCGGCGTATTCGAATTCGACACGACATTGAAGGGCGATGGACGTGTCACCCATGCGCTTGGGCTGCTGCCCGGTGTGTCGACGTACTACGTCGATGAAATCCATGGCGATCTCCAGAAGCATGAGCAGGTGCTCGAAGCCATTGATGAGATCTTACGCACCGGCAAGACCGGCGCGCTGTCCACAGAGCCAGTAGCCGCCCGCGCCGTTCGCACACTCACCTCGGCCCGCGCCCGTGCCGTTCAAGATCGCCAAGACGCGGAGCAGATTCGCCAGATCGCCGAAGCGACGAAGGCCGAGCGAAGCAGTGCGACCGATCGTCGTTGGGCAGAAGCCTTACTCAGAGAGGCCATCATGACGCAGCGTCCTGTTCGTTCTCGGGCAGTGACCGATGCCACGACAACAACATCGAGAGCGCGAACGACACAGGGGCCGGCACAGGAATCGATCGCACTACACATTGAGGTCGTCCACGGCGATATCCGTGATATCAAGGCTCCAGCGGTGGTCGCCGGTCACTATCGAGGGGTGCCACCGATACGGGCAGTGGGGGCGCTGGACCAGGCGCTCGAGTTTTGGATTTCCAAAGCCGTGAAGCGAGGCATCATCGGTGGCGGGCTGGGGGAAGTGTTTCTCATTCCCAATACCCATAAGTCCCTTGCCGCAGACAACGTCATTCTCGCCGGGATGGGTGAGTATGGGCGGTTCAATCGGGAAGATGTGGATCTCTTGTTTGCGAATGTCACCTATGGGGTCACGGCGCTGGGGTGGCAAACATTCGCTACGGTTGTGGTCGGTTCTGGAGAAGGCAATCTCTCCTTGGAGCAGGCGATCGAAGGCATGCTCGAAGGGGTGGCGTCCGCACTCAGACGGATTAAGGAACAAGGACACCTCGACACCCTCCAGATCGTTGAGTATGACAAGCGCCGTTTCCGGGATGTTGTCACGATCTTAAACAAGATCAAAGCCGGGAGTGACGGATCGTTGACATTGAAGTTGTCATCGAGGCAGCTGCCGAAGCGAGCCCATCCTGCACCAAAAACACAGCCGGAGATGGTCGACCAGATGGAAGGGAGCCGTGTGACGATCGAACGAGACCGTGACCTGTTCCGCTTCTCAGCGATCACGAAAGAAGCCGTCATTCCAGTCCGAGAAATTCCTGTGCAATCATCCCGCGCAGAAGGCATAGCCGAACTTCTAAAGGAATCTCGAAGCCTTAAGGATCAGCAGAAGTACGGGAAGCTGTTGCACAGGTATCTGATGCCGGAAGACTTTCAAAGTATGATCGACATGACACCGCTGACACTGATGGTTGACCGGTTGACGGCAGCGTTTCCCTGGGAGATGGCGGCATTTGAGCGGCACGGGCAGAGTGTGTTTTATGGGCCAGGGCGACAATTGACCAGACAGTTCCGAACGACCTTGTCCGGTGCGCCAGGGCTCATCACGGCATCCATCCCAAACTGTCTGCGTGTCCTCGTTATTGCGGATCCAGCACCAGAGGCCGACTTGCAATTGCCGGGTGCACGGGAGGAGGGGCGTGCCGTGGTGAAGATTTTCCAGAGCATGAAGGAGAAACAACAAGGTCTAGACATCACAATCGAGCAACGCATCGGGGCGAGCGAGTGCGATCCAGTTGAACTACTCGCCCTGATCCTCAGCGAAGAATTCGACCTGATTCATTACTCAGGACATGGAGACTTTGACGAAAGAAATCCCGTCAAAAGTGGATGGGTTTTGGGTAAGGACGAAATGCTGTCAGCTCGGGATATCTTCCGCGCACGACGGGTCCCGCGTCTCGTCTTTGCCAATGCCTGCTTCTCCGGGGTGATTCGCACCGGCAAGTCTTTTACCATGCAGGAATCAAATCGGAGCTTGGCTGGGCTGGCCCAAGCGTTTTTCGAACGGGGGGTGCAGAACTATATCGGCACGGGCTGGCCTGTGGATGATGCTGCGGCGTTGGAGTTTGCAAAAGTTTTCTACGAGGAGGCACTGTCAGGTAAAGAGCTAGGGCCCGCTTTATCAAAAGCCAGAAAAGCGATCCTCACCAACGGGTCCACCTGGGGTGCCTATCAACATTATGGCCAAGCCACAGCGAAGCTGATCGTTCTTTTGGGAAAGAACTCTACAGCCGAACTGGAATCGTGAGGATCGTAGGGAGGGGAGCTTTGTTATTGAGGGAGAAGGCGTTGACCAAACGGGCATTATGCAGATACAGCGAGTACGCTCTGCCAAGTGCTCGTGCGGGGCGGTGACCGCCCCGCACGAGGAGGACAGAATCACTTCGATGCTGGGGCTTGAGCCACCTCCAGCACTTTGACGTCGACGTGGAGTGTCTTGCCGGCCAGCGGGTGGTTGAAGTCGAGCACAACCGTATCGTTCTTTACTTCGGAAATCCTCGGGAAAACCTTTCGGCCATCGGTGGTTGTTCCTTCCAATTGCATTCCCACCTTCTGAGCATCGGACGGCACCATCTTTCTGTCCACCTCCTGAAAGGCTTTGGGGTCGACCGTGCCGTATGCGTCCGTCGGCGCGACGGTGATTTTCTTTTTCTCTCCCGCCGCCATGCCCTCAAGCGCCTTCTCCAGACCAGGAACCAGCTCATGTTTGCCTTGGATGACCTTCAAGGGCTCTCCACCGACGTTTGAATCCACGACCGACTGATCGTCCAATTTTAGAGTGTATTCCAACGTGACATTTTTTCCGTTCGAGACGGTCATAGCCGATGCTCCTTTCTTTGGTTCTCCTGCTGAGACACAAGCCACAGACAGGAACAGAATGGCGCTCCAACCGCAGAGTGAAGAAAATATAGATACGCGTCTCATAGGGACCTCCTGTGAGAAGTAGTTGGTGAATAGACTGGAAAGAGTCGCCGGTAGATGCGAGCGGTGAGCGATCAGTTCCAGACTTTGTTGTGGGGTTACTTGTCACGCTACCACATCAACTCACGTGATGCTACCCACAATGTTGCAACTGTTCTAACTTGGAACAGCATGGGGGAATGGCACGTACAAAACGGTCGTTGATTGGGCCAGTGCTTGCGATGCATGGACTGGATTCTGAAATCCACGAAGAATGTTGTATCGCTGACTGATCTGGGTACAATGCGAACGATGAGGTGTCGAGGGGGCAGCTCCCTTGGCGGGGGCAGGATGTGGGAGGACGTCACACGTGGAGGAGGAGGATTATGGCGCGTCGCATGAGAGGTGAAAACAGGGGACTGAGAGCCATTGGGCCTAGTGTATCGGGAGCCAAGGCTGGTGGACTGCTCGGCTCCCGCCAAGCTGGTCAGCAAGAGTCGTCTTCCGCCGGATCAACAAACGGCAGGTCGGAGGATTGGGCGGAAGGATGTGAGCCTCTGCATCAACGAATCGCTGAACTCGCCTATATTCTGTATGAACGAAGCGGGTTCCAGGATGGAAAAGATTTAGAGCACTGGCTGGAGGCGGAACGGCAAGTGAAGGCGGTGCGTGGCCTTGCCGCGTAACACATACAGAGGAAATCCTGGTCTCCTCTCTCGATTGCGTCTGGGCTGTCGATGATCCGGTGTCGGCTCGAGATGCCTCCTGTTGGTGGACAGCATGCTCATGGATCAAGGGGCGTCCTCGCTGACGCCGGATCATCGATTCCTTGTGAGAATGGCTATTCTTTCCGCGTATACACGATCTCCATCATCTTCGTTTCCTTCTGGCCGTGGTGCGCACCATACATATCGAACTGCTGGGTATTGTGGTCGATCAACTTCCAGATCGCACGATGCGACATCTTTCCTCCGCCTGGTTCAGGATGTGAGCCTTTCAGCGTGATGGTCTTGCCGTCTGGGCTGGCCGTGCCTTCCATGATGAAAATGCCGGTGCCCATCGAATCCATCCAGGCCGTCACGTATTTCTTGCGGATGTTGTCGTACGAATCGATACCGACACCATTATACGGCTGGCCCATCATCTGGCCGTTGTATTCCTGATACAGAAAGCGTCCATCCAGCAACATCTTCATCTCCGCCGTGCCGGTGGATTCCATCGGCGGCTTCCCTGGCTCCATCCATTCCTTGGTCTGCGTGGTCCAGCTCCCGGCCAAGGCAGCGAATTGCTTGTGCGGTTCACCAGGGGTGGCGGCCTGCTTCCACAGTTCCATCATGGCTTGGGGGTCCATGTGTTTGTCATGTTTCTTCTCTTTCGCCAGCGCTGGCGAGATGGTCAACAACGAGATGATGGCAAACGTTATGATACGCATAGTGGCCTCCTTGTGGTTGGCTAATTCTTCGTGCCAGTTGCTCCTACTAAGTTCTCCTTCACCCTAAACTTCACGATCCGCGCGATCAAGGTGTAGGGGATGGGTTCGTCGAGCGGGAACTTGGCTGTTCCCTTCCCGCTGAGATATTTCGATAACTCTTTCCTAAATTGTCTTCGAATGGTCGTCGTCATCGGGTAGATGCTGACATGTGCTTTGAACCCGGCGAAATAGATCAATGGGTCGTTCAGCGTCAACGTTGGTATTCCGTAGCTGATCGTTTCTTTCGCACGAGGTGCCGCTCGTTTGATTGTTGTCCGCATTTTCCGGAGACAAACCTGAACGGCAGGAGGAAATCCGGCGATATAGTCGTCAACGGTTCTGGGGATTGTGGTTTCCCTCTTCATTGAATCTGTTCCATCAGCCATCCTTCTTCCTGCACGGACAGCACCTCCAGACGTAGCCGTCCATATTTTTGAATCGTCACACGAATACGAAACTGTAGTCATTGTTTTTCTCACTACAGTAGGTCCATCTCATCTGTCGAGTTACTCGGGAATCTCTGCCTCGACAAGCTTTCCCAGTAGGATCAGCGATTCTTGCCAGCCGAGGTAGCAGGCTTCGGGAGGAATGACCGCAGGCACATGCTCTTGCACGATGTTCATCTCTGTTCCACAGGATACCTGTGCCAGGGTCACTGTCACGTGCATGTCACCTGGAAGGTTTGGGTCATCAAACGCATCCGTATAGCGGAGTCGTTGATGCGGCACGAGTTCAAGGTATTTGCCGCCGAACGAGTGACTCTTACCAGTGGTGAAATTGGTGAACGACATCCTGAACGTTCCTCCGATCTTCGCATCCATATGATGGACCTTCCCTGTAAATCCATTTGGTGGCAGCCATTTGGTCATGGCATCCGCATCAAGAAATGCGCGATAGAGGCGTTCCGGTGTTGTATGAAAGACTCGGTGTAGGCGAATGGTATTGGTGCTCATTGTTCTTCCTCCTTGTTTTGGATATGAGCGACCTACGTTCCAGCATATGCTCGGTCGGCCGGAGACAGTTGTGTCGGTCTCTATACTCTTAGTCGATCAGGAAACTCGAAAACGACAACCTCCTATCCTCCGGCCATGGCACCCACGATCAACAAGGGTTCGGCTCCGCTTGCCACGGCAGTGGGCAGGGGAGTATCCGTCGGTTCATGTGATACATCCTGCTCACAGGCGAAAAACCTAATAAACGGTCGACGGCGTTTCGTCGTATGGTCGCGGATGGTTCCTCGTAACATTGGATAACGAGCCTCCAATGTATCGAGAACTGAATCCACTGTGACCGGACTGGCGATGTCCAATACGAGTTCGCTATCAACCTGCGCCAGGGTTCGCAAATGTTGCGGAAGAATTACGCGTACCATTTTGGTATCTCGTATCTGGTGAAGCCCGCTTCGACTCAGCGAGGCGAGCGTATCTCGCGCATGAAATACTTTGCATACGCTTCACGCCAAGTTACAGCGTTTGGACTTCCACCGACAACACGGATGGCAGATCCCGTACGATCGGCGCCCAGTTGTCTCCCCCGTCGGCAGAACCATAGACCTGACCGCCGGTTGTGCCGAAATAGATGCCACATGGGTCGAGCTGATCGACCGCCATTGCATCGCGCAGGATGTTCACGTAGCAATCCTGCTGTGGTAGTCCCTTGGTCAGCGCTTCCCAGTCATTCCCACCGACCTTGCTACGGTACACGCGCAACTTGCCTTCCGGAGGATAGTGTTCGGAATCACTTTTGATGGGGACGACGTAGACGGTATTCGGTTCGTGGGTGTGTACGGCAATCGGAAATCCGAAATCGCTCGGCAGGTTGCCGCTGATTTCTTGCCACGATTCGCCGCCATTATCGCTGCGCAGCACGTCCCAATGTTTCTGCATGAACAGCGTGTTCTGACGTGACGGATGCATCGCGATGCAGTGCACGCAGTGACCCACATCCGCGTCCGGATCGGGTAACTCATACTTCGACGTCAGCCCTTTGTTGGTGGGGCGCCAAGTCTGCCCGGCATCGTCACTGCGAAACGAACCGGCAGCTGAGATGGCCACGAACATGCGGTCAGGCTGTCCGGTATTCAGCAGGATGGTATGAAGACACATCCCGCTTGCACCCGGTTGCCAGAGCTGCCCCTTTGCGCTGCGCAGTCCTGCGAGTTCCTTCCACGTCTTGCCGCCGTCGGTTGACTTGAAGATCGCCGCATCCTCCACACCGGCATAGACCGTATCCGGATCAGTCAGCGACGGTTCAAGATGCCACACCCGTTTGAATTCCCAGGGACGCTGCGAACCGTCGTAATGCTGGTGTGTGGTCAGCGGCTTGCCGGTCTTCTCCGAGGCGTCGTAGAGGAACATGTTGCTTTCCCCCTTCGGCATGCCGTCTGCCCCCATGAGGTCTTCCGGCTTGGTGCCGGGTGGGTTCCAGGTCCTCCCACCGTCATCCGAGCGCTGGATGACTTGGCCAAACCAGCTACTGGTTTGTGACGCATAGATCCGATCAGGATCGGCTGGAGAACCCTTCAGATGGTACAGCTCCCACCCACCGAAGTGAGGACCATCAACCGTCCACTGTTTTCGCCTGCCATCCGACGTCAAAATGAATGCGCCTTTTTTCGTTCCGATCAGTAGCCGGATCGTGCTCATGAATCACTCCTTCTCTTGTGCAAGGCTTCGTTATTCATTCGGCAATCCAGAGATGGCGATCACCGGTCTGACTTCGACGGTGCCGATCCTCGCCCCAGGCACTCGTTCGGCAATTCTGATGGCTTCCTCTCGATCCTCGGTCTCGACCAAGAAGTAGCCTGCGAGCTGTTCTTTCGTCTCCATGAACGGTCCATCGGTCATTGTTGGCTTGCCATCCCGTACTCGAACCATGGCCCCTGTTGCCTCAGGTTGGAGGGGTGAGGCATGGACATATTGTCCCTTGCTTGCGAGTTGGTGGCAGAGCTGAATAGATTCCGCAAGCATGTCTTTCCTGGTGCCTTCGGGAATCCTGTTGAACCTTTCTTCGTTGTGGTAAACCAGTAACAGATATTTCATGAGGTTCCTCCCGGCACATAAGATAGTCGAGGGGAGAGGCCGAAATCGACATGGTTAAAAACGTAAGTGGAATCGTATGGTTCAGGGCGCATCGGGCTCCGGTCGATACAAGCCGCTGTGGGTCACAGGCTGTCAGGCTTTACTGGGCGAACCAGTAGCTCGGTCTAATTCCGCCAGCCGTTTTTCTAGAAACCGCCGTTCAGGCCCCTGCTTCGTGAGGGCGAGTGCGCGCTCATACGAAACGTGGGCGTCCTCCTGCTTTCCCAATCGTCGACAGAAGTCGGCTCGTGTCGCGTGCGCCAGATGATACAGGGCTAACTCACCGCGCTTCAGAAGTGCATCGACCAGCGCTAAGCCTTTGGCTGGGCCATCGCGCATGGCCACAGCGACAGCTCGATTCAGCTCGATGATGGCCGATGGCTCAGCTCGTACGAGGAGGTCGTACAAAGCGACGATTTGCGCCCAGTCCGTTTCTCCTGCACTGGGGGCTTCTGCATGGACGGCGGAGATCGCAGCTTGCAGGATATAGGGGCCGATGCGTTTTGATGCGAGTGCCCGTTCGACGAGGGTGATACCTTCTTTAATAAGATCGTGGTTCCACAATGACCGGTCCTGCTGCTCCAAGAGCACGAGATTGCCGTTGGCCGAGGTACGTGCCTGTCTCCGCGACTCATGCAAGAGCATCAAGGCAAGCAGTCCCATGACTTCTGGGTCAGAGAGCAATTGTAAGAGGAGCCTCCCCAGCCTGATCGCTTCACTGGAGAGATCCGCTCTGGTGAGTGATGTGCCGAATGACGCGGAGTATCCTTCGTTGAACACCAAATACACCACGCGCAAGACAGCCTCAATGCGTTCCGGCAACTCTGATGGCGGAGGAACCTCGTAGGGGATGCGCGCATCGCGGATCTTCGCTTTGGCACGGACGATTCGTTGCGCAATCGTTGTTGGTTTGGTGAGGAAGGCACGGGCGATTTCCTCCGTTGTCAGATTACAGACCTCGCGCAGCGTCATGGGGAGTTGTGCGTTCTGCGAGAGAGCCGGGTGGCAACAGGTGAAGATCAAACGCAAACGGTCATCCTCGATGGGCTCGTCTGTCTGTTCCAGTGGATCGCTGGTAGTGGTCTCGATGTGTTTGGCGAGTTCGTTCAACGATGCATCATAGCGAGCGCGTCGTCTCATGCCGTCGATGGCCTTGAACCGTCCGGTGGAGACAAGCCAGGCACGTGGATTGGACGGGATCCCATCACGCGGCCACTGCTCCATGGCTGCCATAAAGGCTTCGTGCAGCGCTTCTTCGGCGGTGTCGAAGTCACCGAGCAGACGAATCAATGTAGCCAGCACCTGGCGTGACTCGGCCCGGTAGATTTCGCCAACTTTGACACGCGCTCCTGTTGATGTGTCGTCATTCATACGACCGTCAGTCTGCACACCCCAACTCCTTCATCGGGCGGACTTCCACGCTGCCGAAGCGGGCTGCTGGAAACTGCGCAGCTACGCGGATGGCGTCGTTCAGGTCTGGGACATCGATCATGAGAAACCCGCCCAACTGCTCCTTCGTTTCAGCGAACGGCCCATCGGTAGTCGAGGTCTTGCCTCCTCGGACTCGTACGGTCGTGGCGCTTTCCACGGGATGAAGCGGGGAGGCGGCAAGCAACTGGCCGGCTTTCTGTAACTTCTCGCAGTAGGACATCGCTTCATCCGAGATCGCACGCCGCTCATGGCTTGGAAATCCATTCAAGATCTTTTCTTCGAGATACACGAGGCAGAGGTATTTCATCATGGCCTCCAGGGTGATGGGTGTATATGAGGTAAACCAATGCTTCTAGTTACTTGGCTCGTTCGTTCGGTTCCCATAGCGCAAAGACGTTTTCCTCCTGATCCGCACAAATTGCGAAATAACCCATCCCCGGCACTGCCGTTTTCCCCGCGCAGATGGTTCCTCCTAGTTTGTTGACCTTGGCCATGGCCTTGTCGACCGACGGCACGGATACATAGACGGTGATGGTCTGCTTCGGATGCATGCGTGGGAAAACTTCTCCGTCTGGTGAAGCATCTTTCCCGCCGGTGTCGATATGCCAATAGTTCTGTACGGCAGCTGGTAGTTTGGAAAACTTCCAGCCGAACAACGACCCGTAGAATTTCTTCGCCCGTCCCAAATCATCGGCTGGTACTTCGAACCAACAGATACTTGCCGGCATCTTCGAGCTCTTCGCTTTTTGCTTCTGAGCTGTCTTTGCCATGGTCTCCTCCTATTTTGACGTCCTCTGCTCCTGTATGACCCATTAGCCTAAGCTATCGGCTTTTGATTTTTCACTATTGGCTATCAGCTGCCTCGTAAGATAGTCGTTGAGCATGGCCAAAATCGACATCACGCTGCTGCTCGCCAGGACTGGCTAGGAGCTACATGCGTAAGTATCTGATATTCTTCGTGGGCTTTTTTTAAGGCGGTTGCGCTGATAATCCGTGTGGGGCCAGTCTCACCTCATGCCGAAGGGGTGTGTAAGAAATGTGCGCGGTGCCCGACGATCAATGCTCAACATTGCGTCAGTTCTGTGGCTTCGACTAGGGAAGCTCTGATTAATTCACAATTTCATTCGGTCGGTGTGCAAAACACTGGGAATCTGCATGATCGACACCTAGAACTTTGAATTAATCAGACCTTCCCTAGCATGACCGAACTATCATTCGCATGGCACTAGATCTCTCACGGGAAGCTTCCACGAATATGGGCGAGGCCTCACACCAACAGCGTTGGATCGATGAACACGGAGACTATTTGTACCGGTTCGCCCTCGTGCGCGTTCGTGATGTCTCTGTCGCCGAAGATCTGGTTCAGGAGACATTTCTTGCCGCCCTTCAGGGGACGCATCGGGATAGTGGCTCGACGGCTGAGCGCCGCTGGATGGTCGGCATCATCAAACACAAGATCGCTGACCATTTTCGTCGAATCATCCGCGAGCCGTTGCGCGAGGGCGATTCGTTCGACAGTCCTACTGCCGACGATGATTTCATGGCGGATGGCCGTTGGAGGCCGGAGGTTGGGGCCGGTTCTAGGTGGCCGAAGAATCCCGATGGGTTGCTCGAGCGGAAGCAATTTTGGGACGCCTTGGCCGTCTGTCTCGACAAGCTGCCGTCCCGCATGGCGCAAGTCTTTACCCTTCGCGAGATGGATGAGATGGAGACGAATGAGATCTGCCGACTGTTACACCTCACCGAAACGAACCTCGGCGTGATGCTGCACCGTGCGCGAAAACAGCTTCGCACCTGTTTATCTGTTCGATACTTCGGCCAGACCGGAGAGGGGGCACATCCATGAGCTGGCTCGCACATCTCGCACCGACCTGTCAGGAGATGGCTCGATTGCTCTCCGACGCCATGGACCATCGGTTGCCGTGGCACGTGCGGATACGGATGCATGTCCATCTTTGGATGTGTCAGGTCTGCCGAAGCTACCAACATCAACTGGCACTGCTTCGCAATCTTCTGCGGCGCAAGCCACACAGCGAGGCAGAGCCGACAGCACAGTCACGGCTGTCCGCTGAAGCCAAAGAGCGCATCCGCCGAGCTCTGGATTCTTCCCACTCGTAACCTACGGCCTCATGACAGGTCTGCTGCAGGAATATTTTGTCATTCGCGCAATAAATGACGCGCATGTATGGGAATAGAATATGCGATCATCAGATGAACCTACTCAAAGGTGGACTGATGGAGTCTGTTATATCTGAGCGATGATGCAGCATGGGTCACCGGCGCCATTTGGGATATCGATAGCGGTGTCATGGCAGGCCGGAACTAAGACAACTCGATCATTCATTCATCACACTAAGGAGATTGCACATGTATGAGCCGACGAACATCAAGAAGCTACCGAAGCTCGGATCTAAAGCCAGCGAAGCGTGGAAAACCTTTGTCGCGTTCGACAAGGCGGCGTTAGCCGATGGTGCCATTCCCAAAAAGTACAAGGAGCTCATTGCAATCGCTGTTGCATTGACCACGCAGTGCCCCTATTGCATCGAGATCCATGCCGATGCGGCTCGCAAGGCCGGAGCGAGTGATGAGGAGTTGGCGGAGGCCGGTTTTATCACGGCAGCCCTGAGAGCCGGCGCCGCTGTGACGCATGCGACTCATCTGATCAAGGATTGAGGGGGTGAACCTAATGGAGGCGGAGAGCCTCCTCAGTGGTCCGCCTTCGCAAAAATCTGGAAGTGCTGGCTGTTGACGACATCGTAATCGTTCAGAAGCCGATAGCTGGCGGCCTCCATTTCGTGCCGGACCTCTCGCAACGCGCCTGGAAATACACGTTGGCTAGAGCATCAGTTGACCGCAGTCTCGGGTGGGCGTAACATCACAACGTGACCGTTCCGATCACGTTGCGCTGGAGGATTCAGGGTGGACAATCAAGTCGAAGATCAGCCGGTCCTCAATCATATTCAACGCCTTGTCGCAGAAGAACATCGATTGCACGAGCAAAGGGCACACTCCAAGGCCGATCGCAAGCGGCTCGAGCAAGTCCAGGTTGAGCTCGATCAGTGCTGGGACCTCTTGCGCCAGCGACGCGCTCTTCGTGAGGTCGGCCTTGACCCGGACGACGCGGAAGTTCGCCCGACACAGGTTGTTGAAAATTATGAGCAGTAGAGATAGAGATGGGGTGAGCACGAACCAAGCAAGCTCGACCGACACGCGCTACGAAATGGGTTTCGGCGCCGGTTTATTTCCGGAAATTCAGAAAGAGCGTATTCATGAGGACCATGGCTAAACTTAAATCCGATGATCTAAAGAGTTTCCTTGAGATACCATATGACGAGCTCGAGGAAATGAATCTCAAGGCGGCGCAGCGTGCTGAGAAGGCCGGAGCCAAAGAGCTGGAACAGGAATATACCTCGTGGCTTAAAAAGGAAACGCACATCAAGGCTGTGACGTTGTGTTTCTCAGACATCGAGGGCCGTCTCCACATGCTCGATTACGACAAGAAGTACCTGCTGGAGTCGTTGGGCAATCTTACATTTGACGGGTCATCTATCCGTGGGTTCACGCCGCAACATGAGTCGGACCTGCGTCTTGCCGTCGACTGGTCCTCTATCCGATACCTTCCCGCCGATGTGATTGGAGCAGGGAAGGTGATTTTCTTTGCGTCTGTGTTGAACAGCGATCGGACGCCGTATCATAGCGACTTCCGCGGTATGCTGAAATCATATACGGAGAACCTCAAGAAGAAGGGCATTACGGCCAATGCCGCCAGTGAAATAGAAGGCTTTCTTGTGGAAGGGCAGAACGCCGAGCAACGTTACGGTGAGAACGGGTTTAAGCTCATCTCAACTGGTGGGTATTATCACTCCCTCCCGATGGACGTGCTCCGCCAGTTTATTGATAAGTCGGCGGAGGCACAGCGCGCACTGGGCTTCAAGAACGAAAAAGATCATCCGGAGGTCGCACCGTCGCAGTTCGAAATGAACTTTTCCTATGCCGATGTGGTTCGCGCTGCAGATCACGTGCAGCTGTATAAGCTGATCTGCCGCCAGGTGGCTCGATCCATGGGGCACACGGCCACGTTCCTTCCAAAGCCATTCGTCGGAATCAACGGATCCGGCATGCACACCAACTTTTCTCTGAGCAAGAATGGCAAGAATATTTTCTACGACGTGAAGGGAAAAGATGGGCTTTCCGATGTGGCATGGGACTTCATTCTCAAACTCTTGAATCATGCGCCGGAGATCTGCCTGGTATTTAACTCGTCGGTGAATGCCTACCGCCGCCTCGATCCGCACTTTGAAGCACCCAATCAGATCAAGGTTTCAGCGATTGATCGCGGCTCCATGATCCGCATTCCGATGGCCAATGAAAAGACGGCCCGTATCGAGCTGCGTTCAGTCGCTCCCGATGCGAACCCCTACCTCGTCCTGTACACGATGCTCAAGACCGGCTTTGAAGGGGAGCGCTTGGAAAAGAAGGAGGCGACGGATGATCGCGCACGATTCCTTCCAAGCAGCATCAATGATGCTATCGCGCTATTTAATGAGTCGAAGTTTATCACCGATATTCTTGGCGAGGACAGCAAGCAGAAATATTCTAGCTTCAAGCAGTTAGTGGCAGATCGATCTCCGAAAGAACTCGGTACGATGGTGAAGGCTTCGGAAGTTCTCTTTCACCACGAAGTCACGAATCAACTGCTCTGGAATCAGTTCTAGTCAACGTTGGATCCACTTTAGCGATCAACTCGCTTTTCTTCACGCAACGCCGGGTGACTCCTAACTCTCAGCCCTCAAGCTCACGTAGCCCCTTCTCCAAGAACCACCGTTCCGGTTTCTACGGCGTGAAGCTCAACTCGCTGGGCGGAGGCGCAAGCCTTCGTCGTTCGTTGCAGCCGCCGGAATAGCTGTGTTGGCTCTGCGATACGATACGCGGACCGAACAGGCTTGCCTCGCTACTTTAGATGGAGGTAGTATCATGCATACTTGCCTAAAGAGGAGGCGCCATGGCCACGACGCGCACCAATCCAAAATCGACACGAATGTCCCTCGACCGCAGCATCGAACGGATGCGGAAACAGTTGGCTGAACTGGCCCAGTTTCTGGGCAAAGGGAAGCCGGTCCACAGTCTGGAGGAATTCGATCTGGACACTGAACAGTTGATCGGCGATTTGCTGGGGCAGGCCTCCGACTTGCTGCATGCGTATGAATACGCCCAATTGGGCGAGGCCGGCGGGTTGGTGAATATGACGGACGAGGCGCCGGAAGGCACCGGCATGGATAGCCATCGGCAGAGTCTCCTGCAACGGTACCGGGTGTTGGAAAGCTGCGTATCGGAGCTCGAAGCGCGTCGGGCTGCTGAGCCGAAACAGAAGACAGTTGGGCGGACTCTCGTCGGCCCGCAAATCGCCGAGCATATGTCGCCGGAAGTCCGGAGTCTCTCGCAGGAGGCCACTCTGCGAGAAGCGGGGCAGCTCATGCAGAAGTGGAAGCTCGGCTCACTCCTCCTGACCGACAACCAGTCCTATGTCGGCTTCATCACGGATTCGGCGCTGGCGCGTGAGGTCGTGGCCAACGGGATGAATCCCAACACTACTCCTGCCAAGACGTGCATGCGCAAGCCGGTCGTGGCCATCGAAGGTGATCGTCCGATCATTGATGCCGTGCGCATGATGAAAGACCAAGCAACCCGGCATCTGGCCGTGACGCAGGACGGCCAAATTATCGGCGTGATTTCCGTCTCCAATATTCTCCGCTATTATTCAGGTGTGGTCTAACCAGCTTCACGTCAATCGGGGAGGTGAGATGATGGGACCAACCAAAGTGATCGTGAACGGCAGTGGCTTGTACGAGGCAGTGTCCGGCAAACTGATCAAAGACGGTTTCGCGAGTCGTGGCGAGCTAGAGGACTACGTGAACCATCATTACCTCGTCTTGCCCGTGATCGACAATGCAGGCAAACCATGGCTGCTTTACGGAAAACCGGTGTACTGCCTACACGGAGTGCAATACGAAACGGTGAATGATCAGAAAGTTCACCTCACCCGGTGTCCGGATTGTGGCGGCATGGGGATTCGTTCCGACGAATTCACGGTGGAGTCGGATTGCATCCGGTGCACGGCTTGCGGACACGAGTTTGATCCTCGGTTGGAAATGATGGAGACGTAGGAAGGGATAGCTTGGTCGAAACCTCTGTGACCGAGCCGTGCACCTAGAGTAACTGGCTCCTACCGCTCCGCCTTCGCGAAAATCTGGAAGTGCTGGCTGTCGACGACATCGTAATCGTTCAGAAGCCGATAGCCGGCGGCCTCCATTTCGCGTCGGACCTCTTCTTTCGCGGTTCTGTGACCGAACATGCCAGAAAAGAATCCACGAGGGTGAAAATCGAGAATCGCGACGCGACCGCCTGGCCGTAGCGATGAAGCGAGGGAGCGAAAATAGTCTATTCGATCTTTCATGTCGTGATAGACATTGCAACTGAATACCAGGTCGACGGGCTCCGGAAGTCTTGGATCGTGCGGCTCGGCCCGGACCGGTCGGACATTTGGGGTTCCTCGGGCGACCATTTCCTTGAAGATCATGTTAATCGCTTTCTCCTCGATATCAACCGCATAGACCGTTCCTCTGCCCCCGACTGCCTTGGCTAGGTGCCAGGTGAAGTAGCCTGTGCCGGAGCCCAAGTCTGCCACGCGCGCGCCCCGGCCAATCGACAGCTTTTCAACCACTGCCCTGTGGTTTCTGCCACACATCCCGTGAGGGGTCGCTCATGTCTTGATAGTTCCATTGGGCACAACCGGTAAGACAGAGGACGATAGCCGACAGCAGCGTAATAGCGCTTGCACGGCAAATTCCTTCTAAGACTGCTATCATGGTACGGCTACCTGATGATCGGTGTCCCGACGAACGCGACGGTCTCGCACCTCAGGTCTTCGAACGTTGCATATATTATGCGCGGCAAGATCTCTTAGCATACGGAAAGCTAATCATGGACAATTCTAATCCAGTTCGAGTCGTCCCTCAATATCTAGGGCATCAGGAGCGATGTTGCCTCGTGAGTCTATTAGTAGGGCACTTGGAATTAGAACTCAAGAGGGGCTATATTCTTGTCCTGCTAATATGGCTCAAGTCTAACACGTTCACGCACTTTCCGCTGCCACTCTTCAACTGCTTCAGCCATTGGTTCGAATTCTCCTGCGAAACAATGTCTCTCACAGAACATTCGCCGACCTGGCCAAGCAGATCTATGTGGAGGTGGCGAAGGCCGAGTTCGCAATTCATGGCAAGAAGCAGACGGTGTCGCGGATCGCAATCCTCAGTGGATTGACGCGTAAGGAGGTGCAGCGGTTGTTGACGCCGCCGCCGGACTCTAGATCTATCGCAGATAAGGAATACCATCGGGGTCCCGAGTCATCACAGGTTGGATCCGCGATCCAAAATACGGAGATGGGAAGGGGCATCCTCGCCCGATCCCCTTGGAGGGGAGAGGCGCAACATTCAGCGCGTTGGTGAAATCATACAGTGGGGATATCCCGGTGCGAGCTGTGTTGGATGAGCTCTTGCGGGTCGGGGCTGTGAAGCAATTGAAAGATGGACGGATTTGTCTTGTCTCTCGGGGATATATCCCTCAGAAGGGTTCGGCGGAAAAATTGCACGTGCTTGGAGCAGATACCGCCGATCTCATCGCAACCATCGACCATAACGTATATCTGAAGCCGACAAAGCCTCGCTTCCAACGCAAAGTTATGTACGACAACGTGCCCGTGGAAGCTGCGAAGGAATTTCGTACCCTAGCTGCTGCAGAGGGACAGGAACTCTTGGAGAAGCTTGATCGGTGGCTCTCCCATCGAGATCGTGACGTCAATCCAGCATCAAAAGGAACCGGTCGTGTGCGTGTGGGGCTCGGAATCTATCATTTCGAAGAGCAAGAACAATCTGACTGATTCCAACCGGAACGATCCCTCGTCATAATAGCAGAGGCTCGATCAGAATCTTTTTGGCGCGATGGCTCTGTTCATCTTGCTGGCATCGTGCAGTCCGGGTCCGCAAGCCGGCGGTGGAATCGGTGGGACAGGCCAGCATCGCTTCGGTAGTCTCTGGCCCGATCACCGGGTTCGGCAGTGTGTTTGTCTCCGGATACGAGTACGATACCGGCGGGCACGTCGATGATGGTCGATGGGAAATCCGGCAGCCCACTGATCTCAAAAAGGGGATGCTGGTGCGTGTCAACGCCACGGTAACGGAACGTTACGATACACACGACGTGCTACAGCGCGACGGCGAACACATTGCTGTACGAGGATACGGTCGAAGGGGTCGTGCAATCGGTAGCCGCGGATGGGTCAAGTCTGGTTGTCTTGGGTCAGACCGTCGCGATGACGCCGCGACGGTTATCGATGCCAGTATTCCGGGACGCAATGTTCTGAGCCTCATGCCCGGTCGAGATCTCGTGGAGGTCAGCGGGTTCGTCACAGGGGATGGGGCGATCATGGGAACGTTCATAGAGTTGAAAACTCTCGATATGAACACGCAGGCTCCTGACTATGAGGTGAAAGGTTTCATTAAGAACCACAATGCTGCTCAAAAAACCTTCGAGATCGGCGCTTTGACCATCGAGTACAGCGATGCGAGGTTGAACGACATGCCGGGCCAAATAAGCGGCGATGATTGGAACGGTTTGTTAGTCGATGCGACAGGAGACCAGGTGTCGTCTGGAGACCCAGGTTTGTCCGGCGTTCGTATGAAAGCGAACCTCGTATGGCCAGAAACTCTGGGTTCAAAGGATAGTGAGAACGCCAAAGTGGAAGCATTTGTGACCCACGTACTTGATTTAGGCGACTTTTCGTTGGGCATTGTCCGTGTACAGACAAATCCCGGGACTGTATTCGAAGGCGGAACCCCGAGCGACGTTCAAGTCGGCATTCGCCTGGTGGTAAACGGTCCGTTAGTCGGCGGGGTTGTGAATGCGACGAAAGTGAAGTTGAAAAGAGAAGAAGGATCACGCCGAACCGGCAATGGTCAATTCTACCGGCGATCGCTTGCCTTGCGGGGATTCAACGGCCCCTGTTTGCTGATTCCATGGGAGGCTAATTGTCCGTCCCTAGTCGTCTCCCGACGCAGTGACAATCAAGATATAGGACAGACAGATCGTTTCCTCTTCGGACCTCGTTCGGAAGTTCCCGCAGAGAGCCTCCTGCCGAGGCTCGTCCTGCATCAGTGACTCACGGAAATAGTCCTAGCTGCCATCTGCAATTGCAGAAGATCAGTCTGCCGATGCTTTGGCTCGAACGTCCGATGGAGGTCGGGTCTTGATAGCTCACTGCGTCCATCCTTTCAGAGCGAGTTCTCCTCTCCGCTACATCTAAATCTCACGCGCGCGCCTGGCGGCTCTGGCTCTTCCATTGTTTTGCTCCCAAGGCAATGGCTGCACTCTCGTGCGCGTCATTCGAGGAGTATACACACGTCAGGTGGGACTATGCACGCACCATCGCCTGTGAGGACGGCGGATATTAGATATGGGAAAATTATCCCATATTTAAAATTGAAGTCAATCGGGAAATGTTCATGACGGTCTCGCGGCTGTGTATAGAGCGGTTGTTTTGGTGTATGCAGTTCCCGACATGTTGTGGAGCAGCAACGCGCACGCATTGTTCGGCGAGGTTCTTTCTGGTTGGGTGTCCACCCGGGGATACGCAAGCGGTTATAAAATTGGGATATTAATCCCAATGTTGGAAATCGTGAGCTTGCCTCGATTTGTGAACTAGTGGTGTGTGTATCGCTCGATCTGGGTATGCGGCTGTAGTTCTTGCCATGCGATAGTCGTATCGCGAAATGCTCTACGTATCTTCCTGATATTCACTTCTTCGTGGAACGATGGACTCGTAACTCCTTAAGAGTCTTGAAATCGTACATCGATATTCGTGATGTGCGTAACGAATGCATTCAGTGAGGCATCATACTTGCGTATAGGTATTCCAAGCATAGTTGATCAGTAATAACCGTAGAGGTCTTGTCATGCCTGGTGTGTTTACGTAGCGTTGCCCATTGATCCACGCAGAGAGAAGTAAACCAAAAGAGCGTGATTGGGTCAGTGCGTGTGGGGCGATTATTTTTGAAAATGATCGTATCCCGTGCAGGGATTGCTCTGTCTTTAGGCAGGCGTGCTGGAAGGAGACGAGTCTATGCACAGCGAACACAAGAGAGATGATCTGCATGTGATGCCAGGACAACCGGGAAGTGGCGATCTAGAATAGCCACCGCGGACTTCTTCATTAACAGCGATCAAGCGAGGTGTCATAAAGAGGGAGGACAACATGAAGATGACACACTTAAGTCTTGCAGTATTGGGCGCAGCGATCATGGCGTGGCCGGCAGCAGGCATGGCGGGAGATTTTAAGACCCCGGTTGCCCCGGAGGAAGTCCTCAAGACTTCAAACCCGATACCGCCGACGTCAGAATTGGTGAAGGAAGTTCCGAGCATTTATGAAAACAAGTGCAGCAAATGTCACGGTGACAAGGGCGATGGGAAAGGATCCGCCACGAAAGGATTGGATGTCAAACCAAGAAATTATCGGGACAAAAACGTGATGGAGAAAATTCCGGATGGTCAACTCTTCTGGATCATCGCGAACGGGAGTGATCCGGAGGCGACGGAGATGTCCGGCTACAAGAAAAAGCTCTCCGAGGAACAGATGTGGGCATTGGTCCACTACATTCGAAAATTTACGATGCAGTAGTTCCAAATAAACTAGGGAAGGGAAACAGAATGCGGGTGCGAATGTTATTGTTTGCGGTCATGCTGAGCTTTATGGTGTCAGGGTTATCGGCAGTCATGGCGCCAAAGGAGGCCGAGGCTATTCCGGCTTTCAGCCGGCAGACGGAGAAGGCCTGTTCAACCTGTCACCAAGCACTCCCAAAGCTGAACCAAACAGGACAAAGCTTTCGGATGAACGGATTCCGATTTCCGGAGGATAAGGAGTGGACGGACGTCCAAGATTTGAAGCACGTGCCTGTCTCGGCACGAATCATCGTGGAGGCCGAATACAACAATGCGGATGATAGTCGCCCAACGTCCAAGCTGAGCGTCGCCACGATTGAGCTTATGGCCGGAGCTCCGTTGGGGAAGACTGGCATATTTTCTCCATATATCGATATTGGGTATGCGAATCGCACGGTTGCCGTCAATCAGGCCTATGGCCAAATCAACGATCTGCTTGGCCCAACTGGACATGGCTTGCTGAACGTCCGATTCGGTCAGTTTGATATCGCGCTCCCATTTCTGTCGCACTCGCAACGGGTGATCCGGCAGCGATATTTTGCTCAAAGCGCAATGGGTGTAGTCGGGGCTCGGGCACAGACTATCACTCCGCCGGGTGTGCCGGTCGCGGATGAAGCATTGGAGTTCTACAACACGGCGGTTGAGCTCAACGGGCAATTGGTCGGTGAGACGATTTCCCATCGCTACATGGTGGGAATGTTTCAACCGCAACAATTGACGGACTTAAACAGATTGGAGAACCCAGGCTTCTACGCAACCTATGCGGCTACGCTCTTTGATAATTACCAAATCGGAGCGATTTACAAGCGAGATATCGTGAACAATCCGTTTCCGGGCCATCCGAACAGTAACAGGGCGTTAGACAAGTGGGGTGTCGCGGGTGAGGCCAAGTGGGGACCGTTTATCGCCACGGCGGGGTATTTCAGAGCCGCATCTCTCGATCAGCGAAGTCTTCAGAATGTGATGGTAGAGGGCTTCTATATCCCCAACAAGACGTGGGTCTTGGGCGCGCGGTGGGATCACTTGAAGCAAGAGTCCGCCCCATCAGGCTCCCGAACGACTGCGATGATCCGGTATCACATCTCGTCCAGTGTCTATATTCAAGGAGAGTGGAGGGTGACGGATTCATTCAATGCAGGGCAACCCAACCCAGTGCAATTTGAGCAGGACTCGTTGCAAGGAAGGTTGTTTGTGAATGCCGCCTTTTAGGCCAAACGTATGAGGGACGAGACATCAACATCAATGTGCCACACTCGCGCTCAGCTCATGACTGCTTTTTATCGCATTCCCCAGAGCAGATTCCGGCTGAGCACTGCCATCTTGGCCAGTGTGATGTATCTGTTCGCAAGCGCATGTTCCTTGATCCACTCCGGAACCTTGCTCCAAACCAAGGCGGTGGATGAAGTGCTGGTCGATGGTCCACGTGGGGCCGTATTTCTACAAAAAGCCGAAGATGGGTGGTTTCGCACGGCCCATCCACTCTCTCTGAACCTTGTGGTGCTTTCTTCTGTGTTTCAAGGCGTGCACGTTCAGACTTCGCTGACAGACAAGGCTCCGCAGGAGCGTGTCTTTTCCGAGGAGGACATCGAGTTCCTTGCTCCGCTGATCCGTACTGCCCTAACCAAGGCGGCCAAGAGCCAGGTGGTGGGATTTCGAGTGGTGCATGACACAGATGCGGGCCAGGAGACGACCGGCGGAATTCTGTATCTGCAGGGGCGGTTGCTGCATGTGACCTTCACGCACTATCGTGCCAGGCATGACCACTCTGAGCAGAGCGGGGCATTGCGTCGTTTGCATCCTAATCCGACCGGGATGGACAAAGATCAGATCACGTTCAGTCCTGAGACGGCCCGGCGATCAAGCCGCCACGAACAGCCGGACGTGACTGTTGCGCCTCCGCTGGCCTCACTCGTCCTTGATTACGAAACGCTGACCGCAGGGTCGGCACCGTCGCCCTCATCGGTAGAGTCGCGTCCTCTTCGTTCAGACAAGGTGCCTGTTCTCCGCGAGATCCTAGAGACCATTCTTCCGGCGAGCGGCACCGCGGTTTCTCAGGATACGCAGGCGGGACCTCATGACACGAGTCGCTCAGTCCAGGAGTCAGTGAGGGAGAGTGAACAGGAGCTGGAGGGGGTAAAAGAAGAGATGCGTCGGCTCCAGCGGCGACTCGACGACCTGGAGCGTGCGAAGGCACGCTCCACGACGCCGTAAACGTGCCGAGGGTACGGCCAACAGTCAGAGTAACGCTCGCTAGAACTGTTCCAAGAAATTTTCGCGTGCTTTCCGGACGGATGCTGATTAAAGCGGGTTGCACTGGCAGTAGGCCACCTTGACCACTCGTTTCACTGGCGCCGAGCAGTGTGCGTGGGAAATCATGGTTTATGTAGGCATCGCTTCATGACGATATCCAGGCTACCGACGGATTATGCATCGGCTCCTGCCAAGATCAGCTTTTCCGGCGTCATTCTTTCCGGTATGGCAGCCGGTTCCAGCGGTTGATGTTCTGCGGCGATCAGTGAGTAAAAAACCGGCACCACGAAGAGGGTGAAGATCGTGCCGACGGTCATGCCGGTGACCAACACCATGCCGATACTGTTACGGGCCGCTGCACCGGGACCTGTCGCCAAGACCAGTGGGAGGTGGCCGAAGACGGTGGCGGCTGAGGTCATCAGCACCGGCCGCAGTCTGGTCAACGAGGCTTCACGAACCGCGGCAGCCGGGAGAGACCGTCGGGCTTGCAGTTTGATTGGCAAACTCTACGATGAGAATGCCGTTCTTGGCGATCAGCCCGACCAGCGTAATCAGCCCCACCTGCGAGTAGATATTGATCGTGGTGAGGTCGAGAAAGCTCACGACCAGGGCCCCTGAAATTGCAAGTGGAACCGAGCCAAGCAGAACGATCAAGGGATCGCGGAAGCTTTTGAACTGAGCAGCCAACACCAAATAGATCAGGACCACAGCGAAACCAAGCGTGACGGTGAGCGCCGCTCCCTCCTGGCGGAGTTGCCGTGACTCGCCGGCATAGTCCATGACCACGCGCGGGCCACTTGAGGCCGCCGCGGTTTCAAGCACACGGAGCCCCTCTTCCTTGGTGAAGCCGGGTTTCAGGCCTCCGAAGACGCGGACGGCGTTGCGTTGCTGGAATCGATTCAATGTGCGCGGCGCAGTGCTTGTTTCGATATGGGTGAATGTCGACACCGGGACCAATTGGCCGCTCGGTGTCTTGATTTTGAGATCGAGCAGTGGATCGACCGTTGCGCGATCCTTGTCGCCGAGTTGAGGAATGACCTTGTAGCTGCGGTCGAAATAGTTGAACCGGTTGACGTACCCGCCGCCGAGCATGGTGCCCAGCTCACGACCGACTCCGGCCAGGTCAAATCCCAAATCCGCGAGCCGCTCACGATCTAACACGACGCGGGCTTGGGGGAGGTCGATTTTGAGGTCGGTGTCCACATACAAGAACTTGCCGCTCTGCCAGCCTGCGCCCAGGACGGACCCGACTGCTTCAAGCATCTGTTCGGCCGGTGCATCGCTCTGCAAGATCAACTCCACGTCGTACTGACCAGGGGTGGGGAGCGGCGGGTCTAGTCTGGGGAATACACGGAGTCCCGGTACTTGCGACACGGCACCGAACACGTCGTCGTACATCTCCTCGGTTGAGCGAGCGCGATCGTGCCAATCCTTTGCGACCACGCCGCCGAAGCCCCCCCATGCCGTGGTGAGCGACCAGGTGTAGTCCGCCCCAGGGATGGCCGTGATGGCTCTGACGATCCGGAAGTGTTGCCGGTTGGTGGCCTGGACGGTGGAGTCCGGCGCCGCTTCGAAGAAGAGACTGATGTGGTTCTGATCTTCTACGGGAGCCAACTCCTGGCGTGAGAAGTGATAGAGCGGCCAGGCTGCGAGCACGATCAGGAGCGCGGCCACCACAACTCCCCACCGCATGGTGAGAGTGCCGTCGAGTAGCCTGGCGTAGATCCCGCGCGCTTCTTCAAACCGTCGGTTGACGAATGCGGTCAAGCGACCTTCCTTGCCTCGCGGATGGACAAATCGCGAGCTCATCACCGGCGACAGCGTGATCGCGACGACACCAGAGAGCACGACGGCCACAGCCAGCGTGATCGCAAACTCCAGGAACAAGGAACCGGTCAGCCCACCTTGGAAGCCGATGGGGGCATAGACGGTCGCGAGCGTGATCGTCATCGCAACGATCGGGCCCAGCAGCTCCCGTGCGGCGGCTTGCGCGGCCTCGATTCGAGATTGACCCAGACGCACATGCCGTTCCACGTTCTCAACGACCACGATGGCATCGTCTACCACCAGACCAACGGACAGCACGATGGCGAGCAGGGTGAGGAGATTCAGGCTGAATCCGAACGCGGCCATGAAGAGGGCGGTTCCGATCAACGATATCGGTATGGCCACGAGCGGCACAATGGCCGTACGGACCGATCCCATGAACAGGAACACCACGAGGGCGACGATCAGGATCGTTTCGGATAACGTCTTGGTGATTTCCGTCAGGGCGTTCCGGATGAACATCGTGCCGTCCCAGACGAGTTTCATGTCGATATCGCTCGGGAGGGTCGGCCGGATACGTTCGATCTCGTCGCGTAGCCGGTGCCCGACGTCGATTTCGTTTGCGCCGGGTACCGACCAGATGCCGAGATACACGCCTTCCGTCTCATCGTACTTCGCAATGATCGTGGCTTCTTCGGCTCCCCGTTCGATTCGCGCGACGTCCTTGAGCCGCACGATGGCCCCGTTCCGATCGGCGACGATCAGCTCCTCAAATTCAGCCGTGGAACGAAGATCGGTGTTGGCAAGCAGGTTGACCTGGACCTGATTTCCTTTTGTGCGGCCGACCGCCGCCAAATAGTTGTTTCGACGAAGCGCACCCTGGACGTCGCCGGGCGAGAGGTTGAGGGCCGCGAGTCGGTCGGGGTCGATCCAAATACGCATGGCGACCTGTCGCTCACCTTCGAACGTGACTCGTTGGACGCCGGGTAACGTTGCGAGCTGGGGTTGTAACGTGCGTAGCAGCCAATCGGTGACGGCCGGGACCGGACGCTCCGTCGAACTGAAACTCAAGTAGAACGATGCGTAGGGTCGATCGGCTCGCTGGATCTCGATCGCCGACGGCTCGGCTTCTGGAGGCAGTTCCGATCGTACCTGCTGGAGTCGTGCGGTGACCTCTGCCAGCGCTGCCGTACTGCTGTGGTTTAATTTTAGATGGACGGTCACGGTGCTGACTCCAGCGCGGCTGGTCGATTCGACATAGTCAACGCCGCTGATTGCGGAGACGACCCGTTCGATCGGGGTACTGATGAACCCACGAACAGTGTCGGCGCCGGCGCCGTAGTAGAGGGTGGTGATGACGACCAACGAGTTTTCGATCTTGGGATACTGCTGGACCGGGAGTGATGTCATCGCGCGCCAGCCGGCAAGGAGGATGACCAGGTTGACGACGATGGCCAACACAGGATGTTTGATGAAGACGTCGGTGAACGATGTTCGGGTTGTGTCTTGCGGCATGATGATCGGTTTAGGGGTTCCCGGCCTCGTGATTCTCTTTCGAGTTATTTTCGACAGATTCAGCCACAGCAACGAGGATCCCGTCACGAAGCTTAAAGGAGCCCACGGCGGCGATGTGCTCGCCTGCCGTCAGACCGGTATGGATCACGATCTCATCGCCGAACATGGGGCCGCTTTCAACCTGGCCGGGTATGGACTCGGTTGTGGCCATCCTTGTCCAGCGCGATGACGAACACGTGGTCGCCTCCTGGTCCCTTGCGCAACGCACTGACCGGGATGGCGACGACTGTTCGCTGGGGACCGACCGGAACCCGGACGCGTACCGAAGCTCCTGGTGCCGGGAGATTGCGGGTGTCTTCGATTCTGGCACGGATCATGGCGTTCCGAGTCGTCGGGTCGACGCGTGCGTCGAGCGCGACAATCTTGGCCACGATAGCGGGAGACTCACTGGCTGCAAGTATCTCGACGGATTCGCCGACCCGTAATCCGGCCGCGACCTGCTGGGCCACGGCAAAATCCACATGCACAGCCTCGCTCACGCCCTGAAGCGTTGTCAGCAGTGTTCCTTCATCTAAGTACTGACCGGGATGGACATCCGCAATGCCCACTTTTACACGGAAGGGGGCGCGGATCGTTTTCTTGGCAATGATGGCTTTCGTCCGGGCGATCTGAGCCTGCGCCATATCCAGGTCTGCGCGCGCTCGATCGACTTCTTCTTGAGTGGTCGCGAATTCCTGGCTGAGGTTTTGTCGGCGATTGAGGACTGTCTTGGCGAGCGCGACCTGGGCCTCTTGTGCCCGAAGTTCAGCTTCTTCGACCGAGACGTCGAGTGCGACCAACAGTGTTCCTGCTTCGACAATGTGTCCAGGAGTGAGCCGAACTTCGCGGACAGTTCCTGCCAGTTCGTTCTTCAGCGTAATTGAACGGAGGGCGAGGACCGTTCCGATCGAGATCGTGGTCTGGCGATGGTCGATCGCTCGTGCAACGGCGATGGTGACCGCTTCCATCGGCTCCGGCTGATTCGCCGAGGCGGCGTGCTCGCTCTGAATGGATTCGTATTTCCATGCGCCCAGACCGATACCGATCAGCAGCACAAGCGAAATAAGTAAGACCGATCCGATCCAGTTCTGACGATTCATGAGAAATATGCTCAAACCCCTAACAACGAAGACTTTGGTTGTGACAACATCAATTGTGAAGGATGCATTCGAAAACTCCCTTTACCCCCAGCCCTCCCTGGAAAGGGACAGAACCAATAGCAGCTGGGTGCTGGGGGAGTCGCTCCAGGTCATGTTATCAAATTTTGGTCTCCATAGCGCTAGCCCCTGTTCGTCAACGCTACGCGGTGGTGCGCTATGCAAGATTGAATAGGCGAAGAGTTGCAGGAAAGAATAGCCATCGGTATGGTCGGCAAGGATCGCTGATCATACCGATCGTCAAGGCTCGGCGCGGTCCAGCAACTCGTTCAACCTCTTTTCTAGAAATCGCCGCTCCGGTTCTTGTTTCGCCAGTCCCAACGCACGTTGGTAGGAGGCACGGGCGTCAGTTTTCTTGCCAAGTCATCGGCAGAAGTCAGCCCGTGTGGCGTGCGCCAGATGATACTGCGCTAACTCACCGCGCTTCAGGAGCGCATCGACCAACTCCAAGCCTTTGGCCGGTCCGTCACGCATGGCAACCGCCATTGCTCGATTGAGCTCGATGATCGGCGAGGGGGCGGGATCCGAAAGGAGGACAACTGCTTGGAAATTTCATTCAGAATAAGGTGGAATAGGCGCATATGGGATTTAAGCGGGAGCAGAATACTCACGAAACTATCTACAAATTAAGTGGGCAGTACACTTTTGACCCATTTTTCTCTCGCGCAAATTTTGTCTTGACGCTATATATTTGTATATGCAATATTATGCACAACGGGGCTGGAGTATTCGGAAATGAAACAAAACAAAGCTCTTGAACCGATGGGGCATGAGTGTCTGTTGAGTTGTACACGCTTACTCACTCGTGTTCTCACGGGCATCTACGATAATGAATTGCGTGCATTTGGTTTGAAAGCCACACAACTCAATCTCCTGGCGGTTGTGGCGAGGATCGGACCTGTTCGGCGTATCGACATTGGCAAACGCCTTCACCTCGACCCATCCACGCTGACCCGTAATCTCAAAATAATGCTGACCAATGGTTGGATTAAGGAAATTACAGATGGAGAAGACGGTCGAGGCTCGCCATTGCAGGTTACGACCAAAGGTCGTGATCTTCTGCATCAAATCGTTCCTTCATGGCAAAAGGCGCAGGATCGCACCCAAAGGCTTATAGGGGATAATGGAGCGACACTTTTGCGAAAGCTTGTGGGAAACATGCATGAGTGAGCCTCCGTCAGAGTAGTATTTTTTTGATTATGTACTTGCATATACAAATATATGCCATTCGGGCACAAGAAACCGAGAGAGGAGACAAAATGGAAAAACCAAACATGGTGACATGTTCCCTCGCGGCAGTGCGGGGAAAATTCCTAGCTTGCCTGCTGTTGCCACTCACGATGTTCCTTGGGTGCACCCCTCAAGACAAACTATCCCAGCAGGTCTCACGGCCCGTGAAGGTCGCCCGAATCGGGAATGAAGCCGCAGCAGGTGTGATGAGTTTCGCCGGGGAAGTGAGGGCGCGGCATGAGACGATCTTATCATTCCGTGTAGGCGGCAAGTTGCTGGCGCGCCCCGTCGATGTAGGCGCCCGCGTGCGCAAAGGGACCTTACTGGCACGGCTGGACCAGTCCGATTATCGCCTCGTAGTCAGGAACCTCGAAGCACAGCTCGCATCGGCGATCGCCGATCAGGGCTTCCTACGGGACGAGCTGAGGAGATACCGTGAGCTGTTGGCTCAGCGGGTGATTAGCCCACCAGAGTTCGATCGGCACGAAACTGCTTATATCACCGCGCGGGAACGGGTGGCGGGGCTCGAATCCCAATTAGGCCAAGCATCCAATCAGTTGGCCTATACCGATTTGCTAGCTGACCGGGATGGGGTGATAACGGCGCTGGAAGTCGAGACAGGACAAGTGGTCAGTGCCGGGCAGGCCATCGCTAAGCTGGCCCCACTTGACACGAAGGAAATCCATTTTGACATCCCTGAGCACCGTCTAGCAGAACTCAGGCGTCAGCGGGAAATCAGTGTGACCCTCTGGGCCAACGGCGAGCGGCGCTTTAAGGCACGTGTCCGCGAAATTGCCTCGGCAGCCGATCCTGCCAGCCGCACGTATCGTGTGAAGGCCATGCTCCTTGATGGTCAGAAAACCGCGGAACTCGGTATGACAGCTACGGTATGGATTGCTTCTGATACCCCCGCTCGTATCGCCATTCCCCTCTCTAGTGTGTTTACTACTCAGGACGAACCAGGACAGCCGCGCGTGTGGCTGGTGAACGAACAGGCCAGTACGGTTCACTCCGTGCCGGTTCAGATAGGTGAAACGCTGGACGGAGAGCTCACGGTTGTCTCTGGGCTCGGGTCCGGACAGTTGGTGGTCAGCGCTGGCGTACAGCGCCTCTTGGAGGGACAGGTCGTCAGGGTGCCAGAGGAGATCTTCTCAGCGGTGCGAGAAAGAGATGAGCGCAGGAGCGTCAGTCATGAGTGACTTCAATCTAAGCGAATGGGTTCTCAAACATCGCTCCATCACCGGTTTTCTCATGGCGCTGGTGATGATAGGCGGGATTTTTTCCTATATCCAGCTGGGACAGAGAGAAGACCCGCCTTACACGTTTCGAGTGATGGTCGTCAAGACAATTTATCCGGGCGCCACCGCTCTGGAAGTTGAACAGCAAGTGACCGATCGGCTCGAGAAGAAAATCCAAGAGTTGCCCAATCTGGATACGCTACAAAGCTACTCGAAACCCGGTGAATCAGTCATTTTTGTGGCACCCCGAGAAGATACTCCGCCCAAAGAGATTCCCGATCTCTGGTATCAAGTGCGCAAAAAGGTCGGTGACATTCATATGATGCTGCCACCGGGCATCGTCGGACCCTTCTTCAATGACGAGTTCGGCGATACCTACAGCCTTCTTTATGCCTTTTCCGGGGAAGGCTTCAGCTACGCCGAATTGAAAACGACGGTCGATTCGGCGCGTCAGCAAATTCTACGCGTGAAAGATGTCGAGAAAGTCGATCTCATCGGCGTCCAGGACGAAAAGATTTACGTCGAGTTTTCCGACAAGAAGCTGGCCGAACTGGGTCTGGACCCCGCTGCGGTCGCTCAAGTACTCCAGGCGCAGAATGGCATGGTGCCGGCGGGAACGGTATTTTCTTCACAGCGCAATCTCCCCATACGACTCACCGGCCCTTTTGATTCGGTACATAGCATCGCGAATCTTGCCGTGCGTGTCAGTAATCGAACCTTCCGCGTCGGCGATTTCGCCAAGGTCTCTCGTGGGTATACCGATCCGCCGGAATTCAGGATGCGCTTCAACGGCAAGAATGTCATTGGTCTTGGGGTTACTCTGAACAAAAGAGCCGACATACTGGAAGTAGGCAAGGCCCTTGATACCACCGTGGCGCACATTGAGGGGGAACTCCCTGTCGGCATCGAGGTTGAGCAGGTTGCCAATCAGTCCCGCGTGGTGAGAACCCAAATGCGGGAGTTTATGACTACCTTTCTCGAGGCACTAGCCGCGGTACTTGCCGTTGGATTCCTCAGTCTTGGATTCCGCACTGGCACTGTCGTCGCGCTCACCGTGCCCCTGGTTCTGGCTGGCACGTTGCTCTGTATGCTGGTGTGGGGTATCGATCTGCATCGGATGTCACTTGGTGCGCTGATCCTTGCGCTGGGACTCTTGGTGGACGACGCTATGATTGCCATCGAAATGATGGCGCGTAAGCTGGAAGAAGGTTGGGATCGTATGCGGGCCGCGACCCATGCTTATCGGGCCACAGCGATTCCCATGTTGACCGGAACGTTGATCACCATCGCGGGCTTTCTGCCGGTGAGCCTGGCTAAATCGCAAGCCGGGGAATATACCCTGACGATTTGTCTGGTGGTGGGTATCTCACTACTACTGTCGTGGATCGGCGCGGTTGCCTTTACACCCTATTTTGGATTTCTCATCCTTAGAATGCGATCACCTAGCGGCAAGACCGGCCACGACACATTCAATACGCCTTTCTACAACCGCTTGCGCTTCTGGGTGGATCGTTGCGTGGAACATCGCACGAAGGTCATCATTAGCACCGCGGCCCTGTTCGGCATCGGTCTTGCCACGCTAACCCAAGTTCCACAACAGTTTTTCCCGCTGTCCAATCGGCCGGAGGTCATCGTGGATCTCTGGTTGCCGGAAGGTAGTTCCTTCGCGCAAACCGAAGTGGTCGCCAAGCGCTTAGAGACTCTGCTTGCCAAGGATGAGGATGTGATGAATTACGCAGCCTATATCGGCGGCGGTAGTCCGCGGTTTTTCCTGCTCTTTGTGCAACAACTGGCCAATGTCAACCTTGCCGAATTTGTGGTAGTGACTCGTGACAACACGGCCCGTGAACGGGTCATGCAACGGCTTCGACTCACCTTCGCTACGGACTTCCCAGAAGTGCGCGGACGCACCATGCGCCTGAACGTCGGACCGCCGATGGATTATCCGCTCCTGTTCAGGGTGTTCGGTGAAGATCCCAAGATCGTTCGCAGCATCGCCGACCAGGTGGCTGAGGTCGTGCGCGCCAACCCCAATACGCTGGATGTGAACGACGACTGGCACGATCGCATTCCATCGTTTCGCCTCGTACTCGATCAAGACAAGGCGCGTGCACTCGGTGTCTCGACCTCAAGCTTGTCGCAAGCCTTGCAAGCTCACTACACGGGAATCTCCGTTGGGCAGTTCCGTGAGGACGACAAGCTCATCGACATCATTTGGAGAGCGCAAAAGAACTTGCGAGCCGCCGCCAATGAATTACCCGATGTCACTGTTCGGACGGCCAACGGGACACCGGCGTCACTGGCGCAGTTTGTCAAGTTCGAAACTATCTTCGAGGATGGCGTCCGCTGGCGCCGCAACCGTTTCCCGGCGATTTCCATTCGAGCCGACGTGGTGGACGGCATGATGGCACCTGACGTGGCAGCTCAGATCATTCCGAAGCTCAAATCCATTGAGCACCATGCCCCGGCCGGCTATTTCATCGAAACCGGCGCCGCCAAGGAAAACGCCTGGATCGCCCAGAAGTCGATCCTGATCTGGATTCCGCTCGTCGTGATCGTCACGCTCATTCTGTTGATGATGCAATTACAAAATCTATCCAGAACTCTCCTAGTTTTTATCACGGGACCCCTAGGGGTGATAGGCGCGGCGTTTGCCCTGTTTCTGTTTCAAGCGCCTTTCGGTTTCATGTCCCTATTCGGCATCATCGCCCTACTAGGCATCATCATGCGCAATTCATTGATCTTAGTGGATCAGATCGTTCAGGACGAAAAGGCTGGCCAGGATGCCTGGACCGCTATCGTGGAATCCACGGTCCGACGTTTCCGCCCCATTCTGTTGACTGCAGCAGCTGCGGTGCTTGCCATGATTCCGCTCTCGCGCAACGACTTCTTTGGACCACAGGCCATCGCCATCATGGGCGGACTCACGATCGCGACCATACTGACCGTATTCTTCCTGCCCGCATTGTATGCAGCCTGGTTTCATGTCAAACGGGAGCACTCTCCCGTAGATGCGCCGCGGGGAGGCTCCAAGGAAGTTCCTTTGCCCAGAGATTCGGTAGCTTTTGATGGAGTTCCTGTGACAATGCGCCAGGTGATTCCGAGCATCGTCATGATGATCGTTGTTTTAGGGGGGTGGGGGTGTACACCGATGCGTGTGAGTGATCGGGTACTCGTATCGACTCCGACGGAGTGGAATCATGCCCCAGTTGTTCAAGGCAATTCCCATCAGGCCGATCTGAAAGAATGGTGGCGAGGATTCCACGACCCACTTCTCAACGACCTGATCACCCAGGCATTAGCCGCCAACCACGATGTTAGAGTCGCAACGGCTCGCGTTCGCGAGGCCAACGCGATGATCACTGTTGCGGAATCAGCACTCTACCCTAGTGTTGATTTCTTTTTATCTGGCGGCCGGGAAAAGCGGATTGACCGGATCATCGCAGTACCAGGTAACGAGGGGGTAAAGCTGGTCACACCTACTGCGAATGTCATTACCGGTGGTCTTGCTGCACGGTGGGAGGTAGATGTTTTCGGTGCCAGGCATCTTGAAGCTGAGGCAGCGGGTGCTCAGGCCGCTGGAACCGAAGAGGAGCGGCATGGAGTACAGGTGGGATTGCTAGCTCAGGTGGCGACGAACTATCTGGAACTACGCGGCGCACAGGAACGGACTGCGATCCTGCGCGAAAATATCGACATCCAGCGGGAAAGGCTCAGAACTCTGCAGGCCTTTTATCGTGTGGGTTTAACGAACGATGCCGAGGTCTCTCGTCAGGAAACCTTGCTGCATAGTACTGAGAGTGCCTTTCCGGGATTGAAGGCAGCAGAGGTCACTCTGATCCATCGCCTCAGCGTGTTGCTGGGCGAATCTCCGGCGAAACTTGAACACCGGCTTATCGCTGCAACAGCTCATCCTTCCGACCTGCCCGGTATCCCAAACATTTTACCTTCAAGCCTGCTACTGCAACGGCCTGATCTGCGCCTCGCGCAAACCGAAGTGAGTGCAGCAGCGGCCAGCCTTGGTGCAGCGCGGGCCGATTTGTTCCCGAAGGTGGTGCTGTCGGCGAGCGGTGGGATCGGTGCGCTGGCCATCGGCGGATTTCCGACTCTGGTGGAGAGTGTGTATGCGCTGGGGGCGGGCCTCACGGCTCCGATATTCAACGCGGGACGCATTCGGGCTCACATCGCTGCCGCGGACGCGCGGCTGGATCAAGTCGCGGCAAAGTACGAAAAAACCTTCCTCCTCGCCTTGGAAGACGTGGAAAATGCCTTTGTTGCCCATGCCTCGTCGAAGGAGCGCCGCGAACAATTATTGAAGGCCGAAACAGCAGCAGAGAAAACGTATCGCTCCTCCGAAGCCTTATATCAGAGGGGAGCGAGTGATTATTTATCCGTGCTGGATGCTCAACGCACCAAACTTTCAATCAACGACGAGCGTGTCAAAGCTGAAACCGCAGTTCGTGTCTCATTGGTTTCGCTTTCTAGGGCATTTGGTGGTGGTTGGCCCGTGGACAACTCAGTAAGCCGGGAAAGCGATAATGATTCGGGGAAATAACAGAGAATGACTAAGTCGTGCGATGCCGAAACGTAAATCGGTGAACCCAGATGTGCCGAGAACGCGCGCACAGCTCGAAACCGACTATGCGCTTCTGGGTTAAGACGCTTTTACATCTGCTTCCCACGAGATGCTGGCCGGGCACCATTGCCAGATTCCGAGGGTGATGATGCGAGTCAATCCTGCCGGGATACAGGCCGTGCGGTTGACCTCGACCTTTCGGTTGATCAATTTGGTGGGATCACCGCAGCGCTTCAAGTAATCATCAGCTTTAATGTCATGGAGGTTGGCATGAGGCACGACAAAGGCAACCACCGGGACAGGCAACACGGCGATCGAGGAGTCGTCGACACCTTGAGAGCCTGAGCAATGGGCTTCGGTTTTCGGATATCTGACATCATCTCGGACAAGCGCCGTCGTACAGCCTGCGAGAAGAAGAGACGTACTGACAAACAGTGCGCCCCACCCGTGTAGACCATGCTTCCAGATCATGAACAACCTCCCTGTTGATCGGCCATGTTCATTGGACGCAGGCTACGCACAAACGTAAACGCCGTCAAGTCAATGACCAGCCGGTAGAATACCTCTTGACGGCGAGACGGAAGGACGGTATCCCAGTGCCCATGAGTCAGCCTTCTGCCACGGTGGCGTATGGATCGGTCGTACTCGCGGCAGTGCTGTGGGGTGGGTCGATTGTGGCGCAGAAGATGGCACTCGGATCGTTTTCCGCCGTCGAAGCCTCCGTCCTTCGCGATATCGGAGGGCTGGCAATCTTATTGGCGACTTGGTGGTCGAAGGAGGGTGGTGCCTTCACGATAAGCCGCGCCGACATGGGGTTGCTGGGGCTTCTGGGGCTTGGCGTCTTGGGGAACCATCTGCTCATTCTCATGGGGCTTAACTATGTCAGTGGGGCGGTCGGCGGTGTGATCATCGGGGCAAGCCCTGTGGTGACATCTCTGCTTTCAGCCCTGTTGATTCGGGATGTGCCGTTGCGTGCCGTGTGGGCTGGCGCGCTGCTGTCGTTCTCAGGTGTCGGACTGGTCTCCGTCGCAGGCTTTCAAGCGGCTGGCGAGCATCCGCTACTGGGGAGCACGTTGGTTTTTCTCGGGGTCGTGAGTTGGGCGCTCTATAGTATCGGCAGCCGCGCAATCATGGAGCGGGTGTCGGCCCTCACGGTGAACTGGACGACGCTGCTCGTGGCAACCGTTCTTCAACTTCCACTGCTCTGGACAGATCACAAGGTGATGAATGCCGGGATCGGATCGGTGACGACATCCGATTGGCTGGCGCTCGGCTACCT
This sequence comes from Nitrospirota bacterium, assembly GCA_963850405.1. Classification (GTDB taxonomy): domain Bacteria; phylum Nitrospirota; class Nitrospiria; order Nitrospirales; family Nitrospiraceae; genus Nitrospira_D. The sequence goes on from CAWKLH010000025.1 coordinate 300,547, forward strand.
GATCGTCTTCGCGACGGCGGTTGCGCAACAGGCTTGGCTGTTCGGCGTCAAGGGGGTTGGCCCTTCACGGGCGTCGGTCCTGGGCAATCTGACGCCGGTTGCCGCCATCGGGCTATCAGCCTTGATCCTGGGAGAATCCATCGGACTGATTGAAATGATCGGTATCGGCCTCATCCTGGCCGGTGTGTGGGTCGTGAACCGGCAAACGGCTGAGAGAAATAACTAAGATTGTAGTTCCACCAATCCGTTCTCGATCCCGATCTTTGCTTTAGAGTATCATGCAAGACCTGGAGGCAGAGGCAGTTGTTGCTCCGGCGTGCAGCCGTCGTCGAGCGACAGGCGGTCATCTTGTCTTGGATCGTGGACTATCATGAACAGTAACTATGCACGAGCACTGATTCCGCTGATTCTGGCTGGGACGTTCTTTCTCGATGTGTTCATGCCGTGGGGGTATGCGGTCTGGGTCGTTGGGGATGTCTTCGGCGCCTTCTTGACCCTCTGGATTGAGTGGCCGATGGCGCCGTATCTTGTTGCGACCATCGGGACGGTTCTCGCGTACCTGGGGCACACACTGTCTCCTCCTTTCATTCCGGTAGACATTGCCGGCTTCAATCGCGTTGTGGGCATCGCACTCCTGTGGATTACGGCGTGGCTCGTGGCGCGAGCGAGAAGGGCCAAACTCGACGATGCCACCAGGCGACTGGGTGCGATCGTGGAGAGCAGCAGCGACGCCATTCTGAGCGTGACTCCAGATGGATTCGTGACCACGTGGAATGGAGGCGCGGAGCGTCTCTTCGGCTATACCGCCAACGAGATGATCGGCCGTTCGATCCTCACGATTATCCCAGCCCATCTCTCTCGGGACAGAGCCTGGGAGCTGGCTACGCTGCGGGGAACGCATGATATTCAAAGCTATGATGCCGTACGGTTGACCAAGGACGGCCGATATATCGATGTGTCGGTCACATTGTCACCGCTCAAGGACGCCTTGGGCCAGTTTGTGGGGGTCTCGAAAGTCATCCGGGATATCAGCGAACGGAAGAGGGCGGAGGTCCTTCTGAGGCAAGCGCACGAGGCATTAGAAATACGAGTTCAAGAGAGAACTGCCGAATTGAGTGCCGCCAACCATTCCTTACGGATACTGTCTAACCGACTGATGCAAGTACAGGAGGAGGAGCGAAGCCGGCTTGCGCGCGATCTGCACGACGAAGTCGGACAGTTGCTGACAGCGCTGAAGATTGACTTGCAAGACATCCAGCATGGTGAGGTTGGGGAGGCCCGGCTTGGCTCACTCACGGATAGCCTTGAGCTGGTGGATCGCCTGCTGACTCAAGTGCGGAGCCTGGCGTTGGATCTCCGGCCGTCGCTTCTCGACGATTTAGGTTTGGTACCCGCGCTCCGGTGGTATGTGAATCGGCAGGCAGAGCGGAATGGGTGGATCCTGTCACTGTCTGTCGAGAGAATAACAGGGCGAATCCCGGCTCCTATCGAGGTCAGCTGCTTTCGTGTTGTGCAAGAAGCGCTGACCAATATCGCGAAGTATGCGAAGGCGAAGACCGTCGATCTAACACTGTGCCGGCAAGATCAGGACGTCACACTTGTTATTCAAGACGACGGTGTTGGGTTTGATGTCATGTTGGCAAAACAGCGCGCACTGGGCGGACAAAGTATCGGATTGCTCGGTCTGGAAGAGCGTGTGCGGCTGGCCGGCGGCAGCTTCGCCATCTCATCAGTGCTGGGTGAAGGGACCAGGCTCGAGCTGTGCTTCCCGCTCACAGAGCAAGAGCAGACCAAGTTGCATGCGACGGTTGAGGTGATATCGCCATGAGCCACCTCCGGATTCTTCTCGTGGAAGATCATGCGTTGGTCAGGGCCGGCATGCGGGCCCTCCTGCAAAAAATCGAAGGGATCGAAGTTATCGCGGATGTCGGTGATGGGTGGGAAGCCATCAAGTCTGTACAAACGGATCCTCCTGATCTGGTGCTGATGGATATTGCGATGCCAGGACTGAACGGACTCGATGCGACTGCCAGGATCGTCAAGGAATCGCCGACTACGCGCGTGATTTTGCTGTCGATGTATGCCAATGAAGAATACCTCCAACAAGCATTGCAGGTGGGCGCTTCAGGCTATCTGTTGAAAGGTGCAGAATTGGCTGAACTAGAGTTGGCCCTCAAGACGGTCGCCAGGGGGGAGAGGTACCTGACCCCGGCGGTTGTGAAGTATGCCATCGAAGCTTACCGCGAAAAGTCTGAAGGGCAGACCGGTCCGCTGGCCAAACTGAGCATGCGCCAACGCGAAATCCTGCAGCTCGTCGCAGAAGGGCAAACGACGAAAGATATCGCCCAACGTCTGAATGTGAGCGTGAAAACCGTCGAAACCCACCGCAGCCAATTGATGGAACGGCTCGACATTCATGATGTGCCCGGGCTCGTTCGCTTTGCGATGCGTGTCGGATTGATTCAGCCCGATTCCTAGTTCTTTGCCGATTCATCTGCATTCCCACGTTCTTTCGGTACACTCGACGGCCCCTCTCAGGGATCTCCCGCCATTCTTTCAGGATTTTCCCGATAGGGCTACGCCATCTATTGTGAGATACCTGACATCACACAGGGGGGCAGAATGATTCGCGCAGCATCCAAGAAGGAACAGGTCCAAGGGAGCTATCACTGCGGCTACCGACTCATTAAGAGGATGGACAAGAGCATCAATCGGGCAGGTGGCAACTTACGGCAGGCGAATAAGGTAGCACCCCGCCAGGGTCGAGGAGACGAGGCTCAGAAGCCAGCCTTATTGCATCGTCCGCCCGATCCATATCACCGCGTAGATCCCCATGGCGAGCACCACCGACGCCGCAATCAGCGATTTAGCTCGCAGTGGGAACACGAGTGTCACATGACGGAAACCAGGAGGTCCTAGCTATGACCACCATGACGCAAAAGCTCAGCAGGAAACCAGGAATGGACGAGGCGGACCTCGACACCATGACGGCCAGCAAGGAAACCATGGAGGACTACACGCTGCGGTTCGCACCGCGTAGTTACCGCAAGTGGTCGACAGGGGTCGTCGGCATCTCGGCACTAGGCGGCATTGCCTACCTCGCCGACTTCGCCATCGGCGCCAACGTCGGTATCTCGTACGGCACGACGAACGCGCTGTGGGGGATTCTCATCTTCGCGATCGTCATCCTTGCCACCGGCTTTCCCGTCGCCTACTACTCGGCGCGGTACAACATCGACCTTGACCTCGTCACGCGCGGCAGCGGGTTTGGCTATTACGGCTCGGTCGTCACCAACGTTATCTTCGCGACGTTTACCTTCATCTTCTTCGCTCTTGAGGGCTCCATCATGGCCCAGGGACTCGAACTCGGGCTCGGCATCCCGCTATGGATGGGGTACGCAGCGTCGACGCTCGTCATCTTCCCGCTGGTGATCTACGGCATGAAAGTGCTTTCGACGTTGCAGGTCTGGACGACTCCCCTGTGGCTCATCCTGATGGTCGCGCCGTTCGTCTACCTGGTCGTCAGTCACCCGGAGTCGGTCGGTCAATTCTTTGCCTACGCCGGTGAGAGCGGCAAGGCTGGTTTTGACCTCGGCTCGACATTGTTGGCTGCAGGCGTCTGCTTGTCGCTGATTGCGCAGATTGCCGAACAGAACGACTACCTGCGCTTCATGCCGCCGATGACCCCGGAGAACAAGCGCAGCTGGTGGACCTGGCTGATCCTGGCCGGGCCGGGCTGGGTGTTTTTCGGCGCGATCAAACAGGTCGTCGGGCTGTTCCTGGCCGTGTACCTGATCACCAATGTCGCGGGCAGCGCCGGCATCGCCAACCAGCCTGTGCATCAGTTCCTGGAAATCTACCAAAACTTCCTGCCGGGCTGGCTCGCGATGACGCTGGCGGTCGTGCTCGTGGTGATCAGCCAGATCAAGATTAACGTGACCAATGCATACTCAGGCTCGCTGGCATGGACGAACGCGTTCACCCGTGTGACCAAGCACTATCCGGGCCGTCTGGTGTTCCTCGGTGTGAACCTGCTGATCGCGCTGATCCTGATGGAAGCGAACATGTTCGACTTCCTGAACACCATCCTCGGGTTCTACGCCAACTGCGGCATGGCCTGGGTTGTGGTGGTGGCCTCGGACATCGTCTTCAACAAATACCTGCTGAAGCTTTCACCGAAAACGCCTGAGTTCCGCCGCGGGATGCTGTACGACTTCAATCCCGTGGGCTTCGGGTCGATGCTGATCGCCGCCGGCTTGTCCGTCATCGCATTCTTCGGCGGACTCGGCGAAACATTGCGGCCGTACTCACCGCTGGTTGCAATCGTCCTCGGGTTAGTGCTCCCGCCGATCATCGCCATCGCCACCAAGGGCAAGTACTACCTGCGCCGAACCGACGACGGCATTGCCCTACCAAAGTTCGACGAGTATGGCAACCCGTCTGGAGAGCACCTAAAATGCCATGTCTGCCACCATGATTACGAGCGCCCGGACATGATCAAGGCCGCTGTTCACAATGGCTACATTTGTTCGCTCTGCCTGTCCACGGACAAGACCGGTGAGCACGTACTGCCCGCGCAGAATGGTTCGGCGCATAGCGCAAAGAAAACACGCTATGAAGACCTTAACCTAGCAAAGGACCAATAGCCGGTTCATTTATCAGCAATAGCGAGCCGCAAGCACAATCTCTTGTGGTGTAAGGCTGTACAGGAGCCCGCTCGAAGAATCTGTTAGGCGAGAGACACCTGACAGGTGGCCGATCGTTTGGGAGAGGAGGGGCAGGGCGGCAGCAGCAGGGACCGGCAAGTGGCAACTCACGGCAGACACAAAGGAGTGATGCAGTATGGATACGAACACCCCACAGGATGGAGCAAGCAGCAAGGACGCGGCGACCCAGATGGATTCCCCGGGGTCCTCGCGACGGGAATTTCTCGGCCAGAGCGGGCGGGTCGCGGCCGGCGTCGGCGTGGCGGCGCTGTTGGGCAATCTGGGCCAGTATGCCCTGTCGTATGGGGCGGGCGGCCCGCCGATCAAGATCGGGATCTTACATTCGCTGAGCGGCACGATGGCGATCAGCGAAGTGTCCTTGCGCGATGTCGTGTTGATGGCCGTCGAGGAAATCAACAAGGCGGGCGGCGTCATGGGGCGGCCGATCGAGGCGAAGATCGTGGATCCGGCGTCGAATTGGGACCTGTTTGCCGAAAAGGCCAAGCAGCTGCTGTTGGAAGACAAAGTGTCGGTGGTGTTCGGCTGCTGGACGTCGGTGAGCCGGAAATCCGTGCTGCCGGTCTTTGAAAAGAACAATGGCTTGCTCTTCTATCCCGTCCAGTACGAAGGCGAAGAGTGTTCCCGCAACGTGTTCTATACCGGCGCGGCGGTCAATCAACAGGCGGCGCCGGCGGTGGAATACTTGATGAGCCCCGAAGGCGGGAACTACAAGAAGTTCTATCTGTTAGGCACGGACTACGTGTATCCGCGCACCACCAACAAGATTTTGCGGGCCATGCTGTTGGCGAAGAAAGTGCCAGCCGCGAACATCGAAGAAGAGTACACCCCCTTCCATCACCAGGACTATCAAACCATCTGCGGGAAGATTAAGAAATTTGCCGCCGGCGGCGGGGCGGCGGTGATCAGTACCATCAACGGAGACAGCAACGTGCCGTTCTATAAAGAGTTCGGCAACCAGGGGTTGCGCGCCGAAGACGCGCCGATCATGGCCTTCAGCGTGGCCGAAGATGAGTTGCGCGGGATGGATACGAGCGCGCTTGTTGGGCACTTGGCGGCCTGGAATTACTACCAGAGCGTGGATACCCCGCAAAACAAGACATTCGTGGCGAACTTCAAAGCCTATTGCAAGCGCAACAACCTGCCGGATGGAGAAAACCGGGTCACCGACGACCCCATTGAGGCCGCGTATTTCGGCGTCTATGTGTGGAAGCAGGCCGTGGAAAAGGCCGGGTCCATCGAGGTGGATAAGGTGCGCAAGGCCGTCTATGGGCAAAAGTTCCTGGCGCCCGGCGGTCAGATCATGATGGATGAAGCCAACCAGCATACGCACAAGCCGGTGCTGATCGGCGAAATTCTGAAAAATGGGCAGCTCAAGGTCGTGCATCGCTCCAAAGGCCTGGTGAAGCCTGAGCCCTGGAGTGAGTACACCAATCCCGAGAAGGGATGCGACTGGATTAATCACCAAGGGACCTATCAGAAGAAATAGGAGCGGGACGCAAGCCGGTTCACCGGCCGTTCTGATACTGGGTCCAGGTTTTCTTGGGAAAGCGCTGGAATCTCTCGTGCTGAGGGATTCCAGCCTCCCTGCCAGTGCCGTCGTGTACTGATTGGCTCAACGGAATTGTAGGGAGGTTGTGCGGTGATACGTTTGGCCCACGTCCCGACATATGTGCGTGCGCTCGCCCTGGTCACGTTCCTGCCTATCGGGCTCAATCTCCCGTCGGTACTGGCAGCTGATGAAGTGGCTCCTGCGACTCCAACGGTCGCTTCCCCAGCGCAATCGGCCACGCCGATCGACCAAGCACTCCGCGATATCACGAGTGAGGACGCGGCGGTCCGGAGCGCGGCGGCGGCGCTCCTCATTGCACAGGGCGATGCGCGCCTGCTTCCCCAGCTCGATGCCATCCGTGCCGAGGCAGATCGGGCGACCCGGCAAGCCCTCAAGCCCGTGATCGATCTGCTGAAGAACCATGCCAATCTGACCAGTGCCCAGTCGGATACCCGGCGGTCGGCGGCCGCCGATCTGGTGGGCACGGGCCGGCCGGAAGCCATTGCCTGGCTGGAGCAGGCGGCGGCGAAGGAGTCCGTCTGGTGGGTCAAGTACACGATGGAAGAATCCGCACAGCTGCTCCGGCTTCGTGCTGACGCGCACGCGGTCCGCGTGGTCGCCGTCACGAAGCTCGGGGAGCTCAGAAGCCAGAACGGGCTGTCGGCGCTTAAAGAATTGGTGGACGCCGGCGCCCAGAGTGGGGCCACGGACGAGCAGCGCGCGTTGGCGGATGCGGCGCAGGCGTCGATCGGGCAGATTGACGCATGGTTCTGGTGGGCGGGCGCGCATCGAGACGTTCTTCCGCGGCATCAGTCTCAGTTCGATTCTGTTGATGATGTCGCTGGGCCTGGCGATCGTCTTCGGCTTGATGGGGGTCATCAACATGGCGCACGGCGAGTTGATGATGGTGGGCGCCTATGCCACGTTCGTGACGCAACAGGCGTTCGTCGGCTGGGTGTCTCCCGAGCTGTTCGACTGGTACTTTCCCGTGGCGCTCCCCGTGGCCTTTCTTGCGGCCGCGGCCTTCGGGTGGGTGCTCGAGGCGACGGTGATTCGCTTTCTCTATGGGCGACTGCTGGAGACCCTGCTGGCGACGTGGGGCGTGAGTTTGATCCTCATGCAGGCGGCGCGAGTGTACTTCGGCGACCTGACAGCGGTCATTGCGCCGCAAGCCTTGCGCGGCGGGGCGCAAGTGATGGTCGGCGTCTATCTGCCGTATAACCGGATTTTCATCATTCTGCTCTCGATCGTGTGCGTGCTGGGGATTTATTTCTTATTGTTCCGATCCAACCTCGGCATTCGGGTCCGGTCCGTCACGCAAAACCGCAATATGAGTGCCTGTCTCGGCATCCCGACCCGCAAGGTCGACTCCTATACCTTTGCCTTCGCCTCCGGGCTGGCGGGGATCGCCGGCTGGGCGCTGACCATGGTGGGCAACGTCGATCCCGGACTCGGGCAGAACTATATCGTCGATGCCTTTATGGTGGTGGTGACGGGAGGCGTGGGCAAACTCGCCGGGACGATCTGGGCCTCGCTCGGCATTGGGGGGCTGAACAAGCTGATCGAGCCGGTCAGTGGCGCGGTCTACGGGAAGGTCTTTATCCTGGTCGGGGTGATTCTCTTCCTGCAGTGGCGGCCGCAGGGCCTGTTCGCCGCGAAAGGACGCAACGCCGATGCCTGAACAAGCGGTCGCTCGTCCCGATAGCCGTGAGACCGTCTCGTTGTACCTGGTCGGACTGGTCTTACTCGTGGTCCTCCCGGTGCTGAATGTGCTGCCGGCCGACGACTCCTGGCTGCATCTCTCGGACTTTCGATTGAATCAATTCGGCAAGTTCTTGGCGTTTGCCATTCTCGCGCTGGGATTGGACCTGATCTGGGGGTATTGCGGCGTGCTCAGCATGGGGCAGGGCGTCTTTTTCGGGTTGGGCGCCTATTGCATGGGGATGTATCTGGCGCTGCAGATCGGGACGGAAAGTGTGTATGGCAGCGAGTTGCCGGACTTTATGGTGTGGACCCAGGTCAAAGAGCTCCCGCTCTTCTGGTACCCGTTTAAGAGTTTTGTGGGCGGGTTCCTCGGCGCCATTCTCGTGCCGGTCCTCTTCGCGACGCTCTTCGGGTTTCTGGCGTTTCGCAGCCGCATCAAGGGCGTCTATTTTGCCATCATCACCCAGGCGTTGGCCTTTGCGGCCTGGCTGGTGTTCAATCGGAACGAGACGCGGCTGGGTGGCACCAATGGGTTGACGGATTTTAAGCAATTGCTCGGCTTTCGGCTGTCTGATCCCTCGACGCAACGGGGGCTGTATATCCTGACGGTCGTGGCGTTGGGCGCCGCGTATCTCTTCTGTCGGTGGATTGTGGCCTCACGCGCGGGCAAGGTCCTCATTGCGATCCGCGACAGTGAATCCCGCGTCACGTTTTCAGGCTACACCCCCTGGGTGTACAAGCTCTTTGTCTTCGTGGTGTCCGCGGGACTGGCGGGCTTGGCGGGCATGCTGTATGTGCCGCAGGTGGGCATTATTACCCCCGCCCAGATCGGGGTGTTGCCGTCGCTGGAGGTGGTCATCTGGGTGGCGGTCGGCGGGCGGGGCACGTTGATCGGCGCCGTCCTGGGCGCGGTGGCCGTGAACTATGGCCGCAGCGTGTTGACCAACTACTTCCCCGAGGCCTGGCCGTTTATCCTCGGCGGACTCTTTGTGGTCGTGGTGACGATGTTTCCGGACGGACTCCTGGGGATGATTCGGAAAGTGACGGCGCGCAAGGACACCCCGGCGCCGGGGATCAACGCGGACGGGAGGACGGTGGCGTGACCGACGGCGATCTGATTCTCAACTGCGAAAACGTCGTCATGGACTACGACGGCTTCAAGGCGCTGAATAACTGCAACTTTCGTGTGCAGTATAACGAGTTGCGGGTCGTCATCGGGCCGAACGGAGCTGGGAAGACGACGCTCTTGGACGTGATTTGTGGCAAAACCACACCCACGTCCGGGAAGATCCTGTTCGGCAAGGGGATCAATTTAGTTGGGAAGAACGCGGAAGACATCACGAAGCTGGGCGTGGGCCGGAAGTTTCAGGCGCCGTCGGTCTATGGCAACTTGTCGGTCTGGCAGAACCTGGATCTGTCGGTCAAGCGCCCGAGTAAGGGCGTCTTTCCGACCTTGATGGGCCGGTCGTCGCCGGCCGAGCGCGCGCGCATCGAGGAGACGTTGGAGACCATCGGCTTATCGCCCCATGCGCATGATCGGGCCGGGTCCTTGTCGCACGGCCAAAAGCAATGGTTGGAGATCGGCATGGTGATTTTGCAAGAGCCCTCGTTGCTCTTGGTCGATGAGCCGGTCGCCGGGATGAGTGATAAGGAAACGGAGCAGACCGGGCGCTTGCTGACGTCCCTGTCGGAGAAGCAGGCGATCGTCGTGATCGAGCATGATATGGACTTTGTCCGGCAGATTGCCAAGATCGTGACGGTGCTCGCTGAGGGCACCGTCATCTGCGAAGGCACCGTCGAAGCCGTCCAAGCGGATGACCATGTGCGAGAAATCTACCTTGGCCGGGCCAAGGTGGCCCATTAGGAACGAGACGGAGCGACGCCGCGTATGGCACACGAACCCCCACGGATGACCCTGGCGCTCGAGAATATCAACGCGTACTACGGCGAGAGCCATATTCTGCGGAATGTCTCCTTCACCATTGAGCCGGGTGAAGTGGTGTGTCTGATGGGCCGCAACGGGATGGGCAAGACGACCACGTTGAAGACGCTGACGGGCTTGCTGCCGGCCCGGTCCGGCACCATTACGTTTGATGGGCGAGACATCACGCAGGATCGCACGGATCTCCGGGCCAAACGCGGGCTGGCGTATGTGCCGCAAGGGCGCGAGATTATCCCGCACCTGACGGTGCACCAAAATCTCTTGCTGGGGTACTGGAACCGCCCGTCCATCACGGGCGATGTTTCTGAACACGACGCCTTTGACGAGGTCTATCACCTCTTTCCCAAGTTGACGCAGATTCTCCATCGCCCGGGTGGGGTGTTGAGCGGGGGGGAACAACAGCAGCTGGCGATCGGCCGCGCCATCCTCTCCAGTCCCAAGCTCCTCTTGTTGGATGAACCGACCGAAGGGATTCAACCCTCGATTGTCGATCAGATCGAGGACGTCATTATCGGCTTTAAGCAGTCGCGCCGGTTCGCCATTCTGTTAGTCGAGCAAGGGCTCCATTTTGCCGCCCGGCTGGCGGAGAAGTACGTGGTCATGGCCAAAGGGGCCGTGATGGCTCAGGGCAAGAGCACCGAGTTGAATGCCGATATGGTCCGGCAACATCTGACGGTGTAATGTTTAGTACGCGGTGAGCCACTCGGTGATCGGGCGTCATGTTGGGAATCTGACCGAGGCGGTCGGCCTCGTGGTGCACTCGGAGTTAGCGCCTAAGAACCGAATGCAGTACCGAGCGGCGCGAGCCGTTTCCACAGCTCCCGCAGCGTAGTTGGGGGAAAGGCACGCTGCTGGACAATATGTGCCGGGAGCACTACCTCTGAGAAGGAGGTGAGGCCGTATGAACGTGAAGGGGTTCATTATTGAAGACGACCAAGGGAGGGAATTCGTGCTGGTGTGTGAGCCTCCCTATAGGCAGCTGGGTGGAACCTTCTCTCTCCGAGGCTGGCAGCGGCGGCGTCTGGTTCCGTTGCAGTATACGGAACGGGAGCTTCGAAAAATCACTGGTGGAGTTCTGGCTGCACTGCATGACTTGTTTAGGAGTCTCCCGAGGCTGCTTGAGCATAGCCATGGCGTTTCTTCTGGTAAGGGGACTGCGCACAGCCTCCAACAATCTGGTAAGCGGTAGATGTTCTTCAAGGACTGGCGGTTTCCTGAGACCAAGCGGTTTGTGATTGGTCTGATCCCGAGCGAACCTATTGACGATCTACTACTCCCGATCTGGCGAGGCAGTAGGGTACGAGTCTCGTCAGCACAGGTTTGTCCCTGTAGTCTTTGTCCTGTTGACGCCCCTGAGAAATGTTCTCGCCGTTCGCACTCACTTGCAGTATGATACGGTTCTGCTGACCGGGGGCGTAGCGTGTTGAAACAGCGTATCGAAGCTGTCACGAAAGCCAATCAGAAATTCTACGACGCGTTTGAGAGCCTCAACATCGCCAAGATGGACGAGCTCTGGGCCCATCAAGAATACGTCACCTGTATCCACCCTGGCTGGACCATTCGTTCCGGGTGGCCTGCCGTACGCGATTCCTGGGTGCTGATCTTCAACAACACCTTCTCGATGAAGTTCGAACTCACCGACGTGATGGTTCAGGTCGCCGGCGATATGGCCTGGGTCATCTGCGTGGAAAGTCTCATCACTCAACAGTCCGACGAACCGCAACAGGCCAAGGTGCTTGCCACAAACCTCTACGAGCTCATTGGTGATGAATGGCTGCTGATCCATCATCATGGGTCGCCGGTGATGGGGTAGGGGGAGGCGCGGACAGCCTGGTAATGTCCTGTGCTCGCCCAACGCGCGGCCTCAGAAGGCCCTCGTTGGATGCGCGCAGTTAGGAGACCACCAGGCCGCCCGCTTCGAGAGGGCGAAGAAGAGATTGACGGTGCTCGCTCAACGCGCGCAGGAGAAAACCACACCACCACCCACCTTGGAGAAGGAAACAATAGGAGTGAATCCTCAACGCGGCTTCAGAAAGCTTTCGTTGGATACGGGCAGGGAGGAGCCTATCAGGATGCCACTTCAAGAGAGACAGGAAAAGGGGATTAGAGCTTCGGTGCCGCAGTGGGCACGTCATCCGTGCGGATGGTTTTTATCCATTCGGCGGTGATGGTATTGCGTTCCTCCATCGTCATGCCGGCATAGGTGTGGAACATCTGAGGCCCACGGCGACGGCGCCAGGTGAGAAAACTGAGGAAATGGTCCTTGCAGACGGAACGCGTACCGGCCGGAGCATAGGGTCTCTCCAGGCAATTGGGCACGCAGCAACTGGTATCCAACATCGTGGGCTCCTATGAACCTGCTCAGTATGCCGGTCGGCTATGCCGATTATCAAGTCTGCAGTCTCGCTCCGCTGCTTGACCTCAAGAGCGGCATAGGGTAGGACTGCCCGATGCACGCGTCTTTTCTACCGGCCGGTATTCTACTCCTGGTCTCCTCTCTCGTCGGCTGTTCTGCTTTTTCTGGTGAGCGTGTTCGATCCAGCAGCTCGTCGGAGGGAACGCTCTTCGTAGGCTCAGATTTCTTGGCCCAAGGTGTTGCGGTTGGCGATGTCAGTTCGCAAAGCGCGTTGCTCTGGCTGCGGACCGACGGTCCGGCCTCGGTTCAGATTGAGTGGGCTACGGTCTCACGATGGGAGCGGGCCTCGAAACTTGCGACGGTCGTGGCCCCGGTGTTGAGAACGGTGCCCATCACAACGACCTCGGAGACGGACTATACCCTGACGATTCCACTCGAAGGTCTGAGCCCTGCCACGCGCTATCGGTATCATGTCCTGGTCGGCTCTGCCGACCAAACCACAAGGCAGCTTCCTGCGAGTCTTGTGGCCAAGGGGCGAATTCACCACCCTGCCGGATGAGAAGACCTCCGCAGCGGTGACGTTTGCCTGGAGCGGGGACCTTGGTGGTCATGGACGATGCCGCCAGGGAGTGAGCGGCTATCCCATCTTCGATGTGATCCAGCAACGCAATCCTGACTTTTTCTTATTTCTTGGCGATACGATCTATAGCGACCATGTGTGCCCTTCGCCACCGAACGAGCCGGGTGCTGATTTCAAAGCCACCACACTGCAGACCTATCGGGTGCGCCATCGCTATCAGCGTGGTGCCGAGGCGCTCCAGCGATTCCTGAGGACGGTACCGGTTTATGTGATATGGGACGACCATGAGGTCAAGAATAATTTTGCCGGGCCATTTGAAGAACAGATGCCGGCCGGACGACAGGCGTTTCGCGAGTATTGGCCGATCGCTTCTCCCGTAGACGATCCGCATCGACTCTATCGACGTGTACGCTATGGTGCCGACCTTGAACTCTTCATTTTAGATACCAGGCAATATCGGAGTCGCAATGCTGATCCAGATGGTCCTGCCAAGACCATGCTTGGAGCGGCGCAATTGGCCTGGTTGCTCGATGGGCTGCGCACTTCAACTGCCACATGGAAAGTGATCGTAACCTCCGTTCCGCTCTCGATTCCCAAGGGTGGCGACGCCACTGTGCCCGGCAACGATGGCTGGGCGGGAGGGCCGGACGGTACGGGGTTTGAATATGAGCGACAAGTAATTGTGGATGTCATTCTCCATGACACGATCAAGAACGTCGTGTTCATTGGGGGCGACGTGCATTGGGTACAGGCCAATGCCTATGATCCTAATCAGGACGGGGTCATCGATTTTCACGAGTATATCGCCGGACCGCTCTCCGCTCCTCCAGGAAGGTTCGCACCAACTCGTCAAGAACTGCACCCGACGCAACTGTTCTATGAGGTTGGGTATCATAATTTCGGTCTTGTTCGGGTCACTAAGGACTCGTTCGAGGTGACGGTCGTGGACGAGGCGGGCCATAAGCGAGTTTCTCACGTCTTGCCGGCGAGGCCGTAGGACCCTTCCGCCGTGCAAGCCCCTTGCTTTTGCTGCAGATAGCCGGTTACCGTACGGCTCCCGAGTTCATCAGTTAGTCCAAATTCAACGACAACAAGGGAGCACACGTCATGTCAGGATTGATGTCCGCCGATGATATATTTTCGAAAGCGGAAGCGGCGGCCGTAGCGGCGACCGGGCCCGATGAAAAGGCTCTGCAAATCGATTATGACGCGCTGAAGGAGAAATTTCGCAGGGCATTGGGTGACCGAAAGGTTGCGTGCTGCCACGTGAATAGATTTTTACCGGAAGGGTACGAAGATCAAGGCCGGTTCAATCTGGTACTACTGACGGCGGGGAATGTTGTGCTCGACATCGTCATCGGCGATTCCTATTTCCGGTACGATGTCGTGTCGGTCGGCCAACTGGATAAGGTGCAGCTGATCGACGCGATGTGGGACAACAAGGAAAAACGCCGTGAAGAGCCCTTCTTAAGCCTGCGCTTGATGCACGGTGAGGAAGTCCATCTACTCTTGGCCTTGGACGACGAGGAACGGGCGAGTCTCCTGAAATTTGCCTCAGCGGTCACAGCGGCACGCAATCCGGAGCGCTGAGTTTTCAGTAACACGAGAGCGCCGTTGCGAGGCACTCTCGTGTTACAAGTCCGAGTTGCCGTGCTCTACTGGCTTTCTTTCGTGGGTTAGAAAATCCTCCCGGTGTGGATGGTTCGTCAGGTGCGGATGCTGAGCAACGGTATGGGGAAGCGAATGGAATGGAGGCCGCAGCTAATCGAGATCTTCGGCCGTTTGTCTCCGGAATCTCCTACGTAGGCCGGCGACCGATTTTCTCAGGGAGCCTTGGGAGGCCCTGGGCTCCACAGCAACCGCTGGCAGCAACTTTTCTCCAGTAGAAAACCGACCCACGTCGATCCAGGCTTCGCAACCGATTGAGTTCAGTTCCGACGCGATCGAAGTGGTGAGTCCAGGCTGTGCGGAGTTCTGTGAGATGAAATTCATCTTGTGTACCACTTAGAACCAGGCCTCACCATACAACGCCGATATCACTTGACAGCCTATTCCTCTCTAGTAGGTCTGCAGCTTTCTCAGCATCTCTTGGCTTACCCGAGTCGATCGCGTTCCATGAGTCATGATCAGACTCGTTCCCATTCTCAGCTACAGCAAGGAGAGTGCCACATGAACGACTGAATGGGGTGGGTCGAGTTTTCGTTCATCACGTTGATTTTGAAGGATAACGGTTTCTCAGACAGACCTTATGACGCTCAAGGTCCTGTATCCGGAAGGATTCAGAGATGTATCTCAACGTGCGTGGGGTGATTCGATGGGGAACCGTTCTGTCTGAGTAGGGGGCAGAGGATAGCTGGTCCTAAAGCTTTCCCGCGTTCACTTCCCTGACTCGTTCGGCTGGGATGCTGAGTGCGGCCAAGAGGTAGTCCTTGAATTGGTCACTATATGGCTGAACAGCAAGGGCTCGTTGCATGCAGAGTAGCCAGGCATCGCGTTCTTCGTAGCCTATGGGAAATCGTTTATGAGCGCCAGGAATGCTGATCGGTCCATAGTGTTGCTGAAACAGCCGTGGCCCCCCAAGCCAACCACTGAGGAAGTAGGTGAGCTTTTTGCGTGATTCGGTTAGATCCTCCGGGTGCATGGTTCTGATGGTTTTGGCTTCCGGCAAGGTATCCATGTTGACGTAAAATTCGTCCACCAAACGAGTGATTCCCGCAAGTTCCCCCGCTGCCTGATACGGAGTGGTTTGCGTGCCGTCTGCCTGTTCATCAACGGACATGGTCTTCACGAGGTATGCAGTTAGTGCTTGGTGTAGAAAGGCAGGGTCTGAATGGTGGCCGGATGTCTGCCACCTTCGAATTCCACGGTCAGTTCTGTCCCCGGCTTACTGAAGTCGCGCAGAGGAAATCCGAACGCAATGGCCTTGTTGAGCTGGGGGGAAAGGACAGCACTGCTGATCCAGCCCACTTCACGGTCGCCGCTATACAGTTTGGCTCCATGAGATGGAACAACTGAATCGGGAAGGACCAGCCCAACCAGCCTGCGGCGCACGTTGCCGTACGTATCCATGCGTGCCACGACTTCTTGTCCTGGATAGCAGCCCTTGCTGAGGCTGAACGCTTTACCCTCAAGATTGGCTTCGGGCGGGACGATCTCTTCGTTCAAGTCCGGCCCGGCCTTCGGGATGCCGGCTTCGATACGCAAGGCCTCGCGCGCGTGGTTCCCGATCGCCCTGATGCCGAACTTCTCTCCGGCTTGCATGACACTGGTCCATGTGGTCAGGAGACTATCCGCGGGAAGCAGCACCTCGATATCCACTTCTCCCGTTTCTTCGGTGCATAACACCAGCGCATGATGTCCACCGATCTGGGCCGTGACAAAATCGACCGGCTTCAAGTCCGTGACATCCACGCCGAACGCGGATTGCACCACATGCGCGGCCTTCGGTCCGCTGATCAACAGCAGCCCCCAACTCTCGGCACAGTTTTCCATCTTGGCTTTGACCCCGTAGAGCAGGAATTTACGTAGGGCCTGGAACGTGGCGTCCCCGATCTCGCCCACGTCTTCCAACATGACGGCTTCCGTCTGCATGTACAGGCGGAAGTACGTGAGCATCTTGCCTTTGTGGGTCAACAGGCTGGAATAGCGGCCTTGCCCTGGTTGGAGGGGAAGGATGTCGTTGCTAATGATGCTTTGCAGCCACTTTACACGATCCTCGCCCGTAACCCTGAGCTTGCCACGATGGGAGAGATCGGCGATCCCCACTGCCTGGCGGACAGCGCGATATTCGGCTGCGACATCGCCATAGTGGGTCGGTATTTCCCAACCGGCGACTTCCTCAAACGTGGCTCCGAGCTGGGCATGTTGCGCGTAAAGACGAGATTGTTTCATATTCAGTTCAGCAAAATAGTCTACAAGTCTTCAAGTCGAAAGTCCGTAGGAGATGACGACTGTCCGGCGTTACGACTTGACGACATGACCGGCCATCAACTCTTCGACCAACGCTCTCGTTCGGGCTGAAAACTCATTGCGGGAGACGATCTTCGTCACGCCGAGCGCTTTCGCACGGTTCCACGTATCGACTTCTTCATGATTGGCAAAGGCCAGCGTCGGAATGCCCTTCAACTGTGGATCGGCTTGCAGCTTTTCCAACGCCTGAAAGGCGTTCAGGGTCAGGTCGTTCATGTCGAAGATAATCACGCCTGGGATCGCCGACAGGGCTTTATCGACGATATCCTGTTGTGTACGTGCTTTTTCAAGCTGGTAGTCCGGTTGGCGTAATGCGTCACGGACTTTGGTGTAGAAGAACAGATCAGTGATAGCAACGAGGATCGTCGTCTTGGCTATTTGGTCTGTCTTGTCTGTCAGGTCTGTTTGGTGCTGAGACATCAGATTACGTTTTCCTACATCCATTACAAGATAGACCACATAGACCGAACAGACGAGACAGACCAGTTCAGTTCAATGAGCTGACCAACCGTCCGAGTGCTTTTCTGGCCAGCGCGTAGTTTGGATCCAGGGCGAGCGCTTTCTTATACGAGTCGATGGCCTCCGTCCAGTTCCCTTTTCGCTCATACACGCGGCCAAGATTAAGGTGCGGATAGGCCGGATTCTCGTAACGCCTGGCCTGTATCGCTTTCTGAAACCAGGGAATGGCCTCGTCGAATTCACCCTTCTCGATCAAGTAGGCGCCAATATCATTGTAGGGGTTGCCGAAGTCCGGGTCCTGCGCGATGGCCTTGTGACATTCCTCAATCGCCTCATCAATCTGCCCCATCCAGCTGTAGGTCCATCCCAGAAACGTATAGGCCTCAGCCGTGGGATGGGTGGCCAGCGACTTTTTGTACAGGTTGATGGCCTCTTCCAGTTCACGCTTCATCTGTTGCTCATAGGCCTGCTGAAAGAGATCCCACGCCTGGCGCTTGTCTTCCTCGCGCCCTTCGCCTTGGATCAAAAAATCTTGAATATCCATAGTCAGGCTGCCAACATACCGCTCCGTCTCATGACTCCTGTTTCAATTTCTTTGTAATCAATTCCGCGCCATATCGTCCGGACAACAGCATCGAACCGAAAGCGGGACCCATTCTTGGGGTGCCATACACAGCGGCGACAGCCAATCCGATAACGAAGCAATTGGGATACACTTCTCCGGTACGATCCATTACCTCTTCTTCAGATCGGGCGACCCACATAGCACCGTTTCCCGGTATCTTCTTATACAGATTCCGCTTGTGAAGGAGTTCGACCAGTACGGCATCATGGCCAGTGGCGTCCACCACGATCTTGCTCTCGAGGGCAATGGGATCGACGTGGATCATATCATGCCCCGCCATCTCGACGGTGGTGCTGTTGACGACGACGCCTTCCAGTGAGCTATCGTTGCGTAGGATCAAGTCCACCACTTGTGTCAGGTTCATGATCTTAGCCCCGGCTTTGTACGCGGCCGCGATCAGGGCACCGGTGGCATGTGGGGGGTCGACCATGTACATGCCTTCGCATTCTTTGATTTTCTTGCACGGGACACCGACCTCTTCGAGGATTTCATTCGCCGGCTCGCAGATCGTCGCCTTGTTCATGAGATACCCGCCGGACCAGAATCCACCCCCGAGAGCCAGGCTTTGCTCGATGAGGAGCGTGCGAAATCCCATCGTGGCCAAGTCGTGCGCGCAAATAAGCCCTGATGGTCCCGCGCCGACGATGATGACGTCGCTTTCGATCAATTGATCGAACTCTTTATAGTATTCCCGGGCAATGTGCCGGGTGATGTCGCGTTCCCGTAACGGGGCTGGTGTTGGCTTTCCCATGCTGAGCTCTCCCTCGACGGCTGCTGAAAATGGCCGCTGGCTTCGTTCTCGGCTCGCCCAAATCCTCAACGTACCCCGGAGGGTACGCCTCCGGTTTGGTCTCTCCTGCGGCCTTGCCGGAGGACCATTTTGAGCAGCCTTATCTATAAATCTCGGAGCCGGAGTTCTTAAACTCTTCCGATTTTTCTTTCATGCCGATCTGGATCGCTTTTTGTTCATCCACTTGCAGCTGCGCGGCGTACTCTCGGACGTCTTGCGTAATTTTCATCGAGCAGAAGTGTGGACCGCACATCGAGCAGAAATGGGAGACCTTGGCAGCGTTGTCCGGGAGCGTTGCATCGTGGAACTGCTGGGCTGTTTCCGGATCAAGCGAAAGATTGAACTGGTCTTCCCATCGGAACTCGAATCGGGCCTTCGACAGCGCGTTGTCACGCGCTTGGGCGCCGGGATGCCCTTTGGCCAGGTCGGCTGCGTGCGCGGCAATTTTATAGGTGATGACGCCGGTCTTGACGTCCTCGCGAGTCGGGAGACCCAAATGCTCTTTGGGTGTGACGTAGCACAGCATGGCGCAGCCGTACCAGCCGATCATGGCAGCGCCGATGCCGGATGTAATGTGATCGTAGCCGGGAGCAATGTCGGTCGTCAGTGGGCCAAGGGTATAAAATGGAGCCTCTTGGCAAGCCTCGAGCTGCTTTTCCATGTTGGCCTGAATCATGTGCATGGGAACATGACCTGGACCTTCGATCATGACCTGCACATCGTGCCGCCAAGCAATCTTGGTCAGCTCGCCTAATGTCTCGAGTTCAGCAAATTGCGCGTCGTCGTTCGCATCGGCAATCGATCCTGGTCGGAGCCCGTCGCCGAGGCTGAAGGCCACGTCGTAGGCTTTCATGATTTCACAGATTTCCTCGAAGTGGGTGTACGCAAAGTTTTCCTGATGATGAGCCAAGCACCATTTTGCGTGAATCGAGCCCCCGCGCGACACAATCCCGGTCATCCGCTTGGCGGTCATTGGTACATAGGCCAGGCGCACACCCGCGTGAATCGTGAAGTAGTCCACGCCCTGTTCTGCCTGTTCGATCAGGGTATCGCGGAAAATCTCCCATGTGAGATCTTCCGACTTGCCGTTCACTTTCTCGAGTGCTTGATAGATCGGCACCGTTCCGATCGGCACCGGGCGAATTGCGAATGATCCATTCGCGTGTCTCGTGAATATTTTTCCCGGTCGACAAATCCATCACGGTATCGGCGCCCCAGCGGGTTGACCAGATCATTTTCTCAACTTCCTCTTCGATGGAAGAGGCGACGGCGGAATTGCCGATGTTGGAATTGATCTTCACGAGGAAGTTTCGGCCGATGATCATCGGTTCGCTTTCCGGATGGTTGATGTTCGAAGGAATGATCGCGCGGCCACGGGCAACCTCGTCTCGCACGAACTCGGGCGTAATGACCCGACGGAATGCTGGCGCCCCAGGCAAACCCAGGATGCTGCTTCACGCCCCCGCCATGGCCGTTCTGGGATGCAGCCTCGGATTCCGTGTGGCGCGATTGGTTCTCGCGGATGGCGATAAACTCCATTTCCGGTGTGATGATGCCTTTGCGGGCGTAGTGGAGCTGTGTGACGTTCTTCCCGTGTTTCGCGCGCAAGGGCTTACGGATATGCTGAAAGCGAAGTTCGGCTAATTTCGGATCGGTCGCACGCAAACGGCCGTACGTCGAGCTCACATCAGGAAGTTCCTCAACATCTTGTCGGCTGAGTACCCAGGAGTGTCGTAACGGCGTCAGTCCGTTGCGGACATCGATTGTTACAGAGGGATCGGTGTATGGGCCTGACGTGTCATAGACGATTACCGGGTTGTTGCCGGAGCTTGCTCCATTCACCCCTTTGGTCTGGGACAGACTGATTTCCCGCATTGGGACATGGACGCCGGGTTGTACGCCATGTACATAGATTTTCTGCGAAGCCGGAAAAGGCGCTGTCGTGAGCGGAGACGATGGGGTGACGATGCCATTCCCATTATCGGATCCGTTTGTATGGTTCTGGATGCTCATAAGGAGATCCTTTCGTAATTGGCCGCATCATGGAGCGAGAAGCAGCCTGAGGTCTGATTGCAACAAAAAAGCCGCTTCCCTTCTTAGAGCGGGAATGCGGCTGATTCCTCACGCGATCCGTTGATGTCCGGCTTCCCTACGCTGGTATTATCCAGGTCAGGTTGTGAGGGTCGTCCGATCATTCGGACTCTCAGCCTCAAGGCTCCCCTAGCGATAGGGAGTAATCGTATTACTCCGAGACACCGAAGTCAATCGGCTATTAGGCCCATTCCGTTTCCTCTCCTTTTGGGCGGGTGACTAGGACTTTTCCTCAATGGGCGATTCGTTGATTGTGGAAGGAGCCTATCGTAGAATGAATTCCCTTACGTGTGGAGGAATAATTGTGACGGTTACTGCGACGTTACCGAGGCCAATCACCGAGTACCAAGCGCAGTCGTCGGAGGAATTGTACCGGCGGACAGTCGCTGCGAAGCAAGCACTCGGTGAGCGAGTGATGATCCTGGGCCATAACTACCAGCGGGACGAAGTCATTCAACATGCCGATTTTCGCGGAGACTCGCTGTTGTTGGCCAAGCTGGCCGCTGAACGTTCCGAACGCCCCCACATCGTTTTTTGTGGCGTGCATTTCATGGCCGAGACGGCGGACATCCTCAGCCGTTCTCAACAAACAGTGATCCTGCCGGACATGGCTGCGGGTTGCTCGATGGCCGATATGGCGGCGATTGAACAGGTTGACCAGTGTTGGGAAGCGTTGGGACGTGTGGTGCCGGTCGAAGAGACTGTGATGCCGGCGGTCTATGTCAATTCGGCGGCGGTGCTCAAGGCGTTTTGTGGCGAGCATGGTGGGATTACCTGCACGTCGTCCAATGCTAAGGCTGTGATTGAATGGTCCTGGGCCAGGCGAGAAAAGATTCTCTTTTTCCCAGATGAGCACTTGGGCCGCAACACGGCGAACAAGATGGGGATTCCTCGTGAGCAGATGATCGTCTGGGACCCGTATCAGCCCAATGGCGGGAATACCAAAGGATGCCATTAAGCGGGCTAAACTGATCTTATGGAAAGGTCATTGTAGCGTCCATCAAATGTTTCAGCCTGTCCATGTGGATCACTTCCGCAAACAGTATCCGGACGGGAAGGTTATCGTCCATCCCGAGTGCCATGAGGATGTCGTGAATAAGGCGGATCTTATCGGATCGACCGAGTTCATCATTCGCACGGTCACCGCTGCACCAGCCGGCACGACGTGGGCGGTTGGGACGGAACTGAATCTCGTCAATCGATTGAAGCACGAACTCACCGACAAGAAAGTGTTCTTCCTGTCATCGACGGTCTGCCAGTGCGCCACGATGTTTCGCATCGATGCCGCGCATCTCTGCTGGGCCATGGAGAATCTGGCTGAAGGCCATGTCGTGAACCACATTGTGGTGCCAGAGGACGACAAGCACTGGGCAAAGGTCGCCTTGGACCGCATGATGGCTATCAGCTAGCCGGGATCGTGAAAAACGCTTCCCGCTGCGTTCTCGCGTCGCTCGCAAGCTCAACGTACCGCAAGGGTACGTCTCGCATGCTCGCTCGCTGCGGTCTTGCCGGAAGACGTTTTTGACGATCCCGCACGAAGGCTAAGGACTAGTACCTCGCCATCATTCCGGTATATTCACCCGTCAATTCCATATAGATTGTGAAAGCGCTCCAATTGTCCATGGATTACAAAGCCACGCTCAACCTTCCGAAAACCGATTTCCCCATGAAGGCCAATCTGCCGCAGCGGGAGCCTGACATGTTGGCCTGGTGGGAGCAGCAGAAGCTCTATGACCAGATTCAGGCGAAAGGGCAGGGACGGCCTCGGTATGTGCTGCACGATGGCCCTCCCTATGCCAATGGCCGCATCCATATCGGACACGCGCTGAACAAGGTTTTGAAAGACATCATCGTCAAGTCAAAGACGATGGCTGGTTTTCAGGCACCTTATGTGCCGGGATGGGATTGCCATGGGTTGCCCATCGAGCATCAAGTCATGAAGGAGTTGGGAGACAAGAAGAAAGACTTAGATGTTGTGGCGATCCGCAGACTCTGTCGCGATTATGCCGAGCGGTTTGTGAAGACTCAGCGAGAGGAATTCAAGCGGCTGGGGGTGTTGGGAGAATGGGATCATCCCTATCTGACGATGACTCCTGGCTATGAAGCCACGATCATTCGTGAATTCGGAAAATTTGTCGAGCGTGGGGGGGTCTACAAGGGGCTTAAGCCAGTTCTCTGGTGCACGCAGGATCAGACGGCGCTTGCGGAAGCGGAGGTCGAATACGAGGACCATACGTCTCCGTCGATCTACGTCAAGTTTCCGGTCGTCACATCGCCGGCCGTTCTCAACCACACCTTCCCTGGTGTCTCCTTTCCGGAAGGAATGAAGTTGGTCTCCGTCGTCATCTGGACGACCACGCCCTGGACGCTCCCGGCGAACCAGGCTGTCTGCCTCCATCGTGATTTTGACTATGTCTTTGTTGAGGTCGGCGACGAGTTGCTGATTGTGGCGGAAAAACTTTTGGAGAGCGTGGTGAAAGCTTGTGCGATCGAGCGCCATCGCGTGGTCGGTGTGAAAAAAGGCGGAGATGGATTCGAAGGCTTGGAGACGCAACGGCCCTTGTCCACCGGCCTGTCGCCAATCTTATTAGGCGATTTTGTGACGCTCGATCAAGGGACGGGTTGCGTTCACATTGCGCCGGGACACGGGATGGAAGACTATCTGCTCGTGCTCGATCACAATGCCAAGGCCTCAACAGGAGAGCGTCTTGAAATTCTGGCACCGGTGGACAACAGTGGACGGTTTACTTCGATCGTCACAGAGTTCGCCGGACAGCAGGTCTTGAAGGCCAATCCGAAGATTGTCGAGTATCTCCAGGCGAACGGGCGTTTGCTTGGGCATGGCTCGCTCCGGCATTCGTATCCCCACTGTTGGCGGTGTAAAAATCCAGTGATCTTTCGCGCGACCGAGCAGTGGTTCGTGTCGATGGAGACCAACGAATTGCGGAAGGAAACCCTGGCGGAAATCGAGCGGGTTCGATGGATTCCAGCCTATGGCCGTGATCGGATCTTCGGCATGATCGACAACCGGCCGGACTGGTGTCTCTCGCGGCAACGTGTGTGGGGCGTGCCCATCCCAGGCTTTACCTGCGAAGGGTGCCGCCATGTGCTTGCTGACCCGATCGTCATCGAACATCTTGCCGCGTTGATGGAATCCACGGGCGCGGATGTCTGGTTTGAACGGGCGGCTCGTGATCTGTTACCCACAGGAACAACCTGTCCGAAGTGCGGAGGAACCACATTTGAGAAGGAGCGTGACATTCTGGATGTGTGGTTTGAATCCGGGGTCAGTTTCGCGGCTGTTCTGAAACCACGGAAGTGGTGGCCGGCCGATTTGTATCTTGAGGGTTCCGATCAGCATCGGGGCTGGTTCCATAGCGCGCTGCTCGCCGGTGTGACCACGGATCATCGTGCGCCCTATCAGGCGGTGCTGACCCATGGCTTTGTTGTCGATGGGCAGGGGAAGAAGATGTCCAAGTCGGCTGGGAATGTCGTTGCCCCACAGGACGTCATTAAGCAGTCGGGCGCTGAGATCCTCCGTCTGTGGGTGGCGGCTCAAGACTATCGGGAAGATCTACGTATCTCGCAGGAAATTCTAAATCATCTGATCGAAGCGTACCGGAAGGTTCGCAATACGTCTCGGTTCTTGCTGAGTAATTTGTATGATTTCGATCCGGCGATACACCGTGTTCCCTATGACCGCCTGTCGGAGTTGGACCGATGGGTGCTGTCGCGGCTTGGTGAACTCATCACGAAAGTACGCCGCGCCTACGAAGAGTTTGAGTTTCACGCCATCTTCCATGCTTTGAACAACTTTTGTTCGGTGGATCTCAGTGCGGTGTATCTCGACATTCTGAAAGATCGACTGTATACCTTCCGAGCCGACGCTCCACTGCGGCGAGGGGCCCAGACTGTTCTGTGTGAAATTACCGTGACCCTGGCGAAACTCATGGCGCCGATTCTAAGTTTTACTGCCGAGGAGATCTGGCGCATGCTGCCGGACGCTGCGCGCAAGGACGCGACGAGTGTGCATCTCACCTCGTTTCCCGAGGGTGAGCCTGTCTGGCGAGACGAAGAACTCACGGCTCGGTGGGAAACGCTACTGGCCTATCGATCCCGTGTTCAGGGGGACTTGGAAATCCAACGCCGAGATAAGGTGATCGGGTCGTCACTTGAAGCGCATGTCCAGATCGAGGCAGGACTTGAGGCCTATCGATTTTTGACGGCGTATGGCGGAGATCTCAGTGCAATTTTTATCGTGTCGCGGGTGACTGTGAAACAGGCAGAGATGGGACCTGCGGATATTCGGATCACGGTTGAGAGGTCGGATGCCGCTAAATGCGAACGTTGTTGGAACTATCGAGAAGCGGTCGGCAAAGATGCGACCCATCCGACGCTGTGTGATCGCTGTGTGGAGGCTGTCCGTTGAGTCTTCGCAATCTCGCACTCGCTTCGGTGACCGGCGGCATTATTCTTCTCGATCAGCTGACCAAGCAGCAGATCATGCAAACAATGCGGTTGCATGAATCGATTCCAGTCATTCCCAACCTCTTCAGTCTGACCTATATTCGGAACCCTGGAGCGGCGTTCGGTCTCTTGGCCGGGAGCAGCAACGCATTCCGGATGGTGTTCTTCGGCCTGACCTCGATTTTTGCCCTTGGGTTGCTGGGCACGATTCTGCTGCGGATGCCGGAGGAAGATTGGGTGGGCCGTATCAGTGTCGCGGGAATATTGGGCGGGGCGATCGGCAATTTGATCGATCGGCTTCGCTTTGGCGAGGTGATCGATTTCCTAGATGTCTACATTGAAACCTACCACTGGCCCGCCTTCAACGTCGCGGATTCCGCGATCACCATTGGGGTCATTTTCCTCATCATTCACTTTGCCTTCGAAAAACAGGCAGATCCTCCTCCCGAGTCGGAGATATCCTCGGTACGTTAGTCCAATCAAGAGTTTTGGTTTTGATGTTGTGAGTGTCGATCGCTCACTCACAATTCAACATTCAACACGACGAACTGGGAATCAGGCTGGCATGCGAACGATAAATCCGCCCTGTTCCTTGACTTGCTTTTGCTGCTCCGCCGAGAACATGACCAGCGGTTCACTGTGACAGAATTGACACTCCCTCGTGGTGAGTGTCGCAGTCGGTTCCCCGATGCTCACGAGGTACTCCTTGGCAAGTTTGAGGGCGGTGGCTTCATCCGTCGTCATGACGTCGAAGTGAATGCGACCGCTCTTGCCGGTGACCCAAGTGTCGTAGACGTGAATCGTATCTGAAGACATGAACAGCTCCTTTCAGCGGACGACCAACATGACCAAAACTCCGAGGATAATACGATAGTACGCAAAGACTCGCAAGGTATGCCGTTGGACATAGGTCAGGAAGACGGCGATGACGGCCCAGGCCACCAAAAATGAGATGAGCATGCCGAGGCCGAGCGCCATATAATCCTGATCGGTAAACGCTCCTCGTGCTTTCCATGTTTCGTAGACTGTCGCAGCGATGATGGTCGGGAGCGCGAGAAAGAAGGAGTATTCTGTGGCTACTTTTCGGTCGAGTCCGGCGAGCAGGCCTCCGATGATCGTTGAGCCGGAGCGAGACATGCCGGGGATGAGGGACGCGCATTGTGCCAGCCCGATCCAGAAGGCATGGACAGCCGACACCTGATCCAGACTCTTGGCATGGGTGGTCCGTTTCGTCGCTTCCACGATGAGGATGATAATGCCGCCCAGGATCGACGTTAAAGCCACCGTCAGAGGAGTGAACAAATGCGACTTGATCCACCCGTGAGCCAAGAGGCCGAGTATGGCCGCGGGCAGAAAGGCAATCCCGAGTCCCAGCAGGAACCATACGTTGGGATGATTCCGCATGGAGCTCTTGACGCGGTGGGACCATGCGGCGGGAGGCTGGTTTACCGAGGTTGCACGCAAGGCCTTCTGCTCCTGCCATGCGCCGGACAGCAGCCGGCCGATTTTCTCGCGTTCAAAGACGATCACGGCCAAAATTGCACCCAGCTGGATGGAGATTTCCGCGTTGGCAGCGACGTCACCAGTGAAGCCGAGGGCATGGCCTACCAAAATAAGATGTCCCGTGGACGAGACGGGGAGAAACTCTGTGAGTCCTTCGACGATCCCCAGTATCACGGCGAGCATTGGGCCCCATTCGTTCATGCGTACCCCACGTCAAATAGTAAATGAGCGGTTTCAACCATCACGGCCATCTCCGATAGAATGTGGGGGATGATCACAGAGCGACGATAATCCGTCAAGCGGCAGATGGTTGTCGCGTCACACCCGAACCGATTCCTACAACGGCAAATATGTTGACAATGCCGGGATGTTGGCATACACACAAGGAAAGAAACCGCAAGAACCACGGTCTCAGCCGTGGTGAGCGGAAAGTTCCACATGATGCTCGGGCAAGCCGTAAGATTTGATGGAGGGAGGATCGCATGAGACGCGAGTGGACGGCGATGGTGTTGGTTGGGGCGGTGTTGGCCACGGGTTGCGTATCCAACAAGAAGTACCAAGGCGCGTTGGCCGAGGCAGACAACGTCAAGATGGAACTGGAGAAGACTCGCCAACAGAAGGGCGCCATGGAACAACAGGTCCGGACCCTCAAGGAACTGAACGTGAAGTTCGGCAATGAGGCACAAGCGGCTCGTGATGAACTCCAGCGCATTGAGCACGGACGTGATGCGGAGCGAGGCACGAGCGAGGGACGAACCAAGGAACTTGAGGATAAAGTCAAGGCGTTATCGGCGCAGAATAAGAATGTGCGGCAGGAATATCAAGATGTGAAACGTCATAATGACACGCTGAAATCATTGGTCGCGCGTTATCAAAAAGAGCTCAAGGATCGTTCCCATGCCGGGGCGGCCGCTCAAACAGCGACACTGACACCAAGCCAGGCTCCATCCGGAACCGCGACGGTCTCTCCCGTCGCTGCATCGGCGGCGATGAATATTAATAAGGTTTCAGCAAACGACATGATTCTCTTTCTCGGCCTGAAGCAGGACGAGGCCGATCGCATCGTGAGCAATCGCCCCTATCGCGTGAAGGGTGAATTGGTGGCGAAAAACGTGGTTCCAAAAGAAACCTTCGACCTGATCAAGGATCGGATCTCCGTCAGTCCATAGATCTTCTCGGTCAGTTTCAGGGTGACGGAAAGGGCCGTTCTCCGTAAGGAGAACGGCCCTTTTGTTTTAGATAGACAAACTACGTGCGTCAGTTCCGCATTTTCAACCGTATGTGCTTCGGTCCGAAACAAGTTCGCCGAAAGATCGAAAATTCAGATTCAAACCTTGACAGACCTCAACTTGCCGATCGAAGCGGTTTCGTGTGCGGATCATGTTCCATAACGTGCCAAGGCCTACGCGACCCCAAGCGGCCATATGGAAGACAGATAGGGGATAATCGGTTCCAAAGAGGAGACGGGAATGAAGCTCTGGGTAATGTCTGAGATGCAACAGCATCTTCAACCGGTGAGGCTGGGTCAGGGCCGAAATATCGGCGTAGAAGTGCGGATAGCGCCGCGCGAGCTCTTGAAAGGTGGGCAGAAACTTCTCATACAGCATCAGGCCGTAGCTGCAGGCATGGGCGGCGATGACGGTTACACCTTCGTCTAATGCCAGGCGAAGTCGATCAGGATCGCCGAGTGATTGATCCTTACCGATCAGACTGAACTCGTAGCCGACATGGCTGAGAAACGGCAACTTTCTCTGGGCCAGTGCACGGTAGAACGGTTTGTACTTCTGATCAGCCGGGTTGAAGTGCTGGGCGTTCGGTAAGACTTTGATCAGGACAGCGCCGGCATCGGCGCAGCGGTGAACTTCATCAATGGCATCTTCACGCTGCGGATTGATCGAAGGGCCGGCAAGAAAGACCTCGGGATTGGCCTGCACGGTTTTGAAGACGTAGTCGTTGCTGACGAGAAAGTCCGTATGCTGGCGATTGAGCAGGCCGGTCTGATCGTAGAACCCGTCCATGCCGAGAAGCACCGCCTGCGAGACATGTTGGGAGGCGCGTAACTCCGTGAGGAGGTGATCCAGATATCGCTGATTGGCCTCTCGTGGCTCTGTCGGTGAGAGATCATGTTTCCACAGCAGGAAGCGAAAGAGCGGACTTCGAAGGAGTTTCGGGGAGATGAAGCACCCATTGTCGCCATCCGGTAACGCCGCGAGATGGACGTGGCAATCGATGAGCGATTTGGTTGGTTTCATGGTCGGTCGCCATACGGAGCGCTATCTTAACCCTGCACCTCATCGTGAGATGAAAGGCGTTCCGCCGCAATGCGCTTCACGCCTCGCAAATCAAGCTTGCCGGTCCCAAGAACCGGTAACGCATCGACCTTGACGAACTGGTGCTTTCCAGGAATGAACAAATTGGGCAGGCCGCTGGCGGAGATCTTTTCCAGGACGCTGGGGATGCGGGATTCTTCCAGCGTATGGAGGACTGCGAGTCGCTCTCCCTTTTTCTCATCGGGCAGACCAGTCACGGCAAAGACTTGTGTGTCGGCTTCAGCAGCCTGTTGCAGGGCTTCTTCGACTTTGCCGTGGGGGACCATCTCGCCACCGATTTTTGAGAAACGTGACAGCCGGTCGGTAATCGTCAAAAATCCGTCTTCATCCAGGGTGGCGATGTCACCGGTAATGTACCATCCATCCCGCATGACCTGAGCGGTCAAGTCTTCCCGGCCCAGATATCCGTTCATGACGTTTGGCCCTTTCACCAGCAACATGCCGGGTGTGCCTGAAGGCAGGGGGGTGTAACTGTCGGGATCGACAATCTGTACGGAGACCCCCGGAAGAGGCTGGCCCACAGTTCCACGTCGTGAAGCCGGTTGGTAGTAGCCAGCTGCGCGGAAGTCTGGGCAATTGACGGCAATGACAGGGGCGCATTCTGTGACTCCGTAGCCTTCGATCGGTCCGACTCCGAACGTATCTTCGACCGCCTGAGCGAGACGGGCCGGAAGCTTTTCTGCGCCGGTGAGGATCACCCGTACCGAACTGAATTGTTCAGGGGTACAACGGCGGGAATAGAGCTGTAAGAACGTCGGTGTTGTGACGAGGAAGGTGATGCGATATTTTCTGATCAGTTCGCCGATGGCCGCTACGTCGAGCGGAGAAGGGTGAAAGATCATCGTGGCGTTATTGAACATGACGAACCAAAATACCATGTATCCGAAGGAGTGAAAGAAGGGCAGGATGCCGAGAACCCGTTCATCCTGATAGAGATGAAGGATCTGTGTTGCTCCTTGAGTGTTGGAGTCGACACTGAAATGGGAAAGCATAACGCCTTTGGGTTCGCCGGTGCTGCCGCTGCTGAAGATGATGGTTGCCAGACTGTCTGGTGTGAGAGGGGTCGTTTGCCCGCAGGCTCGTTCGATAATGACGGCAAGGAGCGAACAGTGCCAGCAGGGCGGCCGTTACTTTTACGCCTGTTCCAATCGTCTTGGCGACGTCTTCGAGCCAGATCACTGATGGTCCGTCGGGTAATTCGAGTTTGGCTTTCTCGATGAACGTACGGCTGGTGACGATCGTGCGCAGGCCGGCAAGGCGTACCGCTGCCTCCAGCCCTGATTTTCCCACGGTGTAATTCAAGTTTGCGATCGTTTTGCCGCAGAGGGGTGCGGCCACGTTCACCAGCGCACCAGCGACAGTCGGTGGCAGCAGCACGCCCACCCGGTCTTGTCCCTCCCAATAGGGTCTGAGCGTTCTGGCTAGAACGATTGATCCGATCAAGGCCTGGAGGGCTGAGACTCTCGGACGGTTCTGGTCAGCCATGGCGAGGCGGAACGGATAGCGGCGCATCGATCGGATGAATTCACGATGGAGCGGCTGGCGATGTGATTTCCGGAGTTGCCAGGCCGCTTCGCCGAGCGCTCGGATCTTCCCGCGGAGTTCGTGGGTGGTCGTACTTGGCGGTAGCGGTGCGCCGAACGAGACGGTGACGGGATAGGGGAGATGTTCCGGTATCTTCCAGAGAAAGCGCCTGCGATTGAAGCTAAAGATGCTGCCCCACACACGATCGAGGTGAACCGGGATAATGGGGGCTGTCCGTCCCTTCACGACCCGTTCGAAACCCCGTCGAAACGGCAACAGTGTGCCGGTGCGCGTGATCTGGCCTTCGGGGAAAATGCAGACCAGTTCTCCCTTGTCGATGGCCGCACCGGCATCGCGGAGCGCCCGTAAGATCACTCGCAAGCCCCCGTGCGAGGAAATGGGAATGATACCGAGTGCCTTGATGAAGGGTTTGAAGATCGGCTGGTCAGCATAGTGAGCGTCGACGACAAAACGCACGGGACGATCCAGACTGGCGATCAGAAGAAAACCGTCGATAAAGGAGACGTGATTGGGGACGAGGAGTGCGCCGCCGGATTTCGGCACATGAGTCTCACCGACGATGCGGAGGCGATACAGGGTATTGGTGAGGACGACCAGCACCAATCGAAGCAATGTATCGGGCAACAGCCAGAGGGCCCATGCGATACCGGCCAGGGTCATGACGGCGGCAACCAAGAAAATGCCGGTCGTCGAGACACCAACATTGGCGAGGGACCCACCGGCCAGTGACCCCAGCAAGATACCGGTGAAGACACAGGTGTTGGAGAACGAAATGACGGCGCCGCGCCGATCGGGTGGGGATTTCCATTGGAGAATGGCGTTCAAGGGAACAAAGATGAACGAACTGGAAATGCCCAGGGCAACCATCATGAGAAATGTTCCGGACAACGGCGGTGTCAGGACGCCGAGCAAGAGCAAGGTCAGAAAGACGCCCATCGCGCCCAAGGGAATCAGCCCGTACTCTACGCGGTTCTTCGAAATCCGTCCGACCAGCATCGCGCCGATGCCGATACCCACCGATAACACGGTAAGCGGAAGGCCTGACATCGCATCGGACAGATGCAAGACGGCCTTTGCATAGACGAGCAAGTTTTGACCGAACAGGCTGGCAACCGTCCAGAAGAGGATTTCCATGGGAATGGCCATGCGCAGCATCCGTTCGGACTGAATCGCGGCCCAAGCGCCTTGGATGGTGGCTCCCACGCCTCCAGCGTGGCGGGCTGCTGACACCGGTGGAATGCCAAAGGCGGTTGCGAGGCCGATGACTGAGAGTCCGGTCAATGTGAGCGGAGCGAGCCAGATGTGATCTCCGGCCATCTGCAAGAGAAACCCTCCGGAGGCGGTTCCAGTCAGGATCGCGGCGAAGGTCCACATCTCCAACAACCCGTTGCCGGCGGCGAGCCGTTCATGTGAGACCAATTCAGGAAGAATGCCGTACTTTGATGGGCTAAAGAGTGCGCTATGCACACCCATGCCGCATAAGACGATCAAGGGTAAGACCCCTCCAGCTGGATTCAGCCAGAGGGCGGCGGTGCCGGCGGCCATGAGAAAAACCTCGACGACTTTGATCGAGATGATGACCGTCCGCTTACTGACGCGATCGGCCAATGTGCCTCCGACAAGAGACAAGAGCATCAACGGCAGCGTGAAAATGACGAACGCCATGGCCGTTTGCGTCTGGGCAACGGTCTCCAGTTCGGGGCCTGGCGCTATGCCGACAGTGGCTTGCCGTATCGCGAGCAAAGCGACCATCAGCTTCCAGGCGTTGTCGTTGAATGCCCCGCAGAATTGTGCAATCAGGAGGCTGCGAAGGGGATGGGAGAAAGACTGGGGTTCAGGCCCGGCCGAGGTGGTCATCCGTGAGGGGTATTGTGCCTGATTTAAGGAGCCGGGGGAATAGGCAATCCTTCCAGCTCCATAATCCGCAGGGCGTTTGTTGTGGGGCAGGGGCCCGGTCTGATTCGGTAATCGAACTCAAGTGCGCCGCCGAGACGGTTTCTTGAAAGTGGGCATTGATCAAACCGGGGACGCTTGCTCCAGATCCGCCAACTCCAGATCATGGGTGCTCACAAGGCCGAAGCCCTGTCCTTGCGACAGCGCGGTGATGTAGGCACGGCTGCCGATGAGCCGCTCTCGGTTATTGGTGCCCTTGAAGATCTCGTCGATCAGGAACAGCACCGGTGGTGCGGCAAGTTCTTTGGTGGCATCGAGAATGGCCTTCAGGCGTTTGACTTCAGCGTAGAAAAATGAAAGGCCGGCGTCGAGTGAATCATCGACACGAATGCAGCAGGCCAGGCGGCTCCAGGTCCATGTAAACGATTGTGCGCAGACCGGCCCTCCGGCTTGCGCCAGGCAGAGATTGATGCCGATCGTTCGTAGGAACGTACTCTTGCCCGACATATTCGAGCCCGTGATCAGGTGGATCGAGCCGAGTCCGGTTAAATCGACATCGTTTGCGATACGGCTCTTCGTAGGGAGGAGTGGATGGCCAAGGTGAGTGGCCTGTAGAACGGCTGCTGTGCAGTTCTGCTCACCGGTTGAGATGACGGGAGTTGGCCATGCGTAATCGGGATGGAGAGAGGCAAAGGTCGCCAGAGCCGATGCTGCTTCGACTTCTGCCAGGCAGTCCAACCACTGCGGGAGCGCATGCTTGATCTCGTGCTGAGTGTGAATCAGTTGTCGAGTGAACCAGAGATCCCATGGGCACAACGCGTTGACGGCCAGATGGACAAGGGGATGGGCCTTGATGCTGATCGCATGAAGCGTCCGTGCGGCCTGCTTGAGATGCAGGGTGGGACTGGCTCCACCTGTCAGATTCGCACAGACCGAGGCGAGGGCAGTGCCTTGTCGCCGAGCCTGACGCTCGAGGTAGCCCAGGACGATGGCAAGTCGTTCGGTTTCATGGTGCAGGCCGACCGCATGTTCCAGGAGCTCTTCCCCTTGATCGGTCATGAAGTAGATCAGTGCATATGCGGCGAACGAGAACATCCAATACCCAGGGAGCTGGCCGAACAATGTGGCCGATGCAAGGGCGATCGTGGTGAAGGCGAAGAGGCTCTGGATGACCAGCAGCACATTCAGGTTGGGCAGACCGACTGGGTGCTCAAGCACAGCGGCCAGCCGCTTGCCGTTGATTTCCTGCTCTCCTGTCAGTTTGGCCTCAAGGGTCAAGCGATCCCGGAATAAAGAGCGAGGCGCCAGTTCCTTCACCAACGACTGCCGTGTTTCCCACTGTGAAGGGGGAGGGGGTTGGTTCAGCAACCAGCTGTGCAAGCGCTCTCGGCCATGGTCCGAGACGGTGGTGTCGAGGAGATGCGCCAAGGAATGAGCTCCAAAGAGATCGAGGTCGATGGCGTAGGGGTGAGCTGTCGGAGATTCGCCGGGCCTTGGCGGAATGGCCGTCCAATCCAAGGCGATGCGTGCACGATGAGCTAGTTTGATCTGCTTCCATTGCCGAAGCCGATGAATCCGGGTTTCCACCCTGTTATGATACGCAGCCACGGCGATGAAGACGGCCAAGAAGAGGCCGAGAGCCAGATTGCCGCTCTGATACCAATCGAGCTTGTAGAGGGTCACGATGCTGATGAGGCCAATGAGGAAAATGGCCAGTCGCCAGCGCGTGAAGGTCGCGCTGACCTGGGTGCCTTGAGCGATCAGGCGATCTATTCGCCGGACCGCCGTTTCAAGCTGGACTGTGCGGGAGCGTGCCATAACAGGCGACCTTACTGGGAACGGACGTGGGACGTCAAATGACAATGCTGAGGATCTGTCGATCTGTTGATCCGTTGATCTGTTGAATTCAGAAACTGCAAAAGGTCCAAATCAACAGATCATCAGGTCAACAAATTCCGTTACCGAGTCACATGCCCAACCATTGGATTGATATCTGTATCCAGGAACGCCTCGATGCCGGCGAGTTATTGAGCAGGCTCGATGATGCTGCCGTTCAGGGCGCCTGGGAAGATGAAGGAGTGGTCCATCTCTATTGGGCGGAAGACCAATGGAATGACGAAAAGCTGGCTTCGGTACAGTCGGTTCTTGCAGATCTCGTGCAGTCGAGCAGGGCGATCCCTCTCTCGGTGCAGCGAGTGCCGTCTCAGGACTGGAATGAGGCATGGACTCGTTCCGTGAAGCCGCTTCGCATCGGTCGATTGGTGATTCGTCCGAGCTGGGAGCCGGCTGAGTTGGGTCCACGGGACATCGAGATCGTGCTGGACCCAAAGCAAGCCTTCGGTACCGGCCACCATGCGACCACTCGTATGTTACTGGAGTGGCTGCAAACAGATATTCGAGGGGGTGAACATATTTTGGATGTGGGGACTGGGAGCGCGATCCTGGCGATGGCTGCGGTCAAGCTGGGCGCAGCCTCCGCCATTGGAGTCGAGATTGATTCTGTTGCGGTCGATTGTGCGACAGAGTATGTCGAGCTGAATGGCTTGGCGGATCGGATTGAAGTCCTGTGCGGCACGTTGGCTGATCTGCCACAAGGGAGACGGACAACTGCTGATCTGGTACTTGCCAATCTTGATCGGCAGACGGTCTTGGATCTCGGCGACGATTTGGCCTGTTCTGCGCTGCGAGGGGCGAGCATCTTGATCTCCGGCATTCTGGTCGAACAACAAACTGAGATCATGGATCGGTTGTCCAGTCTCGGTCTCGCGTGCGTGGAACGGCGTGAAGAAGAAGGCTGGGTGGCGCTGAAATTCCTCAGACCAGAATCCTGCGATGGAGAGATCTCACGATGTTGAATAGGCCACCCTATCCGTATGTGCATCAGATCAACGTGTCCGACGGCGGGGTTCCGAAGCTTCCCGTGTTGGAAGCGACGGTGAGTAACAAAGGAGTAGATGGCGATCGCCAGCGTAATCTGAAGTTCCATGGCGGGCCAGATCGTGCCGTCTGTGTGTATTCCCTCGAACTGATTGAGCGGCTTCAGGATGAAGGCCATCCGATTGATCCCGGATCCTCTGGAGAAAATCTTACTGTGTCAGGATTGGACTGGGACCAGGTGCGTCCCGGCGTCAGGTTAACCATCGGCCCGGAGGTCCAACTGGAGGTGACGAGCTATACGACGCCCTGCAGCCATAATGGACGTTGGTTTCGCGATGAGGACTTTTCGCGTATTTCCCAGAAGCTCAATCCCGGTTGGAGTCGTGTCTATGCGAAAGTGCTGCGTGGTGGCGTGGTACGGCCGGGGGATGTCGTGACAATCGACGAGCAGCTGAAGCCCTAGGAGAAAGCGTGATGGACCGTGTCCTCGAACCAGAACTCATGGATGATCCGACGCAGGCCGAGGCCTACGCGGGGGCTGACTTTGCAGAAGAGAATCAAGGATTCGTCGATCGCTTCAAGGAATACTTTCCTGATTTTTTACAAGGAAAGGTGCTGGATCTCGGCTGCGGCCCGGCCGACATTCCGATTCGATTCGCCAACACTGTATCCAGCCTGCCAGGTTATCGGCATCGATGCCTCGGCGCCGATGATCCAGTTGGGAGAACAGGCAGTAAAACAGGCCGGATTGGCAGACCGCATTACGTTGCGGTGCGAACGGTATGAAGAGGTTGCCGGCGCCAGAATCGTTGATGCTGCGATCTCTAACAGCCTGCTTCACCATCTTCCGAACCCATTACAGTTCTGGCAGAAGCTTCGCCAGTTGGTGAAGCCTGGGGCACCGGTGTTGGTGATGGATCTGCTCCGTCCGGACTCGCCGGAAGCGGCGCAAGCCATTGTCGATCAGTACGCGGCCAATGAGCCGGACATTTTACGCCGGGATTTCTACAATTCCCTGCTGGCTGCTTTCACGGAGGATGAAATTGGGTCCCAGCTGGCCCGCATGAATCTCACACGATTATTGATCGATATCCCGGATGATCGACATTGGGTGGTGGGCGGAATTATTTATTGAGTGGAGGCTGAAAAGGAAGTGAGATGCGAAGGATTATGTGGTTGAACACTATCTCAGGACGATTCCGTGATCACCTCACCGCATTCGCTCTGTTAGCGTTGAGTGTCACAATCCCGGTTGGGTGCAACAATCGTGAGGCCATTCTCGTGATTGAGAAACCAACAGAAGTCCACAGCATGGACCAGGTCCCTCCGTCTCCTGACAATGCCGTTGCCGGCGTTCAGCCAGGTCACGTCATCGTCACGCTGACGGCAGGTGATACGGCAAGAACCGTTGGCGTCTATCAGGGCAAGGACTTTGACGCGTTCCAAGTCAAGCTGTCAGACGGCACCGAGGGGCTGATTCTCGCTGGGGATACCTTCAAAGTCGTGTCGCGGTGAGACATGTGAAGGGAAAGTATTTCCGATCCCTTCAGGTCCGATTCAGCGTGACCAAGTTCACTTGAACCGTGGGGTTGCGTTATTCGACGATCAGTTGTGGAACAAGCGAAAATCGTCATGCACAATACAAGATCTGACCCTAAGCTCGCCGCGGTTGGAGCGTGTTATACGGGCAGAAGTAGGTCTGTCCCCGTTTTATGTCGATCAGTTCAAACGTTGGTAGACGGCTGACGGCATGGATGATTTGATCAACAATGTCGGTTCGCTCACCTGGTGGATCAGTGTTGTCCTGGTAGGGGTACTGATCAATCTCGTCAGTGCCTACCTCAAATCCCTGCTGGACCGTGTGCTTTCCGGGTTGAGTGAGCAGTGGAAAATGAGATCGCAACTTGCGCGTGAAGCTGATGAGAAGCTCATAGAGTGCTTACGCTCTAGCGCCGCTGCTCGGGAATTTCAGTGGAAGGCCGAAGTCCGTGCGCGACTTCAAACTCTCGTGTCCCTTTTGTTGGGGACGCTATTTTTACTCATCTATGTCATGATTCGCATGCAAGTGCCATTACTGGAAGTCCATCAATCAGTCGTGATCTACTACATCATGGCAATCAGCTACTTCGGTTCGATGATCGGCATTGTTTTTGGTGCGCAAAGTCACATGCGAGCCTCAATGCATCAGAGGAATTTACGCCGCGCAGAACGCGAAGATGCGCCCTTCTGATTTCGGTCGTTTGGCCGGCGCTTCCCGTCCTCCTAGTAGGCCCGCAGCGCACGCGTGATTCGGACGTTAAATATGTGTCGAACTAGCGCCTGCACCGAGCTGACCGAAACAAAATGCACTGCGAGTCTTTCCCCAGTCCATCTTGTTCTGTGCATGCCAGAGATCACCGCTCAAGACAATACTAGGCTGCGGTTTTCTTAACTCGGATTTTAGCGCAGTAGTCGGTCGCAGCAAGTACGCGAGTCAGCACATCGGTAGGGACACGCTGCGCATTCCCGTTCACAAGGTCCGTCAATCTAGTTCGTGATAGATGCCTGAAATGGGGTCTGACATGCGGGTTGACTTATTGGGAGTCTACCGGCTGCGTAGCTACGGCCGGCAATCGCATCAACACTCGCAGGATGATCGCCTGAATAGGCGTGCTCTCTCTGTTGCTACTGCAGTACATCCGGCGGGGTTTTGAGGAGTTTGGCGAAGCGATTCTTGTCGATACATTTCTCGTACGCCTCTTCGGGCGAAATCCATTTCTTCGTGAGGAGATCCTGAATCGCGTCATCTAGGGTCTGCATGCCGACGTTTTTCCCGGTCTGCATCTGCGAGGCGATTTGGACCGTTTTGGCGTCCCGGATGAGATTGCTGACGGCCGGGGTGCAGACCAAAATCTCCAGTGCGGCACACCGCCCTTTCTGATCGATTCGCTTGAATAGGTTTTGCGCCACCACGACGCGTAGTGCGGTGGAGAGGGTATTGCGAATCTGTGGCTGCTCCGAGGCTGGAAAGACTTCGATGATGCGGTCGACTGTCTTGGCGGCGTTCTCCGTGTGCAGCGTCCCGAATACCAGATGCCCAGTTGCTGCCGCCTCCACCGCCAATGCGATGGTTTCTAGGTCCCGCATCTCGCCAACGAGAATGATATCCGGATCCTCCCGGAGGGCTCCGCGCAGAGCTGAACCGAATGTGATGGTGTGCAAACCGATCTCTCGGTGGTTGACGATGCAGTTCTTGCTTTGGTGGACGAACTCGATTGGATCTTCGATGGTCAGAATGTGATCTTTTCGATGGCTATTCGCATAGTCGACCATCGCCGCTAACGTCGTTGACTTTCCGCTCCCGGTGGGGCCTGTGACGAGCACCAGCCCTTTCCGCAACATCGCGGCGCGTGTGAGCACGGGCGGAAGACCCAGCGCCTCGGCAGAGACGATAGTGGTGGGAATCTTCCGAAACACCGCCCCCATCCCGTATTTGTGGTTGAAGAAATTGGAACGGAAGCGGGCTATTCCGGGGATCTCATATCCGAAGTCCACGTCGCCCGTCGATTCGAACACTTCCTTCTTCGGACTCGGAGTGATCTCGTAGAGCAGGTCGTGGAGTCCTTGGTTGTTGAGCACTACAGCCCCCGGCAGGCGTTCCAATTCACCGTTGATGCGAAAGGTCGGGACTTGTCCTGCAACCAGATGGAGATCCGACGCTCCATGGTCGATCATCATGCGAAAGAGTTCATCGATTTTCGGCATTGTTCACGCGTCTCCTTACGCTCCGTCCTTTCATGATACGTGTGCTGGCAGACCCATAAGCAAAACGTGGATCTTAGACTTCTCAGTGTGGTCTCAATAGTGCCAGGCGGGAATCTCCATCCCGCGACTCAAGACACGGCAGCACCGTTTCTGCCAGTTGGTCCAGAAGGCAGCACATCACCCGCAGAGCGATACAGCTTCTTCGGAAGAAATCGGTAAAAAGTTGAGGGGGTATGCCCTGTGACAACGAGACTATCCAAGCGAACCCTCAGGAATTCTGTCGATGAGCCCCTTGTGCGAACTTGGCTCATTCGATTATTGTCATCGTCCATGGAAAAGGAATCCGTAGAAGCTTCGACATCGGATGAGGGGGCTGACAAGATTGTCATCTATTGGGAGCGGGAATACTCCACTGCCTTTCCGCCGGAGCGGCTGAAGTTGGATTTTCATCCTCACCGGCCGATGTTGAGTCAGATGACGCTGGATGAGCAACGGACGCTGGCTGCCAGTGGATACAAGGTGTTGCCAGACGACTGTGGGCCGGTCCGGACCGTGGGCAACTACGGCTGGCTTATTCGTTGTCCGGCCGATATCAAATTACGCCGCACCGCATCTGGGGTTCAGTGGCAATCGCCGCCGATCGCGCAGGAAGAGCGACTGCTCGGTTACAAGACCTTCTCCGGCATGTATGTTGATTTGATTCTGAATAGCGGGTATCCCAAGCTCTGTTGTGGGGTCCGACTGTACTACCCCAAACATGTCGGCTTGATGATGAAGGATCTCCCCAATCACTTTTATCATCACCCGGACCGGACGTTTACCGTTTGGGAGGGTATCAAGACGCAGGAGTATAAACGCACGCCGAATCAGTATGCCTGGTTGCCAGACTACGAAGCCTTCACCGCAAATTTTCTGTTACAGTTGCACAAGCCCACGACGATCAAGCGCGGCGATCCGATCGGCGTGATTCTGCCCGTCCTGCTTCCGAAACAGTTTGTGCTCCAAGAAATTCAGCATCCCTGAGACATTGCGTCAGGGGTGAGTGGTCAACAGGTGCTGAATCAGCCAATCGGCAATGGTGTGAGTCATCCTCGTGAAGTCCGTCCCCTTCGTGAACTGATGGTCGGCACCGGGCAACAGCTCGAGATGTTTCTTGATCTGTAGCGCCTCATAGAGCCGCTGACTTTGATGGAGCGGGACCTGCTCGTCACTGCCGCCTTGCACAATGACGGTTGGAGCCGTGATTGATCGTGCAGGGATGTAGGCGATCTGCCGGAGTGCATCTTCATAAAAGGCATAGTGGAGGGCGATTCGGTCGGAGCCGCCCATAATGTTCGGAATCGTGTCGGTTGCTTTCCATTGCGCCATTCCGTCATCCCCGAATTCAAGCCGTAGCTCCTCGGCGAAGTCGACGACGGGACACTTCAGGGCGAGACAGGCCAAGTCCGTTCGTTGCGACGCAGTCAGAGTCGCAACCAGACCGCCAAAACTCGATCCCATCAGGCCGATGTGTCGATAGCCACGCTCTCGCATGAGATCGACTGCCCTTTGTGCCTGTTCCACTGCCAAGCTGACGGTGATCCGTTCGAACGGACCCTCGCTTTCCCCCTGGCCGAAGAAGTCGAAGCGAAAGGTGGCGATGCCTTGGTCGATCAGCATGCGGGTCAGCGCATTGTTCGTCGAGCTGGTTTTTGATGAAAGAAACCCGTGACACAGGATGGCATATCTTGTCTGTTCCTCCGTCAGGGACGGTCAAGATGGCGGCGACCCGATGACCCTGAGGATCGAGAAATGCGAACCGTTCTTCCATGGGAGGAATTGTATCAGATTCCGTATTTGAGATCAGGAACGAGGGATACTTGGCCGGACGTTCAGGCCGTAAGTTTCAGTTCGTCGGTGGAGATCTGTGCTGTCCGGAGTGTGTCCGGTTTCTTGGCGATGATCGAGGTCAGCTTGACTGAAAAGAGAACCAAGCCGGTCATGAGGAGGCCCAGACTCGTCCAGGTTGCAATATGGACGTAGATGGAGGTCAGCGGCACATTCCACGTGAGTGCGGCCAAGAGACCAAGCCCCATGGTTCCTAGACTGAGTGCGGCAATTTGAACGGTGCTCCAGCGGTTCATGATCGCGTTTAGTTGATCACGATACGGCCCGCGCTTCTTGGTATTGGGGACACGATCAGCTGCGAGGGTGATGGGAATGAAGTAGGAGCACGCGCCCATGATGGCATTCACGATAAAGCCGACGAACGTCATGTGTGTATAGGCGACGAGGTGGAGTCTACCGTACGGCAGCAGTGGGGGACTAGAGAGGCTATTCGCTCCCACAAGCACGCCGAGAATGATGGTGAACAGGAGAAAGAAGGTACTGACCAAAAGATGGTCCGAGGCGGCGCTGCCGGTGTGGGTCGAGGCGCGCCAGGTTCCAAGCAGATTGCCGGTCCAGAGAATCCCGCCCGTGAAGAGCATGGCGCCAGCGGCCATTTCAACCGGGACTGATGAGTTCAAGAATCCGCCGATCAAGACAGCAACGCCGAGCGGCATCAAGACTATCGCTGTCTGCGCGAGCGTGGGGCTCACGAAAGGGCGGCTCCAGATTGTCGGGAGGATATGGTGCATCATGCCCATGATTGCCAGTACCACAAAGCCGAGCACCACCAGGTGAATGTGCGCGAGTCGCACATAGCCAGCGGATTCCGGCATAAACCCAAACGCCAGGATCTCCCCACAGGCTGATCCGCCGACAAGGCCTAAGAGAGCCAGGGCGTAGTACCAGGCCTGGCTCAGTGAGGACGTCCACATCCGACGTGCGCGGTTCCACAGGGTATAGATGACGGAGCAACAGGCGGCCATGACTACCAAGCCGGCGACGGCTACGATATCGTCTCGATGCAGCCAGAACCCCATGAGCATCCCGACTAAGCCGCTGTTCATCGCCCAGAATGAAATCGGATGCGAGTCCGCGTCTTTTCGGTTTCCCGAGCTCGGCGGAGAGATGAGCAAGAGAAATCCGCCGAGAATAATCTGGGCCACACCGCCGACCAAGACCGCATGGACATGAAGCATCCGGACCCATGACGGTAGCGGAGTGCCACGAACCAGCCCGACAAGAATCGCCAGGCCAAGAATCGAGGACAGCACCAGCCAGCAAAGGCCGGTGAAGCAAAACGAGAGGGGTGGATAGGGTCGTGCAAACATCGGTGTATGCCGCTACCGCTCGAGGAAATAAAAATGATCCGTGGGGCCTTGTCCGTGGCCGATTGCCAGCCCATGACGGATCGCTTCGGTGACGTACGACTTTGCGGCCTGCGCCGCATCCAGGACGGATTGTCCTCGTGCCAGATGCGCCGCCAGCGCGGAGGCGAACGTACAGCCGGTGCCATGCGTATGGCGGGTCTCGATGAACTCCCCCTTCAAGATATTAAAAAATCGTCCGTCGTAGAGCAGATCCGTCGCCCGTTCAGTGAGGAGATGGCCGCCTTTGATCAGCACATACTTGCATCCGAAGCCATGAATGACCTTGGCGGCTCGCCGAGCATCGGCCAACGAGGTAATCTCAATTCCCGACAGCTGCTGCGCCTCATGCACGTTCGGTGTCACAACCAAGGCGAGCGGCAACAGCTTGGTCTTGACCGCTTCGACCGCATCCGGTCGCAAGAGAGCATGCCCGCTCTTGGAAATCATCACCGGATCCACGATCAGGTTGGTCACGTGCTGAGGTGCCAGCATGGTGACGACGATCTCGATGATGGCCGACGAGGACAACATCCCGGTCTTCACGGCAGCGACGTCGAAATCATCGAAGACCGCGTCGAGTTGCGAGGCGATGATGGCCGGTGGCAATTCGAAGATATCCGTCACCTCTTCGGTATTTTGGGCCGTGATCGCCGTGATGACGGACATGGCGAACACCCCGTTGGCGGACATGGCTTTGATATCGGCTTGGATACCCGCGCCTCCGCCGGAATCCGAGCCGGCGATAGTGAGCACTTGTTTTAACGTTTTCGACATGTGCGATCCTTTATGGTGTCGTCTGCGTCGGTTCCGACGGCGAGGTAACTTTTAAGCCATCGATGACAAAAGAGGCGTCTCGTCTCGGTAACGTTTCGTGAAAATGAAGTGTAAATTGAGTGGCTGCTGTCTCCGATGAGCCGGTGAAGGTCAGGACGGCCCGTTCCTTCCGGCGAGGGGAGAGTTCGAT
This sequence comes from Nitrospirota bacterium, assembly GCA_963850405.1. Taxonomy (GTDB): domain Bacteria; phylum Nitrospirota; class Nitrospiria; order Nitrospirales; family Nitrospiraceae; genus Nitrospira_D. The sequence goes on from CAWKLH010000025.1 coordinate 343,898, forward strand.
GCCACGGGTACACAGACCTTCTCGATTGTCCCCAACGCCTTGATGCCAAGCCGTTCCCTGTTCGTCCTTCAGGAGTGTTTCCTGCAAACGACAGAGGAGCTTCAGATCGCGTCGGGAAAGGTTTTCGATGGTGAGATCCACCTTGGCTCGGTTGGCCTGCAGTTCGATCGATCGGACTACCATTTCATAGTACTCGTTCCGGTACGTCCCTAAACCGACCGGCGTCGGGGCCTCTTTAGGACTGTTGATGTTCATGATCGGTTGCGGAGTTTCCTCTTTCTTAAAGAACACGTTCAAGGGGCCGGCTTTGGGCAGCATCCCTCGTATCGCGCGGATCGGCTGGGCATTCGATGGGCTGATGAGCCGCACGGTGATCTGTAGGCCATCGGGCGTGTCGAGGATCACGCCGCCCACAAACAGGTCGGCGCGTATCGCTTTGGCTGCCTGCTGTACGGTCTTCGCGTGGGCCGAGTCGATGTGATCAACGTGGAGCTTCTTCAGGGTCGAGTAGGCAAGGGTGCGATCCACCACCGTCAATTCACCGGCCACCATGATCTGTGTCCCGAGTTCCTCGGCCAGGAACTGTCCCATCGGAGTCGATTCCCCTTTTCCATCGGTGAAGTCGAGAAAAGCCAGGCGCTGCTTTTTCGCCTTGGCGGCTCCTTCAGCCACCCCGTCCGCCAATTGCTTGAGGCCCTCCTCATACTTCGTCCCAGCCCACGACGAGGTTGGATGAGAGAAGAGTGTCAGAAGACCGACGAGTAGTACCAGAAGTCCAATCATAGGCATGAATTCATGTCATTATACTCAGGGAAGCCCTGCTGTCTAGCGTGCTATAGAAAATGGAGCGCGCGCGAGGGCCTCGTCTGGAGAGAGGCTCGGCTTCGACGTCGATTGTCTGGATGCGGCCTTCGTGCAGGGAACCGGCTGGCCGGAGCTCCTCGCTGCACCATGAAGCACGGTCACTTCCTTCCTCAAGGACAACAAGGTGTATACCCACCAGGGTACTCTTTGGGCATATACCGTCGATCTTGCCTAAGAAACCGGTACTTCGTATGGTTTATCGACTACTTCCTCATTGTCCTCTCGTTTCCGACTGACGCACTGACCAAGCATCTGGGGTATTGGCCCCGTGAGCAAGCCTTTGGTGGGGTTTGACAAGAGCGCTTGCCAGTAGAGTACACTGCCACCCCTAGATCCCCCCATTCACTCCTACTGTCCAAGGAGGACTCAATGCAGAACCGCTTCTGGGTGCCGATGCTCAGCGCAGCAAGTCTGTTTCTCTTGTGCCTCACGAGTTGGGTCGGTGCCGAAGAGCCGGCTGGTGCCGTCAATGAGGCGCGCCTGGTCGCGCAATATAACTACTCGATTCATATCCTGGCCATGCTGGTCGTCGGGTTCGGCTTTCTCATGGTCTTCGTCCGACGGTATGGGTTCGGGGCCACGACCGGCACCTATCTCGTCGTCGCAACGGGGATACCTCTGTACATGTTGCTCCGTGCGAACGGAGTGGTGGGGCATTCGATCCAGGCCCATTCGGTCGAGACTCTGATGCTGGCTGAGTTTTCGGTGGCGACGGCGTTGATCGCGATGGGGGCGGTGCTCGGACGCTTGCGGGTGTTTCAGTACGCGTTACTCACGTTGTTGTTGGTGCCACTCTATGCGCTTAACGAATATTTGGTATTGGACAATGGTTCGGGGCTTACCAAAGGGTTTCAGGATTCGGCGGGGTCGATCGTCATCCACGCATTCGGCGCCTATTTCGGATTGGCCGCATCTCTGGTGCTGACGACTGCGCAGCAGCGGAGCCAGCCGATTGAATCCGATCCGACGTCTGATCGGTTCGCCATGCTCGGGTCCATGGTGCTGTGGCTGTTTTGGCCGAGTTTTGCGACCGCGATTGTGCCGTTTGAGCAAATGCCTCAAACGATCGTGAATACGATCCTTGCCCTGAGCGGGGCCACGCTCGCCACCTATTTCCTCAGCACACGTTTTCATCATGGGAAAACCTCAATGGTGGATATGGCCAATGCCGCGCTGGCGGGAGGAGTCTCTATCGGCTCGACCTGTAACCTCGTGAGTCCCACTGGCGCATTTGGGATCGGATTGCTTGCCGGTGCCTTATCGGTCATTGGGTATGTGTTTATTCAGCCCATGCTGGAATCCAAGATCAAATTGGTTGATACCTGCGGCGTGCACAATCTGCATGGGATGCCGGGGCTATTGGGTGGACTGATCGCGATTGTCGTGGTGCCTGGTGTTGTTGGGGTTCAACTTGTGGGCATCGCGATGACGCTTGCCACGGCAATCGTTGGCGGGGTCATCGCCGGTATGATCATCAAAGCCACAGGTACGACCGAACAGGCGTATGAAGACTGCCATGAGTTTTCCCATGTGCCGGGGCCGGAGAGTGAGCGCAAGGTGGAGGAACTCGCGTTGGGTGCCAAGGCCGATATCGAAGCCTTGCAAAAGCAACTGCTTGCGCGGGCGGCGGCACGAAGCTGATCCGCCGCCAGCAACCTAACGTTAATGAGGCGGTGTACGCACGAAGTGCGGTTTGGTGCGCCCGACAGGACTTGAACCTGTAACCTTCTGATCCGTAGTCAGATGCTCTATCCATTGAGCTACGGGCGCATTCGTATTAGCCGACGAGATATAAGTCCTGAGGTAAAGGGCTCGCTTGACGACGATGGTAATGGATGGAGTCTCGTCTCAGCACTCAGCGCTTTTGTCCTAGCACGTACCAGCGTCAGTGGTTATACAGTTCTCAGTGAGAGGGGGTCAAGAGACGAACGCTGGAAAGTCTGGATTCGAGGTCCGGGGGCAGGTGGTTAAGGGATGGTTTTTTGCACTTCGTTTGAGAACGCACTTTCGGCACCATCCGTATTGTATGCGGTGACTGTGAAGAAATAGGTGGTGCCGGATTCAAGGCCCGTCACAGTGTAGTCCGTGACGTTCACGGGAACGGCTGCTATCGGCGCTCCATACGCACCTGGCGCTGTTGCCTGATAGATCTTGTGTCCCGCAAGGTCCGATCCCTCACTGGCATTCCACGAAAGCGTGGCCGCTTCACCGGTTGGTGTGGTTATTTCACTGATTGGCGCGGAGCCCGCAGAAGAGCACGCTGTCATCATGAGCACAAACCAACAGATCTGAAACAAATGATATGGACTGGTCATTGATTTCTGGAGATCCATAATCACACCCGCAAGGCATGGCATTATCTACACTGGCCCACACAAGCAAAGTTTATACCGATGTCAGTACGGAAATATTCCAATGGAAGTCCATGAAAACATGAAGAGCGAGAATCGATCGCCAGTAGTGATTACCAGGATGAGGTTGTAGAAGGTGTAGGCAAAATCATGCGACTTGGCTAGAGCCCTTTGCTTTTCATCGCAATAGATGTTTGCATGAGGGCTAAGTCAGGCAGCGATCGAGAGGAGAAGAGTGTGAGGCTCTGTTCTGGGGAAATATAAATACTGAGGGGCTTCCTACTGTGTAGAAAGCCCCCCAGCTCAGCCTCACCAAACCAGAAGTCTTACTTGCCGCTTCTCTTCCTTCTTCTTGTCACCGAAGGTGTCGGCATGGCCGCCCTTCTTCTCTTCCTTCTTCTCGACCGAAGGTCTCGTCGGCCTTGCCGCTTCTTGTCCTTCTCATATCTTCAGCAAATCACCACGTGGCCGCCCTTCTTCTCTTCCTTCTTCTCTTCGCCGGCGAACGCTGGTGCACTGAACGTCACTGCCACTGCCACTGCCATTACTGCCATCAACATGCTCTTCATTATAAGAACCCCCTATTAAGAAATTAGAAGATATGTGTGCCGTTCATTTGGCACTTGTGAGGATATACAGCAAAGGTAGTGCCATTCCGCCCTATTGGGAAGATGAAACAGAGACCATCAGATAATCAGTAGGTTACGAAATTCCTCTCATGAAGCTACGAATGATTTACCCTTCAGGGTGCTGTAGCGGAATAGTTTATATACGACTACGACTGCGACTAAACTGCCTCATTCCAATCGCTAACATGCATGATGGGCTGCGCGTTTCGCGAGTCCTCACCCTTAGCGGAGGAACTTGAGGAGGACGAGGTGTTCGGGGAAATAAGCGTGAGGAGTTTGACATTTCAGGAACCAAGCCGCCGACTAGCACAGAGCAGAACGTTTGCTTTTCGCGTAGGTCAAGCCCTCCTCCAGCGTTGCGAAGACTCCATCAAGTTGAGCTTCATAACAGTCGTCAACCAGTCGGCCCATGTCAGGACCCGGCTGGATTCCCAATTCCAACAAGTGACGGCCCATGATAATGGGAGGAGGCGTCTGACGGTCCACTGCCAGCTGCCGTGCCTTGGCCAACAGCCACTCACCGGCGGGAAATCCATCAAACTGTTTCGGCGATCGGCCAGCGTGGTCAGCCCGTGCCACGCGCACCAATCGGTCTATGCGCTGGACTTGCCTTGCCAATCGACGGACCGCGCTGTCCGAAGCGTTGGCATCATGGAGGGCACGAGGACGAAGATGGCACAATACCAGAGGAATCACCTCCTCGATCAGGCCGTGCTGGTTGGTCAGTCGCTCAAGAAAACGTTGTGTCGGGCCTGTCCCTTCCGATTCATGTCCTCGCGCGCTGACGCGTCCATATTCTTCCTTGGTCGTGGCTGGTTTGCCGAAGTCGTGGCAGAGGACGCCCAACCCGACGGCCAGGTCGTCCGGCTCATCACCGGTGCGTTCCGCAGCGAACCAGTCCAGGCAGTGGAGTGTGTGGATCCAGACGTCGCCTTCCGGGTGCCAGATGGGATCTTGTGGACAGCCTTCAAGGGCTGCGAGCTCCGGATAGAAACGGAGCCAGCCGCTGTGACGTAAGAACTGCAATCCCAGCGATGGCTTGCGTCCTTGCAGGAGCAGCTTCTTCCATTCTTCCCACAGACGCTCGCTTGGGTGATCTTCCTGGGAGAGTGTCTGGCACAGGGCCACGGTTTCCGGTGCGACCGTGAGCTCAAAGCGGGCCGTCAGCTGCATGCCACGCAAGACGCGCAGAGGATCTTCGGCGAATCGGGTCGACGCGTGGCGCAAGATCCGTGCATCAAGGTCGCCGCGACCGTCGAAGGGATCGCGAAGTTCCATGGTGTCCGGATCCCAGGCCATCGCGTTGATGGTGAAGTCTCGTCGTGCCAGCGCCTCATCGATCGGCATGTCGGGGTCGGCTTGTCTCAGTACGCCGGGGAGAGAGCTGTCGTCAGTGCGCATGCGGGAGGGAATGGACACATCGACCGGCAGACCTTGCAGCTTAAAGACCGCGAACGTTTTTCCGACGAATTGCACGGAGAAGTGCTCAGTCAGCAGTGTATGGACTCGGCCGGGCGGCAGACCCGTCACTTCGAGGTCGAGATCGCAAGGTTGTCGACGGAGTAGGAGGTCGCGGACACGAGCCGCCGACCAGCCATGTTCTCCCACCGGCGCGGCGAACCAGTTGCTCAATCTTGCGTAGCGCCCCCACAAGCGTGGGATCTTCGATGCGAAAGCGGACCGGCATTTAGATTCCTGCTTCGCGGAGGAACGTCGCGGCTTCTTCCGGTGACACCGGATTGATGTAGAAGCCGGTGCCCCATTCGAAGCCGGCGACTTGCGTGAGTTTCGGGATGATCTCCAGGTGCCAATGGTAGAACTCGCCGGTTTTCTCATGAAGGGGAGAACTGTGGAGGATGAAGTTGTATGAGGGACGAGCGAGCACTTTGTCCATACGGCGCAACGACTCCGAAAGGATCGGGGCCAGAAATTCGAATTGTGATTTCTGGCTTTCCTCAAAATAGGCCGCATGGCGCTTGGGGAGGATCCACATTTCGAACGGAAATCGTGGCGCGAAGGGTGTGACGCAGAGGAACTCCGGATTCTCGGCGACGATGCGATCTCCTTCCGAGAGATCCTGCCGGAGGATATCGCAGTAGATGCAACGCTCCTTCTGCTGATAGTGCGTGCGGCATCCGTCCAGCTCCTCCTGCACGTTGGTCGGGACGATCGGCAGGGCGATGAGTTGAGAATGGCTGTGTTCCAGGGTGGCACCGGCGGATGCGCCGTGGTTCTTGAAAATGAGAATGTAGCGGAATCGAATGTCTTTTCGGAGATCGATCATTCGGTCCCGATAGGCCCATAGCACGTCCTCGATCTTCTTGGTTGGGAGATCGGCGAGGCCCTCGACATGGGTGGGTGTTTCGATGATGACTTCATGGGCACCCACGCCGTTCATGCGGTCGTAGAGCCCGATCCCCTCGCGACCCATGTCACCTTCAACTTGCAGCGCAGGAAATTTATTCGGGACGACGCGTACGGTCCAATTGGGAGAATTGGGTCCGCCCGGCTGCGGCCGATAGGCCATGATTTCTTTAGGCGTGAGCCGTTCCTGTCCCGGGCAAAACGGACAGAGGGTCGTCGAAACCGGCCGGGCCGGTTGCAGGTTGATAAAGTCATGCGGGCGCCCCCTGCGCTCAGTGGAAATAATCACCCAGCGGCCCACAATGGGGTCACGTCTTAGATCCGGCATCTCTTCTCCTCCATAATCACACTCTCCACAGTTCGGCCTCAAATTCAGGCCCAGGTACGGTCAGGACGGCCGGATGATGGCCAGGATAGCGAGCGACTTCGAGGCCGTGTTCTCGCACGATGATCGCCATCTGGATCGTATTTCCTTGTTCCAGGCACAGCTCTTTCCAGGGGACGGCCAACTCCAGAATGGTGTGGGCCTTGATTGACCGATAGGAGCCGATCTCTTGCCAGGCATCTGCCTGGGTTTGGCGAGACAAGAGAAACGCCTCCGGGCCTGGCGAGGTAAGTGGAAAGGTCAGCCGAAAAGTAAATTGAGGCCCTTGCAACCGAATATCAACGTCGAGGCCCTGTTGTGTCGTACTCGTTTCGTCTGGGTCGAATCTCATCACGAGCTGATCTGAGGTCCAACCGAATTGGATCGCAGTGAAGAGTCCATCGGCTTTCCACATGGCTCCAAGCGGGGGCTGGGTGTTGATGTTTCCGGCGCCACGCCATTCGAAAAAGTCGGTCACGATGCCGTCGATTGTGGGATTCAACAGGACGAGCGGCTGTTGGACTGAATCGGATTCGGAGGCGATGGCCCTCGTGCAGATCGGAGCATTCAGTTGATCGGGGGGCGGGATGCCCATATGCGTCCAGACATTCCGAAGATGGGTGCGGAAGAGGCGGTCGAATTCGGGCTTAAAGTCAGTATCGAAATCATCGCCGTACCACCAGAACCAGTCGCTCCCTTCGGCGGCGTAGAGTTCTTGCCATGCCGCTTGTGCACGGTCAGGTGGAAGACTCTGTGCGAGATTCACCAGCTGTGTACGGGTATGACCGAGGAGATCCCACCCGCGATTGTCTTCGTAGTGCCCGATCCAGATCTTGTAGTCAGAATTGATCCAGGATCCTGAATGGAGGCAGGGGAGCTGTTGTGTGGGTTGAACGGCAGCCATCGCATCCGACATGGTCGAGGCCTGGACCATGACCTGTCCGCCGTGATCCAGTTCGTGGTTGGTGAAGGCTTCGTACAGGAGAGACAGGAACTGCTCCCCGCCGTCGTGATAGTGTTCCCACGGATTTTCACCGTCCAGGATGATGGGTATGACGATCTTCTCTTGCGGTGCATCGTGGACAATGCCTCGCAGACGCCGCAGGACATCCTCAGCGGCGGATTCGGGCGTCGTCTTGTGGTAGACGAATCCGAATGCGTCTGAGATCTCGCGGTCGCGGAACAGTACGGTCAACGCATGTTCGGGTTCACCGATGCGATAGGGTTGATAGAGCGCGGACTGACGATGCCATGGGCGGCCGCACATTCCCAGGGAGCGTGCGAGGATGCCCTCGTCTGTGGCAAACCAGCGAAGGCCGGTCTGATGGATCAGCGGAAGCATCTCGGGACACACAGATCCCTCTGATGGCCACAACCCGACAGGAGCCTGGCCGAAAGTGGACTGATGAAATTCGACGGCTTGCTGCAGTTGGGCTGCGGCATCTTCCGGAGCATGAAAACGAGCGGGCAAGGGAAGGTCAGGCCTGGCCCGCCGGTTGATGTCGGTGTCGATTACTAGCGGCAGAATCGGATGGTAGAAAGGAGTCGTCGTCAGTTCGACTTGCCCCCGTTCCAAGAGTCCCCGATACAGTGGAATGATTGCTTGTACGGCCATCCGTTGGAGGTCCAATACTTCCTGCTTGTCCTCCTCGGTGAAGCTGCGATTTTTCTGGCGCAGCGCAGCCAGACGAGGATATTGTTGAACGGTGCCGTATCCGAACCAGGCGAGGTTGTGCCACACTTGTAGATCCAGCAGCTCTTGTGTGGAGAATTGACGGGCAACGCGGTGGAGATCATGCCCCGGGACGTCCAGTCCGCGTTTCACCAGCAACTCATGGTATCGTGGATAGGGGCGCACCATCGTCGCCCAGTTGGCTGAAAAGAAATGACGGACCAGAAACGCTTTTTCTTCAAGGGTGAGGCTGGCCGCTGGGCGTTGTGCATGTTCGAGAAACAGATCGAGGATCTTCCCGGTGCCGATCTCCTGTAACTGCAAGAGGAGGGACGGCGTAAAATTGAACGTGGCGCTTACACCGGGGAATTTCTCCAACAGATAGGCCATATCGTAATAGGCCTTGGTCGCATGCAGGCGTACCCATGGCATGCTGGCCGATCCGGCCACCGGATCGGTGTAATAAGGCTGGTGCATATGCCACAGAAAACATACGTGGACATGCTTCATTGATGCCGATTTCCCTTCATCTTGGCGAGTATGTCATAGGGGGTATGAGCATGCAATCCGCAGGCGGATTTGTGATGGAATATCGCATGAGGAGTTAAGATGGTGACATTTCTTCGGTATTGGGGGCCGGTGTGCGGATACGCTGGGCTCATTTTTTATTTATCCGCGCAGCCTCACCCTGAAGAGCATGTGCCGTTCGTCACGCATTTCAGTGATAAGGTCTTGCATGCCGTCGAGTATGCGGTATTCGGTGCGTTGTGCTACCGGGCTCTTTGTCGAAGTGGACATGATGCGTGGAGACAACAAGCGATTCCGGCAGCCATCCTTCTGGCCTCATTGTATGGGGTAAGTGATGAGGTTCACCAGGCCTTTGTCCCATTCCGAGATGCCAACTGGTTGGATTGGGTGGCGGATACGATCGGAGCTGCGATCGGAGTGACCGCCATGCATCGGATGTTGAGTCTTAGGCCGGTAGGCTCGATTCCGGAAGCGCTGCGGTAAGGCCGATCGAATATGAGGTGTTCGTGACAAGTCGTGGGACGCTCGCTATAATTCGCTGAGTATGTTGTCGGCCAACACAACCCCTTTCAAGGCTCCGTTGTCTCCCCCCGATCAAACCCTCATCGCGCAGGCGGTTGAGACTCGTCTTTCTCCCGGCCTCGTCTTAAAGGCGCTGTCGCCATTGGCTGGCGATGCTTCCAATCGGCGCTACTATCGAGCCACCGTTTCTGGCGGGCCACCACATGCTGTGATCGTGATGCAGCTGGCTGAGCCGGAAGGTTTCAAACAGTCTGAAGAGGCGGTCAGTGGCGGGATCCACCAGATCTCGGAACTACCCTTCATCAACATCATGTCGCATCTGGCTAAAGCAAAGGTGCCGGTGCCTGTACTCCACTACTATGATCAATCCGCAGGGCTGCTCTATCTGGAAGATTTCGGAGATGTGACATTAGCGGAGGCCGTCAGCCAGGCGGATGCGCCAAGCTTGGAGTCACGGTACAAACAGGCCATCAATGTCCTGGTGCAGATGCAGGTCAACGCCACAACGCCGGCTGATCCTGGGTGCCTGGCGTTTCACCGCAGTTTCGATGTGCCCTTGCTGATGTGGGAGTTCGATCATTTCCTTGAGTATGGAATTGTGGCGCGTCGCGGCAGCCCGTTGCCTGAGGAGGCCGCCACGGCAATAAGGCGGGAGTTCGAAGGAATCGCGGAACTCCTCGCCGGGCAACCGCGCGTCTTTACGCATCGTGATTATCACTCTCGCAATTTGATGGTTGACGGGTTGCAGCTCGGCGTGATCGACTTTCAGGATGCGTTGATGGGACCGGCAACCTACGATCTGGCCTCACTCTTACGGGATGCCTACATTCGACTCGACGAAGCCCTTGTTGACGATTTGGTGGGGTACTACCTCGATCAGCTGGCCGAACGGCGCTTCGTCTGGACCAATCGGGCCGCGTTTCGACGGCTGTTTGATCTGACGAGTATTCAACGAAATCTGAAGGCGGCCGGCCGGTTTGTCTACATTGATCGGGTCAAAGGCAACTCGAAATTCTTAGCTGATATCCCTCGTGTCTTGAGCTACGTCAAGCGTAATCTCGAAAAACACCCGGAGCTGGATACACTCCGGAGGCACCTCACACCGTATGTGCCTGAATTGCAGTAGAGGACTGATCGTAGTGCAAGGCCAGCCCATGATCTAGCTCTTGCGGCTGGTCTTGGCACTCGCCTGAGACCGCTGACGTACACCATTCCTAAGCCGTTGCTGCCGGTCGGCGGGGTGCCGCTCATCGTCTGGAACCTCCTGCTGCTGAGGCGGCACGGATTCCGTCAAGTCGTGATCAACCTGCATCATCTGGGGCCGATGATCGAACAGGCCTTGGGCACGGGTTCGAAATTCGGGATACGGATCATCTATTCGCATGAGCCGGTCATTCTGGGCACCGGCGGTGGAATCAAACAGGCGGAGCCTCATTTTTCGGGAGAGCCCGTGTTGATTCTCAATGGGGATACGCTGGTGGAATTGGACCTTGAGGCGCTCTGTGATTTCCACCGCAGCAGCAACGCGGCGGCAACTTTGGTGCTCCGGGAAGATTCGGATGCTGTCCGGTGGGGGCTAGTTGAAGTGGGAGAAAAGGGGCAGATTCTACGTATCACTGGAAAAGGGCTTGCGGAGTCCGTTCCCACGATGTCGCGCATGTTCGCCGGGATTCACATCTTGCACCCTCGGTTGCTCCGGCAGGTGCCGAAAGGAGTGGCCTCCTCGATCATCGATCCCTATGTGAGGGCCATCGAGCAAGGAGAGTCGGTGCTTGGGTATGATCTGCAGGGCTATTGGTCAGACATCGGCACGGCCGAGCGTTATGCGCAGGCGGAACGGGATGTCCGAGCGGGACGGATTCGTTTGGAAGCTCGTCAGCCTGCCGAATCGCGCGTGCCGCTCACCTAGACCGGCTTGCCCCGGTCGCAACCCTCCGTCGACCGGTCACACCTCGTCTCGCCTATTTTTGCTGTTTGAGTAACCGAGCCAGATAGGTTCGCTGGAGCTTGAGCGATTCGGCGGCTTTTGTCTGATTGCCTTCGGCCAGTTCCATCGCGCGCGCGATGATGTAGCGGCTGTGGTGTTCCATCGATTCATGGTAAGGCAGGTTCAGATACGGGAGAAAAGCGTCTTCGTCTCGACAGGGGCTAGTGTCATCTGCCAGGAGCGCCAGCATCTCCGGTTCAATGGTGTCTTTCGGGCTCAAGACGACGGCGCGCGCGATCACATTATCCAGTTCCCGAATATTTCCCGGCCAGGGATAGCGGGTCAATGCCTCGACCGCAGCCGCGCTCAGCGCCATGCCTGGTCGTTTTGCATCTCTTGTATGCCGATCCAAAAAGAACTGGGCCAGGGCCGGGACATCCCCTGATCGTTCGCGAAGCGGCGGCAGGGTCAGGGTCACGACGTTGAGTCGAAAATAGAGATCTTCGCGGAACTGGCCTGCTCGCACGGCCTGCCGAAGGTCCTTGTTCGTGGCCGCAATGATACGAATGTTGACTGAGACGGTCTTGGAGCCGCCAACACGCTGAAACTCCCGGTCTTGCAGGACACGTAACAACTTCGCTTGCAACGGAAGGGACATGTCTCCGATCTCGTCCAGGAAGACGGTTCCCCCGTCAGCCATTTCCAGCTTGCCCTTCTGCTGTCGGTCGGCCCCGGTGAAGGCTCCTCGCTCGTGTCCGAATAGTTCATTCTCCAGTAACGTCTCCGTCAAGGCGACGCAGTTGATGACGATGAGCGGCATGGCACCACGATGGCTCCACTGATGGATCGACCGAGCGAAGAGTTCCTTGCCGGTCCCGCTTTCGCCGAGGAGTAATACGCTCGCATCGGATTTGGCGGCCCGTTGTGCCGCTTCCACGACAGACTTGACGGACGGGCTGTTGCCGACGATGGAGGCGTAACGGCCGTCGACTTCAGACCGGAGATAGGCGACCTGGCGTCGCAGCGCATCCCGCTCCAAGGCTTTGCGAATCACGATCAATAGATGGTCTTTATCGAGGGGTTTGGTCAGAAAGTCGTACGCCCCTTCCTTCATGGCCTCCACCGCGGCTTCAACAGAGCCATGCGCGGTCATGACGATGACGGGAATATTTTCAGACGGTTTGATCTGGGACAGACGCTTGAGGACATCAAGTCCCGACACTTTGGGCAATGTGAGGTCCAGGAGGATCAGATGGGGAGACTCGTGAACGATGTGGTCAAGCGCCTGTTGCCCCTCGGTGGCCGCGACGGTCTCGTATCCGGAAGCATGGAGCCGGTCCTCAAGCATCATGACGATGTCGGGGTCATCGTCGACAATAAGAATTTTGGCGTTCATCGGAATAATCCTCTGTCTTCGGTCGCCCGCTAGGGCCGAATCGGCCAGGAAGTCGTTATGCCATTAACGAGCGGCGATGCGTGAGACACTCCACCTACCCGTTCATGACGTTGATGACGAGCCCCGTCAACGGCTTCGGGTAAAAATATGTCGATTTGTGCGGCATCCGCTCCCCCGCAGCCGCGACCGCTTGCACTTCACTGACCTTCGTGGCGTTGAGCAGGAATGCGCCGGTCCCTGTTCCGTTGGCCACCCAGTCCAGGGCTTCATGGTCATCTTTGCTGTACAGAATGGCTTCTTGTTCCTGCTGCGTTGGACAGAGCCTGGTCACGATCAGTTGCTGCAGCAGTGAGACGTCGAGTTTGGCTCGAGGTGAGGCCTGAATGGAAGGTCGATGGGCCGGCTTCAGGGTGAGGGTGAGGTAGCGGTCGTCGCCTTGACGCGTCAGCCCGAACACCGGGGCATTCTTTCCTTCAGTCCGCAAGCTGGCCAGGAATTGTGAACGTGTGTGATCTTGAGTGGATGCGTTAAAGGGGAATTCTCGAAGCTCAAATACGTCGCCCAGTACCGTCTTGATCTGGTCGGAAGACGGCAAGGGGGTGGTCGCAACGCGGTGCGTCGGTAAGACCGTCAATCCTGGATCTTCAAGCGGGGTAAGCAGCATGAGCACCGAGTCGTAGGGTTGCAGCCCGGTCTGAGGGCCCATCTGCTGTCGCCGGAGCTTTTGATAGTTCAACGCCGTTTCATAGCGATGGTGACCGTCAGCGATGAACAACGGCTTGCTGTGCATCGCATCGGTCACGTGTTTGAGTACCGTCTCATCGGTCACGGTCCATAAGCATTCTCGACATCCGGCATCGTCTTGAAAGTCGTAGCGCGCCGGCGTGCCTTTTGTTGCGGTTTCCAGAAGTTGGAGGATGGCACCGAGCGGATCTGAGTAGAGGGACCAGATCGGGCTGAAGTTTGAACGACAGGCTTCGATCAGATTCAGGCGATCAGTCTTTGCCGCGGCACGTGTGTTCTCATGGGGGTAGATATGTCCGGAGTCGAGCGCCTCCAGCTTTGCCAGCGCCAGAAATCCACGAAGCACTTTCTTCGGAGCATCGGGAGCGGAGTAGAGAGGGGTGTATTCAATCGTGTGATAGTAGACGGCCGGCCGCGCGTCGCGCTTCAGGACCCCCTCGTTGAGCCAGGTCTGCAGTGTCGTGGCTGCGCGGGTGTACCGGTTCTGGGCGGGGCTGTCACCGGGTTGGTCAAGCCCTAATTCCATTCGGATAATGTTGTGGGGGTGGCGGTCGTGAAGTCGCCTCTGCCCATTCGTGTCGATAATATCGTACGGCGGGGCGACCACATCCTTGATGGTGCCCACGAGCGTTTGATCGTACAGCATGCCCTGGAATGGAAAAATCTGTGACATGAACAACCCCTTGGTTAATGTCGTGACAGCGCGACGACGGTTTGATGGTTACAGGAGAGAGTGGGATCCTTTCGCCCTACGCTGTGCCGCTTCTACGGTCCAGCGTTCTTCTAGCTGGTGGGAAGACAACTATCGGTCGCGGGTAATCATGTAATCAGCGGCGACCGACAGCGCACGGCGTGCGGTACTATCGTCGAAGCGTTCAAGCTCATGTTTGGCAGCGGCGATATAGGCGCTCGCGCGATCCATCGCATAGGTGATTGAACCGAAATCGGCCATTAGGAACAGGATGCGCTCAAGATCGGACGTGCTGAGCGTCCGGGTCTCCATTCGGTCTTTGATCATTTGGCGGTCTTGCTCCGAGCACTGTTGCAACAGATGCAGCAGCGGCAGCGTCGCTTTTCCCTGCCGGAGATCTTGCCCGATCGTTTTTCCGAGCGACTCGCCGTTTGCGATGTAGTCTAAGGTATCGTCGGCGACTTGAAAGGCGATGCCGAGGTATTGCCCGAATCGGAACAGCGCTTCCTGTTGGGTTTCAGACGCTTCGGCCAGAATGGCACCCATACGGCACGCTGCCGCAATGAGGCCGGCGGTCTTATGCTCGACGATCTTGATATACTCAATTTCCGGCATCGAGGGATTGCCGTTATAGTACAGCTGAAGGACTTCACCTTCCGCCATTTTATTGCAGGCCTCGGCCAGGACTTCATTGATGCCTTGATTCTGGAACTCAACGACTTTGCACATGGCCTTCGTGTAGAGGTAGTCGCCGACGAGAATGCTGATCTGGTTCCCCCATACTTTACGTGCGGCTCTTCTGCCTCGTCGGAGATCGGCGTCATCGACAACATCGTCGTGTAACAGGGTTGCGGTGTGGATGAATTCCACGATGCTGCCAAGCTGATGATGCTCGGCGCCGGGATAGCCGCAGAGGCGAGCCGACAGGAGCAGCAGCAGAGGTCTGATGCGTTTGCCGCCACCGCTCAAGATATGGGCGGCGACCGTATTGACCAGGGTCACGCTAGAGTCGAGGTTTCCCCTGACTCGATCTTCCACTCCGTCCAGTTCACCACGGTAGGCATCCCATACATCCGACATACTGTGCAGGGTTGCGATCGCTGGGCTTTGTGCCATGCGCGGATGGTATGGCAGCCGAGGAAATAAAGTCAAGCAAATGAAAGAGGTATAGACTGCCGCAATCTTGACAGAGGAATGACCCATCCAGTAAGGTCCCATCGTAACAATGGGGTGACGTTCACCCTGAGCGCTAGAGGGGGTCAACCCACCCCAGGTTTCTCGCGGGCTTCATTCCATACATACATAGGAAAAACTCTCAGTCTTTTTAACGAGATGAGTACATGAATATTCCTGGGTTTCCCCGCCAGCAAGGGCTCTACGATCCTCGGCATGAGAAGGACTCCTGTGGGATCGGTTTTGTCGTCAATATCAAAGGGAAAAAATCCCATGACATTGTCCGTAAAGGGCTTCAAGTCTTAGAGAATCTGACCCATCGTGGAGCGCAAGGCGCTGATTCCTGCACGGGAGACGGAGCAGGCATTCTTTTACAAGTCCCGCATACATTCCTGAAGCGGGTCGCGGGGGATGTCGGCGTGTCATTGCCGGATGTTGGCGAGTACGGAGTGGGGCAGCTCTTTCTCCCGCCTACTGCAGATGCTCGACGGCTGTGCGAGAAGCTGTTCACAGAGATTCTTGTGGAAGAAGGCTTGCGTCTGCTCGGTTGGCGCGATGTGCCGGTCAAGAGCGACCGGATCGGCGCGCAAGCGCGCACGACCGAGCCGTTCATGCGGCAGATCTTCATCGCACGAGATGCCCTCAACGAAGCCCAATTTGAGCGAAAACTGTATGTGACTCGCAAGCGGGTTGAAAAGGCCGTGGCGGAGTCGGCCATTCAAGGGCGGGAACACTTCTACGTCTCGAGCCTGTCGGCCCACACCATCGTCTATAAGGGGTTGCTGTTGCCGCATCAAATGGTGGCTTACTACCCAGACCTCACCGATGAACGGATGGTCAGCGCGCTGGCCTTGGTGCACTCACGCTTCAGTACGAATACCTTTCCCACCTGGCCGCGGGCCCATCCCTATCGGTATGTGTGCCACAACGGAGAGATCAATACGCTGAAGGGGAACGTCAATTGGATGAAGGCTCGCCAGGGACGGCTTCATTCCGAGCTGTTCGGGAAGGATATGGAGAAGTTGTTCCCGATCGTCTCGGAGGATCAAAGTGACTCGGCCTGTCTGGACAATACCCTCGAATTTCTGCTGCTCGGGGGCCGTTCGCTCGCCCATGCCATGATGATGTTGATTCCAGAACCCTGGGTGGCGAATGCCCAGATGGATTTGGATCGTCGGGGCTTCTACCAGTATCACGCGGCGATGATGGAGCCGTGGGACGGGCCGGCAGCGGTCTGTTTTACCGATGGCAAAATGATCGGTGCGACGCTGGACCGGAATGGGCTGCGTCCCTGCCGCTATCAAGTGACGACCGATGGTCTCGTGGTCCTGGCATCCGAGGCCGGCGTCTTGCCGGCTGATGCGAAAGAGATCCGCATGAAGGGCCGGCTCCAACCGGGCCGCATGTTCCTCGTCGACACGGTGCAGGGTCGCATCATCGATGACGAAGAGATTAAGGCCGATATCGTCGGCCGCAAACCCTATCGCAGTTGGGTAATGCAGTACGGTGTCTCGTTGGATGAGTTGCCGGAGCCGCTGAATGTTCCGCAGCCCGACCACCCGACGATCCGCCAGCGGCAGCAAGCCTTCGGCTATACGGTCGAAGAACTCAAAATGGTCATCACGCCGATGATCATGACGGGCGAAGAAGCACTCTCGTCGATGGGCACCGATACCCCGTTGGCGGTGCTGTCCGATCGGCCGCAGCTGCTGTTCAAATATTTCAAGCAGCTCTTTGCGCAGGTGACGAATCCCCCCATCGATCCGATCCGCGAACAGCTCGTCATGTCGCTTGTGACCAACATCGGCCCGAAGCCGAACTTGATGGACGAATCGCCGGAGTCGTGCCGCCGTATCAAGGTGCAGCAGCCGATTCTTACGAACGCCGATCTGCAAAAAATCAGAGGTATTTCCGACCCCCACTTCAAGAGCAAGACCCTCCGGATGTTGTTCCGCGTCGCCGAAGGGCCTGATGGGCTTGGCGAAGCGGTCGACGACCTCTGCCGGCAAGCCTCGCAGGCAATTAAGGAAGGCTACGAGTTCCTCATTTTGAGCGATCGTGGCGTCGATGAACAGTGGGCCCCGATCCCGAGTTTGCTCGGTATCTCCGCCGTCCACCATCACCTGGTTCGGGAGTGTACGCGAACGGAAGTGGGCTTGATTCTCGAAACGGGCGAGCCTCGCGATGTGCATCAGTTTGCCTGTTTGCTCGGCTATGGTGCCGGGACCATCAACCCGTATCTGGTGTTCGAGTCGCTCGTCGACATGGAGCGCGACCACTATCTGCCGGAAGGACTCGATGCGCAGACGGCGGAAGGGAAATTCATCAAGGCCATCAATAAGGGCCTGCTCAAGATCTTCTCGAAAATGGGGATCTCCACGGTGCAGTCCTACTGCGGGGCGCAGATCTTCGAGGCGATCGGGTTGAGTCGTGAACTGATCGATCGCTACTTTACCGAGACCCCGTCGCGCGTGGAAGGGGTCGGCATCCGCGAGGTTGGTGAAGAAACGCTACGCCGACACCGCACTGCCTACGAGCCGGCGGCGATCCGCCAACTCGATTTCGGCGGCGAGATCCACTACCGTATCCAGGGTGAGCACCATAACTGGAATCCGGAAACGATCTACAAGCTGCAGCATGCCAGCCGTTCGAACGACCCGAAGACCTATGCCGAATTTGCGCAGATCGTGAACGACGAGAGTAAGCGACGGTCGAACCTGCGCGGCCTGCTGGATTTCAAGTTCGCGTCCCAGCCGATTCCGATTGAAGAAGTGGAGCCGGCGAAAGACATCGTGAAGCGTTTCAACACCGGCGCGATGTCCTTCGGTTCGATCAGCAAGGAAGCGCATGAAACGCTGGCCATTGCGATGAACCGGCTCGGCGGCAAGAGCAACACCGGGGAAGGTGGCGAAGATCCTGAGCGGTTCAAACCGTTGCCGAACGGCGATTCGAAAAACAGCTACATTAAGCAAGTGGCGTCGGCCCGATTCGGAGTTACGGCGCACTATCTCGTGAACGCGCGGGAATTGCAGATCAAGATGGCACAGGGTGCGAAGCCGGGTGAGGGCGGACAATTGCCAGGGCACAAGGTGGACGAAAACATCGCGCGCTTCCGATATGCCACGCCGGGCGTGCAACTGATTTCGCCTCCGCCGCACCATGACATCTATTCGATCGAGGATTTAGCTCAGCTGATCTTCGACCTGAAGAATTCCAATCCAGATGCCGGGGTCTCCGTGAAACTAGTGGCGGAGGTGGGCGTCGGCACGGTTGCAGCCGGTGTTGCCAAGGCCCATGCGGACAAGGTGCTCATCAGCGGCGATTCGGGCGGCACGGGTGCTTCCCCATTGTCATCGATCAAATACGCCGGAATTCCGTGGGAGCTGGGGTTAGCGGAAACTCATCAGACGCTGGTCCTCAATGATCTTCGTGGGCGCATCCGTGTTGAAACGGACGGCCAGATGAAGACCGGCCGCGACGTGGTCATCGCCACGCTGCTTGGTGCGGAAGAATATGGGTTCGCGACGGCTCCCCTCATCGTCGAAGGCTGCATCATGATGCGCAAGTGCCATCTGAACACCTGTCCGGTCGGGATCGCGACACAGGATCCTGAATTGCGCAAGAAGTTCAACGGCAAGCCGGAACACATCGTCAATTATCTGTTCTTCGTAGCCGAAGAAGCCCGGCAGTTGATGGCGAAGCTCGGCTTCAGAACGATCAACCAGATGGTCGGCTGCGTCGACAAACTCAAGATCACGAAAGCCGTCGACCACTGGAAAGCCAAGGGGCTGGACCTCTCGCCGCTGCTGACGGCTCCGGATGTGCCGGCGGATGTGCCGCGCTATTGCGTGCAGAAGCAAGACCATGGTCTCGCCGACATCCTCGACAACACACTCGTCGAGCTCTGCAAGGTCGCAATCGAGAAGGGTGAGAAGGTCACGCTCGATCTTCCGATCAGGAACATCAATCGGACGACCGGCACCGTGCTCTCGAGCAAGATCGCGAAGAAATATGGGCCTGACGGGTTGCCGGAAGACACGATCTCCATCAAGTTCTCCGGCTCGGCCGGCCAATCGTTCGGAGCCTTCCTCGCGAAAGGCATCACGCTGACGTTGGAAGGGGAGTCCAACGACTATATCGGTAAGGGATTATCCGGCGGCAAGATCATCGTCTTCCCGCCGAAGAACATCCTCTATAATCCGGAAGAGACGATTTTGATCGGCAATACGTCGCTCTATGGGGCGACACAAGGTGAGGCCTATTTCTACGGCATGGCGGGTGAACGGTTTGCCGTGCGGAACAGCGGGGCACAGACCGTCGTCGAAGGAACGGGCGATCACGGGTGTGAGTACATGACCGGCGGCGTGGTCGTGGTGCTCGGCAGGACCGGCCGCAATTTCGCAGCCGGCATGTCCGGGGGGGTAGCGTTCGTGCTTGACGATGCCGGATCATTCCAGAGCCGTTGCAATACCGGGATGGTCGAATTGGAGCCGGTGACGATGAAGGAAGACAAGCAACTGCTCCACGGGTTGATCACCAAGCATTTTATGTATACGGGGAGCCGTAAGGCCAAGCAGGTGCTCGATGCGTTCGAGGCCACCTTGCCGAAGTTCGTCAAGGTTATGCCGGTCGATTACAAGCGTGTGATGGAAGAACGGAAGCGGAAGGCGAGTGCGGTGCATTAGCTCGCAATTGCTTGCGCAATGAGGACTGAGTGCTGAGGAATGAGGGCCGAGTAAAGGGTAGTAGATTTCTCAGTCCTCAGTCCTGAATCCTCAGTCCTGGAGAGAAGATGGGTGATCCAAAAGGTTTCATAAAGTACGCCCGTGAGGGCCCGAAGCGCAAACCGATCGAACTGCGTGTGCTCGATTGGAAGGAGATGTACGAACCGATCTCCGAGGACAAGCTGAAGACCCAGGGTGCGCGCTGCATGGACTGCGGTGTGCCGTTTTGCCAAGGGAACACCGGTTGTCCGGTCGTGAATTTGATTCCCGAATGGAACGATCTTGTCTATCGTGGACGTTGGAACGATGCACTGAAAGCGCTGCACACGACGAACAACTTTCCCGAGTTTACGGGACGGCTCTGCCCGGCGCCTTGCGAAGGGGCCTGTGTGCTGGGTATCAACGAAGATCCGGTGTCCATCCGCATCCTCGAATGGAACATCGTCGACCGTGGCTTCAACGAAGGCTTCGTGACACCGATCCTACCGGTCGTGCAAACCGGCAAGACCGTGGCGATCGTCGGTTCCGGTCCGTCGGGGTTGGCTGCTGCGCAGCAACTGGCTCGGGCCGGCCATGAGGTGACGGTCTTCGAAAAATCCGATCGAATCGGGGGCCTGCTTCGCTACGGCATTCCCGACTTCAAAATGGAGAAGTGGGTCATCGACAGGCGGTTGGAACAGATGAAGGCCGAAGGGGTGAAGTTTCAAACCAGCGTCGCCGTCGGTAAGGACATCACCGGCGAACAGTTGCGCCAACAGTTCGATGCGGTGGGTCTCACGATGGGCGCCGAGCAGGCTCGTGAGCTGCCGATCCCGGGACGTGAACTGAAGGGTGTGCATCTCGCGATGGACTATCTTACCCAGCAGAATAAGCGGACGGCAGGCATTCAGTTTAGTGATGAACCATTCACCGCAAAAGGCAAGCGGGTGATCATCATCGGCGGCGGTGATACGGGGTCCGACTGTCTCGGCACCGCGCACCGTCAAGGCTGCGTGGAGGCGCATCAATTCGAGTTACTGCCGGAACCGCCACCGCAGCGGGCTGCATCCACACCGTGGCCGCTCTGGCCGATGCAACTGCGTACGTCCCACGCCCATGAAGAAGGCTGTGACCGGCAGTGGAGCGTGTCTACCACGAAATTTACCGGCCACGATGGCCATGTCACAAAACTCCATGCCAATCGGGTTAAGTTTGAAAACGGCAAGTTTGAACCGATGCCTGGGACCGAGTTCGAGATAAACGCTGATCTGGTGTTGCTGGCCATGGGATTCACCGGCCCCGTCAAGAGCGGCCTGCTCGACAGTCTGGGCGTGAAGTATGACGCCCGCGGAGTGGTATCAGTGGGCGAGAATTTCATGACCAACCTCGACGGCGTCTTTGCCGGCGGCGACACCAAACGCGGCGCCTCCCTCATCGTCTGGGCGATCGCCGAAGGCCGTAAAATGGCGGCAGGTATCGACAAGTATCTCCATGCCAATCGTTCTGTAAAGCTAGCGGTCTCGGAGCCTGACTAACCATTCAGATATCCGGACAGGGTATCCAAGGGAGGTAGAGGACTATGCTCTCACGAAGAAGATTTTTGGTCGGGTTGTTTGTATTCAGTGGACTGGAGCTACTCACGAGCCTGTATCATGGCAGTCCTCCCATGAGGAACGGAAAACTCATTAGACAAGGCTGGGTGCTGCGAGGTGAGGACGTCTGATGCACATTGATCTTGACCTTTCAGTAAACAGCCTTCCTAGCATGTCTGATTTTTGTGTGGTTGGATCGGGGCCTGCTGGGATGACTCTCGCTTTAGCACTTGGGGACTTGGGCCGTACTGTTATTCTGTTAGAGGGAGGGGGATTTTCAGAGAGCAATGAGTCGCAGGACATCTATAAGGGAGATATAATCGGAGATCCCTACTTTGATCTGCATGTTGCTCGCCAAAGATACCTCGGAGGTACAAGTGGTCATTGGGGAGGATGGTGCATCCCATTGCACGAATTTGATTATAAAAAAAAGGAGGGTTTTGAGGATGCACATTGGCCGATAGAGAAGAAAGACCTCGATCCATTTCTCGAAAAGGCGTGTTCCATTCTCGATATCCCCCAACCCCGTAACGAAGCTGTGATAGACAGCGAATTCGGCATTAAGGAAACACATATATCGATTTCATCGGTGCATTTTGGTGAAAAATATCGCGAGAGGCTTAATTCCTCGAAAAACGTGACTTGCGTGACGCATGCCAACCTCACAGGATTGAGTACAGACGGCCAACGTGTCCTGAGCGCAACCGTTACGAACTTTGGAGGGAAATCGGTGAACGTAAAGGCGAAGTACTTCATTTTTGCAATGGGTGGTATAGAGAACAGCCGCATGCTGATGTGGTGCAATCATCAGGCTAAAGGCAAGGTAGTCGACCCTGCAGCGCCATTAGGCCGGTACTGGATGGAGCACCTTAACTTTCGTGTCGGTGACGCAGTTATTGACCTCAAGCTAGTAAAGCCTGATCTTGGGCTGCGCTTTGTCGGGTTAACCGACGTGGTCAGAAGAAAGTTGTCTATCTTAGATTGCCGAATCATGCTGAGTGAAATCCCTAGAGATGGAGAGGCTCAAGAACTTTTGAGGGACCTCTTATGTGTTGCCCCCAGAGCTGGGAAATGGCTCGCCGCACGAGTGAAGAAAACGCTTGCGTGTGGTACAAAACTCGTTGCGGAGTGGGAGCAGGAACCTATATTGAATAATCATGTGAGACTGTCCGAAACGAAGCGAGACCGATTTGGAATTCCGCTGACGGAGCTTCACTGGAAAAAAACGGACCGAGATCTTGCCACGGTCCAGAAATCCTTCTCTCATTTTAATGACTATGTGATGTCCAGGAATCTCGGGCGCATCAAGTTTGTGGATTGGATGCTTGGGAAGGGTGGTTTCCCAGATTTCCGTGTCACCGGAGATGACGGTGGCAGTTACCATCACATGGGTGGTACTCGAATGGCACTCACGGTTGAAAAGGGTGTTGTGGATCAAAATTGTCGTGTATTTGGGCAAACGAACTTGTATGTAGCCGGTTCATCTGTTTTCCCGTCTGGCGGCTCAGTAAATCCCACCCTCTCGATTGTTCAGCTCTCGCTGCGATTGGCGGAGCACTTACGTCACGCGTGACAGGTTGACCTTGTCGGATTGACAGGGTATTCCGCTTCCCCTCACCTGGTAGATTTGCTGCTCAAGCCAGAGGTTCCGTTTGAAGAACTCTTAGCTCGATCCCAGGAAGCATTGGTTAGCGACACCCACGCAGCGGATAGCCTGGTTGGAAGAGGCGCTACAGTTGGCCTATGCCACCGGGCCTTGAAGCCGAGAAAATTTCTCACACAAGAAGAATGGGACGCGATGGGGTCATCGAGTTCGTGATTGTCTCCGGGGCCTATCATGGTGAATAGCCTCACTGTGCTCACCTCACATGTCCCTGACAACGCTTCCTCATAAAAAATAGTCGCCCTCTGTTGCTGCTCGAGTTGTATCTGATTCGATATCTACTGAATCTGATGTGATCCACACACGGCTGTCGCGTACCGTCTTCTCCACGTAAGTCGGAGCGGTCGTCTCCGAGAAGTGCATGACAAAATAGGGCCTTATCGCGCAGCTGTCCGCTCGCATCAGGACTGGTATTGCATGTGCACTGACGCTGGTGACATTGCGGGTGCGATCTGACCGTCACCCCAGACTCGCGGGCACACACGTTGTCTTGCGGGACATTTTAACCAGGAGGTATGAGCGTGACACATGTGATGACATCACCATCGATGATGAGACTTCCTTCATTCGCAGCGGCGGCGCTGGAAACCTATGTGAAGGCGTCGAATGGGGAATTGGCCGATGAATTTGGGACCTCGGTGGCGCTTAGCGGCGACACCTTGGTAGTAGGGGCTTGGCACGAGGATAGCAATGCCACGGGCATCAATGGCGACCAGTCCGATAACAGTGCTGCGGCCAGTGGCGCCGCCTATGTCTTTACGCGGACCGACGGGGTGTGGAGCCAGGAAGCGTATCTCAAAGCGTCGAATACGGGAGAAGGTGATTTCTTTGGGTCCTCGGTCTCGCTCAGTAGTGGCGACCTCAGTGGCATCACCTTGGCGGTGGGAGCCCTCGGGGAGGATAGTAGTGCCACGGGTGTCAATGGCGACCAATTCGATAACTCTGATAGGAACAGTGGCGCCGTCTATGTCTTTAGGCGCCCCAGTGGGATCGTTACTCAGACCATTCCACCCAGCACTCCCATCAGCAGCGAATGGAAGCAGCAGATCTATGTGAAGGCGTCAAATACGGAATCAGGCCAGTTTGGGTCCGAGGTGGCGCTCACCAACGACACCTTGGTGGTGGGGGCTCATCTTGAGGATACCTTCACTGGCGCCGCCTATGTCTACCGCGTGACGAAGTAGCGATCCCACGTCGTGCGGCGCATAGGGGTATCACCGGTTGCGTGACTACCGAGGCCCGTCGCAAGAGCGACGGGCCTTCGTCTTCCTCCCCGTCGCCATCCTGTGCAGTGCCTCCGCTTCATGTAATCCCAACATGATAATGTCCGCTTTGACCAAGATAGAACTGTCCTCTTCGTTGGTAGACTGTCGGCTCTCAGAAGGAGGGCGGGATGGGCAGAGAGGACACGGTGACGATGAGCCCAAAGGAGTTGCGGCGGGTCCATGTGATTCGCCAAGTGCGGGACAAGCGAATCACACAGCGGGAGGCGGGCACGATGTTGGGCCTGACGGATCGGCAGATCCGGCGCCTCCTGCGGCGCGTGGAGCAGGAGGGCGACCAGGGGTTGGTCCATCGGGGACGAGGGAAGCCCTCGAATCGGCGCATTGCGGAGCCAGCCAAGGCGAAGATGTTGCGGCTCTATGAGACGCACTATGGGGACTTTGGGCCGACGTTGGCGGCGGAGAAATTGGCCGAGCGGCATGGGCTCTCCGTCAGCGACGAAACCCTGCGAGGCTGGCTGCAGGCCAAGGGCGTGACGCACTTCCGGCGCCGCAAGCGGCCGCATCGCGCGTGGCGCGCGCGGAAGGCGCATGTCGGCGAGTTGGTGCAACTCGATGGGTCGCACCATGACTGGTTTGAGGGGCGCGGCCCGCGCTGTGTCCTGATGGCATATATCGATGATGCGAGCAGCCGGGTGTTTGCGCGGTTCTATGATTATGAAGGGACGATCCCAGCGCTGGACAGCTTCCAGCGCTACATTCGGCAGCATGGGATCCCGTTGGCCGTCTATGCGGATAAGCATACGACGTATCGTTCGCCCGCTGAGCCGACAGTGGAAGAGCAACTGGCTGGAACGAAGCCGAAGAGTCAGTTTGGGCAGGCGTTGAGTGGGCTGGGCGTCGAGCTGATCGCGGCCCACTCTCCGCAGGCCAAGGGGCGAGTGGAACGGCTGTTTCAGACGTTTCAAGATCGGGTGAGTAAAGAGATGCGGTTGGCGCGGGTCGCGACGATTGAGGCCGCGAATCAATTCCTGGCGGCGTATCTGCCTCGCTACAATCAGCAATTTGCCGTGCCACCGGCCCAGGCGGCAGATCTACATCGACCGACGCCGACGGATCGAACGTTGGAGACGTACCTGTGTATCAAGACCCGTCGGTGTCTGCGCAAGGACTTCACGATTGCCCATCAGGGAACGCTCTATCAGATTCACGACACCATCCGGACCATGCACGTTCAGGTCGAACAACGGATCGATGGGACGATGCGGCTCACGCACCACGGACGAGTGCTCGGGTTTCACGCGATCGCGGCGCGGCCTAGACCGGTCGCAGCGGTAACGCTACGGCCCCGCTCCCGTCGGGCAGTCACGCCGAGCCCAGATCATCCATGGCGCAAACGGGCGCTGCCTCCACGAGCACTCCTGGCGGCGGGGTCCATCACCTAAACCGGACAGTTCTACTTTGGGAGGAAGAGGACATTTCTAAATTGGGTTGACAGCAGTGCCTCCGCCTCATTGACAGCGTTCCATCCAGGAACGTAGCCTATGTCCCGTCTTACTACATTCAAGAATCCTGAGGAGGGCTATCATGGCGGCTGTTGATTATTTCCTGAAGATCGCGGGGATTGAGGGCGAGAGCAATGATCTGAAACACAAGGGGGACATCCACCTGGATTCGTGGTCCTTTGGAGGCACTCAAACGGGTGGTGAGCATTTCGCCGGTGGGGGAGGCGGGGGAAAGTTCTCGGCTCAAGATTTTCATTTTACGACGAAGCTCAGCAAGGCCTCGCCGAAACTCTTCCAGGCCTGTGCTACTGGTGAACGGTTGAAGAATGCGACGCTCGTGGCGAGAAAGGCAGGCGAGGGACAGCAGGAATACTGCAAAATCACGTTCAGCGACTGTTTAGTGTCTTCCTATCAGCAGAATGGCGCTGTCGGATCGGACCTCATTCCAACGGATCAGGCATCGTTGAGCTTCGGGAAGATTGAGATCGAGTACACGGAGCAAAAGGCAGATGGGTCGCTCGGCGTAGTTGTGAAGGGCGGCTATGATTTGAAGCTCAATAAGGCTGTGTAGGGGACTAAAGGGGATAGATCCAGGGAGATAGTGTTTAGGCGGCGACGGTGCTGAGCGCCGATTCTGCTTCAACAGATTGGTTCGAAATAGCAGAAGCTCTGCAGCCTTCGACCAGGTCGATGAAGTGCTCACGGACTCCCTGTGCGTACCGGAGAAACTCGATGCCGAATTGGTTGTCTTTGTGCCAGCGCACGATGGAGAGTTCGACGGCAAGCGGAGCTTCTGTTTCAGGAGCCTCGATGTGCAGGGCGAGGTAGCTTCCTGGAGTCAGGGTCGCGTTGCTTTGCATGCGGCATCCCGTTGGGGAGATATCAAAGAGAGTTCCCTCACCCGCTCCGCTGTCGGTCTGGACGCTGGCAGGGTACCGGACATATTTTCTGAGCTACATCGGAGCTGCATGCTCAACCTCACTGCTAGTGCCTCTATCGGCAGTGCCGGGAAAAACTTAAACGCATTGACTGTACAATTCCTCTTCCTCTGATTCCTGCTAGACCCGACTGCGTTTCATGCTTGTATTGTGTGGTGCATCTTCAACTAGGAGAAACGAACGATGGCCCGGCAAATTTTTCCCCGCAGTCCTAAAGTTCTCCTCGGCGGCATTGCTCATCTCGGGCGGTTGATCGACAAGATTCGTCTGCGCCATGCCGGGCAGATTCAGGAGTACAACTACATCACCGTGGGGTTCGATCAGTATCTTATCGAGTTTCTTGGGATCGACGCGAAATCGTTCGAACAGCGTGTCTTGGCAGGTGGGACAGATGAGGAGCTGCTTGCCTGGGTGAGGGCTAATGGCCGCAAGCCATCTGAACAGGAAATCGCGCAATGGACACAGGCTCTACTGGCTTCCGGACCAAAAGATGAGGCAGCTCGCCAGAGATTCCAAGGTCGTTTGAAGGACATCGCGACCAAGCGTGGTGTGACCGTGAGTTCCTTGCCATCTGTGACGACCTGGGCGGATGTGATCGAACTTGATGAAGAACGTCTCTAGGTATCGTGGCCTCTCCATGCCAGACCCTCGTCTTCTCCAAGTGCTCGGTCTTATCGCTATTCTGAACGTGCTGCATCTGGTCGACCACATCTTCTGAGGAGATTTTCACTGGCCGATTGACGAGCAGTCGGTTGGGTTCATTGGCGTGGCCATAATTATCCTGGGTGGGATGGCACTTGGTGTGCGGCTCTATGGGTCAGGCCTGGTCGGCCCCCGGTTCTGGGTGATGGTCGGAGTGCTTGGTCTAGGACTTGGGTGGCTCTCGCATTTCAGTCCAATGACTGACCAACCGGTGTCAGTCATCTACCATGGGTATGTGGCTCCCTGGGCAGGCGTGCTGGCGGTCGGCTGTCTAGTTCTGCTCCTATTCTCTGTATTGAGTGCGACGGTCTTTGCCGGATATCTGTGGCGGCGAGGTGCTTACCCTGATCGGTGAAACCGAATCGGTCCTATCTCAATTCTGTCCACCCGCCTGTTTGCGAGCGAAAGGCCAGTTGGCGCGTCGTGGTGCGAATCACGGTCACGTCGTTGGTCTGGTCGATTGATTGCATCTGTTCGTGCGCCGACCAGCGCATGGCAAAGAAACCTCCGGTGAACGCGGAAAACGCCAGGGCTCGCTCAGAGGTAATCACAACCATCACATGGCCGCGACCCTGTAGTTGTTTGACGGTTTCATTCGGCCCCAGCGCATCGCTGAACCAATGGCCACGACTTTCTTGAAACCCATGGACTCGCCGGTTGGTCTGCACCACAAGCAGGCGTGGTAGTACATGATGCCGTTCAACCTGCTCTTCGACGCCCAGCTGCACCTCTGTCCATCGACGTAAGCCAGAAGCGAAGCCCAACAGTCGGCGGGTGGTCTGGGCAAAGCCGGCTGGTCCCTGAGCCGCCGTGGTGACGAGTGTTTCATTGACCCCCAATGGTTCCTCGACAGGACTGCCACCTCCTGGGAGCGCAACGACTCTGTCTTTGACGACCGTGACTAGGACATCGATCTGGCGAACTTGTGCGAAGGCAGGACTTGAACCCAGGGAAACTAGGATCACAAGCGCAAGCGTGGCGTAACTGGTGGTGGAAAGCATCGGCATTCCGTTCGTAGGGCTGGTTTAGTGTCGCCTACTCATAAAGCATCTTGCAACAGATCGAACCGGGCGTCTTCAGAGAAAGCCGATCGCGTTGATGCAGTTCCCTTGTCGAGTGGCGGTGGTCTTGCGGCGGGTGCTTTGTCGGGAAGCTAAGGCAGCAAGGCTGTCGGCCCTAAGGGGCCGACAGCCCGTACTCGCGTTCCGTCGAATGGCAATAGGTTTTACAGAGAGGGCAGTGTCAGTAACTTCTTCATTTCGCAGTGTGCAAGAACGACGTCGGGGGCGCGCTGCAGCGCCTCATAGTAACTGCGCTCATATCCGTCACCGAGTTCCGAGGGGCGAATGAGTGATCGTACCTCGGTCAACAAGACCGCTACATCGTCGACCCTCAGTTGGTCGTTCCCATCGAGCAATTCATCGATACGGACCACCATGTTGGAAAGCGGATGCAGCCAGGTAAACCACGGGTCGTTCATCACCAACTGTAAGAGTTGGCCGGTGCTGTCCACTCGACCGTAAATGCGCTCATAGGTCAGCTGTTCGGCGACGATCAGGGCCTTATGCAACCCTAAGAGTCCGTACCGAACATCCGCCAAGGTTCTCCTGAGCGGGTTGGTTTCTCGAATCTGTGTCTGTTTCGATGAGAGAGCCATATGAATAATCCTAACAGGTCAATGAGAAAATAGGGACTCAGGGGCCTTCATGTGTGAAGAGTCAATCACGTTATATGCTCTTATCGGAGATCAGCGGTTTGTTCTGTAGTCGCAACGGGGGGCATGGCGATGGGTTGGTTGGGGGCAGATGCTCATCGCTATCATCGAGCCGAGTTGGCTCTGTGGCGTGCCAGAAGTCAGCGTCATTATTCGCGTAATTCTGAGGACAGGGAGACAGCAGCCTGCCGCTGGTTCGGATTCTGAGCACCTGTTCCTTCCGAAGAAATATGTTTCTGCGGGCTGAGAAGGTTCCCGTAGAACGTAAATAGCTCACCAGTCAGACGGGCGGCGTTCTCCGGATCGGTTGGGTGTTTGCGCCGGATATAGTCGTTGAGCACCAGGCCTTGGGCGGTCTTATGGACATGCGGCTGGTCCAGGTTCATACGGTAGCGCTCGATGGCGTTGGCGACGCGGCTGATGAAAATCACGGTGCCATCTCCTTCCAGCCGTTCGACGACTCCCACATGAGTCAGAGGATCGTTCAACTTGCCATCTCCGTTGAAATCCCATGTATTATCGAAAAATACGAGATCGCCGGGGTTGACATTCGACCCTCGATGAAAGGTGCCATGCTGACGCACATGGTTGTGAATGAGTCGGACGCCGTTCCCTTTTGGATCATTGAAGGCTCCACGATACAGATCGATCCCGTGCTCCAGGAAGATGGCACGTGTCACCCCCGCACAGTCGTAGGCGATCCGCTTGCCCTGGCTTGTAATTGCCCGCGCTCCGACGAGCCGTGCTGCAGACTCGACGATGGCTAATCGGCTGGGGAGCGATGTGATGAAGGATGTTGGGCGATTCCCTGGGGCTGACCTGGAAGAAGGCTGCGGCAATGCAGGTATGTCACGAGGTTCCATCTTGTTTGCTGAGAGTGAGGGCGCAATGATCTCTCGCTTCAGTGTCTGAGCCGGCTGGGTGCAGCCCACGAGAGTCGTGATCGCCAGTAGGGACATGATCATGGGGAATGGCATCGGTGGTTACCGCACGTTCACAAACCGGCCTTCGGCTGTCTGCCGAAGGGCATCGATGTCTTCACGCCGGGTAACTGAAAGCGGAATCGTCTGGGTCAATTCTTCGATGAGCAGGTCGGTCGTGAGCGGAGTTTTTTGATGCAACGCTCGATAGAGGGCTGCGACCACCGCTTGTTCGATTTCCGAACCGCTGAAGCCGTCGCTTGCGCTGACGATCTTGCTCAGATCGAACGCCTTGCTGTCCTGCTTCCGGAGGCTGAGGTGAATCTTCCAGATGGATTCCCGTTCAGTATCGTCCGGCAGATCGACGAAAAAGATCTCATCGAATCGCCCTTTGCGCAGGAGTTCGGGCGGCAATGACGACAGATTGTTGGCTGTGGCGACGACGAACACGTCCTGCTGTTTTTCCTGCAGCCACGTGAGGAAAGCGCCGAAGAGTCGGCGGCTCAACCCTGCGTCGGCGTCGCCGCTTCCTCCACCGGCGACCATCGCTTTCTCGATTTCATCGATCCAGAGGACAATCGGGGACAAGGATTCCGCCATTTCAATCGCCTTGCGGAAATTCTTTTCCGATTCGCCAACAAACTTGTCAAATAACCGGCCGGCATCGAGTTTTAAGAGCGGGAGTTTCCATTCCCGTGCGATTGCCTTGGCGGCGAGCGATTTGCCGCAACCCGGCACCCCCACCAACATAATGCCGCGAGGCGGGGTGAGATTAAGCGCTTTAGCTTCGGCGGTAAACCCGACTTGGGCGCGATCCAGCCAGGACTTCAGATTGGTGAAGCCTCCCAACTCAAACCGATTGTCCTCCACGGGATAGTATTCCAAGAGGCCGCCGTCCTTGATCGCCTGCACCTTGCGTTGCAGGATGGTTTGAACATCCCCAGGAGAGAGAGAGCCTCGTTCCACGATGCATTGGGCAATGACCTGACGAGCTTGATGGAGCGTCATCCCCTGTAAGGCGCGGAGGATCACATCGGACGCCTGGGTTGTGGGGCCGTTGTCGGCTGCCTTGGTCTCGCTGATCGAGTTGAGCATGCTGTGCGCAAGAGTTGTGGAGCGTGGGCGAGCGGGGGTTCGAGGTTCCAGCGATTGGAGCAGGCTCCGTAGCATGGATTGAAGTTCGTCTCGATCCGGCAGTTTCAGCTCGAGTCGCACCGCGATTTTGTCCAGGTCCATTGGTAGTGAGATCGGCTGACCGGTCAGCACGCAGGTGGCCCGTGATCGGCTGTAGATGGCTGCGACCTCTCGAAGTTGTCGGCAGACAGCGGGATCTTGCAGATGCGGTCCGAGATCCTTGAGCCAAAACACCGCTTCCACGGTCAACCCATGAAGGTGCTGGAGGACCGCCAAGGGGGTCGCGGTCATCTTACTGAGCGTTGTGCCCTCGTCGGCGCGGGTGAGCCCTCTCGTGATGGACCACTCGAAGAGCGGCATGCGCTCCTGCGCTGTGACCGATTGCAGGAGTGCAAGGACCCGCTCCTCCTCCACCGTTTCAATGACGACGAGAGGATGGGAGGAGCGGATCAAGGTACGGAGATCGTGCACGCTGGTCGACAGAGCCATCGGAGGGCAATGCTAGCACGAGGTTCTGGTCTGACCAAGGAAACGGATGATTGTCACCAGCACTTGTCGAAGGCTTATGTCTTGGCTGGGCTTTCGAGTGCCTTGTTGATTTCGTTGATGAGGCGGCGTTCGATTTCGCTCGTTTCTTCGTGGCTGACGGTTAAGATGCGCCCCCCCTGTGCGACTCGTTCGAATTCCGCCTTCACGCCGAGCTTGGTGAGACTATCAGGAAGCGCTTGAAGAGAAATGAGGTATTGATTTCGTGAGCCCGTCACCTCGAGCGAGGCCGGGTTGGAGATCTTGCGCTCCGTCACATAGACGGCCCGCTGATCGGTCTTGACGCTGACCTTCAAGTGGTATCCGTTACGTGCCAGTGCGTCTTCAACGACTTTGGCCACAGCCGGCATAGGCCGAGGGAGTGTATCGGACTGGGCGCCTTTCTCCTCGATTTTGAGGGATTCCGTCATCTGCGTGGCAATCATCCGTTTGGTTTCAGCCAGCTGCAGTTCCAGTTGCTCAGTTTGGTGTTTGGCGTCCGCCTTCGCGGCTTCCGTCGTGCTCTTGGCGTCCCGGATTTCTTGATTGAGCAGATCGATTTGCTGCTGCATGACCTTGCTCCCATCCTGCAGAGAGCTCAGGAGGGACTCTTGTTTGACGACCTGTCTCTTGAGTACTTCGTTTTCGGCACGGAATGGGCTTTCATCCGGAGTACATCCAACGACAGCCAAGACCCATAGGAACCCGACCTGTAATGACCATCGAACAAGTAGCGTTTCGTTGCGCACGCGAGCGTCCTCCCAATTTACTGCGTGGATTATCTACACTTCTGATGAACTTGTCCATGTGATATCCAAATATGTGGCCGTTCCAACGACTCACCGGCATGCTGTTCGGATGAAAGCCACGGTAGCCCTCATTCTGTCGTGGTTGATTTTTCTTTTCATGCAGTTGTTATCGGCGATGGAACGAGAGCAGACTACTTCGCGTCCTGTAGCAGAGGACTATGGTCTATACGACCGGATCATTGAGGGCAAATTTCACACGTCTCAGATCCAATTGGTCCTATTGGAACACAGGGCGGTGTCTTGGCCTCACTAACCATGGTGGATCCATGGCCTGCTCGCTTGCGCTTCCAGCTTGTTGGACTGTAGCATGCCCGTATGATGGCTGCCTTGATTCGGAAGACCTTTTCGGTTCCACCCCTCGGCTGTAACTGCTCGATCATCGGTGATCCCGTCACGAAGCAAGCGGTCATCATCGATCCTGGCGGTGCACCGGAGCGAATTCTCCAGGAAGTGCAGCAACTGGGTCTCACCGTCAGCCATATCCTGCATACGCATGCCCATCTCGATCACTTTCTGGCGTCCAGCGAGATCAAGAGGACGACCGGTGCGGCGATTTGTCTGCATCAAGACGATCTCCAACTGTGGAACAACCTCGAACTTCAATGTCTGGTTTTTGGAGTCTCGTATGTGCCGGCGCTGGCTCCGGACCATTGGCTTACGGATGAAGAAAAGGTGATGCTGGGGCAGGTGCCGATTGTCGCACTCCATACACCAGGCCATACCCCTGGCTCGATGAGTTTTCATGTGCCGAATGACCAACTTCTGTTGGCCGGGGACACGCTCTTCCGGGGCAGCATCGGCCGGACCGACTTATGGGGCGGCAACTTTGAGATGATCGAGGCATCGATCCGAGAGCGACTCTACACCCTCGATGAGGCCACCACGGTGGTCACTGGTCATGGGCCGGACACCGAAATTGGTCTCGAAAAAGAATCGAATCAGTTTGTTCGTGTCTAACAGGGTAGGGGCTGTAGTAGTTATTCCCTGCCCATGTGTTCTTTCAGGCGCTCGATCCGCTTTTCGGTCGATTGCTTGATGAAAATCATGTTCTCGGCGAGATGTTGCTGGGCGTTGAGCTTCCCTTCATCGCGCCGTTTTTGCTGATCGAGTCCGAACTGCGCGATGATTGGGCCGTCTTCCTTGTTGAGATCTTTCCAAATCTCCGTACATCGTGATTGTTTGGCGGTCGGATACTTGTCGCAGGGCGGATCGGCAGCCACAGATACCGAAGCCATTCCGGTCACACAGACGATCACAGCTGCCAGGTTCCACCAGGATTGATTCATACGCATCTCCATCTGCATGGCCATTCGCTCATCGCAGCACCATACCACAAGTCACGATACCGCGCAGACTCTCCTGGTCTATGAAAAAGATGCCGGTCTCTTTCTGAAGCAGTGGGGAAAAAGTACAAGCGTCCGCCGTTGTTGGCCGAGTGGGCATCGCTGCTTCCCCAACCGGCGCTGCTGCTCGATCTGGGCTGTGGAGCAGGACAGGATGCGCGCCATCTCACCACGCTTGGTTATCGAGTGATAGGCCTGGACCGTACGATGCTGCTGCTCCGATTCGCGAAGACTCGTGCTTCGCTCGCGCCGCTCGTTCTTGCAGATATGCGATTGTTGCCTGTTTGTCCAGGCAGTGTGGGTGGCACCTGGGCCGCGGCGTCGCTCATGCACGTGCCGAAGCCGGTGGCACGGCAGGTTCTGGTCGCATTGCGGGATTGCGTGCGGCCAAACGGCCTGCTTGCCGCGACGGTGACGCATGGATGGAGAAGCCGTGTGAAAGAGGGCGGCTGGATGCCGTGCCGCTACTTCGCACGCTGGAAGAAGGACGAATTGGCCCGGGCGCTGCGCTGCGCCGCCTGGCAGGTGCTGTCTCTTTGTGTGGTGAGCAATCAGGAACGGAAGGGCCGGTGGATCAACGTGATCGCCAGGCGCAGGTAAGCCGCTTTTAGATGGGGCGGCGAAGCAACGATAAGTAGCTCGTCCTCCTATCTTGTCCCTATCCCTCCTTTCTGTCCCTGCTGGCTCAAGAATCCGGTTTGGAGTAGAATGCGCCCATGAGTATAAAGGAACTTGAAGCCGAGGCCTTGAAGCTCGATCCAAAGTCGCGGGCCCGCTTGGCGGGAAAGCTGTTGGAGAGTTTGGAAAATCTTTCCGAAGAGGAAAATGCCAGGCTTTGGGCTGAGGAGGCTCAGCGCAGGGACGTGGAGATGGATGCCCGCCCAGACTCCGGCGCTTTCGCGAAGGACGTATTCCGTGAAGCGCGGGCCAAGCTGAAGTGAATGGAGCGAGTCTCCTATCATCGATTAGCCCGCCGTGAGTTGAACGAAGCCGCCCAGTACTATGAGTCGGAAAGTCCGGGGCTTGGAGCCGCGTTTCTTGATGAAGTCGAGCGTTGTACGCAAGCCATCGTGAAGTTCCCTGAAGCCGCTCCGCTGATCACTGCGACGATCCGTCGCCGACTCGTGCTTCGGTTTCCCTACGCGCTTCTCTATTCCATCAAGCCAGACAAAGTGCGGGTGCTTGCGGTCATGAACCTGAAGCGCCGCCCCATGTATTGGGTTGGCCGGGAGTGACCAGAGAAGCAACAGAGGGTTTGAGGGGGCAGGCCCCGTTGGTTTTCCCCAATGACAAATGGTTGCCCAAGTTCTACACCAAGGCGGGCAGCTGACAGATAGCCCAGCCAACCGCTTCTGACTCAACGTGGTTGGACTGAATATTCTATGGGCTGATCAGCCGGATAGCCCCTATTCTCCGGCTAAGTCGGGCTGAGGGCCAGGATGTGGCGGCGTGCCAGGGCCACGAGGGCTTGCTGCGCGGCCGTGGTGAGCCGTAACAGCGTGCGTCGGGCATGCTGCACGACCTTCCCGACCGTGTTGAATATCAGAAAGCGGAGCCGCTTCGGTCGAGCCTCCGACAAATCTCCGGGTAAGGCCAAGTGCTTGAATGCGCTGAGCAGGTTATAGGTCAGAACGTTGAGCCGGAACCACGCCGCGTTGGCCCCAAACTTTCCACTCGGCAGCACCGTCGCGGCCAACTCATTCTTGAGCACGTGATGCACGTGTTCGACCGTGCCGGCCTTCTCGCGGTGCCAGCGAATCAGTGTCAGGCCGTCCCCCTCGCGGTTGGTCACGATGGCAAAGTGTTTCACGGTGCTGCCATCGGCGAACAGCTCGCCTTGGCGTCGACGGATTCGAAGAGCCAGATACCGCCGCACACAGGGCCGATCCTTCCGATAGTCCTTGTCGTCGGGCACGTAGGGCACCTCGGCCCACTCGCGGATCGCGTCGGGCTCGGCGCGATCGAGTTGCCATGCGGTCTCCGGTAGTCGCGTGATCTCGGTCCGCAGTGACGGACTCATATCCGCACTGATCGCATAGCCAATGCCACAGGATGGCTGCTCACACCAAGCCAACACGTCCTGCTCATACAGCGCACTATCCCCCCGGACGAAGATCTGCTCCACCCCTGCGGGCAAGGCGGCCACGGCGCGCGCCAGAATCCGCGCATTGCCACAGCCGGCCGGGACATTGCCGTCGCGAAATTCATCGTGGACAATCAGGTCCTGTTCGGCCCAGACGACCACAACGGGTTGATAGCCTCGCGCGCCCTCGTAGGTCATGGCCGCTGTGTGCTTGTGGGTTTCCAGAATCGTGGCATCCACATCCAGCGTGGCAGTCCGTTGCGGCACGGGCTGCTGCACCGCGCCGAGCATGCGCTGGTTCGCTCGGCTTAGCCCCACCAGGGGGGCCGACTCTTCGGGGATGACGGCCTTCGTGCCCAGGCGCAGCAACGGGGGATCCTCGACATGAAACCCCTCCAGAAAGTCCCGCATCGTGGTGGCCGCGGGCAGCTCATAGCCCAACAAGGCGGCCAGCGCCGCATCAGCTCGCAAGGTCTGCAGGTCCTGGCAGCGATCCCCACCGGCCGCCCACAGCGCGATCAGCGTCTCCACCAACTGGGCCGGCGTCAACCCGCGCTGCCGCTGTTTGATCCGAACCTGCTCATTGACGACCTGTGCCACCCCCACGCGGCGAAACAGTTCAATCACTAACGGTACTCCGGCATGCGCGGTGATCAGCGTTGGATCAATCTGGTCATCAATGTCGAACGGCAGTCGGGCGTTCGTAGACGGCGTCGCAGGCATCAACTTTCTCCTTGGTGTTCCGTTCACCCACTGGGTGATTGCTCAAGCAATGCTGATGCCATACGGAGTTCCGCTCCTCAGGTGGCCCAACACGATCGTGGACTCTTCCGGTCGCGTGCTTAGCCGGAGAATAGGGATAGCCTGCGGGAGTCACAGAATATCTTGGGGGTGCCCCGGATAGTGTTGTTTGATAACCATCCAACTTTTCGGTAGAGTCCTCTTCCAACAGGTTGCTGAGGCTGCCGTGCTATGTTGCACCGGTGGCCTGTGGCGCACTTAATGGTTGAGTGTAAATACGTGTCAGGCCATGGACTTCTGTCGCCTGTGTCAACAAGATCGCCCTCTTCGAGACAGTCATATCATTCCGCGATTTGTGTCGAGGTGGCTACTGGAGACATCGCCAACGCGCGGACTGCGGGATCTGACGACGCCCAATCGTCGCAGACAGGACGCTCCGACGATGCCCTTCCTCTGTTGGGACTGTGAACAAGTCTTCTCCCCGTGGGAAGGCAAGTTCGCAGAGCTACTATTTCTTCCCCTTCACCGAAACGAGAGCGACTCTTTCACGTATGGCACGTGGGGGCTCAAGTTCGCGTCCTCAGTTATGTGGAGGGTGCTAGTCGAATCCCTTGAGCGCGGTCGTGGCCGACTCACTCCGGAGCAAGCTCGATTGGCGGGCGTAGCGGCTCAGACATGGCGAGCCTTCTTGCTGGGCAAGGTTCGGCATCCAGGTCGATTCGAAGTCCATGCAATACCTCTGACGTTGTGCCACCGAACGTTGGCCCTGACGTGTCGCCGTTCCTCAGCCGGTACCTCCTTCGTTCAGCCGACGCAGAAGTTATCGCTGGGGACAAGGAGGTCTTGGTTTACGCCAAGCTGTGTCGCATCTTGCTCGTAGGGCATGTAGTCGTCGAGGCGCAGGCACGTTTGGCGAGCATCCAGGCTGTCTGTGGCTCAAGGAGTGCTGAGCGCGAACCGCGACTATTACCTCCCGATTGGCCTTCAGCAGTATATGAACCAGCGCGCCAAGCGCGGCGCCGAGGCGTTAGCATCTCAGTCGGCCCGCCAGAAGGCCAAGTTGCGAGCACGACTGGAGGCGGACCTCCCGCGTCTTGCGGGCCCTGAAGTCTTTCGGGCACTACGTGCCGACGTGGCGCGGAGCGGTCCACACGCCTTTGCGGTGACAGGCGATCTCAGCGAAGCTGCCACCAAGAAATAGGGGGCAGAGAACAATTGCGTCGCATGAAGAAATTGGCAGACAAGTCGGGAGGTGACTGAAAGCGGGCATGCGGGGTCGTCTAAAATGGGCTGGTCACCCTGCTGAAATTGCGCTCTGACTTCTAATTTGTGAAACGGAAGCCATGAACTCAACAGTTCTCATTCTTCCCGGCATCGGCAACTCCGGTCCTGAACATTGGCAAAGCCTTTGGGAACAAGCCAACCCTTCGTTTGTGCGCGTGCAGCAGCGTGATTGGGATTATCCGGTTTGCAGGGAGTGGCGTGATGCTCTGGAACAAACAGTTGCGCGTGTTGGTGGCAATGCCGTGCTGGTTGCGCATAGCCTGGCCTGCCTGCTCATCGCACACTGGGCGGCGAAAACACATTTCAGAATACAAGGCGCATTGTTGGTCGCCCCACCAAACCCCGATGGACCTACCTTTCCCCCGAAAGCAGTCGGGTTTTCGCCATTGCCGCTGAAGTCACTTCCATTTCCGAGCATGGTTGTGGCAAGCACCAACGATCCCTATGGGCGTGTAGCGTTTGCAAGGTCTGCGGCTTCTGCTTGGGGTAGTCGCTTTGTAGATATTGGGCCAGCAGGCCACATCAATTCAGAAAGCGGGCTTGGAGAATGGAATGAAGGCTTGTTGTTGCTCCGGCAACTTGCCGGATAACAACGCTATCAGACGTCGGACGGGGACAGACACCGCGCCTAGCGCGGAGAAGGGTGTCAGTTCCCAAGCTCCGATGGGCGGGCTTCCCACATCGGCGTCAGCTATTCGACTATCCGGTTGGCGATCAGTTTCTTGCAATCGATGCGGCCGAGGGACGTTCCATATGGGCGAGGAGGGCCGCGGAATCGTCCAGGTCAACGCCCGGGAGGACGCCTCGACCGGAAACAGTGGTCAGCTTCACGATGTTGCGCGGTTGTTTGGCAGTTCTGTGTGACAAGATCTGGCGGAGCGCGTCCTCGATGACCGCGGTTAACGATTTGCCGGTGTCGTGGGTTGCGCTGTCTACTCTCTAGCGCTGATTATTTGTCCGAGGATGTCGAACCGGATTTCTGCTTTAGTGTCACGTAGACTTTGTCGTCGAAGCTGTAGTAGCCACCGTTATCTTTGTCGGTTGAAATGCAGGCGTGGTAGAAGATGATGGCGCAGCCAAAGATATCGCCAAGTACCCACCAAGACCAGGTTCGCGTCAGGGCCATGGTCTTTGGTTCATACCCGTCTTTGGTGATGACCGCCTGGTGGTCATCTTTTCGGTTGAGAGAGACGGTTCCCGGTGTCAGCAGCTGGACGCGGTCATCAACCACGACCTGAGCATCGAGTGGTGTTGTGAAGATGGTGACGGACTGATGGTCGCCGTGCCACCAGGTGCCACATCCGGAGAGCGACACCAGTCCCAAGAGCAGAGCGATACTTCCAAATCGTAATTGGCCGGCCCAGTGCGTCATAGCGATCTCTCCTCGCTGATAGATCTCCTGCGAGTTATTGTTCCACTGACCGGCTTGTTCCTCTAGCGGATTCGAAAATCTTGCAGGCGAAGCTTCAAGGGGAGAAATCTGGCTAGATCTTCATGGCCTCGTTTACTTCATGTAGTGTCGCCGTAGCGACCGCAGCCGCTCGCTTGCTGCCGATCTCCACGATCTCGTTGACGCGCGAAGGTTCTTGCGTCAGCTTGGCGCGCTTGTCCCAGATTGGCGCCAGCTGGTCGATTATCCGGTCCGCCACGAGTTTTTTGCAGTCGATACAGCCGATCGCAGCGGATCGGCAGTCTGTGTTGATCTGGTCCCTGACCGGTTGTGTGGAATAGATGTTGTGGAATTCATAGACGGGACAGAGATCGGGATTGCCAGGGTCGGTCCGTCTCACACGGGCTGGGTCGGTGACCATGGTCTTGAGCTTCTGCCGAACGACCGGTTCCGTATCCGAGAGGTTAATCGTATTGTTGTAACTCTTGCTCATTTTTCGGCCATCGGTGCCAAGCACCTTGGGAAACTTGGTCAGGTGTTCCTTCGGTTCGGGGAAGACCGCTGTTTTGTAGATATCGTTGAATCGCCGGGCGAGCTCTCTCGTCAGTTCTAGATGGGGGAGTTGATCCTTCCCTACCGGAACAAAATCGGGTTTGTACAAGAGGATGTCGGCGGCTTGTAGGACTGGGTAGCCGAGAAAGCCGTAGGTCGTGAGGTCTTTTTCTTTGATCTCCTCCTGTTTCTCCTTGTAGGTCGGGTTGCGTTCCAGCCACGAGACAGGCGTCATCATCGAGAGTAAGAGATGCAGGATCGCATGTTCCGGAATCCGCGACTGGATAAAGATCGTAGACCGTTCCGGGTCTATACCGCCGGCCAGCCAATCGATCAGCATCTCCTGCACAAAGGTACGAATGCGACTTGTGTCGGCATAGTTCGTCGACAACGCGTGCCAGTCGGCGACGAAGAAATAGCAGTCATACTGCTCTTGCAATGCCTTCCAGTTTTCTAAGGCACCGAGATAGTTGCCGAGATGCATGAGGCCGCTGGGCTGCATGCCGCTGAGCACTCGTCTGCGAGGTGTGGTCATTCTGCAACTCCGGGACGGAGACCGAGTGCGGTTGACAAGATTGTCCCGGACAGCCCCTTGGCGAAGGTCCCGGTGATCATATGGATAATGCCTAGCTCTTTGTCGAACACGATGAGCCCCACCAGGATGAGCATGCCATAGGGCTCCAATCGCGCGAGTGTCATCGCTGGTTTCGGCGGCAGCAGCGCCGTCAGGATCCGGCCGCCGTCGAGCGGGGGGATCGGAAGCAGGTTGAACAGCGCGAGAAACACGTTGATCATCACGGAATAGAGCGCCATGACGGCGATTGGGCGAAACAACATGGTCGCGAGGAGGCCTGAGGACTCTTCAGCCTCGGTGGCGTTGCGAGGAGACAAAGTCGGCTCGAACGTCAAGATCAACGCCAAGAGCAAGGCGCTGACGACGGCAAGCAGCAGGTTCATCCCAGGACCGGCCGCCGCCACGAGCGCCATGTCGCGTCGAGGCTGGCGCATATTCCGGGGGTCAATCGGAACCGGCTTGGCCCAGCCCAACAGAAAGCTCCCGGGCAATATCAAACAGATCAGCGGCAAGATGATCGTGCCGAACGGATCGATATGAGCCAGTGGATTGATGGTGAGCCGTCCTTCACGTTTTGCAGTCGAATCCCCGCATTTCTGCGCCATCCAGCCATGCGCATATTCATGGAGCACCATCGCGAACAACAGGGGGAGCCCCATATACGAGATTGTGTGAAGAATCTGTGAGAGGGAATTCATGTGTCGCTAGTTCTCGTCCCAGTTTGAATGACCTGGCTAATCCAATTGCACAAACTTACCCTGTTTCACCTGTAGAAGAAAGAGCGGGCGGTGCAGGGTGCCATCCGGTCCAAAACTGGCCGGTCCGGCAAGTGTCGGTATGTTGCGCTGCGTCATGAGGAAGTCGTGGAGGGCTTCGCCGGAGGTTGCTCCGTGGCGGACGCCTTCAATGACGACTCTGGCGGCGTCATATCCCTGCACGGTGAAGAGCGAGGGGGTGGACTGAAAGCGCTTGTGGTACCGCTGAACAAACTCCTGCACGGCAGGATTCGGGC
Organism: Nitrospirota bacterium; assembly: GCA_963850405.1. Lineage (GTDB taxonomy): Bacteria > Nitrospirota > Nitrospiria > Nitrospirales > Nitrospiraceae > Nitrospira_D. The sequence goes on from CAWKLH010000025.1 coordinate 385,530, forward strand.
TATCGACGAAGAAGCCATCCACGAATGTTGCACCGTCGACTGTCCGATCGGCGGTGCGGGCAAAGTCCTGCGAGTTCCAGCCGTTGGCACCTAGCAGCGGGGCTTTGATGTCATGAAACGCCAGCTGTGCGGCGAGGAGGCCGATCTCGTGTGAGCGACTTGGGATGAAGATCGCGTCAAACCCTGGAGTGTAGAGGACGCGCTTTTCGTTTCGACTGAGGGGCTTACCGGGCTGTCGTGGTATTTCAACTGGAACCGCCAGCCCATACTTTTTCAGGTCTTCGGCTTTGAGCCGCTGGATCTGCGGACCAAAATCCGTTTCGCCTTCCTTGAAGGCTTCTATCGCAATAATTTCGCCGTCGAACCGGCGCACCTCCTGCGCGAAGAGCCGGGCCAGTTCTCGCCCATAGACGGTGTCGGGGTGGAGAATGCAGAATCGTCGATAGTCCTGCTGTTTCGCGGCGTAGGTCGCGATGCGTTCTGCTTGCATGGCGTAGGTCAACGACGTGCTGAAGAGGTAACTGCCCAACCGACGGACATTGGGGAGTGTCGCTGCCGGTGTAATCAAGGGGATCCTGGTTTTTTGCGCCATTTCGGCCATGACCGGAAGGTTTTTTGACAGCATTGGGCCAATGACGACGAGTGGACGGTCGTCATGAAGCAGCGTCGAGAGATCGTCCAAAAAGCCTTGCCGGTCGGCATCATGATCCTTCACGATCAATCCAATAGATGGGGTGCCAGGCTGCTCATGAGACCGTTCCACCGCCAACTGAATGCCCTCTAGGACGTCATTGGCGAAGGCGGACAAGTGGCCTGACAACGGAAGGACGGCGGCGATAAAATATTGATTGGCTTTCAACCTTGACTTGATGAGTTCCAGTGATTCGCTGGCTTTCGGGACAGAGGGGTGAGCAGGAAACGCAGCGAGAAAATGCCGGGTCTCCCGTTCTGCCAAGTGGTCTTCGCCTCGCACAATGTAGTAGTCGATCAGTCGGAGGGAGGCAAGGTCGCCGGGAAAGGAACGAAGATAGGCATCCCGCACTCGGGTCAACCCTTTTTTGTCCAGCTTTTCGGTGATGAATTCACGAATCTGCTCCCGGGTCTCGGCCATCTGTGTGTCGGTGCTGTCGGCCATGCCTTCCAGTAAGGTATGGATGGCTCGGACATAGTCTCTCTTTTGGGCGAATGCCTCGGCAGTCAGCTGCTGCGCCTCGCGTTTCGTTGCGTCGTCGAGTGCCGTTGTCCGTACTTGTGTCAGCAACGGCAATGCCAAGTCGATATTGCCCATCGCGGCATGGATGCGGGCCAATATGAGCTTGCCTCGATCCACGAGGTCGGATTCGGGAAACTCCGTCTGAAGTTGGTTCAGAGAGCGGATCGCCTCTCCATAGTCTTTCATTCCATAGAGCGCGGCGCCCAGCAGTAGGTAGGTATCATCGAGGTATTCAGCTGGAGGAGTGGTGGTCAAGAATCGACGCAAGACTGTGGCTGCGGATTCCGGATCCCCTTTCTCGATCAAGTGCTTGGCCTGGTTCAAGGCTGGTGGGTTGGGCGGAAGGATCTTGACGGGATCTGCCGCCTCTGCTCCGCCCGGTTGAGTCGACATGAGGCCGACGCCAAGCGTCAGCACAAGAGCCATCGCGACCATCAGTGGCGGCCATGCAGAGCTGGAAGAGGGGTGATACGAGTAGGTGAGCATTACGTTCGATCGGCGGTAGGCCGTAGGCAGACTAGTATCGGAAAGGGTGCGACCTGTCAAGGAGAAGTACGGTGGCATCATTGTACTGATGAAGCGAGTTGGCTATAGTTCATTCATCGACCGCCATGGCTGAACCAACGGCACCATTGCTGGACCCTCTGCTTGAACGGTATCTCAGCGAGTTGCGGATTGAAGGTGGATTGGCCACTAATACGCTGGAGTCCTACCGGCGAGATCTTTTACGTTTGCAGCGATACTTGCTGCTGCATCGACTCAGTATCGGAGACTCCGTTCCACCGCACACGATCCGGTCCTTTCTCGCAACCCTCAAACACGAGGCCCTCGCGGCTTCATCGATTGCTCGCCTCCTCTCGGCGATGCGAGGGTGGTATCGCTTTCTGGTTCGGGAACACCTCGTGGAGACCAGTCCTCTCCGTGATATGACGGCGGCGCATCGGCCGGTTCGATTACCGAAGACGCTGACACACCAGGAAATAACGGCGCTGCTGGAGCTGCCGGCTCGCGGGCGTGCTGAGGATCAACGCGACCGCGTGATGCTGGAATTGCTGTATGCGGCGGGTCTTCGTGTGTCAGAGCTTGTTGGGCTCAGTCTGTCGCAGATCGATGTGAATATGGGCTGTGTGCGAGTCGTAGGGAAAGGTGCCAAGGAGCGAGTCGTCCCGATTGGACAGACTGCGGTCAAGATGCTGGTTGATTACGTGGAACATGTGAGACCCGTTCTACTCAAAGGGCGATCGTCCCGTGTCTTGTTCATCAGCCGACGAGGGCGAGGACTGACGAGGCAGGCATTTTGGAAGCTGCTTCTGCAGCGAGCCCGACGCGCTGGTATTTCCAAATCGATTTCTCCGCACATGCTGCGGCATTCTTTTGCCACGCATCTGCTGGAGGGGGGAGCCGATTTGCGAGTCGTGCAATCCATGTTGGGGCATGCAGACATCGCGACGACTCAAATCTATACGCATGTGGAAGGCAGCCGGTTACGGCACGTCCATCGCCGATACTTTCCGCGACAGCGCGGTCGACGACGGCCAGGTGTGGAAACTTCTACGAAGCGCAAATAGTGAAGAATCAGCATGGTGTGAGGTTGAATGAACGGTACGTGAACCCGTTGACAAGGAATCATGGACTTGATACCCTCCGCATCGGTTGCCAAGAAAATCGGGCGGATAGCTCAGTTGGGAGAGCGCTGCCCTTACAAGGCAGAGGTCACAGGTTCAATCCCTGTTCCGCCTACCATGCAGGAGTGGTGGTACGCAGAGACAGGATGTGTGCTTGCTGCGTGGAGGATCTGTTCCTTGCGCATGAATTGATCGGCGACCACCGATTTCGTCTTGTCGTGCTGTTGTTCTGCCATCGATAGACTTTGCGGGGCCGTCGTTCAGCCTGGTTAGGACGCCAGATTGTCAATCTGGAGGTCGCGGGTTCAAATCCCGTCGGCCCCGCCATTTTCTTCAGAGTTTGGTACAATCCACTTTGCCAAGAAATCGTGAGCGCTGAGGAGGGAGAGTAGAGACTCGTATGTTTCAAACCGGACCACTGGGAGTTATTCTGTCGCTCGGGATCGTATCCAAGGTGGTCCTCGTGCTCCTGGTCTGCTTTTCCGTTGCGTCCTGGGCCATCATCTTCTACAAGTTGGCCGTGTTTCGCACCGCTGATGCAAAGGATCGTCATTTTATGACCTTGTTGCTGCGGGCCAGAGATGTGGAGGACGTGACTCGGCATGCGCAACAGACGATAGGGAGTCCCTGCGCAAAGATCTTTCATGCCGTGATTCAACGGATCGGCTATCTCCCCACCGAGAGGAATGAAAACGGTTCCGTCGCCTATGATCGACATGTGATGGAGCGGACGGCGGCCCATCTTGTGCAGGGGCAAATCGCCAAGTTGGAATCGTTTCTTCCGTTTCTTGCGACGACCGGAAATATCTGTCCGTTCGTGGGCCTCCTGGGAACGGTGATGGGAATCATCGATTCATTCCGGGAAATTGGCACCCAAGGGACAGCCAGTATTGCGGCGGTGGCTCCCGGCGTTTCCGAAGCCTTGATCGCGACCGCAGCCGGATTGTTTGCCGCCATTCCAGCCGTCATTGCCTATAATTATTTTCTCGTACGTATCAGACGTGCCGCCATGCATATGGATTCGGTTGTGGTGGAGCTCCTGGCTTTGATTCCAGCCCAAACGAGACCCGTCGCTCCGGTCTCCGTCGGAGCGAAGGGATGATGTTTGAGACGAGGCAGCGACGATTTTTAGCCGAAATCAACGTGATTCCGCTCGTGGACGTGGTATTGGTGCTTCTGGTGATCTTTATGGTTACGGCGCCGATGCTCTATCGAGGCATGGACATCAAGTTGCCGACTTCCGCGTCGAACACGATCAAGCCGGAGATCCGAGCGGTGCTGACGATCGAAAAGGATCAACGCCTGTACCTTGACAAGGATCCGGTGAGCGTCGCTCAGTTGGAGCGAAAGCTGCGCATGATGAAAGCAGAGCATGCCGATGTGTCGGTGTATTTACGCGCTGACCGGGACGTGCCATACGGAATTGTGGTTCAGGTAATGGATGGAGTCAAACAAGCCGGTATCGAGAAACTTGGCATGGTGACTGACCCCACCGGACCTGAACGTGTCAGTGAGGGTACGTCATCCCAACACAATTAGTAGGATAAGGTCCACGGTGCAGGCTTGGGCATCAGCCGGCATGGTTTCGGATGATGAATGGCAGGCGACACTGACTCGTCGCTTGGGCTTTGCTGTCTTCGTTTCTCTGGTCCTGCATATTAGCATCCTGGCAATGGTGGGGTGGATTCGACTGCCACGATATGGCGAACGGCCTCTGACGTCGATTGAGATTTCCCTTGCGAGTCTGCCGACGCTTCCGGAGAAAGCCGTTGAACCTCAGAAAAGTCAGCCGATTAAGAAAGAGGTCGAACAATCCAAGCCAGTACAGCAGACGAAGCCTATCGAGCAATCCAAAGCTCTTGAGCGTCCCAAACTCATTGAACAGCCTAAATCTGCTCCTCCCGTGAAAGCGGCACCCGTGTCCCTTCCGCCGGTGGCGGCAGCACCTGTTCCTCCTCCGGTGGCTCCAGCCAAACCCTCGAATGATCTCATGCGCGATATTATGAAAGATATTGAGTTGCCTCCGGATGCTCCAAAGCACGGCGACATCAGCCCGGAGGACAAGCCGAGAAAATCACCGGTGATGAAGCTGCCAGATGTACCGGTTGTGACCGAAACAAAGGAGGCCACGCAAAAAAAACTGGTTGCCTCTGCTCAGTCCTCATCCTTGACGGAAGATGTGGCGAAGGAATTGGACGAGGAATTGAAGAAGATCAAGACGCTTGAGGTGCCCAAAGCAGCACCACCAGTAGACGTGCCGTCAAAGCCTGTGCCTCAGCTTGAAGCGAAGATACAGAGCGCCAAGGCTGTCGACACCACATTGAAGGTTCCAGGGATGGCTCCGGGATCCAATGCGTATCTTGCGCTTGTGCGACAACGAATCAGCAATTCTTGGAATGCCCCGCCCATGGATCTGACCAGCCATGCCTACGCCGTGGTCGTACAGTTCAGACTTCATAAGAACGGATCGGTCACCGGTGTGGCGATCGAGCAATCGTCGGGAAACGAGTACTATGATTTGGCTGGAAAACGGGCTGTTCTCAGTGCAAACCCATTACCAGTGTTTCCAGCTGATATCACGGATCTGTATTTTGACGCGCACTTCACCTTTACCGTCGGAGAGCCGCAAGGATAAATCATGGCGTTTCGAGTTGTTGTGTTCGTCAGCCTGTGCGTATCGATCGGCGTGGCGTGGATCATTGAATCCGGTGCCGCCGACGTCTTTCTTGAAGCCACCAGACAGGATTTCCAGAAGATTCCACTTGGAATCGCCGGGATTGAAAACCTGGGTGGATCGGAGTCACCTGAGGCACGCGTGAAGCTGGGCACGCGCATCGAAGACGTGCTGAAGGCGGACGTGCGGCGCTCGCTGGTCTTTGCGCTTGTCGATTTGCCGAGTCTTGGCATGAAGGTCGGTCATCTCGGGGCGGAGCCTGATCCCTCCTTCAAACAAGCCGCCGAGAATGGAGTGTCAGTCATTGTGTGGGGTCAGGCGGGGATGAAGAGTGGGAACAAGGATGCTGATCTCAGTATGGATGGCTATGTGTATGACGCCGGGAACAATGAAGTCGTGGGGGGGAAACGCTATGTCGGTTCGGCATCGGTCGCCCGCCTCATGGCCCATCGTTTTGCCGATGAGTTGGTCTTTCGCTATACGGGCGAGCCGGGAATCGCCCGGACGAAGATCGCCTATGTCTCGGAGTTGGGGACGGCACGCGAGTTATTCGTGATGGATTACGACGGATACGATCCGCGTCAGCTAACGGCCGACGGATTCTTGAACCTGATGCCACGCTGGTCGCCGGATCGCCGATTTCTGGTCTTCACGACGTATCGTAATCGGAACACGCAGGATATTGACATGATTGAGCTGGCCACGGGAAAGCGGTGGACACTCGTCGCACAAGGAGGGTTGAACATCACTCCGGTTTTCTCTCCCGATGGGAATTCGCTGGCCTACTCATCAAGCCATGAAGGAAATGCTGAATTGTACCGGTTGGATACTAAGACGAAAGCCGTTCAACGACTGACGACGCATGCGGCCGGGGACTTGTCGCCCTCGTGGTCGCCCTCGGGCCGGGAGCTCGTCTTTACGTCCGATCGGAGCGGTGGACCACAAATTTTTCTCATGAGTGCGGATGGATCCAATGTGCGTCGATTGACGTTCGAAGGAGACTATAATGCAGCCCCGGCCTGGTCTCCTCGAGGAAATTGGATTGCCTACGTGTGCCGGACTCCCAAAAAAGAGTACAAACTGTGTGTGATCACCCCCGATGGTCAGAAACGTCTGCAATTAACGACAGGACTGGGCGTGGATGATTCTCCGTCCTGGTCTCCAGATGGACGGCATCTCGTGTTCAGCTCGACGGTGGAAGGGAAGAGTCAGATCTACATGATCGATGCGGACGGTAAAGACCTCGAGCGCATTACGTTCACCGGCACTCATAATAGCGCGCCGTCCTGGTCCCCCGCCTCGTAAATTTCCAGGAAGGCATTGACGGCAATCGTCCTAGGTTGTAAGAAAAAGGGACGGTATTTCACAGGAGGGAAGGAATCCAATGAAAAAAATACCAGTCAGCTATCTGCCGTTGATTCTTGGTGTTATCGTACTGGGAATGCCAGCGTGTTCGAAGAAGGCGGTTCGATCTGGGGGTGATATGCAGGCGTTACAAGACGAGACGGCCAAGGGGGGGGAAGCAAAGACGGAACGGGTTCAAGTTTTCCCGATACGTCGTTCTCTGGACGTAATGAGTCGAACAACTTACGGGGGTTGGATCGCAATCCTTCGGAAGAACGGTTGGGTGGACATGCCGGTAATACAGGGAGTCCAGGCGGTGTTGGCCATGCCAACGCGATGGTTGCCAAAGCAGATTCCGGCGCGGTCGCCCGCCAGTTGGCTGAAATTCGCGCGGAGCAGGTGGCTTCGGTCGCTGCCGGACTTCGGGATGTCTTTTTCGCGTACGACAGTTTTTCAGTCACCGATGAAGGACGTCATGCCCTGGCCGGTGATGCGGAATGGGCCAGATCGAATCCGACCGCACAGCTCAAAATCGAAGGCCATTGTGATGAGCGCGGCACCTCAGCGTACAATTTGGTGCTGGGTGAGAAGCGCGCGAAGGCCGTTCGGAATTATCTCGTCGAGCTGGGAGTGGCTCCCACGTATTTGTCGGTCGTCTCCTACGGCAAAGAACGGCCGTTCTGCACAGAACATACAGAGTCGTGTTACTCGCAGAATCGCCGAGGCCATCTCGCTGTCAAGACAGGAAAGTAGTGAGCTGATCGCGCCACTCGCCTGAACGTGCCCTGATCGTAGGTGGTCGTTTGGATCTCAGAACATGATGTTTCAACTACGAACCGCACATGGTGTGCTCCTCGGTATTGCCGTCGGCGGTCTCATTCTGCCTGGGTGTGTCGCGCAGCAGTCTGACCTGAAAAAAGCGGAAAAAGATCTTCAGCAGCAGCTGTCCCAGACCAGAGCCAGGCAGAGCCAGGAACTTTCAACCTTACGCGAACAGGAACTGCCGCAGCTGCGAGGAGAACTGGAAAAGGCTCTGCACCAGGCACGAGAGCTCCAGGGCAAACAGGAGGATTTCAAACATCGGTCAGCCCAGTTGGAGCAGCAGACCAAAAAGCTGGAACAATTGGCGGCCAAGCTCGAAGCCGACAGCAGCACACGGTATCTGTGGATGCAGAAGAGCTTCGAGACGCAGGACGTGAAGGTGTCGGCCCGGCTTGATGAACTATCGAAGGCCATGGAGGCGTTGAAAAAAGAGGTCATTGATGTCGTCCAGCGCACGAACGAGGGGTTAACAAAACGCGTCGATGTCAAGCTGGAAGGGCATCAAAAAGAGTTGGCCGAGCACCAGAATAAGATTGAACAGATCTCTCAAAAGTTCACGCAGTTCAATCAGGCGCTGACGGGGTTTCGAGAGGCGCTGACCGGACTCAATGATCGCGTGGGCGACCATGAGCAGGGTATCAAGCACCTGACGTCGAGAATCGATAGCGATTCAAAAGCGGCCGCGACCCATGCGGAGGATGTTAACCGAAGTGTGGTGTCCATCACAAAGGCGCTTGAAACTGTTGGGAAAAAGGTCACGGCTCGTCTGGATGATCAGGACGGACGAATCGATGTCTTGGCGAAAACTCTTGAGCACGTATCCAATAAGCCTGCTCTTCTTCAGCAGGCTCACAAGCCAGTGCACCACTCCGCGCTAGGCTCCAATGAGCCCATCATGGACGGAGGGGAAGCCTCAAAGTTGTCTGCTGGGTCAGAGATGACGGGTGGTTCGACAACGATTGTTCCTCCTCAAGAAGTACCAAAGTTTGAACCGGCTCAGGCCAGCGCCGATCCACCTGATCGGGTTCGTTATGAGCGGGTGTTAGGGTTCTTTCGGGATGGGGATTTGGAAGGCGCTCGGCAAGGATTCACCGGATTTCTTGATGAGTATCCAAACTCCACCCTTGCGCCGAATGCCCGCTTTTGGCTGGGAGAGTCGCATTTCGGCAAGAAAGAGTTTCAACGAGCCATCGATGCCTACGATAAAGTGGAGATCGACTATCCTGGCAGCGAAAAAGTCCCCGCTGCAATCTTGAAGAAAGGGTATGCGTATTTGGCTCTGAAGGATAAAAGGCGAGCGTCGTCCGCCTTCAAGCAGGTCGTCACACTCTACCCGAAAACGGTTGAGGCGGGAAAGGCTTCGGACAAACTGGTGCAACTCAAGGAGGTGCGGTAGCAACATGTGTGTCCGTACACTTGTGTCCCGTTCTGCGGCATGGGGAGTATTGGCATCGACGGTCGTGCTCGCCGGCTGTGCCAAGCATGCCGATTTTATGGAAATGCGCAATCAGCTCTCGACGATCTCACGAACGCAGGATCAGGATCATCAACGGGTGGATAGCGCGATGCGCCGATTGGATGCTGTCGAGAGGAGCAAGGAGACGGATCCAGCGAAGTTGCGATTCGATGACCTGGCAGCTCGCTTTCAAAAACTTGAAAGTCGATTGGCAAAGCTGGAAGATGTTGCCAGCCAGGCATCTGCCAAGGTGGATTCCCCGACTGAGCCGCGCGCCTCTAGGCCGCTCAAACAGACGCAATCTGCCGAGCCGACGGGGACAGTGTCCGGAATCACACCAACATCCGCCTTCAATCTGGCTTATAATGATTATCTCAATGGGAAATACGACCTTGCGGTTGCAGGGTTCCAACGGTTCATTAAGGACTTTCCCGGTACGTCTCTGACTCCGAATGCTCACTATTGGCTGGGAGAATCGTATTACAACCTGAAAGACTATGGGCGGGCCATCCACACGTTCGACTCTCTTGTGGCGGAATATCCAGGGAACGAAAAGGTGCCTGCGGCGTTGTATAAGCTTGGTTTGGCGACGGCTGAGACCGGTGATCTCGCTCGATCAAGAAAGAATCTGAAGCGAGTGCTTGAAGAGTTCCCCTCATCGGACGAATCAAAGCTGGCAAAGAATAAGTTGGCCGAAATCCGATGATCGTCGCCGTGCCGCGACGTCCCCGCCTTATCACCGCCCGCTCACTCATGAGGAGCATCGTGTCGTGCTGAAAACCGACGGCAGTGGTCGGATCTGTATTCTCCCAGAAGAGGTCATCGGTCGCATTGCCGCTGGAGAGGTGGTCGAACGTCCGGCTGCGGTTGTCAAGGAGCTTCTGGAAAACAGCGTCGATGCGGGAAGTCGGTCCATCACGATCGATGTGAAGGATGGAGGACTCTCCTTGATTCGGGTGACCGATGACGGGGAGGGTATGAGTCAGGAAGACGCCCCGCTCGCGTTTCAGCGGCATGCTACGAGCAAGCTCCGATCCGATCTGGATCTCTGGTCCATTCGAACAATGGGGTTTCGAGGCGAAGCGCTGCCGAGCATTGCCGCAGTGGCCCATGTTCGGCTGATGACGGCGACTCGTTTTGCCGAAGTGGGGACTGAGTTGGAAGTTGTTGGGGGAGCGATCGGGAGAATCGCCGACGCTCCTCCGGTCCGGGGAACACGCATCGAAATCGCAGAGCTGTTCCAGAATCAGCCGGCTCGGAAGAAGTTTCTGAAGTCGACCATCACGGAGTTCTCGCATATCAGTCGGGTCGTCCAGCAGGCATCGCTCGCCTGGCCGTCCATTCATTTCCGCTTGACGCACAATGCCGAGGAGATCCTCAACTACCCGTCGGCTTCGTCAGATGACGATCGGATCGCCCAGGTCTATCGGCGCACTTTTCTCGACCACAGTCTCCGGATCAAGGCTTCCGTCCCTGGGGCCCAACTCAGTGGGTATATTGTGGATGCGGTCCATGCAAAGCCTGCTCGCATCCCGCAAGAGTTGTTTGTAAACCATCGTTCTGTGCGCAACGTGGCGGTGTCTCATGCCGTTGGGGAAGGGTATGGGGCATTTCTTGCCAAGGGGAGTCACCCGCGATTCGTGCTGTTTCTGGACATTGACCCGGACCGCCTCGATGTCAATGTCCATCCAACTAAACGTGAAGTGAGATTTTCTGACAACGAAATGATTCACCAACTCGTACGGCGAGCCGTCCGCCAAGCTTTGAGTGGCGGAAAGACCGATGAGCTTGGAAAGGCTCCATTCGTAGAGTCCTCCGTGCGACGGATCTTGGGTTCCATCGTGACAACTCTTCCTATGGCGGAATCCGATGAAACGGAATCGACGACCCTGCAGCCCAGCCTTGCAACCCAATTGCCGTTGGTGAGCGAAGCGGCGGAGCCTTACGCGCGAGTGCCTTCAGCTGAGGTGATGGCACTGGGGCAGATCAATCGGACGTTCCTTATCGCTCAAGTTGGAGGCGATCTGACGGTGATTGATCAACACACGGCTCATGAGCGGGTCCTGTTTGAGCGACTGTATCGTGCGTGGACGACCCGTGGTATTCAGGCCCAGCCTTTACTGATCCCTGATCCGGTCGAACTGCCGCCACTTCAAACAGCAGTGCTTCAGCGTTACCAACATGACTTGGAGCGGTTGGGAGTGGACATTGAACCTTTTGGTTCCTCAACTGTGCTGATCAGGGCGATTCCCGTCGGTCTCGGCAAGATCGATCCAACCACGTTTCTGCAGGATCTTTTGGATGACCTCACGCAATGGGACAGTGCTCCCAGTCTGGAGGCACGCGTGCGATCGGTCCTGGCCTCGTTGGCGTGCCACGGCGCGGTTCGGGCCGGGCGCTCGATGAAATCGGAAGAAATCAAGGTTCTGATTGAGGACTGGCGTACAGAAGGGGAGATCACGACTTGCCCGCACGGGCGGAGAGCGTCCTTCCGACTCAGCATCACAGACCTCGAGAAAATGTTTGGACGAGCTGGTTGGTAGGCCGTGTTGCGCGGAAGCGGCGACCGACAGTGGTCGAGCGCGCGGTGCTTATGACAACTCTGTTTCGGCAGCGCTGACGTGAACATGCTATCAGAAGGTGTGCGCCATCACCGTCCCTTGGTTGTGCTCCTGGGGCCGACAGCCGTTGGAAAGAGTCGGGTTGCATTATTGGTGGCCAAACAGTTCAATACCGAGATACTAACGGCAGACTCTCGTCAGGTGTATCGAGGGATGGACATCGGAACGGATAAACCGACTGCGCAGGAGCGTCGGGATGTGCCGCACCGACTGATTGATGTGGTCGACCCTAGCGAAACGTTCAATGCCGGTTGGTATCGGCGGGTGGCAATGGTAGAAATCGAACGTTTATATGGTGCGGGACAGTTGCCCTTCGTTGTGGGTGGAACGGGGTTGTATCTCCGAACCTTGGTGCGGGGGTTATGTCCAGCGCCCCAGGCCGACCCGCTGGTGCGGGGGGATCTCAAGAAATTGAGAGACGAACGGGGGCGAGACGGTCTCTATGCAGAGCTGATGCGCATTGACCCTGAAACGGCAGCACGGTTACACCCGAACGATGAATCCAAGGTCATGCGGGCGGTAGAAGTCTATCGGATATCGGGCCGCCCACTGTCGACCGTGCAAGCCGAACATGGGTTTCAGGAAGCTACGTTTTCCGCTCTTCTCATAGGCCTTGAGCGAAGGAAAGAGACGCTGTATCGAAGGATCGAGGAACGAATCGATTGGCAGCTGACTCATGGAATGGTAGAAGAGACTTGCGCATTGTTTGATCGGGGCTATGGGCGCGAGCTCGGTTCGATGAAAGGTCTCGGCTATCGCCAGATCGGAGCTTATTTGGCGAATGAGTGCGATTACGCCGAAATGGTGCGTCGGTTCAAGCGCGACACGAGACGTTTTGCGAAACGGCAGATGACCTGGTTTCGAAGCGAAGTGGGAGTTGCGTGGCTGTCGATCGAGGACAACGAGCCCTATGAGCGGACGGCGGAACGAGTGATCGCACGCATCGAGCAATTTATGTGCGCACTGGGACAACAGAAACCGCTTGCTGCTGTGCCGCCAGCCTCTTAGCAAAAGGATCTGTATGAAGACAAGAAGACAGGATAAGCGGGTGACCGTCGGGGTGATTGGAGGCAGCGGGCTCTATGATATTGAAGGGCTCACCTCCGCTCGGTCAATCCGAGTTCGTACGCCTTTCGGAGCGCCGTCCGATGCGATTACCGTGGGGTCACTTGAAGGGATTCGAGTCGCCTTTCTTTCACGGCATGGGCGCGGACATGTGCTGAATCCGAGCGGGATCAACTACCGTGCGAACATTTTCGCGCTCAAGTCTCTGGGGGTGTCCCATGTGATTTCGGTCAGCGCGGTCGGCAGCATGAAGGAATCGATTCAGCCGGGTGACGTTGCTGTCCCAGACCAGTTTATCGACCTGACCAAGCGGCGCGTCTCGACATTCTTTGACGACGGAATCGTGGCGCATGTCGCCTTCGGTGAGCCGATCTGTGCTGAACTGAGACAGGCTCTTCTGACGGCTGGAGAAAACGTCGGCGCCAATCTGCATCGCAGTGGGACCTATCTCTGCATGGAAGGTCCGCAGTTTTCAACAAAAGCTGAATCACAGCTCTATCGGCAATGGGGCGTCGATGTAATCGGGATGACCAATATGCCAGAAGCGAAATTGGCCCGTGAGGCGGAGCTCTGTTACGCAACCTTGGCGCTGGTGACCGACTATGATTGTTGGCATGAGACGGAAGAGGCGGTTACCGTGGAGGCGGTGTTGGGGACGCTCCATCGGAACGTCGTGTTGGCCAAACAGATATTGCGTGCGGTGATGCCCGCATTCACCAACCCTGTCGAGTGCCCTTGTCATCGGGCATTGGATAATGCCATTCTGACGGCGTCGAACCGAATTTCTTCAGCTGCCCGGAAGAAACTCTCCCTGCTCATTGACCGTGCGCTGTCACTAAAGAAAGGAGTTCGTTAGTCATGGGGAAGCTGTTAGTCGTGGGATCAGTCGCGCTCGATACGGTCAAAACTCCGTTCGGCGAAGGAACCGAGATTCTTGGGGGGTCGGCCACCTATTTCTCAACGGCGGCCAGCTTCTTCACGTCCGTCGCACTGATTGCCGTCGTCGGAGACGATTTCCCCCAACAGCATATCGCGTTTCTGAAAAGCCGTGGCATTGATCTCACGGGTCTTGAACGGCGCCCAGGGGCAACCTTTCGTTGGAAGGGGGAATACACGCATCAGCTGAATGAAGCTCATACCTTGGACACGCAGCTCAACGTGTTCGAAACGTTTCGTCCTCAGATTCCTGAAGCCTATCTCTCGCCGGACGTGCTGTTCCTGGGGAATATCCATCCGGAGCTTCAGCTCGACGTGTTGCACAAGGTGAAGCGTCCGGCATTGGTAGCCTGCGACACCATGAATTTCTGGATCAATGGTCAGCGCGACGCGCTCTGGAAGGTGTTGGAGAAGGTGGATATTCTGATCATCAACGACGGTGAGGCGCGCGCATTGGGTCAAGATTCCAATCTGGTGAAAGTGGCGAAGCTCGTGCTTTCCCGAGGGCCTAAGCATCTCATCATCAAGCGTGGCGAGTATGGTGTGCTGATGTTCAACGAACAACAGATTTTCGGCGCGCCAGCCTTTCCGCTTGAAGACGTACGTGATCCGACCGGCGCCGGAGATACCTTTGCTGGTGGATTTTTGGGCTATTTGGCGGCGACGGGAAACCGGTCTCCGGAGGCCATGCGACAAGCCATCATCTTTGGGAGCGTGATGGCGTCCTTTACCGTAGAATCCTTTAGTCTTGACCGATTGCGTATCCTGGATTACAAAGAGATTCAGGCTCGGTTCGCCGAGTTTAAGCGGCTCACGCATTTTGAGGATGTTCGATGATCAGAAGCAATTGGATCTTCGATCGGAGGCGAGTGTATTGCCCGCTGGTCTGTGTAGGACTCCTTAGTCTGTTGGGAGGGTGTGCGACCGACAAAGACCTGATGCAAAAATCGCAAGGGCATTATCAAGAGGGTGTCGCGAGTCTCCCTGGAGATCGCCAAAAGGCCTTCGTCTCGTTTCAGAAGTCCGTCCAGTTGAATCCGGCCAATAAGGAGGCACGGTACGCCCTGGGACACGTGTACGCGCTGCAAGGCAAGTTGTCTTACGCAGAAGAGCAATTCCGGGCGGCGATCAAGGCCGATGAAACCTACTCCGAAGCGCAGACGTATCTGGGGCAAGTGTTGGCCAATCAGGATCGGTGGGACGAGGCGATCCAATCCTACCGGCAGGCGCTGGCCAATCCTCTCTATCCGACACCGGACCTCGCTCGGTTTCATCTCGGCCGCGCACTGGCTCACCAGGGCGATCTTCAGGGCTCGATGGAGGCGTTGGAAGACGCCGTATCTGCGAGTCCTCCAAGTGTTCCGCCTGCGATGACTCACCTTGAACTAGGTCGGGTGTACTATAAAATGGGCTATACGACCAGAGCCCGTGACATTCTCAAGAAAGTAGCAACCTTGGATAAGAGTGGTGGAGAGCTGGCGGCGGCGGCGGCGGACCTCTTGACGCGAGTGAAGTAGGAGACTTATGGAGTCGGTTGGCGAATTTTTCAAGCAAGTCCGAGAGACGAAAGGGTTGACGGTTGACGAGGTGGCCTCGAAAACCCGCATTCGCACGGATTTCGTCAAGGCGCTCGAGGATGGGAATTTCGCCAAGTTGCCAGACCAAGTCTTTGCGAAGGGGTTTGTCCGTTCCTACGCCCGATCGCTGGGCTTGGATGAGGAAGATGCGATTCATCGCTTTATCCAATCAGCCGGCTCTTTTTACGAAAAACAGGATGAGCGTGAGCGGCTCAAGGTGCGACAGATTGAAGAAGACCGGAAACGCCAGTCCAATCGGAAAGCCGTGACGATTGCGATCAGTATCGCCGTCCTGACGCTGATTTTTCTCCTCAGCCGAGAGCAATCATCCGTCTTTCGGCGTGGGGCTGCTGAGCAAGGTTCGGCGACGAAACGCACGACGCAATCGGCGAAAGAGATTCCGTCCTCAACGGCCCGTGAGCCCGAACGTACCGCCGAGGTTTCGAAACCGACCGAGATGCCTGCCGGAGCCCCAAAAACAACAATTGACACCCCGTCGAGACAGGAACCTGTCACATCTGCCGGCGCAGCCTCAAGATCAGAGCCGGAAATGGTTTCGATGGCCTCTCCCGGCAGCGATGGCCCGTTAGCTGGAATTGCTCTGAACGCAACGGAGAGTATTGGGGATGGCCAGCTGGCATTAGACTTGGAAGCGACGGAGTTGAGCTGGGTCGTTGTGCAGATTGATAACGGGAGTCCTCAAGAGTCGTTGCTCCGGCCAGGCGAAAAAGCCCACTGGAAGGGACAGGACCAATTCATCTTGACCCTTGGGAACGCTGGGGGAGTCAAGGCCGAACTCAACGGCAAACCCCAAAAGCCCTTCGGCCCAAGCGGCAAAGTCGCCCGGGACATCGTGCTAAAGCGGTAGCCCTGCGTCTCACCTCTTTCGTCATTTCTGTATCCAGTCAGTGAAGCACGCTTGTGTTGTCACCGATGTCGATGAGGCGTGGATGGAGTGGGTGAGGCGCAAAGGTGTCACGAAATCGCTCAAAATCTGGAATGAGCTTACAGTGCACCACATAAATGCCGACATTTGCTCGCCTCCTTTCGAGTTGATGTTGGCATGAGGTTTGATCTTACCTCCAGGTAAAGAAGAAGACGAGATGAGCGATGGAGAGGGGGATGTTTTCTTGACAGAAATTCAAGGGCATTGGTATAGTTCGAACGTTTAACTGGCTCTTGAAAATTACGAAGACGAGTCGGCAGTCTGGGGTGTCACTCCAGCTCGGTGGGTCCAACACAAAGGAGGACGTGTAATGGGGTATCTGTCCAGGTTTTTAGGTATCGCAGCAGCAGTGATGTTTCTCTCGGTCTCAGTCGTTGGGGCTGAAGAAAGAGAGCCGTTGAAGCCTCGCGTTCCGCCGGATCAGATGGCCGATGCCAAAGCCGTGAAGAATCCGGTCGCGTCCACCCCCGAGAGTCTTGCCAAAGGCAAGGCGATTTACGAGGGGAAGGGCACATGCTTCAATTGTCATGGTAAGCTCGGGGACGGTCAGGGTGAAGCTGGGAAGATCCTGAATCCAAGCCCGCGGGATTTCACCAACTGCAAGTTCCATAAGAAGCGGAAAGATGGTGAACTCTTCTGGGTCATTAAGAACGGCAGCCCCGGAACGGGGATGGTGGCGTTGATTCCTGCTGCGATCACCGAAGAAGAGGCGTGGAATGTGATCAACTACGAGCGGAGTTTCTGCAAGGGCGAGTAGTTGCTGAGAAAGCTTCTGGTGAGTCACAAGAGAAGGGTGGGGAGGCAACTCTCCACCCTCTTTTTTTGCTGCCAGTCTGATTGCATGCGCACAGCTGTCCATTCCTGACTCGTTCTTGTTTGCTTGGCTAACCCCACATATTTCCTCTACATCTGATGGAAATGACGTGCAGAACCTCCATGAATCTGATCCCCCCATTTAGGGGGGGATGGTACAGGGAATCATTGAAGAGGAGCCTCAGGGGATTGCGTCACGGACACGAAAAAGGGTAGAGTCCGCGCGTTAGCCTACATCTGTATACCAACTCACACGAGGTGACATACCACCAAGAGCCGTCGGTTTTTATCAATAGGAGGGCGACTATGGACAGCCTATGGCCGTGGGTGAAGTGCCGAGTACCAGTGGCAACCGCGACGCTTCTGCTTGCGTCAACGGGAATCATTTCCAGTCCTGCTACTGAGAGGAGTTACGCCGAAGATCCTGCCCCACCGCCAGGCATCGCGGCAGCGGACATTGAATACAACGGTCGCATCGCTGTGAATGGAGACTCTGTCACCGTGAAGATTGCCACACCCAATAAGAACGGCGTGATGGTCTTCGACGGCACAGCCGGTCAGCGAATCAATATCGGTTTCAGTGGTGTCACGCTCACACAGTTTCACGTTTCAGTCTATCGGCCGGATGGCGGGGTGATGCCCAGACATGTCTCCGCAGTGAGGAACTATTATGCGACTATGGGCGAGCGGCCACGCTCCTCACTGACAACGGTGCATACCTCGATGACAGCCTACCAGTTTTCAACTGATTCAGCCGCCACGATCTCTTCCAGCGAGATGAATGGTGCCAGCGTTGATCTTGAGGAATTGCCGGTGACGGGTACCTATACAATTGTTTTTGACCCTCTTAGTACATATACGGGAAGTTTCAAGGTCACGGTTTCCAACGAGCTCAGTGGTGATATTGTCCCTCATGGTTCAGCGGTAGGGGCCAATATCAATCGGACAGGGCAGAAGGCCCGCTATAAATTCTCGGGAGCAAGCGGCCAAACGGTGAGTTTGCAATTGAGCGAGGTGACAATCCGAAGCGGGTACGTCTCTATTGTTGGTCCGGATGGAAGTTTGTTAGGCAAGCCGATTTCGTTTGTCTCTGGGGGAGGCGCTGGTGGGGGTACTATGATTCCAGGCCAGGTCCTTCCGGCTTCCGGAACCTATGCTGTCCTGATTGAATCGGATCTGAGTTACACCGGAAGGCTCAAGCTTGCGCTGTATAACGCTCCTGAATTGACCGGCACCATCACGATCGATCAAGGGACGGTGACACCGACCCTGACCGTACCGGGTCAACGGGCGCGCTATACCTTCAACGGGACGGAGGGGCAATGGGTGAATCTTGGTCTTACGGGAGTGTCCATTCCCATGACGACTGTGTCCATCCTGAAACCGGATGGCAGTAAGTGGGAATCGACCACAATTGGTCCAAGTGGCGGCAGCCTTGATCCTTTGACGGCTCTACCAGAAACGGGGACTTACGCCATCGCGGTGGAGCCGGTGAGTAACTATACCGGCAGTATGACGGTTGCCCTTTCTTCTCCCGCCACGGGTACGATTGCAATCGGTGGAGCCTCGGTGCCAGTCACTTTGAACAAGGCAGGCCAGACGGCGCGCTATACGTTCAATGGCACCGCTGGGCAATGGGTGAATCTTGGGCTGACGTCAGTCAGTATTACCTCCACAGCAGTCACGCTGATGACATCGGAAGGGACGATCCTAGCCTCGACCGCTGTGGGTACGGCTGGCGGGGGTCTCGAAGATCAAAACCCCTTGCCGACCACCGGCACGTACACGATTCTCGTCGATCCTGTCGGCAGCTACACCGGCAAGATGACCTTGACTCTCTCGACCGAGGTTTCGGATTCATTAAAGATGAACACGGCCCCTAGGCCGATCACGTTCAGCCGTGCGGGCCAGAATGGGCGCTATACGTTTACGGGCGCCGCGAATCAACAGGCCACGATCAAGGTCACGAACAATAAGCTCGGCAACGTGACCGTAAATCTCTATGGCCCGAATGGTATTCTGCAAGCCGGCATGACGAGCTCAGCATCGAGCTTTAACCTCAACCCTGTCACACTGGCTTCAACAGACACATACACTGTTACAATCAATCCTGCGATGACTGATACGGGGAGTATTCAGCTGCAGGTGAGTAACTAATAGGAGTGGAGTTTCAGCAGAGGCGACTCATCGCTCTGCTGGGACGGTGACAGATCGAAGGAGGGTGGGAAGGCAACTTCCCACCCTCCTTTTTTTGTCGCGAAACGATGATGGGTCCAACGGAGGGTGGCAATACGTCAGGCGCAAGGTGGGTGGTACGCATGCTGGTGGAGAAGAAGAGGCCTGAGGATATGGCGGTTGCTGGGAGGTCGGACGGCAAAGCCGAATCTGTATTCCTGTGCCATGCACGATTCAAGATCCGACCCCAACCCCATTCCCGACTCGTGCCCGGAAGCCTAGGACGGTGCGTGTTGGGTAAAGCGTCCAGAGATTTTTTGTTAGGGGAGGGTTAACCGATGACCTCACAGTTGACCGAACAGCGAATCCTAGAAGCTGAGCAATTCGGGGATGCCCTTAACCGTCTCGTAAGTGGGACGAAGTTAGCGACCAATGATAGGAGTAGGACTAGAGCTGCAGCAGCAGCTTTCGGAATCGCCCAAGACCATCATCACGCCATAGTGGTCTTGCTCAAAAACACATTTTATTCGTCAAGTGTCGCTTTGCTTCGCTCGGTGTATGAGAGCTATTTGCGGGGGGTATGGCTTAAGCGTTGTGCGACTGATGCCGAGGTTCAACACTTTATGGAGGGAAATGACCCTCCGAAAAACCCTATTTTGATTGCAGCCATTGAAGCTCTTCCCGAATTTGGCGAGGGGACACTTTCTCTGATTAGAAGGAATGCCTGGAGTGCGATGTGTGATTTTGCGCATACTGGAGGGCTTCATTTGCAACGGTGGCAATCGCAATATGGTATTGAGCCAAACTTTGATGCAGCGGAACTTGAAGAGTGTTTAAATTATTCTGAGCTACTTGCTGCAATGTCTGGGTTAGAGGTTGTTCAGATGAGTGAGGATGGTAATACAGGAGAGACCGTTCTAAGTTTGATTGAGAAGAGGTGGCCGCCGCAATGAAGAATCTGAGCGATAATGTGGGAATGAGACCGAAAGGAAGCCCAGGACAACTAATGCTAGTTCCTGACTTGGGGGGCTCAGTGCGGGGAAGGTGGGGTCGGATTTTGTATTGTGCATTGCGAGCCCCGGTTCGATTCTTGACGTGCGAACTGGGCATGAATCGCGCGGGGTAGAGCGTTTCGGAAAAGGTGACGAGGGCGGCACGCCGCCGAGGGACTGGAAATAATTGGCTACCATGTCCGCATCTCTCGATGCATAGGGCCGGGAGGCGATGTGCGTATCGCGATAGACACTGGCTCCTATGGAGACTACGTAGGGCTGGGGTTGGTGAAAATCCGAGACTGGAGCAGGGATCTGGTCCACGCCGTCGGCTCCTGCGCCAGCCGGCTGAATGATGAACAGCAGCGTCTGACGCCGTGCAGCGGCTCCCCCTGATTCGGTGACGGACACACGGATCTCGACCTGTTGCGGTTGAAGGCTTGAGGGCAAGGTTGCCGCGAACTCCAGCGACTTGGTTTCTCCCGGTTGTAGCGGGGGAATCGTCAGCGTCGTCGACGGGAATTGTTCGATAACCGATGGTGTGCCGGTGAGGGAGGCCGAGGCATTCTGGATCGGGCTTGAGCCGGTATTGACAACATCCACGCGCACCCGAACCTCTTCGCCACTCTCCAGAAACAAATTGCCGTTCCCATCGAGCAGTAGGGCTTTGAAGCGAAGTTTCGACAGCGACGCAGAGGTGGTTTTGGAAGGAGATGACTCGAGCTTGACCGTAGAGGGCAGTGGTTCTCCCTGGGAAGGAACTCCCAGGTGCCAGGCGCATCCGGGGCTCAGCAGGACGGTACATCCGGCCAGGATCAGATGTGCGGCGGAGAATGATCGGAGTGAAGGTGTCTTACTGTAAGGGGTCACGACTGAACCTGTTGCGACAGTTTCATGCCACCGTACTGGACATATAGGGCGAAAGCAACCGGCTATCCAGTGGACAGCTTGGCGTATAGACTGGGATGGGCTCAATGTGCTCACACCCGAAGAGTCGTGGGATGCTTAAAAAGGCAGCCCAGCAAGGTCGCAGCCAGCGAAGAGGCGAGGATGTGTATATTGAACCGCTCGCTTCGATCACATGCAAGCGGATAGGTATCTTGCCTTCGCCTTTTTTAGTACGTTGAGACTCTGAGTGACGCGAGAACGCTGCTGGCGGACTTTTTAAGCATCCTGCCTAATTACTCTCACCACCTTTCAGGTATCCAAGTCCGATCTTGACCGCTCGACGGGTGATTTCCGCCCAACGTGCTTGAGGGTAGGCCGAGAGGACCGCCGCAGCCTTGGGATCCTGGATCTCAAGGTTCAGAATTCTCAAGATGCCGTCGTCAATCTGAATGTCTGCCACTAAACTCCCTCCTTGTCTATGGGAACACTGCTGGGAATACCGCTCGAAGCGGGCGGTGCGTTGACTGATTTCTGAACCCATGTTAGCATGAATCCAACGTTTTTTCTCGGGATGTTCTACGTACGGTATCTATACTTATTCACCTCAAGGAGGATTGTATGATCCGGTCACAGGCGATTCATTCAAGGCTGGTCGGTCCTGGTCTTGCCATCCTTCTCATCATGGGACTGACGGCTTGTGGCGGTCCTCCTAAATGGGTTGAAAAGGGGTCCGGAGCGTTTAATGAAAAAGACAGCAAAGCGTTTTACGGGGTGGGGGCTGTCGCGGGCGTCCGGAATGCGCCGCTTGCCTGGGATACGGCCGAGAATCGAGGGAGGGCCGAGATCGCCAAGACCTTTGAGACCTACAGCGGGTATCTGATGAGAGACTATGCGGCCTCGACGACCGCCGGAGATTTCACCCGGAATACAGAAGAACAGAATATCGAGCGAGCCATCAAGACCATCACAACGACCACACTCAGCGGAGTCCGGAAAATTGATCAGTACATGGATTCCAAGACCAACACCTATTACGTGTTGACCAAGCTGAGCTTGGAGGATATGAAGAACAACTTGGAGCAGGCCAAAGAGCTGAATTCACAAGTGCGGGACTTCGTCCGGAAGAATGCCGACCGTCTGTTCGAACGCTTGGAGAACGAAGAGGAAAAGCGAGGTGTTCGCTAAATCTCAATGAAGAGTGAGCTGTCTACCCCTTCTCGGAGGTTTATGGTGATCAAGAAGTTTCGTGCTTCGCTTGTCGCCACGGTGAGTGTCGCTCTCGCATTGTCTGGATGTGGACACGAAACAAAGGTGACGCGTGTCGATGCCGGGGTCGTGACCGATTTGAGTGGACGCTGGAACGACACGGATTCTCGGATGGTCGCCGAAGCGATGGTCAAGGATGCGCTGCAATATCCGTGGCTAGGGGGTTTTGAAAAAGCGAGTCAACGGCAGCCCGTCGTTGTCGTGGGGACGGTCCTGAATAGCAGTCATGAACATATCAGCGTACAAACCTTCATTACGGATTTGGAGCGAGAACTCACCAATTCCCAGAAAGTCACGTTCGTGGCCGGTAAAGGTGAACGCGATGAGGTTCGAACCGAGCGGAAAGAGCAAGCGATGTACGCTCGCGAAGACACGCAGAAAGCCCCTGGGAAAGAGATCGGCGCCGATTTTATGATGAAGGGCACGATTGCCACCATTCTTGACGAAGCTGATGGGACCAAAGCAGTGTTCTACCAGGTAGACCTTCAAATGATCGATCTGGAGAACAATGCGAAAGTCTGGTACGGGCAAAAGAAGATTAAGAAGGTGGTTGAAAAGAAACGTACCGTCTTTTAGTAGCTTCGGTTAATGCCGACGATATAGCCGGCACTGTCTGTACAGTGCCAATGTCAGAATAACTTCAGGATGCTCAAGAAAACCGTCCAGCAAGCTTGCAGCGAGCGAAGAGGCGAGGCGTACGCTTCCGTACGCTGAGGCTCTGAGCGATGCGAGAACGCTGCTGGCGGACTTTTTCGGCATCAGGTTAGATTCCGCGGACGCTGTTGAACCCAATCCTCCCACGCTTTGCCCACGGAGCTTCTGTGCGGTGGGGCGTTGTCACCCCGATCTCATTGTTGCCGTTTCTTGCCGTTCTTGTGTTGTTGACCGGCTGTGGTCCCTCCGTCAATCACTATCTCCTCATTGAACAAAGCCTCTTTGCCGGTGATCCGCAACGGGCCGCGGCAATCGTCGAGCAGACCGAGAAAGAGTATGGAACAAAGGCGCGCCTACTGTATGCCATGGATCGTGGAATGGTGCTGCAGTTAGCAGGCCACTATCAGCAGAGCAGTGCGGCATTGGAGCAAGCGGAAGAAGAGGTCGAACGGCTCTATACCAGAACCATCCGTTCTGAAACCGCTGCGTTTCTGACTAACGATAATGCCCTGCCGTACGAAGGGGATGCCTACGAACACGTCATGATCAACGTGATCAAGGCCATCAATTACGCAGTTCAGGGGCAGCTCCAGGGCGCACTCGTGGAGGCACGACGAATCGACCATCGTTTGAATGTGCTCAGTGACAGAGTGAAGGATGCAACCAAGTATCGGAATGACGGGTTTGCTCGGTATGTATGCGGTATCTTGTACGAGGCGGTTGGGGATCTGAACAATGCGTTTATCGCCTACCGCAATGCCTATGAAGCGTATGGAGCCATGAGTGGGTGGATGAAAATGTCCGCTCCTCCGGCTTTGCACGCCGATCTTCTGCGGACGGCGGAGGCGCTCGACCTCGCAACTGAATTTGCTGAATATCGACAGGCATTCCCTGATGTCTCCTGGCAGCCTCCTTCATCCCAGGAGCGACTCGCTCAAGTCGTCATGATCAGCTATAATGGGCGGGCTCCGCGCAAAGAGGATCTCTTCTTGGACTTACCTATTAGTCTTGATGCCGCACAGTTAGTCTTGCTGAATAGGGGAGTCTTCCGGTCGCCCTATCAGCGAGATCGCGTTGCAGACAGCGTACTCTACGGACTCAATGGGCGCGTAGTTCGTGTTGCACTTCCGCGGTTAGTTCCACAGAAGACGCAGGTCACATCTGAAAGTATGACATTAACGGATTCGATCGGCCATTCAGTCATTGTTCGGTCTGAACTGGCACACAATGTGACCGCGCTGGCTGACAAAAGTCTCTCCGAACGTCTTCCGATGATTACGACGAAAGCGCTCGCGCGAGCTGCGACGAAATATGCGATGGCGGAAGGAGCCATGATCGGAGCGCAATATGCCGCCGGAAAGGATGCTGCCCCCTGGGTCGGACTGTTGGTCGGGCTCGTGGCTCATGGAATGGCAGTGGCATCCGAAGAAGCCGACAAGCGAAGCTGGCAGACCTTGCCCGACGAAATTCACGTGGCCCGAGCGTGGGTCCCGCCAGGCCAGTACCACCTGTCCGTTCGACCGTCGGGGCAAGGGACGACGACGGCGAACGATGGACAAACGATCGCACTGACTGAAGGCCAGACGATGTTCATTATCCAGCGTGTGATGCAATGATGAGGACCGGGGAGTGTTCTTTTGGACAAGGCGTCGCGGTTGTCCTGTGTCTGGGGTTGATGGTGTCTGCATCGACTGGCTGTACCTGGTTCACTGGAAAAGGGAAGCCGGGGTGGGTGGATGGCCGGAGTGCGGACTATCCATCAAGTCAATACCTGACCGGAGTCGGCCAAGCAGACACTCGAAGTAATGCAGAGGATCAGGCCTATGCGGCCGTGGCTCGCATCTTCAAGGCAGAAGTCGCGGCGCAAGCGAAGGACTGGGAATCGTACTGGGTCGTTGAGAATCACGGTGTCTCCAACGCCGAGCGGCGGCTCACGATCGACAACGTGACGAAAGTCTCGACCGACAAAGTGCTTGAGAACGTCAGGATCGCGGATGTGTGGTATGACTCGGAGAGCCGGGCGTACTACGCCTTGAGTGTGATGAATCGCCCTCAGGCCGAAGCCTCATTGATGGAGAAGGTCGCGGCCTTGGATCGCACGATTGACACGGATGTCACTGAGTCCCGGCAAGCCATCGACAAACTTGCCAAGGTTCGCGCCCTTCGCCGAGCCGGTCGAAATCTGGTTCTGCGCGAGGTGTACAACACGGATTTGCGAGTGATCCGTCCCAGCGGGCAAGGGACCCCGTCTGCCTATCAGGTAAACGAATTATCTGGTGAGTTGGAGCAATTTCTTGCTACGAATCTGGTGCTTGCGGTACAAGTGTCCGGTGACCATGCAGAACCGGTTGGGCGTGCGCTGGCGGAAGGGCTGATCCGGGAAGGACTTCGTGTGACCACAAAGATGGAAGGTGAAGAAGCTGGTTCCCCTGAATTGATCGTCCGAGGCACCGTCCGTCTGTTCCCCATCGATGTGCGGGACCCACATTTCAAGTACGTTCGGTGGTGTAGTGATTTCGAGGTCGTGGAGCCGGGGACGCGGCGGGTTGTCGGGGCGACGGCGCATGGTGGGAGGGAAGGGCACCTGACGGAGCGTGAAGCCACGGCGAAGACGTTGCGTGTCATGCAACAAGAGTTGTCGTCGGATGTCGCGAAGGCGATTGCCGCCCATATTTTTGGCGAGATCGTGTTGCCTGAGACGGCGACGATGCCGGCGAGTTGCCCACGAGAAGAATCAGGGGTGAGGCGGTAAATGGACGTTCTTTCATGAGGAGGTATTGATCGTGAAAAAGACAGACGAACTCTCCGTCAGTCGAGCTCCACGCAGCCGGGGGCGGGGGTTGACCAAATCTGGACAAAAACTTTCAAGCCGTGTGGCCAAGCGGCGATTGAGCGACCGACTGAAGGAAGACACGGCGTCCTTCAATAGCGGGAATCTTGCCGACACCTTGCGAAAAGAGGGGTATGAAGAGGTGCCACTCGATGAACTGCAAGACCGGCTCTCCAAGCTTCAAGGGCCGCTCGCGGAAATCATTCTGAAGGGGAGGGTGTAAGGGGATGCCATATTACTATTTTGACTCAACCGCACTCATTAAGCGCTACAGCATGGAGCGGGGCACGAGGATCGTGAATCGGCTGATGGTGAAGCGCGGCAAAGTTGCGATCGTCCCGACCTGGTCTGTGACGGACTTCTATTCGGTCCTGTGCGCACGCGCACATGAGGGGCAGATTACGCGGGATGATTGTTACTCCGTTCTGTATAAGTTCGAGATTGAATCCAAACAGGGACTCTATCAGTTTATTGAACCGAAGATGGAGACCTACCTGGCAACCAAGGAATTGGCTCTGGAGTATCCGTTCCTTCGATCACCACAGGTGATGCATCTGGCGCTGGCGTTGGAGCTGAAGCCGTTGCGATTGACCGTCGTCAGCGCGGATCCCCAGCTGTTGGCGGCATCAAAAACCGCAGGATTGCATATTATTAATCCAGCTGAAGACTAGCCTCGCCTCGTCTGTTGGAATGAGTGCGGTCAAGTGGCTTGGATATTGACTGATCGGCCATGGGATGGCTCTTCCGAGGCTTGTTTGAGCAATTCCAAGACAGCCTGATTCCATCCGGCTGGACCGATGCCAGGTGCGCGAATGAGATTCGGCAGGTTGATGTCGGGGTCATACGAGCCGTCCGGTTTTTGTACCAAGACTGGATGATCCACCGTCAGTAAGAGCGGAAGATCGTTCAAGCTATCGCCGATGCCGATGGTTTCGATATCATCTGGCAGGTTGGCTAATCGCTCCTGTCGTTTGTAGCAGCGGAGCAGAATTTCTGCGGCCCGGCCTTTGTCGTTATTTCCCGTCAAGTGAAAGAACCGTCCGCCTCTTGTCCAATTCAGCCCTCGCGTCACGATCTGGCGGCAGACTTCCTCGATCAGCCTGGGGGGACCGCTCACCAAAAACGGCTCATCGAATTCCCGCAGCATAGCCCGCAGAGCATCTTCTCGGGCGAGTCCTGTGTTCGCCATGACTTCGTCGACCGACAGGTCGCCGAACCCTTGGAGCGGTGTGCCCACCGCCTCTTCTATTTGCCGGAGCACATCCCGGAGAAGCGCATAGGGTGTGCCGAGTTCGATGATTTGATAGCCGGAGCGGCGGCGTGATCGTTCTAAGGGGAAGTCAAAGGTATTGAGGGGCACAAACACCGCCGCGCCATTCTCGGCGATGAAAGGATCGTGGTGGTCAAGGCGCTCTCGAAGCGGTTCGATTTCCGCGCGGGTCTTTCCGGAGACGATAATGACCGGAATGTTCTCCGCACGGAGGGCGTCGAAGGGCCGGTCTCGCCTCGTCAAAGGAATAGCTGTCGTTGTCTAAGAGACAACCGTCCAGGTCTGTGAAGAGTAGATAGCGTGACATAGGCTTAAAGATGTCGTAGGTCCTCGTTGATCTGCGACCGGGAATGTCCGGCCAGACGTCGTTCCAGGAAATCCTTCGCCAGATCCTTGCCACCCAACCCTAGGGCCAATGCAGCGGCGAGGACGAGGCCTCCCCAGGTAATGCCGAATCCGACGACGACGATGTGCTGAGCAATCCCTAACTGTTCGAGCGCCATGGCCACGGTCAACAGCTGAATGCCCCAGCGTGTCCCGGCTGCGATCCAGCGGGCCGGAGGTAACCCCGCGTTCACGGCAGCGATGAGGACGGCCTGCGACACGAAATTCGAGACGAGATAACCGATGATTCCGATCACGGCCGCGGTGACCAAATGGGGAATATACGACAAGAGTGAGTGGGCGGCTTCATTGATCGGGGCCACATCGAGCGCGCCCAGCGATGCCGTGGTGGCGAAGATCACGATCAACCAGTAGGTAATGCGGCCGATAATATAAGACGGATCGGCTTTGATGCCTCCCCGCAGCAGGGCCCCCGCGATACCGATTCGATCACAGAGTCGATCCAGGCCAATGACGCGAAGCAGCCGTTCCATCAAATGCCCCATGCCCCAGGCTGCGCCCAGACCAACCAGCAAGAGAATCATCATGGCCAGGACATTGGGAAGGATGGCAAAGACACGCTCGCCAAGTGCGGTCACTGGTCCGAGTAACGTATGTTCCCAGCTTGAGGTCATGGCTCGCTCCTTTCAGACTTCGCGCGAGCAGCCCCGATGACTTCGCGCGAGTCATGAGGCTGAGGCCAGCGTGCGACAAGATACTCTTTCTGTTTCTCGAACGTTCGGCAGAGCGTTTCGATGAGCTGCTCGGCTTCCGCCGAGGTCAACCCCTGGCTATCCAGCACGAATGACGCGGTCTTTCCCAAATAGAGAGGGGTCAGCGCTTTCAGGAGATGTTCTTGGGGAAGCACGCTCCGATGATGCGCGAGGGCGGCGTCATAAATAATTTTGGCCCATAGCGAATCCTGAATGCGGAAATCCCGCAGGGGGACGTTCCGAAGACTGGACAGCTGTTCCAGGGCGTCTTCCGAGAGCATGCGTGCCCAAATATCGTGCAGGTCCGTCAGCCCGAGATGAAACAAGTCCACCATCCGTTCGACATTGACATTCACCGGCTCAACGCCCACCTCATACTGGAAACCGAAGAGCGGCACCTTTCGCGAGTCTGTGACGGGGAGCCAGGTGGGGGCATGGGCTTCCATCAAGGCGAACAAGGCGCCCACCACCTGTCGCAACATGGAGGAGAGGTCGGCGGCGGGGTCCTTCGGATCATGAATCTTGGCCCCGAGAAAACTCTGACACACCTTCGCTCCGCTCGTAATGGCTTCGGTCGTCATCCAAATGTCGATTCCGAAGCGCGCGACATCGGACTCCCAGACGTGCTTTTCGAGATAGTGTTGGGCCAGCTCTCCGGTGAATCCAAAATCTCCGCCGATCGGCTGACGGACCTCCTGCCCGTAGAGGGCTCGGGTCAGAGGATAGGCGATGCTGTTGGTGATGGTTCCATCGTACTTGTGGCGTCGATAGTACGGGGCCACATAGTCGTAGCCTTCTTTGAGAATCGGATGAAGGAGCAGTTCCATCCACTCGGGGGTGATGCTGCGGACGTCCGAATCGACGACGGCACAGGCTTTGACTTTGAGCCGTCGAGCGATCTCGAAAATCGTGCGAAACGCGCTGCCTTTGCCGGGGATTCCGTGATAGGGCGTGATAATCCGGTGGAGCGTGCTCTGTCGATCGCTGATAAAGAGGGGTTCCAGATCGACCATGGTATGGGCGACGATGGTGGGCGTGTCGTCGGTGGAGCCACCGTCGGCGTTGACCAGAACGGCACGATGGCCGTGAAAGTATTTTGCCAGCCCTGCTCCGACGGCGCGGACGACATGGCCGACGGTCCCTGCATTGTTAAAGCTGGGAATGCCGACCAAGATGTCAGCACTGCGTACGGCTTCCAGCAGGTCCTCGGTTTCAGCGGTGAGTGGAATTAAGCTGTTGTTCATGAGACAGGTTGCCTGGTTTCTGCCGTAGGATCCCACGCATGGTCCTGTTCCACGGCGTCCATGAGCCGATGAAAAATATCCGGGACGGCGTGGGTCACCCGGCTCCAGTTCGAGATCATGGGGACGCCCAACGGGTCGCCGAGGAAACTATCCGTCGCCAGCGTCATGCCTCGCAGAAATACCTCAACGGCGCGCCGCTCTTCATGGCGGTCAAAGCGCAAACTGTTGATCGCCGCGTCATTTTCGTACCGGCTAATAGCTTCTTGCGCGGCCTGGAGATAGGTAGCCCGCAAGGTCTTGAGCGTGCTCTCCGACAGGATCAGCCCTTCGCTCGCCAGGTTGCGGAAAAGTGATTTGGTAATATCCACGCACATTTTCAGCAAGCCGGCATCCGGATTGTGCGTCGACAGCGTTTGATGCTTGTGCTCATAGGCATCGGCGATATCCGCTTGGCAAATACGACGGAGTGCGCAATTGCGGTACACCTCGGCCAGCATGCCGACCTCCAGCCCCCAGTCGCCGGGAATACGGTTGATCCAGGCCAGATCTCGCACCATCGCGAATTCACCGGCCAGTGGGTACCGAAAACTATCCAGAAACGAGAGGAGGGGATGCGGTCCGACCAGCAACTGTAGACTGCGGATCAGCGGAGTGATGAAGAGACGGGTCACCCGTCCATGCATGCGGTCTGTCACGCGGCTGTAATACCCCTTGCAAAATTCGTAGGCGAGGTTCGGATTGGCGACGGGGTAACAGAGGCGAGCGAGGTACTGGCGGTCGTAGCTCACGATGTCGCAGTCATGCAGGGCGATGACTTGGCTTTGGCCCCGGGCCAGCACATAACCGTAGGCCGTCCAACACCCGCGTCCTTTCCCCTGGTGTCCGATATCGATCTCATGCGAGACCAAGGTGTTCAACAGCGCCTGGATCCTGGTCCCGTCGTTCCAGACGACGCGGACTCGTTGAGGGAGCTGAGCAAAGAATTGCTTGGCCAGGCGGAATTCCAACGCAGAGGCCTGATCCAAAGAAATGACGATCTCATTGATATAGCGAACCTCACCCAGGATTTCCACGATGCGCTTAAGGGCGGGACGCTCCAGTTCCGAATACAGTGAGGGGAGGACCAGCGCGATCGGCGTCGTTTTCGCATACCGCTCGAGCTCGTGCTCCAGCTGCTCAGTGTTGGGCTGACCGAGACGGTGGAGAACGGTCACGACCCCATTTTGATAAAAATCAGACACGATGACCTCTCTGCGGATCGCGGAGTATTGCTGAACGTCGATCCCGCGTAAAGCCGGGGGAGCGAAGAGATGCGGATGCTTCTCAGCCGATTCTACGCTGAAGAGTGCAGGGGATGTGCCATCGCTGAGTATAACGAAAGGCTAAGACTCTTGTCACTTCGTGCCGGGGATTTGCTCGAATTCTGAGAAAATGCTCTCGCAGAGGTGTAGGGAAAAGCAGGCAGGGGTGGAGGGTTTTCCCTATGGCTTATCCGTCGACAGTTTCTTCCCTAGCCGCCTCGCCAATCGCACCATGCCGGGCGATCGATCGCTGGGGCTGAGGAGCACATTCAGGACATGAAGCTGGCTGTGATCGGCAAAGGCAGCGGCAAGGTTCTGTTCAAATTCCCGCTGCGTGCCTACGCGCGAGCCTCTTCCGCCTCCGATCAGGTCGCACACTTTGTCATACTGCCATTCATGCACATCGTTAAAGGGGCCCTCCAAGATCTCTCGCTCCGTCGAATAGCCTCGATTATTCAAAATAATGACAATCGGAGCTTGTCCATAGCGCACGCAGCTGGCTAATTCAGTCCCAGTCATTTGAAAGGCTCCGTCTCCCACCAGGACGATGGGCCGCAGACTCGGGTCGGCGAACGATGCGCCTAAGGCGGCAGGTACGGCAAAGCCCATCGAGGTGTAGTAGGCCGGCGACAGAAACTCAAACCGGTGACGCACATGCAAATCCGCAGCGGCGAAGAGCGATTCACCCACATCCGCGATCACGACCGTCTTTTCAGTCAAGACTGTATCGAGATGGCGGAAGAGTCCGCCTAGCGTGACTGGTGCATCCGGGTCTGGTGTCGCCGGTTCTGGAAGGGCTTGAACCGGGAACAGCCGCTGGGAGTGAGAAAAGGAGGGAAGCGGAGATTTCACGAGCCCTTGGACAAAATCCTGGAACTTAATGGATTCATACCGGTGATGTTTGATGGCGACACGGTCGGCTGTGGCATGGATGGTACGGCCTTCTGACAGCAAGGGCGACGTGGCATCCAAATCTTCCACATCAGAGAGAATAGACCCGAGGATCAACAGACAGTCGGACTCGTTAATGAATTGCTGCACTTCCTCCCGGCCGATGAGCCCCCCATATACCCCGACATAGAGTGGATGGTCCTCCCGAATGATCGATTTCCCAAGCAACGTCGAGGCGATGGGGATATTCAGCCGCTCGACCAAGCGAGTCAGGTCGTCCTGGAGCCCGAAGCGGCCGACTTCCGCGCCAACGAGCATGGCCGGCCGTTTGGCCGAGGCGAGCATGATCCGCACCTCACTGATCGCTTCTTCCAGCGCCGCCGGGTCACTCGGCGTATCCTCAATGCAGATCGGTTTCAGGCCACCCATGAGTGGACAGTGGACCATGTCTCTGGGGATTTCGATATAAATGGGACGGCGATAGCGAAGCAGGGCAGCAAAGGCCCGATCCATCTCTCGTTCGGCGGTTAACGGATCATCCAACGTCACGGCGGCCACGGTCATCCGCTCGAAGACTTCTCGTTGCGTGGCAAAATCCCGAACCATATGATGCAAGTAGGGAGTGCGAGTTCGTTCAGACAGACCAGGCGATCCGGTCAAAAGGACCACCGGCGAGCGTTCCGCATAGGCGCAGGCAATGGCGTTGACGGTATTGAGCCCGCCGACGCAGTAGGTGACACAGACGGCTCCAATGCCGTTGATGCGAGCGTAGGCATCTGCCGCGAAGCCGGCACAGTCCTCCCGCGTGGTTCCGATGTGCGTGATGGGCGAGGCCTCGATCAGTTGATAGAGAGACAGGACATAGTCACCAGGAATGCCGAAAATATGGCGAACACCCAGGCGATGCAGGCGATCCAACACAGCGGAACCAATGGTAGCTTTGTCGCTCATTCTTCTTTATCCTCACACCGCCGGTTTGCACGCCGCGTCATCAGGAAAACATACTGGCAGAGGTTCGTCAAGCAATGAGCGTGTGATGATCGGGCTGACGACAGCCGGCAGGTGACCACTCACGCACACAGTCAGGCACACTATGTTACAGGAGCAAAGACAATGACACCGATGGCCCAGGTCCGCCTTACGTCACTACGCATTCCGGAGGGGCGGCCGCTCTGGCTCTTTGCTGGTCATGTCGGACCGCTCGTCGGTCAAGCCGCCGCTGGGGATCTGGTCGATGTCCTAACCCCCGACGGGCAATTCTACGGCCGTGGTCTCTATAACCCTGCATCAAAAATCCGAGTCCGTCTCCTGACATTTGAGGATGAACCCATCGACGAGACGTTCTGGCGGGGAAGAATCCAACAGGCGATCCGCCTCCGACAGCGCGTGGTCGCGCAGTCCAATGCCTATCGGCTGATCTATGCAGAAGGCGATCGACTGCCAGGGTTGATCGTCGATCGGTATGATCAGCTGCTGGTCATGCAGTGTCTCTCGTTCGGCATGGATAGCCGGAAGGAACTCTTGGCCGACGTGTTGATGAAGGAATTGAATCTGACAAGGGTCTATCTACGGAATGAGGCCAAGAGCCGCCAACTCGAAGGGCTGCCTCTCGAACGGAGGTTTCTCTTCGGCAGCGGCCCGACGCAAGTGGAGATTCACGAAGGGGCTGCAAAGTTTCTCGTGGATGTCGAGAAGGGTCAGAAGACCGGCTGGTTTTGCGATCAACGGGAAAATCGGCTGGCAGCGGCCAAACTCGCGGCAGGAGCCGACGTGTTGGAAGTGTTCTGCCATACTGGCGCCTTCGGCATTCATGCCGCGCTCGCCGGAGCCGTCTCAGTAGAGGGCCTCGATGTCAGTCTGGACACACTAGCCATGGCCCGAACACAGGCCACGATGAACAAGGTCGAGGGTCGCTGCACCTATCGCCAAGCTGATGCGTTCGAGGAGATGCGCAAGCTGGTGAAGGCGGGGAGACGCTATGATCTGGTGATCCTCGATCCTCCGGCCTTTGCGCGCAGTCAACAGGCTCTCGCTGGTGCCTTGACTGGGTATAAGGATGTCAATCTCTTGGGTTTGAAGCTGCTCAAGCCGGAAGGGTTTCTGGTGACCAGCTCCTGTTCACATCCTGTTTCTGAAGAAGATCTTTGGAAGAGCATCCGTCTCGCGGCCCGCGACGCCAAGCGAGAGATTCGGCTCATTGAACAACGAGGCCAGAGCGCCGACCATCCCATTCTCGCCAGCATGCCGGAGACACGGTACCTAAAGTGTTTCATCGTGCAGGTGTTGTAGCAGAAAGCCATCTCTATCTCGTATCGCGATAGACCTTGACGCATCTGCAAGGCTGCAGTAACAGATTCTGTAGGCATTAGTCAGTGCGAGGGTGCCCTGCAACCAAGCCAAAAGGATGATCGGAAAACACAGACGGCCGATGCGACGGTTTAGGATGTCATAGGCGAGGCCTTTACCAGAATCAGCTACCACACCATGATGAATCCTGGTTCATGATTGAAGTGTCCCCCACTGTTTGAATAAACTCATCTGTAGCACACCTAGGCCAGTTCTAGACCCAAGATGTCGTTCATCAAGATTGTCACCAGCGGTATGAAGGTCTTATTGACGTATTTTAAAGAATTGGCAAGAGCTAAGGCTCTTTAGATTTAGACAGTTCGTTCGTGAGAGAACAAATTTCTGCCTCTGAGGGAGAGACCTATGTCAAAACTTTCACGAAGAGAGTGGAGACGCATTCTTTTCCTTTGTCGAAACAGTCATTCACAATGGTTCTCCAATATAGTCTGGATCGCCGTTTTCGTAGCCTCCACAACCTCATGTACACGATGGGCCGATCTCCGTGCTGATCAGTACAGGGCTTCTGAAGAAAAGTTCCTCGATGTAGAGCGTGCAAACTATAAGAACTTGAATGCCAGGCCGCAATATTGCCTCGCCTTATCAGGCGGTGGAATCAGAGCTGCGGCATATGGCATCGGAGTACTAAAGGGTCTGCATGAGAGTGGGAAGCTGAGTGACTACGAGATCATTTCAGCTGTCTCTGGGGGGTCATATGCAGCAACATGGTTATATGCACAACAAGATGTCTCTGGAGCTAGTGGATTAGAGAAGGTGCTTTCTTCTGAGTCGATCCATCGGGTAGCAGAACGTGTACGCTTCGTTGAGAACAAATCTCGGTGGGCTGAAGCAGTGGGTCAGTCAATTCCGGGAGTCAGCGTGACTGCCTTTAGAAAAATGATCAGAGGCGGAGGCCTCGTTTCTGGGTGGTTCATATACGCCGGACAACTCATCTGCTCATGGTTGAATTGCCCCCCAAGTCATGAAGGGCATCGGACTTCGACCGGGGCCGAATACGAAACAATTCTTGGAAGGTCATTTCATTACATTCCTCACCGTGAAGAGAGGCTCATCCTGCCCGTTCAAACGGTCAGAGCCAAAGAACTTCCCTATTTGATCGTCAACGCTACCGTCCAAAGACTCGAAGGTGATTCGCGACTTGCCAACAAGGTCTTTGAGTTCACACCGCTCGGGATAGGATCCCCGAGTGTTAGTTATCACATTTGGACCGAACTAAGCCCGTTCAAGAACCAAGAAAATCAAGATATTCACCGTGGGGAACAATACACGCTATCTAGAATCGCTTCAATTTCTGGTGCAGTTGTGGACTCACAAGCCACTAGATTCATGCCGTTTTTCTGGAATGATTTCGGGTTGTGCTATGAAATGCTGGCACCCACTCATACCGAGGGTGAGACCAAACAATTCATTCTGTTGACAGATGGTGGGCACTCAGAAAATCTCGGCGTGTATAGTTTGATCAGAAGAAATTGCAGGGAAATCCTGGTAGTGGATGCTGAATACGATGGAAAAATAGACTGGGTAGACAGGTTGCTTTATGGAAGTGGCATTGGTAACTACCAATTTGAAGCCTATCGTCTTCTCAACAACAACCTTCTTAAAGAGGGAAAGATTCTGAAGATTGATCGCCTTCATCAAGCGACATGCCATATGGATTCTAAGTGGTGTCCTGAAGACATGTCCGACAAAGTTGTAACTACGAAGCAATGGAACTGTTGGAATAAAGAAGAGGCTGGCAGTCGCGCATTGTTTGACTGTTCCGAACCCATTAGCGTCGGTTTTGTCCATCGGTGTCTAAACAAAGACAAAGACTGTAAAGATACAGAACGAGTCGACATAGGCGTGACATATATGAAGCTCTCCGCTGACAGGAGACTGCTTGACGATCTTTCTCCAGCCGGTAGGGCCAAGGCCACGGAGGTTTTCGGACCGAGAATCCTGAAGTATTACGATCGCTCGGATACGAAGTTTCCGCACTATCCAACATTTCAATT
The DNA here is from genome assembly GCA_963850405.1 of Nitrospirota bacterium. GTDB lineage: Bacteria > Nitrospirota > Nitrospiria > Nitrospirales > Nitrospiraceae > Nitrospira_D. The sequence continues at coordinate 421,588 of CAWKLH010000025.1, forward strand.
CAATTGGGACAAGGAGCAATTTCTCGTAATTGCTGAGCTTGGTTGTAGGGCAGTGATGCAACATTATGCTCCACAAGTGTTGAGTCAAAATAGGGGTGAGTGCATCGATAGAATATGAACAAGGGATTGGGAGCTGAGGAAAAACAAGGGACCCTAGAACCTATCTCAAAATAGTTGACGGCCTGAATTCCCATCCGTATAAGTCCGGGCATGCTGCGGCTGCGGGACGATCAATGGGAGCGGATTCACGAACATTTTCCCGAAGAGCACATCCCGGATTCCCGTCCTGGGCGGAAGCCCGTCCCCACCCGGGCGGTGTTGGACGCCGTGCTCTGGATTCTGGACTAAAGGGGTTGGGAATCTTTTATTGACAGCCTCGCGTCGCTTTTGATTCATTAGCTCCTAATCCACGCCGTTCCCGACTTGTCGCTGAGAGGTAGAAGATGCACTGGGAAGTCTCTAGCGAGCCCGCCACGTACGCTGTCGGTGCGTCACCGCGGTTCAGTTGTCCACGCCCACGCCGATCACGATAAGCACGGCATAGTCCTGCTTCGCGCAGCCCTCGACCGGAGGCATCGCACCCCCTGGCGCAATTGGAAACGCCGTCTGCTTCGCGTGATCCGCCGAGCACGAACCGACTACCGTCGCCGGTGTATCGCGCGTGGGCCGGTTGGTTGCTTCATGGTCAACCAAGAATAAAGAAAGACTCCCGATCCGAATGGCGCTTACTTAAGCTTCTTAGGATGGCCATAGTTCCGGATATCCTCTCTGGCGACCGCACGGGGTTTGATGAGGAGCGGATAGGGGTTTGGTCGTCGCTTAATGGCCCGGGGTTCAATACGGCCGGTCCGGTTGCCTACGCGCTGTTGAGAGATCAGGACCAACAAGCCATGTGGCAGCTCATCCTGCTGGATACCAGCACCATAATGGGTCCACGCGTTCCAGAGTTGCAGGGTATGTTTGAAGCTCAGCTGGCGCGGCAGCCAGTCGGTGAGCAGTGCGGCCTGAGCCATCATCATCCGAAGCAGATTGTAGGCTAACAGATGGACCCACATCTCCTTGCGGGCCATAGTCGGAGTCTGACAGCTCAATCGCTCCATGCCTAAGGTGCTCTTGATGTTGCGCAGATCGAGCTCGACATGCCATCGGCTTTGAAACAGCGTCTTCAAGGCAGACTTGTGCGTGGTCTTGGGGCACAGCAGCGTCGTCACCAGGATTTTGCCGCCGGTGCGCAGCTCCCGTACCATCAGCGTACTGGGTGCCTGATCATAGTCCGCTTGACACATCCAGTCCGGTTTGTGAATTGGTTTCTGGAGCACAATCAGATGATCGCGTGAGCCGAACCGCTGTCCGCACCGAAAGTCGGTCCGGCGCTGGCGGGCCCCGTATTGCTCAAAGACCGCATCAATGCCCAATTCACGCAAGGTGCACAGCAGAAAATACGTGGCGTAAAAGGCATCGCCCACGAGCAGATCTCCACGCTCCAATGTATGGAGTATCGAACGGAGGAGGGTCTGCTCATCACCCCCCTTCCCCTGATAGCGACCGATCGCCGCATTGAGCACCGCCCCGCTCTCGAGACACAGCAGGCCTACGATCCGGCACAAGGGGACCCCCCAGCCCAGGCTTCTGACTCCGCGGTTGTGGATAGGCGGTCTGATTCGCCGGCGTGTCCGGCAGCACCACGGTCGTGCCGTCCACCAGCCGGACCGGACGCCCCCGCCAACGCCAGAGCTCGGGAGCCTGTGTGCTGATCCGTCGCCCTGTCTGGCGAACCAGTGGTGAAAGTAGCTCTATCGGTAACCGTTGTCGCGCACGACAATAGGCCCCCGTATGCGTACTGCACTGCGGCAGGCCTCGGGTCATGCGTTGAACGGCGGTGTCGTTGACGACGTTCTGACAGGACCGATCCGCACTGAGCGCTTGCGCAAGAAACATCGACAGGGTCTCGGTTGGGGAGAAGACCCGTTTCCGATGGGGCGGCACGAGCGACTCGACCTCACCCAACAACTCAGGGCGAGTCAACAGGTTGAAGAATGTCTCCGCATGGCTGCGGTGGATACGCTGGTGAAGACGTCGTTGTTGCTGCACACGTGGGTGATGCTGCGGATACATTCAGACTCGCTCCTCCGGTGAAAAATCGATAGGTGTTGAGCCCCTACCGTATCACTGGAATCGGCCTTTTGCGCGTCACCTCACCGCTGGAGCCGTTAAGTAAGTGCCATTCACTCCCGATCCCTTTGCTGAGACTTCTTACCGCGCAGCAACAGTCTGGGACTCACGTGCAGCCAGACTCTTCCGTCGATTGTTGGAAATGGTACGGTCGATCATGGCCCCGCAGTTGATGCATTTCCATGCATAGAACACCAGAAAGAAATCTGAGAACCGCTCCAACATCATTATCCCTTTGCACTTCGGACATATCATTGATCCCTCCTCAGGTGGTTAGGCTCACTGCTATCAGCGATGTAAAGCAAGAGTTGCGCCAAGTTGTCAGATGTCAGCATTTCAAGGATTCATGACATACGTAGTTAAACTGAGCATGGATTGTTGTCAAAATTGACGGTGTGAAGAGAGGAATCTGTCAATGTTTTGCCAGGTTATGTCAGAACTTAAAGGGGTCGGGAGTCTTTTAGTGACGTCATTGTGTCAGTTGTCGAATCAACTATCCCTTGCCCGCGCTGTTCCTGATTCGTCACTGAGGGGTTGGAGATGAGCTGGGAGTCTTTCGTCGAGGCCGACGTACAAGCCGTCGGTGCGCCACCGCGGTTCAGTCTTCCACGCCCACGCCGATTACGATGAGCTCAGTATGGTCCCGCTTTGTGCAGCCCTCAACCGGAGGCATCGCTCCCTCTGGCGCAACGGGAAACGCCGTCTGCTTCGCGTGAATCGGCGAGCACGCACCACCCACCTTCGCCGGTGTATCGCGCGTGGGCCGGTTGGTTGCTCCATGGTCAACGGAGAAAAAAGAAAGACTCCCGACCCCTTTGATTCAAATTCTCAGATTACGGAGATGACACTCTGACGACACGGCGCACCGCCGTGTCGTCAGCAATCTACCAGGCGCCACGTTAGGAATGGCCTACACTGGCCAACCAACCGGAGCCATCTCTATCCTGCCCTCGATTATTTTCCTACTTTCAAAAGCCATCCGTCGCCGCGCTCACAGAGACTGGGGCCTTTCCCCGTAATAGCAACTCTGATGAAGGTGCCTTTGGCCGAGGCGGGGATCTTGCCGCTGACTAGAAACCCACCGAAGTGAGGCGTTACGGTGACCGGGACGCTTTCGTCCTTGATCATCACCGTAATGGTTTTGGGAAACGTCGACTTGGATGCCACAAACGAAAATGCCGATTGCGGCGCGACTTCTATATTGTTGTCTGTTTGTGAGTATGGCTTCGGCAGGAACGTGGAAAACGATACGCCGTCGCAACCATCCACGCTACCAGAGCCGGAAGGGGCTGAATCATAGCCGGCTCGGACATCGCCGATGTTGCCGAAGGCACTCAGTACCATAACGATCGCTAGGGCATGTCGAACATTCACGATGATACCTCGCTGTTGATTGTTGATAGTGGCCAGGATGGCGGAGGTCAATGAGTATGCCCTATTGTGTAATCCCTGAGGGACAAAAAGCAAACCTCGGATGACTCGCAAGGACCGGGGTGAGCAGCTCGCTCGTTGTGGAGACCCTGCACTTTGCCGACGGGAGCATCGCGAATCGGGCTGACTGTTTCCTTCGAACCAAGCCCCAACGGTGGCGAATCCGCTGACGGATCAAACCGTGCCGGAGAATGTGACGTGTAGCTTCGGGTGGATAAAAAGTACCGGCAGTCTGTTATTGCAGCCGACGCGCAAGCTGTCGGTGCGCCACCGCGGTTCAGTCTTCCACGCCCATACCGATCACGATGAGCACCGCATAGTCCTGCTTCGTGCAGCCCTCGACGGGAGGCATCGCGCCTCCTGGCCAACGGGAAATACCGTCTGCTTTGTGTTGGCCGGGGAGCAGGAACCACCCACTGTCACCGGTGTATAGCGCGCGGAAGGGTCGGTTGCCCCATGAGCAATCCGAGAATAACAAAAGACTCCCGACCCTTTTGCTTAAACTTCTTAGCGCACCGCAACGGCCTGGGCCTCTCGGGCAGCCAGACTTTTTCGGCGATTGTTGGAAATAGTGCGGTCGATGAGCGCCCCGCAGTTGATGCATTTCCATGCATAAAACACCACAAAGAAATTCGAGAACCGTTCCAGCATCATCATCCCTTTACACTTCGGACAGTCCATTGAGTCCTCCTAGGGTGGTTGCGTTCATAGCTGAAATAAAGTTAAGCAAGAGCTGCGCCACATTGGCAGATGTCAGTATTGCAGGGATTTGGAATATACGTATTTAAACTGAGAGCAACTTTGTGTCAAAATTGACGGTGCGAAGAGATTAATCTGTCAATGTTTTGTCAGGCTGCCCCAACGCTAAAAGGGGTCGGGAGTCATTTACTGTCAGCCTCGTGTTGCATTTGATTCGAATGCCCCTTATCCGCGCCGTTTCTGACTCGTCTCTGAGAGGTAGAAGATGCACCGGCATGGCTTGTATTGAGCTCGCCGCGCAAGCTGTCCATGCGCCACCACGGTTCAGTCTTCCACGCCCATACCGATCACGATGAGCACCGCATAGCCTTGTTTGGTGCAGCCTTCGACTGGAGGCATCGCGCCTCCTGGTGCAATTGGAAACGCCGCCTGCTTTGCATTGGCTGGCGAGCATGAACCACCCACTGCCGCCGGTATATAGCGCGCGGAACGGCAGGCTAGGTGGGTCACGTCGTAGAGTGTCGCGCCTTGATTGAGCTCCCAGCGCCTGTCGCCGCGGCTGTCGGCCGGATGAATCGTCAGCACGGCTGTCACCTTGCGAGCGCCCGTGACCACATATTTACCAGGAGGGAGTGGAATGGTCGGTTGCTCCATGATCAAGCCGTGTTCCTCCAGCCACCAGTCCGTCTCGTCGAACTTCCAACGCGCCGGGGCGATGCCACCGGCATCCTTCAACGAAGGATAGCGGTTCAGCTTCACACCGCGAGGCCCCGGGTCTAGTGGCCATAGACCCCACGATTGCGCGCCGCTCCCGGAGGTCGCACCAGGATCGCCCAACGCCGCGATGTACTGCGTCGAGATACGCCTGAATTTGGTCTGGCTTCCGCCTGCGGCGTACACTGCCTGAGCCACAATGGTGATTGTCACCAGTAATGCCGTCGCAAGGCAGGCGTGGCGCATGAGGCGCTGCGTGCTCCTTGTGCGCTCCGACGCGGTATCTCGCGATACAGGAGTGCGTATCCCGATCATTCTGAGGATTGACATCATCGCGCGACATTTCCTTCGGGGCGGGGGAGCCACCACCAGATCACCACCATCTTGTACCAGTCCGGCCATACGGATATCCAGAAAGGTATCAACCTCGAGATGGGGGCTCGGCTATGACTATCTTGCGGAGGTGTGGAACGAGTACACGCCTGATGAACTCGATGAGGATTTTGGAGCGTTGCTGATGACGCTCAGCTTCTTTACGTCTCCGAAACTTGCCGAAGCTTACCATCAGGAAACAAAGGGGACGGGGAGTTTGGAGCAGCTTGCTCAATCGGTGATCGAGATCTTCCCTGATGCGATGCGTGAGTACGCACACCTGGGACGATCGATTTATCAGGCACGACTCGAAATGGGCGATCTCGATCTAGGGCCCTCGGGCCACACCAAGGTCGGGCGCAATGATCCCTGTCCCTGCGGGAGTGGAAAAAAGTTCAAGAAGTGTTGTAGCGCAAAGGAAGGAACGGGCTCAGGTCCGGTCTTCCACTGACAGGCTGTGTTGCTGAGAGTGCTCGTGCTCAGGATGACTGAGACAGACAGAGGTGGTGGGTTTCGTTTATACTCGGCACATGTCTTATCGATCTGACTCCTCTGTTTCTTTCTCAGCTGAGTCCCGACGAACCTTCTACGAAGGCCATCGCTCGATGGCGCTCTTCATGCTTGTAGTCGTGTTTGCGGCACCATTTGCGGGGCTCTACGTGGCTGGATTGCTTGGTGTGGTAGTGGGGGTATTGGTCTCGGCTGCGGCCTATGTGCTCACACCCTCTGTCTGGAAGTGGATCGGCGGCTGACTTTGTGAGTCAGCCGCCGATCCTCGGAGATTATTGCTGAATGGCCGACAAAAGCCAGCGTCCATCACGCACGCGCATGAAGGTCCAGACTTCGCCCGATTCGGTCGATGTTTCGTCGCTGCCTTCGACCAGATAGCCTGGTTCCCCGCGCGGGATTGTCGTGGAGACCGTATAGTCCCGGGCATTCCAGCGTAGGTCCACGGTGGCATAGTCTGTCGTATCTTCGGACCAGGCTTCGCGCACGTCTCCTTTGAGTAACTCCACGCCTTCTACGTGGTTCTGCACGCCTCGACTGTTGTCCTCGGCCATGGCGGTGCTGAAATAGCTCAGCATTTCCGGCGTCAGGCAGCGTCGCAATGCCGTCACATCTTGCGCACTCCAGGCGGACTGAATATCGGCCAGCAGTTGCTGGAAGGCGGCTTTATCTTCGGTGGTCACAGTATAGGTCGTATCAGTGGTTGGCCTGTCGGCGCTGCTGCTGCTGTTGGACGAGATATCTAGGAGACTTCCCCTCGCGGCTGTGCTGCGCGAGAGTCCGGTGAACACTGGAGCAGGTGTCTGACGGAACTTTTTGAAATAGTAGAGCGCACCGCCTCCGACCAACATCAGCAGGAGGATCAGCCCGAATGAGTTGGACGACGAAGCTGGTTCTTCGGTGTCCGTCGTTTTGGCGCTGCTTTCCGTCGCGCCGAAGAGCATATGCCCGATCCAGGTTCCGGCCAGACCACCGGCGATTCCAGCGAGCAGGGGGTTGCGTTGCAACCATGACGGTGATGTGGTCGGAGCAGGCTGGCCCATGGGGCTGTTGGCGGCGTTTGGCGGCGGGGCCGTCGACGGCTTGGCGGTGGTGGACTGTTCAATCGGCTTCGCGCCGTTGTCTTGATGGGTGCGGGATCCACGGCTGCCCATGCTTCCGTAGCCCCCCCTCGTGAGCCGCTTGAAAATCCTCCGCCTGATCCTCCTCGGGCCTTTGCAAACGAGAGGGTCGGGAGGCCGACGAGTGAGGCAATGATACAGACCGCTATGAGTTGTGAACTCTTGACCATGGGTTTCCTTTCGCAACAGGGTGGCACACGTCGATTGGCACAAGTCCCATCCTAGCAGCTTTGAGCATAAAAAGCCTGAAGCGTGTTCTTTGGATGAAGGCAGTGGTTGACTCTTGAGTTGGGTCAGTTGTTCACGCGGTGATGTGAACAACTGACCACGGGTACTGGCAGAGGGCGAGAACAAAGGCATTCGCGGTCTACTGAGCTCATTCCGTCAACAGGTCGCCATTGGCGGACGGTTGAACTCAGCGACCACGGGAAACACCAACGCGGCGAAATCCCAGTAGCGCATGCGGATCGCCTCTGAGTGGGTGCCCCCTTCAAACACGATTTGCTCGTCGCCAGTGAGTGACCGATCGACATACACCGGAAGTCCATAGAGTGTGCCGAGAGGCGGCATGGCGCCCAATTCGCAGTCCGGAAAGAGCTGCGAGATCTCCTCCTCGGTCGCGAGCCGTACGCGGTGGGTTCCAAAAATTTTCCGTAGACGCTGGACGTCCACTTTTGCCATCGCCGGCAGCACCGTCGTGACAAATCGCTCCTTCACTTTCACGATCACCACCTTTGCCATTTCCTGCTCTGATACATGGAGCGTCTGAGCAACGGCCGCCGCTCGGAACATTTGTGAGTGAGGCAAGACATCGTAATGAACATGCTCACGATCGAGTCTGGTCTTGAGTGTGCGTGGAATAGGCATAGGCGCACCTCCTGTAGTAGCCGATCTCCAGACGGAGACCGTTAGTGGGTGTTCTTGCCGGAAGATTGCTCGGGGACGCGAGGACGATGGTTGGGAGAATGTGCATGATTACGACTCCACGTCGATCATGACGCCCAAGAGCACACAATAAGTATAGCCCGTTCGTAAGTATGCGCAAATGTGTGGGGCGAATTCAACAGGTCTTTCTCTGTGGGAGGTTGTGTGCCTGACTATGGTTTGGTGAGGGGACCTTCGGATCTGCTCACTGGGGAGGGGACTGGCGATGTAACCGATTCAGCCCGTCGAGGGCTGCGGTGCGGTAGCATTCGGCCATTGTGGGGTAGTTGAAGACGTTGTGGACGAAGTACTCCACCGTTCCTCCATAGGTCAGGACCGATTGGCCGATGTGAATGAGTTCAGTGGCTCCCTGGCCGATGATGTGGACGCCCAGGAGTGTGTGCGTGTCGCGGTGAAAGGCCACTTTCAATAAACCGTGGAGCTCGCCACTGATATGGCCTCTGGCCATTTCTCTAAAGAAAGCCCTTCCGGTGACGTGCGGGACGCCGGCAGCGGCAAGCTCTTCCTCAGTTTTTCCCACCATTGAAACCTCGGGAATGCTGTAGATACCGTAGGGAATCACCTTGATGTCATGCGACTCGGACACCTGAAAGGCATGGCAGGCGGCGAGGCGGCCTTGTTCCATGGCGGTCGCGGCGAGCGCGGGAAACCCGATGACGTCACCCGTCGCATAGATATGGGGAATGGCCGTTTGGTACTGGCTGTTGACGGAGAGCTGCCCCTGCTGGTCGGTCGAGAGGTCGATCGCGGGGAGGTTCAACGCGTCCGTATTCCCGATCCGCCCCATGGTGTAGAGCAGCATCTCGGCGGTCACTGTTTCGCCATCGTGAAGTTGGATCGTTGGGCGCCCAGCTTCATTCACGATGATGCCAAGATGCTCTTGTCCAAGTCGGATCGCGACCCCATTCTGCAGCATCTGGGAGTCCAACGCCTGCGCAATTTCCTGGTCCAGGAACCGCAACAGCTGTGTTCGCCGGTCGATGAGGGTGACCTTGATCCCAAAGGCGGCCAACATCGACGCATACTCTGTTCCGATGACACCGCCTCCGAGGACGATGATACTGGTAGGGTTCTTGGTCGTGCGGAGAAATGAGTCGGAATCGCACACGGTGACGTCGTCGAAGGGGATCTCCGTGGGGCGGCGTGGTCGTGACCCCGTGGCTAGGACGATGACTGAGGCCTGAACGTGATCGACATGCCCATCCGATCTCACCACGCTCACGGTATGGGGATCGACAAAACTGGCTGTGCCCTGGATGATCTCGATGCCGTTACGCTGCAGCTGGTTGGTGATCACAGCCACTTCGGTCTCGATGACCTGGTCTTTGCGTGTCATCAGGTCTGGGAGCGTGAGCTGCTTGGTGAGCGCTGTGCCCAGCTGGTGCAATCCTCGCCGTCCCAAGCCATGAATGTACTCGATCGTGTCCTTGAGGGTCTTGCTGGGTAAGGTGCCCGTATTGAGGGAGGTTCCGCCGAGTTGTCGGGCTTTCTCGATGATCACCACGCGTTTGGACAGTTTCGCCGCTTGGACTGCGGCTTTCTGGCCGGCTGGTCCACTGCCGACGACCACCATGTCATAGGATCGCATAGAGGATCTCACTTTTCCGTCTCATCGGTGCGCAACGCCTACGATATCTTGGCGAGCCCGACTCGCCAAGAAAATAGAGGATGTCGGAAGCGTGGCCGCCAGAGGTCAGCAGGCCAGCTGAACGCTGCCGTTCTGGCCGTCCGTTTCCCACCTGATTGCGCCGGTTAGTGTGAACCTCCTACAATGCTGCGCTGATTCGTTACGCCTATTTGTGCCGGGGTGGGAGCATAGTCCATGCTTCCGTCTCGTCTTATTCAGGAGGCCTCATGGATTCGGGTCTGATCAAGCAGCTCGGGCCGCTGGCTGCGCTGGCGGGTGTGTGGGAGGGAGACAAAGGCGCAGATGTGGCGCCGTCGGATGATCGGGGTACGGAGCAGAATCAGTTTCGCGAACGAATGACCTTTGAGCCGATGGGACCAGTGCGCAATCACGAGCAGGTGTTGTATGGCTTGCGGTATGCCACGGTGGCCCGGCGTATTGGAGAAGCCGATCCGTTCCACGAGGAGGTGGGCTACTGGCTCTGGGATCCTGGCGAGGGGCAGGTGTTGCGCTGTTTCATCGTACCGCGCGGGGTGGCGCTGATTGCCGGTGGCACGGCGGCGCCTTCCTCCACAACGTTTACGCTGGTGGCAGACGCGGGATCGGACACTTATGGGATCTGCTCAAACCGGTTCCTCGACAGGGAGTTCAAGACGGTGCGCTACGAATTGACGGTGACGGTCCTCGATCGGAACCGGTTTCACTACAAGGAGGACACGCAACTCCGCATGCCGGGGCGGCCGGATCTGTTTCACCATACGGATGAGAATACGCTCACACGCGTGATGGGTTAACGGACTGGGGGGCCGATGTTTCCGCATGGCGGGTGGGTGGTTTCTTGACCAGGTGCCGGGCGGGTTGTATGGTAAAGAGGCGTATGCAGCACACTCGTATAATAATGAGATTGCTCTTGGGAATCAGTGCCATGATCGGCCTCGGTTTATGCTGGTCGCTTTCCTATGCAGGCCCAACTGGAGATGGACGTTCAGCGATCGGGCCAGCTATCTCTAGCCTCACGGCATCTTCGAGCGCTGTCATGGTCACGGAGGCGGCAACGGGGCAGGGGCCGTCAGCATTCCTGACAGTGGAGAGCATGGGATTCCTGAGAGCCGTTCCGAGCCTGTCAAAACAGATTTCGGTGGGAGGAGCGAAGCTGATGCCCTATATCGGCGCAGGGTTTGGGGGCGGCTATCTCACGGAGTTTGATCGTTCCCTGCATGCTTCGCCATCCTTCTCGTCTTCTTTCGGCTCCACCAATGCCGGACTGAGGAGCCTGTTTGGACAACACCTCATCCCAAACGAGGTCCAGCTGGGCATCCGTGTCCCCTTTTAACCAGTCACGATCCTGCTCCGTCCGTTTGGCACGTCAGTTCTCATCGTCTGTCAGGATGCTGAAAAAGTCTCCCAGCGGCGTTCTCACATCGCTCAGAGGCTCAACGTACCGAAGCGTACGTCTCGCCTCTTCGCTCGCTGCGGCCTTGCTGGACAGTCTTTTTGAGCATCCTAAAGTAATTCTGGCGTAAGCACCCTACAGGAAGTTCCAGGTATATTGTGGGCATCAGTCGAGCTTTTCCGTAGCCTGCTGCAGCGAGAATGGAGGATCTACTGTGAAAACGGGTTATCGGTTACTCCTGGTCGATAGAGATGGCGTACTGGTGAGTGAATTCCAATTGACGGAGCATGCCCTCGCTCAGCCGGAGGCCTTTGTGACGGCGTTGCAAGAGTCGATCGAGTCTGTGGAAGAAGCAGAGCCGTGAGGAGGAAGTCGGCGAGTGTCGGGACAACGATGTGGGCAGGGGAGTCCCGCCCACATCGTTGTGGAAACGGTCAGTTCCCTACCTTGAGCAGCCACCCATCGGTTTTGTCACAGTCACTGGGCCCTTTGGCGAAAATATCGAGTCGGATGTAGCTGCCCTTGATGCTGGGGGGCAGTTTCCCCTTGACCTGGAATCCGTAACCGACTGAAGTGACGGTGATCGGAACTTTTTCTTCCTTGATCTTCACCATGATGCTTGCGGAAGTCGTTGCCTTGGATGCAAGGAATGAAAAATCAGATTTCGGTGCCACGGTGACATTATTCTTCTCTGCGGAGAAGGGAGGCGGTGTGAACGTAGTAAAGATGACCTGATCACAGGCGGCCAGGTCGCCACCGATATTCGGACTTGGATCATACGCCCAGACTGGGCCGGCGGTACCGCAGACCCCAACTGCAAGAACAAGCCGTAGAAGATTTCGCAGACTCACGGTTATGCCCCTCTCTCTATGGTGGTTGATGATTAGGTCCGCACTGACAACGCGGGGATATTTTGTACGCGTGAAATAGAAAAAACAACCCCCTCCTTCACACGCGTTGCCTCAGGATTGATACGGCCTTCTTTTGACGTAACGCATCACAGTCCATAGGCCTTGGGGTGCCGACTTGCTTACTCAGGTTCACGAGCCGATAGGCGCACCTCTGTAACTGATGCGAAGGAGGGGGTTGCCTAGGGCAGCAAATCAGCGTACAAGCCTGCCCCTAGAGTAATTAGCCCGCAGCGAACGAACAGGGCCCTCCATGGCGCTATTCCATAGATGCCACACGTCGTTGCAGGAATCCCTCTCGATATCGTCCTTCTTTTCCAATTCATACAACGGGTTTCCCCCCCGATCTGGCTTTCTCTCGCCGGCTTTCAGGATAAGCCATGCCGCGTAATGACCAGGCTATTCGGCAACTTATTGTGCTCAAGAAGCTGGAATCGTCACGGCAGGGACTCACGCTGGAACAGCTTGCCGATGGACTGGATTCTTCCGCAACTCGCCATCCACGAACGCTGCGCCGAGATCTGGACGCGATTGAATCGGCTGGGTATCCACTGCTGACCGAGCGAGTCGGTGGGCGGACACGGTGGAAACTTCTCGATGGAGTGCGGCAAGCGCCTGTGTTGCGACTGTCGCCGACCGAGCTGATGGCTCTCACGCTGAGCCGCCGGCTCATCGCTCCCCTTGAAGGGACGGCCGTACATGCCTCGTTGCAATCGGCTCTGACCAAAGCCTCGGCGGCATTGCCGCCTGAAGGACTTGTGCTGGTCCAGCAGCTTGAAGGTGCATTTTCAGTCGGGCTTGGTCCGCATAAGCGATACAAACGGCACCGCCAGGTCGTCGAGCGCGTCACTCAAGCCATTGCCGAAAAGAAACGGATCCAGATGCGCTACGATTCCGCCGCACGCGGGCGCGTGACCCGGCGGGAGGTCGATCCCTACCGGCTCTGGTATGCTTCCGGCGGCCTGTATCTCATTGGCTATTGTCATCTTCGGAAAGAGCCGCGCATGTTCGCCGTCGAGCGGATCAAATCTGCGACGCCCACCGATCGTCCGTATCAAATCCCCTTGCACTTCGACTTCGAAGCCTTCGTCGAAGACTCGTTGACCGTCATGAGGGGACCACGCATCGAGGTGGAGCTGATCTTTGAGAAAGGGACGGCTGTCTGGGCGAAAGATCGTGTCTGGCATCCGAGTCAACAACTTACACGGGTGCCTGACGGTAAGTTGCGGATGACCATCACCATCGCCGACTCGCGCGAACTTGTCGGATGGATTCTCAGCTTTGGAAGCGGGGTGCGGGTCGTCCGCCCCAACGGTCTTCGAGTGGCTGTTGTGGAAGAGGCCGACTCTATTCTACGAAGGAACTCCGGCTCAACGCTATGAGAACGATCGGCGTGATGCGGGCAGATACAGACGCACACCCGGAATCTTTTTGAAGTGGGTATCCAGGCTGTACACCTGGCAGTGGTGTTCGATCGCCAAAGCGGCGATGATCAGATCCGACAGCGGCAAGGTCACGCCTTTCCGAAGCAGCTGTGCCGAAAGGTCACCCGTCTGTGACCAAGTGGATTGAGTCACTTCATAGTAGGGCAAGGCCAGCAAGGCCTCGGAAAGGGTCTCTCGTTCCGATGAGGCGCGACAACCCTGGAGCAATTCAGCCAGCACCACCCCGACCAGGACGACCTCGTCGGCGTCAATGAGCAAGTCGAGGGTGGCTTTTTCAGGCGAATCCGGGCGATTAAAGAATGGAATCCAGACGGAGGTATCAGCGATGACCATGACGGCGGCGTTTCAACGAGGCTTGATGGTGGATCTCGGTCTGTTCCAGCGTTTTCCAATCCAGGTCGAGATGGATCTTGCCGCTCAAGGACTTGAGCTCATCCAGTTTTTTTCTTCGAATCAATTCCGATGCCGCTTGATGGATGGCATCAGTCTTGGTTTTGGCGGAGGTCACGTCCATCAGTTTTCGAATAAGCTTCTCGTTGAGATCCAAGGTTGTCCGCATCCATCACCTCTGTTTGATATGCCGGTATCGTATGCATAGAGGAGGCAGATGTCAATCGTTCTCCCTGGAACGCCGGGCTTGGCCGGATCGTGAGCGGACGGCACGCCGGCAGGGACCTTGGCTGTCACGACCGGCTCAGAGCGAGAACCGCACCAGCTCTCGGACACCCTTACCTGAGTCGAGGACCATGCGCGGCAAGGGAATCTTTTCAGAAGGGACCTCCGATGTCACAGTCATCCGGTATGCTAGGCCGCGATGAACTGGTGGCAAGGAGGCGATCATGAGACAGACAGTGCTACTGATTATGCTGGTTCTGACGTGGACCACAACGAGCGACGCCGACATGGGTTTTGATCCGAGGTATGAGCGGGACTACAATATCTTTACTCCCACCAACCGATACGCACCGGACAATCCGTTGAATCCGGTCAACGCCTATGATCCAACGAACCCGTTTAATCCCATCAATCGGTACGATCCCGGCAATCCGGCCAACCCCATCAACCAATACAGTCCGAGCAACCCGTTCAATCCGGTGAATCAGTATCATCCGGAGAATCCACTGAATCCGATCAACAAGTACGACTCCGACGTGCCGTTCGAGCCGTTGGACGGAGGGAGGAGTCGGGGGAGAAAAACATGGTAAGGGCCGAAACGAGACAGGCGAACGTCTCTACCGTCCGGTGTCGGCTGCGTGGAGCACGTAGGACAGTTCGCCGTGAAGGCCAAGCTGGTTCGCCCAGCCCCAGAGGTAGTCTAGATCCACGTGTAAGTGAGGATTCTTGATGACGCCCAGCGCATCTTCAAAATCATGAGGACGACCGGCCTTAAGCTTGAGGAGAATCAGGTCCTCCGGACTGCAGACATACAGGGAGACGCCGAGAAGCTGCAGAGCCTGTCTGCGAGCAAGTGTCGATTGGGCCTGGCGATCGTTCGCAAAGAGAAGGTCTAGAGGAATCATAGGGTAAGAAGGATGAGTCAGACGCATCACGACATCCTTGGCCATCGGATTGTGCTCCAGCCAGGTCTCGTCGATCCGAAACTCGTGGGCATGCAACGCATCGATCAATTCGGTGCGAGCGGGCATGTCGGCGAGTACGAGCAGATCAATATCTTTCGTGGCGCGAAGACGTCCCCACGCATTCACGGCCAGCGCGCCGACGAGGCAATATGGGCTCGACGGCGGAAGTGCCGCGACAATGGCGTGAAGGTAATCGGCGAGTGAGTCGGGGCTAGCGGGCGACATCGCGCAAGACTGACGGAGCTTGGTCGATCGATGAAACATGGCGGAAGGGGTTGTCAAATGGAGGAGGAGGAGGGAGCGGAGAAAGTCCCAGCGCGTGAGTGCAAACGTTCGACCATCGTCGTATGGCATCGGAGAGACGACAGCACTCCAAGATGCCTTCCTCAGGCGTGACTGCGTAGTCATGAGAACTGATCTGTGCCGCGCTCACATGGAGCTTGCGCAGCCAAATCGGCGGATGGTCGGGATCGAACGCCATGAGGCGATTGTACAGGATGCGCATGGAAAGGCAAAGCCGGCGGGGGGCTGCCATCCGGACAATCCACTGAACCCTGCCAATCAGTACAACTTCACTGTACCGTTCGAGCCGTTGGATGGGAGGACCAGGAGAATGGGCAAGTGAAAGGTAGCTTTGGCCTGGAGCAAAACGGCAAATGATGAACTCGAAGAGATACCTTGCCCATGTGCGGCAGAACGACGACGGGTCGTTTGAAATTCACGATCTTGAAGAGCATTTGCGTGCGGCAGGAGATCTTGGAGTAGAGGGATCCTGGTAATGCCTGGTCATTGCCAAGACTCTGCGCCTCAGCCCCGCCAGTACTTCGCACACAGCGCAAACGGATGCGGCGACTGGCATCGCCTGGCAGAGCATCTCACCAGCGTCTCAATGATTGCGAAAGAATTCCTGCAAGGACGGAACGGCGCTGAAGAAGTGGCGCTCGCTGGCTTATTGCACGATCTTGGGAAATATGGCGACCGCTTTCAGGCACGGCTGCACGGCAAAGATAAGGGGTTGGACCATTGGTCGCAGGGTGCATCGCTGGCTCTGAGACACCGTGCAGTTGCGGCCGCGCTAGCCATCGAAGGTCATCACATTGGCTTGCAGCACGGGAGTAAAGATTCCTTGAGGCGGTTACTGCCAGACAATCTCCCTGCTGCTGTTTTACCAGGGTTAGCCCTAAGCGAACCCAACCTGGAACGGCTACAATCTCTTGCCGCCATATGCTTATCCGCTTGTTTCAGCAGACCGCAATGGGTAGTATCGTGGGATGCCTCGACCGAGTTTCCCCAAGAGCCTGCGGCAGTTCCAACAACAGTTTGCCAGCGAGGACGCTTGCGCGGAGTATCTGACGGCATGCCGCTGGCCAGACGGGTTCCGGTGTCCGAGGTGCGGTCAGACGTCCGCGTACGGCTTGGCAGGCCGCCGGCGCTGGCAGTGTGCCTCCTGCCGCTATCAGGTCTCTGTGACGGCCGGGACAATCCTCCACAATTCGAAGACCCCGCTCATGACGTGGTTTTGGGCTGCGTATCTGATGACGACGGATAAGCGTGGGCTGTCGGCCCTCCTCCTGCAGCAGCAACTGGGACTCAGCCGCTACGAGACCGCGTGGATGATGCTGCACAAGCTCCGTCGCGCGATGGTGAACGCGGCGCGGGACCCGCTTTGCGGCGAGGTTGAGATGGACGAGACCTGAGTGGGGGGAACTCAGACAGGACTGCGGGGCAGTCGCCAGCTCAGAGGGCGCAACGCCGCGCTGGTTCTGGTTGCAGTCGAACGGCGGGGACGGGCGTCCGGTCGAGCCCGGATGGAGGTCATACCCGATTTCGCAGGAACCACCATCAAGGAGTTCGCTGCCAGAAACATCGCCACAGGTACCACCATCTCCACCGATGGCCTCTCGAGCTTCGGGGTGCTCACGGCGAGCGGCTATACCCATGTGCCACGAACGCAGCCGCCCCCGCTTCAGTTGCGCCAAGGAGCCAAGTCCGTCGTTCCGCTTGCCGACCGGATGATCGGGAACCTTCAGAGCTGGCTGGTCGGCACCCACCACGGCGTCAGCCGCAGCCAGCTCCAGGTCTATCTCGATGAATTCGTCTTCCGCACGAACCGTCGTCGTGAACCGAGGGCCGCTTTTCAAACCCTGCTCGGCCTTGGCAGTAACCGAGGTCCTACGGCCTACGCGCAGATTCAGCACGCCCGTGATCGCAAGCTCTTGCGGTCTGCTGAAACAAGCGGATAAGCATATGCCGCCAAGGATGGAATTAAATTCACTACACCCGCCAGTTTTGCGCTTAACTCGTGGGCGCAGGCAGTCTCCGCCATGCTTGATGTGCGGTTGCTTTTTTCGTGTTTGGTGGATGCGGATTTTCTCGACACCGAGTCGCACTTCGAGGGTGACGCACAAGGGAAGCGTTCCCGCCCTGAAGGGCCGAAGCTGGACGTCAGTGCGGCACTTGCCGCGCTTGATGTACACATGGCGGCGCTGCGCGGTGCTACTGACGCGCAGGTGGCGGTGCGCCAGGCACGGGAGACCCTGTGGAGTGCAGTAATACGTGTCGGCCAGGCAGGACCTGGTACGTTCACGCTGACCGCGCCGACCGGTTCAGGCAAGACGCTGGCGATGCTCAAGTTCGCGTTGGAACACGCGAAGAAGCATAGACTGAAACGAATCGTTCTGGCAGTCCCTTTCTTAACAGTCATCGAACAGACGGCCCGTATTTACCGGACGGTATTTAAGGCCTTCCCAGGTAACTTCGTGTTGGAACACCACAGTCTGGCCGGACTGGGGGCTGAAGCGGAACAGCGGGACGCGGAAGGAGCAAACGAGCGTCAGCGCCGTCTGCTTGCCGAAAATTGGGACGTGCCAATCGTGTTGACCACCAACGTGCAATTGCTGGAGTCGCTCTTTTCCAACCGACCGTCCAGTTGTCGCAAGCTGCACAACCTGATGGACTCGGTCATTCTGTTCGACGAGGCGCAGAGCCTTCCGCAGCATTTGGTGGTGCCTACCTTGGCAGCACTGTCTCACCTATCGGCGGCCTATCGCTCCACCGTTGTGTTTGCCACCGCGACACAACCCGCCTTCGATACTCTGAACGAGGCCGTAAAAAAGCACGCCGTGCAAGGCTGGCAACCGATCGAAGCCGTACCGGAACATCCGGCACTGTTCGCGGCGCTAAAACGTGTCGCAGTGCGTTGGCCGGAAACTGGAGAAAAATGCACTTGGTCTCAACTCGCTGACGAATTGCGAGACGTGGATCAGGCATTGGTGGTGGTTAACCTTAAACGCCACGCACTCGCTCTGCTCAATGAGCTGGACGGGACGGAAGGCGTGTTCCATCTCTCAACCAACTTGTGTGCTGAACACCGACGGGTGGTGATGGATAAGGTCAGGGATCAACTTGCAGCCGGACTTCCCTGCCGCCTTGTTTCCACCCAATGTGTTGAAGCAGGAGTGGACGTGGATTTCCCCACCGTCTTCCGTGCCATGGCGCCATTAGATTCTATTGCACAAGCGGCAGGACGCTGTAACCGGGAAGGCAGGCCCAATGAGCAGGGCCGTCTTGGCGAGGTTGTGGTCTTTGAACCGGATGAGGAGGCTGGATGGAGAAAACGGTTTCCCACGCATAGCTACTATCAGGCGACTCAAGTCACACAAGCCTTGCTCAAGCTGCACGACAATAATCTGGATATCAACGACCCCGAAGTCTTCCGGGCCTATTACCACCGGCTCTACAATCTGAACGATCCAGCCAGTCAGAATGCTGATCTTACAAGAGCGATTCAGGAGCTCGATTTTGTGGAGATTGCCAAGGTATACCGCCTCATTGTTCAGGATGCCATTCAAGTGCTGGTGCCATGGGTGAGCCGACACGACGAATTCCTGGAATTGCGAAGGGAAGCCGATCGACAAGGCATCAGCGCCAACTGGATGCGCCGTGCCCAAGGGCTTGCCGTCAGTGTCTATCGCACCAATGACGGCTCACCCGCCCGGGCAATTCCGGCGAAGTTGCGGCGCGGTGGCGTCTCCAGCGAGTGGTTCGTTCTTGAAGGAGATTTTTACGACGATACCCTTGGGCTGAATCCACCCAAGGGCGAACAGGTGTTCATCGCATAGGAGGAGAGATGGCTAACGGCACACACACATTGGAAGTCTGGGGCGACTTCGCCTGCTTCACGCGGCCAGAGATGAAGGTCGAGCGCTTCTCCTACCCGGTCATTACGCCTTCTGCAGCACGTGGCATCTTTGACGCCATCTACTGGGATGGACTACGGGAACGGCAAGGCAGGGAAAGCATTATGCGCCCCCATTTCCACTGGCAAGTAATTCGTATCGAGGTGCTGGAACTGCCGCGCTACATTGCCCTGCGGCGGAACGAAGTAAAGGACAAAGTGCCTGCGGATCGTACGCTCAAGGCGTGGATGGAAGGGCGCGAGCAACCCGAACCCATCTGGGCGGACGGCGGCAAGGATGAACTCGGCACCGATCAGAAAGGCCGCACACAGCGTCAAACCATGGCACTCAAGAACGTGCATTATCGGCTTACCGCGCAGATCGTTCCCAAGTCAGGGTTTGCTGCCGACTACGGCAAGTTCAACGCCTGTTTCGAACGTCGCGCTAAGCAGGGCAAATGCTTTCAGCAACCTTATTTCGGCTGTCGAGAATTCCCCGCGTTCTTTGAGTATGTGGAATCACCGGACGCCAATGCCCAGCCACCCACCGCCCTGGATCAGCATTTGGGTTTCATGCTCTACGACGTGTTCGACCTGCGCAAGGATGCCGTGAAAGATAATGACAAACCATTCATCACACTGTTTGACGCCCACATACGCAACGGCGTGCTGGAAGTTCCGCCGTTCGACAGCGTGGCAGTGAAGAAGCCGGAGAGGCAATAGCCATGCTGCAAGCACTGATGAATTACGGAAACGGGCTCGACTCCGAACCCGGCTTTAGAACCCGTGAAGTGCGCTGGTGCGTCGAACTGGCCGCTGATGGACGGTTTCTGAATGTGTTGCCGCTGGGCGATGGCAAACGTGGGGTGATGCAACCTCGTTGCCCTGACATGCCCAATATGAATGCTGGCGGCAAGTCACACTTTTTAGTGGAGACGGTTCAGACGGTCGTACTTCTGTTCAAAGCTAGTGAGGAACAAGACAAGATAGAAAAAACCTCCGGCAAACACCGATTTTTCGTTGATATGCTGCGCTCGGCATCTGGGGCCTCCTCTCATCTCACCGTCATTGCGAATGTTCTGGAAGATGAATCCAGTCTGGCGGAAATACGAAAAGCACTGTCAGGAAACAAAGCCAAGCCGACTGACTGGCTGTGCTGGCAAGTGGATGGCAGTGACCCGCGCGAGAGCAGTACTATTCAGGCATGGTGGCGCGAATGGCGAAAGACGGATATGGAAGGAGGCCAACTCGATTCGACGCCTTCTGACGAGGGCGATATGGTTTGCTTCCTCACGGGTAATGCAACCCAACCCTTGCCGACCCATCCTAAGATTACAGGGCTATCTGGAGTTGGTGGCTTGAGTATGGGCGATGTGATGGTGGGTTTTGATAAAGCGGCTTTTGGCTCTTTCGGTTTAGATCAATCTGCCAACGCCGCCATGAGTGCCGAAGCTACTCAGAAATATGTAGATGGCCTCAACGACTTGATTCGCAGCCACTCCCGCAAGCTCGCCAACACTTTGGTCGTTCACTGGTTCAAGGAACAGGTTGTCCCACTAGACGATCCTCTGGAATGGTTGAACGGTTTCGAGTCGAAGGAACAGACGGAGGCGGCTGCACTGGGGGCTGCGCGTCGTCTGCTTGAATCCATCCGCAAAGGCGAGCGCGTTGATTTGGGCAACAACCATTACTACGCGCTGACGCTCTCGGGTGCATCAGGGCGAGTGATGGTGCGCGACTGGATGGAAGGACCTTTCGAGGATTTGGTGCGTAATGTCGAAGCATGGTTTGCCGATCTTGCCATTGCTGCCCGCGACGGCAAAGGGCAAGCTCATGATCCCAAGTTCATGGCGGTGTGCGGGGCATTGGTGCGCGAACTGAAGGACTTGCCCGCGCCTACCAGCGCTACGTTATGGAAGGTGGCAGTACAGTGTCTGCCCATCCCGCAACCGTTAATGGTGCAGGCACTGGCGAGGTTCCGTACCGATCTGGTCGATAAAGACCAGCCTCCGTTCAACCACGCCCGCATGGGGCTCATCAAAGCCTATTTCGTTCGACTTCAACCTGGAGGTGCCCACACCATGACTGCATATCTCAACCCCAATCATCCAGAACCTGCCTACCACTGCGGGCGGTTACTGGCGGTGTTTTCCAACTTACAACGCGCCGCGCTTGGCGACGTGGGCGCAGGCGTAGTGCAACGCTACTACGCTGCCGCCAGCCAGACACCGGGACTGATTCTCGGACGCTTGACCAGCAATGCGCGTAACCACTTGGGCAAGCTCGAAAGCGGCTTGGCTTGGTGGTACGAAAATCAGATCGCGGACGTGATGGGCCACTTGGGCGACGGCGCGCCACGCATTCTCGACCTCAACGGCCAGGGTTTATTTGCCCTCGGTTACTACCAGCAACTTGCCGCGCTGAGATCGGGCAAGAAAACCAACGAAATCGTACAAGGAGAAAACCAATGAGTGCTATTCAGAACCGTTACGAATTTCTTTATCTCTTCGATTGCGAAAACGGCAATCCGAACGGCGACCCGGATGCTGGGAACTCGCCCCGCATTGACCCTGAAGACATGCATGGACTGGTCTCCGACGTAGCCATCAAACGGCGGGTGCGCAACTACATGCAGGCCGCGTATGGCAATCAGGCACCCAATGCTATTTTTGTCGAGCATTCGACTAATCTGAATAAGCCGATCACTGCAGCGCATGAAGCAACGGGCGGTGCCCCTGCTGGTGGCGGAAATAGAGCGCAAGTTGGAAAAGCTCGCGATTGGATGTGCCAACAATTTTTCGATGTGCGCACGTTTGGCGCAGTCATGTCCACCGGCCCCAACGCCGGACAAGTGCGAGGCCCGGTGCAGGTGGCGTTTTCACGCTCAGTAGATCCAATTCTACCGATGGATGTTTCAATTACCCGCATGGCTGTTGCGGAAAAAGTATCCGGTGCCAAGTCGGTTGTGGACTACCAGAGATGGGAAAACGAACAAGAAGAAGATAAACTCCGCACAATGGGTCGTAAATCACTCATTCCCTACGGCCTCTATGTCGCCAAAGGGTTTGTGTCCGCCAATCTCGCCCAAGGAACCCTATTTTCCGACGACGACCTCACCCATCTGTGGGAGGCACTGGCAGGCATGTGGGATCACGACCGCTCCGCCTCCAAAGGCATGATGTCCCGCCGGGGGTTGTTTGTGTTTAAACATGTGGGCACCGACAGTAATGCGGAACAGCGCAAGCGTCAAGCCATGCTCGGCTGCGCGCCTGCACAAGCGTTATTGGACCTCGGCCGCATCATCGACGTAAAGCGTAATGAATCAACAATGAAAGAAGACAAGATCGGAAGTCCCCGCAAGTTTTCGCATTACGCAGTAGAACCAAAAGTAGCTAATCTTCCAAAAGGCGTGGAGTTATGGGCGTGGGATGACAGTGTGAGTAAGCTCGTAAAGCTATTGTAGGCCGAACGATGTCGCATGGTGACGCCGATCTTGACCAGATTCCCATTTCCGCGCTGAACCACTACGCCTATTGCCCCAGGCGATGTGCGTTGATTCATGTGGAGCAGACGTTTGAGGAGAACCTCTACACCTTGCGAGGGAACCATCTGCATGAGCGGACGGATCAACCCGACGAAAGCGGATGGGAGGATGGAATTCGGGTAGAGCGGGCGTTGCCTTTATGGTCCAAGCAATTAGGACTTATTGGCAAGGCGGATGTCGTGGAGTTCCACGGCGAGACTCCTTATCCAGTCGAATACAAATCTGGACCTAATCGCCAATTCGACAATGACGATTTACAGCTCTGTGCCCAGGCCCTGTGCCTCGAAGAAATGACGGGCCGTCCTGTGCCGCACGGCGCGATCTATCATCACAGTTCACGCAAGCGCCGTGAGGTGGAATGCACACCAGAGTTGAGGGCGCAGGTTGTTCAATCAATCCAGGCGATTCGTCGCATGCTGGCGGATAAGCAGCTCCCTCCGCCGGTGAATGATCGGCGTTGTACCAAGTGCTCCCTTCAGGAGTCGTGCATGCCGTCCGTCATTGACGAAGGCCGGCGAGCATCC
Organism: Nitrospirota bacterium; assembly: GCA_963850405.1. Taxonomy (GTDB): domain Bacteria; phylum Nitrospirota; class Nitrospiria; order Nitrospirales; family Nitrospiraceae; genus Nitrospira_D. Next base: position 444,747 of record CAWKLH010000025.1, read on the forward strand.
GCCGTTGTGCGCGATCTTTTTACGATTCACCCGTGAGGTTGGTATGCATCAATTGCTGAACACGCTCTATGTCACGACGGAAGGCGCCTACTTGCGGGCCGATCACGAGACGCTGCGAGTGGAGGTGGACAAGGAGACGAAATTACAGGTGCCGTTTCATCACCTCGGCGGGGTCGTGTGTTTCGGCGACATCATGATGAGTCCGGCTGCGATGCAACGCTGCGCGGAAGATGGAAGGTTCGTTGTGTTACTCGATCGCAATGGTCGCTTCAAAGCTCGTGTGGAAGGGCCGGTCAGTGGCAATGTGTTGCTCCGTTGCGCACAGCATGAGGCGATGGGTGATCCGATACAGACTTTGGCTATCGCGCGCAACATAGTGGCAGGCAAAATTCAAAATTCCCGGCAGATCATCTTGCGAGGAGCGCGGGAGGCCGACGATCCAGCGGATGCCGATGCCCTGAGGAAAACGGCGGACTCGCTCGGCAACGCCGTGACCAGACTTCCCCAATGCGAAGACGTAGACATGGTGCGCGGCATTGAAGGCGAGTCGGTTCGAAACTATTTCTCTACCTTCGATCGCATGGTCAAAGAAGATCGTGAGACCTTCAAGCTGAATGGCCGCAACCGGCGTCCGCCGACCGATCCGGTCAACGCCCTCATGTCGTTCCTGTATGCGCTGGTGATGAACGATTGTGTCGCGGCGGCGGAAGGAGTCGGACTCGATCCGCAGATGGGGTTTCTCCATGCGCTGAGACCGGGCCGGGCGGCGTTGGCGCTGGATCTCATGGAAGAGTTGCGCAGCGTGCTGGCCGACCGGCTCGTGCTCACGCTGATCAACCGACGGCAGGTGAGCGCCAAGGATTTCACGAAGCGTTCGGGCGGCGCGGTTCAGATGGAGGATGCTGCGCGCAAGGAAGTCATCGTCGCCTATCAAAAGCGCAAGCAGGAGGAGATCACGCACCCGGTGCTGGATCAGAAGATGCCGCTGGGCCTGGTGCCGCATGTGCAGGCGCGGTTGCTCGCGCGGGTGCTGCGCGGCGATCTGGAGAGTTATCCGTCCTTTCTCTACCGATAGAGGTTTTGCATGAATGTGCTGATTAGCTACGATGTCTCGACTGAAACTGCCGCTGGGCGGAGACGGCTGAGGAAAGTCGCCCAAGCTTGTCAGGACTTTGGACAACGGGTGCAGAAATCGGTGTTTGAATGTTCGGTCAACGAGTCTCAATTCGAGGAGGTGATCAGAAGGCTGCTGGACATTATCGAGAAGACGGAAGACAGTCTCCGGGTGTATCGATTGACTGAGCCGAGGGACAAGCATGTGCAGGTGTATGGATTAGATGGAAAGGTGGATTTCGAGGAGCCCCTGGTGTTGTGATGCGCGAACCTGGGGCAGTGCTTCATTCGCGGGAGGATCGCGCCGGTCGTGCCGTGGTTATGTTTCAATGACTTGGATAAATGGAATCATGTTGTTGCGGATCAGTCGGAATGAATTGCCAATAGGTTCGCGAAAACTGAGGCTGAAACAGTTGTTTTCAGGCCTTGGTGAGGTAGTGGAGTAGCGCCCGTCCTTCGGGGCGGGCGAGGATTGAAACACCACTCGGGCGTGAGATCACAAAGGGGTCGGGAGTCTATTCAGCAGCGAGACGCTGGTGTCATTGCCGGTGAGGTCCATTCCGAGCAGGTATGCGCTTGGCCCTCGGCTTGCGACGGGCCACGGGAGCGGTGTTTGCGAACCCGCTGATGCGTGTGCGCATGTCGGGCCGAGAACAAATAAGGATGTCACGGAATCCCTACCCATCCTGGTCGCACCGGGGGCATTTGGTTTTCTTCTATCCCCCTCTTTCGGCTAGTGACAATCCCTAGGCACGTTCTGGCAGATTCCCTCAGGCCGGTTTTGGAAGCCGGCACCGGGGCGAACGGGTTCTTGACAGTAAACCGACAGATTCTTAGACTCACGCACCCACTCATTAGGAACCCACATGCATAGGGGCTTATCCCATGCGGTTGTCATCCTCTCGGCCTTTCATCCACGACAAAGGAGCGTGAGTCTATGAACGAATCCAAAGACACCACCATTGCGTTAAATGTCCGGTTAAAACCCTCCGACTCCTCCGCTCACCCACGCGCGGCGAACTATACGAACGTCGGTGTCGCACAGGGGATTGCCTATCTGGATTTTGGCTTCATTGAACCGGCCCTGCTTGCCGCGATCGCAAAAACCGCGAAGGACGGCCAAGCAGCCCCGAAAGGCCTGGATGGTCACCTCGTCACCCGCGTCGCGATGGACATTAGTGCCCTGGCGCGGTTGCACCAACAAATTCAGCAGGTGTTGGTGGGGTTGCAAGCTGGAAAGTAGCCGAAGTCGAAAGGGTGAGTTTCAGGAATGCGAAGTCGAACACTTCATGGAGGCATGTGAAAAATGACCTCAAGGTGGATCGGGAAGATTAGTCCTGCGCTAATGATACTGATCATTGCAGGTTGCGCCACGGGTGCATTGTCGAATGAAGAAACGCCAGGTCGGTACTTTGACCGAGCAATGAAGAAGTTTGCAGAGAACTGTGCGAAGGCAAAGCTCAAGCCGAATGATATGGCTTGTAACATTTTGAAACTGAGGCCAGCCGATCCGATGGCCACGGAAGAAGGGCGGTTCGCACACAGCATCAAGATTCCAAATCCGGTGCCGGAGGATAGCGGGTACAGACCGGGAATGACGCCGGAGCAGTACTTTGATCATCTCTGCAAGACGGAAGCGGGGGAGTTTATCTACAAGACGGTAGAGAATGTAGAAGGGTTGTACATGATGAGGCCGAGGGAGCAGGTGTTTGATGACCACATGCAACACCTTTATGCCCTGGAAGATCCGTATGGTTATACGAATTGGGAGGCAAGAGATTCTCAGACTGTTTTTGTTGATCCTCCGTGGAGGGTTTATTCCTATCTTGAAATGCCTTTATCGTCATCAATCTCCTCCAAGATTCCTGGCACCCGCTATCGTCGTTATTCTGGCTACGTGCAGGATAAATCTCCAATGGTTGAAGAGCCTGTGACGCAACTCAAGAGTCGGTATGGCTACACATGGCGTGGGGTTTCACGCCCACATGATCGAGAATTTGGAGTTGCAGGCGGGGAGCTAATTGTTCTGGATATCCAAACCAAAGAAGTGCTTGGTGTACGGCGAGGATTCATTCGTAGCGGAGGGGTGAGAAATAACCTAACTGGTATTTGGTGGCTCAGCGGTCAAGTCTGTCCAATACTTCGCTCCGATAAACGCTCACAGAAGGACGGTGATTTCACATATTGGTTCGTCAGCAAGATTCTGAGGCCTGCAGCACCTTTGAGTTACGGAGGTTTCAATGTCAACTAACGTAAGTACATGGCTGCAGTTTGCAACACAACAGATGGCCGCGGAGTCCTATCTGGATGGCATCAATTTATCCAGTAGCAACGAAGTTGAAGATCGGCTACTTCTTGGGAATAATCACCCTCTTCTTGATCCCTCATTGAGCGGTAAAACCCGTTTTACCAATATTCTTGCTGATCAGTTTCTTGGTCGCTACCAAATCCTCGACCATCATGCCAATGATGCGACGGGGTTCTCGGCAACGCTGATGTTCGATACGCAGGCCAACAGTTACACCCTGTCTTTCCGGAGCACTGAGTCTGCTCCAGTAGCTCAGAGTGGAGATCGAGAGCGGGATTTGTTCGGTGCGGATGCCGAGGTTGGGGCGTTTGGATTTGCCTTTGGGCAACTGGCCGCGATGGAACAGTATTACCAGTCTCTTAAGGCAGGGGGAAAACTGCCAACTGGGGCCGTGCTCAATGTGACCGGCTTCTCGCTGGGTGGACATCTGGCCACGGTATTTACCGAGCTCCATGCCAGCGAGGTGAATCACACCTACATTTTCAATGGTGCGGGTCGAGGCCATGTGCCAGGAGCCGTGCCAGGGCTCTCTGCGGAAGAGAATCGAATTCAGGACATGTTGACATATTTCCGATCCGTTTTAGACAATCCAGATAACGCCATAGCCTCCTTCCCGCGCACGAACGTCTATGACCAAGCCAAGGTCCTCTATGATGCGCAAGGCACAAGCTGGCATCCGTTCGATCAGGGGACGACTAGTCTCTACAATGATGTACGGTATCAGTGGGCAAAAGCTGCTACCCAGTCGCTTTTTAGTCCAACTGGTCTCGCGTTTCTTCAATCGCCTGGGGGAGTGCAGGATCAAGGGACGTTTGCGAAGATTACCCAGCTCTATGGGCAGGCGACGACCGATGATCTACAGTTTGTGTCCAACATCGGCGTTCATGCGCCAGCCATCCCAGTCTTTATCGAGGGCCAACCCTTAATTGCCGGCCTGCCGTTCCCGAGCTTTACCGAAAGCGCTAACACGCATTCGATCACGCTCATCGTGGATTCGCTTGTGGTTCAGGAGCTGATTCAAACTATTGATTCACGGTATGGGCAGGCAAGTGCTGAATTGATCATCAAAGCCTCATCTAACTCAAAGGCGGATACCGTCGCGCCACTGAACACCCCGGGCGTCGTGGAAGGAGATTCACTCGAAAAAACGGTTGATGCCTTCCGTAAACTCTTTCGCGACCCTGCATTGGCTCCTGCGGACCCACTACCCATCAATTCCGGTGTGGGTGGCTTTGGGGATCTGGCCAATCGGAACATAATGTACGCCGCTATCCAAGAAATCACGGATCGCGTGGTAACCATGCAGGCCCAAGGCCTTGTATTGACAATCACCGATCTCACCGATCCAGCGCTTGATCGTGCCACACTTCTTGCTCGTGCAGATGCTGATACTTCTGAAGGTCTGGCCTATCGGTATGCCTTAACAGAACTTAATCCTTTTGTTCTGACGACCAATTCCGAGTCCGGAACGAACGCGCTCTATTCCCAGTTCAACACCAATGGCGATCTAGATCTCTATGATGCATTCACCGGTGGGGGAACACTCACCGCCTCTTATCTCGATGATCGTGCCGCCTTTCTGAAGGAGAAAATCGCGCTGAACCAGGCGGACTTGGCCACGTCACCAGGATCGATCTATTTCTTTGACGCCACGCAGACCTATGAGATTGCGACCGCGGAAGATCCCATGAATACACAGCAAATTCTGTTTGGCTCGGCTATTGGCGAACTCATCCAGTCTGGAACCCAAGACGACCACCTCTACGGCAATGGTGGGAGCGATCATCTGATCGGCAACGAGGGCAATGACTATCTCCAAGGCGATGCTGGTAGCGATCAACTGGAAGGTGGAGTAGGCGTTGATACGCTGATCGGCGGGCGAGGCAATGATGTCTTGGACGGTGGGGCTGGCAACGACACGCTCGATGGTGGCCTGGATAACGACATTCTGCGTGGCGGCGCCGGCCTCGACCGCTATATCATCCGCGCCGTCGATGGGGCGGACACGATTGAGGATTCGGATGGTCGAGGCGTGGTGGAATTCGATGGAAAAGTGCTGGTTGGCGGGCTGCGGCTGGCCGACGATCCAAACGATGTTTTTCAGAGTGCCGACGGAACCATCACGCTCACGAAACAGGGCACTGATCTGGTCGTGACCGGATCGGGGCCGCTGACGATTAAGGGGTATGACAGCGGGCGATTCGGCATTCGTCTGTTTGAAGTTGCCCCCATTACGTATGACAGTCCGCTGCAAACCCGGGCGCAGTTTGCTCGGACCAATCCAGATGGGAGCACCACCCCTATCTTTACCGCCCTGAGGGATGTGTATCGCAGTGACGGCGCGACGAATGACGTGATCCATGCGTTGGCGGGTGACGACGTGGTGATCGGCCATCAGGGCAACGACGAAATCTACGGAGAGGAAGGCAGTGACGACCTGAGTGGAGGGGATGGAAACGATCAACTATTTGGCGGGATCGAAGGCGATCGGCTGTACGGGTCCGGCGAGTTTGCCGATGCGCAAGGTGGTGATGACGTATTGGATGGCGGGGAGGGCAACGATTTTCTGTTCGGCCAAGGAGGGGCCGACCACTTGTTCGGTGGGGCTGGTCACGACTATCTCGAGGGAGATGATGTGCAATTGCAGGTCGGACAAGTCTGGACCGGGTCGTACGATGATTTCTTGGATGGTGGCGAGGGAGATGACACCTTAATTGGCAACCTCGGCGAGGATGTGCTCCTCGGCGGGGCGGGACGAGATTATCTTCAAGGCGACAATGGCGACGATGAGGGGCATGGATTTAGTGCCAATGACTATTTGGATGGTGGGGATGATGCGGACGAGCTTCGCGGCGGGGCTGGCAGCGATGTGCTCATCGGAGGGAAGGGCAACGACACTCTGATTGGGGACACGCCCTCTGCAGTCGGTGGAGATCCAGCAGACGGCGGGGCCGACTCGCTTGATGGTGGTGAGGGCGACGATCTGCTCTATGGAGGCGTTGGCGACGATGTGCTGGCGGGTGGAACCGGCAATGACCAACTCTACGGTCAGGACGGCCATGACGCACTCTACGGGGGAGAAGGAAATGACACGCTCTCGGGGGATTTGCGGATCAGTGCGCAGACTGGTGCCTACGATACCACCGAGCTTCGTGGAGCTGGTGGGAATGATGTGTTGGATGGGGGAGCTGGGGGCGATACGCTTTTCGGTGGAGAAGGGGAAGATGTTCTGATCGGGGGAGCCGGGGATGATCAGTTATATGGCAGCTACAGTCCTGGTTTATTCCTGGGGGGGGATCTGGCGTTCCTGGGGCTGATGGCTGCGGACCAGGGCGACTGGATTGAAGGGGGTGTGGGGAATGATTGGCTCTATGGCGGAGCGGGCGATGATGAATTGATAGGCGGGGACGGGGCCGATGTGCTGTACGGGGAAAATGGGAACGATCATCTGGATGGTGGGATTGGGAACGATCGCTTGGACGGTGGAGCCGGTGACGATGTTCTTGAGGCGGGAGAGGGGACCGACCAACTCTTTGGCGGTGAGGGGGATGATGTCCTTCTGAGTGGGGCTGGGGACGACTTGCTCGATGCCGGAGCTGGATTGAATACTCTGATGGGAGGGACTGGAAACGATACCTATGTCATTTATGCAGGGGATGATCACATAATCGAAGGGGCAAACGAGGGGACCGACCTCGTGGAAAGTTTTGTGAGCTATACGCTCCCCGACTATTTCGAAGACCTCACGATGCTGGGGGGAAGGGTCGGAGTCGGGAATGCCGTGAATAATACGATGACCGCGACCTTCGGTGTGGAACTCAGAGGCATGGGAGGCGATGATGTCTTGACGGGTTGGGCACGGATGGAGGGGGGGGCCGGGAATGATGTGTTGTATGGGCGAGAGTCCAGCAATACGTATGTCTTCATGGCGGGGTACGGGCGCGATACGATCATCGACGCAAGCGTGGACCCGTTTATTTCCTCGAATCAGTCTGATGTGATTGAGATGGGGAATGGAGTGAGACCGGAAGATGTCTCGTGGTTTCGAAATGGGGACGATCTTGCGCTCCAATTCAATGGGAGCAGCGATCAACTGACCATCCAATCCTATTACACACTGACGTTCAGCACCGGGAGTTGGCGATTTTTTAGCGGCTTGACGATTCCGTCCGGCGGCATCACCAGGCAGGGTTCTTCGAATCCCTATTACTATGCTCCCGGTGCAGTTGAATTAGTGCGATTTGCTGATGGGACGATCTGGGGGGCAGGCAAATTTGGCGGAGTGGTCACGGGATCGGCGGATGCCGATACGTATCAGTTCGGGCTGGGTAGCGGGCAATTGACCATTGTGGAATTCGATCACTTGAATGGGGCGCTCGACACGGTGCAACTGGGAGCGGGAATCACGGCGAATGACGTGGTGCTTGAAAAGAATGGACTCGACTTGAAGGTGCTGCTGGGGCACGCGACTGACGTGCTAACCATGGCATCTTATTTCAGTGTCGTGAGTGGGAATAACCGGTTCACCTCCTCTCTTCGGAGCTCATCCGACTCCCTATAAGATCGATCAAGTAGCTTTTGCCGATGGAACCGTGTGGGATACCGTGACTCTGGAAAGCCGGATCAACAATTTTACTGGGACGAGCTTCTATGATCCCATCCTCGCCAATGATCTTGATAATGTGATTCGCGGTCTCGGAGGGAGGCGATTGGCTGGTTGGCCGAGGAGGTAATGACACCTTGTATGGTGGAGCCGATGACGACGAACTCTATGGAGATCAGGGTGATGACGTCCTGATTGGTGAAATGGGAGACGACCTACTCTTCGGAGGTGACGGTCACGACACCTATCTCTTCAATATCGGTGACGGCATCGACACGATCGAGGATGTCGCAGCAGACGGTGAAGGAAACCGGATCCAGTTCGGCGTGGGGATCAGCAGGAACGATCTGACGTTCACCCGTGATGACATCGCACGGACATTAACGATACAAGTGGGCAGTAGCGGGACGGACAAACTGGTGTTGACCAGCTTCGATCCTACCGGGGCGAACGGCTCACTGGTCGTGGAGACGCTTACGTTTCGTCGACGGCAGTACAGTGAACCTCTTGGCATCTGTTCGGGGCTCCCTCCAACCAGGCACCGACGTTGGTTAAGCCGCTGGCAGACCAGACGGTAGCTGAAGGAATGATGTTCACCATTCAGTGCCGGCGAAGGCCTTTACCGACCGGACCATGGCATGTGTTGACGTACAGCGCCAGTCTCGGCCGATGGCACTGCGCTTCCGTCGTGGCTGAGCTTCGATGCGGCAGCCCGGACTTTTACAGGGATGCCCGATGATCCGCAGGTGGGGAGTCTGGATGTGCGGGTGACGGTTACGGATACGTGGCAGTCTCAGTGCTTCTGATGTCTTCACCCTGACCGTGCAGAACATGAACGACGCGCCGACAGTGGCAGCTCCATTGGCCGGATCAGACGGCGCTGGAAGATGCGCCGTTCAGCTTCACGGTGCCGGCCAACACCTTCGCCGATGTGGATGAGGCGCACGGCGATGTGCTGACGTACCGTGCCACGCGCGCCGATGGAACGGCCCTTCCTGCGTGGCTCAATTTTGATGCGACCACTCGCACGTTGAGCGGGGTGCCGCTGAACGACGACGTTGGAAGTCTTGAGAATGCCATGAAGGTAACAGACCAGAGCGGACTTGGCTGCAACTGAGACGTTTGCCCTCACAGTGCAGAATGTGAACGACGCGCCGATCGTGGTCAACGCGTTGGTGGATCAGAGTGCGGCGGAAGATTCCCCGTTCACCTTCACGATGCCTAGCGGCACCTTTGCCGATGTCGACGCGGTGCACGGCGATCACCTGACGTACCGCGCGATGTTGGCTGATGGCAGTCCCTTGCCGAGCTGGCTGAGCTTCAATCCGAGCGACCCAGACGTTTGCGGGAACTCCTAGCCCTGGCGCAGCTGGTGTGCTGCACGTCACGGTGACCGCGACGGATGCAGAGGCCGCGAGTACGACGGATCAGTTTGCGCTGACGGTATCGGGACCTCTCCCTCAAACCCTGATCGGCACAGTGGACAACGACATTCTGACCGGTGGCGGAGGCGACGATACGTTGAACGGGCTGGCTGGAAACGATCGCTTGAATGGTGGACAAGGAAACGACGTGCTCGATGGAGGGACGGGAGTTGATACGATGCAGGGCGGAACGGGCAACGACACCTATACGGTTGATAGGCCTGGCGACGTCGTCACCGAATTGGCTCATGAAGGTATCGACACCGTGCACAGCAGCATCACCTATACCCTTGGCGCCAATATCGAGCAGCTCACCTTGTCTGGCACGGCGGCGATCAATGGGACCGGAAATGCCTTGAACAACGTGCTCCTGGGCAACAGTGCCAACAATACATTGAATGGCGGGGCCGGTCATGATCGGCTCGATGGCGGTCTCGGTAGCGATATGATGATCGGTGGGGTAGGCGATGATACCTATGTCGTGGATCGAGCGGGCGATGTGGTGACTGAGCAGGCCGGACAAGGGAGCGATACGGTGGAAAGCCGTATCACCTACATCCTCGGACCGAACGTAGAACATCTGACCCTTACCGGTTTGGCTCAATATCAACGGTACGGGGAATTCCGCCAATAACGTGCTGCTGGGCAACAGTGGCAACAACATTTTGGACGCCGGTTCCGGGGATGACACGTTGGACGGTGGGATGGGGAATGACGCATTCTTTGGAGGGAGCGGTCACGATAGGCTCTTTGGTGGACTGGGGGACGACAGCCTCCAGCAGGGAGCGGAAACGATCTCCTGAACGGCGGTGAAGGAATTGATAGGCTCGACGGCGGGTCGGGTGACGATCGGCTGGCGGCGGCGCCGGCAATGATCAGCTCATAGGCGGCAGCGGGGCCGATCAGTTCACCGGCGGACCGGCAATGACACGTCGGTCGGCAACTCAGGGAACGACACCTACCAGTTCGCACGAGGCGATGGCCAGGACACGATTCTGGATGTCGATGCCGTTCGTCGGTAATCAGGACCGTGCGTCTATTTGGTGCGACGATCAATCCCCTTGATCTCGTCCTCAGCCGCCAGGCCAATGACCTCCGGCTTGCCATTCACGGCTCGGCAGATCAGGTCACGGTAAAAGATTGGTATCTCGGCAGGACGAATCACATTGAGACGATTTCAAGCCGGCAATGGGGAGGTTCTGCTCAGCACACAGGTTGACCAGCTGATCCAGGCCATGGCGGCTTTCTCGCAACAACCGGACTTACGTGGGATCAAGCGATCGATCAGCGGCCACAGGATGTGCAGGCGGTACTTAGCGGCGAGCTGGCAGTAGATGGTGAGGACGACTAGAGGGCAGAGCGCAGTAGGCAACCTAGTCGTTCGGCGGCTCGAAATGTCCGGAGGGGCGTTGTTGCCACGGTACGGTCGCTTGACGAGATTGTTTGACCAGGCTCCGCAGGCTCATCTCCGCAGCCCGCAGGAGTTTGGGATCACCTGACTGCATGAGCGTGGTCAACAGGACATAGAGTGATCGATCGGCGTGAGATCCGGCCAAGATCCGATCGGTGACCGGATCGATCTGAGCGGTGTCCGGCTCCTCCTCCTCCTCTGCTGAATCTGTGAAGAGATATTTGAAGGATTGGGGGTTGTCGAATAACCAAGAAGGAGGAATGCGAAGCGCGGAGGCAAGAGCTTCAATCGTACTGGTCGTGGGATCGGCCTGATCCACCTCGATCTGTTCGAGGAGCGTCGCGGGAATTCCTGCCGCGTCTGATAACGACTCGATCGATTGGTTTCTGGAGAGTCTCCAGCCCTGGATAAATAGCCCTATCGACATAAGGCCATGATACACAATGAAGGGTTGAGCTTCAATTAAATCATGCGAAAAATTGATATTTATTTATGAAAATCAATGTGTTATGATCTATTTCAAGAACAGGCATGAAATCGGTATAATGCTGGCACAAGTTTCATCGCGTTGAAGGAGGTGGGGGAGCTATGTTAGGAACCGATATTCGTGGCATCATGGCTGAGGAAGAAGAAGTCCAGCGTCGACAAGAGGCGCTCAAGTCGCTCATGACGATGCGGTCCAGGCAGCTTCGGGAGTCCTTGGATGATCGAATCAAGCGTGCCAGGAGCAGTGGGGATTGGACACAGTTGTCCAAGGCGGAATGCGCGAGTCTGCATAAGCAGGAAAAGGCGCATCTGCAGTCTCAGCTTGAACAGTTACAGTTTGAGCAGACTCGGACTCGGGGAAAGCTGACAGCCTTGAAACGTGCCAAGGTGAGGGCTCAACGTATCCGCGCGGCTGAAGCGGCCTCTGAACGAAGGCGTCGTTGATTACCCACTCCAGCTGTCTTGCCCGTATGTGCTTCAGTGCGACGACGGATCTCTAGGTGGCTGCCGTGCTGCAGCTACCGGCTCTCACTCGTGCAGGGGCCTCGCGGATCCGGCAACTGCTTCGCGATAAGAAGACCAGATCGACAGAAGGTGCCTTCGTCCTTGAAGGGGCCAAATCCTGTCGTGATCTGATTCAGCCAGTCTCCACAGTCAATCCTCAGTCTGATTGTCTCGCCGCGCTTTCTCTCTGTGGAGACCGAGGCAGATCGAAGGGCGCGTACAAAACTGCCTGGGTCCCAGTTCCTTTGTCCGGACGCCGACTTTGACAAGCTGACCGATGTCGAGATGCCGCAAGGGATACTGGCCGTCGTCCGACAACCTCGGTGGGATGAAGCCCAGGTGTTCAAACAGTCGCGCGTGCTTGGCCTGTATGGGGACCGACTGCAAGATCCCGCGAACGTAGGCGCGATCATTCGGACAGCCGCGGCGCTGAACTTGTCCGGAGTGTGGTTGAGCGCCGATTCCGCTGATCATTTTAGTCCCAAGGTGGTTCGTGCCACAGCCGGCACCATCCTGACGCCTTCCGGTCTTTCCTAGCGCGGGACTTCCAGACATTCTCCTCGTATGGGTGTGACATCTATGCGGCGGTCCTGGATTCGGCTGATCGAGTCCCTATCAGAAGGATTCGAACAATCCCCAGCCGCCTCATGATTGCGGTCGGAAACGAGGGAGCGGGGTTGACCCTCGACATTGTGAAGGCGTCTCGCGTCAGGTTTTCCATTCCACTGGCCGAGGGGGTGGAGTCATTGAATGTCGCGGCGACCGCGGCGATTTCGGCATTCTACTTCAGCGCATTGCGGCTCGACTCCGATGGCGGATCCAGGGGATCGCACCGTTTAGCCTAGAGGATTGAAAATAAACTATGTGTGGTCTACTCTGAGGTGCAGTTCATGCTATCCAGGCTGGAGACGAGAATGCGGATAGGGTGTGTGTTGGTGTGTGTGATCGGTCTCGGATGTAGCGTGGCTACGGCCTCTGCCCAATCCGACGGGCAGCTGTATAGCCTCGACATGATTGTGGATCTGGCCTTGGCAAGAAATCCCCTGGTCTCGCTCGCCGAAGGAACTATCGAACAGCAGAAGGGACAGCAGACGGCGGCCGGCGCCTACCCGAACCCCATCGTCGGAGGCGCCGGTGGACATGGGAGTCTTCGAGATACGGGTCGGGCGGGTATCGGGCCGCTTCTCGATCGCCAATCACTCGCAGAATACAATGTGACGGTCGGACAACCGGTCGAATGGCCGGCGCTACGAGCTGCGCGGCAACGAGTGGCGGATCTTGGCTTAGCGACGGCCACCGTGGGCATGTTGGAGACGCGATTGAATTTGGCGTCACAGGTTAAGGTGGCATTCTACGATCTCTTGCTGGCTCAGCATGATGCTGATTTGGCGCGCCAGAATCTTGATACCGTCGAAGGTGTGGCCCGGATCGTGAGGGCACGGGTGAAGTCTGGCGAAGCGCCTCAATTTGAATCCATCAAGGCAGAGGTGGAAGTCCTGAAGGCGCGGCAGCAACTCGCGCGTGCGGATAATCTGGTTCGAATCAACCGCGTGGCCGTCGACACCTTGACTGGTGGTGCGCTTGGGCCATCCTATCTGGCCTATGGCGAATTCAGGAGACTCCCTCGTGACCTGCAGATCGACGGACTCATGACTCGCATGATGGAGCAGCATCCAACGATCCAGCGCCTGCTCAAGTCCGTCGAACAATCGGACTGGAAGATTGAATTCGAACGGCAGGCACGGGTGCCGACTGTGACCGTGAACGGGAGCTATTGGCGAGAAATGGGGCGGGAAGCCTTTCAAGGAGGGCTCTCGATTCCGGTGCCCCTCTGGTACCGGCGTCAGGGAGAAATCGCCTCATCGTTAGGGGTGAAACGCCGAGAAGAAGCCGAGCTGCTTCGGACCCGCAATGAACTGGGGCGAGCCGTGTATCAACATTTTCAGGATGTCCGCACCACCGCGGAGTTGATCGAGGTGTTCGATAAAGGGTTGCTGAAGCAGGCTCAGGAGGCACTGAGGCTGGCGCAGTTCAGTTTCCAACAGGGGGCGTCAAGTCTGCTGGAAGTCCTCGATGCGCAGCGTGTGCAGCGACAGATCTTGCTGGACTATGCGCTGGCGCGTCGTGACCTTTCCGTCTCAATGGCCCGGCTGGAGCAAGCCGTAGGAGGAACACTGTGAAGGTTCTGTTCGGTTCACGACGAGCGTCATCATGTATTCGTCACGGTATGTCTGGTCTTCTGCTCGGTTTGATCGTCCTGGAATCAGGTTGTGATGGAACGCCGAGCGATGTGGTGGCGAGTAAGTCGCCTGTCGCCGTGTCAACGCCTGGCCGCATCACGCTGTCGGCGGAGGAGTCGTCGCGGGTGGGTCTGGTTGTCCAGCCGGTGGCGCGCAGTGACTTTCGAATGCACCGGGACTTTCCTGCGATCGTGCAACCCAATCAACGGAACATGGCGGAGATCACGGCGTTGGTTCGAGGGCGAGTGGTCGAGGTGTACGGCGAGCTCGGCCAGGAGGTCAAAGCAAATGCCCCGTTGGCGATCCTGTATAGCAGCGAGCTGGGGCTTGCCCAATCGGCCTATCTCAAGGGGAAGGCCAAGCTTCACGTTGCTGAACAGGCCTTCAACCGTGCGCAATTCCTGCTACAAGAGCAGGTGATCGGCGAGGCGGAACTGCAGCGCCGACAAGCGGAGTTGCTGAGCAGTCAGGCCGAAGCCAATGAATCGCACGACCGGCTCAAGCTGCTTGGCATGAATGACGAAGAATTCAGGCGTCTCGAGAGCAGTCGGAAGATCCGTTCGGTCGTGCCGATCGTGGCTCCCTTTGCCGGCCGGATCATCGGGCGGAAGTTGACACGAGGCGAGGTCGTCGAGACGACCGAAAATCTATTTGTGATCGCTGATCTTTCGGAAGTCTGGGTGCAAGCCAATATTCCAGAAAAGGACATTCCATTCGCGCATTCCGTCCATGCATCCGGTGACAGGCAAGTCGAAGTGCGGATCAATGCCTATCCCAAGGAGGTCTTTCAGGGCATGATCACCTATGTCGCGGATGTGCTCGATCCCGTGACACGCACCATGCAGCTCAGGATTGAGTTGCCGAATCGGGATGGGCGGTTCAAACCGGAAATGTTCGCCACGATTCGACTCTTTTCCGAAGCCCAGCCCGATCGACTGGCGGTGCCGGAGGCCGCATTGCAACGCGATCAAGGGCGCACCTTCGTCTTCGTGCAACGCAGCCTGAACGAGTATGAGATGCGGGAAGTGCACGTCGGCGAATCCAACGGGACCGTCACCGCCATCCTTGCCGGTCTGAACGAAGGGGAGCCGGTTGTGACACACGGTGCCTTTGTCTTGAAGTCCGAGTTATTAAAGAAACCCGTCTGATGGTTTCCCGTCTCCTGGACATCTCCCTCCGCCAGCGGCTCCTGGTCATCATTTGCTCGATCATGATCGGCGCCGGCGGGATCTATGCCTTTCGGACCATTCCGATCGATGCCTTTCCCGATGTGACCAGCGTGCTGGTCCAGGTCGTGACCAAGGCGCCGGGGCTTTCTCCCGCCGAAGTCGAGCGACTGGTGACTTATCCGATCGAGCTGCAGCTCACCGGTGTGCCGTCTCTCACGGAAATGCGTTCCCTCACGAAAGTGGGTCTCTCGCTCATTACGATTGTGTTTGATGACTCGATGGATATCAACCTGGCACGCCAGCTGGTGCTCGAGCGACTGCTCGAAGTTAAAGAACAACTGCCTCCAGGAGCCGAGCCGATGCTGGTGCCGAACAGCACGGGCCTAGGCGAGGTGTTCCAATATTACTTGGAGGCGCCGCAACGAGCTGCAGCCAATACCGAAGCCGAACACCAAAGCCTGATTGTACAGCGGACGATTCAAGACTGGGTCATTCGCCCCCTCCTGAAGAGTACGCCGGAGGTCATCGATATCAATTCGATGGGCGGGTACGTCAAGCAGTATCAAGTGTTGGTCGAACCAGGCCTACTGCGGAAATACGGTCTGACGCTTCATGAGGTGTTTGATGCGGTGGCGAGAAATAACGCCAACGCCGGCGGGAATATTCTTGAAAAACATGATGAAAAATACATTGTGCGGGGGATCGGCCTAATCCGTTCGCTTCAAGATATCGAGCGGATCGTCGTGAAGGAAACTGGCGGAACCCCGGTGTTTGTCGGAGATGTCGCGCAAGTGCTCATCGACCATGCCGTGAGGCATGGGGCGACAGTCCTCAACGGGGATCGCGAGGTGGTCAGCGGAATCGTCCTCATGTTGCGGGGCGGCAACGCGCGAGATGTTGTCGAGGGGATTAAGACCCGCATTGAGGACATCCATGCCAAGCATCTGCTGCCGGATGGCTTGCGCATTGTGCCCTTTTACGACCGTATCGAACTGATCACCGAAGCGTTGAATACCGTGTACAAATCGTTGGCTGAAGGTGTGGTGCTCGTGGTCGTGGTGCTGTTCCTGTTTCTCGGGAATATTCGCAGTGCGCTGATCGTCGTCGGCACGCTGGTATTGGCGCCGCTGGCCACATTTATCGTGATGGGACAAATCGGGCTGACCGCAAATCTGATGTCGCTGGGAGGGCTGGCGATCGCGATCGGTATGATCGTGGACGGGTCGGTCGTCGTCGTCGAAAACGTGTACCGCCATCTGTCGCACCATTCTGCTGCCGCAATACCGAGGCTTCAGCTGGTGACGCAAGCGGTGAAGGAAGTCGGACAGCCGGTCGTATTTGGGATTCTGATCATTATCTTGGTGTTTTTCCCTCTCTTGTCCCTTCAAGGGATGGAAGGGAAGATGTTCAAACCGCTTGCCTATACCATCATGATCGCGCTGATGGTGTCCCTGGTGCTGTCGCTCACCTTGTCGCCAGTCCTCTGTTCGTTAGCTCTGAAGCAGGGGAGCGAGGAGGATCCGTGGATTGTGCGGCAAGCCAAGCGTCTCTATGCGCCGACTCTCCACTGGGCCCTCGGGCACCGGATTGCCGTGGTGGTGATGGCCGTCGGCGCGCTCATCGGCGCGTTGGCGTTGGTGCCCACATTAGGCTCGGAATTTATCCCTATTCTGAACGAGGGATCCGTCGCTCCACAAACCATTCGGCTTCCGAGCGTGTCGCTTCCCGCCTCAATCGAAATCGAAAAACGGATGCAGCAGGCGATCATGGAGTTTCCGGAAGTGGAGATGGTCGTCTCCAAGATCGGTCGCACGGAATTGGGGAACGATCCGCAGGAGCCCAATGAGAGTGATCCGGTCGTACGGCTTCGTCCGCTGGATCAGTGGACCACGGCCAAGACGATGCCTGAGTTGATGCAGAAGTTTCGGGAGCGGTTGACTCGAGTCTCTGGGGCGACATTTCTCATCAGCCAACCGATCCAACAACGCGTCGATGAATTAATTTCGGGCGTGCGCACGGAAGCCACGGTCAAGCTGTTCGGTGACGATCTGGAAGTGCTCCGGAATAAAGCCCAGGAAATCGCCGAAGTCCTCGAAGCGGTCCGAGGGGTTCGAGATATCAAAGTTGAGCAAGTATTCGGCCAGCCCTACCTCACAATTGATATCGATCGCGGCAAGATTGCGCGGCATGGGATCAATGTCGCTGATGTACGGGAGATCATCACCACCGCCATTGGTGGGGAGGTCGCCACTCGCATCTTTGAAAACCAGCAACGCTTCGAGCTGGTGGTGCGGTTTCCGGAACAGTACCGAGACAGTGTCGAAACCATCAGTAATATTCGGGTCAGTGATCATGCGGGCGCACTGATTCCATTGGCGGATCTGGGCACCGTGCAGTTGGAAGAGGGACCCGGTCGGATCAGCCGTGATCAGCTGCAACGGTACGTGTCGATCGGGTTCAATACGCTGGGACGGGACATCGGCAGTCTCGTGGCGGAGGCGCAGCAGAAAATTACTGAACGCGTGGCGCTCCCAACAGGCTACCGGGTGACGTGGGGTGGATCATTTGAGAACATGGAACGGGCCATGGCCAAGCTGCAGGTCATCGTTCCGATCACAATTGGGCTGATCTTCTTCTTGCTGTATTCAACCTTCAACTCACTTCGTCAAGCAACCCTCATCATCTTGAATCTGCCCTTCGCGCTAATCGGAGGGGTCGTGGCGCTGTGGCTCACCAAGGAATATCTCAGCGTGCCGGCGTCAGTGGGCTTCATCAATCTTTTCGGCGTGGCGGTGTTGAACGGGATTGTCCTCGTCTCCTATATGAATAAACTTCGAGAGGACGGCCACAGTTTGGACGAAGCGGTGACCTCAGGCGCGCTGCTTCGGCTACGCCCCGTCTTGATGACGGCGTTGGTTGCACTCTTAGGGTTGGCTCCCCTGGCGTTTGCCAACGGGATCGGCTCGGAGGTGCAGCGTCCATTGGCGATCGTCGTCATTGGTGGTCTCGTGAGTTCGACGCTCCTGACCTTGATTATGCTGCCGGTTCTCTATCAGTGGTTGGAAGGCCGCTCGACAGAGGGGAGTGCTCCTGGCGGATTGCGAGGAGAATCAGTGCCTGCTGTCCATTCTGCAGCAGGGGACACGCCTCATAGCAACGGTGAGCCGAGGCCGGCTCGCCAGCCTGACGGGATGCCATCGACGTGATGAGGAAAATTAGGCCGGAGAAAGGATGAGATGAGGATGCCTACGCTCGCTGGTACCGTATGCATGGGTCTGATTACCATTATTGTGGGAGTTCAGGTATCGATTGCCGCCCCGAACGAGCCGGAATCAAAGCGCGCCGATGTTGCAAAAGGGGAAAAGGTATTTGTTCGGCATTGTGCCGGTTGTCATGGCTCGGAGGGGAAGGGGGATGGTTATTTGCTTCTGGGGCCAGAGCCGGCCAACCTCACGAGACCGACCACGAAGAAAAAGTCCGACGTGATGCTGCTTCAGACCATTCACGAGGGAAAGCCGAATATGCCGTCATGGAAAACTCGTCTGTCCGAAGAGGATAGTCGAGCCGTACTGGCGTATATCCGGACGCTGAAGAAATAGAAAGCCCCAGCCGAACCCGCTACTCGATCCGCGCGGCAGTCTCTCAGACATACCTCGCTCGCCGTTCATAACAATGTCTTTTTCGCAGTGAATCAGATGAATCCCACCGCTATTGCTGACAGCATCGGTGCAGCTGTGGAGGCTGGATAATAATGGTGCCGAGGGACAGAATCGAACTGTCGACACCAGCCTTTTCAGGACAAGAAGAAAATGAGCAAGATCAAATAGATAAGCTCAAAATACAGTGCAAAGAGTGACATTTCATGTCATGAAAAATCAATGAGTTACAGGAGCAGGTGCCACTGGTGGCACCTGCATTTTGCGAGTTCTTTCTCAATGGCAATCGTGTCATGACAATGTCTTGACAAATTCAATTCACTGGGCTAGTCTCACTACCATCAGGAGGTAGGAAGATGCTGGCCAGGTCGGTTCGTAGTAAAAAGCTGGATCTTCGATTGAGCCCTGCAGATAAGCGGACACTGGAAGCCGCTGCATCTGCTTGTAGCCATTCCTTGAGTGATTTTGTCCGGGACAGTGCGTTGTCTCGTGCTGATGAAATGCTGGCTGATCGTCGCACCTTTATCTTGAGTAAGGCAAAGTGGGCTGAGTTTCAAGCCGCTCTCGATGCTCCAACTCGCCGCACCCCTCGTATGCAGCGTCTCTTGACCGAGCCGGGATTCTTTGACGCTGATCCCTCTTCCCCAGCATCAGAGAAGCATTGACCCGGACGATCGAAAAACTTCAGCGGCATCATGCCATTGAACCGTTCGATTGTGGTCGGGACGAGCTCAATCGCTTTCTAACACAATACGCACTACAGAGCCAGCAGAGTGGGGGAGCGCAAACCTATGTGGGGCTGGTGGATCACACTGTCGTCGGCTATTACGCGCTGGCTGTCGGCTCTGTGGAACAGGAACAGGCTCCGGAGCGAGTGAAGAAGGGACTAGCCAAGCATTCCATTCCCATCATGCTGCTTGCAAGGCTGGCGGTAGACCGTCAGTGGCAGAATCAGGGAATTGGCGCTGCGCTGGTGAAGGATGCGGTGCTTCGAACTCTCCAGGCGGCCGATATTGCCGGAATTCGTGCTCTGGTGGTCCATGCCAAAGACGACGCGGCAAGAAGCTTTTACGCGCATTTGGATTTCCTTCCTTCGCCAAGCGACCCGTTGCATCTCTTCATGCTTCTGAAAGACGCACGTAGGATTGTCGCCTGAACTTCCTGCCTTCGTCTTGAAGGGACGCTCTTGGCGAGTGCGAAGTCCGCCTTACGCCAGAACCACTTCCTGAAACGGTTCGTTTTTCCTGCGTCGTGAGACTTGTACCGTCACTTTACGGTCCAGCTTGTTGAGGAAGGCCATCAACCGGGCTTCGGAAAACCGGTGATACCGGGCATTCATCAGGTGGGAGACTTCCGCCTGTCCAATATCCAGCACGTCCTGCACCTCTTTTTGTTTCTTGAGTCCTCGGCTTTTGAGGATTTTGAAGATTTGATGGCCTAGCTCAGCCCGCATGAGCAGGCTCTCGGAGTCCTTCAAGCCTAAATCCGCAAAGACATTCCCGGAACTGACTTCATGGTCTATGGTGTTCCTTTTCTTCATGACGGCCACTCCTTTTCCATGACGACTGCTTCCTTATACCGCCGCGTAATCAACTCTACGTCTCTCGGGGGTGTCGCGATGCCTTTTTTGCTTTTCTTCTGAAACGCATGCAGCACATAGAGCCGCTTGCCAATCTGGACGGCATACACCAACCGATAGGTGTTGCTGTCAAAGTCGTCCCTGATTTCAAAAACGCCACCGCCGAGTCCCTTTAACATCTTGCTGTGTGGCGGGTCTTCGCCTCGCTGAGCGAGATACAGCTCGCCGCCCATCTGCTTTTGCACGTCCTCCGGCATCTTCTTCAATTGCTTCTTGCTATCGCCCATCCAGACCACAGGTCGGAGCACACTATCTTTCGACACGTCTTTTTCTCCTTGCCGGTACTTATCAATGATATGACAAGATTGTAATAATGGCAAGAATCATCGTCTGATGGGGTGCGATCACTCTGCCGGTGTAAAAGGAGGCCACCAAACGTACGGTAGGCGAAGGCAGATTGCAACCGAGAGGTATATCCTGTGTTATTCCCATAGACCCACGACCCGCCCTCTTCCTCGTCGAGTTGCAACGGCACGGGATTTCCAACGAAGAGGTCTGCTCTGCATGCTTGACCATCCACGCTGTAGGAATTGCACTGTAGGCCTCTCTGGGCGGAGACTTTGCCACTCAGGTCTCTGGGGCACCGCGTCCGGAGACGCCGTGCCGGGTGGACTCAGGCACCGTCGTGTCGCACAATGCGACTCGACCGTGCCAAGAGATCAGTCGTCGCCCACTAGGGGTTGTGGCAGGCCCGTGGCGACCGCGCCACCGCGGACGGTGTCACGCTTGCAGCCGCGCTTTGCCCCAGACGGGGAGATTCTGTTGCGCCCCGGTGTAGGGGAGGGGCGCAACAATATGTTGAAAAGAAGTTGGTGCGCAAGTCCGGTGTTTGAGTCCGTTCATGCTCGGCTGGGCGTTTCGAGGGTGATCGAGGACCGGAGTGACGGACTCCATTACAGGGGCGAAGAACGGCGAGTGACGCGTCGTGCTGCAACTCCGTGCCACGTTATAAGGGGGGCGGTGCTATATGCTTACGGCGACGTCCTTGTGTGAAGTGGTGAATGGCTAATTCTCGTCCCATTGATCCTTTTCTAAAATGAGTTCGCATCGACCTTTGCGCGGTGGATGGGATGCATGGCACACTTGAGTAGACGATGTGTGGCAACAAATAGGGGCACACCAATGTACTTCCCCAGTTGGCTGAGCTCAAATGCTCACGTGACTCTTGGCAGGTTGAAGAAGGCTTGTTAGGTTATGCTTATCCGCTTGTTTCAGCAGACCGCAAGAGCTTGCGATCACGGGCGTGCTGAATCTGCGCGTAGGCCGTAGGACCTCGGTTACTGCCAAGGCCGAGCAGGGTTTGAAAAGCGGCCCTCGGTTCACGACGACGGTTCGTGCGGAAGACGAATTCATCGAGATAGACCTGGAGCTGGCTGCGGCTGACGCCGTGGTGGGTGCCGACCAGCCAGCTCTGAAGGTTCCCGATCATCCGGTCGGCAAGCGGAACGACGGACTTGGCTCCTTGGCGCAACTGAAGCGGGGGCGGCTGCGTTCGTGGCACATGGGTATAGCCGCTCGCCGTGAGCACCCCGAAGCTCGAGAGGCCATCGGTGGAGATGGTGGTACCTGTGGCGATGTTTCTGGCAGCGAACTCCTTGATGGTGGTTCCTGCGAAATCGGGTATGACCTCCATCCGGGCTCGACCGGACGCCCGTCCCCGCCGTTCGACTGCAACCAGAACCAGCGCGGCGTTGCGCCCTCTGAGCTGGCGACTGCCCCGCAGTCCTGTCTGAGTTCCCCCCACCCAGGTCTCGTCCATCTCAACCTCGCCGCAAAGCGGGTCCCGCGCCGCGTTCACCATCGCGCGACGGAGCTTGTGCAGCATCATCCACGCGGTCTCGTAGCGGCTGAGTCCCAGTTGCTGCTGCAGGAGGAGGGCCGACAGCCCACGCTTATCCGTCGTCATCAGATACGCAGCCCAAAACCACGTCATGAGCGGGGTCTTCGAATTGTGGAGGATTGTCCCGGCCGTCACAGAGACCTGATAGCGGCAGGAGGCACACTGCCAGCGCCGGCGGCCTGCCAAGCCGTACGCGGACGTCTGACCGCACCTCGGACACCGGAACCCATCTGGCCAGCGGCATGCCGTCAGATACTCCGCGCAAGCGTCCTCGCTGGCAAACTGTTGTTGGAACTGCCGCAGGCTCTTGGGGAAACTCGGTCGAGGCATCCCACGATACTACCCATTGCGGTCTGCTGAAACAAGCGGATAAGCATATGTTAGGTAGAGGTATCCTGTACGTACAGCAGACTGGTTGGATGAGACATGCATCGAAATCATTCCGAATGACGAAGGAGGTTTCGTATGATTCGTATTCTATGCGCGCTGCCCTTTGCGCTTCTGATGGGTGCCATGGTCGCTGGCTGTGCCGATGATTCTTTTTCGGGTCGGCAACGACCCGCGCCTGGCTATGACAACGTTCATATGGGATCGTCGCAGCCGGGCCAACAGCCTCGTTACGACGAACCTCCGTCGGCTTCACAACGTGATCCTTATAGCCGGAGCCAGCCTGGATACTATTAGCAGGACGTCCTGCCCCCTGGGGTTGTGTGCGCTGAATCGTCAGTATCCGTCAAGAAACAAGAGGAGGGGCGGGTTCTGAGGAATGACAGGGAACGTCCAGTTCATCTCTTAGGAGAGGGAGCACCTTCGCAAGAGAACGCTCCGTGCTTACGGTAGCGCCAGCATCAGATGCCCGATGCGAGCGGAGGCTGGCCGAACTCTGATTTCAATATCGTAGCCGAGCCGATTCAGGCACTCCATCAGTTTGCGTTCGGACACATTGGAGAAGTCCCCCCCGCATCATGCTGGAGACCTTCGGTTGGGTGAGGCCCATCCGTGTGGCCGCGGCTTGCTGGGTCAGCCCTTGTTGGCGAATCGCTCTCCGGATCTCGGTCACTAGCCCGGTCTTGATCTGGAGCGTATCGGGATCTCGCAGATCAAAGTCTGCGAAGACATTGCCAGACCCGCGAGAGACCTCAATTCCTTCAATGACTCGTTTTTTCATGTCGTCGCTCCTTGGCCAGCGCCTCAGTCACGTTCAGTCTGGCGCGGATGATGGCGAGATCCTTCGTTACGCTGTATGGGGGCGCCGACGCGATCGTGTACGACTCTTCGGCATGCGTGGCTGGTGCTGAGTCTGGTGCTCCATGGCTGTGCGTAGGATGCGGTTGAGCCCCGTCTGATAGCCCTTCCCATGCAGCTTGAGCCAGTCGAGCACATCGACGTCCAGACGCACGGTGACTTGTTGCTTCGCCGGTGGCCAGACCTCGGTCGCCTTCTTGAAAAATGAGGGATCCAGCGGCGGAATCTCCGAATAGTCGATGTCCCGATCCTTCAGTCGGTCAAGTCTCGCCATGTCGCTTTTGATAGATTTTCTGCTCACGTCGGTTCGCCTTTCTCATGGAGATCATGCGCGTCGCTTCGTGCCCGCGCGGGGCGTGCGCCATCAGCACGATCCGCTTATCACGCACGTTCGACTGTAGCTACGTTTGTCGTACTACGCAAGTCAACCATGCGAGCGGGTGCTGAGACTGCGGTAGGGACGGAGCGCTGGTCATGCTGGGTCGAGAGGGATCGTTTGCGACGACATGTGCCCGGTCGCCTGCTGGCCAACAACCGCGTCAAGCTCAAGACCGCATCGAAGCCGACCATCTGACCATCTTCCATTGCGACGAGCAGGCACATACTCCTTGTCCGATGAGCACTGCACCGTCTCGCCTCGTCCGTTGAAGCTGTTCTGCTATGCCTGCTGTTGGTGAGCGGGACCAGCTTGTGGTTTCCTGACCGGTGCCTGTGCGCATCCGGCTGCCGCCCTGGCTTTCCACCGGCGGGCTGCGTCGATCATGCCCGCGCGCGGTCATTCCTCCGCATCGCGCCCACCGGCCCGCCAGGTGGCGGCAGCCTCTCTGTCTCCTTTGTCGTCGCTGTGTGGCCTCCACGCCTGGTGAGAGGCCAACACATCAACTCTAACTCAAGGAGACAACACCATGGCACCTCAAGACAAGAAACCCAAGCCGGTCACCACGCTCCGATGCAGCAGCATCAAGGCGAGCATTTGGAAGAACGAGGGCATGAACGGTCCGTTCTACAACGTGACCATGGCCCGCTCGTACAAGGACCGGGATGGAGTTTGGAAGAATTCCGAATCCTTCGGTCTGGCGGACCTGGATGCGCTTGTAGCGGTCGTCCAACAGGCGAAACTCTGGGTCACGGAGCGATCGGAACGCTGACCGTCACGGGAAGCCTCCGGCCCTCGCGCCGGGGGCTTCCTGCATCTGAAGAAAGGAAACAAGACGATGAACAGTTATCAGGAATTTGCGAAGTATCTCGATCAGCTGCTCGGCGGCGTCCATGCCGTCCGTATCGCGGTGTCCGGCTACATGCTACTCTCGGTCGAGGAGATTGGATCCAGTGGAGACGGATACCGACTTGTGTCCTTATGCCATTACGGCGAACAGAACGGCGACCTCATGCGCGATCCCGACATCGTGTTTCTGTTTCACAATGTCCCCGATGGCGCGGCAGCCGAACCGGTGTCGTTCCGGAACGACTACCTGGGGATCGTTCAGGAGGTCTATCGGTATGACGAGACGGGCAGACCTACCCATGTCCTGCCCTCGCTAAAACAGGAGTTGACGGAGTTCGCCGAGAGCTGGTTTGCCAATCTGAAGGATCAGGGCTTCTTTGCCTCGACCGCGGTGCGAGAGATCCTGTCCCCGTGATCTGGTCGATTCATTCCGGGGGCATAATGTGATCACATCATGCCCCCGTCAAAAAAGGAAACTCTTACAGAGCACGGAACTGTTGAGGCTTACCGCTTCGTGCCGAGAGAGATAAAGCTGCTGGTTCTGGCAGGGTTGAGCGCCGCACTGTACAGCCGATTGGTCGCGGCATCGTACAAGGCCACCCCACTGACCATCTCGGTTCCCTGGCGACAGGCGTCACCTCCGAATGTCACCGAGGTATGAAGCACATTGCCCGTTGTCCGAGGAGACAATGTCCCAGCAAAAAAGCATCCATCTGTGGAATGCCCGAAAAGTGTCCCGACTGAATCCACGGTCACCGTGACCGTGTGGTTATCGGTACGGAGCCCAGCATAGGTTCCAGCCAGCTGAGTTAGGTTCGGTGCCGACTCAGAGTCCCCATCGTACGTACTCGTGAAGCTCTCGGTGTCCCCCGTGAGGTACGCGATCGTCCCGTCAAAGCTCTTGTTCGGCACATAGCTGCCACGCATCGTCGCGGCGCGAATGGCAGTGCCTTCCACATTAAAATCTCTCGTATTTGAGGAGCCGAAGGAGCCGGAGTGTGACGTGCCAGTTCCCTGAATCAGTCCTGCCAGGATGTTGGGCTGATCTTTTGCCGAATAGAATAGCCAATACGAGCCGTCCTCGAGGACTAGTCCAGCAACGGTGCGGCCGGTAGAAGTTGTACCCGTCCAGCGACCTTCCGCCGAAGTGGCTGTGGGCTGCGATAGGGAAGACACGTCGCTCTCGCGATACCCCCCGCCACAGGCGGCGGGAGCGAACCCATTATTGAAGCAGTTGGCGAATCTGCCACAGGCCACGAGCCCGCTCATCAAGCCGAGTGCCAGAAGGCATCGAAGACTGTTCGTCCCGGTCATCCGCATGGTTGTCGCCTCAATAACGCACCGGCGGTGCCCTGTGTCACAGGATAACAAGAAGAGAACTCCTCTCAAATGGGTGTCCCCCCAGAATTGCAAGAAACCCGACCAGCCCACTTGTAATCCCAGCCTGCCCAGCTTGCCGGAGGCTCCACTGACCGATTCTGGGCCTGTTTCTGGCGTCCTGTGCATAGCGCGAACGGTGGATATGGGGGCTTGGATTTGCGTCGGCGTAGGCATGGTGTAAGACCGATTTTAAGAGGTTGAAGGATAAGGCTATAGCCCGTAGTTGTCTTTACATTATGGGTTTATCGTATTCTTGTTACTCATGCCTGATGACTCTCTGGTCAATAGAATTGGACACAGGTCTGGGATGGGCGGGGGGCGTCTCAACTGGGATTGGTGCAGGTGACCTGATGGGGCAGAGGGCAAAACGGACCACTACAGTGACGGTGGATCTGGGTGAGCTGAAAGCGCCCTGGCAGGCCTGGTGTCAGGCCCACGGCATCACCCCGAGCCATGCCCTGCGGAATGCCATTCGGCAGGCCATGGACCGGAGAGCCACGAGGACTCCTGCGCCTCGTGTGCGCGTGACGCCGAAGCGAGAACGAGCGACCGCTCGCATCGAACTGAACCTGACGACCTCAGAGCTCGCCGCCCTGAAGCGGATGGCCGGTCATGAAGGCTACGCCCCGACGAAATGGATGGTGGCGATGGTGCGCACCAAGTTGACCGGACAGCCGCAGGTCGGGCAGCCGGAATTGGAGACCTTGGCCCGGTCGAATCAACAGCTCCTCGCCTTGGGAAGGAACCTGAACCAGATCGCGAAAGTCTTGAATACCGCGCCTCAGAACCGAACGGCGTTTCGGGTGGAGGTGATCACCGAACTCTCCCGCGTGATCCGAACACACACTGACCGGGTCTCTGATGTCTTACGCGGGACTGTGGAGCGCTGGCACCTCCAATGAGTTCGACAGGCAGCCAGATTGACCAGAAGTTGGATGAGTGGGGGAGTCGGCTCTTCAATGTCTCACTGGAGACCCTCCCACGCCCGAGGTCCAGCAGGAATGTTCGTTTGAGTTCCGCCAAGTTCGCGAATACCGGCGGACGGCTCAGCACGCCGCAGGCTCGGGCGACCTATGTGCGGCAGAAACTGCAGGCTATGGTCCGGCGTGCGCCACAAGTCATGGTGAAACTCGTCAGGGCGCCGAAAGGGATGAAAGGCATCTCGAACAATCTCACCTATATTTCGCGCGATGGACAGCTCGAGATTGAAGACCAGGATGGACAGGTGATTCTTGGGAAAGATGCCGTGGCCGATCTGAAAGCCGAATGGCGCGACGGCGGGATGCCAATCGCGGCGGATTCGACCATGCGCGATGCCTTTCATCTCGTCCTCTCCATGCCGACACGGACCGATCCGTTGTCGGTGCAACGCGCGGCCCGTGACTTTGCCACACGGGAGTTCTCAGGGTTTCAGTACGCGATGGTGCTCCACACCTTCGAGACCGACCCGGATCTGCATCCATCCCAGCATCCGCATGTGCATCTCACAGTGAAAGCCGCAGGCCTGGATGGAGTCCGCTTGAATCCAAGGAAGGCTGACCTCCAACGTTGGCGAGAAGGGTTTGCGGAGGCCTTACGGGAGCATGGGATTGAGGCCACGACCACGAGCCGAATTCACCGCACCACACACGAACGGTGGAAGGTTCAACATCTTCACGATCTGACCAGGAAGGCAAAGGTAATCGATCGACAGCAACGCCAGTCGCATATGCCGACGCGACAGCGGGAGGTGATGTATCACTACCAACAGGTCATGAAGACGCTCGCCCGATCCGATCGAGGCGCCGATCGACAACTGGCGGCGGATCTTGTCTGCTATCTGGGGGCAGGAGGTCGTTCTCCGGAGGCTGAGCGGGGACGAGGAAAAGACCCTGAACGATGAGAGTGGCTGGCCGTGACGCACGACAGAGAGGACGGGGCCGACGATCGATCGAGAGACACGACGACCAACCGGAGGCTGGTTCAGGCCGACGGAGGCCGTGGCGCTTGATTTTCCTGCATGACGGGTCTACACAAGATCTCGCCCGACTATCAGATGCGTCGTGGAGGCGCCATGTCCGCAGAAACAAGGAAGGTTGGCAAACGGGGGGCCGTAGTGATTCCGGCCTCGCTGCGGCGCCGTTTCGGCATTACGGAGGGCTCGCTCGTGATTGTCGAGGAACGGGCCGACGGCGTCCTGATTCAACCGGCTACCGCCTTTTCTCTTGAGATATACACCCCGGAACGGCAGGCGGAGTTTCTCCTCTCCAATGCGGTCGGTCCCAAGGACTACGCGCGGGCCAAAGAGGTCGTGCGTCAGATAGGCCTCGACGTTCGGAAGATCTCTCACTACAAGCCAGTTCGTTCCTAGTCGGTGGACCGAGTCTTTCTTGCTGCCAACGTGTTGTTGTCTGTGGCCTACCGCGTCGAGACCTCGCTCGCACGTTGTTTACACTGCCGCGTGGGCGGCTGGTGACGTCGACCTACACTATGAAGGAGGCGAAACGGAATCTTTCCTCTGGGCAGTAACAGGCAGGGCTAGAACGATTGTCTCACTCCGTCGACGTGGTGTCGGTCCTGCCGCCACAGGGAGAGCTGTCGATCTTGGCGAAACTTCCAGAGAACGACTGTCCAATTCTGTGGGCGGTGATCACTATCTCCGACACTTCCTAACCGTCTGATCTAAAACGCCTCCTTGAAAGCCTCTTGACCACATGAACCTTTAAAGATACACTGAACCTTGTAAGGTACACCACTGAATGACTCCGAAACAGAAAATCCCTTTGAGTTTCTACCGGACACCTTCGGGAGTGGAGCCCGTGAGGGAATTTATAAAACGACTTCCCACGGAGGATAGAAAGGTGCTTGGCAGTGACCTTCTCGCCGCTCAGTGGAAGTGGCCTGTTGGGATGCCCCTCTGTCGGCCAATGGGCGGCGGATTGTATGAAATCCGCACGACTCTGCCGAGCCGCCGCATAGCCAGAACGCTTCTCATCTACTGGCAACAGCAGCTTGTCGCATTGCACGCCTTTATAAAAAAGACCAAGACGACACCCGACGCAGATTTACAGCTTGCACGTAAACGCCAGAAGGAGACGGAACATGAAAAAGAAGAATAAACACATCGGCTCGTCTATTGACGACCTCATGAAAGAGGAAGGCTGGTACGAAGAAGCAGAAGAGAAAGCGATCAAGGAAGTGATCGCCTGGCAGCTTTCACAGGCCATGGAGAAAAAGCACATCTCCAAATCCACCATGGCCACACGCCTCAAGACCAGCCGGACACAGGTGAACCGCATCTTGAATGCCAAATCAGACGTGACCTTGTCCAGCTTGCAACGTGCCGCCGCGCTTGTTGGAAGACGTTTGAGGATCGAGCTTGTGTAAAGGCCACAATGGAACTCGTTCACAACAGCGCCCAAAGACGGAACACCAGTCATCTTCTGGCTGTCCAGCGACAATTTTGACGACACAACGGCAAACTTCTATTGCTGTAATGGACAATGGTATTGGGAATGTGACGACCGCCCCTTAAAGCGTCCCGACCTTGTCAACGGCTGGATGCTCTACCCACAGCCGCCTGCCAGAAAGAAAAAAGCCAAGCGTCCCAATTCTACTACTCGCGCCGCGTTTCGAGAAACCATCCAGCACGTACCGGCCTTTACAAACTTCCGCGCACTCAGAAAACGCCCATAATCTCACCCGTCCAGACTCCCGCATGCACACATCTGAAAAGGGAATGTTTCGCCAGGCCCAATTGGCTTGTGTCAGCCTTCTGAAGAGCTGACACGTGGTCCGATTCCCCTGCTTCTCGCCCCCTCCCGGCATCGTGATTCATTCGGATCATGGCCTCTTGCATTTCCTGGTTGTCGCTCACACACCCGCCAACGCGACGATCTTCATCACATCCGTTTCGGTGTGCGCACAGCAGGGGCAATAGATCGCTCGCTGTCTGATTTCGGGAAAGACAATCTCCACGCCCAAGATGCGCAGACAACGACGTACCGAAAGCCGGACGTTCATCACCGGTTTGCCCGGTGCGAGGCGCTTCGGCGACAACCATTCATAGGCATGGGGCAGGAGGTCGCCGATCGTGTCGACGCCCCGCCGTTTCAGATCCTGGTGCGCGCGGGTGTTGAGGAGCAGACTCGCGATGGGTTGTGACGCAAAGCGCCGAACCGCGTCAGGGGGAATGCGCCGTCCTGTCTTCCGGTCCAGCATCCGCTGCGTCATGAAGCAATAGGTGGCGTCGAGGACCAGGAAAGTGCGTCCATTAAGAGCAGCGAAGATGTGTTCGATCAGACTCTCGTCGCAGCGACGCTGTTCCCGGATCGAGTGACCAAGTCGCGCCGCTCTTTCGGTAATGGACACGCCATCACTTGCGCAGTCCCACTCGGTCTGAGCCCAGTGACTGAGCCGACCATAGGCTGTGTCAAGGGCCGTGCGCTTGGTCGGATGGTTCACAACAATATCCATCGTGAGCGTCGCCAATCGATCTTTCTGCATAATGGTGCGTCCTTCCTTTCCTCCGATACGTGTTGACTCGGGAATCCTCGCGCCACACAGGCGCCCATCTGCTCCGTGTCGTGACCCAGACAAGAGACGCACGAGGCGCCTTGGTTGTTATGAGGAAGGTCAGGTTTTGAGACTATTCCCTTGAGGTAGGAGGTATTCTACGCAAGAGGGGAAAAATGAGATGGATAATACTAATAAGGTACAAATAATGAACTATTTAACACTAGTGTTAAGTTGCACTGTAGCGTGGGCGGACAAAGACGGTATTTGAGGAGAGAAGCTTGTTTTTGGCGAGCACTACTGCGAGGCACACGTCTGGAGACGCCGTGCCGATATCTAGACGTCCTGTTGAATGGTCTATTGCTTGGGGCAGAGCTGTAGAAAGTTTCTTCGCATGACCATGGTTTTGAAGGGGCTCCCTGCCTGAATCATATAGTACTTTGTGAGCGCGGCTTGGCATTCTTTCGGCGCCTGTGGGCCCGCTGCTAAGCATAGCAGACACTCACAGGCCAGCCTGGTGTCGCCCTCTAAGAAGGATGGTTTGGGCGCCGTTTGTGCCGGGGTATCATGGGCCATGACGAGGAGGCCCACTCCCACCAGGCCCACGATCCAGTCGCGTCTCTTCCACCAATTCATGGGCTCACCTCCGTACGATCCTGAGACATGTTCTCGAAGACAGGAGTCACCGACTACCTCGTGTTCGCTCCAAGGCAGGGCTCCGTGTGACATCCGGTGTGCGATCGGTTCGCGCCGCCGCGTGATCGAACCGCGGCACCACCGGTTCCTGGGTGCCGACGCGCACAGCCTCGTTCAGTTGAGTCCGTTCGCGGACCCCGAGGGAGTCCAGCTTGATGACCTCCCAGCGATTGCGCGTCGCTGGGTGTGGTGCCCTGCCAATCGAAGCGCCGGATTCATCCCGCATTGGAACCGTCACAGTCACGCGCTCGTGCGCCTGTTGCACCAGCGCCACCGCATCACCCCGCTGCACCTTCCCCTGTTCAACCACGCGGCTTAGGTCGACCCCCCAGATCTCTCGTTCACCACGATCGGTCGCCATCTTCACAAAATAGCTCTTTGCGTTCTGGACATCGTGGCTGTAGTGATCGATACCATGGTCCACGACGGTGCCCACCACAACTCGTTCGCCCTGCAGGCGCGCCTTCGCTTCCTGGAGGGCCGCAGCGATCATCGTGGGTGAATCGCCCCGTGCATGAAGGATCGCTTCAAGCGTGGCCACGGCAACCTGCTGGCCAGGGCTCATGGTTTTATCCTGTTTTCTGACATGATCCTCTGTCGTTCGGTCATCTGAAGCCTCGCGAGCGACTGGCGGCTGTGCTGTCTTGCCACGAACTGGGCGTTGATCCCTCCGGTCTTCCGCTCGCGCCAAGTCGATCCCACGCGGGGTATAGCTCGCCACATCGAGTCCGGCGATCGTCGCTTGCACCCAGGCTTCCGTTTTGAACTCAGCGGTGCCGTTCACCCGTACGGTGGTCCAGCCCTTGGCTTTTGCTCGGAGCACCATCCCTTGAATCACGCTCGGGTCGTCATGTTCCGTGACTAAGCGCTTTCCGTGATCAGTAAACGCGAGCTTCGTCGGCTCACCAGGCGCTGTGCGGTAATAGAATTGCTCTCCGGCTTCGATGAACCGCTTCCGCAAGGAATCGGTGGCATCACGACGCTGATTGAGTCGTAGTTGTTCTGCATTCTCGCCCTGAGTGCCTTCCGCAGGCCTCGGCTCGTCGTTCTGCTTCGTCTCTCGCGCTTCGTCCAAACCTATCTCATTCATGGTGTCCCTTCCTCTCTGCTATCCGTACCACTGTGGCCAGACCGAGGCCGGGTTCTGCTCCTTCACTTCAATTTCCACCCGTCGGTTCTTCGCCCGACCTTTCTTCGTCGCATTGTCAGCTACATGTTGCCCGACCGGAACGATGGCAATCTCGATGTGGTTCGGGTCATAGCCCTGCGCGATGAGATAGGCGCGGGTCTTGTGCGCCCGTTGCTTGGCTGTCTCACGTTCGATCCAGAGATCCTTGTCTCCGTCCGTGTACCCACGCACGTGCAGGCAAGGACCACGGCTCATGATCTGTTTCAGGTGGGATTGCAGAGGCTTGCTGGGACGAAACTCAGACCGACCTGTCCGTTCCGATACACGGAAGATGATGCTGTGGCGATGCACTTCGACCTGTTCCCGTTCGCTCAACTGGATGACGCGCGGTCTCCATGAATTGATCTGCTCTTTGTCTATCGGAGACGAAGGGGAGGGGGATGGCGTGGCTGATGGTCCAATGCTGCAGGCAGGGCCCACCGTTGTTGATCGCTCCTCTTCACGCTGCGCCATCTCGGTCCGTGACGGGCTCTGATCAGACGCAGCCGGAGACGTACTTCCATCAGGTGATATAGTCGCGCTCGTCTGTGGACTATTCGAATCGGGTGAAAGAGCATTGTTAGTGAGTGCTGTCTTCGTGAGCGTGGGGCCAGACCGAGATTTGCCCTTGGCCAGTTCTTGCTGGTTGAGTTGCATGAGCGTCAGTGCGGCACTCAACTCCTGAACCTGTTGGGTGAGGCTGTCTACCTGCCGGGTGAGGAAACTCCGCTCCTGCTTCTCACGCTGGTCGTTCTTCACCCGTTCGCGATACTGCTGGATCATTTCGTCGCTGTTGATGGGGACACGAGCTGTACCAGATGGCACCACTGGCTTCTGCACACAAGCCAGCGTCGCGGCGCAGGCGATGAGGATTACGAATGCTTGAAGCCGTGCCTGTCGTTTCACGAATGTCGTCATACGTCCCTCTCTTCTCTGTCTCGATCCACCAGGGATCGATCAACGTGCTTCTCTGTTCTTTGGGCTCTTCCTTCTTTGCGCACAGGACTCATCTTCTCTGAGGGGTCATCTTCTCGTTCCACGCCGCTTACTGCCGTCTCGACCTGGTAGGTCCATTGCAGCTGGGCGACAAAGGCATCGACCAGATTGTTCACTTCTTCAGGCGTCGGTGTGTCGCGCGGCAGGACCGGCGGGAGGGTGGTCAGATCCATCGCCAGTGTCGACACATCGATCGGCTCATCCGGTTGGACTGGACGCACTCGTCGTTCGACCTTCGCGCGATGGAGTTCCAGGTCGAGTCGGGGAATCTCCACGGACAGCTCCCGGCGCACGAACGCTGCCTCTTCGAGTTCCACTTGGGTCGGCATCCGCTTTCCGACCGACGCAAGGAACGGACTGATGCGCTTCAACCGATCGATGAAGACCGGCTCGGCATAGAACCGGGCCTTGTCGCAGAGGATCGGCTTCGTATGCATCAAGTTGATGATCGCCCGCTGGTCCCCCAGTTCCTTCACTTCCTGTGGTAACAGCAGAGGCCGCGCCTGTTCCGAGCGGGTGGCACTGGATGAGGCCTGTTTGCCGTTACTCCAACCCAGTGGGCGGCTCGTGCCGGTCGAGATCGCGTCGGCCGTATAGGTGCCGAGCATCTGGGAATAGTGCTGCGCGTCCCGTTGTTCGCGAGGCGCAAACAGAATCTGGCAGGCATGGTTCGTGACGAAGGTGCGCGCGTCCTTTTCCCCATAGACCGATTCGAGCTGCGAGAGGCTCTGAATGATCGGGAGCAGCCGCAAATTGTAGCCGGCCATGAAGCCGACGGCCTTGGCGAGGATGTTGACTCGCCCGAGGGCAGGGAACTCGTCCAGGATCACGAGGCACTGGTGCTTCAGGCAGGGATTTGTCGCGGGTAAGTCGATGGTGTTGTAATGAATCAGTTGTGAAAAGAACAAATTGACGAGCAGCGCCGCATCGCTGAGCCGATTGGCCGGAATGCCGACATAGATCGACATTCGCTGCGCGCGCACCTGTTTTAGGTCGAAGTCCGTCGCACTCGTCGCTGCATCGACGATGGGATTACTGAAAATCGTGAGCGGGGCCGTCAGGGTGGCGAGAATGCTTGCCATGGTATTCTCGCTGGTGGCACAGAACCGGTACAGGGCCGCCGTACAGTCGTCGCTCAACGGGGCGTCACTCTTGGCCCTGGTGCTGATGAGATCGTGCAGATAGTCCTTGATGGGTTGTCCTTTGCCGGAGGCCTGCCGGAGCACTTCCCCGAGACTGCAGGGCACAGACGGGGTTTCCATCACGTAGAGCGTCAGTCCGAGAAAGAGGTTGCGGGCGGACTCGTTCCAGAAGGCATCCCGTTCATTATGGTTCGGATAGAGCACCTGCCCGATGGCTTGGATCTCGCCCACTCGCCGATTCGGATCGCGATCGACTCCATCCAGTGGGTTCCAGCGATGAGTCTGGCCCTCAGGGCCAAAGGGATTGAACAGGTAGACGTGATGGCCGTGCGCCTGTCGGAACTTCGACGTGTAGGCGAAGTTCTCCATTTTGATGTCCAGTACGACCACCGACTCGTCGTAGTGGAGCAGATTCGGGAGCACGATGCTCACGCCTTTGCCGGACCTGGTCGGCGCCGCCAGCAACACGAATTCTTGGCCTCCATAGACCAAGTACCGCTGTCCCACCTTTCCCACGATGATTCCACGCTCTCCATAGAGTCCGGCCTGTTGAATTTCCTCATGAGAGGCAAAGCGCGCCTCGCCATGGAGCGGTTTCTTCTGGTTGGTCAGAGATATCAGCAGCAGCGCCGGGAGGCCGAATCCAAGGAATCCGCCGACTGCGGCGGAGAATTGCAGCCGCTTCCGCTGAATCGGATCCTCCCCATAGGCTCGCCAGGAGTTGGGCCAGTTGGACAGGGAGAGGTCTGTTGGCATCTCTTTGTTGGCCAGCGTGAAGACGGCACCGGCGAGGGAATCTGCTCCGCAGAGTCCAAGCGGCAGATAGAGCAACAGGGTGACTGCGATCGGTATGCGCTTGCGTGACATCGGTTTCTCTACGCCCTCACCAGGGTGGCTTCTCCGAATCGCGCCACGAGTTTCGCAATCGGGTCATAATGGACTTCCGCCACGTAACGGTCTTTTCTGATGGGCCGTCCATCCTCGTCGTACTGATTCTGTGCCACCACATGGAGAATCACGTCGATGGTCAAGGCCACCAGACGCTTCAGGGTCGGGACATCGTAGGTCGCCGCCTGTTCGTGCTCTTTACACATGAAGACATACCGTTCGGCCGCGAGGGCACAGGACTCCGCGTGGTAGGAGGTAATCGATCCACTGTGGCCGGTGGTGAGGAGTTTGAGGAAGTCGAACGCTTCGCCGCCCCGCAACTCGGCCAGTAAGACCCGGTCTGGCTTCATGCGGAGCGTGGAGGCAATCAACTCCGACGGTGTGATGGTTGCAGCTCCCTGTCCTCCTTTGGCGTACAAGAGATGCACCCGGTTGCCGTGCTGGGGGAGCAACAATTCGCGCACGTCTTCGATCGTGATGAGCCGTTCCTGCTCCGGGACCTCCTGACAGATCGATTTCATGAGGGTGGTTTTGCCGGAGCCTGTATCCCCCACGACGGCAATGTTCTTTTTCGCCAGCATCGCTGCCTGAATGAACCGACCCAATTGACGATGAGTCAGATACTGCACGAGCTGTTGCTCGATGGGATCGAGCTCGGAAGCGCGACGATCCAACGTCGCCGCCTTGGCCCAGACATAGCGGCTGAAGGCTCCCTCTGTTTCATATTCATCCAATGTCTTGATCCAGGCGCTGGGCCGCCGGATCGAGATGGAGATGGTTCCCAGTTCCACTGCAGGCGGCAGCACGATCTGCACCCGTTCCCCATCCGGCAGCATGGCGGAGAGAATCGGGTGGTGCGGGCCGATCTCTTGCTCGGTCGCGGTCGCGATGGCCGTGGCCAGCGCGGTGAGTCGATCCAGGGTCAGGTCCGGTGAGCGGTGATGCTGCCAGGCTGCGCCGACCTCGATAGAGACTTCCTGTGGCCGATTGACGACGATCTCGGTCGCGCCGGGGAGCGCGAGATATTGTAGTAACGGCCGTAACAACTCGCGCACCATCGTGTCGTGCGCGAGCAGATCAGTGGGGGTGCAGTTCATAGACGGTGCTGAAATCCAGATCCCGCGCGACGAAGATCGTCCCGCGGTCGCCCTGATTCTTGTAGAGCGTGGGTTTGATGTTGATGGTCGATTGGAGGATGAGTTCCGCCATGCGGTTCCCCGTCGTGGCGGAATGTTGATAGATCCCCAGACTCTGGGCACCCCCGCCCCCGGCCTGCGTTGCGGTGGCCAAGCCAATTCCGTCCTGCACGAGGGAGAGGAGAAAGGCTGCGCCTAGCCGGTCCCACCAATGGTTATCCACGACCCCCACCAATCCCGAGGTGCCGAGCGCGTCGGCGGCGGGCGAATTGAGATTGATCACGACTCCCATAGGGGTCTTCACCCTCGTCCAGAGGAGAAAGAGTCGGCGCTGGCCCTGCGCCATCGTCGCCGCATATTCGCCGACCGCTTCCGATCCTCGTTCGAGGAGAACCACACGCCCGTTGTCGCTGTACACATCGCTGTTCAAGACACAGGTCGCCATGCCGGCGACTTCATTGATCACCCGCACGGTCAAGGCGCAATCGATCGTTCGGCCTTTTGGCAATATGAGATTTCGATCACCCAAGAGACCGGCTTGGACTCTGGGGGTGTCCGATGGCGTCAAAAGTCCACCGATGGGACCGGCTCCACTGGCCGGAGGACCGGGTGGTGCCGCGAGACCAACGCTTGTCACACCAATCGAAGGACCGCTGGGACCGCCCATGTACCCAATCGACGATGGCGTCGAGCTTCTTGCGTCTGCCGCCGTGCTGACCGGCATCGCTGGTCCGCCCAGCATGCTCCCTGACCCTGTGTCCGGCTGTCTTGTGCTGTTGAGCAGCTCGCGTACTAAGGAGATGGCCGCGTCTGGTCCGGTTCCCATTTGTGGAGTCCGGGGACTGTCAGGCGCGGGGGAGTTCGTCACAAGGACCTCCCCACCGAACCGACTGGAAGAGCGTCTGCTGACTGATGGGTTGCCTTGTGTCTGGTCAGGAGTCAGTGCCCATGATTGGCTTCCGTCATCGATTCCCCGACTGAGGGGCGACCGACTCACATGGTCAGCGGATGCGACAGGCGACTGGCTGGTCGACCGCACGAGTGCGGTGGTCGGTTGAGGTGGCAGGGGATCGCGATCGGTGTCGAAGACCCGCTTCAGTCCGACCTGGGCCGGTTTGTTCTCCACCTTCGCCGCCCGTTCCTCTTGCGTGGCCTCTGCCTTGCGCTTTGCACTATAGGTGTTCGCTGCGAAGACGAGTCCCACCACGAGCACGATGACCATCACGACAAGAAACGCCACGCGCGCCGTGGTTTCGTTCCTGCCACCGGCCTGGTGATTGACCGACACAATCCCATCCACGATGGGAGGCTTCGGCTCAGTTCGTTCTCTTGACTCTGGTGGATGTTCCATTCTTGTTCCTTCAGCGCAGCGTCCTGGTGATGCGGAGACGGTTGTTCCTTCGACTGCGGGCACCCCGGTCTTGTCGTAGGCCTCATTCCAAATGCCGACCACGGCGTCGCCCAAGCGCAACAGAAACCGCCGCCCCATCCGTTGCACGACGGCGAGATCCTTCTCCATGTGGAAATTGATGCGGGTTTCTTCACCCAACGGCGAGAAATAGAAGATGGCTGGGATCTCGCGATTGGGCGGGAAGAGAAAATAGGTGAAGCGGCCG
The DNA here is from genome assembly GCA_963850405.1 of Nitrospirota bacterium. Lineage (GTDB taxonomy): Bacteria > Nitrospirota > Nitrospiria > Nitrospirales > Nitrospiraceae > Nitrospira_D. The sequence goes on from CAWKLH010000025.1 coordinate 483,126, forward strand.
TCATCGAACACGAGGGCGGGCGCGATATCGTCTCCTCCCGGCAGCACCTCCATCGAATAGGACCAGTTGCGCGGTTCAGGCGAAAATGAGTCCAACCGCTCGTGGAGGAGGTCTGTTTTCTCGCGAGCATGCTTGGCGCGATGGGCCAAGGCCTGCACCGCCCCCATGGTGGCAGGATTTGGTGGGACCAATGGATGTCGGAAGATCACACGGTACATCGGCTCATCCTGTCCGCGTTGCCCTTGTCCGGCGTGCTGTTTCCGTCCAGTTCGATGGTCTCCCACGACGGTGAACTCCAGGCTGTAGTCCCGCTTGTCCGTACGGATTTCCAGATTGTTATGCGTCGCCTGGTCCTTTGGCTTCACCCAGACCTGATTGGTCCCGACATCGGCCCGGATGCACCATTCCGTTTCCGGTTTCGCACAGTCCGCGAGAAAGCCGCTGCCGGCGATGACGATCCGCTCGTCGTCTCCCAGCACGATGCGAGTGACGACTCCCCGGCGCACCGTCACTTTGGTCACTTCGTCACGTTGATAGGTCACGTACCGGACTCGTTGATCTCGGTCGCCCGGCTCCGGGACTTCCGCCGCCTGCGATGAGGCTCCTGAGCAGAGGAGGACGACGATGAGCCATGCCGTGATCGACTCTCTGTGTTGCTTCATATCGTGCATGACCATATCCCTCCTATTTCTTCTCGACCATCGATAGGACCGATGTGGGCGGTGTAATCGTTCCGATTTCCGCGTCTACCCGATAGCCCGTCACTTTGTAGCCGAGCGGGTTCTGGATCAGATCCTTTTCCTGCCCCTTCATCGTGTGGCGGTACTCGTAGGAAACCGTCGCGATGAAATATTGCGGCGGCTCACCACTGTGCGCGTCGGTCCGCTTCACCTGCTTCTCGAATCGCACGGTCGCCTTTGGTCCAATCGCATCGTTGTGGACCGTCACGCGCAACACGTTCACGCGCCATTCGATGCCGGTCCCCAACTGCTTATCGCGGGCGTGGACCCCGTCAAAGAGACTCGCGTAGTCGCGACCGATCTCATCCGTACTCATCGCCAAGACCTGGTCGTAGTCGGCTTGAAGCAGCCGGTAGGAGTAAGATTCTCGCGCGATCACGTATTTTTGCGTCCAATGTTTATCGAGCAATTCTTGATACCCCAGCACGGTCCGATCATCCGCCGCGCTCACCAGCTCCACGTTGCCGGTGGCGCGATCGATTGCGAACACATAGGGCACGGTGGTCTTGAAGGGAGCCAGACAGGCGAGGCCTACTCCGAGTATCACCGCAAGCACGCAGGCGGTGCCCGCGATCCACCAGGCCTTTCGTTCCGACGCCTCCAATCGCAGCCGCCAGTCCGTATCCCAGTCGCGGCCCTGATCGTAGAATTGCGGTTCGCCCGCGACAGTCACGAGTGAGGGATCCGTCTGCTTCTCCGTCGTCTTTTCCATGTTCCTATCCTCGATCTGATCAGCAGGACTACGGCGTCCAGGGAGTCATGTGGTCGAAGGTCCGGGACGTGCCGGGCGCCAACATGTTCAGGACCCGTTCCTGCTGTTCCTGTTGCGCCGCTTTTTCTTCAGCCTCGATCATCGATTTCATCGTCAGAATCCGATTCGTGTCGTTGCTCACCTGGGCTTGCTCCGCGGCGATCCTGCCATTGAGTTCCAGAATCCCTTTTTCGTCCTCGGTCTGATTGATGCGGGTCGTTAGTGCCCGGATCTGCTGCATCCGGCCCGAGCAGCATCTGATAGGTGTTCGCATAGTAGGCCTGACTTTGCGGTGTCTGGTTCAGCATGTTTTGACAGATCCGCAAGGCATCACCGGTTTTGCCCTCGCAGTTATAGATCATGCGGTTGTGGCGAATGATCTGCGCCGCCAGCGGTCAGGCCCTGGACTCCTCCGGACCGAATGGCGTGGTACACGGCGTTGACATCGGAGGGGACGACCCCAGCCAAGGTGAGGTTGTTCATGAGACTGCCCATGTTGCGGGAGCCCACAATCGCATTGATTTGTTGCTCTGCTTGGAGGATCTGTTGCTGCATCTGTTGGAACTGTTGAATCCAGGCGAGGGCCTGCACGATGGATTGCACGAGATTGGCCGTGTCGATGACGGGAATTCCTCCGGCTTGGAGTTTCGACATTGGACTCACGACGATCATCACGACGATTGCCATCGCGATCAACGCGCGTTTTATGCGGGACATGATTACTCCTTTCGCGAGACGCTGTTGCGTAACCGCTCGAACGAAGCCCGTTGATAGAGATCGCTGCCTGGCTGAGTCTTTCCGGAAGGCAGAGCGCTCAGCAGGGCGCGAGCCGTCCCGGTTCGCGACCCGCTCAGAGATCCGCCGGTTGATGCCACGGCCAGCGGGACTAACCGACTCAGACCGGACGTGACGCTGTGCAGGAGCAGCATGCCACTCCTGGTGGCATCTCCTCCCGGGTTCCCCAATGAGAGAGCTCCGGCCAAACTTGCTCCCAAGGATGCGACATGGAGCAAGACATAGGCGGCGGTGATGGAGAGAAACAGCAGGCCCACGACATCTGCCAGGATCGAGGTGGTTGAATAGGCACTCAGCACATGCAGACAGGCATTCCGCAGCAGGCTCGCGAGAAAGGTGATCACCGCCATGATGAGGACATTGGTGAAGACGGCGACGAGCGCACTGGACAGCCAATTCTCCGCATAGCGCTGCGTCACGGGAAACATCGCGCAGAAGATGAAGGCCGGCCCGACCGCGAGGAGCAGGGCGAGACTCACTTTCGCGACGAGAAAGAGGCCCATGGCGACGAAGGCCATCACGATCGACGCCGTGGCACAGATCGCTCCCGCGATGAACAGTGAGAATTGCGGCACCAGACCAGAGCTCGCTTCGGTGAAAAAGGTTTCCATGAGCTCGTGAAGGGGTCGGCCATCTGGTCGATGGTGCCGCCCATCGAGAGCACCCCGCCGAAGGCAGAAGCGAAGGCTTCTTGAATCCCGTCCAATCCTTCCTTCACGAGACTTCGATATTGCGGGCCGTTCAAGGTCAGCCCGGTGATGATCGCCACGCGAAACCAGCTCCAGACGAGCGCGGTGACTGGTTCTTGGACATCGCCGCGCATGACTTGAAACCCGGTCCAGATGACATAGAGCGTCATGGCTGTCACGGCGACAGGTGTGAGGACATTAATGACGGCATCGCTGGAGGTCACGACATAGTGGTCCAACGCGTTGTTCACCGACTGTTCGATGTAGGTCCCCATACCCATGGGATTGCTCTACGCTCCTCTTCCGTGCTCCTGCCGGAGACGTTTCCGTGCCGCGATGCGTTCATGAAAGAGCGGCAGCCAGTCAGTGGGATCGTCGCCGACTTCAGCTCTGATTTGATCCAGCAGCGTCACGTTTTCGGTCGTGCCGGAGAGGACATTCAACAGATCCGTCATACCACCCAGGTCGAATTGCACGATCGCCGAGCTGTGGCCTTGCTTCACCAGAAACAGCCGGCTCGCTTCCCCCAGATTCTTGATGATATGAAATTCCGCCTCCGTGACTTTGAACCCCTGGACATAGTCGTCATGGTCGGCGCGAGGATTGGGCAGGAAGATCTGGGTCACGCTCTGTTCCACCATCGTTTTTCCGATCGGGTGTCGCAGCACGTCGGAGGGCGATTGCGTCACAAAGACGCCGAGGCCTGATTGTTTGCGAATGGTCTTCTGCTTGTTGAAGGCGAAGTCCGAGAATATCGGGTCTTGCAGCGGCTTCCAGAATTCCTCCATGACATAGATGAAGGGCTCGCCGGTGATCAGCCGTTCGGTCAGATGGAGCAGATAGGCCATGATCGGCGTCCGGACCTCGGGATCGTCGAGAAAGTCCGTATAGTCGTAGCCGAATAGGTCGTGCCTCGCTGATCTCGTGGGTATCGGTTGGATTGTCGAATGCCCAGCCGAGCGCGTGACCGCGGGTCCAGCTCTTCAACCGCGCCCTCACACTCTGGTCGCCGGTTGCTGGGAGGTTCTGGACGGAGGAGGGACAGAGACGCGCAGGTCGCGAGGAGACCGATTCACTCATCACCGTCCGCACGGCATGGCTGATCTCGCTCTGCTCCTTCGCGGTGAGCCGTGGAATCTCGTCGCCAGGCTGCTTCACGAATTGGGCCACGAGCTGTTCGCAGAATTGCCAATTGTGGGGGGTGGGCTCGAGCTGTAAGGGGTTGAAGCCGGTCGGCATACCGCGTTTCAGAGACTGGTAGGTCCCGCCCATGGCCCGGATGCCGATCTCCGCGCCGCGATCTTTGTCGAAGACCACGCAGCGGAGGCCTTGGTACTTGGTGGCGAAGGCCAGGAGAGCACAATTCAAGCGCAGTCTTGCCCACGCCGGTGCTGCCGCAGATAAAGGTGTTGCCCGGATACTTTTCATCGCGCGAATCCCGATCCTCCGGGGACACATGAAAGTTAAAATAGTAGGGCTGGCCGCTTGGGGTTTTGAACAGGGCCAGGGCTTCGCCCCAGGGATTGCCGGCTCGTTTGCCACGGGCGAAGTTGTGAAAGGGACTGAGGCAGACAAAGTTCCGGCTGGTGATCGACGGCTTCGCGAGGACGCAGGCTCCAGTTGCCCGGAATCTGTGCGAACCAGGCACATTCGGGGATCACATCGACCCGCGCCATCTTGAACCCCGGCCCATCCTGAAAGACGGCTCGGGCATCGGCGAGCGCGCGGCCACCGTTTCCATTGATGTGCCGAAGATCGCCAGACTGTAGTGGTACTGGCCCAGATCGATGAGGCCCGCTCTGCAGATCGTCCGCTGCCTGGTCCATTTGTTCGATTTCGCGTCGTCGCTGCGTCTTCCGACGCGATCAGATGGCCTTTCTGGGTAGCGAGCGATTTGAGAGCCGCGCGTTTATTCAGGCACGAGAAGCTCTGGGTCTCGATGTACTCGGCGTCGCTATAGAGCAGGCCGTTATTCATGCCCGGCTCGGAGAAGGGCGGGTATTCCTGCATGTCGAGAACCCCGGCGAATTTCTTCTCGCGTGGATGCCAGATTTCCAGCATGCCCGTCCGGTCGCCGAAGTGTAGGCGAGAGGAGGGGAGGTAGGAGGCCAGCGGGGCTCGGCGCAGAGGGATTTCCTCCCAGACGCCATTGATGAGGTAGCTCAGAAAGGCCAGCTGGTCGGAGTACGCAATGTCCTGTTTCGTATAGGTGCCGAGGCGTGTGGGCCCATAGCGACTCAAACTTGCTTCGAGCTGTTTGCCCATGTCTTCCAGGATGGTCAGCTGTGCGGTTTCGTATTCGCGTCGTTGGGCCAGGGTGCGCGTGGCCATCCGAGTGAAGAAGCTTGCGACTTTGGAAGGAAACGGTCGGTAGAGCAGGGACAGGTACAACTCCGTCGCCATTTGCCGATGCTGAGTCAAAGGACTGATAGTAGCGATCGCTCAGGTGTTGGCAGAAGGGATTGGGCGAGATGCCATGCAAGCCGCTCGGTGACGACGCGCCGAATTTTATGCGACCAGACGGCGAAGGACCCGCCACCCAAGGATCGGAGAAACTGGTGCAGCGCTTCTTTGCGCAGTAGGACTTCTGAGCGGTCCGCTGTTTCGAACGTGATCCCTTCCAGTTTCCAACAGGCCAGGTATTCGCCGCCGGTCAAGGTGATGACGGTGGGCGTGATCGCCGTGCCCAACGGGATATAGTCACTCGCGGGGATCTGCGCGGCGGCTGCTTTCGTGAGGGCGGCTCTGGTCCTCATCCTTTGTCTTTGTTCAGTCTGCTGCATTGAGAGCACTCAACACCTCAGCTCTTTCGCTTCGAACGTCGGGTCTTCCAGGACAGAGGGCCATAGGAAATGGCGCCCCACGTCGCGCGACTCGGTCCGTGCCGGAGTCGCATGCGCGCCCGCATCATCACTTGGCGCAAGCGCTGATCGTCTGTCTTCGTCGTCTGGCGCATCCACAGCACGATGGGGATTGTGATCAGGACAATCCCAAGCGAGATGTAGCCACTCACGAGGTAGTACAGCCAGACCGACATCAACAGCGTCAGGCCGCCGAACAGAATCAGCGGCACAATCGGCACACCGCCCAACATCGCGGGCCTCGTGCAACCGGTGAAGATGGGATCGCGAAAGCCGTCCATGCTAGTTGATCAACCAGGCCGCGATGCCCGCCGCGCCACCCACCAAGATGCCGCCAATCACGACGTTACTTACGTCGGACCATTGGGCGTGGCTGAAGGCCATCTTGAACCCCGCCCACATGATGGCAACGGTAAACAGCGTCACTGCCACACTGGTCAGGACCGTTTGCACGTTCTGCATCACCGTGTTCACCTTGGTGATTTGGGCCCAGGCCGGGTCCGATTCCAACAAGATGATCACCCCGAGCAGCCACGAGGCCGCCGCGATCAGGCGCCCATTCCCTCGGCTGACCCCTCGCAAGGTCCCTGTCCCTGACGTACGTTTCTGTGTCACACCCGCTCCCGTCATCACCTCTTCCATCTTCCCTTCCTTTCTGTGAAGTGGCCTCTGTGGCGAGTTTGCAGAGCCTTGTGCTCGCACTCATCGCCAAACGGGGTGACATGTAGTGAGGTTCAGTTTTTAGTGCAAGCCTGTTGGAAGTACGTAGGCAAGGAGATCACATGATTGAAGTGTGGCGGCGAGAATAAACGGGCATGCCGGTGCCGTTACTGTAGAGAGCGTTCACCGCCATCGAATGGTCAGCTCGCACTTCTGTTTTGAGGCGGAATGAGGCAGCGGACGCTGTGTGTTACGGTTCAGCAGACCAAAGAGTAGTTAACGCCAGCGTACGGGGCAGCACCCTCGTTGTCTGAAGGGAAGATGCGACGCGCATGGTGACGGTACCGTGAGCCGCACAGCGCGTCTCGTACTCAGGAAGCAATCCCCGCACTATTCTCATCACACTCTTCATGCTCGGTTCCACATCGACGTGTCTTCTCTTTCTAATTCTCTTCACTCTTCGGCTTGCGGTACTCCGTCGATGTCCCATTGCTCTGTAACAGGCGCGTTCATCTGTCCTCGTCGGTCGATCAGAATGTTCTGCCATGTGCGGGCGGTGGCCTGCCGCGCACTGATCGCCTGACGCAGCGTCCGCGCCAGCACAGATCTGTCACGGCCGTCGCTGAGTGCTCATCCGCCCGTGCTGCTTCGGCAGCCCTCGCCCTGTCACCTCCGTTGTCCTGCCCTGGCGCTTCGGTTTCTGCGAAAGCGCCAGTTCATTCAACATGCAGGAGGTGCCACCATGGCCAAACAATCCGTCAACCGACTTCCCGTTCCACAGTTCATTCCGCGCTACCGGGTCACGCTCGTTTCTGAGGGCGGTCACACCGCTCCATACGGCGTTCTTCGCGATTCCGCTGCGGCAGCTGTGGCGCTGCGCCCATGCTTTACTGGTCTCGATCGTGAGCAGTTCCTCGTCTGTTGTCTCGATGCCAAGAACGCCAGCATCGGCGTGAATATTGTCTCGATTGGGTCGCTCACGCTCAGCATTGTGCACCCTCGTGAAGTGTTCAAAGCCGCGATCCTCCTTAACGCCTGTGCGATCATCGCCATGCATAACCACCCCTCCGGAGATCCCACGCCGAGCCCAGAGGATCGGACGCTCACCACACGACTGCGGGAAGCTGGAGATCTGCTGGGCATCAGACTACTCGACCATCTCATTCTTGGTGACGATCGTCTCTACAGTTTTGCAGATCAGGGCTGGCCGCTGTGAGGCGACAGCGACAGCCCTATCGCACCTCACGTCGATTATCCTTCTCAGCACATGACGCCTGTCGACACACTCTGAAAATTCCAAGTCCCTACCATAAGTGGTCGCCTGCTTCTGACAAAGCGGACGCCTGAAAAATAGGCAACATGCTGAATGGGCCATGATGCGCGGTCATTCGTGCGCCCAAGTCGATTTCTTCACAAGGTTATCCCCAGAAGATGGGGACGACAAGCTGAGCGTGGTGGCCTCGCTCGTGTGCTGCAGTATTTCTTTGTGAGGGCGGTGGCAGGTCGGTATTCGCGGCCAGGAGCTGGATGGCTACATCGAAGGAGTGTGTGCGGCCGGATTCTTACCGTTACTTATAATGATTTTGGGTTGGATGTGCTCAATATACGTATCAGCAGCCGATGGATCCGGCAGAATTCGTGAAGAGGTAGAAGACCATCCGATCCCTGCAGCGACGTCCGCTCTCGGTAGCAGATGCCAGAAAACTCCTCTCGCAGCTCGCGATCTATGCCAGGCATATGCCGCCGCAGCGTTTGCGGAATGACGCGATGGCCTATCTGATGCTCAAGACCGGGCGGCGCACGATCGAAGTGAGTGCGCGCGGATCGAGTATCTGCAAGAACACCTGCCAAGTGAGAAGTGGCGGCTGTGTGTGAGTGGAAGGGGCGGAGATCCGCCGATCAGTTGGTGCAGGTCCTTAAGAAAGTGTACGAACAGATCCAGGCCTACCTCACACTCCGACTAGGACCCTTGAGGGGGAGTGATCCGCTCTTCACGACAACAGCGTGCTACGATTGCGGAAAAAATATATTGATGGAAGCCGGGAAGTGGCTCTCCACGCGGGCGATTCATTGGAGCGTCACGGAGGGACTGCTCTTGGCTGGCGTGAGGAAGCCGGGCATCCTGGTGCATAATCTTCGGCACTTCACCCCCACCTTTGCACTCTTGAATGATGCGAATCCGATCCTGGAGCAGAAGATGATGCGGCATCAGCATTATGCAACCACCAAGATTTATGTGGAGGAAGTCCAGAAATCCCTGGAGGGAGTGGAGGAGGCGGTAACACAGGCCCTCCGAGAACACCACCATTGATAGATGGTTGGGATGACCAGCAAGGTGAGCACCGTCGAAGTGACTAATCCTCCAATGACCACCGTGGCCAGTGGGCGTTGCACCTCAGCTCCCATGCTGGTCGCGAGCGCCATCGGGAGGAAGCCGAGACCAGCGACAAGCGCCGTCATGAGGACTGGTCTCAAACGGTCCAGGGTCCCCTGCGTCACCGCTTCATTCGTTGAAAGCCCGTCGCCCTCCAGTCGTCGGATGTGACTCACGAGCACAACCCCATTGAGTGTCGCAATGCCAAACAGGGCGATGAATCCGATGACCGCTGAAATGCTGAGCGGCAGGCCGCGCAGCCAGAGCGCCACGATGCCGCCCGAGAGGGCGAGAGGGACATTGAGAAAAATTAGCAAGGCAGGACGCATCGCACCAAAGACCACCGAGAGCATACCCAGAATCAGAAGGAGGGTCACAGGCACGACGACGACGAGTCGCCTTGTCGCGTCTTGAAGATGTTCAAACTGTCCACCCCATGTGAGTTCGTACCCCACCGGGAGCGAAACCTCGCGTGCCATCCGGCGCTGCGCCTCACCCACGAAGCTTCCCAAGTCTCGACCTCGGATATTGTTCTCCACGACGATCCGTCGCTGGACATGCTCCCGGCTGATCTGCGCCGGCCCCGTATCGACTTGGATGGCCGCCACGCGGGAGAGAGGCACGAGTTCACCATGGGCGGTTGGAATGAGCAGATTGCCCAATGTAGCAGGATCAGCTGACGCGCTGTCGGCCAAACGCAGAACAAGGTCAAAACGCCGAGAGCCTTGGATGATGGTGCCGGCGACACGTCCTGCCCGTGCGGTTTGGACGAGAGTCAGCACGTCATCTGCCGTGAGCCCATAGCGGGCGATCTGTTCGCGGTCCACGATGACTCGCAGAAGCGGAAGGCCTGCGACTGGCTCGACTTTCACATCGGCTGCCCCATGCACCGTCTCCAACACACGTGCGACGGTCTCGGCCAGTTGCGTGAGCACCTCCAAGTCGGGACCAAAGATCTTGACCGCGAGATCGGATCGTGTTCCCGCGATGAGTTCGTTAAAGCGCATCTCAATCGGCTGCGTAAATCCAAGGCCGACTCCAGGAACGACATTGAGGATCGCGGTTTTCATCTTGGCCACCAGGTCTTCACGCGCACCGACCGTCGTCCATTCTTGCCGCGGCTTTAGGATGATAAAGACATCGGACAGCTCCACCCCCATCACATCCGTGGCCACCTCAGGGCTCCCGGTCCTGGTCACGACCTGCACGACCTCAGGAAATGTGCGGAGGACTCGCTCAACATCTAATGCCGTCGCCACCGATTCACTCAACGATACGCTGGGCAATCGCCAGACTTGCATGGCGATGTCCCCCTCCTCGAGTCGTGGCACAAACTCGATGCCGAGTCTCGTCCCGAGTCCAAGACTGACGACAAACAGTCCCGCTGCCGGGACAACCACCCAAGCCGGGCGTGCCATCGCCCATCGAAGACAGGGGGTATAATGTTGTCGCACCCGACGGACCACGCCAGTGTCTTCTTGGTCTGCCCTGGGTCGCACAAACCACAAGGCGAGGACCGGTGTGACCGTGACTGCCAGCAGGAGGGATCCGGTCAAGGCGAGGATGACGGTCAGCGCCATCGGATGGAACATTTTCCCCTCGATACCGGTCAGCGCTAAAATGGGAACATACACCAGAATGATGATGCCGACAGCCAGGGCCATGGGGCGGAGCACTTCCTGACCGGCTGATTGAACCTCCCTCAGTCGTGCCTCTGAGCCGATTGGGTTGATCTTCGATAATCGACGGAGAATGTTGTCGACCATCACGACCGAACCATCCACCAGCAATCCAAAATCAATCGCCCCCAAACTCATGAGGTTGCCGGAAAGTCCTGCCTGCATCATGCCGGTGAACGCGATAAGCATCGAAAGAGGAATAGCTGATGCGACAATGAGGCCTGCACGCAGATCTCCAAGAAACAAGAACAACACGGCGACGACGAGGAACCCGCCCTCAAGAAGATTGTTACGGACGGTGTGCATCACCTGTGAGACCAAGATCGTTCGGTCGTAATAGGGTTCGATCGTGACCCCTGGGGGAAGGGTCGCTTCAATCTCTCTCACACGGGTCTTGACCCGTTCGACAACCTGTTGCGCATTCTCTTCTGCCAGCATCTGGACCATCCCGATGACGGTTTCGCCTTCTCCCATGGCGGTGGCCGCGCCGATGCGGAGAGCCGACGCTTCTTTGACCTCCGCAACATGGGAAATGTAAATCGGTACTCCTCCAGGGCCATGGGTCACCACAATTCTCGCAAGATCAGATTTCTGAGTGGCCAAGGCTTCTCCGCGAATCAGGAGTTGCTCGCGATGACGTTCGATGTAGCCTCCGCCTGCGATGGCATTATTCCTCTCGAGTGCCTCGAAGACCTGTCGAAGGGTGAGCTTGAAGGACAGTAATTTGGCGGGGTCGACCACTACCTGAAACTGTTGGGGTTCTCCTCCCCAAATATTGACTTCCACAACCCCCGGTACCGCCCGCAGTCGCATCCCAATGTCCCATTCGAGCAGGGTCCGAAGCGCCATCGGGGTATACCCATTCCCTTTTAACGTAAACTGATAGACTTCGCCCAAGCCGGTCGTCAGGGGTCCCATCATCGGTCGGCCATACTTGAGGGGGATGCGTTCCATTGCGCGTGTGAGACGTTCAGTGACCAATTGTCTTGCGCGGTAGATGTCCGCGTGATCCTCAAAAATGGCGGTAATCGCCGAGAGCCCATAGCGCGACACGGACCGGAGTTCCCGTAGGCCGGGCAATCCACTCAGTGACGTCTCGATGGGAAACGTGATGAATTGCTCCACCTCAACGGGACCAAGCGCTGGGGAGCGGGTCAGGATTTGGACCTGGACCGGTGTCAGGTCGGGCATGGCGTCAATGGTGAGGCGCGTGAAGGACCACAGGCCGACCACAATAACGAGGCTCATGGCCACAACAGTAAAGAATCGGTACCGCAGCGAGAGGGTGAAGAGCCGTTCCATCTTACCCGCCGTCTCCTGAGGTGATGTGCTCCTTGAGCAGGACATTCTTCAGGTCAAAGACACCCTCAACGACGACCTGATCTCCCTCGTTGACTCCGTGTTGGATCTCGACCCAGCCGCTCCCTTCCCGTCCGATGTCGATCGGCACGAACGCGTAGGCGGAATCGCGCTCGACGAAGACCCCTCGGATTTTGTCGACCGTAGTGATTGCCGACTCAGGAATCGCCAGAGTCGCTACACCTGCCAGCGTCAGCGTGACATCGACATACTCGTGAGGCTTGAGTCGTTGGTGCGGGTTCGCAAGTTCAAACCGAACCTGAACGGTCCTGGTCGTTTCGTCGACGACCGGCGCCAGATAGGTGAGCGGCGCCATGAGTGCCTGAGCTCCTTTGGGAGTAATCGTGCCTCTATCACCCGCTTTGAATTTCCGTGCGTGCTCGATGGGGAGGTTCGCAAAGACCCACACGCGACTCGTGTCGACGACTTCAAACAGCTCGCTGCCAGGCGCCACACCTTGTCCCCGCACGACATGCTGTACCACGATGGTCCCCGCAAGAGGCGATGTCACCGTGTAGCGATGCCCCTCTTCATGTCGCCCCTGTTCCAGTGCGCTGAGCTCAGTCTGGGAGAGGCCCATGCTCAACAATTTTTCACGGATATGCTGATACCGTGCGGTCGCTTCCAAGTAACGCCCCCGCTCCTCGACAAATTTTCGCTCCGGCACGATGTCATCGGCTCGGAGCTTCTCCGTCCGCCGGAGGCTGTTCTCCGCCACATCCGCCTGAGTTTTTCCCACCAGGTACTCTTCGACGAGTTGATCCAACTGCAGGCTGCCGATCACGACCAGGGGTTGACCCGGCTTGACACGATCACCCAACTGAACATGGAGCGTTTCCACCTGTCCCTCGATGCGTGATGTAATCTTGGCCACCTGCTTGAGATTCAATGCGACTTCACCGGGAGCCGTGATCACCTCCGGAATCGAACGTCGGGTCACAGGTTCCGTTCGCAGACGCGTTCGGACGGTGGACGGCGGCTGAATGACACGAGGCGAAGCCTCACCCTGGTTCTGTGCGTTCTGTTCAGGGAGAGCGGGAGGAACGGCATCACGATCGCCACAACCTGCAAGGAGGAGGAGCATGGGAGTGATCATGATCGTGGCGGTCGTTCGTCGTGTCATGGGGACGTTCCTCTCTCGTTCATCATCAACAGTGATACTGCTCAGAGTGGCGCGCCAAGTGCTTGTTCCAATCGGACGAGTGCGATTGAGAGGTCCGCTCGCACCTGGGTGTACTCCAGCAACGTCTGTCGATGCACCCGCTGTGCATCCATCAGATCCAACAGACTCGCGGCGCCCTCACGAAAACTGGTACGGGCGACCGTCAATGTTTGCTCCGCTTGTTTCAGCAAACCCGTCTCGAAGACGAGCAACTGGGCCTGCGCCGTGCGGACTTCCTGCGCGTGTTGTGTGATGGTCTCTTCCAATTCATGCTGGACTCGTCGCCGCTCGGCCTCTGCTCGATACTGCAGGCCCAGGGCTGCCTCAATTTCACCTTCCCGCCGATACCACAAGGGAAGCGGCAGGCTCAGGCCGGCTGCCATCGCTTCATCACCCGCCTCACGATGATAGGTCCCATGAACACGGATGTCGGGCACTCGAGACTGCCGTTCAAATCGCACGGTCTGCTCTGCTTGTTCGGCCGCCTTGCTCAGCCGCCGGAGAGAAGGGTGGTGGTCCGATGGGTCGGCAGTCAGACGATCGAGATCCGTTCCTTGTGTCAGGGACTGGAACTCGCCGTAGATAGAAAACTCTCGGCCCAATGTCCCGGCGGTGAGCGTATTCAGCCGCATCCGCGCCACGAGCAGGGCATTCTGTGCTCGCGCCACCTCTTTGCGGGCCTTCTGCACCTCGACAGTGGCTTTCATCGTATCGAAGGAGGTCGCTTCGCCCGCCGCGACCCGAGCTTTCACGGTGCGCAAGACATCTTCCACCGCAATGACATTCTGTGCGGTAAGCTCGGCATCACGCTGGGCCAAGAGCAGCGAATAGAACGCCACTTTCACATCGGCCAGGAGGGCGAGCCTGGTTTCTTCTAGCGCCGCGTTCGCGCCGGCCAGTCCTGCGTTGGCTGCCTCCTGGCGCGCCTGGCGTTTCCCCACCCACTCCAGCGGTTGTTCCAGGGTCACCGTCCGTTCCGTGATCCGGACCCCGGTGCTGGGGTCACGAATGGCGCCACGGCCGGCACTGCCCGAAATAGATGGATTGGGGAACGCACCCGCCGCAATCTGTTGACCCCGGCTTTGTCGGACCAGTCCGACTGCGCCCGCAAGTCTGGGACTGTGCTCTTCGGCAAGCGCCTGAAGGTCGGCCAGTGAATACGCCGGTTTGGCTGCCTCAGCGGCCTGAGAGGTTTTGCTCGTGAGGTCGTCCGTCAGCACGCCGCCTAGAAACACGATGAAGAACACGATTCGAAGACCCATGGTGGAGCCTCCTCAATTCCGCACGAGTGTCTGCACAGGCAGAAGATAGTCAGGCTCCTGCACAGACCTCTGCGGTCACGTGACAACCTGGGATGAAAAAGTGAGCGTTAGACGAGTAGAGATGGCGGCGCGCGCGATGGAATGCTGCGAGCCAGGAGGAGTGGGGGAGACGCGACGACCCAGTGCACGATCACCGAACACGTCGGAGGACTGCTATTCAGGGCACTGAACCCCGCCGTGAGCATAGGCACCAACGGAGATTTGAACAGCGTTCGTTCGGGCGAATCGCTGAGAAATGCCAAGGTGAGCTCAGTATGGGCGAGCGCATGGGCAGGATGATTCTCGAGCGGAGAGTGCCCGAGGCCATCAGTGGACTGGTGGTCGTCATATTCTCCGTCGAGATCAGGAGAAAACGCCAGGTGAATGACTCCACCATGAACATGACCAGCTTCACCGTGGTGATGATCGGCCTCAGGGTGGATATGCACTAATGGCGCGGCGAACATCCAGAGGACCGCCCACGCCAAGAGGATCATGCGAAACAGCCCCACCTTCCGTCGTGTCAATTGCATGGTGAAAGCCTAGCACAGGCGAGCGCTGCTATCAATTGACATCAGCGACAGTGTCCGTTGTCATGTAGCATCCGTGAGTAGGGATCGGATGGCGGCCAGAAACTGCCTTTCGTATAGTCCTGCTTCAAAAAATCCCCAGTGAAGACCGGACTAATCGTGCGAGAGCACCCCGCCGAACCTTGTCCGTTTCGAAGAATGTGCACTGGATCTGTCACGGCCCTCTTTTCTGGAGGCAGCCTGAGCACTGGGGTATTTTCCCTCTGACGCATGCTCTTCTGTTGGGTCAGACTGCAGCCTCCCTTGTGTTACCCCTACAACTAATCCTGGTTATAACGCGATCTGGCCTACGAGGGGCACGTTTTTAGCAGCCTGCTAACGGACGAAACCAGGCTGCGATAATCCAGACCTCCAGTTATCCAGCATCGAGAGTCTTCAGATAAACGCTATTCGATCCTTCGGACTCTGTCCTAACGTGTTGACAAGCATGATTCAAGTTGCCTTATGCTTATCCGCTTGTTTCAGCAGACCGCAATGGGTAGTATCGTGGGATGCCTCGACCGAGTTTCCCCAAGAGCCTGCGGCAGTTCCAACAACAGTTTGCCAGCGAGGACGCTTGCGCGGAGTATCTGACGGCATGCCGCTGGCCAGACGGGTTCCGGTGTCCGAGGTGCGGTCAGACGTCCGCGTACGGCTTGGCAGGCCGTCGGCGCTGGCAGTGTGCCTCCTGCCGCTATCAGGTCTCTGTGACGGCCGGGACAATCCTCCACAATTCGAAGACCCCGCTCATGACGTGGTTTTGGGCTGCGTATCTGATGACGACGGATAAGCGTGGGCTGTCGGCCCTCCTCCTGCAGCAGCAACTGGGACTCAGCCGCTACGAGACCGCGTGGATGATGCTGCACAAGCTCCGTCGCGCGATGGTGAACGCGGCGCGGGACCCGCTTTGCGGCGAGGTTGAGATGGACGAGACCTGGGTGGGGGGAACTCAGACAGGACTGCGGGGCAGTCGCCAGCTCAGAGGGCGCAACGCCGCGCTGGTTCTGGTTGCAGTCGAACGGCGGGGACGGGCGTCCGGTCGAGCCCGGATGGAGGTCATACCCGATTTCGCAGGAACCACCATCAAGGAGTTCGCTGCCAGAAACATCGCCACAGGTACCACCATCTCCACCGATGGCCTCTCGAGCTTCGGGGTGCTCACGGCGAGCGGCTATACCCATGTGCCACGAACGCAGCCGCCCCCGCTTCAGTTGCGCCAAGGAGCCAAGTCCGTCGTTCCGCTTGCCGACCGGATGATCGGGAACCTTCAGAGCTGGCTGGTCGGCACCCACCACGGCGTCAGCCGCAGCCAGCTCCAGGTCTATCTCGATGAATTCGTCTTCCGCACGAACCGTCGTCGTGAACCGAGGGCCGCTTTTCAAACCCTGCTCGGCCTTGGCAGTAACCGAGGTCCTACGGCCTACGCGCAGATTCAGCACGCCCGTGATCGCAAGCTCTTGCGGTCTGCTGAAACAAGCGGATAAGCATAAGTTGCCTAGTATTTAACTCATTTTATACGTACCATCTGGTGTATGCGACTAGGCCAGTTCAACCCATTGGGAAGTGTGTTGCAGCGTGGGTTACGAATTTCGAAAATTCCTCTCAACGTCTCTTGTGCTATGTGTTCTCGCTATCGGTGGTTTGGCTCAAGCTCAAGCTGCTGAGCACGCCGGACATCACGCGCAGCATCAGACCGCGACACACGGCACGTTGCTGTGCTCTTGGATGTGCGCTGCCGGGACGGTTCTCGGCAGTGAAGTTGTCCTGACTCAAGCAGTACATAACCCCATCGCTCTTATCCCGATCCCACAATCAAACGACAAGGTTTTTGAACCATTCCAAGTCAGTTCCAGCCGGGCGCCTCCGTCTTTCTTCTCCTCATAAGTTTTCGTCTTTTTGGTCCAAATCATTTTGCCGTACGTCGCCACTCGACCCGCCTGCAGCAGGCGCGTGGTGATTATTCCCGGAAAATGAGATCGCCCTCCACGCGACGCCGTCGAACCGAAAGCGGAGTGGCCTTCCCTTGATCGTCGCCCCGCACTGTAACTGGGAGCGCATGACACGAAGAATTGTGCCTCAGCACGTGAACGTTTGGAAGGAAGCATCGCATGACATCGACAAATGAGAATCGATTCGTGTTCCCGGCCTGGGGCGCTTCGCTGACGGTGCATGGCGTCGTGGTGGGGCTGGTCTTCCTCTTTGCCGCCCAGGTCACGCCAGTTTTGCAAGAGAATCTCTTTCAGTGGGACGTCGCGCTCGTTGAGTCGACGAGCCCGGACTCGAAAGCAGAGCAACTCGCACCGGTTCAGACGCCGGAGCCACTACCTGCGAAGAAAGTGTTTGCAGCCAGGACCAAATCAGTTCCGGACGCTCATCAGCCAGCGATGACAGTCACGCCCAGTGAGCAGAAGATCGAGCAGGTTGAACCGACTGAAGAAGAGGTGGAAGTTCCCCAGCTGAGAGCAGAGCCGATGGAACAGCGCATCGTGGAAATGACGGCTCCAGCCGCTGAGTCCTCCGTCGAAGCGAAGGAGTCTACTCCTCAACCTGTTCAAGCGGAGCCGGTTGTGGCCGCCTCTGTTCCAGTATCGTCGTCTGACGTGGCGCATTCTCAAGAGGTGCCTGTACAAGCGTCGTCGCCTCTTCGAAGCGAGGAGTCCGCTCCAGTGCAGGTCGCGAAAGCTTCACCGTCCGGTTCGGAGATGAAGGCGGATCATCGGTGGTTGGCCGAGTCACTATGGCGGCGAGTGGCGGAACTCAAACGTTATCCGAGTTCAGCTCGCATGAGTGGTCAAGAAGGCAAAGTCATCTTGAAAGCCGTGATTCGATCCGACGGACACTTAGCCGACGTCTCGATTCAGCGGAGTTCGGGACACGAGTTGCTCGATGCCGCGGCGATTGAGGCGGTAAAATTGGCATGTCCTCTCCATATGAAGCACGCCCTGGACAAACCGCAAATCGTCGTGAGTCTTCCCATCGTGTACAGCTTATTAACTCCTTAGCGCGTAGAGAAAAGGTACTGGTATGAACTGGAATTTGACCTAACGTGATGAGAAGGATAATTGCCAAAGAAATTGAGCGCTGGATTCATAAGGAGCACGTCGTCCCAGATGGAGTAGAGGCAGCGGCTGGCGGAACGTCAGCTCGTGCTTAAGGTGTGAAATGCCGTATTTGGTAAAGTGGAGGCAGCGTCGAACATGTTTCAAATGTGAACACGCTCCCTCTAGAGTTACTCTCAAACTGTAGCATCCGTGAGCAGGCGTAGGTAGACAGTCTTGACGAGTTCATGTACAAGAGGACCTAGTATAGATAGAGCTTTATAGTCTAGGTGGAGAAGCTCGTGCGGGCCTAGAAACGTGAAACGATTCAGTCAGACTTTCTCTAGTGTTTCCATTGTTGGCTGTGTGGCGCTGATTTATGCCGCACTTGTCGTGTTGAGCACTGGCTGCGCACTGGCCCATGCCGACCCAAGCCAAACGCATCATCACCATCACGAAGAGAATTCATCTCCACAAAGCGCATTTTGTGCCTGGGCCTGCCAAGCGACATCGGACGGTGCTGCGGTGGCGCAGCCACTGGCGGCCGTCGCTTGGCTTGTTGTCGAGCAACAGGTTCTGGATTCCGATTCCCACTTCCTATCATCCGCTTCAGTAATACTTCTTCCTCGGGCGCCTCCAAGCCCTGTGTTTCTCTCACACGGATAAGTATCAAACAAGAAGGTAGCACTCGTACCCATCGACTACCGTTCTGCTGATGCTTCGCCTTGGCTCGTGTTTATCATCGCACCTGCGAGTTTAGTCTGAGTCCAGCAGCCGTTGGCTCGGACAAGTGCGGGGAGAAGGCGTTCCTTCCTCGGCCTTCTTCCCGCCATTCTTGAGGTGAGAAAAGCAAGGCGAGGTTGGTGAACCCTATTCACGAATGTCATCTCGTCGTCATTTTAGGACATATGGAGGAACTATCATGGATGTGATCGATACCTTGCAACACAAAAGACTGCTCCGTGTCGGCGAAGCGGCTCAAATTCTCAACGTGAGTCGATGGACCGTGTACCGCTGGGTAGAGGCCGGACGGCTTGGTGGCACTCGGCTCGGCGCCGGGAGCCTGAGAATCTTCAGTCACACAGTGGCGGCGTTAATCGATCTCCATTATGTGGGTATCACGACCCCGGCCACTGTCGAGCGATCGGAGTATTCAAGCCGGGTCGAGCAGAGACCAGTTGGGCCTCAAGGTATCAGCAGCGACAGAAGTGGGCTGCGAGAATTTGCAGCAGTATGACCCACACGACTCTCCGAATTGAGTCTATCGTCCGAGTAGGTTGCCTCCCGCTCGGACCAAGGCGGGGTGCAAGGTGGCTGCCTCCCCCTTCGCCCCGCCCTTTATTGTTCGGTAGGTAATGCTTTGGAGAGAGACAAGTCGGAGCCATGTGTTCAGGTTGTGATCAATCCTGACACTGAAATCCTCCTTCCCGCGAGGCTCGCGTATCGGTGGTCGGGCGTGGGCTGATCAATGATGTCGTCAACCAGAAGGGCGTTAATTGTGTGGAGGTTGTGATGAAACGAGCACGAGCGAGCATGGTTCTCTTGTCCGTACTGACGGTCGGTGGGGTAGGGGTGGCGTATGGAGCTGACCAAAAGGTGATGTTGATGCTCGGTGGAACCTATTGCGATCTGTATCTGGGCGAGGTGGAATCGGCTCTGAAAAAACTGGCAGGTGTCAAAGCCGTCGACTTCAAGAGCATGAAGGGCCATGCAATCGTGATGGTCGAAGGCGGCAAAACGACCAGCAATCAGCTCGCTCAAGCTGTCAATGGAGTCAAGGGAGACGGCTGGCGCTGCAGCGCGGAAGTGATGAAATAGGCTTGCTCAGATCGAGCAGTCCAGAATTGAAGACGATGGAACCGGTCTTGCTGCGTGTTCAGGAAACGGCCAAGTTGCTAAAGGTGAGTAAGTGGACGATTTATCGATGGATCGAAGAAGGTCGCCTGACTGCCGTCAAATTAGGGCCGGGCAGTCTACGAGTGGTTCGGACGTCGGTCGATGAACTGCTCGGGAAGAGTGAAGTTCATGAAGGTGACGCTCACAAGAGGACGGTACGCATCAAGCCTCACAAGAAGAAAAGATAGGGCAGGGTGGGTTATGTCCAGAAGTAATTATGAATGGTGAAAGGAGTGGAGTGGTCATGGGGATGCGGAATGGTGGGATTGTGGGAAGAGTCAGCGCGGGTGTGATGTGTCTCGTCGTTCTCTGTTCAGTGGCAATCGGTCGAGCGGAAGAACCGAAAGCGCTGGATGCTGTGAAGGGACCGCAAACGGAGGAGCTACAAGAAGTCGCCGCTCCGGACGTGTTCGTTTCCGCGACACGAGCTCCCACGTCGCTTGGAAACTTGAACCAATCCGTGACGGTGGTGACGGAGCAGCAAATCCAGCAGCAGATCGCGGTCTCGCCGGTGCGGAGCTTGGGACAGATTCTGCCGAAGCTGGTGCCCGGCATGTCGCTGAACGACGGGTCATTTGATTCAGGAACGAGTCAGCAGATCCGGGGACGACAAATCAACGTGTTGATCGATGGAGTCCCGCAACTGAGCAGCCCGACCGTTCAATTCGACCTGAACCATATCGACCCTGCTGCCATCGAGCGCATCGAAATCGTGCGCGGTGCCACGGCAATCTACGGCAACGGCGGCACCGGAGGGCTCATCAACATCATCACCAAACAACCAGGCGAGGGAAAGACAAATTTTTACACCGACGTGCAAGGCAGTGCCAGCTTGACTCGCATTCTCCGGGGGTTAAGCGGGAGCGTGACGCAGGGCATCCAAGGTCGAAAGGACTGGTTCGACTATAACGTCGTCGGCACCTTCAACTATCAAGGCGGCATGTTTGACAACGAAGGGTCCCGGACCATGCCGGGGACCAACGGGGTCGGCGGCTTTGCGGACACCAGGGGCTACAACATTCTGGGAAAGTTCGGGGCGACTTTCGGCGACCATCGCCTGCAACTGACCTTCACTCGGAAGGAGAGCGAACAGCACACCAACCATCTGTCCGATCCATCGCTGAACGGGCTTCCACCGACGACCGCCCGGTTCATTTCCGGGCTGTCATTGAATGACCAACCGAAGCTGATGAATACCCAGATCAGCGCAGACTATACCCATCCGCATCTCTTCCTCGACAGTCGCGTGCACATCCAAGGGTACTATCGGAGACAGCAGACCAGGTTTCCGACGTTCGATGTGCGAGCATTTGGAGGGACGGACGTCGTCCAAGGGGCACCGCAAACCGATGTCATCGGGACGCGGGTCGATATTACGACACCGATTCCCATTTATGGTAAACCACAAGTGACCTACGGCATGGACTTTTCGAGCCAGCATGGCGACACGACGGAGAGCCTTTATGATCTCGCGGCCTTCGATGCTTCAGGCGGGCGAACCTTTCGCAAGATCGGTCAACGACCCTCGTTGCCGTCCCGGGTGTTCGATTCGCTTGCAGGATTCGCCCAGGGAGAGTGGACGCCGCACTCCGCGCTCGTCGTGCGCGGTGGAGTCCGCTACGAACGGCTCGGGATTTCCAGTAGCGATTTCACGAATACCGATGGAAACTTTCTCCCGGCGAGTTCGCTTCGTTTCGACGCCACGGTTTTCAATGCTGGGTTTGTCTATCATGTGATCGAGCCGGTCGATCTGTTCTTCAATTTCAGCCAAGGCTTCAATGTCCCGGTCGGCGCAATCGATTCAGCGATCAGGCCAGGCGCTGTGACTCAGCTCACGAATCTACAGCCGCAGCGTGTGACCAACTATGAGCTGGGTCTTCGTGGCAAGTGGAGCAAGATACAAGCCTCCATGTCCGGGTTCTATTCTAAATCATCATTGGGACTCAACTTCGATCAGTTTACCAACCAGCTGCAGCGGGCCCCGCAGACCACCTACGGAGTCGAGGCCACGTTGGACATTCAGCCATTTGAAAACTGGCGCATGGGCGGCACCTACACCTTTGTGGAAGGCGATCAAACCATCGGCTTCAATCCTGACATCCGGGTGCCGATGAACGGGTTCAGCATCCAGCCGCAGAAGATCACGGGCTACATTGAGCATCTGACGGTGCCGCAATGGCAGTGGCGGAATCGGGTGCAGGTCCTGTACTCCGGCGCCAGAAGCCGGTCGTATGAAGCGTTTTTAACCGGCGCTGATGCCATCGGCGATCCTGCCGCGATGACGGATTATTTTCTCGTTGACCTCGTCAGCACCGTTAGGCTCGGGCCAGGCACCTTGCGAGTCGGTGTCGAGAATCTCCTGAATCAGCGGTATGTTGCGCCTTTCAATCAGCTCGCGCAGGGAGCCTTTAACAGTTTTTACTATGCCGGGCGAGGGGCGACCGCCACGATCGGGTATTCGGTCGCCTATTAATGCACCCAGCAATGCACCCCGCCGGTCTTATCCGGCGGGGTGTCCGGTCGGACAGGTATCGACACTTTGAGATGTGTAAACGATGGGACGAGGCACCGCACAATCACGAAAACGGCTGGTCAAGATCCATCAATACGTCGGATTGGCGCTTGGGGTGGTGCTGTCGGTTGCCGGGTTAACTGGGAGCCTGATTGTCTTTTGGCAGCCGATTGACGCGGCGCTGAATCCCGAACTGCTCGCGCCGGATCACTCGTGCATCGAGTCGGCGTTTCGACCCATCGACGAACTGGTTGCCGCTGTACGGACGAAGATCCCGCCCAGCGGCCAACTTTCCTCACTCGACTTTCCGGATCATGAACGCCCGCTGCTGTGGGCCTGGTATCAGATGCCGATTCCTGAGGCTGGGTGGGGTGATATCTACGCCTTGTTTGTCAAGCCCTGTAGCGGAGAAGTCACGGGTCCCCGGCTGTGGAATAGTCAGCAGCGGCCCTGGGGAGGGCCGCTCATGAGTGCGCTTATCCAGTTGCATACGTCGCTGTGGCTCAATGAAGGGAACATCCTGTTCGGCAATCATCTTTTGAGCTTCGGGAGTGTGTTCCTGATGCTCTCGATCCTAGTCGGCTATTACCTCTGGTGGCCGAACCCTGGCGCCTGGAGATCGGCGTTTACGATCAAGTGGGGCGCTCGTGGAACGCGGCTGCACTATGATCTGCACAAGGTTGTCGGGACCTCAGCGGGAGGACTCCTGTTGCTCGCGTTGTTCACTGCCATCCACATGTATGAGCCATGGACGCAAGTCATCGACCACGGAGTGAATCTGTTGTCTCCTGTCGCGGACCTCAATGCACCACCACCCATGTCAGACCCAACAGCCGGCGGGGCACCAGTCACTGCGGGGACGGCCCTGGACATCGCCATGGCGAAGCTTCCCGGCGCGCGGCCTGTGTCGATCGAGTTTCCCGCAGATGAGCATGGCACCTACCTTGTGACGCTCGATACCGACGCGGTCTGGAAGACTCAGGTCAACATCGAGCCATACAGTGGAGCCGTCCTGCGGATTCAGGGACCGCATCTGGCAAGTGCTGGAGATCATGTGCTCGGCTGGCTCTTTCCGCTTCACACGGGTCAGGCCTTCGGTCTTCCAGGCCGCATCTTGATGGTCGTCCTTGGTATCACCCCGACGTGCCTCTACATCACCGGTTATCTCATGTGGTGGCGCAAGCGGCGGACTAACTCAGTGGAGGGTCGGCTATGACCGAGTGGTGAGTGGATTGATCTGCGTGACTCCGGGAAATCGAAGGAAATCGTTGTCTGTGGAGTAGATCTCGCATCCGTGTTCGATGGCTAATGCCGCGAGATGGGCGTCGGAGGTCAGGTTTCCCGTCAGATTCGCCGTCTTCATGAGTTTCCGGAAAATCACCCAATGTCTTGGTCCGGGAGCGAGCAGCGTCACCGATGGTAAATTGAGCCACTCATCTATGTATGTGAGGGACGATTCTATGGATAACGGGTGACGCATGACGGCGGGATGGGTGGTCAGCCGAAGAAAGGCGAGGATAACGATCCAGGCCAGACCCACGTCGGCGCGCCCGGAGAAGAGCTGTTCAATGCAACGGCGAGCTGCGGAATGCTGAGAGGCGTTGCTGTTGATTGCATAGATCAACAGATTCGCATCGACCAAAATCATCGGGAGGGTCGAAGGGTGTGTGCGGCTTCCTGCCCTTCAATGCGGTCGAACAGCTCAAGGGCCTTGTCGAGATCAAGGCCAGGCCTGATGCTGCCAAGGGAGACGGGTCTGAGTCGGTAGCGTGTCGGTTTTCGAGCCCTTCGACGGGAAGCCAAGCCGACTTTTAGGGTTTCATTGACCACCGTGTCGAGAGATTTGCCGGACAGATGCGCGGATCGCTTGAGTGCTTTGGCCAGCCGATCGTCCAGTGTGAGGGTCGTTCGCATCAGTTGAATCATAGCACAGATGGAAGCAGGCTCAAAGTCAGGACGATGATGACCACGCTAAGCGGAGGGTCCACTATTTTGAATTGTCTGTTGCTGGAGGATGTACATATGGGTTGCCGATTTGCGACGCATCACTCGGTTCGCCGTGCCATCGTGTTCGTTGTCGGATGTCTCTGGCTTCCGAGCCACAGTTGGGGGCTGGACGTAATCCAACCGATTCCTGCGGAGCGGCGTGAAGCTGTCTCGCTGGCTGATGCGGCGGTTCGCGCACTACAGAAGAATCTCGACATTCGTGTCAGCCGCCAGAATCGAGAAAGTCGGTTGGCCGACATCATCATCGAGCAATCGAAGTTCGATCCCAATCTCAGTCTCAACGGCCAATACAACCGCACTGTAAATCCGCTCAATCGGCCGATCTTCGGAGGCACCGGCGGAGCGCTGAATCAGATCACCCTTTTCGATCAGCGTACCCACGCCGTGACCGTCGATGCCAACACCAATCTTATCACCGGCGGCAATATCGACGTGAATTACAGTCCTCAACGAAACAGCATCAATCAGAGCGTTGCAGAAGGGTTCTTGTTCAATCCGGCATGGACTGGCGGCCTCGCCTTCACCATCACGCAGCCGCTGCTAAGGAACGCCGGGGTTGCGATCAATAAAACCTTCATCTCGATCGCCCAAAACAATGCCGTGGTCGAGCAGCATGTGTTTCGAGATCGGGTCATGACCGTCGTCGCCTCCGTGGAGCAAGCCTACTGGGAGCTGGTGTTTGCGAATGAGAACTTGAAAGTGGCGCAAGCCGCGTTGAAAGCCGCAGAGGAACTCTTGGCCGCCAACCGCGCCAAGGCGAAAGCCGGAGTGATGACGCTGGTCGACGTCCTGCAAGCTGAGACAGCCGTTGCTTCAAGAGTGGAGCAGACCCTCCTTGCTGACAAAGCCATTCGCGACCAGGAGGATCAGTTGCGTCGGCTCCTGAACCCCGGCGAAGAGGACCTGCGACAGGATGTGCGCCTCACACCCGCCGATGGCCCCGTCACGGTCCTTGAGCCGCTCAGCCTTCAGGAAGCGATCGATACCGCCATCGCGCAGCGGCCGGAAATCACGCAGGCCCAAAAGCACGTCGAATCCGGTGAGCTCAACAAGCAGTTCGCCCGCAACCAGTTGCTCCCGACCCTGTCGGTGCAAGGCACGATCGGTCTAGCCGGTCTGGGGGGCGACTACGACGAATCGTTTGCCAGAAACTTCAACGGGGACTTCTACAATTATGGTGCGGGGCTCGTCCTCAGCTATCCGCTGGGCAACCGAGCGGCGATCAGCACATATAGCAAGCGTAAGCTCGAAGCCCAGAATGCCGAAGTGGCGCTCACCAATGTCCGTCAGCAGATCATCGTCGGGGTGCGCGAAGCCGTGCGCCGGGTCCAGACCGACTTCAAACGCATCGAGACCACTCGATCGGCCCGCATCATGGCTGAGAAACAGCTCGAAGCCGAGCTGGAACGGTTGAAAGTCGGTCTTAGCACGACGCGCTTCGTGCTCGACTTTCAACGCGATCTCGCTACCGCGCAGGGCCATGAGTTGCGGGCCATCGTCGATTACAACAAGTCGCTGTCCAACCTCGCACGCCATAAGGCGACGACGTTGGACCGCTATCAGCTCGAACTTTCATAGCTTCGCAATGGCGGCTATGGCCTGATCTTAGTTTGTTGTCAATCCAATATCCTAGACTAGATGGACGCAATCCTCTCGTGGCTTCCATTGGAGTGATATTCAGAAGTCTTCGCAAGAGGGACGTGGTGAATGCCTCTGTAGGTCAAGTCAAGTATGTAGGGAGGCAAGGCTTGCGGTGTTGCATGTGTAGCAGCAGTCGGTAGACAAGCTGTTGAGCCCTTATTACAACTGGAGTGAACACGAAGAGTTTGGATTGATAAGAAGGCTTAGACATACGACCAGCAATCTAGAGGTAGCATGAGTGCGATTGCCGACTCTCCTCTCTACAAGGAAAAACCGATCGAGCCCGCTGACTTGGTTGAGCTGTTGTGCAGCCGATCAATCTGCTCGGCAGATCAGTGCGCCTATACCTTTCTGAGTGATGACGACAAGGACATCTCAATCACCTACGGGGCGCTGGATCGCCGGGCTAAGCACATCGCCGCTTGGCTTCAGAGTCATCGGCTCGAAGGCGAGCGCGTACTCCTCATGTTTCATCCTGGCCTGGACTTCATTGCCGCCTTCTTCGGCTGTATCTATGCGAACGTGTTGGCTGTGCCAGTCTACCCCCTGAAAAGAAATCGGAACGCAACGCGCGTGCACGCTGTCATCGAGAACGCGCGCCCTGCGGTCGGCCTTGTGAGTGAGTCGCTCTCCGACGCAGTCTCCACAGCCCTCTCGGCAGTACCCACCGCATCAGGCATGCAATGGGTCACCCTTCAACAGATCGCACGGGACGGTACTGATGCGGACTGGAGAACACCTCATGTGACCGGGGAGACCGTCGCTTTCTTGCAGTACACATCCGGATCGACGAGCCTGCCCAAGGGTGTCATGGTGACGCACGGCAACATCTTGCACAATCAGAGGCTCATCCGCGAGGCATTTCAAACGACATCCGATGACATTGTCGTCGGATGGCTCCCGCCGTACCACGACATGGGCCTGCTCGGCAACATCCTGCATCCGCTCTACAATGGGTGCGGATGCGTCCTCATGGCTCCCCACGCGTTTTTGCAGCGTCCTGCCATATGGCTTGAGGCGATCAGCCGATTTAAGGGGACGATCAGTGGGGGGCCGAACTTCGCGTACGATTTCTGCGTTGAACGTGTGTCGTCGGAGCAACACACTCAACTCAACCTTGACTCCTGGCGGGTTGCTTTCAACGGGGCTGAACCTGTTCGGCCGGAAACTCTCGATCGCTTCGTCGAGACCTTCTCGCCGAGCGGCTTCCAGCGTCGCGCATTCTTCCCATGCTACGGACTTGCGGAAGGGACCTTGATGGTCTCCGGAGGCGTGCCTGAAGCCAAGCCTGTGGTGCAAGCGGTGAGCAAAGATGCGCTCGAACTCAACCAGGTGGTCCTGCCCGATGGAACGGAAGAGTCTTCGGCCTTTCTTATGGGGTGCGGCCGGACAATCCTGGGCCAGAGGCTTGTCATCGTCCATCCTGAATCGCTTCGGGAATGCACAGTGAATGAAATCGGAGAGATTTGGGTCAAGGGGCCCAGCGTCGCCAAAGGATATTGGAACCGTGATGAGGAGACGAGCCATACGTTTCACGCCTATGTGAAGGGGAGCGGAGAAGGTCCATTTCTGCGCACCGGCGATCTGGGGTTCCTGCGCGGCGGAGAGCTGTTCGTCGCAGGACGACTCAAGGATCTGATGATCGTCCGTGGCCGCAATTATTATCCGCACGACATTGAATGGATCGCTGGGCGAGCCCATGAAGCCCTGCGTCTCGGAGGCGGTGCGGCGTTTACCGTCGAGATTGGCCATCAAGAGCGTCCTGTCATCGTGCACGAGGTGAATCGACGTACGGCCCGGCATTGGCCTGACGTCATCGAGGCTGTTCGTCGAGCGGTGGCGGAGGAGGAACTCGAACTGGCTGCCGTGGTGCTGATCAAGCCAGGTAGCCTACCGAAGACGACCAGCGGAAAGGTTCAGCGACGAAGCTGCAGCCAAGCCTTCCTCCAGGGCGAGCTCTCAATTGTGGCGGAGTGGCGAGAGGACGATGTGGCCGCTCCAACGCAGGAGGTTAAGTATGAGAAGACGCCTCGATTGATCGTGTCTGGTTCCAGCGAGGAGCGCGATGGTGAATGGGTGCTTGAGGAGATCAGCCGCGTCGCACAAATCTCCCGAGTTCAGTTGGACCTGCAGGAGCCGGTAGCGCACTACATCCTGGATTCACTCAAGCTGTTCCAGGTGAAAGGTGTGATCGAGGGGCGCTATCAGGTCGACACGTCCGTGGAAGACTACTTCGATCACAGCATGCAGGCGCTGATCGATTGGCTGAGAGCCGTCGGAGGGTCAGTAAGAGGCGGACAGCCCGTTCTTCACCCTGTCCAACCTGACCCTGACAGCATAGCACTCTCCTGCGGCCAGCAGGCCTTGTGGTTTGTACAGCAGTTGGGGCCATCCAGCGCTGCGTACACCTTGAGCTATGCTGCACGACTCCATGGCACGCTCGATGTGGCGGCGTTGGAAAAGGCATGGAGTCGGTTGGTGGCGCGGCATGAAGTGCTTCGCTGCAGGTTTGTCACGGTCGATGGCTCCCCTCGACAATATTTCGACGCGACAGCAGCCGCTGGCTCTGAAGGTCGAAGACGCATCGCGCTGGACGGAGGAGGCGCTCATTGAGCGTCTGCAGGGCGAGGCTGGGCATCCCATCAATGTTGAGGATGGACCGGTATGCAAGGTCCGCTTGTTCACGCAAGCGGACGGTAAACACGTGCTGTTGCTGATGGCCCATCACATCGCGTTGGATCTCTGGTCTGTGGGGATTCTGATGCGGGAGCTTCGACTCCTGTATGCCGAGGAGACAGGGCATGGGCCTGCTGATCTCCCGAGCTCTGAGCGGAGCTATCGGGATTTTATCGCATGGCAGGAGGCCTTGGTTGCCGGACCTGATGGGGAGCGGCTCAAACGGTACTGGCAACAACAACTAGCCGGCTCCACGTTGCACCTCGACCTTCCTACCGACCAACCTCGGCCGCCGGTACAGACCTATCATGGTGCCGTCTGTCGCGCTGAGGTCGATCCAGCACTCACTCCTCGACTGCATGCGCTGAGTCGGGCGCATGGCGTGACGTTGTATACGACGTTGCTCGCCGCATTTCAGCTGCTGTTGTCTCGCTATACCGGCCAAGAGCATTTCGTATTAGGCTCCACGACGGCGGGGAGAACTCGCGTGGAATGGAAAGAGGTCGTGGGGTACTACATCAATCCGGTGGTGTTGCGAGGTGACCTGTCCGGCTCCCTGACATTCGCGACGTTGTTGAAGCGGGTGCATCGCACTGTCCTTGGTGCACTCGCGCATCAGGACTATCCCTTCTCGCTGTTGGTCGATCAGCTGCGGACTCAACCTGATGCCAGCCGCTCTCCACTGTTTCAAGTCATGTTCACTTGGGAGGACATCAGTGTCATGGAGCCTGGCTTAAGCCAGTTTGCGCTCGGCAAGTCCGGCCATGCGCTTGAGTTTGCCGAGGGCGTGACGTGGGAAACGATCCCGCTGTCGAGGCGAGCAGCTCCGTTCGACATGACGTTCCTGGTTGGAGAAGTAGAAGGCCGTCTTGTGGTTTCCTGCGAATACAACACAGATCTCTTCGAAGAGGCGGCCATCCGACGGATGTTGCGACATTTCCAGGTGATCCTCGAGGGCGTGACGACTGCACCGGACCGGCACATCGACGAACTGCCACTGCTGACGGACTCGGAGCGCCGTCAAGTCATCGTAGACTGGAATGCAACATCGGCTGAGGGGCCTGCCGAGAACACCCTGCACAGCCTCGTGGAGTCCCAGGCGCTGCGCTCGCCGGACAGTGTGGCAGTGGTCGGTGAGGGGACGTCGCTCACCTACAAAGAGTTAGACCAACGGGCCAATCAGTTGGCCCATTATTTACAGAATCGCGGCATTGGTCCCGAGCAGCGTGTCGCCGTATGCCTGAATCGTTCGCCGGAGCTGGTGATCGCTCTGCTCGCCGTGCTGAAGGCAGGCGCTGGCTATGTTCCACTCGATCCTGATTACCCGTCAGAGCGGCTTGCGTATCTCATCTCGGACGCGAAGGTCTCAGCGATGGTCACTCAGAGCAGCCTTGCCGGGCGTCTGGCCGGAAGCGACTCAACGGTTGTGTTGGTCGATGCCGACCGTGAAGCGATTGCTCGTGAACGCACTGATCCACCATCGATCAGAGTATTGCCGGAACATGCCGCGTACATCATCTACACGTCGGGGTCAACGGGACAGCCGAAAGGAGTTGTTGTTACACACGGCAACGTCGTGCACTCCACGGCAGCGCGTCTGCGCTATTACCGGGAACCGGTCCGTGGATTTCTGCTCCTGTCCTCGATCGCGTTCGACAGTTCGGTGGCAGGACTCTTCGGAACCCTGGCTCAAGGTGGATCGGTGGTGTTGTCGGATGCAGCCTTCGTTCAGCAGCCGAACCTCTTCCGTGCTCTGCTACGAGACTACAGTGTGACTCATATCCTGACCGTGCCGGCCCTCTACCGGGCTCTGCTTCAGGATTCTTCGGATGACGCGCTGACGGGATTGTACGCGGTGATCGTGGCAGGCGAGGCTTGCCGGAATGATCTGTTGATTCAGCATCGCCGTCTGGTACCAGGGGTTCGGTTCTTCAATGAGTATGGCCCGACGGAGGCCACGGTCTGGTGCACGGTCTACGAAGCCCAGGAGGTGGAGCCCTCGGTTACTGTACCAATCGGGCGCCCAATTGCCAATGCACAGATCTATCTTCTCGATCGACGAATGGAGCCGGTACCGATCGGTGTTTCGGGCGAAGTCTATGTTGGAGGCGCGGGAGTGGGGAGGGGGTACTGGAATCGTGCCGCCTTGACTGCCGAGCGATTCGTGCCAGATCCATTCTGCAGGAGGGCTGGGGGACGGCTGTATCGAACCGGAGACTTAGCGCGGTTTCGGCCTGACGGTGTCATCGAGTTCATTGGACGCCGAGACGAGCAGGTGAAGATCCACGGCTATCGGATTGAGCTGGGCGAAATCGAAGCGGCGCTCCAACGAAATCTGGGCGTGCGTCTAGCCGTCGTGGTCGCGCGGGAGGATCGAGCTGGTGAGCCGCGACTGGTGGCCTACATCGTTCCTGAAGCAGGGGGCACGGTCACCGGGCAACTATTGCGGGAACAGCTGCAAGCTCGTCTTCCAGCCGCCATGGTGCCCTCGGAGTTCATCCTGTTGAATGAGCTCCCTTTAAGCCCCAATGGCAAAGTTGATCGTAAGGCGCTCCCGCCTCCCGCCTCGATCTCAACTCAGAGCTACGAATCGCCCGGCACACCGATCGAGAGAGCCCTTGCGGAGATCTGGGCGCAGGTGCTCAGGCTCGATCGCGTGGGCCTCCACGATAACTTCTTCGAGATTGGCGGCGATTCCATCCAAAGCATGCGCATCATCGCGAAAGCGAGGCAGGCAGGTCTTCCCTTGCAACCGGCGCTGCTGTTTCGGCACCCTACGATTGCCGATCTTGCTCGTTCCGTAGAGAGATATCGGGAAGTCGAGTCGGCGATCTACCTCCCGGAGAGGCCTGCTCCATTGACGCCGGTCCAGCGATGGTTCTTCGCAGCGCAACCTTCCGGCTCTTCACCAATACAACCAGGCTGTTTGGCTTGATGTCGAGCCGCTCGATCTCTCCAATCTTGGAGCAGGCGTTCCACGATGTGATCGAACACCATGCAGCTTTTCGGCTGCGCTTTGAACGCACGGAATTTGGCTGGCGACAACGTTATGCTCAAGCGGAAGATGCCACGATCGTTTCCGCAGAGGACGTGCCGGTAGAATCCAATGAATCCGCTGAGGGAATTCTTGCCGCTGCCGTTTCTCGGGCGCACGCGAGTTTGAATGTGCAACAAGGCCCGTTGCTTCGGGCTGTCTATTTTACCTTTCAAGATCGTCCGCCTCGACTCTTTGTCGCTGCCCATCACCTCGTCATCGACGGGGTCTCTTGGCGAATCCTCCTCGAAGACCTTCCCGCTGCCTATGAGGCCAGGTCTCGGTGGCAGAAGGCTATTTTCTCCGGACAGACATTTGCCTTCCTCGCGTGGGCGGAGCGACTGGAAGCCCATGCACAGTCCGAGCAGGTACTTGCCGAACGGGAGTACTGGCTGGATACCTCTCGGCAACAGGTCGGTTCGCTGCCTCGAGATCCTGCCGTACTGTCAACGGATCACGAGAGCACTGGAGTCGTTTCACGGTCGTTGAACGAGTCGGAGACACTCGCCCTGATTCGCGAAGTGGCGCCGGCTTGTCGGGCTTCCCACGAAGAGCTGTTGCTTTCCGCTGTCACCTCTGCAGTGGCCGAGTGGATGGGAAGTGCTCAGGTATTGATCGACCTGGAGGGACACGGTCGAGCTGATCTGTTCTCGGGCGTCGACGTATCCCGGACGGTCGGATGGTTTACCTCCATCTATCCTGTCCGATTCGAGGTGCCGAAGGGTGCGTCGTCCTGTCAGGTCCTCAAAGCGATCAAGCGGCAGCTTCGCCACGTGCCTCATAAGGGGCTTGGCTATGGACTCTTGCGCTATCTGCATTCTGACGACGATACGTGCCGGCGTTTGCGCGACCTGCCCCAGGCAGAAATCAGCTTCAACTACTTGGGGCAACTGGACCATGTGCTGACCGACGCCTTGGGCTGGAGAGTTCGCGACATCCCCATGATGGTCCACAGTCCCGGTGCCCGTCGTCCCTATCTGCTTGATGTCATGGGTGCGATGATGGATGGTCGCCTGACGTTGACGTGGGGCTACAGTGAATCGAAGCACTCACGAACGGCCATTGAATGGCTGGCGGATCGTACTCTTGAACTCTTGCGCACGCTCATCCAAGAAGCCGGATTCTCCTCGCACCAAAGTTTCACCGCGTCGGACTTTGCATTGGCGCATATCCAGGATTCGGATATGGAGAAACTCCTCGCCGAAGAGCCGGACATCACCGATCTCTATCCTCTGTCGCCGATGCAGCATGGGATGTTGCTCCACTCCATGCTGGTGCCTGGCTCCTCGGTGTACTGCGAGCAACTACGATTTACACTCGACGGGTCGTTGGATGTGCAGGTCTTCGAACGAGCGTGGCAGACTATCGTGGAGCGGCACGCCGTTTTGCGGACGGGGTTTCTGCTCACAGGCTATGCCGAACCCTTGCAGTACGTGCAGGGGTATGTCGCTGTGCCCTTCATCTTTCTCGACTTCCGCGAATGGCCTCCCTCCGAGCGAGCAGCGCGGCTTCACACGTGGTTGCAGTCGGAGCGGAGCAGGCCCTTCGATTTGGCCACGGCGCCGTTGATGCGATTGGCGGTCATCCGCATGGACGACAATCGCTGGTGTTTCGTGTGGACTCATCATCACGCGTTGCTAGACGGGTGGAGTCTGCCGCTGCTTCTCACTGAAGCATTTAAATTTTACGAAGCGTTTCTCAATGGACGTGATCCGTCACTGCCGTCGCCTCGCCCCTACCTCGACTATATTCGATGGCTGCGCCAACAGAATGTCCATGAGGCTGAGGCGTTCTGGCGAGCGGAACTGCGAGGCTTTACGACCCCAACCCCTCTCCATTTCGGCAGGCCTGCGACTCTCGCACTCGATCAATCACTGACTCATCAGTCGCATGAGATACGACTGTCGGCTTCCCTCACAACGGATCTACGATCCTTTGCGCGGGAGCATGGGCTGACATTGAGCACGATCATCCAAGGAGTCTGGGCGATCCTATTGAGTCGGTACAGCGGTGAAGATGATGTGCTCTTCGGCGTCACCCTGTCCGGTCGTCCGCCCGAGCTTTCGGGGGCCGATGCCATGGTCGGGCTCTTTATCAATACCTTGCCTCGACGGATCCGGGTGGAAGGCAGGTCTGACGTCATCAGCTGGCTGAAGGAGCTGCAAGTCAGGAATGCGGCCTTGCTCAAATTCGAGCACAGTTCGCTCGCTCACGTGAGCGCGTGGAGTGACCTGCCGGGAGGGACGAGACTGTTTGATAGCTATGTTGTATTCGAGAACTATCCAATCGACGAGATGTTGCGTCAGACATTTGGAGGTGTTCGCCTCTCAGTTGCGGAATTGGCGCACGAATCCAGCTATCCCATCCAGCTTGTCGTCTTTCCTGATCAGGAACTGTTGCTCAAGATCCTCTATGACCCACGGCAGTGTGAGTCCCAAGCGGTCGAACGGGCGATCGGACATATTCGTGTCTTGATCGAAGGGATGGTGGCGACACCACAACGGCAGATCGACGACCTCTCGTTGTTGACGGTGGCGGAGCGGGAGCAAGTGCTGGTTCAGTGGAACGGGACAGCAGGGGAGACGTCTCACGACCACAGTCTCGATGAACTGATTGCGGCCCAAGCCGCCCGTACGCCTGACGCTGTAGCCGTTGTGTGCCGCGAATCCTTAACGTACGGCGAGTTGGAACGGCGTGCGAATCAGCTCGCTCATTACTTGCTTCGGCGAGGGGTCGGACCAGAAAGCCGTGTCGCCATTTGCCTTGAACCGTCGATTGACTTGGTGGTGGCGTTGCTCGGGGTGCTCAAGGCAGGAGGGGCGTACGTGCCGTTGGATCCTGAGTATCCAGCGGAGCGGCTGGCGCTCATCGTGGCGGATGCGGAGGCAGTCGTGCTGGTGACGCAGGCTCATCTGCGGATGCGTGTGCCGGCAGAGAGGTCCTATGTGATCTGTCTGGATACGGACGCGAGCGCGATTGCCCGCGAACCGGAGACGCCGCCGTTGTCGGTCTTGGCCCTGGGAAATGCCGCCTATGTGATCTATACGTCGGGGTCGACGGGAATACCGAAAGGCGTCGTCGTGACGCACGCCAACGTCGTGCATTCCACGATGGCCCGGCTGGCATACTATCGAGAGGGTGTGCGCAGTTTTCTTTTGCTGTCCTCCATCGCATTCGACAGTTCGGTGGCAGGCCTCTTCGGCACGTTGGCACAAGGAGGACAACTGGTTCTCCCTCTTGCCGGGGAAGTACTGGAGCCGGGACGGCTGGGGGACCTGATGGATCGATATGGCGTGTCCCATCTGCTGACGGTCCCATCGTTATACCGCATACTGCTCGACCAGATCCCAGCAGCGCAGTGGCACAGCGTGCAAAGCGTTATCCTCGCTGGAGAGGCGTGCGGAAACGATTTGCTCGTGAAGCACAGGCGTCAGTTTCCGAGAGTGAAGTTGCGAAATGAGTACGGACCAACGGAAGCAACAGTATGGAGTACGGTCCACGAGGGAAGAGACCAGGAATCAACAGCGACT
Organism: Nitrospirota bacterium; assembly: GCA_963850405.1. Classification (GTDB taxonomy): domain Bacteria; phylum Nitrospirota; class Nitrospiria; order Nitrospirales; family Nitrospiraceae; genus Nitrospira_D. Next base: position 518,400 of record CAWKLH010000025.1, read on the forward strand.
GTGCCGATTGGCCGTCCGATTGCGAATACACAGGTGTACCTCCTGGATGGGCGGCTTGAGCCGGTGCCGATTGGAGTGCCGGGGGAGCTGTACATCGGCGGGGTCGGTGTGTCGCGAGGATATTGGAACCGTCCTGACCTGACCGCGGCTGCCTTTATCCCTGATCCATACGGGCAGGAGCCCGGGGCACGGCTGTATCGGACTGGAGATGTGGCCCGCTATGACTCAGATGGCCTGTTGGAATTCATGGGGCGGGTCGATCACCAAGTGAAGATTCGCGGTCATCGAATCGAGATAGAGGAGATTGAGGCGGCGCTGTGTGAACAGGAGGGGGTGCAGAATGCAGTCGTGACAATCCGGGAGGGCGGCGGTGAAGACAAGCGACTGGTGGGATATGTCATCCCGCGCGTCGGGAGCCAGCCGACGAGCGCAACTCTACGAGACGCACTCAGTGCCCGTCTGCCTGACTATATGATCCCGGCAACGCTCATACTGCTGGATCGATTTCCGCTCACCCCCAACGGCAAAGTGGATCGGCGGGCCTTACCGTACCTCGATCAAGTCCCGGCCATGGTGGACGTAACACACGCATCACCAGCCAGTCCCACAGAGGAAGAGATCATCCGGATTTGGAAGGAAGTGTTGGCTACCGATCAGGTCACTGTAGCCGACAACTTTTTCGACCTCGGCGGGCATTCGTTACTGGCGATCCAAGTGGTCTCTCGCCTCAACGAGGTCTTCAAGAAGGAGTTATCTGTTGCCGCGTTATTCGAATCTCCCACGGTTGCCCAGCTCGCCATGCTCGTCGATAGTCAGTCGACAAGTGAACAACAGGATGTGATTAGCCAGGTCGTTGATGAGTTGGAAGGTCTCTCTGAAGCTGAGGTAGCAACCCTCCTGGAACAGGAACCGAATTGAGGAATGGCATGAAGGATAGCCCCACCTATCAACTGTCTGAGAGCACTGTTGTTGAACCATTGATGGACCAGTGGGTGGCATGGACACATGTTCTCTCACCCGTCGCAGCGTGCCTCCACCTATTGAAGTATCAACTCACCACACTGGCGTCATACCTGAAGAATCCGGATATCCATGTCACGGCATGCCGAAATCCCAAGCTGCTTGGAGGGCCGTTCGTCGACATCCCGGTGCAGCGGAAGCAAGAGGTGGAATCGCTCTCTGATCGTATCCAGACCCTTCGGGCTGATGAGCTTCAACTTGCCAAGGACCTCCTCGATTTTCAGAATTATCTGGCACGAGAGGCCAAGGGCCAGAGTATCGAACCCTTTTATGGAAAGCTTCCTCTTGGTCTCCAAGGGCGTGTGGAGCTCGCCTACAACTACTTCAATCACCCGATGGTTCGATGCCTAGAGAACCTCTTCTATGAAAGTCCGTATTACAAACCGCATTTGCAGTCGCTGAGGATTCTCAAACAGACACGTGATAACAGCCGATCGTTTTACATGAGCACGCCACGGTTGCCGCAGCCGGATCAGATCGACTGGGCCACGCCATTTTCCCGGCCAGAGGTCGATGAACTCTTCCGGACCGACCTCGTTCCTCAACCAGTGACCCGTATTAAAGAGTTGCTCGGTCTCCCGTCAGATCAAGAATCGACGCTCTTGTCGCTGCTGTCTCCAGCAACGGCTGGAACAATGCCGGCGTGGGATGGTGCTGGTGTCCGTATACGGTACTTGGGCCATGCCTGTGTGCTCATCGAATGGAAGGGTGTCTCGATCCTGACCGATCCCTTCGTACCGAGCCGTTCAGAGGCCGGTGGGATCGATCGTTATAGGTACCGTGATCTCCCGGCCAAGATCGATTACGTCCTGGTGACCCACGGCCATCACGATCATAGCGTGCTTGAGTCTCTTCTGCGGCTTCGGCATCGGATCGACACACTTGTCGTGCCTCGGAGCTCAGGAGTGTTTTATGGAGATCCGTCGTTGAAGCTCATGGCGCACAAGCTGGGCTTCCGTCACGTTGTTGAGATGGATGCCTTGGATACGTTGCCGTTGCCCGGCGGCGAACTCATCGGCGTTCCTTTCCTCGGAGAGCACGCAGACCTCCCGCACGCGAAGATCGGATACCTCATTCGGAGGGGCGTCGACCAGATGCTGTTTGCAGCCGACTCAAACTGCCTGGATCCCTCGATGTATTCGCATCTGCGCACCATCCTCGGTCCGATCAAGACGGTCTTTCTTGGCATGGAATGTGTCGGGGCGCCGCTTACATGGGTCTATGGTCCGTTTTTACCCATATCGATTGAGCACGTCCATAACCAATCGCGCCGTTCGAACGGATGCAATGCCGAGGCCGCATGGAACCTATTGGACGCCGTTGGAGCCGAGCGAGTCTATATCTATGCGCTCGGGCGTGAACCGTGGTTGGAGCATGTGCTGGCACTGGCGCCTACGGATACGGATCCACAGATGCGCGAATCGACGAAGCTCCTCGAACGGGCGAAGCAGCGAAGCTTCGTGGATGCCCAGCGTCCGTTCGGCAAGTTCGAACTGTATCTTGGAACCGATTCATAAGGGATTCAGCGAGGGAGAGAAGGGAAGACACGGATATGGATCGCGATCTACGGGCACGGGTTGAGCAATTATCTCCAGAAAAGCAAGCATTGCTCAAGCAGCGCTTGAGGCAGAGAAGTCCCTCCGTTGGAAGCCCGATTCGCCCAAGGGATCGGGGTGTTCCGGCGCCGCTGTCATCCGCGCAAGAGCGTTTATTTTTCCTGGCCCAACTGGAGCCGGACAATCCATTCTACAACGTGATGGGGGCGATCAGGCTGAGAGGACTTCTTCGGGTGCCGGCGCTTGAACAGAGCATTATCGCCATCTCTCAGCGACACGAGTCACTGAGGACGACTTTTGTGATGTCGGACGGTGAACTCAAACAAGTCATCTCGCCACACCCCACGCATGCATTTGAACAGGTTAATCTTAGTCACGTCCCCGATCCCGAGGGAGAGATGCAGAGGCTTGCGAACGAAGAGGCCAAGCGTCCGTTCGACTTGACCTCCGGCCCGCTGTTTCGACTGACGCTCTTGCAGCTCGGCCAGCATCACCACGTGTTGTTCCTTTCGATGCACCACATCGTGTCTGATGGGTGGTCGCTTAGCATCTTGACCCGAGAGCTGTGTGAGCTGTATGACTCGTTTCTTGACGGCCGCCCCTCGTCCTTGTCCCCTCTTTCGATCCAATACGCGGATTATTCGACCTGGCAACGGCAATGGCTATTGAGCCCCGTATTGAACCCCCATCTAGATTACTGGACAACCAAGCTTGCAGGAGATCTTCCTCTTCTCGATCTTCCGACCGACCGGCCTCGACCGAAGCAGCTTCGTTATAGAGGTAGCCGGGTGCCCGTTGTCCTATCCTCGGCCCTCAGCCACAGAGTTAAGACGCTAAGCTTGGCCGAGGCTACCACACCGTTCATGACACTGCTGGCGGCGTTTAAGGTTCTGCTGTCCCGCCATACCGGACAGACTGATCTGCTGGTCGGTTCCCCAGTTGCCAACCGCACGCGTCTGGAGGTTGAGCCCCTCGTCGGGTGCTTCGTCAACACGCTGGTGCTGCGTACGGATGTGGGTGGTAACCCGCCGTTCCGAGAGGTGCTGGCATGTGTGAAGAAGGTTTGCCTCGAGGCGTACGCGCATCAGGATCTGCCGTTTGAAAAGCTTGTTGAAGTTCTGCAGCCGGTCAGGCGACTCGACCGAATGCCATTGATTCAAACGATGTTCGCGCTACACACGGCCATGCCTTCAATCAGTTTGCGCGATCTGACAGTCAGTATGATCGATATCCAGCGGGATATTTCGGTGTTCGATGTGACACTGGTGTTGGAAGACACTCCTCAAAACTTCACAGGCTACTTCGAATACAACACGGATCTGTTCGAGGCAGCCACGATTGAGCGGTTGGCGAACCACTATATCTGGCTGCTCGAGGCGATCGTGGCAGAGCCAACCGTACGAGTCCGGGAGTTGGCCATGCTGAGTGCGGCGGAGCGGACCCAGCTGTTGGTGGAGTGGAATGCAACGGCGATGGATTGTCCGGCCACGCAGACGATTCAGGCGCTGTTCGAAGCGCAGGTGGAGCGAACGCCCGAGACGGTGGCCGTGGTCTATGAAGAACAACGGCTGACCTATGGGGAGTTAAATATACGCGCCAATCAGCTGGCCCGATATTTACGCATGGTAGGGGTGGGGCCGGATGTGTCGGTGGGGTTGTGCGTAGAGCGCTCGCTGGAGTTACTCGTGGGATTGCTGGGGATCGTGAAGGCGGGCGGGGCGTACGTACCGCTCGATCCGACCTATCCGACGGAGCGCCTGCGCTATATGCTTGCTGACAGTCAGCCAGCGGTACTGCTGACCCAAGCGTCTCTCTGCGCGATGCTTCCCGTGACGAAGATTCCTACACTGTGTCTGGATACGCAGCGGGGAACGGTGGCAACTGAAGCGACGGACAACCTTCCACACCAGACCCTCCCGCAGCATCTCGCCTATATCATCTATACCTCTGGGTCTACCGGTTCTCCGAAAGGCGTGGGAGTTGAACAGCACAACCTGACAAATCTTGTTGCCTGGCATACGGAAAGTTTCGGGCTTGAACCAGGCATACGCACAAGTTGCGCAGCAGGTCTCGGGTTTGATGCCTGCACATGGGAGATTTGGCCCGCTTTGTGCTGCGGTGCCACTCTGCTCTTGGCCCCTCACAATAGTACCAGCGACCCGCAGCGATTGCTGGAATGGTGGCAGGCTCAGATACTGGACGTCAGCTTCTTGGTAACCCCACTTGCCGAACAAGCAATGGCACACAAGCGGGTTAATGCGGGACTGCGTGTTCTGCTAGTGGGAGGAGATCGCCTGAGTCACTCTCCTAGCCAGTTGTTGCCCGGCCAAGCTCTGATCAATAACTACGGGCCTACAGAAGCTACCGTTGTGGCCACCTCCGGTCTGATCACAGCAAATGACTCCGTGTTGCACATCGGACGGCCGATCGCGAATACCCAGATCTACATCTTAGATAGGGCGTTGGAGCCCGTGCCGGTAGGCGTGGCGGGAGAACTGCATATCGCGGGAGCAGGGCTTGCACGGGGGTATCTACGGCGGCCAAAGCTGACGGCGGAGCAGTTTATTCCCAATCCGTTTAGCGTGGAACTGGGGGCCCGGATATACAGGACCGGGGACCTGGCGCGGTATCTGTCTGATGGCACCATTGAATACCTCGGGCGGATTGACCATCAGGTTAAGCTGCGAGGGTTCCGCATCGAGCTGGGTGAGATCGAAGCAGCGCTCCGGGTGGTGCCGGGCGTATGCGAAGCAGCGGTGCTGGCACGAGAGGATAGTCCGGGAGAAAAACGGCTGGTGGCCTATGTGGTGGCGGAACCTGGGACTGAGCCCATGGACGCAGGGGTGCTGCGGAGCCGCCTCATGCAGGTATTACCGGCGTACATGGTGCCAGCTACGTTTGTTTTTCTGGAGCAGTTCCCACTGACGGCGAACGGCAAGCTCAATCGAAAGGCGTTGCCGGCGCCGGATCTGACGCGGGGGGCGAAGAGCTATGTGGCACCACGGACGCCGCTCGAAGCGCAGGTGGCGCAGATCTGGGCGGCGGTGCTGCAGCTGGATAAAGTGGGTGTGGATGATCACTTCTTTGAGCTAGGAGGTCACTCTCTCTTGGCGACCCAGCTGGTCTCCCACGTACGAACGGTTTTTCAGGTGGACGTCCCCCTGCGCACTGTTTTTGAAGCGCCCACGGTGGCGGAGTTCACCCTTGAACTTGATCGGGCGCGGCAGGTGCAATCCGGCATATTGGGACCGGCGCTAGTTCCGGTTGCGCGCAACACGACAGAGCCGCTTTCGTACGCGCAACAGCGCTTGTGGTTTTTTGATCAGTTTGAGCCGGGTCAGGCATCCTACAACATGTCAGGTGCCGTCCGACTTAAAGGTTGCCTGGATCTGGAAGTGTTAACTCGAACGCTCAACGAGGTGGTGCGACGGCACGAAGCGCTGCGCACCACGTTTACCACCATCGATGGGACGCCAGTGCAGCGCATCGCGTCAGAACTAGAGATCATTTTGCCGCTGGTGGATCTTACGGACGTGCCGGAAGAGGAGCGTGGGAACCGAGCGTCCGTGCTCGCGCAAGCGGAAGCCCAGACGCCCTTTAATCTTGCGACGGGGCCATTGTTGCGGGTTCGGATTCTGCGCCTGGCTTCGACAGAACACATTGTGCTGTTCACGATGCATCATATCGTGGCTGATGGCTGGTCGATGGGGGTGGTGGTACGAGAAGTGGCCGCGCTCTACACGGCTTTTGTTCACCAGCGCTCGTCACCGTTGCCGGAGTTAGCGATTCAGTATGCGGACTATGCTCAGTGGCAACGGCAGTGGTTGAGCGGACCGGTCTTACAACAGCAACTGGCCTATTGGACTGGGCATCTCGCTGGGGTTCCAACTGTCCTCAATCTCCCGACCGATCGGCCCCGACCCTCTGTGCAAGGCTACCGAGGGGCAACGCATTCGTTTACCGTGGCGACCCCTACCGTGACGGGTTTGTATCAGGTGGGGCAGCAGGCACAAGCGACTCTGTTCATGACGTTGGCGGCGGCCTTCACCGTACTGCTGTCGCGCTACAGTGGCCAGAGCGATATTTGTCTTGGGACCCCCATTGCCAATCGTACGCGGGCCGAACTTGAACCGCTGATCGGTTTCTTCGTCAACACGCTGGTGTTACGCACGCAGATCGACCGCACCCAATCGTTTCTCACACTGCTGGAGCAGGTCCGGACGACGGCGTTGAACGCTTACGCTCATCAAGATATTCCCTTTGAGCACTTGGTGGAGGTGCTGAATCCGGAGCGGCAGCTGAGTCATACCCCGCTGTTCCAGGTCATGCTGGTCTTACAGAACGCACCCATGGATCAGCTAGAACTTCCTGGCCTGACGCTGGAGCCGGTAGCGGTCGACAGCGGGACAACCACCTTCGATCTGACCTTGAACGTTACAGAAGAGGCCGGTCAACTCGCTGGCCTCATGGAGTACAACACCGATCTGTTTGAGGCCTCCACCATTGAATGGCTGACAAACCATTATATCCGGCTGCTTGAGGCGATTGTGGCAGATCCAACCAGCCGGGTGAGCGAGCTTTCGATGTTGAGCCCGGCTGAACGGACGCAACTTCTGGTGGAGTGGAATGCGACGGCGATGGCGTATCCGGCCGCGCAGACGATTCAGGCGCTGTTCGAGGCACAGGTGGCGCGAACGCCGGATGCGACGGCTGTATCGATGAATGACATGATGCTCACGTATCGGGAGTTGGACGTCAGATCCAATCGGCTTGCAGCCTATCTCCGTAGGTCTGGAGTTGGGCCGGAGTCGCGGGTCGCGCTTTTCGTTGAGCGGTCTCCAACAATGGTTATTGCGGCGATGGCAGTCATGAAGGCGGGAGGTGCGTATGTGCCGCTGGACCCGACCTATCCCACGGAGCGGCTGAAGCTGATGCTTGCGGGCTCAACGCTGGTGGTTCTGTCGGAGCACAGACTGCGTGATGCGCTCGGGAACTGGGGTGGCCCCATCGTCATGCTGGACGAAGACGAGGAGCAGATCAGGCAAGAAAGCTCCGCCTCTGTTCCCTGTGCGACGGGGCCGGATAATCTTGCGTACGTCATCTACACCTCGGGCTCCTCCGGAGTGCCCAAGGGCGTGATGGTCACACATCGAAGCCTGGTCAATGCCTACTCTGCCTGGGAAGCCGAATATCGGCTTCAGACAGATTGCCGGAGTCATCTTCAGATGGCGTCTTTTTCCTTCGATGTCTGCTCAGGTGACTTCATACGCGCGCTCTGTTCAGGGGGAAAGTTGGTCATCTGCCCGCGCGAGCTCCTCCTTTCGCCTCCCGAGCTCTACAGTTTCATGGTGAGGGAGGCCATCGACTGTGCGGAGTTCACGCCGATGGCGCTGCGGGGACTGGTTCGCTACCTCGAAACGACCGGGCAACACCTGAATCGCATGCAGGTGCTCGCGGTTGGATCCGATACGTGGTCCGACGACGAGTACAGTGCTGCGCTGGAGGTCTGTCGTCCAGGGGCTCGTCTTATTCATTCGTATGGCATTACCGAAGCCACCATCGACAGTACTTATTTTGAACGCGGCAAACAGAATGGGTGTAGCAGCGGTACTCTGCCAATCGGCCGCCCGTTTCCCAATACTCAGATCTACATCCTAGACGGGGATCTGACTCCGGTGCCGGTGGGAGTCGCAGGCGAGCTGCACATCGCGGGGGCAGGGCTGGCGCGAGGCTATGTGGGGCGGTCCGATCTCACGGCGGAGAAGTTTATCCCGAATCCCTTCGGTGCCGAATCGGGGTCACGGATGTACAAGTCGGGGGATCTCGCGCGCTATCTGCCGGATGGCAACATTGAATATCTCGGTCGGATTGATCATCAGGTCAAGATTCGAGGGTTTCGTATCGAGCTGGGGGAGGTTGAGGCGGTGCTTCGGGCGATGCCGGGCGTGCGCGAAGCGGTGGTGCTGGCGCGGGAGGACAGTCCGGGAGACAAGCGTCTGGTCGCCTATGTGGTAGCGGAGGACAAAGAGAGCGTGGAGGCATCCACCTTGCGCCGCCAACTGTCGAAAGTCCTGCCGGAATATATGGTGCCGGCACTGTATGTATTCCTTGATCAATTTCCACTGACACCGAACGGCAAGCTGAATCGGAAGGCGCTCCCAGCGCCGGAGATGATCCGCGGGGCCAGGGCCTATGTGGCGCCGCGGACGCCGACGGAAACGCAGCTGGCCCAGATCTGGGCCGATGTATTGCAGCTGGACAAAGTCGGTGTGGAGGACAACTTTTTTACCCTCGGTGGTCACTCACTGTTGGCGATCACGGTGCTGGAACGGATGCGGCAAAGCGGCTTGCTGGCAGATGTGCGCACCTTGTTTACTGCACCCACCGTGGAGGCATTGGCCGCTGCAGTCGGCACCAAAACTGAGGTCGATATCCCACCGACCAGGATTCCCGTCGACTGTGTGCATCTAACGCCGGACATGCTTCCCTTAGTGCAGTTGACGAGCGAGGAGCTCACCGTCATTGAGCGTGCTGTTCCTGGAGGTGCCCGCAATATTCAGGACATCTACCCTCTGGCGCCGTTGCAAGAAGGAATGTTGTTCCACCATCTGATGCAAGAGCGCGGTGATGCGTACATCATGCCGACCTTACTGGGTTTCGAGGCGCGAGAGCGGCTTGATATGTTTGTCGCAGCATTGCAGCGTGTCATCGATCGGCACGATATCCTGCGTACGGCAATACTGTGGGAGGGACTCCCGGAGCCGGTGCAGGTTGTGTGGCGACGGGCGGTGCTGTCGATTGAAGAGGTAGTGCTCGAGGACGATCTCAAGGACAAGGCCCTCCAGCTTCAAGCTCGTTATGCTTCACAGCACTATCGGATGGATGTATGTCTGGCGCCGATGGTCAAGGGGTTTCTCACAGAAGATCCGGTGCATGGACGGTGGTTGCTCCAACTGCTGTCGCATCATTTAGTGTGTGACCATACTGCACTGGATGTCCTCGTCGAAGAAACTCAGGCAATTCTACAAGGGCGAGCGGAACAGTTGCCGGCGGCCCTGCCGTTCCGCAATTTTGTGGCCCAGGCGCGGTTGGGGGTACGACGGGTCGAGCACGAAGCCTTCTTCACTCAGATGTTGGGAGATGTTGACGAACCAACTCTCCCGTTTGGTTTGCGCGATGTGCAAGGCAATGGGTCACAGGTGAGCGAAGCCCGTCGGGAGGTGGACCCACAGTTGGCTCAACGGATCCGCCGACAGGCACGCCGGTTAGGAGTGAGTGCCGCCAGCGTGATGCACCTGGCATGGGCACGAGTGTTGGCATGCGTGTCAGGACGCCAGGACGTGGTATTTGGCACTGTCTTGTTTGGACGAATGCATGGTGGTCAGGGAGCAGATCGTGCCCTAGGTTTATTCATTAATACGCTGCCGATCCAGATTGATGTCGATGCGCAGGGGGTAGAGCAGAGTGTCCAGGCGACCCATGTCCGGTTGACACGTCTGTTGCACCACGAACATGCCTCCTTAGCCTTAGCCCAACGGTGCAGCGGAGTGCCCGCCCCGCTGCCGCTTTTCTCTGCGCTCTTGAACTATCGGTATGGCTTACAAGCAACCACCGCCGACGCGGCAGTGACACAGCAGGGTTGGGAGGGCATGGTCATTCTTGGTGGAGAGGAATGGACCAACTATCCTGTAACCCTATCGGTCGATGATTTGGGCGAGGGGTTTGGGTTGACGGCACAGGTGAGTGTGCCAATCGAAGCCCAGCGGGTCTGTACCTACATGCACACCGTGTTGGAACACCTCGTTCACGCTCTAGAGACCGAGCCTGAGACACCGGTGTATGAACTGGAAGTGCTTTCCGAGGTAGAACGGCGGGAGATTGTGCAATCGTGGAATGGACCGACCGTGATGGTGGAGTGGATGGGACAATTACAAGAACTGTTCGAGGCACAGGTGGCGCGCAACCCGGAGGCAGTGGCGGTGGTGGCAGGCAGTGAGCGACTGACCTACTCGGATCTGAACAGACAAGCCAATCGGTTGGCGCGTCGGTTGCGTGAACTGGGGGTAGGGCTGGAGGGACGTGTGGGGCTCTGTGTGGAGCGATCGGCCGCGCTGATCGTAGGGATCGTAGGGATTCTGAAGGCGGGAGGGGCCTATGTGCCGCTGGATCCAACGTATCCGGTGGAACGATTGGCCTACATGATTGCGGACGCGGGCATCGACGTTTTAGTCACGCAGCCTCACATGCGAATGGCGTTACCTACGGCAGCGGTGCAGATTGTCCATCTGGACGCTGAAGGTGCAGGAGATGATGCAGCCGAGGACGAGAACGTGCGGAGCGGGGGAAGCGCGGCGAATCTGGCGTACGTCATGTATACGTCGGGATCGACGGGGCGTCCCAAGGGTGTGATGGTGACCCACCAGTGTGTGGGCCGCCTGTTCACCCAGACAGAGCAATGGTTTCAATTTGACTCGCAGGATGTCTGGACACTGTTTCACTCGTACGCATTCGATTTTTCTGTCTGGGAGCTATGGGGAGCACTGTTGTATGGGGGCTGGGTTGTGGTGGTGCCGCAAGACGTGAGTCGGGAGCCTGCGGCGCTGGCCGAACTGATCAGGACAGAGGGGGTAACTGTCCTCAATCAGACGCCGGGGGCGTTCCGCCAGTTGGTGGGAGAGGCCGCGGCATTGCCGTCGTTACGATTGGTGATCTTCGGGGGCGAAGCGTTGATCTTAGGGACCCTGCAGCCATGGATGGCGCGCTATGGAGAGACACGCCCGCAGCTTGTGAATATGTACGGCATTACGGAGACGACGGTCCATGTCACGTACTGTCCGTTGACAGCAACGATGGTGAAGGAAGAGGCAGGTAGCGTGATCGGGCAGCGAATCCCTGACCTGCGGGTCTACGTGCTAGATGCGCGAATGGGTATTGTGCCGGTGGGGGTGCCGGGGGAACTGTACGTGGGGGGAGTCGGCGTGGCCCGCGGGTATTGGCGACGGCCCGGGCTGACCGCAGAGCGGTTTGTGCCGGATCCGTTCGGAGCGGAACCTGGAGCACGGCTGTATCGAACGGGAGACGTCGGGCGCTATCGGGCGGATGGAACGCTGGAATATCTCGGAAGAGCGGATCAACAGGTGAAGATCCGAGGACATCGGATCGAAGTGGGGGAGATCGAGGCGGCGCTGGGACAATGGTCGGAGGTGGCAGAAGCCGTCGTGGTGGTACGTGAGGATCGTGCGGAGGACAAGCGGCTGGTCGCGTATGTGGTGCCGCACGCAGGGCGGATGGTGACGGTGACAGGGGTGCGCGAGCAGCTGAAGACACGGGTGCCCGAGTATATGATTCCGGCGACGGTCGTAGTGCTGGAGCGATTGCCGCTGACGGCACATGGAAAAGTAGACCGACGGGCGTTGCCCGCCCAGGTGGAGGTGCGGCCTGAGCTGGGTGCAGCGTATGTGGCTCCGCGGACCTCGGTGGAGATGACGCTGGCGGAGATCTGGGCTCAGGTTCTAGAGGTGGATCGTGTCGGAATCCACGATAACTTCTTCGCCCTCGGAGGTGATTCCATCACAAGTCTTCGCATTGTCGCGGCGGCGAAGGGGCGCGGTCTCGATATGAAGCTCAGTAGCCTCTATCGGCAAGGAACGATCGCTGCGGTGGCTGATGAGATACGGGTACTCGATGGTTCTTTGTTGGAGGACGTGGCAGCCTTGACCGGCTGTTTCAGCTTGCTGTCTCCGGAGGATCGGTCTCGACTCCCCGAGGATGTTGACGATGCTTATCCGTTGTCGATGCTCCAATCCGGCATGATTTTTCACAGTGAATACGATCACGGTGCCTATCATGTGGTCGATTCCATGCGGCTCCAATGTCCCTTTGATGAGACGCATCTGGCCGACGTTCTCGCAGGAGTGATGGCACGCCATCCGGTGCTCAGAATTTCCATCGATCTGAGTCGCTACAGCGAACCCTTACAGCTCGTCCACCGGACCGTGCCGGTTCCGCTGACGGTTGAAGATCTTCGGTTCCTACCACCGGCCGAACAAGATAGAGCAATCCGCGAATGGGTGGCGCGCGAGAAACAGAGGCCTTTTCAGATCGGACAGGCTCCGTTGTTCAGGATCCACGTGTATCGGCTCACGGACGAGACGATCCAGTTTACGGTCTCGGAGCACCACGCCGTTCTGGATGGATGGAGTCTTAATACGTTGCTCGCCGAGCTGTTCGCAGAGTACTTCGCGAGGATCCGTGGAGTGGCGTGGGCCGTTGCCCCGCTGAGCCTGACGTATCGCGATTTCATCGCGATCGAACGCCGTGCCATTGAGACGGAGGAGGTTCGTGCCTACTGGGAGCGGACCTTACGTGGTCGCACGGTGACGATGCTCGAGCATGCCTTGTCCGGGCGAGCCTGGCTCGGGACCGGATCCGGCTGGGACGTCGATCGGACGATTCCTTCAGCAATCGGAGACGCGCTGCGCGAGCTTGCTCGATCCATGGGGGTGCCGCTCCGGTCGGTCTTGTTGGCCGCGCATCTTCGGGTCCTGGCGTTACTGACGGGTCAGCAGGACGTGATGACCGGTGTGGTGACGAACGTGCGCCCGGAAGAGGCAGACGGAGAGCGCGTTCTGGGTCTCTTTCTGAACACGCTTCCGTTTCCCGCAACCCTGACCGGTGGATCTTGGATGGAGCTGATTCGTCAGGTCTTTGAAGAAGAACATGCGGGCCAACCGTTCCGGTCCTATCCGCTCGCGTTGCTGCAGAAGAAGCATGGGGCTGAACTCTTCGACTCGACATTCACCTATGTGCACTATCACGTGCTTGAACAGCTGTCCAAAGAACACTCGATAGAGTTACTCGATTGGCAGGATTCGATTCAGCAAAATTTTACTCTGGAAACCGTCTTCTATCTTGATGTGGGTTCTCCAAACATCGGCATGCAGGTATCGGGCGACCCGAGCAAATTGGCTGACGGATGGGTCGCTGCCATCGCCGATTTTTATTGTGAAGTGTTGGCGGCGATGGCCACGGCTCCAACCAGCCGCTATGACGCGCTGGCGATTGCGTCATCGCGCGTGCAGGCGCAAGTCGTTGCGCTGAATGCGACGGAGACAGAATATCCACGCCAAGCCACGCTTCCCGATTTGATCGAGGCACAGGCGGTGCGAACGCCGAATGCGGTGGCGGTCGAGGATGCTGAGACGCGGCTCACGTACAGTGAGCTCAATCGCAAGGCCAACCGGGTGGCGCACATTCTGCGAGACCATGGCATTCGGCCAGGTGTCATTGTCGGCGTCTGTCTGAGCCGAACCGTGGATCTCCTGGTGGGCTTGTTGGGGATCTTGAAGGCGGGTGGGGCCTATGTTCCGTTGGACGCGGAGTTGCCGTCATCACGTCTCTCTTACATACTCGAAGATGCCGGTCCTTTCGTCGTCTTGACAGAGCGTTCCTTGTTGGATCGTCTTCCACCTACATCGGCCAACGTGATGTTCCTGGATGATCTCACTGAATGGGAAGGCGAGACCGAGCAGAACGTCGATCGTACTCTTCATCCCAGCGATCTTGCCTATATTCTGTATACGTCAGGCACGACTGGACGTCCCAAAGGCGTTGCGGTTATTCACGCCGCACTGGTGAATTTCTTGACGGCGATGAGTCAGGCGCCGGGCATGACCTCGGCAGACACGCTTCTGGCGGTGACTACGTTGGCGTTTGATATCGCCGGACTGGAACTGTATCTGCCGTTGCTTGTTGGTGGACGGCTGGTCCTAGCCGATCGAGAAACCGCACGGGACGGACAACAGCTGATTGAACGACTATGCATGTCGGGCGCCACTCTGCTCCAAGGTACTCCTGCGACATGGAGAATGCTTCTTGAGGCGGGATGGAAGGGAGACTCCCAGTTAACGGCTCTGTGCGGGGGTGAAGCCCTATCCATGGAATTGGCGCAAACCATTCACGGATGTACCAAGTCTGCCTGGAACCTCTATGGTCCCACCGAAACGACGATTTGGTCCTCCTCGTGGCAGATCCAACCGGACTCGGACCTGATTCCACTGGGACAGCCGATCGCCAATACTCAACTCTATATCTTGGATCGATGGCTCAATCCAGTCCCGCCGGGTG
>CAWKLH010000026.1:0-531363 GCA_963850405.1 Nitrospirota bacterium
CGGTCAGACGAAACCGGCAACGGAGGAATGATGGCGCTCACACGGGAATTTAAAGATACGGTCGTCACGCGAGTCCAACGCGATCCTCGGTTTCGGGAAGCGCTCTTCACCGAAGCCATGAATGCCTATCTAGGAGGGGACACGGGCACGGGGAAATCGATCCTTCGCGACCTCGTGAACGCGACGGTGAGCTTCGAGGAATTGGCGCATGTGCTCAAAAAGCCGAGTAAGAGCCTTCATCGCATGCTCGCCCCCCATGGCAATCCGAGCACCGAAAACTTTTTTGGGATCGTGCATGCGCTTCAGAAAAAGACCCGCGTCAGACTCCATGTCACGGCGAAGGCTAGCTGAGCGCTTCTGGCGGGTGATGCACGAGGAATCGAAGGGGAGAAAGGCAAAGGCCGCCGTGCAGCCTAGCGCGAGCCCTTGCTGGGTTAGCTCCCTGCGCCATTTCCAGCTATCAGCTCATAGCCGGGAATGGCGTGATTTCTAGCGGGGAAAGGGGTAAGCTTCGGCGACAATAGCTGAGCGGGAACCTAGCCTTTTGTGTTGCGTCGGATAGAACAGGCATAGAAGTGAGCGAGGTTTGATTAATGTATGATCGCAAGACATGACCCCCAGGCTACGAGACCTGCTGCTCCCGCGGCTGCTGTCGAGAAACCTCAGTCTCAATTAGCTCATGCGCCTAAAAGAAGTTGCCATCAAGAATTTCAGGGGATTCCGAAGCGAAACCCTATTATCTATCGATCCAAACGTGACGGGAATAACT
Organism: Nitrospirota bacterium; assembly: GCA_963850405.1. Classification (GTDB taxonomy): domain Bacteria; phylum Nitrospirota; class Nitrospiria; order Nitrospirales; family Nitrospiraceae; genus Nitrospira_D. The sequence goes on from CAWKLH010000026.1 coordinate 770, forward strand.
GGGCGAAATGATGCTGGCAAGTCAAGCCTCCTTGAGGCGCTCGATATCTTTTTCGAAGGAGGAGAGGTCTCCCTCAAAAAGACGACTTCAACGTCAATGAGCCGGACGGCATGGTTGAGATTCGATGCATCTTTGACAACCTGCCATCAGAAATTGTGCTTGATGAAACTAACAGTACGACTTTGCAAACCGAGCACTTGCTCAATAACAAGGGCGAATTGGAAATACTCAAGCATTACAAGCGTAGCGCATTAAAAGACCCTTCCATATTCTTGATTGCCAATCATCCAACTGCCACAGCTTTCGATGATCTCCATACGTTAAAAATCAACGATCTCAAGAAGCGCGCTAAAGAAAAAGGGGTTGCTGATAGCGAGGTTGCAGATGCACGGGCAAGTGCATCATGGCGCCTTGCCACTTGGGGTAAAGCCCATGATTTGCAGAAGCAACCTCGGGAACTCGAAATTAGCAAGTTTGCTGGCGAGTCGAAAACTATCCAAGATAAGCTCTTCAAACAATTGCCTCTATTCGCACTGTTTAAGTCAGATCGCGAGAGCAAAGACAACGACCCACAAGCTAAGAATCCCCTTCAAGAAGCCGTAAAACAAGCTCAAGCCGAACTGAAGACACAAATTGAGATTATCCAAACAGAGATTCAGAATCGGGTTCTTGAACGAGCACAAAGGACACTTGAGAAGCTCAAGGAAATGGATCCCTCACTGGCATCACAGCTTCTTCCACGGTTCAAAAAGACCCCGACGTGGACATTTGAATTTGCACTCGATGGCGAGGATGGCATTCCAATTAACAAGCGTGGAAGCGGAGTTCGACGCCTCATCTTACTCAACTTTTTCCGTGCGGAGTCAGAAAGGAAGGTGGCCGATAAGAACGCCCCTTCAGTCATCTATGCCTTTGAAGAGCCAGAGACATCACAACACCCATCTAATCAAGAAATGCTGATCCGCGCGTTGGTGGAAGTTGGCGCTAAAGGCAATTGCCAGGTCCTTGTAACAACCCATGTTCCCGCACTCGCTGGCCTTCTGCCGGTTTCAGGTTTGCGTCTGGTAGAGAAAACATCCGCCGGAACACAAATTCAATATGGGACTGATTCTGTCGTGGATCGCATCGCTCAATCACTCGGAGTCTTGATAGACCCACGAGCGAGTCGAGCAAGAGGGCTTTTGCTCGTAGAGGGACCGTCCGACGTTGTGTTTCTCCGGCACACCGCTGAGCAGTTGAAAGCCGGTGGCTACATTCCAGCGACATTAGAAGAGCGGGGGCTATTGCCAGTTTCTATCGGTGGCTGTGATTTATTGAAGCACTGGATTGCCAAACGAATTGCCGAGCAGTTCAACATACCTTGCGCACTCTTTCTGGATTCAGATGTAGGAACCTCTCAAAACGGAAAAAATGTTGCGCAGGTACAAGCGTTTAAAGAGTCAGGAAGGAAAGCATACGTCACGCGTAAGCGAGAGCCTGAAAACTATATTTTGCCTGAAGTCGTCTTCCCCTATATCACAGGTGGTCCCTCCGTAACATGGAATGATACAAGCGATGCAGAAAAAGATATTGGCTCTGCAACCTCAAAGAGCCAAGGAGAAGTTTTGGAATTCTTTTGGACCCAGATGAACGCCGAACAGATACGTCGTGCTGAGAAATACATTGAAGATGGTCAGGAAAAGTTCGAGTTCACGGAGATATTGTCTGATTTTCTAAAGTTATCTGATCCAGCATGAACCACCCACACTAAAGACTCCCTCGTCGAACGGCCTGCAATCCATCTCTTCGCTGAGATGAGCTGGTAGATCATGTGGGTAGAGGAGGAAATCTTTCGTGTCGGGGGCATGATTAACAATGACACAAAGGGCCAGAAAGGCTGGGCTGAGTCACCACGGATTTAGGGTCAGGTCTTGCAATCCATCAGAGGAAGAAACTGGGGACATTCTGAATTTCCTCATGGGCGGCGGTCCGACGCCTTGCGTACCCTCTTCCTCCCGCCGTTCAGTCTCGTAGACCAAGCTACTTGAAAAAAGTAGAATGTCCCGGTTTCGTCTCCTCCGACCCCACTTTGCAGTTGTGGCCCTGCTGTCAGGTGCAGAGTGATTATGGTAGGCTATACGCATTCGATCGGTAGGGGAGTCTGAATGTAAGGGAGTATCGGCATGTTGGCTAAACGATCACTGAAGGCGACCACCGTCCGAGGACGGTATGTGACGAATCGCACGGGGAAACGAACCGGGGTGGTGCTGTCTCTCAGGCGGTATGCACGTCTGATGGAAGATCTGCACGATCTTGCGGTGGTGGCGGAGCGAAGACCTGAGAAATCCGTGCGTGCCGACGAGATGAGAAAGCGGCTTCAAAAACGTGGCCTCGTATAGCCTGAGTTTCAAGCCTGCCGTTGAAAAAGACCTGCAGTCGATCCCTCGTTTCATGGTCGCTCGTGTCCTTGGTCGCATAGACCGCCTGCCGACCGCTTCGCTGAGCTCGTGCAGCTTTATATTAAGGTTGGATCTTGAATCGTTCACGTCCTTCTCTGATACGACTCCCCAACCACGATCAGAAAAAGAAAATGTACCGGGTGTCTTGTCTTGCTCTTGAATCGGTATGAATCAACACGAGCCGGGTTCCATCGTCGTCGGCGTAGATGTCGGTGGTCCCAAGAAGGGTTTTCATGCCGTCGCAATACAGGACGGGCAATACCGGGAGAAGCTTTCCACTCTCATTGCGGAGGAGGTCGCCGCGTGGTGCCGGAGGCTCAAGGCTTCTGTGGTTGGCATTGATGCTCCCTGCCGATGGAGTCTCACCGGCCGGGCCAGGCCCTGTGAGCGAGCGCTTGCCGCCGAAGGCCTCCATACCTTTGCGACGCCATGTCAGGCGAAAGGGGAGGCGCATCCCTTCTATCGTTGGATGGTCCAGGGGGCGGATCTCTACCGCTGCCTCAACCCGGACTATCGACTGTTTGAGTGGCAACGATCTGTATCTGATCAAGTGTGTTTCGAGACGTTTCCTCATGCCGTGGCTTGTGCTCTGGCAAGAAAGCCACTCTCTGCGGGACAGAAGCGCGCAGACCGTTCCCGGTTGCTTCGCAAGGCAGGGGTTTCAACGGAAGCGCTTATGAACATTGATTGGATCGATGCTGCGCTCTGCGCCCTTGCGGCCCATCACCTTGTCATGGGCACATTCAAGACGTACGGCGACGGTGCAGAGGGATTCATTGTGGTTCCACATTCATAACAGTCGCCTCTCTGCCACGCCTCGCTTGCAGCTAACCTTCCACCCCCACCAGGTTGCCGATGCTTTACTGCTGTGCGTCGCCCTGGCGCTGTGCTGATGGCCCGCTGATCGGCCATTGTTCTGACCAACCCGGTTTGCGAAGGACTTGTCGTGCCCATCGGGATTAAGAGGGCGTGTCTCGCTCGCACTTCTTGTATGAGGATCGAGTGAGGAGGCGCTGGTGGATGAAGCCGAATATTGCCGATCAGTGGTTAAGCTGCGGACGGCTTGGCCATGTCCCAGCCTGGAAAGACCAGGACGGCTGGATGGCATTGCAGCACACGCGCGAGGGTTTTGGCCCGTTCGACGCCAAGATTGATGGCGTCGTTTTCAATCGCTGAGATTGTGGACTGTGGAATCTTGGCCCTTCGAGCCAGCTCGCTCTGCGTGAGTCCTTGTAACTCACGAACGATCCGAACGGACTCTCCAACTGAGACCACAACCCGTGCTTTTGCCGGACGAACGTCTTTCGTCTTCATCATTGCCTCCGATAATCGTGCGCGGTGATGTCCATGACCACCACCTGAATGATGTGTTCCTCAACCTTATAGATGACTCGATACTGAGCATTCAGCCGTGACGAGCGATGTCCTTCCCATTCTCCTTGAAGCCGTTCATCGTGGAACCCCTTGATGAGGCGTAAACCTGCCGGGCCGGAGATCCGCAGGATGTCTTTCCACTTCTCGTAGCGTTTCAATAACTCGATTGGAAGGCGATCAAGGCTCTTGCTCGCTCGACGATGTTCGTAGATCTCCCACATGGCCGGAGGTAATATACCATATTAGGTATAGTCTGCCTCAAGATCTTGTTCGTTCCGGACTCGTCCGTCCCGACCGCGCCCCCGATGGTTTAGTGTTGTGCGTCGCCCTGGCGCCGTGGAAGCGGCATCTGGCATGCGTAATGACTTATTGTGACAGGCACAAGGTAGTTTGCGCAGTGGGGTCGTTGTGAGGTAGCCAGGATTTCCGGCAGAGCCTGGGGATTGATCCTTCACCAGGTCTTTGGTACGTTCGTGACCAGGCCAACCAGCCTCTTGCATTGCCTATTCCTTCCTGAGTGGCTGATCCATTTCACGAGCTATGCCGGCTTTCCGAAGGTCGCGCCGGTCCGGACAGAGATTCGGATCGCGCTCGCGAACGGGTGATGCCTGCACGGGGCACAGAGACCCACAGACCGAAAGGAACCTGTTTCGCACATGACCACCCCCGCCGAACCGCTTGAGCAGGAACTCGTCTCGAACTCCCGTCACTACCGCTACTACGACCTCGTCATGGCGGGTTTCGTGACGGTCTTGCTCTGCTCAAACCTGATCGAGCCGGGCAAGACATGCATTCTCTTCGGCGTGACGTTCGTCGCCGGGAACCTCTTCTTCCCGATTTCCTATATCTTTGGCGACGTGCTGACCGAGGTCTATGGCTGCGTGCGCACGCGCAAAGTCATCTGGGTGGGCTTCACCGCGATGATCTTCGCGACCATCATGGGGCTCTTCGTGATCCACCTGCAGGCGGATCCGGAGGAGTCCTTCAATGCCACTGCTCCAACCTGTCCTGGAGGTCGTCTTCGAGAGCACGTGGCGGGTCGTGGTTGCGTTGATCATTTCCTTCTGGTGCGGCGACTTCATGAACAGCTATGTCATGGCGAAGATGAAGGTCTGGACCGAGGGACGTCATCTCTGGACCTGCACGATCGGCTCCACCGCGATCGGCCAGCTCGTCGACAGCGGTCTCTTCTATCCGATTGCCTTCCTCGGGATCTGGCAGCCAGGGACGATGATCAAGGTCATCGCCTTCAACTGGGTATTTAAGATCTCCGTCGAGATCATCTTCACGCCGGCGACCTATGCGATCGTCGGCTGGTTGAAGCGCCAGGAGAACGAGGACTGGTACGATAGGCATACAGACTTCACGCCGTTCTCGTTGAAGGACTGAGCCATCAACGCACCGGACCACACTGCGGCGTGGTCGCACTGAAGACTCACCATGAGTGACGGCCACCGTTGTTGGCGACTGGTCCTGGGAAAATTCCGGGGTGATGCATGGTACAGTAACTTCAGCGAAAGCCGGAAGGCGCCATCTGCGGTCCCTTAATCTGTAGCGGGGTGTTCACTGAGGTCGGTTCACTTCTTGTAAGAAAGGAGCATGCCAATGAGTCGATATACGACGCGACTTGCTGTGATGCTGGGCACAGTGTTCATCCTCGCCACTGCCACCATGCTGCCGGTACAACCGGTATTCGGATCGGGCGTGGCGCGGCGTGATGCAGTGCATGCTGAGGCGCAGCACCGTCAGGACGCCATCACGCGTGCGAAAGATGCGGTGGCCTATGGTCAACAGGGGCATGCTGAGGCACTCGTGACCAACGCTGATGCGGCGCTGCAACATGCGCTGAAGGCTGGCGAGGATGCGCATCTGGACGCGGGGATCACCGAGTTGAAACAGGCCATTGAGCATGGGAACGCAGGCCATGCAGACGTAGCCACGAAACACGCGGAACAAGCGGTTACGCACCTGTCTGAGAAGAAGTAGGGGAACCGAGAGGAAGAATCACAGGGCTTGTACTTCACAGGGCTTCTGAAAGACAGCCAGAGCGTCGCCCTTGCTTCGATTGGCGTTCTGACCACACCATCTCAGGCCAGAGAGAGCAGTTACGCCGCTTCCTCGTTGCCGGCCGCGCCGCCCGTCCTCACTCTGATTCCTTCAAGCCGATCAGCCAGGGTGGATTGGAGGACGAGTAGCTCATCCCGCCCCAGCGGATTCGATTGGATGCAGCGGTCAAGAGAAAGGCCGGCTCGCTGAATGGCCGGTGCCAAGGTCTCGATCTCGTCGTCGATCCAAAACCATTCGCGGCCCTTCAGCTTCTGCACCGCCTGTTCGAGCCAGACCACCTTGTTCTCGCAGTTTGTCCAATTAGCGTGACGGAACGGCGGGATGTCCGGATGGCTCAGGAATCTTTCGCAATACAGGACGTTCAACAGGGTCTTGATCTTGTCTGACTCCCACGAAGTGAGCCAGATCACTTCAAAGTGCTCGTGTGCCCACGCGAGCCAGGACTTCACCCCGGGCCGGAGTTGGAACTCGTCCGCATAGTCTCCGAACAGCACGCCGTCGATGTCATGAAACAAGATCGGTGCGGTGATCATAGACCTTCTGCTGACTCAACTCATAGAGCAGAAGCGCGTCGAGGGCAAAGGGAATTCCATTTATCGCACTCCACGCCAGCGGTCCCGAGAGCTCAATAGTGGTGCGATCTCGACAGACATAGTAGGAGACACATCGGCTCACGAGAGATCCCGTCGAGAAGAGGCTGAGCCTGGTCGCGTTGTCCGATCTGTGAGGCTTTCTCATCATGATGCTCCCGCAGTTGATTCATCCGGTGTGCCCTCAATCCGTGTAAGATGTCTACACATGCGTGTTCGGCTGGCAGTGAGCTTAGCCTGTCTCCCTGTTCCTTCCCCAGTCTTCTGTTTCGAGCGAAAGGTTCCCATGGATAAGAAATGGCCGGATGGGCCTGTGCCCAGCCCGGTCCCTCCTCGTCTGCGGTATTCACCCGAGGTGCGGGTGAGTCTGGCCGCAACGGCCGATGGCTTAGGAGCGATGGTGTGGATTGCTGTCGGGCAGGGATCGGATGGGTCGTCTGTGCGAGGCGATCAGATGAACGAACTGGGGTTGGTCGCTTCCTGCCATGCCTGGATTCAACGTTCGTTCAAGCGATGATCTGACGGTCGTGTGCCAACGCGGCGGCTTCGGCAGGACCGGCGGTCAATTCTATAAGCCGGAAGAGGGGGCATAGCCATGCATCGTCGTGCGATGCAGCCGCGCGCCGATTGGCCGGCGCAACTCGACCGGGTCGGCGTCACCTATCACAGTCTGGACGGCGGCTATTGGCGCGAAGATGTCGCCTATGAGTTGAGCGAGACGCAGGTCGACTGTCTCGCATCGGCCACGGCCTCGCTGCATCGGCTCTGTGTCGAGGCCGTCGAGCGGATCATCCGCGAGAATCGGTTTGCCGATCTCCGCATCCCCGAACAGTGGCGGCCCCGGATCATCGATTCGTATGAGCGTCAAGAGCCGTCGCTCTATGGACGGTTTGATTTCTGGTATGACGGAATCGGGTCGCCGAAATTACTCGAGTACAACGCCGATACGCCCACCTCGTTGCTGGAAGCCGCGGTCGGTCAATGGGGATGGCTGCGAGAGACCTGTCCGGAGGCGGATCAATTCAACAGTCTGCATGAGCGGTTGATCAGGCAGTGGCGCAAGATCCGTCGGCAGTCCTCGAGCGATCTGCTCCATTTGGCCTGTTTGGATGGAAGCGACGAGGACCGGCAAACGGTGACCTATCTGGCCGATACGGCGAACCAGGCCGGGTGGCGCGTGCAGACCTTGCCGATCGAACAGATCGGGTGGGAGCCGGGGAGGCGGCGGTTTGTGGATCACCGGAACGAGCCAATCTCAGTTCTCTTCAAGCTCTATCCCTGGGAATGGATGTGTCAGGATGCCTTTGCGGCGGAGCTGTCCCGGTCTTCGATGCTGGTGCTGGAGCCGGCCTGGAAGCAGGTGCTCAGCCACAAAGGTCTGCTGGCGTTGCTATGGGAGTGGTATCCCGATCACCCGAATCTGTTGCCCGCCTTCTTTTCTGGACCGGGGGACTGTACGGCCTATGTCAAGAAGCCATTTTGGTCACGCGAAGGCGCCAATATTTCGATCGTGAACGGGGATCAAGTGCTGACGACCGCCGGGCCCTATGATGCACAGCTCTCGGTCTATCAGCAGTACATGCCGTTGCCGGTGTTCGAAGGATGGCACCCGGTGATCGGATCCTGGGTGGTCGGGGACGAGCCGGCAGGGATGGGAATTCGGGAGGATCGCGGTCTGATCCATGGCAACCAAAGCCGCTTCGTCCCGCATTTCGTGGTGAAAAGATGTTCCTCATGTCAAGATCGAAGTCTGAACTTGACTCGTGCAGTTCCGTATGACCTGTGAGCCAGGTGGGATCGTTGGGCCTCGCTACCGCGATGCGAGCTGCCCTAAACACGAAATTCCCTGTTAAGATGACACCCCTTCACCCACAATGTAGCCAAGGTAGTACACGATGACGACTCCCTCACAATCTCGTGCTGTGCTGGTGGCGATTCAGACCCCCCGTGTGACTGGGGAGGAGCTGGACAGTTCACTGCACGAGCTCACACGTCTGGTCAAAACCCTCGGGTACCAGGTCGTGGGCCACGTCAGCCAAAAACGGAGTTCCGATAAATTTGCGACAGTCCTAGGGCAGGGTAAACTCACCGAATTGGCACGGTGGACCGGTGGGCCTGGAACAATCGCGGCGTCATTTGAAAAACCGATGCACAAAGCGGCCTCGAAGCGCGAGGCTGCCGTATCAGACGAAGCAGAGGAGTCAGAAGAAAGCGAATCGGATGAACCGAGCGAGACCGTACCCAGCCCACGCGAGCAGGCGCAGATTGTCATCGTGGACTGTGATCTGTCGCCGTCACAATTGAAAAATCTCGAACGTGCCGCCGGCGTGCCGGTGCTTGATCGCACCGGGGTCATCATTGAGATTTTCAGCCGACATGCTCGAACCAGAGCAGCCCGACTTCAGGTGGAAATCGCAAGGCTCAATTATCTGGCGCCACGGGTGCGCGAAACCGGTGGCGGGAGCGAGCGGCAAGGCGGGGGGGTCGGCGGCAAAGGGGCAGGAGAGACGAGTCTTGAGCTCGATAAGCGCAGAATTCGCGATCGCCTGAAAGAGCTCAGAACCGAATTGGCGGCCATTGGGGACGAGCATCTCACGCGTCGCGCGAGACGGGAAAATGAATTAACCGTCGCGCTTGTCGGGTACACCAATGCCGGCAAATCCTCGCTGATGCGAGCGATGACGGGCAGCGATGTGCTGGTGGCCGACAAGTTGTTCGCCACACTCGATACCACGATCCGTCCACTCTATCCCGAAACGCGTCCTAAAGTGCTCATGAGCGATACGGTGGGATTCATCAAAAAACTCCCGCATGACCTGGTGGCATCGTTCAAGTCGACGCTTGATGAAGCGGCCTGTGCCTCGCTGGTGCTGTTTGTCGTTGATGCTTCAGATCCGTCTTTTCGATCCCAACTCGACGTCACACGGAAAGTGTTGACCGAAGTGGGCGCCACGGATAGTCCCAGTCTCTTGGTGTTAAATAAACAAGACCGTCTCGGACCGGACGAGATCGGCTCGCTGAAGTCTGAATATCCCGACGCCGTGTTTCTGTCCACGAGAAGCCCTGACGATCTGAACATGTTACGTGAGCGCATCATGCAGTACTTTGAGAGCGAGATGATCGACGAGGAATTACATATTCCGTTTACAGCTCAAAAGATCCTGGCAGAGATCCGCACTCGGATGCGGATCTTGTCCGAACACTATGATGCCCAGGGACTTACGATACGGGTGCGATCGACCCCTGAGAACCTGACGGTGATCAAAAAGAAGCTCGCATGATACGCAGCGGATCTCACCATCAACCAACCAAAGTATTCCCGAAAAAGCGGCCTGGGGCTGAACAATAGGATCGGGTCGCCATTCTCGCTGCCCGCCTTAAGTGCCGCTCTCGACGCAGATTGGACCAAATCTGATAATGGGTGAGGTGTGTGCCGGAGCCGAGCCTATCGCCGGAGGAAGGCGATCCAGCGCCAGAGGTTCAGCAGACTGGCAAGAGAGGCCGCCACGTAGGTCAGTGCGGCAGCAGTGAGGATGCTCCGAGCCCCCCGCTCATCATCAGGTGACAAGTACCGGCCCTGTCGGAGGATGGGAAGGGCACGCCCGAAGCTGGCATCCCATTCGACGGGAAGCGTGACGAGGTGGACCAGCGTGGAGATCCCCATCGTCGCCATTCCGGCCATCAGAACGACGACACTCGCCAATGGGGTGCGCGCGACTGCTGCCGCGATGGGAATCCCCATCATCAGGACCGCCCCCACCTTCTCCGCGCCCTGCGCAACCCGCACGAGCTTCGTGCGTTCCGCCAGCGGCTGATACCCGAGGTGGTCTTGAATAGCGTGCCCGACCTCGTGGGCGGCGATCGTAATTGCCGTGAGGGATTTTCCATCGAAGATCGCAGGCGTCAGGCGGACCGCTTTGCTGACCGGATCGTAGTGGTCGCCCGTCTCGGTCGGTTCCACTTTGATGTGTTGCAAGTCAAACCGATTGAGCAAGTGCCGGGCCAATTCTGCCCCGGTTCCCGGATAGTCCGGACGGGGGGCGCTATGCTTGGCAAAGACGCGCCTGGTCCAGAGCTGTGGCCCGAGTATGACCAGACCGACGATGATCAAGAGCAGGACGAGACGTACCATTTAGTCTCCCGATTTCCCCACCACGCTTGTGGCACGGCTTTCTCTCTCCACAGGCTACCACAATTGAAGACAGATCACTGAGACACAACGCAGGGCGGATCTCCTCTGCTCAGCTGAATGAATTGCCGTCCTGGCTGAGATCGGATGGCCTTTCCCATCGGCGCCCGATACGGTATCCTAGCGCGATCCAAGAACACCGGGGTGTTTCGTGAAGCATGTAGTCACATGTGTGTCGCATCAGGTGAAGCAGGTTAGACATCCCATTGCGACGGACCTAGGCGCGAGAGATGTCTGCCACGTATGACGTCATTGTGGTCGGCAGTGGACCGGCGGGATCTTGCGCCGCGTGGCGTCTGGCTCGGGCGGGCGTGGCGGTCGCCGTCATCGAGAAGGCTGCCTTGCCGCGGTACAAAACGTGCGGTGGCGGGATCGTGGGACGGGCCATGCAGGCGCTGCCTCTAGATGTGCGTCACGTCACCGAACAAGAGTGCCATACAGCGCAGCTCAGTTTTCTGCCTGCCGGATTGTCCTTCACGACTCATCGACCGACGCCGATCATCTCCATGACAATGCGCGATCAGTTTGACTATGCCCTTCTTTCCGCAGCTCAAACAGCCGGAGCAGTCGTCCACCAACAATGTGCCGTCGAGAACGTGTCGTTCCACAGTGATTTCGTCACAGTCGCTACAAACAGGGGCACGATGAAGACCAAGTTCGTCATCGCAGCCGACGGGGCGCTCAGCACGGTTGCCCGAACCATGGGAATGGCCGATGGACGCGTCCTTATTCCGGCGCTTGAATATGAAGTGACGGTGCCTCCTGACCAGTTGGACAGATTTCAAAACACAGCGAGATTTGATTTTGATCTGCTGCCTCATGGGTATGCCTGGGCTTTTCCCAAACGACAGCATCTCTCGATCGGTGTGCTGTCGATGGCGCAGCGGGGGAGTGATCTCAAATCTTCGATGGCGCGCTATCTCGACCTGCTCGGCTGTCGTTCCATCATGCAAGTGGAGCGACATGGCTTCGTCATTCCCATTCGACCGCGACAAGGGCCGTTCGTCGACAAGCGAATCCTGTTGGTGGGTGATGCTGCAGGCTTCGCCGATCCTGTGACTGGGGAAGGGATTTCATTCGCCATTCAAAGCGGCCTGATGGCAGCACAATCCTTGATTGAGACGCATCTTGAAGAAGAGTCCGTACGACAGGCCTATGCCCACGCACTGGCTGAGACTATCCTGCCTGAACTGCGAACAGGCCGATGGCTAGCCCGACTGCTCTACAACTGGCCTCGCACCAAATCATGGGCGTTTTCTCAATATGGTCAGCGCCTCTGTGAGGTGGTCACAGATGTGATGGCTGGAAAACGGACCTATCGAGAGTTGGCGTTTAATTCCCGATCGATACTCAAGCTGCTGACGCCAAACTGGTTGAGGAGATCAGCAGATAAGCCTGCTCGGCCAACTGATAGTCAGGCCTGAGAGAACAGACCAGATAGTAGGAAGTCCGTTCCGTTGCCGGCGGACGACCTCATCGGATTGTTCTCGACATCACCCATGACTAATCGGTCAGATCTTGTCTTTTCCACGGGAGAGAGGGATGATGCCAGGAATCCGGTCACTCTGACATTGTGGACGACCTGAAGTGGCACTCGAACCTTTTCCCTAACTACTGACTGATACTGGCCGTACATCCCGAGAGGACAGCGCAGGGTGATGCTGCACGGTCACGGAGAACCACATGACAATTATCGACCAGGAATCGACCGATCTCACGACTCCGACAGGGGCGATGCGGACCTATCTCTTTCGCCCTGTGGCGGGGGAACGCTATCCGGGGTTGGTCCTCTATTCGGAGATTTTCCAGGTCACCGGGCCGATCCGGCGTATGGCGGCGATACTGGCGAGCCATGGATTTGTGGTGGCGGTGCCGGAGATCTTCCACGAGATGGAGCCGGTCGGCACGGTATTAGCCTATGACGAAGCGGGCGCGGCACGTGGTAATCGCCATAAGATCACCAAGACCTTGTTGAGCTACGACAGCGACGCACGTGCGGCGCTGGACTACCTGGCGTCGTCACCGCATTGCACGGGTAAGTTAGGGGTAGTGGGGATCTGCATTGGAGGCCATCTGGCGTTTCGTGCGGCGATGCAGCCTGATGTGCTAGCTGCCGCCTGTTTCTACGCCACGGACATTCATAAACGCAGCCTAGGGCAAGGCCTGCATGACGACAGCCTGGACCGGATCGGCGAGATAACGGGTGAGTTGCTGATGGTCTGGGGCCGGCAGGACCCGCACATTCCACGCGAGGGGCGGGCGCTCATCTATAACGCGCTGAGCGATGCCGGCGCACATTTCCAGTGGCATGAGTTCAACGCTGCGCACGCGTTCATGCGCGACGAAGGTTTCCGCTATGATCCGGCTGCGGCCCGCATCTGCTACGACATGGCATTGGAGCTATTCCATCGTCGGTTGGTCGAACGCGGAACATAGTGGGAAATGATTCTGTGCTCGGCCTGCTCCTAACCGTCGCGCGTATTACCTGACACCCCCGCTCACAGACAGGTCGCCCGGGTTGTGACTGATTGTCCTTTCCTATCGAGCCTCAGTGCGGTATCCTCCTTTGGTCCACAAACGAGAGGAGCGTTGACTGAGCTGCCCAATGCTCTGCTGCCCGTCTCGCATCCTTAGTCGATCTTCGAATCATGTTGCCCTCTGTCTGCTTCTAGCCTGGAGTGGACTCTGGGCTTCGTGCAGTACTGCGCCTGTGGCTCCTGCTGACAGTACCAGCGAGTCAACGGCTGTCTTTCACCAGTTGGCCAGCCTGGAGGTGGCATCGGATCGTTTGTACCAGTCTATTGCGGACCAAGCCGATGTTGCGGGATTCAGCCACCAGCTAGAGGTCGAGTCTGATCTGACCAGTCCATTCACGCCACCCGAGAGGGAGCGTATCGCCCAGTCGTTTGTGCGCTCACTCAAAGTCATGCTGTTCGATCTGGCCCCGGAACAATTCTGGGAGCACCATCTCGCGCAATACTACGCCTCAATGCTGTCGGTTCCAGAAGCCCTGCGATTGGTCGAGGGCTATGACAACGAAGTTCTCAGCCCGACGTCCAGAATGCAAGAACTCCGCTGGAATTTCGTGACGGACCGTCTGCCGGACCTGTTGCCGGCGGTGCGGACCCAGTCGCATCGGTTCCAGATCTCACATGAGGCGATGGCCCCGGCGCTTTTGCCGGGAGACCATGTGATCGCGCGCACGTCTGCCTCTCACGCCGTCGAACCTCAGCGCGGCGATGTCGTCGTCTATCGCTATCCAGACGAGAAGGGGGCACTCTTTCTCCACCGCGTGATCGGCATTCCTGGCGATCGAGTCGAAATTCTGAATCAGGTGGTCTCGCTGAACGGCGAAGCCTTGACCGAACCCTATGTGCACCATACTGACCCATCCAGCATGTCTGGAAACGTCCGTGATAATCTCAGGCCTGTCACCGTGCCTCCCAACACCTATTTCGTCTTAGGTGACAATCGGGAGGAAAGCCTGGATAGCCGATTTTTTGGGCCGATCAGCAAGGAACACATTCTGGAGCAGGCGATGTATATCTACTGGTCAGTTGACCGCAACACAAGGACGCCACGCTGGGATCGTCTCAATCAACCAGTGCGATAACCGTCGTCGTAACAGATCCGTGTGAGGAAGTACCGTGGCGCCCTCGTGCTTGCGAGCTGAGACTTCTCATGGTAGGTGATACGGTCAGGCCCGGTGGATCCTCTCCGCCGCCTTGGCGCAACCGCCGACAATTCGAACGCGCGTGTGATGATGGCTGATCCGCGCATGGAACGAACGTCCTGACTGGAGCTTCACCGTTGCTCGGAATGTGTGATCCCTGGCTAGGTATTTCCTCGTTGCTGCTGGGTGGCTCGGCTGCCTATGTCATCCTCAGCATCGCTGAACGAATGCGCGCTCCCGACCAAGGCCCCGTCAGGTTCCGATGGCTGACGATCGGTGCCGTCGCCGCGGGCCTTGAAATCTGGGCGATTCACTACATCGGCAATCTGGCATTCTGTCCCTCGGTCTCAGCAGCCCAGGATTCAGGGCTTGCCGTGCTTTCGTTTCTCTCCGCCGGAGCGACAGGAGCCGTCGCCGTATACCTGATCAGCAGCCATGCCGACAGTTGGATGCGTCTCATCTCCGGGGGCATGCTGATGGGTGGCTGCATGACCCTGACTCATTTCGCCAGTATGATGGCGGTCCACCAGCCGATCGATCTCCAGAATGATTTGTTGCTCGTTGTGCTGTCGGCGGTTGGGATCGTGGCACTCAGCATTATCGGCATCGTGATCGGATCGTGGAATATCACGTACAGAAACTGGCGAGTGACAGAGAAGGCGAGCGCCATGGGGCTTGCTCTTTCTGGGTCCCACTTCATTGGGATGATTCCGACGTATGGTATTTCTGGCTTCACGGCCAGTGCTCCGCCGCCGGGAATCGAGGTTGACCTCCTCGCGGTGGTTGCCGTCTCGCTCTCGACCCTCCTAGCCATCATCGATCGGCAAGTGACGGCAACATCGAGCCTCGCGCGCGATAGCCATGCGCGTCTGATCGAAGCCATCGAAAGTGTTCCGCAATGGTTTGCTCTCTTCGACGTGGACGACCGTCTGGTCATCTGTAATCGTAAGTATCGGGAGGTGATGTCCGGAGTCGGTGCGGAGGTGCAACCAGGCGACACGTTCGAGTCGATTATTCGCCGTATTGCCGAACGGGGAGATATCGACGCAGCGCTCGGGAATGTTGAACCGTGGGTGAAACGGCGTCTTGAGATGCACCACAACCCTCAAGGACCGTATATTCAATATCGATCTAGTGGAGAATGGCTCCAAATCAGCGAGAAGAGGACTCACGATGGGGGCATTGTCGCCATCGCCACAGATATTACGGCTCTAAAACATGCCGAACAGGCTGCCGAGGATGCCAATGCACGGCTCGCGGATTCGTTGGCGGTAGTGGAGGCTGCGAAGGCTCGCATGCAGGAAGAACTGAATGTTGGCCGGGATATTCAACGGAGTATGCTCCCACGCATGTTTCCGGCTTTTCCGGATCGGAGGGAGATCGAACTCTACGCAGTGCTCGAACCGGCTCTGGAGGTCGGTGGCGACCTCTACGATTTCTTCCTGGTCGATGACCATCGGCTCTGTTTTGTGATTGGCGATGTATCGGGCAACGGAGTCCCAGCCGCGCTCTTCATGGCCATGACCAAGATTATGGTGAAGACGCTGGCAGCCTCCGATCCCTCACCCGCCAGTATCGTCACCCATGTCAACGATGCGCTGAGTGCGGACAATGACAGCTGTATGTTTGTCACGCTGTATCTCAGCATCTTGAATCTCCGTGACGGCACATGCTTCTGACCACGAACGCGGGCCACAATCCTCCTCTATTGAAGCGGCAGGATGGACAGTTTGAGTGGCTGACGGGCATCGACGGCCCCATGGTCGGTCCCATGGCGGGCATCGCCTTCAAGGAGACGACCATCCAATTGGGGCCGGGAGATGAGCTCTTTTTGTACACCGATGGGGTTACCGAAGCGGATAATCGGCGGCGCGAACTGTTCGGCAACGACCGGCTAAAAACGGTCCTCGCCAAATCCCAGGCTGTCTCAGTGGTCGATCGCCTCGGTGAGGTCATGAACGCGGTGAGGACCTTTGCAGGCGATGTCCCACAGGCGGACGATATCACGATGCTGGGACTGCGGTATCATGGCATCGCCCCGTCCGACGTGGTAGCTCGGGTCTTCCGTCAAACGATGCCCAATCAATTGATGGTCATTCCGGACCTCCAGATGGCCTTTGAGCAGTATGTGGGTCAATGGGAAGGGGCCAAGCCGCTCATTCCCACTCTCAACATGGCGCTGGATGATCTGCTCAACAATGTGGTGCAGTATGCCTTCCCCAACGACCCGACGGAGCATCACATTGAGGTGGAAGGCGAAGTGCGTGATACGTGGGTCATCTTCACCATTACGGATGATGGCATTCCCTTCAACCCCTTAACAGTCGCGCCTCCTGATCTGTCGCTGCTGTTGCATGAGCGCGAGATCGGCGGCCTGGGGATTCACTTGGTGCGCTCCATGTTTGACGAGGTGTCGTACCGTCGCAATGTGGGACGCAACGTCTTGACAGTGAAAAAGAAGTTGGCATCTGAAACATCCACCACTATGAAGTCTCCCGGCAAGACCGGGATCCGCCCGTTCGACGTCGAGCGGCTACCGCCGCCATCACGCCAAGCCCAAAAGAATCTTGAGAAGAGTGTCGACTCGCGACGGAGTGGGACCGTGATGATCGTCACGCCACAGGCCCGCTTCGACACGAACAGCGCGCCAGAGGTGGAGCGCATACTGATGGACCACATTGGGCAGGGAGAACGACAGATCGTAGTGGATCTCTCCAGCATTTCGTACATTTCCTCCATCGGGCTCCGAGTGGTCCTGAAAGCCTTGATGGCAATAACCCGAACAGGCGGGAAAATCGTGCTCTGCGGAGGGAATGACCACGTCCGTACGGTGCTCCGATTGAGTGGGGCACTGATGATGAGCCTCTATGCCTCTACGCTGGAAGAGGCCTTGTCAAAGGTCCAAGCGGCGCGTTGACGAGGAACATAAGCGGTGCTCCGTACAGACTGGTCGCAATGGTTTTCCACCAGTCTGCTAGGATAGAATGGCGATCTTCTCCTACAAGGAAAGGGATACCACCATGGATCAAGGGACCAGACACACATTGACGGTAACCTCCCGCGAGAATGCCGGAATCACCTTCGTCAAGATGCAGGGCAGCCTCTCGGCTACCACGGCAGACCAGGGAAACCAGGAAATGAAAAAGATTGTGGATGCGGGCGCGAAAAAGGTCATCCTCAATCTGGCAGATGTGGACTATATCAGCAGCGGAGGCATTCGGGTTCTGATACTGGCGTGCAAGCAGCTCAACAATGTTCAAGGACAGATGAAGATCGCTGCTGCGAAAGGAATGGTCAAAGAAGCTCTTCAAGCCAGCGGCTTTGACCTGCTGAACCGGGTGTATGGAGAGAGCATTCAATTGTGCAACACAGAAGAAGAGGCTGCCGCCGCCTTTACGGGCTAGCCATTTTAGTGTTCTCCATCGTGCCCCATGCCCCGCGACGACCCAAACAAGACCGAATCTGCTCGAGCCGGGGCCCAACGACTCATCGAGCAGACGCCGAAGGCGTTCGCCGGATTGGCTGCCCTGAGTGGGGTGGCGTATCTCGCGGGATCGTTTTATACGAAAGCCTATTTTTCAGAATTCGGAGCCTCGTGGATCTTAGAGGAAGTTCCGACGGCGACCTATTTCAGTCAAAGCTGGGTGCCGCTGTTACTCCTGCTCTACCTCGGGTATCTGGCTACGACGAACCTCGCAGTGATCGGCGATCAAGACGATTTGACTGCGAGCTCTCAGTTCAAGCGCTCGCTGGCCGTGGTTCAGTATGGGCCATGGTTCCTGTTCGCGCTCTTGGTGATGACCCTAGTCCTGAGCACATTCGGCTATGTCACATCGGCTATTGTTCTGTCCACGATCGGTGTTGTTGCAATTCTGCTCTTATCGAGCTCGGCACTCGAACTGCTCGTGGCGCGGTTCAAAACAATGGGCGGGCTCATTGATCTGTCGATGGCGTATATCGCATTCGCCGTGATTATCGCGGGCCTATATGTGGTTCCTACACAACTCGGACTGAACTGGGCACGGGTCGATAAACAATCAACCTCCTCGCTGCTTACGCTGTATCTGCGCAGTGATGCCGAACAGGAGTATCGGCTGCTGTTCTCAGTGAGGGAGCGCTTGTACGTGTTTCCGGCCAGATTCGAGGGAGCCTATCCGCCAGTCCAAACTACGGCCCTCGCCAACGTCAGCTTTGTGCCTCTTCAGCGGTAAGAAGGATCATATTATGCAATCGGACAGGGGAAGGCTACACTTCCGCTCCATGGCCAGGCTGCGTCATATGGCATGGCTGGTGTACCCAGCCCACCGAGTGTGCGCGTTCTCCCTGGCGGTGGCCCTGACAGCATCGGGCTGTGCCTCGGTGGCCAAGGTAACGAACCTCTCGGAGGAATCCTGCCGCACGTCGTTTACTCACCAACTGTCGAGCATTCTCACTCAGGAGGGTGAAAAGCCTGAGATTGCGGATGCCCTTGCACACAAGACCGTCTCCACCCTGACGACCTACGATCTCGGACCACGCCTCTTTGCCATTGCCGCTCCATCTGGTACTGACTACCGGTTTTTCATCAACCATAAGGGAGCAGACTGTGTGCTGACCCTCTTTGGACGCCGGAAGGGCTTTATTTCCTACACCAACAACCTGACCTATATTGCCAGCGAGATCCTTCCGGACTGTACCTGCGCCGATTAGCCAACCCCGTCGTCTTGCCTGTTCCCTCCTCTCACCCTGTGCAGGATTGTGGGGGAGGCATAACTTCTCGCCATTTATGAAGAAGTTTTCATCTTCTCCTAATGCTCTCTTCATGTTCTGAGATTATAACGGAATCTAAGGATGAGCCGAGACTGTGGGCGCGTAAGGCGCTTACATCACGATGCTCAAGACAATGGTTCAGGCACATAGCACAAGGAGGACGCGCTATGAAGAATGTGGCAAAAGGACTCACTCTCTCCACATCTGTTATCCCTGCTCCAATGAGACGGGGACCCATGCGGTTGTCACCGAACCATCTTTTGGAATTGATTACCCGGGTGTGCATCTTCAAGGCGGAGCGTTGGGGACGCCGAGCGCTCTTTTATGAGCGGCACCGCGACTATTTTCCTCGAATGTCGGCCGGTCGATTCGTGAATCGATGCCGTGAATTGGAAGCGAATTACCGAGCCCTCGCACAGATGATGTTCCTGATCCCGACAGAGGATCGGCTGGTTCCAGTGCGTGCGTTGGCCCTGCCGAAGCTATAAGGCGGCAGGGTTTCCCCCGGAGTGCTTTGCCGGGTAGAAGATACCTCATATCGGCCGGTGACCGTGTGTGGACGGACAGGTATTGAACATCCTGTCCGCCCACCTTGTGCGAGCCATCCTCCTCGGGCAACAGGATGCGAACCCGACGCACTGTGGATCGATCCTGTTCCGATGCTCGGCTCGAGCCTTTGGTGCTTCGCGACCTGCCTGGTGACGATTTTTTAAAAACAGGCTGATCCTGGTCTTGCGCTATCGTCCCATTCCAACGTAACATCAGGCTTGCTGTGAGTCGTCGTTCCTTACTCTCCACTATTCCACGACCATCATCGGCAGAAAGGTAACGGTTTCCGTGACGAAACAGAGTCACCCTTCGGTGCCCGCCGGCACGACCGCAACAGGATTTTCACCAGGATTCGTTTCCTTGGGACTTGAAGCGCCACTTCTCACGACATTGGAAACGTTGGGCTACGAAGAGCCCACCCCCATCCAACGCGAAGCGATTCCGCCGCTTCTTGCAGGCCGAGATTTGCTTGGGCAGGCGGCGACCGGAACCGGCAAAACCGCCGCTTTTGCATTGCCGATGCTGCAGTTGATCGGTCATGCAGCAAAGGCCCGTCCATCAGCCCTTGTGCTTGTACCGACCCGCGAGTTGGCGATTCAAGTCGGGGAGGCGATGCAACGGTACGGCAAGGAATTACGCATGACTGTGTTAGCGGTCTATGGTGGACAGGCCATCGGGCCGCAGTTGCATGCGCTCAAGCGGGGAGTCGACGTGATCGTCGCCACACCGGGCCGAGCCTTGGATCATATCCGCCGTGGCACGCTGAAACTGCACGAGGTGAAGATCGTCGTATTGGACGAGGCAGATGAAATGCTCGACATGGGGTTTGCGGATGACCTGGACGCGATCCTGACCGGAACGCCTAAGACCAAACAGACCGCCTTGTTCTCCGCGACGATGCCTCCACGGATTCGCTCGATCGCCCACCGGCATCTCCACAATCCCGTCGAGATTACGATTGCAAAAGAACTGGTCAAGGCCGGCACGGCCCCACGCGTGCAGCAAGCGGCCTATGTCGTCACGAGACCGCATCGAGGGGCAGCGCTCGCCCGTGTGCTTGACGTGATCGGCGCTAAATCAGCATTGGTTTTCTGTCGAACCAGACTGGAAGTCGATGAAGTGACAGCGATGCTGACGGGTCGCGGCCATCGAGCCGAGGCAATCCACGGTGGCATGAGCCAGGGGCAGCGTGACCGTGTTATGCAGGCATTCAAAGGCGGGCAAACCGAGTTGCTGGTGGCAACCGATGTGGCTGCGCGCGGCCTGGATATCCCCCAAGTATCACACGTGATCAACTACGACCTCCCGTCCTCCGCTGAGGTGTACGTGCATCGGATCGGCCGGACTGGCCGAGCTGGTCGAGAAGGCATGGCTATCACGATTCTTGATCCTCGAGAACAGCGTCTGCTGCGAACGATTGAACAGCACACGAAAGCTCAGGTCACCGTCTTGCCAGTGCCCAGTGTCGCCGATCTTCGCGTCAAACAGTTGGAGCGGATCCACGCGGCCATGGCAGAGGTCTTGCGCGATGGCAAGCTGGATGGATTTACACCACTTGTAGATCGGCTGGCCGCCTCCCACTCAGCGACCGATGTGGCAGCAGCAGCGATCAAACTGCTGGTTCGGGCGCAAGGTGGGGAGCGTCCGGAACAAGAGATTCCTGGGGTGTCTGCCAGGCAGCCGGAATTCGGCAGGCCGGTCCGGCAGGCTGGTCGCTATGACGACCGATCCCGCAGCATATCCTCCCGACCCGAACGCCGGCCGACAGGGCCGCCCCGGCATGGTGGACAGCGGGAGACCGGCATGGCACGGGTGTACATCGGCGCTGGACACGAGGCCGGTATCAGGCCGGGCGATCTTGTGGGCGCAATCGCTAACGAGGTGAAAGTCAACTCCAACGTCATCGGCGCGATCGAAATCGAAGATCGGTTTTCCATCGTCGATGTCCCGGAATCCCTCGCCGCTCGTATTGTCGACCTGCTCGGCCGCGCTCGGATCAAAGGGCGGAAAGTGCCGGTACGACTGTTTCGTTAATAGCTCATGCGCGGTATCCCGCGTAAGCCGTTGTCTGTTGCCCATATGGATAGACCGTATGGAAGGATTCCAGCTCGACACAGATCCAGCCGTTCATTGGACCTCGAGATCGCTCCTGAATAGGCACAGGTTCTGGGGTTCATTCACCTCATTGCAAAGGAGATTTACCGATGCCTCTGTCATTTCTGACATGGTTATCGTTGGGTGTGGTCCTGTTTCTTGCTCCATCGTTCACGCGTGCAGGCGAGACTGCTGCAACCATGGAAGCCGTCAAAGGCGAAGTAAAAGCGACTGCAGAAGAAGCCAAGGGTGAAGCCAAAGCCAAGGTAGAAGAAGCCCAGGGTAACAAGATGAAAGCTATGGGTGAGCGCGCCAAAGGCACAATGAAGGCCGCCGGCGAACGGGCCAAGGGTAAAGTGAAGGAACTGAAGGCCAAGACGGAATAGTATCCGGTCAAGTTCCTGTACCCACCTCAGTCGGCAGGTAGACCCCACAAGGTCTACCTGCCGAAATCCATCTCCTTCCACCTTGCTTCAATCCACGATTCTCGGCCACCTGGAAGATCTGCCGGTCACTACCGGAGGTCGCTATCACGCCACTATCTGCTTCCGCGGCGACCTGCTCAGCGGCGAGTGCAGTGATTTACTCGTTGGCCGTTCAATGTTTCTATAGCGACGGCGATGTGATCACGCACGACCAGAGCCTGGTCGGTGGGCGCATCGGGAGTAATCGCATAGTGGAGCTGGGTTCGGTCTTAGGTCGAGAGGCCATCGTTGTCTAGGAAGCCGCATGCAGCAGAACCCGGAACATATTGTAGTGGCGATGAATGCTTTGCATCGGACCCTGACCGAGTCGTTCTACTACCGTTGATCTGGTATGGCTTCAAAACATTCTCTGTCTTTGGTATGCTTTACGACAAGATGTGCAACGCGTTCTCCCACGAAGAACAAGGAAACCGGTCGTCCTGGAGGTGAAGATGAAAATGTCCACGAGGTTCTTTGAGATGCTCCGCATGATCGGGCGTCTCCGGTCTGACCTTCCCCTGTTGGGTCGTCTTCTCAAGGCTTGGAAGGATGGTAGCTACAGAGGGCTTTCCGTGCGCACACTTGCCTCGCTTGCGGGAGTCCTGCTCTACGTTGTGAGCCCGGTAGACTTGATACCAGACTTTATCCCTGGTGTTGGATTCATCGATGATGCGGTGGTGTTGGCGCTGCTGCTCCATAGCCTCGCACAGGACCTTGTGGCGTTTCGAATCTGGGAGGAGCGACGCGGGAATGGGTGAGCACACTGACAGAACTGTGAGTCGATGGAATGCCTGTTTTCTTAGCTATCTTTTGGTAAGACCTCAAGCGATTGTTGAATGATGGCGCGCTTGAATTAGCTGCGCCGCTTTGCCTTTGCCGTCGGCACGGCGTTCAGCGGATCTTCAGGCCAGTGGTGCTTTGGATACCGGCCACGTAGTTCCTTCCGGACATCTTGATACGCTCGCTTCCAGAAGCCGCCTAAGTCTTGTGTGACCTGCACGGGGCGCTTAGCGGGTGAGAGGAGGTGCAACATCAACGGAATTTTCCCGCCCGCGACACACGGCGTGTCCTTGCACCCGAACATCTCTTGCAATCGCACCTCCAACACCGGAGACCCGGCTTGCTCATAGTCGATAGGGAGCCGAGAACCACTTGGAACAGTGATGTGAGTTGGTGCGAGACGGTCAAGGCGACGCAGTTGTTCGTGCGTCAATAAGGTATGAAGCGGTACGGTCAGATCCAACCGTTTGACCCGATCAAGGGTGGTGATATTGGCCACGTACGGCCCAAGCCACTGGTCCAATGTCTGAAGCAACGCTTCATCGGAAAGATCAGGCCATTCTGCCTGAGGATCATCAATGCGTCGCAGCCACATCACGCGCGCGCACCACTGTTTGAGCAGAGGACTGAATGACAGAACATCAAGTCCAGCTTTATGAATAACCTGCAAAAGCACGGATGTTAGTTTGTTTGTGTCTGGCGATGAAACTGCCTCCTCCAATAAAGTCACTGCTCCAAGTCGTCGGCGACATAGGGCTCGAACAGCACCGCTCCGCTCATCCCAATAGACCAACTCTTCGGTGAACACCTGGTCAGGATACAAGGATTCAATGGCTTCGCACGTGATCGGAGCTGCGAGGTTAATATCGGCCCACTGACCTCCTCCATCCAAGTCCGCGATGACAAGGAAGGGTTCCGTCGCGATGGGATCAGGTCTTCTGAACCGTGCACCTCGCCCATTCACAAGTCGGTAACTGGCAATCTCACCGGGTTGCCGCTGCGCGATCCGATCAGGGTAGGCCAGCGCGAGCAAAAGACCAGCCACATGCGGGTGGTCGTGTCCGTCACTGTTGGGCTTCCCCGACAGCCTCTTGAGCTGTCGCCGCCAGAGTTGAGCCGTTCGCCTCACGCGTTCGAGTGCGGTTCGATTGACTGCCTGGCTGCTGAAATCACCTTCACCCTGAAGCACATCCAGCCTGACACGCACATCTGCATTCTGGTCTGCCGACGGTCCGTGCAGGACGTCACGTTCACTCAACAGCGCCGCCACTTCGCAGGCCTGATCGGCAAGCCTCAGTGGGATGGCGCTGATCAGCATATGCGCCAAGCGGGGATGCAGAGGAAGCTCGGTCATGTGCCGTCCATGATCCGTTAGGCGCCCACTAGCTGAGAAGGCACCGAGCTGTACGAGTAAATCTTTGGCCTGGGCGACCGCTCCAGCCGGCGGCGGAGTGAGCCAGGACAATTCGTCCTGACCCTGCGCGCCCCACTGGGCGAGATCCAACATCAGTGGGGCTAAGTCGGCCTCGAGAATTTCCGGTGGACGATGGACTGCAAGTGAGGCCTGCTCCTTTTCGGTCCACAGTCGGTAACAGATGCCTGGTTCAAGGCGCCCCGCTCTGCCACGGCGTTGCTCAGCAGAATCTCGCGTGACGCGAATGGTCTCCAACCGAGTCAGACCGGAGCGAGGATCGAACCGGGGAATGCGGAGCCAGCCTCCGTCGATAACCACGCGCACCCCCTCGATGGTCAAGCTGGTTTCGGCAATCGACGTGGCGAGCACGATCTTTCGTGATCCAGGAGCCGCTGGTCGAATCGCCGCGTCTTGCATGGCTTGTGGAAGCTCACCGTGCAGCGGTGCGATCTGTATCGAGGGTCCCAGTTTGGACTCCAACAGCGTCCGTTCGACCCGGCGGATATCAGCCATTCCGGGAAGAAAGACCAACAAGCTGCCGTCATCGTGCGCCAGTGATCGTCGGATGTGTTGCACCACAGCAAGATCAAGTCTCCCTGCCAGGGGCTGGTCCAGGTAACGGGTTTCGACGGGAAACAGCCGGCCCTCGCAGGTAATGAGCGGTGCATGACCCATCAGTTCGCTGACCGGGCCGCAGTTGAGGGTCGCCGACATCACCAAGAGGCGAAGGTCAGGGCGAAAGAGTCGTTGAGCTTCAAGGCAGAGGGCAAGTCCCAGGTCGGCTTGCAGACTTCGTTCATGAAATTCGTCGAACACCACCATGCCGTAGGCATCCAACGACGGATCCTCTTGGAGCAGCCGCGTCAGTACTCCCTCGGTGACGACCTCGAGCCTCGTCCTCAGCCCGATCTTCGTGTCGAATCGCATCCGATAGCCGATGGTTTCCCCGACAGGCTCGTGCAGCTGGCCGGCCATCCGGTGAGCAGCAGCTCGCGCAGCAAGCCGCCGTGGCTCCAACATCAGAAGTTTCCTGTTCGATAACCAAGGCGACTCGAGAAGTGCGAGTGGAACGTGAGTGGTTTTCCCGGCGCCGGGAGGGGCCGTGAGCAGCACATTGGGACCGGCGTTCAACGCTTCACGGATTGATGGCAGGACATCTTCTATTGGAAGTGTGGACATGACGTGATAGGTTCGTACACGTGATGGAACAGACTGTACCAAAAAGTGACGAGAAGAAGGAATGCCGCAATCACAGAGCGTTCCGGGGGACCTGATGCCGACCTATCGTTGGAGCACGAATGGGCCGACTCAGCCAGGCTGGTACTGGTTCCGGGGACAAGCGCATGAGGTCGATCCCTTTATCGTGCTTGTCGATGAGGCAGGACAGTTCCAATGGCCGGACGGCGGGTTTCAGGAAGTCACGCTGGCCAAAGGTGAATGGGCTGGCCCGATCGAGGAGCCGGACGAGTAACGCGACCAGGTTTCACCAGGAGAACATGAAAGAACGAAGCGTCGAGCCGCATCTCTTTATTATTCTCGGAGCGACCGGTGATCTGACCCGGCGCAAACTCCTGCCCGCACTCTTTCACTTGCGCACCTACGGCGAGCTGGAGAAGCAGAACACGCTCATTGTCGGCGCTGCGTTGCCGGAGCTCAGTCAAGAGGCCTTCCGGTTATGGGCGTATGAGGGCCTGGGCAGTTCCGGGTCGCGTCATGCGACCGACCTCCGCCAATGGTGTGACGATCATGTGTATTATCAACCTCTACGCGAAGGCAAGTTGGCGGACTACGAAGCTCTCGCCAAATATATCGCTCAGTTTGAAGTGGCGAGGAATCTGCCTCAAAACCGAATTTTCTATCTGGCGCTTCCGCCGGCGATTGTCCCTGAAACCCTGGAGCTGCTCGATCAAACTGGATTGCTCAAGAGCCATGGGTGGGTGCGAGTGGTCTTTGAAAAGCCGTTCGGTCATGACTTTCACTCGGCACGCGCGCTCAATACCCGCTTACATCGCTATCTTGAGGAGTCTCAGATCTATCGCATCGATCATTATCTGGGCAAAGAGACCGTGCAAAACCTGTTGGCCTTTCGCTTTGCGAACCCCATTTTTGAATCGCTCTGGAATCGCAATACGGTCGAGAGCGTCGAAATCACGGTTGCGGAAGACCTCGGTGTCGAACACCGAGGGGCCTATTACCAGGGGGCCGGCGCCTTACGCGACATGGTCCAGAACCATTTGACGCAATTGCTGACCGTCGTCGGCATGGAAGTGCCGACTTCCTTCGAAGCGTCCGAGATTCAAGCGGAAAAACGGAAAGTATTGCGTTCGATTTCACCCATTCGCTCTCAGGACGTGATCTTCGGCCAATATGCCGCATGGGACGTCGCCGGCCAGCGAATTCCAGGCTATCTGGAAGAACGAGGTGTACCGCCAGACTCCAAGACTGAAACCTACGTAGCGTTGAAATTGGAGATTCACAACTGGCGTTGGAGGGGAGTGCCGTTTTATTTAAGAACCGGCAAACGGCTTCCGCGCAAGATCACCCAGGTGGCCGTCACCTTCCGCTCGGCCCCCATTCAAGTCTTTCGATCCTTGGAACCAGGCAGCCTCAATCCCAACAAGTTGCTGATCACGCTGCAGCCGAGTGAAGGATTTTCTCTCTGCTTCTCCGTAAAAACACCCGGGAGGCCCTTCAAATTTGCCGATCGCGCATTGAGGTTCGACTATGGCCATGCCTTCGGCGGGGAACTGCCGGAAGCCTATGAAACACTGTTGCGCGACGTCATGATCGGCGACCAAACATTGTTCGTGACCTCGGACTTTACAGAAACTGCCTGGCGACTCTACGACCCGCTCTTGCTCAGCCCCCGACCGGTGCATGTCTACACGGCTGGATCGTGGGGTCCACAAGAAGCCGACGCGCTTGTAGAACAGAACGGTCTGAGCTGGCAATTGGGATGGTAGGGATTTCCGCACGAGTCTTCTGCCACGTCGTTATACTACGAGGGTGAATGCCTGCCGAGTCCGGCATCTCGATCACCACCAATATTCCACAACGCATGGATCGGTTACCCTGGGCCCACTGGCACTGGCGGATCGTCGGGGCACTGGGGATCACCTGGCTGCTCGATGGGCTTGAAGTCTCCATCGTAGCCGCGCTCGGTCCGATGCTGACCCACCCAGACACCTTACACCTCACTCAATCAGAAGTCGGACTGACGGCGTCCGCCTACTTGGCTGGTTCAGTCTTCGGCGCGCTGCTCTTTTCATATCTCACCGACCGGCAGGGGCGAAAGAAATGGTTCATGATCACCTTGGCGCTGTATCTCACGGCGACAGTGCTGACAGCATTTTCGTGGGACCTGATGAGCTTCATGTTCTTCCGGTTCTTGACCGGGGCCGGTATCGGAGGCGAATACGCCGCCATCAATTCGGCCATCGATGAATTAATTCCCGCTCGAAGCCGTGGGCATACCGATCTAGCCATCAACGGGACGTGGTGGCTCGGCTCGGCGGCTGGCGCTCTCTTGACATTGCTGTTACTGAATCCGGCCATCTTTCCTGAATCTATCGGCTGGCGACTGTGCTTTGTGTTCGGTGCAGTGCTGGGAGTGGCGATCATCATCGTTCGGCGTGTGATTCCCGAAAGCCCACGCTGGCTGATGACCCATGGCCGGGTGCCTGAAGCGGAAGCGATTGTGTCAGAGATTGAACGACATGTGGCGCACGATCACGGCACATCACTCGCGGCCCCTCAAGGCACGATCACGGTCCATGCCTGCCCCCACGCGACGATCGCGACCGTTGCGCGAGAACTCTTTCAATCGTATCCACGGCGGACGGTGTTGGGCATCGGACTCATGGTCACACAATCGTTCATGTATAACGCAGTGTCGTTCACCTATCCCTTGCTGCTGACAACATACTATGCCGTACCAAGTGCCACCATCGGTCTCTATATTCTTCCGTTTGCACTGGGTAACTTCTTAGGACCACTCCTCTTAGGGCGATTATTCGACACGGTCGGCCGCAAACCCATGATCAGCCTCACCTACGGCCTAGCTGGTCTCCTCTTGTGTCTTGCGGGCTATCTGTTTTGGATAGGTGCCTTGACGCTCACTCAGCATATGATGCTTTGGTCGCTGATCTTCTTTTTTGCATCGGCCGGGGCCAGTGCCGCTTATTTGACGGTGAGCGAAATATTTCCGATGGAGATCCGTGCCATGGCGATCGCCTTTTTCTTTATCGTGGCACAAGGGGCCGGTGTGGCAGCACCCTGGCTCTATGGGAGGCTGATCGAAACGTCGATCACCAGTGTCTTCTACGGGTATCTCTTGGGCGGAGGCATGATGCTGCTCGGGGCGGCAATTGAGTTATGGTTGGGAATCAATGCGGAAGGGCAGTCGCTCGAACAATTGGCCGCACCCTTATCATCACGACCTTCTCCCAGAGATCCAACCCAGTCTACCTGACCAGCTGTGTGTGCATCGACTCCAAGCAGCGGGATGGTCCGTTCGAATAGCTGCCGTGAGATCGATGTCAGTGGTCTTGGGCTGGACCTTCTGTCTTGCCGCCCGCATAACGGTTGTGCAGTTTACGGGGTGGGTTGGTGCGTGCGCGGATTCGCAGGTTGATCATCTCTACGGCAACTGAGAAGGCCATCGCGAAGTAGATATACCCCTTCGGAACGTGGACATCGAACCCTTCCACCATCAGAGTCACTCCGACAAGGATTAGGAACGATAGCGCGAGTATCTTGATTGTTGGATGGGCATCGACGAATTCACCGATCGAACGGGCTGCGAACAACATGACGAGCACGGCTATGATAATCGCCGTCGCCATGACAGAGATATCATCAACGAGACCAACGGCCGTGATGACAGAATCTAACGAGAAGACGAGATCTAGTACAGTGATCTGCAACAACATCATCCCGAAATTGGCTGGAACCGACGAGGCTGCTTGGTCATCCTCGCCCTCTACGCTTTCGTGAATTTCGTGGGTGGCTTTGGCGAGGAGAAATAGGCCACCAATGATGAGAATCAGATCTCGCCCCGAGATCGCTTGACTCAGTATCGTGAATAAGGGAGCCGTCAGCTCCATCACAAGCGAAATAGAGAAGAGCAATCCCAGTCGTGCGATCATCGCAAGGCCTAGCCCAAGACGGCGTGCTAGATTTCGCTGCTGCTGAGGGAGCCGGCTCACGAGGACGGAGATGAAGATGATATTGTCGATCCCGAGGACAATTTCGAGGGCCGTCAGCGTGCCCAGCGCGATCCACATCTCTGATTGAGTCAACCAATCGAACATGCGAATGTCCACCTCTCTACCAACCAGCCAGACCCAGGATCGAATGCAGCGTCCCCACGCTCGCTCCCGTCGATGGCACAATCCTCACGCCTGTCCGCCAGCCTAACGCGTGCAAGCATCTGTTCGACTCATAATCACTGACTAATCGCTCCGAAATCAACAGCCCGATACTCGATGAGGGGCACAGAACCAGCTGTACCAAGATCACAGAGAAGACGTCGGAATTTCGGACAGTATGATCAGTGGGAACCTAGCTGCGCCCACTCCACTGAGAGATAGCATACGAGATGAGCAAGGCGATGACGAGAGCGAAGCGCAATCACAGAGTCATATTGTTCCGTTGGTCGATGTTGCCTGCGCAGGCTCAGGTCCGCGTTGTTTATGAGACGGGCTGGCAAGCCATGTGGGCACAGAAATTCAAGCTGAGGGCACTTAATGCTTTGCATCTTGCTTCGACCCTCACGTTCCAAGCCGACTCCGGCCCGACCATTCCCTTCCTTCCCGCAGATGTCAGGCTTCAGAAACGCTCGTGATGAATCTTATCTGGTCGAACAAACCCACTACTGTGTGTGGTAAATGGGGCCTGGCAGCCTTTTATTTGCTCGCGGATTCAAGTAGCCAGTGCATAACGTCAACGACGGCGTGATGGAGTAACCTCTTGGCACACCAAGGGGTTACTGATGCGCACATATCGTCGGATCACCTACGAAGACCGGTGCCAGATTTACGCCTTGCGGACGGCAGGAAAAACCCAGGCCGCAATCGGCACGGCGCTCGGCTTGAGCCAAGGAACCGTGAGCCGGGAACTCGCCAGGAACACGGGGCAGCGGGGCTACCGCTTTCAGCAAGCGCAGCACACCGCGCAGTCCCGACAGCAGCAGGTTCGACACCAGCCTCGCAAGTTGACCCTCCGTGTGCGGCGCGCGATCGCCCACAAGCTGCGGGAGGAACGCTGGAGCCCGGAGCAGATCAGCTTCTGGTTGCGGGCCGAGCGAGGGGTGGCACTCAGCCACGAATGGATCTACCGAATGATCTGGGACAACAAGCGGGCGGGCGGCGACCTCTGGCGGTTCTTGCGACGGCGTGGCAAGCACTATAACCGGCGTGGTGCCCAGCATGCCGGACGCGGCGTGATCCCTCATCGCATCGACATCGCGGAGCGCCCCGCGATTGTCGCAGCCAAGACGCGGCTCGGTGACTGGGAGGGCGACACCATCGTCGGGGCGCAACGCAAAGGCGCCCTGCTGACCCATGTCGAGCGCAAAAGCCTGTTCACGACCATTTCAAAATTGCCCCGTCCAACAGCCAACGCCACGCACCGCGCCACGGTGCATCGGCTGAACCCGTTGCGCGACCACGTTCACACCATCACCTACGACAACGGGAAGGAGTTTGCCGGACACCGGGACACTGCCGATATCCTGTGCGCGCAGGTCTTTTTTGCCACGCCCTATCATGCGTGGGAGCGCGGCGTGAACGAGAACACCAATGGCCTCATCCGAGACTTCTTCCCTAAAGGCACGGACTTCACTACAATCCACCCGGCGACGGTGGCGAGGGGTGAACGCCTGCTCAACCGTAGACCTAGAAAATCACTCGGCTTTCAAACGCCCAACGAGGTCTTTCAGGCTCTAGTCAGACGCGGCTGAATGTTATGCACTGGAGAGTTGAATCTGCGGCCGATATCGTCACAAGGCTGTTAAGAAAGAGTCCCTACACCTTTTCAATACTCTCTTCACGGCAATGCTCAGGATAGGGCTATGATTGCGCAGACTGCCAATCGGCATCGAGATATCATGCGGAGAGGTCTCGGTGAACTATATTCAAGACCTCTAGAGCAATCTTCGCTTCTTCTGCATCAACCCGTAAGCGGCTGCGAATTTCGACCGTAGGATGTACTAAGTCTCGATATTCTCGTAACGAGTGAGAGTGCTTGTCTACGCCCGGATTAACAAGCTCGAGGTCTGCCGCCACAAGGATCAGATGCACAAAACCCCAATCCCTGATGTCTTGGACTTTTCCAGCCTTGTCTTTAGGAGCCTTAGGAGAGGCTCTCGCTCGTGCTTCATATTGTTGAAGGCGGTCCAGCAGTATGGCTTCGACTGCTCCTCCTGCAAGAATGATAACTGACTTCCAGCATCCCGTTACAAAAGCCTTCTGTATCTCCTCGTAGTCCCTTTCGAGTATTGATCGCAATTCAGGACTCTTCACAAAGGGGAAAGACTTTTTCTCTGTCACAGGGTTACTGTCAAAAGATTCTATTTCGAACTTCAATCGGCTTATGACTGTGGATAGGTGTGCTGTGAGAGGCGCTATAAAACAGTAGCCCGTATCTGTATATGAGAAACCAGCATCTGGTGGTGGCGCTAGATTAGGATATAAGTTACTCAGGCGCTTAAGTTCACTTAACATGACCTCGCCCGCAGCTCTAAGAATGGCATGCTGTTTCATGGATGTTGCTTGATCTAACTGCTCCTTGAAACCAATTAATGAATGATAGAAAGATCGTAACTGTTTCAACTGGTCTGGTGTCATGTGCACCTCGATACTATTTCTTGTTATTGAAGACGTGAGCAAGACTTGCATTCATGAATTCCCTGGTCATGCATGCACTGCTCATCGTCCGGCTCTGGCCGCCATGGCGAAGTGAAAGAAATAGCGGTCGAGAGAGGCCAAGTCACTGCCGTAGGTTTTCCCGCCGAGCATGGCATCGCAGAGCAGTTCGCGAGAGCGTGTCAGTTCTTTCCGTCGCCCTTTCCACCGATCATCTGCGATCGTTAGATCTAAGAGTTCCAGGGCGCGCTCAAAAGCCTGTTCGCAGCGCTGTTGGTCCTTCCCATACCAGCGGGCTGCGCGCGCGACGTCGCTGCCGACATTGGCGAGTTGCTCGATGAGCGAGAGGGATTGCCATCGTCCAGAAGCCAGTTGGTCGTGAATAGGTGCCACGCTATTAGCCCTGCACCAATCGATTAACGATGGCTATCACGGCTTCGCGGACTTCCACGCACTCGACATACCGAGAACGGTTTCCCCCGGAAGGGCGCACATTGATCATTGAATCGAATTCAATCCATTCCGAGGCCGGGCGTTCCGGATAGAGATTGATGCCCCACAGGTTTTTCTGCAGCGAACCCTGTTCCAAGAGCACCGCTTCTTCGTCGGAGTGCAATTCACCGCCGATTGCCATGATGCCTTGGTCGATATCCACGACAGCCTTAACCATGTCGCCGAACTGTTGTTCAGCCATGGTGCTCAGGACAGCCTTGATCACGCTTGTTCGCACAATGATGATTTCCATGATGCCTCATGAGGATTTTAGAATAGACACGGCAAGTAAGATTGCTGGTTGCGTCCGTTTCTGTCAATCGCAAAATCGTCTGAAGAAGGTCGAAAGGCACGGGAGATTCGCTATCCCAGCTCGCCGAGGCGTGATTGGAGGATACTAATAGCAGCAATGGCGGCTGTTTCAGATCGGAGGATGTGTTGACCAAGAGTAATGCGTTCGACTCCCGCCTGCTCGGCTATCAGCACTTCCTCTTGGCTCCAGCCGCCTTCCGGTCCGATCAGGACCAGCACGGAGCCAGCTGCGTCTTGCGGCAGCACGACCGTTTGCAAACTCTTTCCATCTAGCCGCTCGGCCAGCATGAGTGTGAGCAGGCCGGTCGCCACGCTGGTCAGAAGGACTGAGAGAGATTGTGGCTTAGCGACGGTGGGGATACGCCACTGTTCGGATTGCTGGGCGGATTCTAAGGCGATTCGTTGCCAACGGGCGAGCTGGTGATCCAGGCGGTCGGCTTTCAGTTGTACCACACTGTGCTGGCTTTCAATCGGCACAATCTCGCTCACGCCGAGTTCAGTCGCCTTCTGAATCACCCAGTCCATCTTCTCCCCCTTAAGCAGCGATTGGCCGAGGATCAGACAAGGTGTCTGGCGAGGTGGTTCCTGGATCGTTTCGAGAATACATGCAGTGACCGCTCGTTTGGAGACATCGGTGATTTCAACGCGAAACTTGGCGCCCTGTCCACTGTTGAGCCACAGAGTCTCGCCGACTGTGATGCGCAAACTGTCTCGGAGATGGACGAGCACATCGCCAGTGATCGATATCGTTTGATGATCGATGCGCTCAGGGGGAACAAACAACACAGGCATGAGGGACTCAGGGGGATTAACCCGGATGGGTAGGGGAGACTACTCAAAGAAGGTTTTCATCTTATCGAAGAAGCCGTCGCCGTTGGCTTCCATGGTCATGCCACTTTCTTTCGCATACTCCATCAGGAGTTCTTTTTGTCGGGCCGTTAATTTAGTGGGGATTTGAACTTTGATTGTATAGACCTGATCGCCTGTCGATCCGCCCTTCAGGCTGGGAACCCCTATCCCTTTAATCCGAAGGACCTTGTCATGTTGTGTGCCTGGCGGCACCTTGATGACGGTTGCCCCCGTGAGAGTCGGGACTTCCACTTTTCCGCCGAGCGTGGCCGTCACGAGATTGACCGGTACATCACAGGCAATATCAAGCCCCTTGCGATGAAAGATTTGATGAGGCCTGACGGTAACGGCCACGTAGAGGTCGCCGGGATGGCCACCATTGGGGCCATGCTCTCCTTCATTGGAAAGACGAAGTCGCATGCCGGTCTCAATACCGGCTGGAATATGGACGGCGATGGTGCGTTCTTTGTAAACCCGTTGACGTCCCTGGCAGGTCGAACAAGGTTCCGTGATAAAGTGACCGGTGCCTTCACATTGGCCACAGGGTCGGCTGACGCTGAAGAACCCCTGCTGAAAGCGAAGCTGCCCCGCACCTTTGCAGCTGGTACAAGGTTTGATCGCTGACGCCGATTTCGCCCCGGTCCCTTTACAGTCGATGCAAATTTCCCAGCGTGGGATCTTGAGTTTAGCCTCTTTTCCATAGACGGCTTCCTCAAACGTGATTTCAAGGTTGTATTGGAGATCATTGCCACGTTCGGCGCGAGGTGCTCCGCCTCCTCGGGCTTGACCAAAAAAATCCTCGAAGATATCGTTGAACACATCTCCGAATCCGCCACGGTTGAAATCAAACCCATCAAAACCAGGCCCACCCTGTTGTGCCCCAGCATGACCGAATGTGTCGTAGCGTTTCCGCTTGTCTTGATCACTCAGCGTTTCATAGGCTTCGTTGATTTCTTTAAATTTCTCTTCGGCTGTTTTTTTCTGCTGGTCACCGGTATGGAGGTCTGGATGGTGCTGGCGCGCGAGCTTGCGATAGGCTTTTTTTAGATCGTCGTCGGATGCGTTTCTATCGACGCCGAGAGTTTCGTAGTAGTCGCGTTTTGACACGGCCGCCATTGCGTATGGAAGTAAGAAACCGTCCGAGTTCTCGATTACACCGAGAACTCGGACACTCTGAAGCGCTATTCTATGCTATTTCTTGTCTTTGTCTACTTCTTCAAACTCTGCGTCCACGACTTTCTCGTCGTTTTTTGTCTCACCGGTGCTGCCGGAGGACGAGGCGTCTGGTTGCGGGCCTGGAGATGCGGCGGCTTTCTTGTACATCTCTTCGGCTAACTTGTGCGACGCCGTCATGAGTGTCTGCGTCGCCGATTCGATGGCCTCGGCATCCGTGCCCTCGAGTGACTTTTTGACGGCTGCGACGGCATCCTGGATTTTCGTCTTTTCCTCGGCGGAGACTTTGTCGCCATATTCCGTGATGTTTTTTTCCGTTTGATAAACGAGATTATCTGCCTGGTTCTTGGCTTCTGCTAGTTTGCGGCGCTTCTTATCGTCTTCCGTATGGGACTGCGCGTCCCGAACGAATTTCTCGACTTCATCCTTACTCAGCCCGCTGGACGCTGTGATCTTGATGGATTGCTCTTTCTGTGTGGCCAGATCCTTTGCCGATACATGCACGATGCCGTTGGCATCGATGTCGAACGTCACTTCAATCTGCGGCATGCCGCGTGGCGCTGGTGGAATACCGACCAAGTCGAACTGCCCAAGCAGTTTGTTGTCATTGGCCATGTCCCGTTCACCTTGAAACACGCGGATCGTGACGGCTGTTTGACTATCAGCTGCCGTCGAGAACACTTGGCTTTTTTTGGTTGGAACAGTCGTGTTGCGCTCAATAAGCTTGGTGAATACGCCACCCAGCGTCTCAATGCCCAACGATAATGGAGTGACATCGAGCAACAGCACGTCTTTGACTTCGCCCTTGAGAACTCCGCCTTGAATGCCGGCTCCGATGGCGACGACTTCGTCTGGATTCACCCCACGATGCGGTTCTTTTCCAAAGAAGTCCTTCACGACCTGAATCACTCTGGGCATGCGGGTCATACCACCGACCAACACGATTTCCTGAATATCCTTGGCCGTGACGCCCGCATCGGACAAGGCCTTGCGGCAGGGTTCAATCGTGCGTTGAATGAGATCATCGACCAACTGTTCCAGCTTGGCCCGTGTGAGCTTGGTGACCATATGCTTGGGGCCGCTGGCATCGGCGGTGATGAACGGCAGATTGATCTCCGTTTCTTGAGACGAAGAAAGCTCGATCTTGGCCCGTTCCGCCGATTCCTTCAGGCGTTGGAGCGCCATCCGGTCTTTCCGCAAATCGATGCCCTGGTCTTTCTTGAACTCGTCGACCAACCAATCCATCACGCGGAGATCGAAGTCATCACCCCCGAGGTACGTATCGCCATTGGTGGATTTCACCTCGAAGACGCCTTCACCGATTTCAAGAACGGAAACGTCAAAGGTGCCGCCGCCCAAGTCGTACACGGCGATTCGCTCGTCTTTCTTCTTGTCCAGACCGTAGGCAAGGGAGGCCGCTGTCGGCTCATTGATGATACGCAGGACGTTGAGCCCGGCAATCTGGCCGGCATCTTTGGTCGCCTGGCGTTGGCTGTCGTCAAAATACGCGGGGACGGTCACCACGGCCTCAGTGACCTTTTCACCGAGATAGTCTTCAGCAGTCTGCCGCATTTTCTGCAGAATCATGGCAGAGACTTCCGGTGGGCTATAGCGTTTACCACGCAATTCCACGTGCGCATCACCGTTATCGGCTTCAACCACCTTGTACGGAAGCCGCTTCATGGCTTCTTGCACCTCGCGACTCTTGAACTTGCGCCCCATCAAACGCTTCACGGAGTAAATAGTGTTCTCGGGGTTGGTGATCGCTTGCCGTTTGGCAATTTGTCCCACTAACCGTTCGGTTTTATCGGTGATAGCAACGACGGAAGGAGTGGTCCGGCTCCCTTCGGCATTGGCGATCACGACGGGGTCTCCGCCGCTCATAATCGCCACACAAGAGTTGGTGGTCCCGAGATCGATACCGATGACTTTACCCATTGCTGAACTCCTTCCTTCCCAACAACGACGACTGAATCAGGTCAATGCGTCGTTGAGTCATGTTCGCTTGGATTGGCTGGACCTGACGACACACTGACCATGGCCGCCCGTAGAATCCGGTCGTGCAACCGATACCCTTTTTGAAACTCGTCCAATACATTGTTAGCCGGCACGTCGTTCGATGGTCCGTACGAGACGGCTTGATGGGCGCTTGGATCGAACTCCTGGCCGGCCGTTTCGATCGCCTGCACGCCGAACTTAGTCAGGGTCCCGGAGAGTTGTTTGAGCGTCAGTTCTACACCCTGCACGAGCGATGAATCGCCTCCGCTTATTCGAGCCGCTTTAATCGCCCGCTCCATGTTATCGACCACCGGCAGCAGCTCTTTGAGAATCTGTTCATTCCCGAATCGAATCTGCTCACGCTGGTCGCGCTGTATCAGCCGTTTGTAGTTTTCAAATTCCGCAGCCAGCCGGAGATACTTCTCATTGAGCGCTGTACATTCTTCAGTCTTACTGGCCAGTTCATCCTGAACTGAGGAGCCTGTTGCGTCCATATCTGGAGAAGCTTCCTCTAAGTTCTCGATTGTATTGGCGTTTGGTTTTTTCTGTTCTTGATCGTTACTCATCCTGATACCTATACAATCGTGGAGATATCCATAGGAGGAGAGAAGTCAACGGGCATGGGGAAAATAAAATGACCTGGGCAGGCAGAGGACTAGATCCACTGGGTCAGACTCGCGCCGCAGGCACGGCGATACAGGAGTTCAAGCCCATGAAGGGTCAAAAACGGTTCCAGATGTTGAATCGATCGCGCCTCCGGCGCGATCACTGAGGCCAATCCACCCGTGGCAATCACATATGACGTGCGCCCCATTTCCCTTTCCATCCGCTGAACAAGCGTGTCCACGAGACCGGCATAGCCGAAGATGAGCCCCGACTGAATACTGCTGGCGGTATCGGTCCCAATGACGGTCTTAGGCCGGGCAAGCTCAACTTTGCTCAACTTCGCCGCCCTGGTAAACAGCGCCTCTGCGGAAATGGTCAGACCCGGTGCAATCACCCCTCCGAGATACTCTCCATCTCGGTTGACGGCACAAAACGTCGTCGCGGTGCCGAAATCGACGATGATGAGATCACGGTGAAACTTCTCATAGGCCGCCGCCGCATTCACAATGCGGTCGCTTCCGATCTCTTTCGGATTCGAGTATTTCAGCGTGAGACCCGTATCCATGTCGGGAGAAACGGTGATTGGGGTGGAGCCAAAGGACGTTTCAACCATCGACTCAAACGTCTCCGTGAGGGCGGGAACGACACTGGAAATGATCGCACCAGTGATGTGCGCTGGAAGGCGCCCGTTACTGGCCATGAGGCTAAGGCACAGGACGCCGTATTCATCGGCCGTGGTCTTGGGATCGGTCGCCAAACGCCAATGGGTCAGCAGAGTCGATCCGTCGAAGATCCCTGCGACCACGTTGGTGTTCCCGATGTCGACCGCTAAGAGCATCGTACTCATTCTACCCGGCCTACTGCATTTTCGCTACTCTCTCAGATGGATGACATCGGCTGCACGGACATCGACAAGGGGCATCGGTTGTGAACGAGGGTGCGGCGGCACGGTTCTCACTTGTAGCGCGCCGTCGACAGAAAGCGCCTCTGCGATGCCGACGATCGGATGATCATTCGTGAACAGGACACGAACGTGGCGCCCCAACGTGGCACAGCGAGCCGTATAGGCCTGTCGCAGGCGGACAGATCCAGAAGATCGAAGCTCGCCAAGACACTGTTCAAGTTCCAGGAGCAGTTGCGCAATGAGCCGATTGCGGTCGATCGGTTGTCGCGAGGCTTCCACTAATGAGGCTGCAATTGGCTGCAATTCTTCGGGGAAAGATAGCGGAGGGACATTCACATTGAGGCCAATTCCAATCACCACGACCGGATCATTGGTGGTGGCAACGCTGCTCTCGCAGAGAATCCCGCCGACTTTGCGTTCATGGAGAAGCAGGTCGTTCGGCCACTTCAGCGAAAGGGACACAGCCGCCGTCTGTTGAATCGCCTCGGTGACGGCAAGTGCGCTGACAAGCGGCACCCAGGATAACCATTGTGAAAGCGATAGGTTTCCACCCATCCCACGTACAATGATGGAGCAATAGATGTTCAACCCCGGCGGAGAGAACCAGGCGCGCCCATGTCGGCCGTAGCCGCCTGACTGGCTTTCAGCAATCACGACGGTGCCGTGCGGTGCACCCGCTCGCGCCAGAGCAGCCGCCTCCGTGTTGGTCGAGGGGAGATCTTGGTGCAGATACAAGGTATGCCCAAGTGACTCGGTCGCCAGGGTGCTGCGAATACGATCGAGGCTGAGTGGGGCAGAGGACGACATCAACTACGAACGCCGGCGTCGTGAAGGCCGAGCCAGCGTCATGACAAGGCTGACTGTTGCTGCCGGGGCAGAATGGGTGAGCGCTCCAATGGAGATGCGATCGGCGCCAGCTGCAGCCATGGCTCGGACGCTCTTCAGAGTGATGCCGCCCGACACTTCCACCAGAGCCTGCTTCTTGATCAATGCTACGGCACGTCGGACCAGGTCCGGAGCCATGTTATCCAACAAAATAATATCAGGCTTTCCGGCGAGCGCCTGCCGGACCTCAGAGAGGGATTCTACCTCGACAATAATCGGGAGCGCGCTTGAGCGATGGGCGTGCGCTAGTCGACAGGCCCGTTCAACCGGTCGCCGTGTGCGTTGAAGAAGGGCCAGATGGTTGTCTTTGATCAGAATGCCGTCACCCAATGATCGGCGGTGGTTGATCCCTCCGCCAAGCGATACGGCCCACTTCTGAAGCGCGCGCCAGCCGGGAAGCGTTTTTCTGGTATCCAGAATACTGACGGGATAGCCGCGCACGGCGTGGCAGAACCGTTGCGTCACGGTGGCGATCCCGGACAGATGTTGAAGAAAGTTCAAGGCAACCCGCTCGGCCCGTAAGATAGACCGCCCATCGCCCTCGATATGGAGGAGCGGCTCTCCATTCTTAGCGCGGTCGCCGTCGCGTTTGGAGGACTGACAACCGTAGAGAAGGATCGACCATGAGAAAGGTTTGAACGGCTGCGGCCATGCCTGCCACAACCAAGGGCTGTTGCGCGATGATCTCGGCCCGAGCCGGTACCGGAGCTGAAAAGATCGATGCGGTCGTAGCATCTCCCTGAGCCAGATCTTCTTCGAGCCCTTGACGCACAGCGCGACGGATCTCTGCAGCGGGGAGGGTGGCCATATCTCAGGATCCCAGCATCGTGCGGAGCTGCCGTTCGCTGTTGTCCAGCAAGGCACGATCGCGGGACAGAGTGCGCACCCGCTCCTGGTGTTCGGCAATCACATCCGGTGGAGCTTTCGACACAAACTCGGCATTTTTCAGTTTCCCGTCGATCCGCTGCAATTCTTTGTCGGTCTCCGTGATTTGTTTCGCGAGGCGCTCAATCGCCTTCTTGAGGTCGACATCATCGGCGACAGCGATACCCACTGAAAGACCTTCCGTGACCAGCCGCAACAATCTTGCCGCCGGCCATTCTTGCGGGGGGCTCACATCGGCAGTGCCGCGACTGAGGTGGGCCAGGTGTCGTTGTAACTGATGGAGCTGGTTCTGTTTGTCCAGGTCGTCGTGCCCGACATGAAACGGAATCTGCTGCCCCGGCGAGTAATTCAACAGGACTCGGCTGGTTCGGACAAGTCCCACTGTCCGTTCCAACAATGCGAACTGTTGTTCCGCATCTGGCGC
This sequence comes from Nitrospirota bacterium, assembly GCA_963850405.1. Classification (GTDB taxonomy): domain Bacteria; phylum Nitrospirota; class Nitrospiria; order Nitrospirales; family Nitrospiraceae; genus Nitrospira_D. The sequence goes on from CAWKLH010000026.1 coordinate 41,544, forward strand.
GGCCCATGCCTGGTCCGAGACTGGATAGTTCTGTACGACGATGCTGTCTCCCTGATGGGGAATGGTCTGCCAAATTTCTTCTGTGATAAACGGCATGAAGGGATGCAGCAGCCGCATGGTCGTTTCCAATGTCTCCACAAGCGTGTGCCTGGTGCTGGCTCCATCCGGGTGTTCTGGCGTTTGCAGAACCGGTTTAATCAACTCCAGATACCAGTCGCAGTACTCATGCCAGATAAACTGATAGAGGGCTGTCGCTGCACGATCGAAGCGGTAGGACTCCAACTCCGCTGTGACGGTGCGGATCGTGTGGGCGAGACGGCTCAAGATCCACCGATCAGGCAACGTCCGTTGTGCCGGCGGAAGAGTGGTGCGTCGGTCCATCGAGATACATCAACCCGAATCGCGCGGCATTCCAAATCTTATTGGCGAAATTACGGTAGCCTTCGATTCGTTCTTCTGCCAGCTTGATATCGCGTCCCGGCGAGGCCATCGAGGCCAGAGTGAACCGAAGGGCGTCGGTGCCGAATTGATCCATGACGTGCAGCGGGTCGATCACGTTGCCCTTGGACTTGCTCATCTTCTGGCCTTCTGCGTCACGGACCAAGGCATGGATATAGACGTCTTTGAAGGGCACATCTCCCATGAACTTGAGCCCCATCATGATCATGCGGGCCACCCAGAAGAACAGAATGTCGAGGCCGGTGACCAATGTGGCGGTCGGGTAATAGGTCTTGAGTTCAGGCGTCTGATCCGGCCACCCGAGCGTCGTGAACGGCCAGAGGGCGGAGGAAAACCAGGTATCGAGCACGTCAGGGTCGTGGAGCAAATTGCTGTTGCCACACTGGGGGCATTTCAGCTGGTGTTACTTGGCAACAATCGGTTCTGCACATCGAGATCGATAAGTGGCTCTATTGTCGTGTGACTTCTGAGCGAATCCTCCGTTGCATGCTCAGACAATACCAGGCCGGAATTTGATGTCCCCACCAGATTTGCCGAGAGATGCACCAATCTTTGATGTCCCGCATCCAGCCCAGATAGTTATTCGTCCAGCCTTCTGGGATGATCCGGATGCGTCCCTCTTCGACCGCTTTGATAGCGGGATCGGCAAGTGGCTTGAATCTTGACAAACCATTGGGGAGAGAGATACGGCTCAACGACCGTTTTGCAGCGATAGCATTTCCCGACGGCCATCTTATGGTCTTCGGTTTTTTCAGGAGTCCACTGCTCGCGAAAGTAGCTGTTCAATTTTCGGGCGGGCTTTGTGAACTGGAAGGCCACGGAGCATCTCGAATGACCGATGATCAACGCTGCTTGTGGCAACCAAGTTCGGCATCATGAGCAATGCGTGCATGATCAAGAATGGCAAGACGATGGAGTCCGTGCCGCTCTCCTGCTTCGAAGTCGTTGAAGTCGTGAGCCGGGGTGATCTTGACGGCGCCGGTGCCGAATTCCAGATCTACGAGGATCGAATCGCCTACGATCGGAATCTCACGCGTCGTCAGCGGCAGACGGACTTTCTTGCCGATCAGATGGCGATAGCGAGGATCGTCCGGATGCACGGCGACGGCCGTGTCGCCCAGCATCGTTTCAGGTCGCGTTGTGGCCACGATCAAACCGGTGTTCGGATCGTCCGCTAACGGATAGCGGAGGTGATAGAGTTTGCCTTTCACCTCCTCATGTTCCACTTCGATGTCAGAGAGGGCGGTCAGGCAGCGTGGACACCAATTGATGAGCCGCTCGCCACGGTAGATCAACCCGTCTTCATACAGACGCACGAAGACCTCGATGACGGCCTTGGACAAGCCTTCGTCCATCGTAAATCGCAAGCGGTCCCAGTCGCAGGATTCTCCGAGCTGCTTTTGCTGATTGACGATCGTGTTACCCGACGTCGCTTTCCATTGCCAGACCCGTTCGACGAATCGCTCCCGCCCCAGCGACTCCCGTGACAAGCCTTCGGCCATCAGCTGTTTTTCCACCACGTTCTGCGTGGCGATGCCGGCATGGTCGGTTCCGGGGAGCCAGAGCGTATTGCGCCCCTGCATACGCCGCCACCGGATCAGAATGTCTTGCAGTGAATGGTTGAGCGCATGGCCGACATGGAGCGAGCCGGTGACATTCGGAGGAGGAATGACGATGCAGTAGGGTTGGCCGGGGTGGTTCTTCGCGTCGGCACGGAAATATCCTCGGTCGATCCACTCGCGGGACCAGCGGTCTTCAACGGCTTTGGGGTCATACGTTTTATCGAGTTGACGTGTGGTCATTGCTGCAAGGTCCTCTAAGAACAGGGTGCGCATCTTAGCATGTCTATAGCGGCGCAGAAAATGGAGGTGGCTCTCAGCTTGTGACCTTGCGAGGCATGTGCTATACAATCGGCCACAAAAGAGCGCATCACACACTTTCCAGTAGGAGGATCATGGCACGAGGTCGTGAGAAGGATCGGAAGACACGAAAGAAACATCAGAAGAATGTCAAGCGGGTGAAGGCCCTGGTCAAGGCTGGACGAGGGAAGCGAAGCAAGAAGGTTAAATCTTAGAGGGGTGTGACGCTTCTTCAGTCTCGATCAGACGTTTGAGTTCGGCCTTGATGTGCTGCTCGGCGATATCAGGCACGATTCTCTGAACGGCCTGTTCGACGGTTTGTCCAACTGCGGCTCTCACCATGTCGTCTGCTAGGAGCGGGGCCTGCTTCTGCACCGCACGTTGAAGCTCTTCTTTGACCAACTGATCGACTGTTCCCATCTGGTCCCGCACGACAGCGGGTAAGTATTGATGGATTTCAGAGTGGACCTGATCCTTGACGAGTCGATCAATACTCTCTCCGAGAGAAGCTGTGGCCACATCGGACACGATGTGCCGAATGAGAGGCTCACTGGCCTCGAGTTCTTTTTTGAGGAGAGCCGGCAACGCCTGAGCGACCAGTGGGTGAATGATCGTAGTGAGATATTCCTGAGAGAGGATGTTCCCTAGCTGTGCGTTCAACTCCTTCTGAACAATTGGTCGGACATGGGTTCCCAGTTTCTCCTCGATCACGCGAGGGAGCAGCTCGGCAAGACTCAGCTCGCTTCGTTTCGTCATCGATTGCAAGAGTTGGTCAAAGAGCCCCCTCATGGCATCTTCGGGAGCCGCAGGCTCGACCGATGGTGCCGGTGATGCAGTGGACGGGCTGCCAGGCTGGTTCATAGGCTCCTCCTGGCTATCGCCACCTGACAGATGGTCGATCGCCTCATCATCAGAGTCGGTTGAAGTCGACGTTGGCGGCCAAACGCGCCGTTTCAGGCCCTTGCCGTTCGAGGTAGCAGCCGTTTTCTGTTGCAGAGACTTCAGCACATCAAGCAAATCCTCAGATTGAAACGGTTTCTTCAGGAAGGCCTTGACACCCAACGTGCGAAGGAGATTTTCGTCCGGGCGATCAGCCGGATTCACCAACGAAATGAGATAGGTTTCCGTCAGATTGTCCAGCTTGTTGATCTCTTTGCAAAACCCTGAGAAGGTCATATTGTCGAGATGATAGTCCGCGATGATCAGCGAGGGCGAGCTTCGCCGAGCGGCCTCAAGGGCGGCTCGGTCCGTCCTGAAACCCAACGACCTCAAACCCTTCCGGGGTCGAGATCTGTTCCACCATCCGTCTCACTGCTGGGCTGCTGTCCACCACAAAGATCGGCAAAGCCATGAACAACGCTCCCCACTTTTTAGTTTCTTCGAAGCTAGCAAGGGGGGTATGCTTTGTCAAGAAAACCATCGATAGGTGATTGGATTCACGAAGTATTTCGGTACGTGGCCAGATGACCGAATGCGATCACGGTAAACCCACCATGAGTTCGTCGATACGAGTTGTGTTTTTCGATGCGGCCGATACCCTCTTTCACGTGCACGGATCGGTTGCTGAGATCTACCTTCACCATGCGGTTGAATTCGGCTTTCCCCAGAAACCGGACTCGTTAGTCGCGATCAAACACGCGTTCAGCCGAGCCTTCCGCGAAGCCCCGCCGCCGGTCTTTGCCGTAACCGACCCGACACGACTCAAACAGAGTGAACGGCTCTGGTGGTTCGATATCGTGCATCACGTCTTTTATCGCGTGGGCATGTTCGAGCGATTCGACGAGTTCTTCGATCACGTCTTTCGTGTATTTGAGGACCATCGATCCTGGCGCCTGTTTCCTGAAACGGTGTCCACGTTGAGTCGGCTCAAGGACCGGGATCTGGAACTCGGTATCATCTCGAATTTTGATTCCCGTCTCTTTCCCGTGATACGTGGACTCGGAATCGCCGAGGCATTCGACACGGTGACCATCTCGAGTCTGGCCCAAGCCGCAAAACCGGCTCCCCAGATCTTTCACCTTGCGCTGGAGAAGCATGCCATCGATCCGGAGGAGGCCCTGCATATCGGTGATAGTCTGCGAGAGGACGTGGAAGGCGCGAAGAAAGCCGGGCTTCACACCGTCCTGTTGGACCGTGACGGAAGGCAGCAGGGTGCAGGCATTCGGACCATCAAGAACTTGGAGGAGTTGTTCCCACTTTTAGAGCGGCTCTAGCAGGCCGCACAAATTCTCGTTTGATGCCAACAATGAGGCTGGCATTTTTCGTACGGTGCTAACGCCGAGATAACTTCAGGATGCTCAAAAAGGCTGTCCAGCAAGACCGCAGCGAGCGAAGAGGCGAGGCGTACGCTTCGGTACGTTGAGTCTCTGAGCGATGCGAGAACGCCGCTGGCGGACTTTTTCAGCATCCTGTTAGGAGTAACGGCACGAGATCTATTGCACGACCGTGCAATGAGAGGTCGACTAGCGCCGACTGTGGGGTGGGGTCGAGGTTGATTTCGGCGACGAAGGCGCCGGCCTCTTTAGCAACGGATGCGAACCCTGCAGCCGGATAGACAACGCCGGATGTGCCGATGACAAGCAAGACGTCGCAGTGCCTAAGCGCCCTGGAGCAGTCGTCGAGATCGTCAGGAGACAAGGATTCTCCGAACCAGACAATATGGGGCCTGAGCAACGATCCGCAGCCGGGACAGGACGGAAGAATGGCAATCGGCACATCGCGGTTGTTTTCCACCACGCCACAGCCGGTACAGCGAACCTTCCAGATATTGCCATGAATCTCCGAGAGTTTCCGTGAGCCGGCGTCTCGATGCAGCCCATCCACATTTTGCGTCATCAGCCAAAAGTCCGGACAGCGGCGTTCTAGTTCGAGCTAGTGCCTTATGTGCATCATTCGGCTGTTTCGTGGCGATCAGCTCGCGCCGCCAGTTGTACCATTCCCACACGAGGCGAGGATCCCGCTCGAAGGCTTCGGGTGTCGCCAGGTCCTCGGCGCGAAAGTTCTTCCACAAACCATCCGCGCCGCGAAAGGTCGGTACACCGCTGTCGGCTGAGATCCCAGCACCGGTGAGGACGGTGATAGCCTCAGCAGCAGCCAGCTTTTCTTTCAAGAGTCCGAGATTGGATCCACGAGCCATAGGCATTAGTGAGCGAGTACGCTGCTGTGTCTCTGTGGAGGTGCATGCTATAGTACAGCCGTTTCGCAAGCAACGGAACGAGGATGAGCGATGAAACAGATCTTATTCGTGGGTGCAGGGTCGGTCGGCGGGTTCTTTGGGGCACATCTGGCGAAGAACAACCCCAATGTCTCCTTTCTTCTCAGACCAAGGACACTTGAAGCAGTCAAGCGGAATGGGCTGACGATTCGCAGTGCCGGTGGTTCCTTCACAGTCCGGCCACTGGTTGCATCCGATGCTCGAGAGCTGCCGAAGCCAGACCTCATTGTTCTGGGAGTGAAAGCCTACGACCTTGATGAGGTCATGGACCAGATCGAACCCATCCTCACCAATAAGACAGTGATTCTGACGTTGCAGAACGGGATTGATACCGAAGACCGGCTCATCGCGCGAATCCAGCGAGATTGTGTCGTCGGTGGGGTGGCGTACATCTATTCCAAAATCGCCGAGCCCGGCGTGATCGACCATTATAAGAAGGGAACTGTCGCCATCGGTGAACTGATGGGTTATGAGAGCGAACGACTTCTCGCCATCCGTGACCTGTTTGCCTCAGCAGGCATTCCTTGCCACCTCTCTAAAGACCTTCGCCGCAGTAAATGGGAGAAGATGTGTTGGAACTGCGTCTTCAATCCGATCACGGTGCTCATTGATGATCGTGTGGCAAAAGCGTTGGATCACCCAGAGATGACGGGTGTGATTCGGCAGATTGTCGGAGAATGCGCGGCAATCTCGGCTGCGCTGAAGGTACCGTTGCCGCTCGATATGCCTGAACGAGTGGTCAAGGCCTCCCAAGAGATCCGCGACATCCATACGTCGATGTACGACGATTGGAAGGCGGGGCGGCAGACGGAGATCGACTATTTAAACGGGTTCATTGTGGAGCAGGGTCGCAAGTTAGGCATTCCCACTCCTGTCAACGAAGCCCTGACGGCGATGATCAAGACGATGACCGAGAAAGAACAAACCGGCTCAGGGCGGGTCCGAATCGAAGGCGCCGTTGTTCAACCCATCTCATTTGACCGTGCCGCCATCGCAGCATTGCCTGTAGAACATCAGCTCGATATTGCCACCGTGATGCCGGGCATGAAAGGACGGGGGATTCAGTTGAAGGGGCTGCTCGATGTTCCGGCTTTGGCGATCGAGGCGGATCACATCGCATTTCATGCAGCAGACGGGAAGTACTCAGCCTGTCTCACGCTCCAGCAAGCCAGAGACCATGGAGTTCTCGTGTACGAGCTTGATGGAGCACCGTTGCCTGATACGAAAGGTGGTCCGTTCCGCCTGGTCACGCCGGGACTCGGGGATCTCTGCGCCAACGTGAAAGGGGTCTCGCGAATTGAAATCACCAAGGGGCCTGGCCGGGATACGAGGCAAACCACCTGTCCGCCGGTCTCGTGACCGTTCCGAGGACAATACCCGTTGATGTATGAAGAAGATCGGGGCAAGCCTGTTGGTAGTGGGGGCGGTTCTTGTCGGCGCGGTCTGGCTCGTTGATTGCGTCGGGACGTTTGAGTCTCACTACGAGACCTATCAGGCAATTGATAGAGTCTGAAGCTATGAGCCAAGGCTGGGTCTCACACGTCATTCCCAAGTCTTCCTATGACATCGTTGAAACACATCGAGTCAGTGGAGGGATCGTCACGGTGCGATTCAGGTTCCAGCCTGGAGACACGAAGGACATCGAATCACGCTGTGCTGGTCTGACAACCAACGATCCAATGATCACGCCATATCGCTGTCTCCACGATGGAGTGCCCGTCGTCGTCAGGTTGGAAGCCACCGGGCAGGGCCAGGTTCATATTGACTAGAGAGCTTGCCTTCAGCCCACGATCACACACACTCTGATGGCTGGGTATGCCTGCTGAGGTCGGTCGCGTCGTTGCGCTTGGCGCCAGCAATCTGACCCGCGGTTTCCAGACTATCGTCTCCTCGTGCTCGATCGATGGGGGACCGGACGTCGAAGTACTGGCGGCGCTTGGGCATGGGCGATCTTATGGCGCTCCGAGCCGAATCATTTTTCGTACGTTGCCCAGTATCCTCAAGTCAGATCTGTGGGCTGAGTTGGAGCGGCGTCCTCACATTGTGACGAGGGCACTCGTGACGGATGTCGGCAATGACATCTTGTACGGTTTCTCGGTCGAGCGAACGCTTGGATGGGTCGAGAAGTCGCTCATTCGTCTGAGGGCCGTGACGGACGACATCGTTCTCACTGACTTGCCGCTTGCCAGCATCCGGCGCCTATCGAACATCAAATTTCTGGCCCTTCGGTCAATTCTCGTGCCGTCGTGCCGACTCTCGCTAGCTCAGGTCCTCGATAGGACGGAGCTAGTCAACGAAGGATTAACCAAGTTGTCCGCTGCGTACGGCGCCAAACTGTTTCGGCTTGAGCCAGCTTGGTATGGGTTCGACCCCATCCATGTGCGGCCTTCTCACTGGCGCCCAGCCTGGCAGCAGATTCTTGGGGCTCAGCCTCAGATCAAGTCAAACGGTGGATCAACGATTGAGAGCGTGAAATTGTACTGCATGCGTCCAGAACGCCGATGGTTGTTTGGGGTGGAGCAGTTCACTCCCCAATCCGGTGTTTCGCTCCGATCTGGCGGGCAGGTGTGGTTGTACTAAAGGGTTGTCAAAGGCTGCATTGAGTTGCGGCTTGTCGGGGCAGTACTATGCCGATGCTCAGGAGTAAGGGCCATTCAATGCACGTCAATACACAACTGATTCATGTCCATGATATTGAAGCCAGGCTGGCTGCGTGGAGGTCACTTGACTGAACCAACGGTTCACTATTCCATGTTGATAAAACGAGCGATCACGGGCTTTATTCTGGGCGCAATCGCGGGGGCGATCCAAGTTTGGTTTTTTAAACGCGACCTGATGCATCTCTGGGCATCGATTGCTTCCGGAATCGTCTATATGACTGCCTGGGTGTCGTGCACTGATTGGCTGAAGCTGGCAGGTGGGAAGATTCTCCTCGGAGCCGTTGCCGGTGTGCTCGCTGCCATCGTGTGGTGGGCCATTGCCAGTCCTGTTGAGGACGCATTTATTCAGTCGGTCGTGGCTGGACTCTGTTTCGGGGCAGCCTTTGCGTGGTCCGAATCACGGAAAGCGCTCTGAGTCTATGAAATCGATCAAGCATTCACTCCATACAACAATGCCGTCGCATAGCATCGCAGACACCACGTACGTTGTGCTCCTGCTGCCGAGTTGCATCTTGGCGCAGATGCGTGAAGCTGGATCGTCATCATGAAAGGATGGATCGGTCTCATCGGCGGATTCATCCTTGGCTTTCTGTCTGCCGTGATCGTGAACGGTGTGGCGCCCGAGCTGCTGACCCCGTATACCCGTGGGCTCATTCCCGTAGAACGGATGGTGGCTGTCACAGGGACTGTCGAGAAAAAACAACGTGAGGCAACTCGATTGCTGCTCACGCTGTCTACACCCAACGGAGTGCTCTTGGCGACATTTTCGAAGCAGATCGAAGAACTCGATCTGCTGATTGCTGAGGGCTATGCCGTCACGATTCGGCTAGCAGGCTATTCTCCGTTTGTGGAGAATCCGAAGGTGGAACGTGTCGAAGCCAATGCGGATCGCACGCATGCTGAACCTCCAGCGCCATCGATGCCAGAGGGAGCGAAGCCGTAATGTCGCCCTTGTGTGATGTGGACGATGGTGTCACTGAGGAGAGCATGGCTCTGGTAGAAAGTTGGCATCTGACAACCGTCGCTCCATTGATTCTTATCGAATGATCTGAATCTGCCGCCAGCGTTCTGATTGGTAGCGCCAGAGCAACAACCCCATCCGGATCATTATCCATAATGCGGTTACAGCGGCCTTGACAGATAGTGACAATAGGTGTACATACACTCATATGAAATCCGAGGATGCTCACACGCTGAGTCAGTGCTCTGAATGCGCATGTTTTAACGTGAGAAAAGCTGCACGTGCGATCACGCGATTCTATGACTCTGTCCTCGAACCTTCCGGGATACAGGGAACACAATTTTCCTTGTTAACAGTCGCTCACCTAGCAGGTGAGTTGCCAATCACGGAAACGGCAGATCGGCTTGGTGTAGACAGAACGACGTTAACCCGGAACTTGAGAGTGCTAGAAACCCGAGGGTTGATTGCAGTTGGACCTGGCAAGGATGGGCGCACTAAGTCGATCAAAGTGACTGTTGCGGGTCGAGATGCGCTGATGAAGGCGTTGCCCTATTGGAAGAAAGCACAGCAGACGATCGTTCATGATCTTGGGCACTCGCGTTTTAAGACACTGATGAAAGAATTGTCCGCAATTCGGTCGTTAAGCAAACAATCAATCTAACGAATTCACGGTAACTGGGTGGTTCATAACGCCATGAAGAGTGCAGGTACACTAATTGAACTTACGCTGACGCCTGAGATGTGCAGATCATAAACGCATCTCGGGCATTATAAGTTCCATCTTCCAGGTTGCCCGGTCATGGAATTCAGGTTCGTGAACAAGTAATGAGAAATGCTTTTGAAAGTTACGTGTATATACACTATAGGAGGGAATGGCAATGAGTCAGACGATAGATCATGGCAGAGCCGAGCAGTTTTTCTGGTGGGTCACCACGCACGCCAAGGCGCTTGTTCTAGCGGGAGTCATGTTAATAGTGAGCCTGGCCGCATTCATCCCGCAGTTGACCATGGATACTTCGGCTGATTCGTTCATTGCTAAGGATAACCCCGCCCGCGTCTATCGAGATCAAGTCAAACAGGTCTTCGGCTTATCAGATCCCTTTGTGATCGCAGTCATTAATCGTGGGGCCACCGGCGTCTTTAACCCCGAGACGTTGCAATTGGTGCAGTGGCTGACAGATCGAGTCAAAACCATTCCCAACGTTGACCCTGACCGAGTGATGAGCCTGGCAACGGAGAACAATATTGTCGGCACTGCTGACGGCATGCAAGTGAAGAAATTCTTCCAGCCGCCGCCTGTCACGCAGATTCAAGCCGATACGATTCGTGCGGCGATCGCTGATTTTCCGCTCTACCAGGGCAGCCTGGTAGCACGCGATGATACGGCGACCTTAATCACAGCTGAAGTTCTTGACGAGATGAAGAGCGAGACGACTTATCAGGCATTCATGAGCCTGGTTCAAGAGGCCCCTCAGCTGCCTGGGGTCGAGCTCCATGTGGCTGGCGAAGGGGCGATCTCTGGATATCTCTTCAACTACATTGACCACGATGCGAAGCGAATCAATCCGGTTGTTGCGATCGTCATCACCATTGTCCTCTTCATCGCATTTCGGACGGTGCGCGGGATGTTGATACCGAATTTGGTCGTGCTCGGCACGGCGGCGGCCGCCTTCGGGACCATGGCCGCGGGCGGCGTTCCATTCTATGTGATTACCAACGGTCTCCTTTCCATCTTGATCGGGATGGCGGTCGCGGAACCAATCCATCTCCTCACGCACTATTACGAAGTGGGTCGCGCTCATCCTCATCTCACTCATCAGGAAATGATTGTTCGTACCATGACCGACGTCTGGAAACCCCTGACGATGACTATTCTCACCACCGTCGTCGGGTTCATTTCGCTTTACGCGTCCGGCGGGATGCCACCGATGCAGTATTTTGGTCTCTTTGCGTCCATCGGAATTATAGGGGCTTGGGCCTATGGCCTGGTATTTATTCCGGCTGCATTGATGTTGGTGCCATTCAAGGCTTCCCCTGCGATCAAAGGCGGCCAGACGATCGACCAGTATGGTCAGCTTGTGACGGCATTAGGCCGCTTTGCGATTCACCGACCAAGGCTCATTCTCAGCGTGACACTCGTCGTTGCCGTATTGGGGACGATCGGTGCGTTTCGGCTCATCATCGAGGAGGCGACGATTGAAAACTTTCAGCATGATGAACCCATTTATCGCGCAGACAAAGTGATCAACCAGGTGATGGACGGAACCAATTACCTGGATATTGTGGTGGAGACCCCAACACCTGAGAGCTTGTTCAACCCGGACGCACTTCATCGCATCGAGGCGCTCCAGAGATTTGTCGAAACGTTGCCTGGCGTTGGTGGGACGACGTCGGTGGTCGACTATGTGAAGCAGATGAATCGGTCGATTAACGAAAACCGCAAGGAGGCGTATAGCATACCCGATAACCGAGACCTTGTGGCGCAACTTTTCTTGCTCTACTCCGCCTCCGCCGATCCGACAGATTTCCAGCAGGAGATTGACTACGAATATCGACGGGCCAATATTCGTGCCAGTATCAAAACTTCCCATTACGTGAACAACCGGGTGGTGATTGAACAGGTTGAACGGTATCTCCTCGAACAATTCAATAACAATGAGATCGTGGGGCATTTGAGCGGACGAGTGAACGTCAACCATCATTGGTTAGAGACTATTGCCTCCACACACTTCGTCAGTGAAGGAATCGCCTTGGTCATTAGCTGGCTCATGGCGTCCTGGCTGTTCCGTTCACTTGGTGCTGGACTCTTTACGCTGGTGCCGGTGTTTGCTTCTGTCCTTCTCGTGTACGGCATCATGGGATTTGGCGGGATCTGGCTCGCTGTGGGGACCTCCATGTTTGCGGCCATTGCGACCGGGCTGGCGATCGATTTTGGCCAGCATACGACCCAGCGGATTCGCGAGCTCATGCGATCCGGTACTGGCACGTTTGAGGAACGAATGGTGAACTTTTTTCCGTCTACGGGGCGGGCGCTGTTTTTCAACTTCCTGGCCATGAGCCTGGGGTTCGGCACCCTCATGATCAGTGTGGTCCCGCCACTGGTCCGTTTCGGGGGGTTGGTGGCTGTGGCCATGGCCGTGAGTTTTCTCGCCAGTATCACCGTTATGCCGGCACTGGCGACGGTGTTTCGTCCGCGCTTTCTTGGGTTTGAGACACCCGATCAGGAAGCAGCTCAGGCAGTGCAACTTAACCCGGGCTTATCCGTGTCTACCATGAAGGAAGGAAGGTAATTCATATGCGATTGCACATGCAGAACCTGTTTATTGCGCTCTTTCTGTTGATTCCTTTGTCCGTATCCGATGTTGCAGCCGAATCCCTACTTGCCGGCGAAGAAATTGCTCGACGCATCAATGTTCGTAACGAAGGAGAGGTCGTCTCGCGTTTTATTACTATGGCAATGACGGATCGCAGCGGCACCGAACGAGTGCGGGAAACAAAGAGCCTCCGAAAGTATTTTGGGAAAGAGAAACGCACTATCATCTTCTATTTGAGCCCCTCGAATATTAAAGATACGGCATTTTTGACCTACGATTACCCCGAAGTCGATCGAGATGATGATCAATGGCTGTACTTGCCAGCCGCCAGAAAAGTGCGCCGTATTTCCGCGTCTGATCGAGGGGACTACTTCCTCGGGACGGACTTTACGTATGAAGACATTCGCAAGGAAACCAAGGTTGGGATTGAGGATTACTCTTGGAAAACTCTCGGCGAGGAGACCATCGATGGTCATCGGTGCTTTCTCGTCGAAGAGATTCCCGTAAATGAAAAAACGGCCCAGGAATTGGGCTACAGCAAAGTGGAGTCCTGGATTGATGCCGAGATCTGGATGGTCCGTCAAGCCAAGTACTGGGATGTGGCCGGTAATCCGTTGAAGACCCTCCAGGTCAGGGAGATCACATTGATCCAGAACATCTGGACAGCCCATCAACTATCCGTCGCAAACCACAAGACCGGCCACAAGACTGTGTTTACCTTCAAAGATGTGAACTATGGGCAAAGTGTCAAGGATGAAATGTTCACGGAAGATGCCTTGCGGCGCGGATATTAAGGACTCATGGCAAGTTCATATACGACGTGTGGGATCCTGGCGCTGGCGGGTTGGCTCATCGCCGCCAGCGCCCTTGCCGAGAGCACGCAAGAAGATAAGAAGTCGAGTCAGTTGAGCAATCATCGGTTTAGCGCTGTGCTTGAATCGGAAGCGGCGTATGGGATTGCACGAGATCGTGCCGATAAAATGGAGATGGTGCTTGATCCGCAGTGGGAATATCGATGGAGTGAAGATACTCGTATCACCGGTATCGCTCGGCTGTACACTGAAGGGTTCGACCATCTAGAACCTGGTCGACTGAGCCAAGGGGAGGTTTCGCCGAATTCCCGACGCCTACAACTCGGCGACCGAACCGACATAGAATTGCGCGAGTTCTACCTGAGGACGCAGACTCTGGGGGATGCATCTTACGCTGGGCAAACAGCAAGTCGTCTGGGGGAAGGCCGATGGTCTGAAACTGCTCGACGTCGTCAATCCACAAAACTTCAGGGAATTTATTCTGGATAACTTTGACGATTCTCGCATTCCGCTGTGGACATTGAATGCCGAATTGCCCATTGGAGGCGGCAACTTGCAATTTCTCTGGATACCGGATCGCACCTATCATCGACTGCCTCAAGCGGGTGCCACGTTTGCCTTTAGCTCACCGCTGATAGTTCCTCAAGCGCCTCCTGGTGTTGCCGTGAATCTTCGGCCTCTTGAACGTCCTAACAATATCGTGATGGATTCCGACATCGGCATGCGGTTTTCAAGATTTTGGCATGGTTGGGACCTTACGGTGAACTATCTCTACCACTATGCGGATTTTCCCGTGTTCTTTCAGTCAGTGTTTCTCGCACCTGGCGGTGCCACGGTTACGGTGAACCCTCGTTATGAGCGCAACCATCTCATCGGGGGGTCGGTCAGCAATGCCTTCGGCAATCTGACTGTGCGTGGAGAAGCGATTTACAATACCGATCGATTCGTGCTGACCATGAACCGAAGGGACGGTGATGGTGTGATCAAGAGTGGTGAAATCGCCTATGTCTTCGGGCTGGATTGGTCCGGCATTCAGGATACGCTGGTGAGTTTCCAGCTGTTTCAAAGTTGGTTGCTTCATCCCGCCGACGGTATTGTACGCGACACATTAGACACCACGAGTACCATATTACTGAGAAGACATTTCTTGAATGAAACGTTAGAAACTGAAGTGCTCTGGCTGCAAAGCGTAAACCAAGGCGATGGACTCATCCGGCCAAAAATTAGTTATGAGTTGCGGGATAATTTAAAAATTTGGACAGGATTTGATCTGTTCTATGGCGATCGCAATGGTTTGTTTGGACAATTTGATCGGAACGATAGGCTCGTGATCGGAATGGAGATGGGTCTCTAAAGGGTACCTGCTTTCAAAGTCATCACTATCTAATCCAAGCCAGAGATAGTGCCCTGAACTGAACGTACCAGCTCACCGAATGACTTGAATCTGCCGCCACCGTCCGGACTGATATCGCCAGAGTAACAGCCCCATCCGCACAGTCCAGTCCGCGATCATCGCAGCCCAGATAAATGAGACGGACTGGCGTAGCCAGAGGGCCGCGACCAGTGCCAAGGGCACGCGGACACCCCACATGCCGATCATCGTGGCACCCATGATGAAGCGGGTGTCGCCTGCGCCTCGTAGCGATCCGGCTAACACCATGGTGAGGGCCAGCGGCACTTGCAAGACGGCGACGATTTTTAAAAACATCGTGCCGAGTTCGATCACCGCGTCATCGGTTGTGAACGCACGAAGCAACGTGTACGGAAAGAAGAAAAAGAGGATTCCCATACCGGTCATGATCATAATGGCCAGCCGGTTGGCTTCCCAGTTTTCGAGTTTCGCCCTGGTATACTTGCCGGCTCCGATGCTTTGCCCCACCATGGTGGCCGCAGCAATGGCCAATCCATAGCCAGGTAGGAAAGAAAAGGATTCAATGGACAACCCGACTTGATGCGCGGCATAGGCCACGGTGCCGTAGAGGAGGACGAGTTTGGTGTAGATGAAAATGCCGGCCTGTTGAACGATGCGTTCACCGGACACCGATGCTCCGACTTCCCAGATTGATCGGATCAGGTCCAGGCGCAGCATGGACGATTTTTTCAAGATGGGGCGACAACGCAACAAAAGATAAAGCATGCCTGTCGCTTCAGCGAGGCCGACGGCAATCGCCGCGCCTTTGAGCCCCAATGCAGGAGCTCCCCACTGTCCGTAGATGAGGGGGTAGGCCAGAAATACATGGAGGAGGTTGACACCGATCAGACCGTACATCGGTGTCTTCGTGTCGCCTGTCCCTTGGAGGATAGAGGACAAGACTTGGATGAGGACGGTACAGGGAATCACGAGGAAGATGAGTGTCGAATAGGGGAGGGCGAGCTCAATGACGGCGGATTCCGCACCGAGTTGCTGCATGACGAGCAGATTGCCGGCGATCCCAAGGCCGGCCAACAGAAGCGAGACGCCGATCGAAAGCCATAAGAAGTGACGAGCCGCCTCTCCCGCGTCTTGTCGGCGACGCGCTCCCCATAACTGGGCGACGATCACATTCGTCCCGACTGAAATTCCAGAGACCAGAGTCGTGGCCACGAAGGCCAGCAGTTGACCCAGACCGACCGCGGCGATTGATGTGGCACCCAGCCCCCCGACCAAGAAGACGGCGACAATGCCTTCGGCCCGTTGGAGCAGCGTGGTAAGCGTGACGGGGAGTGCCAAAGTCATCACGGACCGTCTGATCTGAGTGACACCGTTGCCCATGGGGCGCTATCCTAACAGAGTTCCTTCTGACGCCATGTGAGAAATCGTTGATCGCTTGGTGAACTCTATGACAATGGCCGACGCTCATAACGGATCCCCCACGACATTCGCACCACGTCGCTTATCAAAATCGAAATACCTCTCGGGCTTGCAATGTCACAAACGGCTCCATCTGGAGATTCATCAGCCTGCGTTGGCCACCCCACCTGACGCGTCGACCCAGGCGATCTTGGACATGGGAACCGAGATCGGGGTGCTCGCGCAGCAGCGCTTTCGCGGTGGTGTGCTGGTCAAGTCGGGATTCCGTCAACGAGAAGCAGCAATCGCAGAGACAGCGGTCTTGCTTCAGGACCCCATGATTCCCGCCATCTTCGAAGGGGCGTTTGAATATGATGGAGTGCTTGTGCGCGTCGATATTTTAGAGCGCGTGCAGAATGGTGAAGGGGGATCGTCGTCCTGGCGATTGATCGAGGTGAAGTCCTCCACCAGGGTGAAAGATGTCCACCTTGATGACCTCTCCATACAAAGCCATGTCGTACTAGGAGCCGGGTTGAGGCTCGATGCGGCCTGTCTGATGCATATCGATACGGGGTATCTCTACCGTGGTGGGGAGGTTGATCTGCAGGCGCTCTTCTCGATTGAAGACGTCTCGGAAGCGGTGACAGACCGTCGCGGGTCGGTGCCGGAACGATTGGCCGCCATGAAAGTCCTTTTGCTGGAGTCGAAGGCCCCGAGGATCGAGCCTGATCAGCATTGTCATACGCCCTACGAATGTCCCTTCTGGGCCCATTGCACAAAGGAAAAACCGCAGCGCTGGATCTACCATCTGCCAGGCAAGAAAGAGATTGTCAGTCAACTTGTCCGAAAGGGAATCGTGACGATCGACGACATTCCAGATGACACAAGGCTGTCGGATGTACAACGAAAGGTCAAGGACAACGTCGAATGGGTTTCCTTAGAATTGGGTCGGATTCTTCGTTCCCTCAGCTATCCCATACACCATCTCGATGCTGAAACCGTCATGTTGGCATTGCCGCGGTTTCCCTTTATGAGACCCTATCAGTCTCTTCCAGTTCAGTGGTCTAATCACATTGAACTTGAATCCGGTGAGGTGGCGCACCAGGAGTTTCTTCATGGTGAGGCGTCGGACCCTCGCAAGCGTTGGGTCGAATCGCTCATCGAATCACTCGGTGAGACTGGGAGCATTGTGGTCTACTCAGCCTATGAGGAATCGCTCATTCGTCAGTTGGCGGAGACCTTTCCGGAATTCAAATCAGCGTTCAAAGCAATCGTGAAGCGGTTATGGGATCTGCTCTCCGTTATCAAGAGTCACTATTATCATCCCGACTTCAACGGATCGTACTCGATTAAGTCTGTGTTGCCGGCGGTGGTGCCATCGCTTGGATATGACGATCTTGCGATTCAAGCGGGAGGTCAGGCAGCGGCTGAATACTATCGGATGGTGTTTCTTGAAAGCGATTGGGTGGAGCAGGCTACAATCAGAGAGGCGCTCTTACGCTATTGCGAGCGAGACACGCTGGCGATGGTGGAATTGCGACGCGTATTGAGAGAGAAAGCAGATCGTCATATCTGAGGACAAGATGATGAGGGCTGGCCAGAATGAGAAACACCACTGTAGGTATTTATCCGCCGGGACAATGAAGAGAGGCTTTGCCTGATGAGCCGGCGGTACACACGAAGTGCCGTATGGCGGAGAGGGTGGGCATTCGAAGTCGCGTTCGCTGGCTGCTCACGCTCCTACTGAGGGGGCCAGCCCCCTCGTATGCTCCCCACGCGGGGGAACCTTTCCCCCGCGGACCCTCTGGTTCGAATCCCACCCTCTCTCTGTTATCCTTTAGAGCGATGGATTTTGGATCGGTTAGGTAGATTAAGCAGACACTGCTGTTGATATGGCGGAGAGGGTGGGATTCGAACCCACGGTCGAGTTACCCCGACAGCAGTTTTCGAGACTGCCCGATTCGGCCGCTCTCGCACCTCTCCGTTATGGTAGATCGTCGGCTGGATTGATGATCGAGCAGGTAAGGGAAACATGCTCGACGGAAGGGCGAGCTTACCGTGGTCGATGGAGTTTTGCAATGGGCTTCGATGAAGGGCGTGCGTGCTTGGATAGTTCGCGATCGGCACCGATGCTCTGAGTGACGATACCGCAGGAATCGGATCTTCAATCAGGTAGGAAACGTGAATTCTGACACTTCAGCCCTCTCCAACCCTTGCTTGACGAGTTGACTGATATCCAAACTCCGCTCAACCTTTCGAAGGTCGTCGATCCTGGTTTTCGTGCTGGGATGGGGTGGGGTGAACAGCTTGCAGCAATCTTGGTCGGGTTCGATGGATGTCTCATAGGTTCGGATCCGCTTGGCCTCGTCGATGATCTCCCGTTTATCCATTCCGATGAGCGGCCGGAGGATTGGGATCTCGGCAGCTTCCTCAACGACCGTCAGATTCTCAGGAGTCTGCGACGCGACCTGCCCGAGACTATCTCCCGTAACCAACCCCCAACATCGTTCCTCCCGCGCTAGTTCTTGAGCAATGCGAAGCATCATCCGCCGATAGAGCACCACGCGAAACGGTGGCGGTGTATTCAACACAATCTCGCGCTGGATTTCTCCGAAAGGAATGACGTAGAGGCGCGACGTATATTGATACGCCGTGAGGGTTTGGACCAGCTCCCGCACCTTGTCCTCAGAAGCACGACTGACCAATGGGCGACCGGAGAAATGAACAAAGGAGGCATGGCAGCCGCGTTTGATCATACGGTAGGCGGCAACCGGTGAATCGATGCCTCCCGAAATCAAACAGGCGATCTTTCCGCTGACTCCGACTGGCATCCCCCCAGGTCCCTCGATTTTTTCCGCCGCGCAATAGGCTTCCCTCGACAGCAGCTCGATATAAATGGTGACATCTGGGCTTTTCAGATTGACGGTCTTGCCGGTTCGTTCGCAGACAGTTGCACCGACGGCTTTTTCGATATCCATCGACGTCAGTGCCAATCGCTTATCGGCTCGTTTCGCCGTGACTCGAAAGGTTGTGCATGACGTTGCATTGATCCCTTCGACGGCGGCCTCGGCGAGCGCCGCCAGGTCAGGGTTCGCAATCTGTAGCGGAATCACGCGACCCAGCGAGAAGTTTGCGATGCCACACACACGAACGAGCCGATCTCGAACAATATCCGCGTTCGCTTCCAGGGGGAAGATCAATGCGGATCCGGCTGTGGAGGTTCTGAACCTGTCGAACGCCTAAATCCTTGAGGGCTGTCCGGATGTTCTGAATGAGGCATTGCTCAAAGTAGTCGCGATTGCGGCCTTTGAGGGCAAGTTCGTGGTAATGGGCGATGGCACAGCGCATGTCAGCCCTAACGCCTCACCCTTCACTGGACTCTAGGAATCGCTCAGCATCAATCGCCGCCATGCAGCCAGACCCGGCTGCTGTCACAGCCTGACGATATTTTGAATCCTGCACATCTCCGGCGGCAAAGACGCCAGGGATACTGGTGGCTGTTCCAGCATGAGTCCTGATGTAGCCTTTCTCGTCCATATCAATCTGACCGGCAAACAACGCAGTATTGGGTCTGTGGCCGATGGCGACAAAAACACCGGCGCAGGGCACTTCCGATGTTTTTCCGGTGACGACATTTTTCAGCCGCACGCCGGTGACAACCTCATGCCCCAGGATATCCTCAACCACAGAATTCCAGATGAAACTGACTTTCTCGTTCTTCATGGCCCGATCTTGCATGATCCTGGACGCCCGCAACTTGTCCCGGCGATGGACGAGAGATACCTTCGTGGCGAACTTGGTCAGAAAGTTCGCTTCTTCCATTGCGCTATCCCCACCACCAACAACAATGAGCTCCTTCCCGCGAAAGAAAAACCCATCGCAGGTTGCGCAAGTTGAGACGCCGTGACCGGTCAATCGCTTCTCATTGGGCAGGCCAATCGGAATCGCTGAGGCTCCAGTGGCAATGATGGCGGTTTTCGCCTCGACGGTACGCTCACCATCAATCGTCAGGATCAATGGGAGGTTCTTGAAGCTTACAGCAGAGACGTCACCAGTGAGGAATTCCGTTCCAAACCGTCCTGCTTGAGCCCTCATTTCTTTCATGAGCTCCGGACCCATGATGCCCTTTGCAAACCCGGGATAGTTCTCGACTTCCGTCGTGGTCGTGAGCTGGCCACCGGATTGCCATCCCTCAATGAGAAGTGGTGAGAGGTTGGCCCGCGCGGCATAGATGGCGGCAGTAAGTCCTGCAGGACCGGAACCGATAATGACGAGATCACGCATGGGTGAGGACTCTAACACAGCATGAGAATCAGAAGGTAGAAGGTTGTTACGCCGTATCCAGCCAGTCATTTCACGGAAGAAAATGGCCCCTTACAGCGACCGAAGATCTTTGCAAATCTTGGCCACGTCTTGTGTGAGGTGTCGTTTGTCTTTCCTTCCATCGAGGACAAAGTCTGCGAGCCGGCGCTTTCGATTCATCGGCAGCTGGCTCCTAATCCGTCGAAGAGCTTCGGATCGTGAGAGGCCGTTTCGTTTGCTGAGGCGAGCAATTTGGGTTTCTCGATCGGCGGTCACGACAACGATCTTGTCGACACGTGTGTCGATACCCGCCTCAAATAGGAGGGGAACGTCATAGATCACGACGGCGCTCGGATCGAATCTGGCCGCCTGCCTAGTCAGTCGTTGCTGTTCACGAGCCACACGAGGATGAATGATACGCTCGAGCTGACGTCGTTTCCTGGGATGACTGAATACGAGCGAGCCGAGCGCAGGGCGGTTGATCGTACGATCAGGATTGAGAACTCCTGCACCAAATGTATGGACAATGTCTCGCCACGCCGGTTTGTTTGGCTGGACAACCTCTCGCGCCAACTGATCAGCATCGATCACGACGGCGCCGCATCGCCTGAACATTTTCGCGACCGTGCTTTTCCCGGTCGCCACGCCACCAGTCAGACCAACAAGTATCATGGCGGCGGAGCTTATCATGCGTTATGCCCTACAACAAAGGGTGATTGACAGGGTTGGCTCTCCGCTTGTATGAAATTCTCCATGCGGCCCGTCTTTCTCACTGCGATGTTTCTCGGGTTGACCAGCGCAGGGTTTGCGATAGCCCTGGCGGAGAACCCTGCACCCGCTCCACGAACCATTACTGTCGCGCTCGACGGCTCTGGTGATTTCTCATCGATTCAAGAAGCGGTCGACAGCGCCCTGAAGGGCGATACGGTATTCATCAAGACCGGGGTCTACGCTCAGGACTTGACCATTCATAGCAAAGAACAGATCAAGATTGTCGGCGCGGGAGTCGACAAAACGGTCCTGCTGGGACGAGGTACAGATGGTTGGGGTGCTGCATGTGGGGAAGTGGCCGTATGGGGCGATGGATATTGAGATCAGCGACCTGACGATCAATGAACATGGAGGGCATGCCCTCGGAATTTTCAACGGACACCGCATCACGCTGCGCCAACTTCATGTGAAAGGGATGGTATTCGGCCAACAGGTGCACGATGTTCGTATCGAAGATTGTGTGATCGGAGGGAGCGAAACGACGGGCGTACACTTCTCTGATTCTCAGGCTCTGCTGATTGGAAATGTGATCCATGACAACGACCACGGTGTGAATGTGACCGGCAAGTCTTCGGTTCGGCTTGAGCGCAATATCATCACCAGAAATTTGTTTGAGGCCGTCGTGATCAGTGACCAGGCAAAAGGGGTCCTGATCAATAACACCCTGGTTAAGAATGGTGGCGGAGCGGCATTCCTAGGCTTGTCGACGATCGAGGCCTCTGGGAATATTCTGAGCCTCAATAAAGTTGGCTTTCTCATTGCCGCGTCGAGTCACACCAAAACCTCGTACAACGTGTTGTTCAATAGCGATGGGAACTATATGAGAGCCGGACCCCCGAATGTTCCGGCGCCGGAGCTTCAGGCTGAGTCAGATATGACTACCGATCCACGCTTTGTTGATGCGGAGCATAATGATTTCCGGCTGAAACCCGACACGACCCTTCTCAATCACGGAGCCTTTCGTTACCTTGGCGCGCTGCCTCCGCTTCTGCCCCCTCCGCACAAAATCTCCAATAAGCATCGTGGAAACAATGAGATAGAGAGGCTACCCATGGTGGGAGGAATGTGTATGGTATGATTTCTGTCTAGCGCGTGTACCTCCAGATCACTCCTAAATTAAAGTAACACTGCAAGCGCGCCGAGAAAGATTCAACCAGGAGGTCTCCCTTGGCTAGCTTTCGCAGCAATCTTGAAAAGTTGTCGGGTGAAGATATTCCCTCGCTCATGGATATGGAATCCGGCAAGCTGGTTGGGGCCGTGCTCCCCATGTCTGAACAGGCTCAAATCCAGATGCGGAACAGCATCGAGGTGATTGAGTACCTCTTGAATCAAGAGCGAGTGGTCTGGAGTTAACCTCCCAGTCTACTTGGCCCATCCCGTTCTTCCAGTTACCTTCCCACAATCCTTAACATCTCCACTGCCCCCACTAAATGCTTTTTGTAAGGCTGCCCTCCCTCTCTCGACACAATCAGTGTCCCTTTCTTTAGAGGAAGCCTCGAGAAACCGAAGAAGAGAAGGGAATTGGTGGTGATGATCGACGGGCACAGCTTGATTTAGGGCCAGTGGAGGCGCATCGTGGCGCCATCCTCCACATCATGATTCATACGTAGAAAAGAGGTGTTGTGGCGAAAACGGCTCGGACATCTTCTCGCACTCAGGTTTCCCGGCTTGCCGAGCAGCAGCGTCTCGATGAAGATGCCGCCAGGAGGCAGCATTGGAAACGATGGGGGCCCTACCTGAGTGAACGTGCCTGGGGAACGGTGCGTGAGGACTACAGCCCCCATGGAACGGCTTGGGAAGCCTTTCCTCATGATCATGCCCGCTCGCGCGCCTACCGGTGGAACGAAGACGGGCTTGGCGGGATTTCAGATCGTCACCAATACATCTGTTTTGCCATCGCGCTTTGGAATGGGCGTGATCCCATTCTGAAGGAGCGAGTATTCGGTGTGACGGGTAACGAAGGGAATCATGGGGAAGATGTAAAGGAATATTATTTCTATTTAGACTCAACGCCAACTCATTCATACATGAAGTATTTGTATAAGTATCCCCAGGCTGAATTTCCTTATGCCAGACTGATTGAGGAAAATCATCGGCGCCAACGTGGAGATGTGGAATATGAACTGATCGACACGGGTGTCTTCGATGAGAATCGCTACTTTGATGTTGTCGTGGAGTACGCAAAGACGACGCCGGAGGATCTGTTCGTTCGTATTCACGTGACGAACCGCGGGCCAGATTGTGCTGAGTTGACACTGTTACCCACTCTCTGGTTCCGGAATACGTGGGCGTGGGGGATCGATGCTCGTCGACCGAGAATGCGTGCAGGGAAGCCTGCCCAAGGCATGAGTGTCATTGAGTTCGATCATGAGTATTACGGTCAACGTCGCCTGTGGTGTGAAGGGACGCCTCCATTACTCTTCACTGAGAATGAAACGAATACTCGACGATTGTACGGCGATCAAGAAGGCTCTACCTATGTGAAAGACAGTTTTCATGACTACGTGATCCATGGTCAAAAGGATGCGGTGAACCCTGAACAGGTCGGGTCAAAAGCCGCTGCACACTATGTACTGACCTTGCCACCCGGAGCATCGGAGATCATTCGTCTTCGCCTGACGGATAAGGACAACGCCGGAGGTTTCGAAACATCGACGTGTGACGGCCTCTTTACGCAGCGGATCCGGGAAGCCAACGAGTTTTATGACGAACTGGCTCCACCTGATCTTTCAGAAGATGCGCGGCGGGTGCAGCGGCAAGCATTTGCGGGATTACTGTGGAGTAAACAATTCTACCATTATGACCTGAGACGCTGGCTGGTCGGCGATCCGGGAATGCCGGATCCTCCTCAGGAACGGCTCCATGGACGGAACTCCGACTGGACCCATCTCTACAATGCTGACGTGATCTCAATGCCTGACAAATGGGAGTATCCGTGGTATGCGGCGTGGGATTTGGCATTCCATTGCATCCCCCTGGCCCTGGTCGATTCGACTTTCGCAAAGGAACAGCTGATTCTGATGCTCAGAGAATGGTACATGCACCCGAACGGCCAGATTCCGGCGTATGAATGGGCGTTCGGAGATGTCAACCCTCCGGTCCACGCCTGGGCTGCCTGGCGTGTCTACAAGATCGAGAAAAAGCGGAAAGGAGTCGGGGATCGCGTCTTCCTCGAACGAGTGTTCCATAAGCTGTTATTGAACTTCACCTGGTGGGTCAATCGAAAAGATGCCGAAGGGAAGAACATTTTTCAAGGGGGATTTCTCGGACTCGATAACATTGGTGTCTTCGATCGTAGCGCACCCTTGCCAACCGGCGGTCATATCGAGCAATCGGATGCGACCAGTTGGATGGGGATGTACTGCCTCAATATGCTCTCGATTGCCCTGGAACTCGCGCGTGACAATCGAGCGTACGAAGACGTGGCCAGCAAGTTCTTCGAGCATTTCGTGTATATCTGCCGAGCCATGAACAACATCGGCGGCGAAAAAATCGAGCTGTGGAATAGAGAAGATGGATTTTTCTACGACGTGCTGCACCTTCCGGACGGTCATACCTGTCCGCTCAAGGTCCGATCGCTCGTCGGGCTGATCCCGCTCTTTGCGGTCGAGACGTTGGACTCAGAGTTGATCGACAAACTCCCTCGATTTAAGCACCGCATGCAATGGTTCATTGAAAACAGGCCAGATTTCAGCGCCCATGTCGAGACCCATTCACAAGACGGAGAGGTGCGGAGGTTTTTGTCCTTAGTCAATCCCTCGCGACTCAAGTCGGTGTTGCGGTACATGCTCGACGAAGAAGAATTTCTCTCCCCGTATGGCATCCGGGCGCTCTCACGCTATCACAAGGATCATCCCTATGTGTTGTCCATCATGGGCAGAGACTATCGGGTGGACTATGAACCCGCTGAATCGAGCACAGGACTTTTCGGCGGCAATTCGAACTGGCGGGGTCCAATCTGGTTCCCGGTCAACTATCTGCTGATCGAATCACTCCAGAAGTTTCATTATTTTCTGGGTGACGAGTACAAAGTCGAGTGCCCGGTCCGATCTGGTCAATTGCTCCCCTTGAATGAAGTTGCCTCTGAGATTTCGCGACGATTGACGCACATTTTCCTTCGTGACAACGCCGGCCGACGTCCAGTCTATGGAAGTACCCGGAAATTCCAAGACGATCCATTTTGGCGGGATGCAATTCTCTTCTATGAATATTTCCATGGCGACAACGGCGCCGGTGTCGGAGCCAGCCATCAGACGGGATGGACGGGACTAGTGGCAAAGTTAATCCAACAGTCAGGGGAATAGACAACGAAGATCGGTCGTGGCCTTCCTCGCACAACACGTGCAGTAGGAAACCATGCAATCCTCACTGTCCGGGGTGATGGAGAGAATGAGAGTTGAGAGAGCAGATTGTCAAAATCTCGATCGCGCACTGAGCCTTGAATGGTTGGAGACAAACGGTCGCGGTGGGTTTGCCTCAGGAACCGTTGCCGGTGCCAATACGCGTCGGTACCATGCGCTGTTATTGACAGCGCGCCGACCACCAACCGATCGGTATGTACTGGTCAATCACGTCGAAGAATGGGTTCATATCGGTAACGAGGAGTTTCCTCTCTCCACCAACCTGTATCCAGGAGCAATCCATCCCAACGGATACACACACTGCACCTCATTCTCATCAACCCCCTGGCCGACATGGACGTTTGCTTGCAGGGACCAACACATTCAGCGTGAAATCTTCTGTGTCCGAGGACGCGACATTGTGATCATTCGATGGAAGTTGATGGGCACAAAGCGTGCGCCTGTCGTGCTGCGAGTGCGACCGATGCTGACGGGACGTGAGTATCATAGCCTGCATCACGAGAACGGAAGCCTTTCGACGTTGGCCGTGATTGGCCAACAGTGCGTGACCTGGTCTCCCTACGACAGTCTGCCGGCTGTCCGAGCTTTCCATTCAGGTACATATCACCATGAACCAGATTGGTATCGGCATGTGCAGTTTCCTCTGGAGCAACAGCGGGGACTTGATTGTGAGGAAGACTGGTGGTCACCGGGCGAGTTCACGTTCGAGCTGAAACCTGGAAAAGCGCATACACTCACACTCACCAGCGATAAGAACGATAGCCTCGGTGTCACTCGTCTCATCTCCAGCGAGCGCGTGCGACGTGGACGGTTGCGAACGTCTGCGCCAGCCGCCGATCCGTTGGCCGAGACATTCCGGCAGGCGGCAGAAACGTTTCTTGCTATGCGAGACACGAAACAGACGGTCATCGCTGGGTATCCGTGGTTTACGGATTGGGGGCGAGACACCTTCATCTCACTTCCAGGGTTGTGCCTTGTCACGGGGCGGCATGACGTTGCCCAACACATCATCGAATCATTCGCCGCTCATGTTTCTAACGGGATGATTCCCAACCGTTTTCCTGATATGGGCCAGGAGCCGGAATACAACACGATTGATGCATCCCTGTGGTTTGTCTATGCCGTCGACCGGTATCTTGCGTACAGTCGTCATACGATGAGCATCCGATCCGTCGCATGGCCTGCGATCAAACAGATTCTCGATGGCTACCGGCGAGGCACTCGATACAACATCCATATGGATGAGGGGGATGGGCTCATCGCTGGTGGAACGCCCGGCGTTCAACTGACGTGGATGGATGCAAAAATCGGGGACTGGGTCGTCACACCTCGATCCGGAAAGCCAGTAGAAATTCAGGCGCTGTGGATTAGGGCGCTGGACGTCGGTGCACGTCTGGCTGCTGAATTTGGCGAATCGGAGTACGCCCTAGGCTGCCTGAAAGATCGGCTGCAAGCGGTGGAGTCTTTCCGTAAGAGATTCTGGTACGAAGACGGAATGTACTTGTACGATACGATTGATGGGCCTGAGGGAGACGACCTATCAATCCGTCCTAATCAAGTATATGCCATCTCCCTCTGTGATGATCTGCTGACGAAGGAGCAGGCGAAGCAGGTGCTCTGCACGATCAAAGACCATCTCCTCACGCCGGTGGGGCTGAGAACGTTGTCACCACAGGACAGTCGGTATCGCCCGCAGTATGAAGGTGGTCCTCTGGAACGAGATAGCGCCTATCATCAGGGAACTGTCTGGCCGTTCCTCTTGGGGCCTTTTGTAACGGCATGGGTCAAGACGTTTGGAGATATGGCCGAAACAAGGACTGAGGCGCGATCATTCCTCAACGGGCTAGAGGCCCATTTACAAGAAGCCTGTCTCGGGCACGTATCGGAAATTTTCGACGGGGAGTTTCCACACCATCCACGAGGCTGTCCGGCGCAAGCCTGGTCGATCGCTGAACCGCTACGTGCCATGGTCGAAGAGTTGGGGGCACCGATGACGAAGCCCAAGCTTCGATCAACTGGACTGAACCGGGCAGTCTCTCAGGAACGCCCCTCACTGCACCCCGCCAACTAGCTGCTGGATCTCTTGACAGCGTCCTTGGGCATCCGTAGTCTGAGTGCGTGGTAGAGGAAAGGGTAGGTGAGACTATGATGCCTCCGTTTGTGCAGGAACCAATCAGTCGCCTCGTCGTTGCTGCAACGATAGTACTCTCTCTCGCAGGGCTCCCCATGCCACAGTCAACGTCTGCAGACGAGCTTTCAAAAGAATCAGTTTTACCGCTTGGGACAGCGACTAAGGCAATTCAAGCGGCATTGGACGCCTGCAAGAAAGACGGCTATCGCGTGTGCGTGTCCGTAGTTGATCGAGCTGGCGTCCTGCGTGCGATGGGACGTGCAGACGGTGCTGGGCCACATACGGTCGATAGTAGCCGGAAGAAAGCCTACACGGCAGCCAGTCTTCGACGCCCGACCAGCGAGTTAGCCGATCTCATCATGAAAGTCCCTACGCTGCAGGCCCTTCGGGACATGAACGGCGAGATTCTTATCCTGGGGGGAGGATTGCCCATCGAGATCAGCGGAGAAGTGATCGGGGGGATCGGTGTCGGTGGAGCACCAGGCGCCCATCTGGATGATACCTGCGCTCAGGAGGGGCTTGACGCCATTGGCGCAGCCCCAAAGGTTCTTGCACCCAAGTGAGTACGCGTTCATGGTCTGCCATCTTCGGAGGCGTGATGCTCCTCTGTATCGGGTGTAACAGCAACACTCCCGAGCCGGCTTCGGCTGAGATCTCGTCAGCAGGACTTCGACTGACCATCGCGAGAATGGCGACGGACCCATTCCTGCAGCGATTTAATCTCACCATGCACGTGAATAGTATGAGCGGTTGTTCCTCCTCTACCGAATTATTTCCCGATCCCGGGTATGCCGGTCGACGGAACGTGTATCAGGCAGCAAAGGGAAAGGTGTATGTGGTCGGGCAGTACGATGCACGAATCATCGATTCACAGAACTGCCACACGAGTCTCTCGGAATTTCGATCTCTCGATCGAGACGTCATATTTGTCGGAAGCTTTGATCAGGACGAGGCAAAGCACTGGCGGTATTTCCCCGCTGCCCAGCGACCGGAACTACCATTCGAGAAACGGTAACCTGGCGCTGTACTAAACGGACCACTGCGGAGAAAATGCTGTGACTTGTCCGCTGCTCTAATCTTTATCCGCCCTCCATCTGCAAGACGAGCATCGTTGTACTATGCAACAACCGATCATTGAATATCACCAAGACGAACACGGCGATTGGGTGGCTGATCTGGCCTGTGGTCATGGGCAGCACGTACGGCATCAGCCCCCCTTCATCAATCGCCCGTGGGTACTCACCGTTGCAGGGCGTGAGCAGCACCTGGGCACCGATCTGAACTGTAAGAAGTGCGAGGAACCGGCGGCTGAATCTCTTCCGACTTCAGGATAAGCTCTGCACCGTCTGTTCTCCTCCATCACGAACGCTCCCTGTCCACGGCTCCAAGAGGGGTCCGATCGGACCATGTCCGACGGCAGAGCCGTTCGGATCTCTTGACAGAGCTTGAGAGTTTGTTTGACAACCGTTGTCAAGTAACTAAGGCGGATCAGGCAAACGATGTTGGCCCAACGATACCAGATTGTCGTTCTCCTTGGACTGGTGGCGCTCTTTAGCTGCTATTTACTGTTGCCGCTGAGCGCATCCTATCTCTTAGCGAATAGGCTTCGTGACTATGGCTACAGCAACGTCATCCTCCAGCTCAGCTATCCAGGCTGGACGCATATGCGCATTCCCGTGGTTTCGTTTCAACAGGATTTGGGCGAAGAACGACTGATGGTCTCGCTGACAGATACGGAAATACGATATGATCTGGCCGAACTGCTTCAAGGGCGTGTCAGTCGCATCTTATTGAGAGACGCGGCCATCCATGTACTGAACGTGCAGCCCACGGAGCCCACCGCGCAAGATGGACGCGATACGGATCAGACTGATGATGAGCAATCACCCTGGCGATTGTTGACGGCAGGAGATCTCTTACGCAGTCTTCCGATCTTCCCGTTCGACGAGTTGCAACTAGATCATCTCACCATCTTTCGTGAACAGGCAACGGGTCCACTGCGCAGAGTGACGATTGACGGGAATCTGACGTATAGCGGCCGAGAGGTCGGTGGTCACCTCGTCTTTCGCGGACGCGATACCGCATCCTATGGCCTGGCCGTAATCGGGCATTCCGCCAGTACCTGGTCGGTAACCTTGGCATCACAGCGACCGCAAGGGGCGCCGATCGTTTCCTGGCAGTCGCAATCGCATCCGAACGATTCACAGATTCAGGTCAATGGGCGTCTCCAGGTCAATGTGCAAGAACTGGCTCCATTCATCGCACTCCTTGTCCCGATCGGTCCGGAACTTGAGAGAGTCACGGGAGCGGTGGCGATAGAGTGGGCGGGGAATGCCGCCGCAGAGGCCGCACTCAGCTCGTTGTGGGAAGACGAACGCACACATCTTGATGGCACTATGCGAGTCAATGTCACGCTGCCGGCTCTGAAAGGCGTGGCAAAGGATATTGCCATCGCCTACGAGGGGAGATTCGGAGGAAATGCCACTCAGGCGGAGTGGGCCATGAGTCCCGGTGTCTTGCTGACCGCGACGATTAATACCCAACCACGTATTATTCCCGAAGCGGTCCGATTGATCCTTCCTCATGGGGATCAGCCTGTGCGGATTGAGAATAGCAAGCCTGTGCAGGGAACTCTCTATTGGAAGGAAACGCCCATACGTACGGTGGCGCAAGGACCATTGCATGTGACCTACGGTCGGACACCAGGGCCGTTGGTGGCACAGTTCGAAACCACCCGTGCCGAGGGCCTTGGCTATGAGTTGGTATTGGCTGAAGGGGCCTATCACCTGGAAGGTATTCTCCCGAAAGCCATTACTGAAAGGCTTTCAGCGAAGGAGGCGACAGGAAGAGTTCAAGGGACAGTGAAGCTGGATCGGACACACCTACGTGGCATACTGTTACCTCCATCTTCAGTGACGGCGAAACAGATCGGACAGGGCCCCGCGCTCATTTCCAGCGTGACGCTAAATTTGTCAGAGCCGCTGACAGTTGAATGCGACCTGACAGCGGTCCACTGCAGCGGGGGAGAGATGATCTCGACGATTGGAGCTCCGGCCATGAAACTAAGCGGTCGGAACATTCGTCTCACGCGAGGTATCTTGAGGCTCCAGGGGACAGAAACGACCAGGACCGCATGGGCCACACACGGAACGTTGTCGGTCGTGGGGGTCAGGCCGGAGTCGGGTTCTTGGGGACCTGCCACGAGTGATTGGATAGTCAAATTCTCGGCAGATCAGGTCGGCCTTAAGGCCGACCTGCGAGTCGATACCCCGACACACGAAGGATTCCTGACCGCTAGGATCGAGCAACCGCTGCAGACGGCGCAAGGAGTGATGCATGGTGTCATCGGCCCGCTGACGTTTAATGGCACCGACCAGCGGCTCAGCAAGATGATCATGGGACTTCCTCCTTCATCCGATCTGACCGATGGAATGTTTACGGCCACTGTCGATGCCTCCTGGTCGAGCAGTTTCCGAGACCGGATCAATATGATGAATACCGTCTCAGCAACCGCGAAGATTGTGGCCGAGAAACTATCTGGCCACTACACCGATTATATTGTGAAGGGTTTGAGCACCACGATGGTGTTACACACCCAGGGGCTTGAATCAATTGTCATGACCCAACCAGCCTCAATCGCCGTTGCGGCAGTGCAGAGTGGTGTTGACGTGACAAACCTTGTGGCCTCCTACCAGATACGATGGAAATTAGCGGACACTCTGCCGCTGGTCGAGGTCAGAGACTTCCAGTGCGAACTGTTTGGAGGAACAATCAGTAATCCGGGTCCTGTGGTAGACTTAGCCACACCACCGGTCACCACGACGTTTACTCTTCGAAATCTTGATCTTGCGAAAATTCTTAACGTGGAACAACAGAAGGGGCTTCAAGGAACCGGAACACTCAATGGGACGCTTCCCGTCACCATCACGTCGGGTGGGGTCATTGTGAAAGATGGAGTGATCGAGGCACAGCCTCCAGGGGGGATTATCCGATATGCCTCAGCGCCCGATTCGTCAAAGATCCTTTCAGATTCAGATCGACAACTCCAGCTTGTTGCGCAGGCGCTCAACAACTTTCAGTACTCGCTGTTGCGCGTCGGCGTGAAATACGGAGAAACCGGGATGTTGGACCTGAATGCTCGGTTGGAAGGCAGGAATCCGGACCTCCGCAATACCCCTCCGATTCACTTCAACCTGACCGTGCAGGAGCACATCCCAACGCTCCTCAAAAGCCTTCGCTTGGTCGAAGATATCCAGGGGACCATCGAACGAAAGTATAAACGAGTAGGACCATTATGAGGCGGACCATGCAGAGCGAAACCATACGGATAGGTGCCGGAGTACTGGCGTGGCTCTCTCTGCTCCTGAGCGTGGGTGCCTGTACCCCGCGAGTCGAGGTGGCTGCGCCGGACAAACCGATTACGATTAATCTCAATGTGAAGATCGATCATGAGATTCGGCTGAAAGTCGACAAGGACTTGGATCAGGTTCTGTCAAATGACAGCGGACTATTCTAGCTGCTGGAGGGCATAATGTTCATTGCACGGCTGACCATTGCGGTGTGTGTGACGATCCTATGGACTGCGGTCGCTTCTTCCGGGTTCGCGCTGTCCTTGGATGAAGCGAAAGCAAACGGGTTGGTCGGAGAAAAATCCAACGGCTACCTGGGAGCGGTGAACCCCGCCAATGCCGAAGCCCAAGCATTGATCGAAGACGTGAATCTGAAGCGGCGGCAGGCCTATGAAGATATTGCAAAGCGAAACAGCACCAATATTCGAGCCGTTGAAACGCTCGCCGGAGAAAAAGCCGTTCAGAATACCAAACCAGGAAACTTCGTCGAAGGTCCAGGTGGGTGGAGCAAGAAATAACCGCTACCCGTAGCGATCGTTCTTCCACGGAAGCGCGGTGTTCGAATACCCTCGGACTTCCCAAAACCCCTTCTCATCTTTATCGGAAAACGTAATTTCCTTCACCCACTTCGCACCCTTCCAGGCATAACGTTTCGGAACGATCACACGGGCCGGCCCGCCATGGTCTCGGGATAGGGGTTTGCCGTTCCAACTATGGGCGAGCAGCACATCGTCATCGTCACAGACCTCAAGCGGGAGGTTCGTCGTGTAGTCGTCGTAGGACTTGAACAGGATAAATCGGGCAAGCGACAGCGGTTGCACGATGGACATGATGTGCTTGAAGCTCACACCTTCCCAGTCGTTGTCATAACGACTCCATGAGGTGACACAATGGAAGTCCGACCGGTTTTTGAATTGGGGTTGTGCCAAGAATTGCTCCCATGTCCAGGCAAGAGGGGCTGCGACAAATCCGCCGATACTGAGTCTCCATTCGCTTATGGGAATTTCCGGCTTGAAGCCGAGGTCCAGTACGGGAAAGTTGTCAACAAGGTGCTGGCCTGGAGGGAGACGATCGTCTCCTTCATAGAACACTTCGCGTTCTTCTCCACCGCGACGAGCCTTGGCCCACTGTTCTTTCGTCTTTGTCAGTCTGTTTGGTTCATCCATTGCGGCCTCCTCTTAAACAGACTACGGGAATTAAAGCTGATCTGGCAACCTATGAGCCTGGATCAGTCTTGAACGGAAATTCCGACAGCTCATATATGCTCTCAAAAACAACCTCGCTAGGCGCATCTCATCCGTCGCGCAAGCCTGTAAGGATTTCTCGTCTAGACGGACACACACGCTAGCAGCTTATCTCATTGACAGAACTACAAGGAGCCACCATGATACACCACGACGCCGTTATGACAACCCCTGCCTTGAATCAAAGTGAATCCAATAGCTCGAACCTAGGGAAGATCTTCATTGCAATTGTTGTCGCTTTGGCACTCGCAGCCTTCTTCTACTTCGACCTGGGACGGTTCTTGTCCTTGACCGCGCTGAAAGACAATCGGGACAGTTTGTTGGCGTTCACGGATGCCAACTTTGTCTCGGCAGTGGGGATCTTCATCGCTGCGTACGTGATCGTTGCTGGGTTATCACTGCCAGGCGCAGTCATCCTTACTTTGGCCGGCGGGTTCTTGTTCGGTGCCACCATGGCGACGCTGTTTATCAATATTGGGGCCACCATAGGAGCAACCCTCGCATTTCTCACCGCACGGTATTTATTGCGAGACTCTGTTGAACTGAAGTTCGGCAAGTGGTTGGGACCATTTCAAGAAGGATTTGCCAAGAACGCATTCAGCTACCTATTGACCTTGCGACTCATCCCACTTTTTCCCTTCTTCGTGGTGAACCTTGTGTCTGGACTCACACGAGTGAGTATCGGAGCCTATGTTGCAGCCACGGCGATTGGAATCATTCCCGGTTCGTTCGTCTACGCCTATGCAGGACGCCAACTGGGTACGATTAACTCTTTAAAAGAAATTGCGTCGCCGAATGTGATCGGCGCCTTTGTCCTCTTAGGACTGCTCGCCCTGGTGCCTGTCGTCTATAAGAGAGTTACGGCCAAACCAGCGTGATGAGCCACCCATCGATTGACGACTCACAACGAAGGGTGTCACGCTATGATGACCGAACCTCTACCAAGGATCGCTGGAATGAGTGAGCATGATCAGCCCTTAGTCACCCCGAACGACGAGTTCAATCAGCAACTTGTCGCCAATGTGCATCCCTCTGACTGGGTCAATCCCGAGCCGACCGGCCGCTACAACATCGTGGTAGTTGGGGCGGGAACTGCGGGCTTGATCACAGCAGTCGTGGCCGCGAGTCTTGGAGCCAAGGTCGCATTGATCGAGAAACATTTGATGGGTGGGGACTGTCTCAATGTTGGATGCGTGCCTTCTAAAGGCATGATCCAAGCCGCGAGGGTGTGGGCCGATCTACGAAAGGCCACGGAATTTGGCCTCCACATTCCCGCCGGAGTGACGTATGACTTCGGTGCGGTCATGGCTCGAATGCGCAAGCTGCGCGCGCGTATCAGCCACAATGATTCGGTCCATCGCTATACGAAACTCGGCGTCGACGTGTATATCGGAAGCGGGCGGTTTCTCGGTGCTGATGCAATCCAAGTGAATGGGCCGGCAGGCGACCGGATTCTGACTTTTGCGAAAGCCGCAGTTTGCACCGGAGCACGTGCAACGGCACCGCCAACGCCAGGGCTCCATGAAGCAGGATATCTGACGAACGAAACTATCTTTTCACTGACGAAACTGCCGCAGCGTATCGGAGTGATCGGGGCCGGGCCGATCGGATGCGAGCTGGCACAGTCCTTTGCTCGATTTGGGAGTCAGGTCTATCTGATCGAAACGACGCACGGCATCATGCCAAACGAAGACCGGGATGCAGCGGATATTGTCGAGCAGCAAATGATGCGGGACGGCGTAAAATTACTTTGCTGTGGGAAAGACTTGAATGTACACAAGACAGATGACGGCAAGCGATTGACGGTCGACTCGCATGGCCAGCAGTACGACGTCACGGTCGACGACATTCTTGTCGGAGTCGGACGGACACCCAATGTGGAGAAGATCGGATTGGAGGCCGCCGGAGTCCACTACGACAAAAACGGGATCAAGGTCAATGCCAAATTGCAGACGTCCAATCCCAATATCTACGCAGCAGGCGATGTCTGTTCACGCTACAAGTTCACGCATGCCGCTGATGCCATGGCACAAATCGTCATCCAGAACGCCCTGTTCCCACATCCCTTAAATCTCGGCTACGCCAATGTCGATGCCTTGGTCATGCCGTGGTGCACCTTCACCGAGCCGGAAGTCGCCCATGTCGGGATGTACGAAAAAGAGGCGAAGCAAAAAGGCTTCGAAGTGGAAACCTATACAT
The DNA here is from genome assembly GCA_963850405.1 of Nitrospirota bacterium. Taxonomy (GTDB): domain Bacteria; phylum Nitrospirota; class Nitrospiria; order Nitrospirales; family Nitrospiraceae; genus Nitrospira_D. Next base: position 76,950 of record CAWKLH010000026.1, read on the forward strand.
ATAAATTGGATGAGGTTGATCGAGCGATTCTCGATGGAGAAGAAGAGGGGTTTGCGCGAGTTCATATTCAAAAGGGGACGGACAAGATCCTGGGTGCGACGATCGTGGCTGCCCATGCCGGCGAGATGATCAGTGAATTCTCCGTTGCGATGAAAGCGGGCGGAGGAGCCAAAACGATCGCCGGGACCATCCATCCCTATCCTACCCAAGCCGAGGTGAACAAAAAAGTGGTCAATCTCTGGAGAAAAGCGCACTTTACACAGAGGACTAAAAACATTCTGGCCAAGCTGTTCGGATGGATGAGAAGGGGATAGGGGGATGAAGCCAGAGGAAAACAGCACGCTGCTGATCATGACGGGCGTGTGGGTTGCCATGTGGCTATTCATCGCGCCAGCATGGCTCTGGGCACAGAGTGGACCTGCGCTGGAAGTGGGGAAGTTTTCTGCAAGTGAGCCAGGCGGCCGTCTGCCGGATGGCTGGAAGCCGCTGACCTTCAAGAAGATCCCCACGCTCACGATATACGAATTGGTGAAAGACGGCGAGCATGTCGTCGTCAAGGCCACGAGCGATGCGTCCGCATCGGGATTGACCAAAGAGGTGAGGATCGACCCCAAGGAATTTCCCATCGTGCAATGGCGTTGGAAAGTCGACAATCTTCTCAAGAACAGCGATGCCACCAGAAAAGACGGGGATGACTATCCGGCCCGACTCTACATCACGTTTCAATACGATCCTGATAAGGTGAGTTTTGGAAAGAAGCTCAAGTATAAGGCGGGCCAAGTATTGTTTGGAGACATTCCGATCGGAGCGATCAACTATGTGTGGGAGACGAGAGCTCCAATTGGGGCCATCATCGACAATGCCTATACGGATTTTGTCAAAATGGTCGTCGTGGAAAGTGGTCCTGGCCAGATCGGACGCTGGGTCGATGAATCACGAAACATCTATGAGGATTACAAGAAGGCCTTCGGGGAAGAACCGCCGCTGATCAATGGCGTCGCGATCATGAGCGATACCGACAACACGAAGGAACGAGCCACCGCCTACTACGGCGATATTGTGTTTATGAAAGCGCATTAAGAAGAGCCGCGCAACACGCCTCGATCTCGTTCCAACCCTCTGCTCGTTGAACAAACTACGTTCAAACACACCCGTGTCGAATCCCACACATTCCATCATCCTTCTGTTTCCTGGGTATTGAATCCTCCTGGAGGCTTGGAGGTCGACTCCACAAGGTTCAGGTTTGTGACAGAAATGTGATGCTTTCGCGAGAACGGCGTGAGATGGCGACGCTATCGTGGAAGGGTCGATTTCTTGCAATTTATCCATAAACTAAGGAGGATGGGATGATACGTAAATTGATCATGGGTGCGCTGGTAACGGCGATCACTCTTTCTGGGTGGGTGGCCAGCTCAGTATTCGCCAATGAAGAATGGCAATGGCCAACGGTCTACACGATGTCGAATGGGACAGACGGCAATGCGGTCTTGGCATTCAGGCAGCATGGAGACACGCTGGTTCCTGCCGGATCGTTTCCAACAGGGGGGAGGGGATCAGGAGGCGGCCTGGGCAATCAAGGCGCCCTCGCCTTCAGCGATGATGGCGACGCCCTTTTCGTCGTGAACCCTGGCAGTAATGATATCTCGGTGTTCGAAATCAACGGACGTTACCTGAAGCTGGTAGACCGGGTACCTTCCGGGGGAACCAGCCCCATCAGCATTGCCACGCATGAGGATTATGTCTATGTATTAAATGCAGGAGGGCAGGGGGTGGGTAACATTGCGGGGTTCGAGCTGACGCAGCACAATAAGTTGAAGCCGATCGCTGGATCGAATCAGCCGCTCAGTGGGGCCAACACCGCGCCGGCGCAAATCTCGTTCAATCTCACGGGAGATACGCTGGTCGTGACCGAAAAAGCAACAAACATCATTGACACCTATGCGGTGGATGAGGACGGTGTGGCATCTGCGCCGGTTTCGCAGAAATCCAACGGTGCAACCCCGTTCGGTTTTTCCTTTACTCCGCGAGGGGCATTGGTGGTCAGTGAGGCCTTCGGAGGCGCACCGAATGCGTCTGCGGTATCTTCGTACAGCCTACGCGATGGACAATTGACCGTCCGGAGCGGGTCGGTCCTCACCACCCAAACGGCCGCCTGCTGGATCGTGATTACCAAGAACGGAAAGTTTGCGTATGCCAGTAATACCGGCAGTAACAACATTTCCAGTTATCGCGTGGGAAGTGCGGGGAGGTTAACGTTACAGGAAGCGGTGGCAACGCCCACCGGGGCTGGCCCCATTGACATGGCATTGAACAAGAACAGTCGGTTCTTGTATGTGCTCAATGGAGGATCCCGTTCAATCGAGGTCTTTCAGGTCGATCGTGGCAATGGGCGCTTGACCACCGGGACCGGCATTTCCGGTCTCCCCAATGGCGCCAATGGCCTTGTTGCGCGATAATCGCCTGCGGCATCAGGTCCCTAGTCTCAGGACCGCTCAGAAGTCTCGCCTAGGCGAGGCTTCTGAGTGTCTGAGAACGGTCGAGCCAGTGCGAGTACGGGAGCGCTCGCACTGGCGCTGGTCAAGTCATTGTCGATTGGTTGGCGGTGGACAGGATGGGGAACACATGGCGCCTCGCAAAATCCTTGTGATTGAAGATGATTCTGATATCGCCCAGCTGGTGCATCTGCATCTGCGCGATACGGGCTATGAAGTCGATGTGGCGCAGGATGGTCCAGCAGGACTTCAGCAGGCCCTTGCCAACTCCTATGACTTGATCATTCTCGATCTGATGCTTCCTGGAATAGATGGATTGGAAGTGTGCCGGAAACTGCGCGCCTCATCGAAGTACAGTCTTGTCCTGATGCTCACAGCCAAATCGACGGAACTGGATCGTGTGTTGGGCCTGGAAGTGGGCGCAGACGACTACCTCACCAAGCCATTCAGCATTTTGGAGTTCCTCGCACGAGTGAAAGCCTTGTTTCGGCGTATGGACGCGCTTCGCGCACAGACTCCTCTCGCCAAGCCCCTGACCATTCGCGCAGGCGACCTCGTGATCGAGGTCGATAAACGAAAGGTCCAGCTGCGTGGGCGATCGATCGAGTTGACGGCCAAAGAGTTTGACCTCTTGCTCCAATTTGCTCAACACCCCGGCCAAGTCTATACCCGTGCCACACTATTGGATGCCGTGTGGGGATATTCACACGAAGGGTATGAACATACCGTGAATTCCCACATCAATCGGTTGCGGGCTAAAATCGAGGATGATAGCAGCCGGCCTCGGTATATTTTAACGGTGTGGGGGGTCGGCTATAGTTTTTCAGAAGAATGGTCGGAACGGTAGCATCATGTTCAACACGCTGTATGGAAAGTTAGCAGCCCTTCTCTTCGGGCTTTTTTGTGTGATCGGCACCGTGGCCATTCTGCTCGCGCTCTATGCCACCCAACTGTACTTTCAAGAAGTCAGCCAGAAGCTGAACCGGACCTTAGCCGAGCGCATGGTGTCCGAGAAGGTCTTGATGCAGGAGGGACGGGTCAATGACGAGGTGTTGAAGGAAGTCTTTCATCAACTGATGGTGATCAATCCGAGCATTGAACTGTATCTGCTTGATCCTCAGGGCGCAATTCTGACCTTTTCCGCTCCCCCTGGGAAGGTCAAACGACAACGCATCTCGCTTGACCCACTCAATCGCTTCTTGTCCGGTGCCGAGGACTTCCCGATTCTTGGAGATGACCCTCGTGATCTCACGCATCAGAAGGTATTTTCGGTTTTTCCGATTGAAACCTTGGGAGGTTCCATCGAAGGCTATCTCTACATCATCCTGGGGGGTGAAGAGTTCGATTCGGTCATGCAGATGCTTGAGCAGAGTTACATTCTCCGGCTGAGCTTGTGGACTGTCGGAGCCATCCTGGTAGGTACCCTCCTAGCTGGACTGCTCTGTTTGAAACTCTTGACGCGAAGACTCAACTCTCTGGCCTCGGCGATGGACACCTTTAGGCACGGCGAACTCTCCGCACAGCCGGATGTCTCGTCTCACTCGGATGCTCGACCATCTGCAGCTCGGCGAGGGGATGAGATTGATCAGCTGGAGACGACCTTTGCACACATGGCCGAGCTCATTCGTCAACAAGTGCACCAGTTGAAAGAGACTGATCAGTTGCGGCGGGAATTGGTTGCCAATGTCTCGCATGATCTGCGCACCCCTGTCACCAGTCTCCAGGGCTATCTTGAGACCCTGCTGCTGAAGGAAGGCGCGCTCTCGGCTCAAGAGCGACAGCGGTATCTGGAAGTCGCCACGGCACAGAGCAAACGGCTCGGAGACCTGATTGCGGAACTGTTTGAACTCGCCAAGTTGAATTCGCAGGAAATGAAGCCTCGTATCGAGTCGTTTTCACTGAGTGAACTGGTGCAGGACATCGTTCAAAAGTTTCGGTTGGCTGTTGAAGCCAAACAGATGACCCTTCAGGCCAAGCTGGGTGAGGATCTCCCGTTTGTCTCGGCTGATATCGGACTGATCGAACGGGTTCTCGAAAACCTGATCGAGAATGCTCTCAGATACACGCCGCCAGGGGGTCGGATCACGGTGATCCTGAGCCGCATGGGTGAGAACATCATGACACGGGTCACGGATACCGGCTGCGGCATTCCACCGGAGGATCTGCCGCATGTCTTTGACCGGCACTATCAAGTCGGGAAGAAACATCAAAGCAATGACAAGGGAGCCGGGCTCGGGCTCGCGATCACGAAGCGAATTCTAGAGCTGCACCGAAGCGCTATTGAGGTGCAGAGTGCCGTCGATCAAGGGACGACCTTTTCCTTTCACCTGGCAGTTGCCCAGCCCTGTATCATGCGGGGCGCGACGTCAGCGACGGAATACTCACCCCACAGGTAAGCCCTGTCGTCACACATCGCATCCTCCCGTCCTAGTCCTCTTCACACACCTCACGCGGACAAGCCGTGTTTTCTGCTGGGCCATGGTGTCATCGCACGACCATGTGTCCGGAAAACGATCAGTCTGTGACGAAGACGCCATGGTTTCGTGAAGGTTTTTTGATTATTGTTTGCGAATATGCCGATGAGTCCATCATGCCTTCACGGATGAGCGCTGAAGCGATCGGTTTGTTCAGAAAATCTCGTGTTGGAACACAAGCGTCGAAGGCGACCGTAGACCGGAGGAAGAATATGAGTACAAGCGTTACCAGGTATACAGGCTCGATTCCTTTTGCTGTACCGGCGAGCAGGACATCGCCGATGAACAGCGTCTCCCGTTTGATGAACGATGAGGATCGGCTTGTGTCACAACTGCGGGTAGGGGAGGAAGAAGCATTTGAAGCCGTCGTCACCCACTATCAGGAAACGCTTATCCGAATGGCTATACGCTATGTAGCCAATCGAGCAACGGCAGAGGAGGTCGTGCAGGAGACCTGGATGGCGGTGATGAGCGGGCTGAATCGGTTTGAAGGCCGGTCGTCTCTCCATGCATGGATCTGTGCGATTCTCATCCACAAGGCGAAGGATCGAGGCATCCGAGAGAAACGGCAGAAAGTCTTCTCAGACTTCGAATGGGAAACCGATACCAGGAGCGGCGAACCCGATCTCTCTCGATTCAAGCCACATGGGGAAGGGGCCTGGCCAGCAGCGTTCTGTCAGCATCTTTGGGACGACCGGACTCCTGAGAAACTGTTGGCATCAAGGCAGGCCTCAGCCTGTATGTGGCACGCGATCAAGACCTTGCCCCCACTCCAGAAGGAAGTCCTGATGTTGCGCGATGTGCGCGGCATACACACCAAAGAGGTATGTCAGCAACTGAAGATCTCAGAAACGAACTTCTATGTACGGTTACATCGTGCTCGGGAACGAGTGAAAGTGGCGGTCGAGGCCGCGCTGGGATGAGATGCGGTCCAGGTCTGAATCACATCGAGTATCTCTTGGTCATTCATATGTGATTAATCCATGAACCTTTTGTGACACTTCGTGCGTACCATGGTGCTCGCAGGGAGTACGCAGGATGACATCGCAGCCCGACTTGCATGGACAATGGGCGACACATAGTGGTACGTACGATGGCGAAACACGGAATCAGGGCATCGTGTCAGCGACGGTGCTCCAGCCGCTATTTATGATACTTGCGCCCCAGGCTGTAAGAAATTGAACGGATGTTCGACAAACCGTCTAAGACGGAGCAGCCCGCTTCAATCGAGGCGGGCTGCTCAGGAGTCGATCATTGAATGGAGTTGGCGAAGCGACCGTGGGTAATTTCAGCGCGCACGCGGTCCCCGACCTGCTTGTTGCCGCGTAATTGCTTGGTTTCTCGGCTCACATAGAGGTGGACTTGATTGCCCTCGTAATCCTCAATGGTGTAGACATCGCCCTTGATATGCTTGACCGTTCCGCCGATGGTCTTCCACGCCGGACCAGGCTTACGGTTCGGCTGGACCGCTGAAGAAGACAATGAGGCAGGTTCCGATGCCGAGCCATCGCCCCCTGCAGACGCTGGCGCAGAAGCATGACGGCTCGGCTGCTTCCCATCTTGTGTGCGTGCGGTTGCAGTAAGAGGTGTTACCACGAAGAGAATCGCGACACCTCCAAGGATAACTGAAAGGATGTTCCTGCGACTCATATTCATCCTGTACCTCCAGGTAAAATGCCATGAATGGTGAATCATTGTTCGCTCAGCAAGGGATATGCCGGTCGAGATTCGCAATACCCCTAAGACTCTCAATAGGTTACGAAACAGGGCTAATTGAGGACATGACGTGATGAGAGGCCCTGAGAAAAAAACGGCAAGTCATTGGGCAAAACTGCACGGCGACCATCACCTGGCTAGGTCATGCTGATACACATTGAACGATCACAGCACCGCACAACTGGGCAAGTCGACGGACAGGCTATTGGGAAGAGTGAACGGCCGAGTCTCCACCGAGCTCTATGGGGTGGGCTGACAAACCTGGTTCTGAGGCGTCCGCTGCTGGCCGTGTTTCAAGTAAACCTTCGTTGTAATTCTTCCTGTGGCTACTGCAACCTCCCCTTGAATGTCGGCCGGTATGAGCTATCACGGCAAGAGATCCGGAACATCTTTGCCGGCCTCTACCGTGACGGACTGCGTTTTGTATTTATACAGGGAGGTGAGCCACTCCTACGACGTGACCTACCAGACATTCTTCAAGATTTAGTTCAGATTGGGTTCAATCTGACAGTGATTACGAACGGAACCAAGCTGACCTCACGCCTTGTGCAGCAATTGGACGATTTCTCCGTATCCCTCTCGATTAGCCTCGATACCCTGGATTGCAACAGGTACGAACGTATCCGGGGTGCTGATCAACTTCACATGGTCCTTGCCGGCCTTGATCTACTCCAACACTATCGACATCCCAAATTCCTGACCTGTATCGTGAGCGAGGTCAATCGGGATGAGGTGAACGAGGTGGTTGCGTTTGCCAGGCAACGGGGTTTCTTGCCAGTCGTCGGTGCATACCATTGGGATGTGGGACTCTATGGCAAGCAGGATGCGACGTTGATGTATGACCGTGAGCAGGCCAGGCTGGTCTTCCAACGATTACTTGAGGAAGAGGCACTGCCTGCCGGCTATCTTCGGCAATATGCGAAGGACAATGTGGCATGGCTCCGTGGAGAATCCCTGAAGCCCTGCGATGCAGGACGGTATAGTATTGCGATCGATGCCTCCGGGAATGTCTCACCCTGTTTGTCGCTCCCAGAAGCTGGAAATCTGCTCCATTCGTCGCTCAGTGACATACTTGGGCGGTTCGATCGACAAGAGATTCAGCATTGTTCCGATCAGTCCTCCTGTAACAGACTGGATGGGCGGGTTATTGGCTCCGTACTCCGGCACCCGATCGCAGCATGGCAAACACCAATTTCCTGGTAAGGATGGAAGGGTTATCGATGAAGTGGGTTATAACTGGCATGATGATCGTGCTTGCGGGATGTTCAACGGTCCCGACATCCTTCAAACCCATAAATTCTATTCCGGCAACGGAGTTTTCACACAGGGCTTTCGATGAGATATTACACACGCGTGTGAGGGATGGTGTCGTAGATTATCCTAGTATTCAAGCTGATAACCAGCTGCCGGTCTATCTCGCCCAACTGGATCGAGTGGATCCCAGTGCACTAACTACACGCAATGAGCGGCTGGCCTTTTGGATCAATGCGTACAACGCCTTCGCCATTAAGGGCATCCTTGATCACCACTCGCCGATGAGCTATGTAGGGCGCTATCGTTACTTCATCGGGCGGGATTATCAGGTTGGGGGATCCACTATCAATCTCTATGATCTGGAACGGCAAATATTGATCAAACAGTTTCAGGAACCGTTGATCCATTTTGCCATTGTGTGCGCCTCCACCTCCTGTCCCAAGCTCCAACCCTGGCCCTATGATCCGGATCAGCTCAACATCCAGCTGGATCGCGTAGCCAGGGACTTCATCAATGATCCCACACGCAATCGTTTCGACCGCAAGAACAAAGTTGCGTCGCTCTCCATGATCTTCAAGTGGTTTGAGGAGGATTTCACGAGCGCCGCCGGATCTGTGTTGTTCTATATCACGCGCTATGTGAACGACCCCGAACTAGTCCAAGATCTTATGCGATCAGACTATCGTATCGAGTATCTCGACTACGACTGGAGCTTAAACGGCATTCCGCCAAAGGAGACGCCCCATGCTGGTCGGTCATGATGAGAGAGTGCCCATCGCCAGGTTGTTGACGTTTCTAGAGCATGGCGAGCGGATGGCGCACGACTGTGCAAAGGTCCAAACCGCGTTGGCTGAGGATTCCGGGACCCGGCGTTTTCTGCTGAGCCAGGCCAAACAAGAAGCGATGCATGCGCGGGTCTTTCAGGGGGCCATTGTCTGGCTGGCGCCGAAACACCTCCGTGATACGCCATTTCTTCCTGCCCTCGAAGCATATCGAAGGATTCTGGACGATGCGCTGGCTCGCCACGATCTCATGGAGACGTTCCTTGCCGAGCAAGTAGTCCTCGAAGGTTTGGGCGAAGCCATCCTCACACGGATCGAACAAGGGTTAACGAAACGGGTAGCACCATTCGGGCGGCTCCGCCTGATTTTACTTCATCAGGAAGAAGCCCATCATGGTTTTGGCCGTCACCAGATCGAGCGGGCGATCGAGCGCGGCGAGACCGATGTGGAAGATCTCAGGCGACGGGCGCAACAGTACCTCGCATTGACCGACGCCATGGTCCTCACGCTCTGTGACCTGTTTGAGAGCATCGATGAAGATGCCACGGCGTGGGCGCAGGATGTGCGGACATTCTTGCCGGCCTGGTGCGCGGCATGATCAGCGTCATTATTCCTGCCTATAACGAAGAGAAGGTGTTACCGAGTACGCTGAAGTCATTGTTCGAGCAACCCGGCGAGTTTGAGGTGATCCTGGTGGACGGCGGCAGCTCCGATCGGACATGCGCGATTGTCGCAGGGTTAGCGATCAGTCCTCAGTCCTCAACACTCAGCACCGTTCGTCTTCTCACTGCACCGAAGGGTCGTGGCTCGCAGATGAATGTCGGCGCAACGCAGGCGAACGGCGAGTGGCTGCTCTTTCTCCATGCCGATACCCAGTTGCCGGACGGCGCCATCCAGCGTCTCAATGAGATGGAGAGCGATCAGGCGATTCAGGCCGGCGGCTTCATGCACCAGTTTTCCGGTGACGACTGGCGGCTTCGATTCATTTCTTTTCTCAATAACTTCCGCTGCACGAAAAGTCGGGTCATCTATGGCGATCAAGCCCTGTTTGTCCGACGAACATTATTCGAACAACTTGGCGGATTCCCGAACCAGCCCATTCTGGAAGATGTCACGTTCTGTGAGAAACTTATCAAACGCACAAACCCCGTGCTCCTATTCCCACCCGTGATTACCGATGCCCGAAAGTTTCTCACCATGGGTGTCTGGAGAAGCTTTATCCGTGTGCTCCTGATCATCCTCCACGTTGAATATCGTCTGCCGGTACTACCACGCGCCTTTTTCCAGGATATTCGGTAAGATCTCTTACGCTCAACTTGAAATTGCCTCTTGATATTTTCCGGTACCGTGTACACGAAAACCTAAACCCCATAATCAGTGGACGTTTCTAGGGTGGCCTGATAGACAGGGTAGGAGTGTCCTGCCGCGTATTCTGTCAGCCTCGTTCCGTCATCAGCGCTTCGGGGGTGGTGAGCGCACTTGCCACATCTATATTTCTATATTATGGGGGGGGGATGATGAAGACAATACTGCTTGCAACCAGTGGGATAACGCTGCTGATCACCGGCCTGGTCTATGCTCAGGCGGAGACGCCAGTGATCGATCAGCGACAGATGCATGAAGAGCAACGGATCGATCAGGGAATTGCCGATGGGCAGCTCAATCGACGGGAAGCGTCCCGTCTCGATCGACGGCAAGATCGCATTGATCGAATGGAAGATAGAGCTAAAGCCGATGGCGTCATGACGCGAAAAGAACGGGCGCGGATCGGCGCCGCCCAGGATCGTGCTTCACGACATATCGCACGCGAAAAGCACGATCGCCAAGGTGCGCGGCATCGCTGAGCACCGAACAGTCGTGGGGATAAAATAGGGGCGCTTGCGATCAATATCGTAGGTGCCCCCATTGTTTTTCAGCGCAATCTCGCTCTGATTCAGATTGAGTGCAGCATTTCGTGTGTGTCAGGACCCTGCTAGAATGCGCGTATGGAAGTCATCGCCACACATAGCAACGCGGATTTTGATGGCCTCGCCTCCATGGTTGCCGCGCGCAAACTCTTTCCAGAAGCCAAGCTGGTCCTGCCGGCTGGAGGCCAGGAGGCTGTCCGTAATTTTCTTGCCGTGCACGATCTCGACATCACCAAACTGAAAGACATCGATCTTTCGCAGGTAACCAGAATAGTCCTGGTCGATACGCAAGAGCCTGACCGGATCGGAACGCTCAAATCGTGCATCGAGAATCCGGCGGTCGAAGTAGTAGTGTTCGATCACCACCCCGAACCAAACTCATCCATCGCCGGCCGTTCGAAGCAATCTGTCATTGAATCGGTCGGGGCCACGACGACGCTTCTCATAGAACAACTTCGGCGGCGACATATTCCCGTGACGCCATTTGAAGCGACCGTGATGGCCCTGGGCCTCTATGAAGAGACCGGATCGTTCGTCTTCGCCTCGACGACCAGCCGTGATTTTGAGGCCGGCGCATTTCTAGCCACAGCCGGCGCGGATTTGAATATGGTGGCGGATACGTTGCTCCGTCCCCTTGATGCAGATGCCGTCGCGCTGCTGAATGACTTTTTAGAGCACAGCGAAGTGCATTACCTGGAAGGCCGCAAGGTACTGGTAGCCACGAGCACGGTCGACCGCTGTCGCGGAGAAGCAGCCGGCGTGGTGCATAGACTCGCCGAATTACAGGCGGTCGATGCCGTCATCGTGGCAGTGATGATGGCAGACCGAGTGGAAGTGATCGGGAGAAGCCGCAGGCCGGAAATCGACGTCGGCTGGATCGCACGGGAATTTGGAGGAGGAGGCCACGCCGTGGCAGCTGCCGCCACGGTCAAAGGGCAAACGCTTGCGGAAGTCAAAGAGCGGGTTGTTCAGCTGCTGACCACACAGTATCGCCCGACTCTGCTCGCCCAGGATGTCATGACCAGCCCGGTCAAAGCGATCGAGGTCGAGACCAGCGTGACTGAAGCGGGACAGCGGATGACGGCCTATGGGCTGAATGTCTTTCCGATCTTGGATGAGAAAGAGCATTACACCGGGCTCGTCAGTCGGGAGTCGATTCAGAAAGCCTTGTTTCATCGACTCGGCAAGATAGCCGTGCGAGACATCATGCAGACCGACGCCTATATTGCGCAGCCGGACACTCCGTTTCATGAGATCGAAACGGCCATGATCGAGCGAAACCAGCGGTTTGTACCGATCATCACAGGCGCGACAATCGTCGGCGTCATTACGAGGACGGATCTGCTGCGGACCTTGCACGACGATGTGCTAAAGGTCGCGAGGATGCGGACGATGGGCCCGAGCGAAGCCGAAACTGAGATCGGAGGGCCGCGCCGCAACGTGAAGGGGCTGTTGCGGAGCCGCTTGCCGCATCGCCTGGTGACCTTGCTGGAGGACGCGGGCCACTTGGCTGACCGCTGCGAGGTCCCGCTCTTTGTCGTCGGAGGCTGCGTACGAGATCTGTTACTGGGCATCGAGAATCTGGATTTGGATCTCGTGGTCGAAGGCGACGGCATCGCCTTCGCGCGAACGCTTGGTGACATGCTGCAGGCGCAAGTCAAGGTGCATGAGCGATTCGGCACGGCAATCTTGGTGTTGGCAGATGGATTCAAACTCGATGTAGCTACCGCGCGGACGGAGTATTACGAGTATCCCACCGCCTTGCCGACGGTCGAACAGAGTTCCGTCAAGAAAGATTTGTACCGACGTGACTTTACGATCAATGCCTTGGCCTTTCGGTTGAACGCGAAGACCTTTGGCGACGTACTGGACTTCTACGGTGGGCAACGGGATCTGAACGACAAGGTCATCCGAGTCTTGCACGGGCTGAGTTTCGTTGAAGATCCGACCCGCGTCTTTCGGGCCATCCGATTTGAATCTCGGTTCGGATTTCATTTGGGCAAGGACACGGCAGCGTTGATCGCCGGTGCCGTCAAGATGAACCTGTTTCATCGGTTATCCGGCCACCGTCTATTGGAAGAGCTGAAACTGCTGTTGGGCGAGCGGGAACCGAAACAGGGGATCAAACGATTGGCGGAGCTCAATCTCTTGAAGTTCATCCATGCAAAGCTGAGTTGGTCCGATCGGTTGGACAAGCTGTTAACTGCACTCGAAGAAGCCGTCGATTGGTACCGGCTCCTGTACTTAGATCGGAAGATGGACGTCTGGGTGGTCTACATGATGGGACTGCTTGAGGTGTTGCCCGAGCGTGCGGTGAAAGACGTGCTCAAGCGGTTTCCCTTGTCCGAACAGGAAGCCACCAGGCTCACAATGGCCCGCGTGGGCTGTCACAACATAATTCGCCGACTTGCATCGACACGATCGCTCAAACCGGCCGACGTGTACCACCTCTTATCGGGACTGTCCGATGAAACGCTGTTGATCCTCATGGCGAAGAGCAAGGGAGAAACAGTCAAGCGGCGGGTCTCAGCGTTCCTCACGACGTATCAGCATGTGAAACCGATTCTGAGTGGCGCAGACCTCAAGGCTATGGGATTGAAACCTGGTCCGCCGTTCAAGAAACTTCTCGACAGCTTGCTGGCTGCACGCCTGAACGGCGAAGTAAGCACTGAAGCAGAGGAACGGCGGTTCCTTCATCAACTCGTCCAAGACCCGAAGGGAGACGTGTGAAGAATCGGAAACACACAGATAAGGATGGAATGCCACGCATAGGATAATACATTCCACATCCTCAGTAGCGTCCCTATAGAAACCGTAGAGCACTCAACAAGATCATCTCCTCAGTTGTTCTCTCATTCCACTTCTCACAGTACGTGTCTCCGTAAAAAAGAGTTATGATCGATTGTTGTGTATGGAGGGAATGCGGGAACCGGCGTATGCTGATGGTCGCCCAGGATCATCAACGTGTGGCATAGGATAGAAGGAGACGCCGTGGGAACGAAGACCGTCAGCGAGTTCACGAATCCGGGGATTCCTGTTCCGGCGTTGGATGCCTTGACCGACGTGTTGCGGGAAGGGGCGAGACGCATGCTGCGGGAAGCCGTGGAGGCAGAAGTGCAAGAGTTTCTGACCCGCCATGCCCCGCTCAAAGACGGGAACAATCGTCAACGGGTGGTGCGGAACGGCTATCTCCCGGAACGGACGATCCAGACCGGACTGGGGGACATCGCCGTCACGGCGCCCCGTGTGCGGGACCGGGAGGGAGCCATCCGATTCTCGTCCCAGATCCTTCCACCCTACCTGCGGCGCACCAAAAGCCTGGTCGAACTGTTGCCGTGGCTGTACCTCCGAGGGATCTCCACGGGAGATTTCAGTTCCGTGCTCACCAGTCTTCTGGGACAGGATGCCCCGGGGTTATCCGCCGCGACGATCCAGCGCCTGAAGGAGTCCTGGAAGGAAGACCACTGCCAGTGGGCGATCCGAGCCCTGTCGAAGACCTACGTGTATCTCTGGGCCGACGGGATCCATTTCAATGTCCGAATGGACGAGGCCCACCATTGTGTACTGGTTGTGATCGGGGCGACTGTGGACGGGAAGAAAGAACTTCTGGCGATCCAGGACGGCTACCGGGAAAGTGAACAGTCCTGGAAGGAACTCTTGCTTGATCTCAAACACCGGGGCCTCTCCGTGGACCCGAAGTTGGCGATCGGCGATGGGGCGTTGGGGTTTTGGAAGGCCCTCCCCCAAGTCTTTGGAGCCACGCGGGGACAACGGTGTTGGGTCCACAAGACGGCCAACGTGCTGAACACGTTACCGAAGGCCAACCACCCCAAGGCCAAAAGTGCACTCCATCAGATCTGGATGGCGGAGACGAAACACGCCGCGCACAAGGCTCTCGATGCGTTTCTCGCCACCTACGCGGCGAAATATCCGAAGGCAACGACCTGCCTGGTCAAGGATCGGAACGCCCTCTTGGCCTTCTACGACTTTCCGGCCGAACACTGGGTCCACATCCGGACGACCAATCCCATTGAATCGACCTTCGCCACCGTCCGGCACCGGACTGTCAAAACCCGAGGCTGTGTGTCCCGGGAGAGTATGCTCTCGATGGTCTTCAAGCTTGCAGTGGTGGCGGAGCAACGCTGGAGACGCCTGAAAGGGTCCGAGCGTGTCGGCGAGGTGCTGCGGGGCGTGGTCTTCAGGGATGGGGTGAACGAGGAGGAGCGGGCACGTGCCGCCTAAACACGATCCCCGCTGCACGACACAAGGCACAGGCCGTGGGGTGGGAACCCTTCTCCAGTTCACGATCACGTTGACCGGGGTCCGTCCGCCAATCTGGCGGCGCGTCCTGGTGCCGGAGAGGTTGTCCCTGTCCGGGTTGCACGATGTCATCCAGGAGGTGATGGGGTGGACCGACTCACATTTACATGATTTTCATTGGCGTGAAGAACGGTTTGGCGTGCCCGATCCCGAGTTTGACGAGGAGCAGGTGGTCGATGAGGACACGGTGACGCTCAAGGAGCTGGGTCTGTCCGTCAAGGATAGGGTGCACTACCTGTATGACTTCGGGAATGGGTGGGAACACGTGCTGACGGTGGAAAAGGTTTTGGAGGCTGGGAAGCCCCAGATGCCGATCTGCCTGAAGGGTGCCCGATCGTGTCCTCCGGAAGATTGTGGAGGGGCCTGGGGGTATGAGAATCTTCTGAAGGTTCTCAAGGATCCGGCGCACGAGGAGCATGAGGAGTGGAAGACCTGGCTGCCCGAGGACTTCGACCCCGAACGGTTTGATCTCGCGGAGGTTAACAGCGGGTTATCAGTGAGACAGTGGACTCTCGCTCCTCCTTCCAGGAAGGGGCGGAGGAAGAAGGGGTGAGCGGGTTCGCTCAGACAACAGGGACCATCAGGCAGAGCTATTTCCAAAAAGCTTCATACCCAACATTTGACTTTATCTCCGTAAAAAATTGCACAAATATCATTTTTAGAAGCCAAACCCAACTTCGCGTGATATCCAAGGGTTAGAAAGACCACTGATGTCACAAATACATAGTTAGTTATTACCATGATAGATGACGCTATTTGGCAGATCTGTGTCTATGGGCTGTGTGTCGGCGTGGTGATTGCGGTCATGCTGGGACTCCCTCCCTTGCTTGGCGAGCGTCACTGGAGAAAACCCGAACGTCGCTCCGAAAGCGCAACGGCCATCCCCTATGAATGTGGCATTCAGCCGACTGGCAGCGCTCAAGTTCGCCCTCCGGTGCAATACTATTTGATCGCCATGTTCTTCGTCATTTTTGATGTGGAGGCGGCGTATCTCTATGCCTGGGCAGTCGCTGTACCGGAAACAGGCTGGCTGGGCTTTATTGAAGTAACCATCTTTGTGGCCATTCTTTTGGCATCGCTTGCCTATCTGTGGCTTACCGGCGCGCTCGACTGGAATACACAATCTCAACGTCCGCCTGTCCGTCATCACCGGACACCACACGCGACGGAGGTCAAGGAGTTCTACGATGACAGAGTGGCGTAATGGCAGACTCGAGGGTGTGCGTATTACCGACGGCGGCGACGGCTCGTTACCTTCTGTCGTTGGCCAGTCGGTCCTTTTTGCGCGCCTTCAGGACCTCTTGGCATGGGGACGTAAGAATTCACTCTGGCCGTTGAACTTCGGCTTGTCCTGCTGTTTCGTCGAAATGGCCACGAGTCTGACCAGTGTCTACGACGTGTCTCGGTTTGGCGCAGAAGTCGCACGCGGTTCACCACGGCAAGCCGATGTGTTGGTCGTATCAGGAACAGTGTTCATGAAGGTAGCTCCCGTCATCAAACAGCTATACGAACAGATGCTGGAGCCGCGTTGGGTGATTTCGATGGGCTCCTGCTCGAACTCCGGAGGGATGTTCGATGCCTATTCTGTCGTGCAGGGTGTCGATAAATTCATTCCTGTGGACGTGTATATGCCGGGATGCCCGCCGCCGCCGCATGCCTTTATGGAATGCCTGCTGCTCCTCCAGAACATGGTCGGATCAGAGCGCCGGCCGTTGAGCTGGCATTTCGGTCCACAGGAGGTTCAGAAACCCATCATGCCCTCGATGCGTGATGTGAAGCGAGCGGAGCGGATGAGTCAGCGTGAATATCCCGGCATTGATGTGCTCCCTCGGACCGATCTCCTGTCCCCTCATTTTGCCGGACAACCAGACGGTCTCTCAAAAGACAACTCATGACTCCACGACCATCAGCCATGCGAGATATCCCGATCGCCGAACACACAGGACTCGTGGTAGAGATCGCGAGCCATTTTGGCACGAAGGGATATCTGACTGCGGTGCAATCCACCAAGGATGACATTCCAACGATTTGGATCGAGAAGCACCGGCTCCGGGAGATTCTCCGCTATATCAAATCTGAAATTCCTCGTCCGTTTCCGATGCTATTCGACTTAAGTGCGACAGATGAACGGCTCCGCCAACACCATGACGGATTACCGATCGGCACCTTTACCGTGTTCTATCACCTCTTTTCGTTTGATCGGAACCAATCTCTCCGCATCAAGGTCGCGCTGGACGGCGAGGCCCTCGCACTGCCGTCCAGCATCGATCTGTGGCCAAACGCTGATTGGTATGAACGAGAAGTATTCGATATGTTCGGGATTCGTTTCGACGGGCACCCCTTTCTCCGTCGCCTTCTCATGCCGTCTTGGTGGGACGGTCATCCGCTTCGCAAAGATCATCCCTCGCGTGCGACGGAAATCGGGCAGTTCCAATTGCCGCCGGAGAAACTGGTCATGACCCAGGATGCACTGCAATTCAAGCCAGAGGACTGGGGATTGGCTCGCACCCATCATGACCATGACTCAGACTTCGACTATATGTTCATCAACCTCGGGCCGGCGCATACCGGCACGCACGGCGTGCTCCGCCTTGTGGCGCAACTCGCAGGCGAGGAAATCATCAATATCGTCCCAGATATCGGCTTCCACCATCGCTCCCAGGAAAAGATCGCCGAACGGCAAACCTGGCATTCTTTCATTCCCTACACCGATCGTGTGGACTACCTCCAGGGTGTGCTGAACGAGATGCCGTACTGTCTCTCGGTCGAGCGATTGGCCGGCATCACCGTGCCACCACGCGCACAAGTCATCCGCGTCATGATGTCCGAATTCTATCGGATCGCCAGTCATCTCGTCTGGTATGGGACTTTTGCGGGGGACGTTGGCGCTTTGTCACCGGTCTTTTACATGTTCACCGATCGAGAGCGCATCCTCGCGATCGCGGAAGCCATTTGTGGTGGCCGTATGCATCCGAATTGGCTCCGGATCGGTGGAGTCGCACGAGATCTTCCGATTGGGTGGGACAAACTGGTTCGCCAGTTTGTTGATTGGTTTCCTAGCCGACTCGATGACTATGAGCGCCTCGTGATGGACAATCCGATTCTTAAACAACGGACCGTCGGGATCGGGATCTTGTCCCTTGATGACGCGATCGCGTGGGGCGCCACCGGTCCGATGCTGCGAGCCTGCGGTTTACCGTGGGATTTGCGCAAAGTCCGTCCATACTCTGGCTATGAGCAATTCGACTTTGAAGTCCCCGTCGCGTCAAACGGCGATTGTTATGACCGAGCGATGGTACACGTCTTGGAGTTGCGTCAGTCGCTGCGGATTATTCGCCAGTGTCTCGATTCCATGCCATCCGGCCCCTATACGTCACTCGATGCCCTTGCGACTCCGCCGCTCAAGACACACACGATGCATGACATTGAAACGCTCATCAATCATTTTGTTGGGGTGAGTTGGGGACCAGTGCTTCCACCTGGTGAAGCAGAAATTCCCACAGAATCGTCAAAAGGCCAAACCAGTTATTACTTGACGAGTGATGGGTCACAGCTCTCGTACCGGACCAGAATCCGTACTCCCTCGTTCGCCCACATTCAAATGGTGCCATTAATGGCGCGCGGCGAGCTCCTCTCGGATCTCTTGGCTGTGCTGGGGAGTGTGGATTACGTGTTATCAGATGTGGACCGGTGAACACCGTGCCTAAGATGTGGTCGCATAGGGGCTGAGGATACAACTCCATATGTTGTCAGACACTGAACGCCGAGAGCTAGAAGACGCCGTGAAACATTACCCTAACAAACGAGGGGCGGCCATTGATGCCCTGCTGACCATCCAGCGACGACGTGGCTGGATTTCGGATGACTCGCTCCTCGAGATTGCCAAATTTCTTGAGATCACGGCTGAGGATTTGGATAGCGTTGCCACATTCTACAACCTCATTTTTCGAAAACCGGTCGGCCGGCATGTCGCCTTCATGTGCGACAGTATCAGTTGTTGGATCAAGGGGTGCGAGCAAGTTCAGGAACAGATCAAGAAACTCTATGACGTGGATCTCGGTCAGACAACGTCTGATGGACGTCTAACCGTCTTACCGATCGCATGCTTAGGGCAGTGCGAACGAGCACCGGCCGTGATGATCGATCAGGATGTGTATGGTGACGTCACGCCCGAACAGATTGAACAGATCGTGGAGAAATACAAATAGTTTCAGACCTTTATCATCAATCTAAGATGGAACGACCACTCACTCAACATATTCATCCGGATGGCAGTACGCGAACGTTGCGCGAGTATGTGAAAGACGGAGGGTATGGCTGTCTCCAGCGGCTCGCCGCCGGATTGGCTCCTAAGGAGGTGCAGCGGCTGGTAACCGAAGCGGGATTGCGTGGCAGAGGCGGGGGCGGCTTTCCCACCGGCGCAAAGTGGAGCTTCGTCCCGATGGGCCCCGATGCGCCGAAACCGAAGTATATCGTTGCAAATGGCGATGAAATGGAGCCCGGCACGTTTAAGGATCGTGTGCTGATGGAGGGTGATCCTCATGGCCTCGTCGAAGGCATGATCCTCGCCGGCTATGCCATCGATGCAGAGATCGGCTACATTTTTCTGCGTGGGGAATATCATCTGTCCGCCCAACGGCTGAACCAAGCCATTGCAGAGGCATACGCGGAAGGGTATCTCGGTAAGCCGCTTCCTGGGACAGGATTTCAATTCGACCTTCACTTGCATGCGAGTGCCGGCCGGTATATCTGCGGAGAAGAAACGGCACTGATCAATGCGTTAGAAGGCAAACGAGCGGTTCCCCGATCAAAACCTCCATTTCCACAGACAGTCGGCTTATGGGGGCAACCGACCATCGTCCAGAATGTCGAGACCTTATACAACATTCCCCATCTCATCAATCATGGCGCCAATTGGTATCACCGTTTGAGCCGGACTCAGGATGGTGGCACGAAGATCTACGGCATCAGCGGTCGCGTGACCAATCCTGGGTGGTGGGAATTGCCGCTCGGCATCACCGCGCGTGAACTCTTGGAACGGTACGCTGGTGGAATGGCCAATGGCACTCGCTTTCGAGGTTTGTTGCCAGGCGGCATCTCCACAGCATTTATGACCGAGGAACACCTGGATCTCCCCATGGATTTTTCGTCAATCCCACCCCAGGTCGGCCGTCTGGGTACGGCCACCATGATTGTGCTCGACGACCAAACTTGTCCAGTGGGATTCGTATTGAATCTAGAAAAGTTCTTTGCTCGAGAATCCTGTGGGTGGTGTACGCCTTGTCGGGAAGGGTTGCCCTGGGTGGCGAAAATCTTGACGTCCTTTGAGGAAGGGCGCGCAACAAGCCATGATTTGTCGTTGCTTGAGATGCATACCAAATGGCTTGCGCCTGGGCACACCTTCTGCGGTCTTGCACCCGGGGCCATGGCTCCGTTGCAATCGGCCCTCAAATATTATCGCGATGACTTTGAACAACATATCAGCTTAGGGCGATGTCCTTGGAGTAAGAAGTCGGCACAACAGAGGATTCTGGTCTAGACCTATGGCGATCATCATTGTCGATAACAAATCGTATACCGTGGATGAGCGGCAGAATTTGCTCGCCGCCTGTCTCGGACATGGGCTGAACGTACCCTATTTCTGCTGGCACCCGGCGATGGGATCTGTCGGCGCATGCCGCCAGTGCGCCGTCAAACAATATAAAGACGAGCATGATCAGACTGGTCGGCTGGTCATGTCCTGTATGACACCGGCTTCCCATGGCACTCGTATTTCGATCGACGATTCCGAGGCGAAAGCCTTTCGCGCGTCAGTCATCGAATGGTTGATGGTGAACCATCCGCACGACTGCCCCGTGTGTGACGAAGGAGGGGAGTGCCATTTGCAAGATATGACGGTCATGACCGGGCATGTCTACCGTCGGTACCACTTTCCTAAACGGACGCATCGCAATCAGGCCCTTGGCCCTTTCATTCGTCATGAGATGAACCGGTGCATCCAGTGCTATCGCTGCGTCCGGTTTTACCGAGACTATGCGGGCGGGCGTGATCTCAATGTCTTCGGTGCGCATGACGCGCTCTACTTTGGCAGGGAACAGGATGGAACACTGGAGAATGAATTCAGCGGCAATCTTGTGGAAGTCTGTCCTACCGGGGTGTTCACCGATAAAACCTTCTTCCATCACTACACAAGGAAGTGGGATCTCCAATCAGCCCAATCGATCTGCCCACATTGCAGCCTGGGCTGCAATACCACCGCCGGTGAACGGTACGGCACTCTGCGTCGGATCGCCAATCGGTTTAACAGCCAGGTGAACGGCTACTTTCTGTGCGATCGAGGACGGTTCGGCTACGAGTATGTCAATAGTGAGAAGCGAATCAAGCGAGCCCTGGTACGGTCGGAACCGGACCGTACCAAGCCAGGACAGCCGGAGAAAGTGCCACAGGCTATCGAGTTCGCCGCAGACCGCTTACGACGCGCGCGCGGTGTTGTTGGCATTGGCTCGCCTCGCGCCTCACTCGAAGCCAATGTGGCGCTTCGTTCCTTGGTCGGACCACAACAATTTTATTTGGGGATGGATGCGCACGAACACCAGCTCCTTAACACCGTTCTTACCATTCTTCGGACCGGACCGGTTCCCTCCGCTTCCATCCATGAGGCAGAACAATCCGACGCGGTCTTGGTCCTCGGTGCAGACCTCTTGAACGAGGCCCCACGTTTGGCCCTGGCCCTTCTCCAGTCAATCCGCCAACAGCCGATGGAACGAGTCGGCGAGTTGAAGATACCCCAATGGGACGAGGCGGCAGTGCGCAACGCCGTCCAAGACAAGCGAGGCCCTCTGTTCATCGCTGGCTATCAGCGTAGCTGGTTTCATGAGTATGCAACGGACACCTATTTCGCTGCACCAGACGATGTTGCCCGGTTGGGATTTGCCGTTGCGGGAACCATCGGACAGGGCGCACCCTCCGTTCCTGATCTCCCCAGCGAGGTACAGGAGCTCGCTCAGCGTATCGCCGATGCGCTGGGCCATGCACAGCGTCCGCTGATCATTGCCGGGACGGGAAGTGGTTCTCATGCGACGCTTGAAGCTGCGGCCAATGTTGCGTGGGCCTTGCACCATCAGGGGAAACAGCCTCGGCTGAGCTTTGTGCTTCCGGAGTCCAATAGCGCGGGTCTCGCCTTGCTAGGTGGCGGAAGCGTGAATGAGGCGTTTGACTCGATCAGTCAAGGACAGGCCGATACCGTGATCGTGCTGGAGAACGACTTGTATCGACGCGCCGAGCCGGCGAAAGTCGATGCCTTCTTTGAAACTGCACACACGATTATTGTGATCGATTCCCTCCAGCATCGCACGGCGGCGCGTGCCGACGTGCTTCTCCCAGCAGCCACAGGTCCAGAATCCGACGGGACAGTCGTGAATCAGGAAGGGCGAGCCCAGCGGTTCTACCAAGTGTTTGTACCGGACGGTGACGTGAAGGAGAGTTGGCGATGGCTGAGTGACCTCGCCCGTGCCACATCACAGGAGTCAGAGGGTGTATCCGGAGTAGCGACTTGGCGCAACTTCGACGATGCGGTGTCCGCAACGGCAGCGGCTGCTCCTGCGCTGGCACGGATAGGAGAGGTTGCACCATCCGCGAGTTTTCGTGTGCTGGGTCAAAAAGTCCCTCGGCAATCTGATCGATATAGTGGACGCACGTCTCTGATCTCTCATCTGACCATGCATGAACCTCCTCCTCCTGTCGACCAAGACTCGCCACTTGGATTCACGATGGAGGGATACCGGGGACCACTTCCCTCACCGTTGATTTCACAATTCTGGGCTCCCGGCTGGAATTCCATCCAGGCCGTGAATAAATACCAGGACGACATTGGTGGAGCGCTGCGAGACGAAATGCCTGGGTTACGGCTCATCGAGCCAGTCGACACGAATGTATCATCTTGGTTCACCACCATTCCACATGCGTTTCAGCCGACCGCACATCAATGGTTGCTGCTCCCTCTCTCCGCAGTGTTTGGAGGAGAAGAACTCAGCAATCAGTCTCCGGCAATTGCTGAACGCATTTCCCAACCGTTTCTGTCCTTGCACCCATCAGATGGAGCGCGCCTGAACCTCGAGGACCACAGCACCATTGACCTGGCGTTGCACGGGACGACCTACCCCCTTGCCGTGCGCCTCGAGTCTTCGACTCCAGTGGGCACGGCGGGCATCTGCCTTGTGCCTGAGGCATCCGGAGTGAGAACGCCGGCCTGGATCAACCTGTTCGAGGCGATCAAGACTGAACGAAGCCGGAGGGTTGCGTGATCGATTGGAGCCACACCGCATTGACGATCGGCGTCATCCTTGGTGGCGCGCTGACGCTGGCCGGGCTCTTGATCTGGGTCGAACGCCGGCTACTGGGAATCTGGCAGGAACGATACGGCCCCAACCGCCTTGGGCCTGGCGGCTGCCTGCAATCACTCGCGGATATGATCAAGATCTTTACGAAAGAAGACTGGATTCCGCCCTTTGCAGATAAGGCGGTCTTCGTCATCACACCGGCCATCGTCGTGATCACCGCACTCATGTCGTTCGCGGTGATACCGATCGCTCCCAGCTTCGTCGTCTCTGATCTCAACATGGGCGTCATGTTTTTTTTGGCCATGTCGAGCCTTGCCGCCTACAGTGTCATCATTGGAGGCTGGGCCTCCAACAGCAAATTCGCGTTTCTCGGCAGCCTTCGGGCCATCGCGCAGCTCTTGAGCTATGAAGTCTTTATGGGGCTGTCGCTGATGGGAGCGGTGCTCTTGGCCGGGTCGTTCAACCTCAGCGCCATTGTGGACGCGCAACAGCATCAATGGTTTGTGGTCCCGCAGTTTTTTGGCTTTCTCGGTTTCTTTATGGCGGGACTGGCTGAAGCGCATCGCACACCGTTCGATATGCCAGAGGCAGAAGCCGAGCTCGTCGCCGGCTATCACTCGGAGTACAGCGGGATGAAGTTCGGAATGTTTTTTGTCGGCGAATACCTCAGCATCCTCTTACTCTCAGCGATGACCGTGATCCTCTTCTTCGGCGGCTGGCACGGACCCTGGCTGCCCCCGGTGGTGTGGTTTATCGTGAAGATGGCTGCGTTCATCGTCCTGATCATTCTCATTCGCGCGACTTGGCCACGATTCCGCTTTGACCAACTGTTGTCATTCGGGTGGAAGGTCGTCATGCCGCTGGCGTTGATCAATCTCCTCGTGACTGGCGGTGTCGTTCTCTGGAAGGCAGGATGACAGAGGATCACCGCGCAGCCGTGAGCATGGATCATGTGTAAGAGCAGCACACCTGTAAGGCAGCCGTACGTATGATAAACATTTGGCTCTATGCCCGTAATCTGATCATCGGGTTATGGATCGTCTTCAAACGGACCTTCACGAAGCCGGTCACGGTTCAGTATCCAGAAGAACGACCCTATTTGCCTCCACGCTGGCGTGGACGCATCGTCCTGACCAGAGATCCTGATGGAGAAGAGCGGTGCGTGGCTTGCTACCTCTGCGCAGCAGCTTGTCCTGTTGACTGCATCGCGCTACAGGCCACTGAAAACCCGGCGGCCCAGGATCGTCGCTATCCTGAATTCTTCCGGATCAATTTTTCGCGCTGCATCTATTGTGGGATGTGCGAGGAGGCCTGTCCGACCAATGCCATCCAACTCATCCCAGATTTTGAACAGAGTGAATATGCGCGCCGGAACCTGGTCTACGAGAAGGAAGACCTTCTGATCAGCGGAACCGGAAAGTATCCAGACTATAACTTTTATCGGGTGGCTGGCGTCAAGACGCTCGACAAAGACAAGGGACAAGCTGAAAACGAGTGTCCGCCGGTGGATGTGAGGAGTTTGATGCCATGAAACACGGTGGCGTGCTTGGCCCTGGAGCCCCATCCCCCACACGTTTCAGGCATCAACACCGAAGAGGGATGTGAGACCATGGAAATCCTTTTTTATATCGCGGCAGCCGTCACCGTCCTGGCGACGCTGCGCGTCATCACACATGTGCATGCCGTCCACGCGCTGCTCTACCTGGTCGTCGCCTTGATCGCGCTGGCTCTCATTTTCTATTTGCTCGGTGCTCAGTTTGCCGCGGCGCTCGAAATCATCATTTACGGCGGTGCCATTATGGTGCTCTTCATCTTTGTTGTAATGCTCCTAGGTCCGCTCGCCGTTGAGCAAGAACGGACGTGGCTCACACCGGGCACGTGGGTGGGACCAGGTATCCTGGCCCTGGTGCTACTCGGTGAGGTGGGATACCTCATTGCCGCCGGGGACCATCTCCCGAACACCGTTTCAGAAACCAGACAGAAAGGGCTCTCCATCGCTCTCTACGGACCCTATATCATCGGGGTGGAGTTGGCGTCGATGCTGTTGCTCCCTGGGCTGATCGGCGCCTATCACTTGGGGCGTCGTGTGTCGAAGGAGTCTCGGTGATGTTGAGCACGCCTGCGCTGGTGTTGGCCATCATGCTGTTTGGCCTTGGACTGGTCGGTCTCTTGAGTCGACGGAATATTCTATACATGCTGCTGTCGCTCGAAATCATGCTGAATGCCGCAAGCCTCGCGTTCATTGCCGCAGGAGCTCGTTGGGGACAAGTCGATGGCGAGATCATGTTCATATTCATCCTCACCCTGGCCGCGGCTGAAGTGTCTGTGGCACTGGGGATTGTGCTGCAGCTGTCACATCGGTTTCGAACCTTGGACGCCGATGCATTCTGCGAGATGAGAGGCTAAGCCATATGAACGATCAGTCGAACGACAAAAGGTTTCTGGTTCTCAGTTTCATAGCGTGCCATATCCGGCCCGAAACAAGAGACTCGCGACACGAAACGTTTTCCGGCTGGTTTCACGAACGACGAGAGACGAGATGATCAGCTTGCTCTGGCTTATCCCGGTCCTTCCACTCGCGGGTTTTCTGTTGTTGGCCCTGTGTGGCGGGCGATTGACCCGGCACCAGATCGCGTGGGTCGGGTGCGGTTCAGTGGGGACGGCAGCCGTGACCACTGCGCTTGTTGCCGCAGACTTCTTCCGCACCTTTCCTGACCATGAGTCCTATCATCAAACGCTATGGAACTGGATCGACACGTCTGGAATGACGGTCGGCATCTCCTGGTACCTGGATGCGTTATCACTCTTGATGGTGGCGGTGATCACCGCCATCGGCTTCCTGATTCATCTGTACTCCGCCGAATACATGGCCCACGATGATGGCTACGCCAGATTTTTTGCCTATATGAATCTGTTCGTGGCCGCCATGCTGACGCTGGTATTGGCCGACAATCTTCTGCTGCTCTACCTCGGCTGGGAAGGGGTAGGACTTTGCAGCTATCTGTTGATCGGATTTTGGTATCGCGAACCAGAATATGGTACTGCCGCGCAGAAGGCCTTCATCGTGACTCGGATTGGAGACACGGCGTTTGCCATCGGATTGTTCATCCTCTTTACGCAATTCAAAACCTTGTCAATCCAACAGGTCCAGAGTCTTGCGACAGAGGCTTGGCCGGTGAGTTCGAACCTTGCCATGATCGTAGCGGTGCTCTTCCTGATCGGGGCGGTCGGAAAGTCGGCGCAATTGCCGCTTCAGGTGTGGCTGCCGGACGCGATGGCTGGTCCCACTCCCGTCAGCGCGCTGATCCATGCGGCCACGATGGTGACGGCGGGGGTCTACCTCATTGCTCGTATGCATCATCTGTTTGCGCTTGCGCCGCTGGTGCAAGAGGTCATCGCGGTGATCGGCCTCGCGACGTTGCTGCTGGCTGCGACTAGCGCACTGGTTCAACAGGACATTAAGCGGGTGCTGGCGTACTCAACGATGAGCCAGATCGGCTATATGTTTCTGGCGCTCGGCGTCGGGGCCTGGTCTGCCGCGCTCTTTCATTTCCTGACTCATTCGTGCTTTAAAGCCTTACTGTTCCTTGCGGCTGGATCAGTGATTCACAGCCTCCACCATGAGCAGGACATTTCCAGGATGGGCGGCCTCCGGCGGCATCTGCCGTGGACCTTCTGGACATTCTTGATCGGGGCCGCCGCGATGTCCGGCGTCCCCCTCATCACATCAGGGTTTTATAGCAAGGATTGGATCTTGTGGTCGGTCTGGTCCTCACCCTTGAGCCATCGGTGGATCTGGTTTGGTGCGCTCCTCGGAGCCATGCTGACTGGCCTCTACAGTTTCCGACTGATTTTTCGCGTCTTTTTTGGAGAGGTTCGTACACAACCGACCGGCGAATCAGGTTTGGCCATGCGCCTGCCTCTGGTGGTGCTGGCGTTCTTGGCGCTCAGCATCGGCTTTCTCGAGATGCCCCATACACTCGGGAATGTCACTCTATTTAGCCACTACCTGTCGCATGCGCTCCCAACGACAGAGCTGCTCCCTGGGATGGACGAATCGAGCGAGGCCCGTGAACAGCTGGCAGTGACCGTCGCGGCGCTGCTCGGGATCGGCCTTGCCGCGCTCCTGTTCCTGCCTGGCTCCCTCGTTGGTGCGCAAGGGACAGATCAATCCACGTCTCACCCTTCGGTAACCTTGCTGCAAGGAGGGTGGGGGTTCGATCGACTATATGATCGTCTGTTCGTGCGGCCCTGGTTTGCTGTAACCAGAAATTCTAGTGATATGGTCGATCGCGGGTACGAGTGGCTGGCCGTCTGCGCCGAGTCCTGTCATGGCTGGTTGAGTCACACCCAGACGGGGCATGTCCGGTGGTATGCCGCCACCATTGCAGTTGGGACGCTGATGTTACTCGGTCTGTTTGCGATGTGACAGGATGCTGAAAAAGTCCGCCAGCGGCGTTCTCGCATCGCTCAGAGGCTCAACGTACCGAAGCGTGCGCCTCGCCTCTTCACTCGCTGCGGCCTTGCTGGACGGTCTTTTTGAGCATCCTGGGGTTATTCCGATGTTAGTTCCGAACGCAAACTTCCGGTCATATTTTTGGCATCAACTGAGTTTTTCAGAAACCTGGTAAATCATATGGGTCTTTGGCTGCTCATACTCATCCCAATTCTCGTGGCACCCATTGCATGGATGGGACAACAGTGGTCTCGTCACGCTCCCCGTTGGATCGTACTCGGGACTTTGGCTATTGATTTCATTCTGGCGCTTCTGCTCGGAGGACAACATTCCGCAGTTGAGGCCTCAGGCCATGGGGCATGGCTTGTAGAAAGTCACACCAGTTGGATTCCCCGTTGGGGCATCAGTCTCCATCTAGGCCTCGATGGGCTCAGCCTCATCCTGATCATCTTAACGGTCTTCATCGGCGTCGTTGCCACTATTGCTTCCTGGACTGAAATCCAGAGTCGCGTCGGATTGTTTCACTCTAACGTCCTGCTCGCCCTGGGAGGAGTCATCGGGGTGTTTCTCGCCATCGACCTGTTTCTGTTTTTCTTCTTTTGGGAGCTCATGCTCATTCCCATGTATCTCCTGATCATTATCTGGGGCCATGCACAGCGCCGGCATGCCTCGTTCAAGTTTTTCCTATTTACGCAGGCTGGGAGCTTGGTGTTACTTGTGGCGATTGTGGCCCTCGCGCTCCTGCATCAACAAGCGACAGGGCGACCAAGTTTCGACTATGCCGACCTGATGGGACTGACCCTATCCAGTGAGATGGCCCGATGGCTGATGCTGGCATTTCTCATTGGCTTTCTTGTAAAGCTACCGGCTCTTCCCTTCCATACGTGGTTGCCAGATACCTACACAGAGGCTCCCACCGGGGCCAGTATCATCCTCGCCGGGATCTTAGCGAAAACCGGCGCCTATGGGTTGCTGCGGTTCACGGTCCCGATGTTTCCGGAAGTGATCAGTGATGTTGCTCCCTTTGTCATGGGAATTGGGGCGGCTAGTATTCTCTATGGAGCGGTCTTGGCCTGTTCACAAACAGATATCAAGCGACTGGTGGCCTACAGCAGCATCAGCCACATGGGATTCATCCTGCTCGGCACTTTTGCCGGGACGGAGTTGGCGCTGCAGGGAGCGGTGATGCAGATGGTGGCGCATGGGTTGAGTACCGGCGCCCTCTTCATGTTGGCCGGTGCATTGTACGAACGTTTCCAGACGAGAGACATGAGACAGATGGGAGGACTGTGGGGCATGATTCCACGTCTCGCATCGATGGCGCTCTTCTTTGCCTGTGCATCGCTGGGATTACCAGGGTTGGCCAATTTCATCGGGGAATTTCTCATCCTGTTTGGATCCTATGCGGCTCAACCAGTCATGATCATTCTGGCATCGCTCGGTATGGTGATGGCGGCTATCTATTCACTGGGTATGATGCAACGCACCTTCTTTGGGCAGCAACGAGAAACCCGTATCGCTCCGGACCTGTCGAATACCGCGTTTGGAACATTGCTGCTCATCGCAGTCCTGCAGATCTGGCTGGGGCTCTATCCGAAGATAGTCTTGACCACCTCAAGGCCAGTCATGAACATGCTCGTACAGCCGGTCCTGGCGGCACCCCATCTGACTCGCCCGGTATCAGAATCGTTCCCGTCATCCAACATCATGACCTCTCAGGTGAGTCTCCCATGAACCTTCAAGATCTCATCGCCCTTTCACCCATTGTGAATCTCGGGGCATTCGCCCTCGTGACCATGCTCGCAATCGCCTTCAGGCGACACCATGCAAGGATCGCCATCTTCGCATTCATGTCATGTCTCCTCACGCTGGCGACTCTGCCCTGGGCGGCAACGGTGACACCGCGAGCCGTGACCACGTTGTTGGTCGTGGATGGACATGCCTTGTTGTACATGGGACTCGTCTTGACTGCCACGATGGTCATCATCGCATTGTCGTACCGATATTTGAATGTCCAGTTTCGTGAGAAGGACGGTGTGGAGGAATACTATCTGCTCCTTCTGCTAGCCACCTTCGGGGGATTGGTCCTCACCACAGCTGCGCACTTCGTGTCTTTTTTTCTCGGACTCGAACTCCTCGGCTTGTCCCTCTGTAGTTTGATTGGCTATTTACGAACGCGACGGCACCCACTCGAAGCGGCGGTGAAGTACCTTCTGCTCTCCATCGCCGCATCAGCGTTCCTCCTATTCGGCATGGCCCTTCTGTATTTCGAAAGCGGCGCCATGACCTTTCACGAGGTGGGAGCGATTGTGAAACAGGCGAAAATTGTCCCCGCATTGTGGCTGGGAGGATTGATCTTGGTTCTCGTTGGGATCGCCTTGAAACTCGGGCTCGCACCGTTTCATATGTGGATTCCTGATGTGTACCAGGGAGCGCCTACTCCCATCACGACCTATATCGCAACCGTCTCCAAGGCAGCGGTGGTGGCCCTGCTACTCCGATTCGTCACCGAGGTTGGGATCTTAGAACTGCCTCCCGTTGTCCATCTGTTCAGCCTTCTGGCTGTTATGTCAATGGTCACAGGGAATGTCCTTGCGCTCTTGCAACAGAATGTGAAACGGCTTCTGGCCTATTCCTCAATCGCCCATTTCGGCTATGTGCTCGTTGCGCTGCTGGCCGGTGGTCCTCCCGCTGCAGAAGCAGTCACCTTTTATGTCATCGTCTACTGTGCCATGTCATTAGGTGCCTTTGGGGTGGTGACGGTGTATTCGAGCGAGCGAGGGGACAAGAATTTTTTCGAGGACTATCAAGGTTTGTTTTGGACACGCCCCTGGCTCGCCGCCATGCTGGCACTGAGCCTGCTGTCATTGGCTGGGATTCCAGTGACGGCGGGATTCATTGGAAAGTTTTATGCAATTGCGGCTGGCGTTGACGCCGGTCTATGGTGGCTTGTGTTGGCGCTAATTGGGAACAGCGTCGTCAGTCTCTACTATTATCTTCGACTCATCGTGACCCTGTTCGGTGAGGTGGCAGAACCGGCTACAGTCCCTCAACAGGAAGCGGGAAAGAGACCAGAGCTCGTCAGTTGGACGACTGTCTGCTCACTCGGATTTGTCGCATCGATCATCCTCGTACTAGGAGTCTATCCAGAGCCGCTGATCCAGCTCATCCGTGAATCCGTCAGCAACCTACTTATGGTGGTTGCGCAGAGACCATGAATGGATTCGAACCGAATCATCTCTCGCCGTAGTCAGTTGAGAGGCGCGTTCTACGAGCGTGATGTGTCGACTCCTCCCACAATGGTCTCTTAAACCGGCTGCCGTGTACCACCTCCTGTCGGGACCATCAGATGAAACCTTGTTCGGAATACCTCAAGAAACGGATGTTTATGTACGCCAGAAGATGATAACGCATTGTTTTTACTCGCCCCGCCAATGACATCACGTCGCCCTTCATAATTGCTCGCTGCGCTCACTGTAAGCGAATGAAGCTCCCCGCAGCAAGCTGCGGGGTATCACAGAACTCAGTTTCTAAGGCTTCCGGAAACAGAGGAGGACCCCGTAGCGAGCTACGGGGAATCACAAGTTGAAATGACGTGCGATTAATATCGTTACCGTACAGGGTACTCCGAATCTTGAGGTGACCCCTCTAACAGCTGTACCGCCTCACGTTGACATTCCGGCGTGAACTGTTTGCGTGTACCCATCGGACACCTCCTGGGGGGGGAATCCTGTCCCTCCTTCAACGGTGTCTGTGAAATCCGAGCCACTTCACTTCTGAATTTCAACGGAGACTGAGTCCATTTCTCGAATACCCGGCAGGACACCACGACACCGGCTTGCTCGACAACTCAGAGATCAACGCATTGACAAGCGGTTTCCCACCAGGGAACGGCAGGTACAGGCCTACGACCCTCGGAAACTTGAGGGTCTCCTTCTGATGCAACATCGCCTTGATGGCCCCAATCGCGACAAACGCATTCTCTGCCGTAACCCTACTTAGCTCACTCTGTACGGGCAATGCGGAGGCGACCGCTTGGCTGTTCACGCCGAGCGTTTGTACTGTGAGGGAGCCCACCAGTCTCTTTGCTTCCGCTTCGACGCCAATGACCCCAATGCCTGAGATGTTTGCTTCTGAAGATGAAGAAGAACCTTCCGCAACAATTCTTAGTCCTATACCAACGTAAATCGGCACGTTGAACTCTTGATACTGGTCTTTTCCAAGTGATTCGCGTTCCTCCTTGCCTGGCGTATTTTCAAAACTTCGTACCTCGTAAAGATCCGTACCAGGAATGACTCGACTTTCCTCGTCACGCGAACCTCCCCCCTTATCAGACGACGGCGCATGCATCGTAAGAGACCCCTTTTCATTCAACGACCCCTCTGAAATTGAAACCGGCACACGGTTAGTCTGCTCTTCTCGTCGTGCCACCTTTCCGTTCTGATCATACGTGGTCTCCGTAGCATGTCTCAGCATTGACCTGCGAATCCAGACGGCCTTGTTCACCGTGTCGGAGTTTACATAATCAGCAGTAAGCCTGTAGGCTAATCCTGATGCTCCAACTTTCGATACACCATAGGTGACGTTCCCCTTCGCATCGGACAATTCCATGCTCATCCGAACGGCATTGTCCGGTAACATGTCGAGGAGTTTGTGATTCTTCGTCCCAACGTCATCTGTAATACTGGAGAAGTCAATCGCACAAGCTTTTGGTTCGATGTACACCTTAGTCGGGTCAATGGGAATATAAGTATATCCCGACATGGTCTCACCAAGTGTAGCGGGCTTTGGTTGTTTGAACCAACTACATCCGGGCATACCCATTAACACCGCACACATAATGAACACAGACATTCCCTGGCCTCGCTTGGAACTGTCGATTGACGCAGCTCTCTGAGATTGTTTCATATGCTTCTCCTGTGGAATAAGTTTCCCGTGGAATAATTTCGTCTGCTCGCACTGTGCATAGTGTTTATCCAAGCCAAGAGTAATACAGGCCAGTGTCATCTCGAATTTCTTTCCAGCTCAGGTATAACTTGCCATCAAGCGTGGTGTGTCCCGGACCTGTAGAACTGCCAACTCCAGATATGTGAATTTGCCCCGACCACTCATCGTTCTTCAAATAGGTAAAATAGAGGCCGGTATCATCTGACGCTCCCTTCCACGCAAGGACAATGGCGTTGCCGAGCACGGTTGCCACGGGGCGATCACTGGTGCCGATATATCTGGCACGCCACAATTCAATTCACCATTGGGTGCCCGGAACCTTGAAACGCCAGTCCGTCAATGAAGCGGTTGGTGGCCGGAAGCTGGAACGATCCTAACAACGTACCGGTTGTACCGACGTGATGGACTTGATCGATCCCTCCGATCCAGAGGGTGTTATCGGTGGGATCAAACGCCAACCCACCCACATGTCCGCCTCCCAGCGGAGCGGGAAATTCTACGCCGGTGGGAATCCCTTGTGGTGTGAACTGGATGATCCGTTCCTTCCCGACGAAGCCGGTAAATTCGCTCATCCATAGGTGGGCACCATCCCAGGCAATGCCGAGCACAAAGATAGTCGGTGTGAATGAGAACACGACTTCCCCAGTGCGGGGATTGATTTTCTGTACTTCTCTATTCCCTATGTCAGTCCGCCAGAGGTGCGTTCCATCAAACGCCATATCTGACCCGGCACTCAAAGAAGAACTAAACGGAGGATTGAGCGTCGTGATAGGCAACGCCGGCTTACTCAAATCTCGGCCGGTGATTTCGCCGTCATGTTTGCCAAAATATATGCGGTTCGTAGCCGGGTCGATGGCGATACCGGTCACTTGGGTATTGTTTATCCGGCGGAGTTCATTCCCTGCGCGATCCACGTTCAAGACGGGAAAATCGCTGCCATCATTATTATTATTCCCAAGCCAAAGAGAGTTGTCGAATTCACTTGCTAGTTCTTGCAACTTGTCCTTAGCAATCTCACGAATCGGAAGTGCAGGATCTCTAATTTCCATATCCTTCAACTTCTCATGAACCGCCGTATCGTGAGATCCAGAAACCGATTTGATAGCAAATTTCCGCACTCCCAGATCACTGTCAGATAAAAGCCGCAATAATATATCATTTGCATCTTCTGGTTTTAGGTTACTTACGCTTGCCGCTAGAGCAATCCTGATCTCTGGACGTGGATCGGCAACAGCCTGCGATAATATGGGCAACACTTGATCATCAGAAACTGTACTGAGCGCAAACACAGATCTAGATGCCATCCATACTTCTTCATCTTGAAGAAGGTGTTCTAAGAATGGAATTTCTGAAGGACCGATCCCCAAATAAGTACTACCATCCGGCTCTATAGCGCTTAACTGATTTTTTAGTTGCTCTAATGTTATAGGCATCGTCTCTCTCCTTAAACAAAATTAAATTCACTTTTGATCATGGTTTTATATTCGGAGGCGGAAAGATCAGGTGGGACAGTTGTCCAACCCACATTAGGAAACATTAAACTGTCACTTTCATTACTTCCTAGAGTACATACAACTGCTCCAGGAGTTGCTGACATTTCACAGACATGGGAAAGTCCAAGCGCATGCCCTACCTCATGCGCCACTAACCAATCAGCTGTCTCAGATTGGACCACTGCCGCTCCTGGTCGGCCAACAGGTGAGGCTGCGCAACCTAAAAAGTTGCCGCTCCCCGCATTTCCAATAAGAGTCGAGACAATATATACGACTAATTCATTGTCGCCGACATTGTTTCGATTCTCGAACAAGGCAGTTTGCTCGCGAGTCGGTTGCCCCCTCAGGCATTGTCCTACCGTGAGGTTCTTAAGTGGCTCCAAATCCTGATCTTCGCTTAGATCCTCAGTAGTGCTTCGCTCTACAGTTAAGCCGCCTGCTGTAAATAGTGTCTGCATAGCGATAAATTGTCTGTCAATAAACCCTGCGATAGCGTCATCTATGGCTAGCAACGATTTGAAGTGAACGATAACGCGTTTGCATCTCGCGTCCACCTGCGCCTGTGCTTGGGCCAGCTGCTGGAGCAGGACGCGCGCTCGATCACATTCAGAATGTATGTTTTCCTTACAACCTTGTTGCGCCTCGGCGTGCTCCGCCTTGAGGCGGGCAACCAACTCCTTTTCTTTGTCGCATGCCATAATAACTCTCCAATCTGTTAAATTTTGCGCGGGGTAATAGCCGTACGTGACGACGTCATTGATGCACTGCGCGGATCACTACTAGCTATATTGGCTTGACGCCGGAAACATCCACTATCAGCCTCACTCCTTTCGCGATGGTCTCTTTCATGCGATTCCGTATTCGAAGAGTAGAGCAAATGAGATGCCAGCATGGGACAGTAACGTCGACTCATCACATGGCATCGCCAATTTCATCGTCATACGTAGTTCTGAGCAATAAGACCCGGCGGATGCTTGCCTCCTGATCACAGCCACCTGAATCCAAAGAGCGTCAGATGATGAAGTCAAACCGATTCAGGTGATGAAGCCAATCCGATTCAAGGGGTGAGGCAGGGGAAGCTATCAGATGTGCGGTTTTGGGGCGCAGAAGGAAGGTGGGGGGGCACGCTGCGGCTCTCAATGGAGACGAGGAAAAACGGGGGACAGGAAATAGGAGAGGCGGGTGATCATCTGAGCCTGTGATAGTCAAGAGAGACAAGCCGCCGGAGATCTATCAGCTCCACGTCATGTGACTGAAGATCAATCCGCCTATCTGGGCGTCTCGGCATAAAGACCAGGATCTCGTGGCATTCAACATGCTGTTTCGCAATCTGGAGTTACCCAGGCCACACTGGTTCTACTGCGCGCGCCAGCCGCACGAAACCCGGACGTTCAGTCCTCTTGCTGATCTACTCACGGAGCACTGCTCGTTCGAGCGACGCACAAGGGGCACAGAGAAGAGCCTATCGTTAGTACTTCCCTGTCACTAAACGGGAAGGGGTGCAACGAGGTTGCGCTGCAGTCCAATGAAGCTTCCCGTAGCGTGCTGTGGGAAGCTTTATTCGAATTGATACGATTGGATCAAGGGAGTATCTGATTCAATACTATA
The DNA here is from genome assembly GCA_963850405.1 of Nitrospirota bacterium. GTDB lineage: Bacteria > Nitrospirota > Nitrospiria > Nitrospirales > Nitrospiraceae > Nitrospira_D. The sequence goes on from CAWKLH010000026.1 coordinate 112,738, forward strand.
TAGGTAGCGAAAGACCGGTAGTCGCCGTGCGTGCGGCTGGTTAAATGGACGATACCGCCGGTGCCTTCAAGTGTCTCGAAGCGGCGTTAGCCGAAGGCCAGCGGGTGAGTGCCTCTGTGTGGGGTCAGACCCGTAGTGTGGCAGGTGCTGTGAAGCATGAGCAAGTAAGGTGAAAAATGCAAAAATCCATGACGCCTGCAACGGGTGTAATACTCCAAATAACTCTTCAACGGTGCGCTGTCCACTCCTTCAGATTGAACTTGGTGGTCTTCCGGAAATCCTCAATTTACGAATCAGTTTGGTGAAATATGTCCGATGCAGCCCAAGCTCGGCTGCTGTCTTGGTCTGGTTCCATCCGTTTCTACGCAAGGCGCTTTCGATGAGGTCCCGGCTATACCTAACCATGCTGTCATGATATGAAGACGGAACAGTTTTGTTGGTTGCAGCGATGTCCAGTTCCTGCGTTAACGGGTCTGGAGAATCGGGCAATAGAAGGTCTTCCGGTTCAATCGTGTTTTCCGTGCACAAGACGAGGGCACGGGAAATCGTGTTGTCCAGTTCACGGATGTTGCCTGGCCAGGAGTAGTGTTGCAATGCCTCAACTGCAAGATCGCTGAGCGTGTAGCGTTTGTGCAGGCCCAGTTTGCTGGGGCGGGAATTGATGAAGTGTTGGGCCAGGGCGAAAAGGTCGTCCTTTCGCTCGCGAAGGGGTGGTGGGGTCACCGTGATGACAGCAAGGCGAAAGTAAAGGTCCTCGCGGAAGGTCCCATGACGAATGGCCTGTCGCAGGTCTTTATTCGTGGCAGCGAGAACTCTCACATCGACTTTGATCAGCTTAGTACCGCCGACGCGAGTAAACTGCTGCTCTTGTAACGCCCGCAGGACTTTCGCTTGTGTACTCAGGCTCATATCGCCTACTTCGTCGAGAAACAATGTTCCGCCGTCTGCCTCTTCGAACTGGCCCCGCTTCAGCGACGTAGCGCCGGTGAAAGCGGCTTTCTCATGCCCGAACAGTTCACTCTCGATTAATGTCTCAGGAATCGCCGCGCAATTCACCGCCATGAAGGGTTTGTGAGAGCGCTGACTCCAACGATGAATGGCGCTGCCATGACTTCCTTGCCGGTGCCAGTTTCGCCAAGCAACAAGACCGTCGCAGTCGAGACAGCCGCTTTCTTGGCAACAACGAGTTGTGCGCTCATCTGCCTGTTCGTTGCGATGATGGGGTCGAACTGGGCATCGACTTCTTTGCGAAGTGTTTCGACCTGGCGGTGAAGTGTGACTGTCGCCAAGGCTTTTTCAATCACGACGGCTAAGTGATCCTTCGTGAACGGCTTCGGCACAAAGTCGAAAGCACCGAGTTGCATGGCCTGCACGGCTCGCTCGATCGTTCCGAATGCTGTCAGGATAACGATGAGGGGTGTTGTATAAGGGACCTGATTGGGGGGGGCATCCTCTTTTACAAGAGTAGACTTGGTTGATCCCTCGCGGACTTTCCTTAACACATCCAGCCCTGAGATGAATGGGAGTTCGAGATCTAGGAGCACGAGATCCGGTTGTTCTTGCTCGATCAGGCGCAGGCCATCCTTCCCGTTATTTGCCACCATGGGTGAATGCCCCATCCCAGTCAAACGCTGTTCCAGAGGCAGAGCGATATCGGGATCGTCATCAACAATCAATATACGAGCGCGCATGAGTCCCTCTATCAATAATTTGGCAAGTGTATTTGAAACAATTGTGAAAATACCCTAACTGGAATGGCTTCCGAAGGGTGTCGGGCATTCTTTCTATCACACCCATAGCATGCTTAAGAATGGGTGGTGCAATGTATCTGTTACCAGCTCGTATGCGGTCTGTCATGTGTCCGTAATCGCCACGTTGCAGTCGTTTGCGCGTTTTAACGAGACCCGATAACCCTCTGCAATAACATACGTGCCTGCTCCTCCCATGTATAGTGAAGGTGGTGACCGGTAGTTCTTGCTGTTGGGAATCAGCCATGACCAAGACAGAGCGGGTCCTGGCTTAAACCTCCACACTGGTTTCAACACAACGAATTCTACGGCACTGTTTGACGAACAGTCCCACGTTCTTTGGATATGTCTGCGGTTCTGCCGTTGAGAAAGGTGTACGGCAAGTGCCATATGATGCCAGTGGGAACCATTCATTGGATCTCAGCGACTCAGGCGTAGAAAGTAGGCGAATTGAGAGCACGTACGCGGCGCTTTAAATCAAAGAGCAAGCATCTGGAGAATCTCTTTGGAAATATCGCGTTCCGCCATTTGATCGAGTTTCGGCGTGGGCTGAGAGGATATGACCTTTCAATTTTGAGATAGCTTCTAATCTAAGGGGATTAGGATCGGTGCTCGGCTCATCGGGAGGGTGAAGAAGAAAGAGCTTCCTTTGTTGACCGCGCTTTCTACTCCGACAGTACCTCCATGGAGTTCTACAAGATTTTTTACGATGGCCAGTCCGAGTCCTGCTCCTCGGGCTCCTGACGGGACAGCTTCTCCCCGGTAAAACTTCTCAAATACTCGAGAAATTTCATCGGGTCCGATACCACAACCCGTATCGGTCACGCGAATAGAGACAAATCCGTCAGACTGGACCCCAGTCAAGATCTGAATCGTTCCGCCACTGCCGGTGAACTTTAAGGCGTTGCCGAGCAGATTGACAAAAATCTGCACAAGTTTATCGCGGTCGGCAAAGATCATCACCGCTTCCTCGGCATGTGAAACATCGAGCACGACGCACTTCTCGGCCAAGAGATGGCGAGACGCATCCGCAATTTCATCCACGACACTCGCCAATTGGAGAGGCTCACACCGGAGTTCCACCTTGCCCGATTCTATCTTGGAGAGGTCAAGCAGGTCGGTACTGAGTCTCGTCAACCGGTCAACGCTGAAGAGAATTCGGTCCAGGGAGTGAGATTGCTCATCGTTCAGCGATCCGACTAAACCATCCAGCATGTTTTCGACATACATGCGAATCGATGTCATCGGCGTGCGCACTTCATGCGAGACGACGGAAACGAACGTGGATTTGAGCTGGTCCAATTCCTTTAGCCGCTCATTAGCGGACTCCAGCTGAGCGGTTCGCACCCGCACCTTCTCTTCAAGCTCGGCATTAAGTGTCTCGATCTCGGTATAGGCTGCAAGGTTATTGAGGGCGATTGCGAGGTGATTCGCGAAGGTTGTGAGTACGTCCACGTCCTCCTGTGTCAACACATGTGGCTGCGTCCGATCCACAGTGACGGAGCCCAGAATTCGGTCATCAACTCTCATCGGTACAGAGATAAAGGACTTAGTGCCCAATCGCCGTACCACCTGCTGATGCAGTGGATGCAATCGATCCATGGCGTCGGCAATATCGTTGACCAGCACCGGCTGGCCCTTCAGCAGGACGGTCCCCTCGATCGTCTCGGGATCGGTGATTGTTGCCTGGACGGAGTCGGCCAATGTGGCGATCTCTGGGGGGCACCCAATAGGCGTACGCCGGTTAGCCTCTGGTTTTGTCCATCAAAGAATGAAATTCGTACACGGTCGTAGTGCAGATCTTTCACGACTGTCGTGAGGGCCTGCTTGATGAGAAGTTCCCGGTCCGAAATGGAATTGCAGACGAGGCTTGCTCGGTGCAGGGTCGTCAACTGGGTAACTTTGTGGCGCAACTCTACAGCAATCCGCTGCTGTTCCAGGAAGACTCCCCGCAACTCCTCATGCCTGAGGTCGACAACGTGTTCCTGGTCGCGGATAAGGGACTGAAGTTGTCGGGTCTGCCTGTGAAAGAGACGGGTCATTGCCAACCAGACGCAGAGAGTGGGGATGAAAGCCAGCCCCAGCATCCACGGAACCGGCATTTCCGGTTGCCAGATGTATAAGCATCCCAAAGTAGCGATGCTCGGCAAGAACCACCAGAGCCATGACAGCTCAACTTGCAATTTGGGGGTCCAGGTAAATTCCCATTCGCAACGATCATCGCCGCGGGCTGCGCATCGCAAGTCACGGATCGATGCGGGAGCCATACCATGGATGTGAACTTGGGCTCCGGAAATGGCTCCCTTAGAAGATTGGCAAATGACGTTGATGCAGCGGTCACTATAGGAGCCGAATTGTTGGAATGCTCGACCGGTAAATTTCATCCAGAGGACTGCCGAATTTTCGGTAACTTTCCCCACTCCGTACTCTACAACCCCTTTCGTATATTTGGACCCCACGTAGTCCCAAAGCTTATACATTTCTTGGACGGAAAACGGACGGAGCAGGATCTGGATAATGGGAGGGACTTTATGTGCGCGTCCAGCGTTGAAGTGGAAAGCGTCGTCACCCGAGAGCAGTTCGCACAATTCGCGGAGGTAGCATCCGAATTCATATGAATAACTGTTCCACGCGTTTCTCAATATTTGGGGGGTGACATGATACGTCGAATCCCGAATGCGCTCGTTCAGCAAGCGACAGAGTTCGTCGATCGTTTCCTGGGCTGCAGGGAGTCCAGACCGGTTTGAGACATAATCGTACAGGTAGTCCACATTGGACTGAATGATCAAGCCGGTAATGTCGGAAATCTCTTGGCCTTGGGCATCGACTCCGAATGGCCGGAATTCCATGAACGGCCGTTCAAGTATCGAATCAGCTCTGGACAGTGCCTGCGTCATCACCAACGTTTCCTTCAAGCCGGCCCCTGCGTAGTAATTATCATCGTTTCTTGGGTGGCACTTACAGCTTGTTGTTCGAATGGAGCGATCGATCCGGCGACAGGAATTCAAGGTGCTCGATAATTCCCAACGCTCAGCATCGGACAATGAACGGCCGAGAACGCCTGGAGGCCATTTGTTCGCATTTGCGCAGGAGAGAACGCCCGGGGTACTGACGAACTCTTAGCCACTATTATAGTTCCCCGAGGTGATCGTATCCAGTTCAAAACCGGTGGTAGGATCCCACTGTGCCCGCTCGTCTTAACATTAGGGAAGGTCTGAATAATTCTTTCTCTGTTGGCCGAGCCTGGTAAGCGACGGCGACTGATCCTGACCCTTCCCTGATTTCATAGACACCTCCAATAAGTGGGAGAATCATGCAATTGGAGGTCAGCATGGCCACACCCACACGACGTCAATTTACGGATGCATTCAAGTCCGAGGCCGTTCGGCTCACGCGGGAATCGGGGTGGCCCGTGGCCCAGCTGGTACGGAAACTCAGGATTGCAGACAATCTGCTCTATCGCTTGGGACAATGCCTGCGTCGAAAGTTTCTTCGGGACGCTCAAGCGTGAGCTGGTCTATCATCGGCACTCCGCCACGCGAGACGAAGCGAAGCAGGACATCTTCGAATACATCGAGGTGTTCGATAATCGAAAGCGCCGCCACTCGACCCTTGGCTATCACTCCCCGGCCGAGTACGAAGCGAGAGCGGCAGTCGCGTAACCAGGTATCCACGGAATTGGGGGAAAGCCAAATAGTGGCTTATCCATACACCAGGATAAGCCTCCTCCTGCTGAATCAATCAAGAGTACAGGGAATAGATTTAACCGTTGGCGCTCTTGGGTGATCGGTTATGATCCTGTACCTGATCTTTGGCAATGGAAAACGACACTGTTTGGCCCAGCAAATTTTGCATTTGAGTCAGAAACAAGGAATACCAAGGAGCTGAACGACACTTTTCAAGTTGTCCGTTGGGCGAAGATCTTCGAACCGACCCTGCCCCTAACATTGCTACGGGACTGTGTGCTGCGCGCAGAGAAAATTGGATTTACTGCCTTCAAGTTAACGGATTGGACCATGGAAGAGCATCGAGATACCGGGCCTAGCCTGTCTCAATGGAAAGTGTGGTTTCGGACGACAGCCACCGTTATTCCTCAACATCACAAAGAGTCGGATAGTCTCGATCCTGTCTTTGTGATCGACGAAATTCGATCGAATGTAATGAACTATGAGTGGTAACAGTGGATGCAGCAGTAACTTCTGGCTGAAGTAGAGATAGGGGTGAATCGGTTAATTCATTGGAATGATGGTGGCCGACACTTCGTTCGGCAATAGCAGGGTCGCCGCCGCGCGGTTCTGTTCGTCCGGTTGAATCAACGCGAACAACGGTACTGGTTGCGGCACGCCGCCGGGCGGCATGGCCAGCATCGCTGGGAAATCGATCAGCGGCGAGAGCGTGGCTTGACTGGCAATGCGCAGCCGGAAAGCCATCAACACATCCCGCAACCGCTCAGTCTTCTCTTCTTCTGACATCGACTCACTGGGCGCGATCCCGACTTCCCAAAGAGGCTTTGTCACCGTGACCGGGAAAGTCAGCCCGAGTTTCTGCGCATCCAGTGACACATCAATCAGGAATCCGGCTTGAATCGCCTGTTGGCGATTCGCAATCAGCTGGTTGGCTGGGACGTCTGTCGGAACCTCCAGCGGCTTGCCCGCATTCGTTGAGCTTTCGAGTTTGGGTTCCTTTGTTGTCGGTAACGTTGGAGCGGCTTCAAGAGGCGCATTGTCGCTTGAGGCGTTTTGATTGGATGTCACAATGATCTCATCCGGCAGAGCGGGAAGCGCATGGATGAGGCCCTCATACACACGCTTGGCTGATTCAGACCAAGCGGGACTACAGGGGCGACCGGCAAACGCTGCTTCGGCAGCTTTCCGTTCATCATGAGTGAGGACCCGTGGGGTACGTGTCGTATCCATGGTTAATTAGATAAGCCCGGACTCTAACAAGTCAAGAGCTAGCCAGAGAGGCATCTGCCTTTCGTTTCTGGGGAGAACAAAAGCACAATAAGTCCGAGCAGATAGATCAACGCGACGGTGCTGGCTGCACATCCAAACGTGCCCAATGTTGTGACCAGCCAGCCGGTGAGAAGGGGGGAAACCGACGCAAGAACGCGCCCCGCGTTAAAACAGAATCCGGCTCCTGTCGCTCATAACTACGTCGGGTACAGTTGGAGTCAAGGTGAAGGAGTTTCAAGCGCCATGCTATAGTTCTGCGCATGCTCCGAATGGACTACTATCAGGTGCTGGGAGTCTCCCGCAACGCGTCTGATGACGAGATCAAAAAAGCCTACCGCAAGTTAGTTTTTCAGTACCATCCAGATCGCAACCCCGACAGCAAAGACGCCGACGCCAAGATCCGCGAACTCAATGCCGCCTACGAAATCATCGGTGATGCGGAAAAGCGCCACAGCTACGATCGGTTGTCTTGGGGAGATGAGCCGCGAGCGGCGGCGGTTGATCCTGGCCTCATTCTCGACGACATCGAACAAAAGCTGTTTGATGAAGGCCGGAAAGAGCTGTTTTCGATCTTGATGCAGAACGTCGCGCGAGTGCGGGCTGAATTGGGCGTGATTCGAGAGCGAACCATCCGAGAACAGGGATACGACTCGTTCCTGGAATCAGTCGTGGCGGCGAGGGCATCTGAAATCATGGATGAGTTCGTGACGACAGACATGAATCAGCGGAAACAACGGCTTGTCGAGGTCGCTACCGACATGCTGGTGTCTCAGGGACTCGCCAAGCGAAGCGACGAAAGAGAGATTCGTTCACTCCGATCTCGTCTGGAAGAGCGTTTTCACAAAGGCCGCATCCACGGCGTGGCCTCGGCGCTGGAGCTGTTCTATGAACGCAAATGATAGCCGACAAGTGACGCTAGCGCGAGAGTGGTCCCGCCACAAACTTACCGGCTTTCATCACGCCCACAATCTTGTCCCGGTCTCGTAGGACCTCGATCCGCCTGAGCGGGTTTCCTTTCAGGATCACAAGATCAGCTTCCATGCCTTTAGTGACGGTTCCGACAGAACCCTGAATCCCGATGAGCTGGGCTGCCGTGGCGGTCGAGGCGACAATGGCCTCCATCGGCGTCATGCCAAACGCGACCATCCGTTCAAGCTCCTGCGCGTTGTCTCCATGGTAATTGAATGGGGTTCCGGCATCGGTGCCCATGGCTATCGCGATGCCACCCTGATGGGCGGCTTTGAAGCTCGCTCGGTGGCGCTTGGTCATCGCTTTAGCCTTGTCGAGTGCACTTTCCGGGATGCCGCAGCCAGGCCGGCAGGCCGCCGTCGTCGCCAGCGCTGAAAGGGTCGGGACCATGTAGACTCCATATCGTTTCATGAGCGCTCCCGACTCGTCGTCCAACAAGGTGGCATGTTCGATCGATCGCACCCCGGCCTGAATCGCGTTCTTCATGCCAGCCGCACCGTGGGCATGAGCGGCGACTCTCTTCCCTGCTTGACGTGCCGCATCGACCGCTGCCGCCAACTCTTCCATCGTCATTTGAGCCTCATCCGGCGAGGTGCCGGGCGTCAGCACTCCCCCCGAGGCAATGATCTTGATGACTCCCGCGCCGGCAGCGACCTGTTCAGCCACTACCTTCCTGACTTGTTCGGTTCCTTCAACCTCTTGGCCGATGAACCGTGCGTGGCCACCGATCATGCAGATAGCGAGTCCTGCACCGACGATGCGTGGCCCGGGCATCACGCCCGATTCGATGGCCTGTTGCAGTGTGAAGATCGAATGATCCCGAGATCCCACGTCACGCACCGTGGTAAATCCGGCGTCGATCGTCGCCTTCGCATGCCTAGCTGATTTCAACAACGTATAGGACGGCTGCTCTGATTCGAGTGTGGCGACGACGTCCGCCTCTGCACCCAAGCACAGATGGACATGGCAGTCGATGAGTCCGGGAATAATCGAGAGGCCACGGCCGTCGATACGGACAGCTCCTTTGGGGATTCTGACCTCGTTACTTGGTCCGACTGCCGATATTTTCGCGCCACGCACCAGTAGTGTCGCGCGCTCGTGAACCGCTCCCGTCCCATCGATGAGGCGCACGTGATGAATAGCAATCGTCACAACCTACCGCCCTCTACTATAGACATGCGCAGCCGCTTGCAGCGCGACGCCGGGAGTTGACACCCAACCGCGACGAATACCGATCTCCTCCAGTGCATTCAGGAGAGTCAGCACATTGGCTTCCGTCGATGATTCTCCCATCAATCCGATTCGCCAAACCTTTCCCTTGAGTGGGCCAAGGCCTCCGCCGATTTCGATGCCGAACCTCTCCAGCAACTGGGAGCGGACGGCTGCCTCATCGATGTGTCGCTGGAATCGTGACGCAGCTCAGCGTCGGAAGCCGCCGATCAGGGGGCGGCAACGGATCGAGACCGAGCGCCTTCAGTCCTGCGAGCAACGCACGACTATTCAGTTGATGGCGGGCAAACCGGGCTGGAAGCCCTTCTTCCTCGATCAGGCGCAATGCCTCCCGCAGCCCGTAGAGCATCGAAATCGGTGCCGTATGATGATAGGCACGGTTGTGCTCTGTCCAGTATTCCGCAATGAGGGACAGGTCCAGATACCAGCTTTGACAGGGGGAGCGGCGATGCTTGATGACAGAAAGGGCACGGTCACTGAGCGTCAGGGGAGCCAAACCAGGCGGGCAACTGAGACACTTTTGCGTGGCGCTGTAGCATACATCGATGCCCCATCGATCAACCTCCACGGGGATTCCACCAAGCGAGGTGACCGCATCGACGATCAGCAGCGCGTTGTACATGCGACACAGTGCGCTGATCGGTTCGAGTGGTTGCCACGCCCCCGTCGACGTTTCTGCATGCACGAGCACAACAGCCTTCACCGGGCTCGACTGCTGGAGCGCTGCGGCAATCGTATCCGGTTCGATCACCTGGCCCCATGGTACCTCCAGCCGAATGGCTTTGCCTCCGCAACGCTCGACGACTGTGGCAAGTCGAGTACCAAACACACCGTTAACGCCCACGATGACGGCGTCGCCTGGTTCAACGACGTTGACAACCGCCGCTTCCATACCGGCTGATCCAGTCCCGGAAACGGCAATCGTAAATTGATTCGTCGTCGAGAAGACACGACGCAAGAGGGTCTGAATGTCGGTCATCACTCGCAAGAATATCGGGTCCAGATGTCCGACAAGCGGAGTGGCTAAGGCTTGGAGTACCCGAGGATGCACCATGCTGGGGCCGGGCCCCAGGAGGAGTCGTCGCGGAGCGAGATAACTCTCCATCACCAAATAGGCTCCTTCCATCTGCGCAGTTAGTATATCCAAGTTGAAGAAGCAAGGCTATGTGAGAAATTGTCACCGGAACTATGCTGTAGCCACTTTGAGGGGATTTGGAGGATCAGGAGCGCATGCTATAGTCAGCCACCTATGAGCGACCAGGCACTTTCAATCGAACGGCCATCGGATTTCCCTCAGCATGACCCGCCTATAGTGCCCGAGCCATCGATTGCTCCGTATGGCTCTCGATGGTCTCTGGTTGTGAGTGGGGTCTGCGCCGGCATCCTGGTGGCGGCACTCGGCACTCTGCTGTGGTTTTCGGTGACCCTTCCAAAACTCCAGCGATTTGAGGACCCGGATCGCGCGCTTGATCTGATGGTCAGCCGTACGTTGGACGCACAAGACAGCCTTCGTCGAGCGCCGGAATGGCAGCAATGGATGGCAGACTGGACGATGGGCAGTAATGATGAAGCCAGGGGGCAAGCCATCCAGTGGTACCGGGAACTGGCCGAGACGACCGATGATCCTCTCTCCAAGCTTCGGCTGGCCATCCTACTCGGGGAGTTTGGGCAAGAAACGGCGGCACTCACTGAGACCAAAGAGGTGGCAAGGCCGTGGTACGTCTAGCATTGCTATTCGGACAACTGATCGAAGCAGCATACGGTACCCAGCCACTCACCAGGACCCAAGAAACAGAATTACAGGCGGTATTGGCAGAGGCGCTGCCGAGCGGATGGTTCTATGATCATCTTGCCGCAAGATTGGCAGGACGTGCGGGCAATCAGGATCTCCTAACATCCGTAAAAGAGCAGGGTGTACTCCGAGAGGATCGGGTTCAGCAATGGATCCGCCCATTGATCGGGTTCGAACTGATGTGCCTGGTGATGGGGTCGATTATGCTGTTGGCATTTGCCAGACTGCGGGGACAGCAGATAGACATCCTGCGTCTCCATGTAACCGGCGTTCCGCCTCCTTGGTCTGGAGAAACTGCTGCTGCCGTCATCCTCCGCGGCGGTGCCATGGGGGTCGTCACGACTGCAGTGATTCTGTCTTCATCGTCATTTCAGCATGGGGCGTTCCGTGTATTGGCCATTCCCTTGGCGAACCTACCGCTGCTGGTCCTCGCATATGTCCAACTGCTCAAGCCTGTCGGCCTGACGTTCACGAACGGCTTCGGTCTCGGGATCAAGCGAGACGACCTTGGACGCCTGGCCTGCACCGTGCTCGCAGTTGTCGCAGCAGGACTCTGGGGTGAATGGGTCATGGGACGTGCCGCCGAGGTCCTACATTTAAATAACCACTGGACGGAATGGTTTGATCGGGATCTCGTGTGGGGAACTCCACCCGTCATGACCGTGAGTATACTCGAGTACGTCATCTTCGCGCCGATCTTCGAGGAACTTGCGTTTCGTGGATTGCTGTTCGCGATGCTTCGTCGCCGGTTCGAATTCCTTCCCGCCGCCTTGATCAGTACCAGTCTCTTTGCGCTGGCCCATGGCTATAGCCTCATTGGATTCATCAGCGTCTTTTGGAGCGGGTTCCTCTGGGCGTGGCTCTACGAACGGACGGGGAGCCTGATTCCCGGCATGGTCGCCCACGCGATGAATAATTTGCTCGTGTGCCTCACGGTGATGGCGTTGCTTCGTTGAGCGAGTTCCTCTGTATCAGTTCAAGTGCCTCGAAGAGATCCCCATAGCGCAAACCTGTACCACCCAACTTCAGCAACTCGCACATCCGCTTGTTCAACACCCGCTTCCCTGTTGCGTTGGCCTCTTGAGAGTCGGAGGATCGAATAGCCCATCGTTGCTCGACCATCTGACAGATCTCCATCCAGGTCCTCGGATGTCCATCGCTGATGTTGTAGACCTCGCCGGAGGTGGCATGCGTGAGGGCTATGAGGCAGGATGAGGCCAGATCCTCAACGTGAATCAGATTGACATATTTTTGCGAGCGATTCATTCGGCCTGTTCTGATCCATTCGACAGGATTTCGGCCATGGCCATAGATCCCTGCAACTCGCAAGACGTTGGCGCCATAAGAGCTTCGCAATAGTTCCTCGCCTTGTACACGAGGTTTCGTCAGGTCTATTGGGGCTGTTTCGTCAACCCAGGGCGGGGGGTAGTCGGCTGAGGCGTCGACGTCATAGGCGGAGGTACTGCCGAGCACCACCAGTCGGCGGGTTCGTAGCGATGCGGCATCAGCGAACTGCCGAACCAACTCGATCGGTATCGCGGGAAAGCACCATACGATATCGGCTGATGGTGGAATCGCCTGCCATGTCTCAGGCCCTGCCAGGTCAAATCGTATCCGTTGGTCAGGATTCAGATGTGTGAGGTGCCGGTCGGGATCCCGACTGGTGGCGAAGACATGAGTGTAGCAGTGCTGGGCGAGCGGCAAGAGAAACTTAGCCGTGTAGCCTGATCCGAGAATAGTGAGGGAGCGATGCACGATCAATCATACTCCATGCCGATTGGTCCGCAGTGTGCCAGCGAGCATGGACCGGAGTCCAACAAAAAACGTCATTTTAGTTGGTGTACGTATTTCCTCGTGCTATACGAGAAATGAGCGATCTCATACTTCGAGACAAACAAGAGGGCACCACATGAAAACACGAATGTCGTCATGGCTCACATTGCCGCTCCTGCTGTTGACCGGCTGTCCAGAAGGTGGTGGCGGAGATGGAGGATTTGGGAACGGCGGTGGAATAGGCTCGCGAATAGCATATGTCGCGAATAGCGGATCCAACAATGTGTCTGGATACATGATCGCGACAACCGGAGCACTGACGACCATTAGTGGTTCTCCCTTTTCTGGCGTAACGGCCCCATCTGCGATTACTGTGTCTGCCAACAGCGCATTCGTGTATGTAACCAATCAGGGTGGAGCAAACACTGTATCGGCATTCAGGGTCAACAGCACGACGGGCGAGTTAACGCCGGTGGCAGGGTCACCCTTTGCGGCTGGGACCACCCCCAATGCAGCGACGATCTCCCCCAATGGCAACTACCTCTATGTCGCCAATGGCGGTGGGAACGTATCCGCCTACACGATCACGGCAGGCACGGGCGCACTCACGCCGGTAGCAGGGTCACCCTTTGCGGCTGGGACCACCCCCAATGCGGTGACTGTCTCCCCCAACGGGAACTACCTCTATGTCGCCAATGGGGGTGGGAATGTGTCCGCCTACACAATCACGGCAGGCACGGGCGCACTCACGCCGGTGGCAGGGTCACCCTTTGCGGCTGGGACCACCCCCAATGCGATGACAGTCTCCCCCAACGGGAACTACCTCTATCTCGCCAATGGGGGCGGGAATGTGTCCGCCTACACAATCACGGCAGGCACGGGCGCACTCACGCCGGTAGCAGGTTCACCTTTTGCGGCTGGAACAACCCCCAATGCAGTGACGGTCTCCCCCAACGGAAACTTTCTATATGTGACGAATGGCAACAGCGACAACGTGTCGATGTTCACAATTGATGGGGCCACAGGAGCATTGACATCACCAGCGATAATTGCTGCTGGCACATTGCCAAACGGAGTTTCCATCGAACCGAATGGTCTATTTTTATACGTCGCCAACGGTGGCAGTAATAATGTATCAGCTTATACCATCACAGCAGGAACTGGCGCCCTGACTCCAGTCAGTGGCGCGTTGGGAAACCCATTTTCCGCAGGAACGACACCGTCTGGTATCGCCACGCCCGGTCGGCCATAAGTCTTCTTCTCCAGATAGATGGGAAGCCCGGGGTTCGTGGACCGAGCCGCAGACCGCTTGTGCACACGATGACACGTAGCCTGTGAATGATAGTTGTTGCCGCTGACATCTAACCAGCGCTCCACCTCTCTTACTCCCACCTCACATCGACTCTGTGTTGATCGCACGTTACAATCGTACAACACCCCAAACTGCGTCGTTGTCAGTGCTTCGTGAGGGTGATATAAAACACATATGGTCCGCCGAGACACTCACAATATTTTGATCCTGAAGAAGGCACTACTTGGAGGGCTCTTTTCATTAGTAGTGCTCTCATCAGGCTGTGGCGACGACGGTGGAGAGGGTGGGGGATTTGGAGGAACCGGGGGAACATTAGGAGGGCTTGGAACGACCTCCATCCTCTATGTCGCAAATAGCGGCTCCGATAATGTGTCGGGGTACAGCATCAATGCAACAAGCGGAATCCTCGCGCCAATTCCAGGATCTCCGTTCTCGAATGTCTCGGGTCCTTCCGCTATGGCCGTGTCCTCCAATGGATTTTTCGCCTATGTGACGAACGGTAGAACAAGTACGGTAGCGGCATTCAGAGTTTCTACAGAAGGCGCACTCCTATCAGTCCCAACGACGCCATCCAATCCCAATCCGGCGCCGGTCGAAGCAGCTCCAGGTGCATTGGCCATTGCTCCAAACACGAAGCATGTGTATGTGGGGAATAGTGGCACGGACAAGGTGACCGCGTTCAACATAGAGGCCTCCGGCGCCTTGACCTTGATACCGCAATCGGCCAGCACCACAAATCCTGTATCAGTCAACGGAGCAGATCCCGCAGCTATTGCGATTACTCAAAACGGGCAATTTCTCTATGTAGCCAACAGCGGGTCCAACGATATCACGGCGTTTTCGATCGGAGCCACCGGGCTTCTCAGTCTGATCGCTCCGTCTGGAGCAAACGCCAACCCTATCAAGACCAGTGTGACGGCCCCGAAAGGCATGGCCATCTCGCCGAACGGATCGTTTCTCTATGTGGCCAACAGCAGCACTCATAACGTGACGGTTTTTCAGATCGGAACAAACGGCCTCTTAACGTTAGTGCCGCCTACAGGGTCCACTACAAATCCGATCCCCACAGGCACAGGCGATACGACTCCCAACTCTCTCATGATTTCCCTTGATGGACGATTTCTATATTCCTCCAATGGTAGAGGCACCATATCGGCATTCACCATCGGGAGCGACGGACTCTTAACGCTCGTACCAAGCGCGGCAGGGAATCTCAATCCCGTATCAGCCGGAGCAAATGCAAGCCCCGTAGCCCTGACGATGTCACCAGATGGGCGATTCCTGTACGTGGCAACCAACGTGACAACCCTGGGGGGGCGTGTGTCGGCGTTTACCATCAACCCCGAAACAGGAGCACTTGTCCCGTTGACGGCACTGATAGGTAATCCTTTTCTGGCGGGAACCACGCCCTCTGCGATTGCGACGCCTGGCCGTCCATAGGTCAGGCATCGAAACCTCTCCAATCGCTGCACCGTTTTTCAGCTGGCCAGGCGATTTCGGAAGCGCTCGGCTGCCATCGATGCCTCTTCGGATCGGCGATCCCGCAGTAGATGCTGCAGCTGATTCACGGGGACAGGTTTGCTAAACAGGTAGCCCTGGTACGCGGCACAGCCTTGCATGCGAAGAAATGCCAGCTCGTCGCGAGTCTCCACTCCTTCGGCCACGACGTGAAGCTTGAGTGCACGACCCATGCCGATGATCGCTCGTATGATCGGGGAATCAACTGTGCCGAGCTTGAGATCCTTGATGAAGGCCCGATCGATCTTGAGCGTGTCAAGGGGAAACCGCTGAAGATACGCGAGCGATGAGTATCCCGTGCCGAAATCATCGATGGCCAAGCGGAACCCGGACTCCTTCAATTCCCTGAGCGTGGCAATGGTGGTCGAAGCATCGGTCATCAACACACTTTCCGTGAGTTCCAGTTCAATATCCTGAGGATTGCCGCCCTGCTCATAGACGAGTGACTTGATATGGCCGGCGATATGGTGTTGCCGGAAATGCAGCCCGGAAAGATTGATGGACACGGCCATCGGAGCCAACCCGCTTTTGTGCCACATCCGCTGTTGTTGCACCACGCTCGTGATCACCCATTCACTCATCTGGATGATCAGATCCTCTTCTTCGGCCACCGGAATGAACTCAGCCGGAGAGATCAACCCACGAGTGGGATGTTGCCATCGGATGAGCGCTTCAAAGCCGATGACCTTTTCCGAAAGAATATCGACCTGTGGTTGATAGTGGAGAACGAATTGATTCGCGGTAATGGCGGCGCGTAAATCCTGTTCCAGGCTGATCCGGGCGGCCAGTGAGGTGTTCATCGCAGAGGAGTAGTATCGGTAACTATTCTGGCCCTTGGTTTTGGCAGCTTGAAGGGCTGTTAGGGCATTGCGCAGGAGAGCATCAGCATCCACACCGTCGGCTCCAGGTATCGCGAGTCCAATATGTGCCGAAAGCGTCACGCTCGTACCGTCGATCACAAACGGAGTACCGAGAGCGCTCATCAATGTGTGAGCCACTTTGGCAGAGTCCTCAGGCGCAGACAGATGGGTGTACAGCATCGCAAATTGATCGTCACTCAGACGCGCCAGGACAGAAGTTTCAGCACCGGTGGACTGTACATGTGTGACGCCAGCCGAAAGGGTATGCTGGAGGCGCTCAACGACGTCCTTGATGAGCTGTTCTGCTTTTCGCGAGCCATGCATGTCACGCAGGCGATGATACCGGTCAAGGCCTACGACTAGGAGTGCGCCAATGACATGGCTGCCAGCTCCACAGGTCATCGCTTGTGCTATGCGATGGAGGAATAGGCTTCGGTTGGGAAGATGAGTCACGCTGTCATAGTTGGCGAGAAAATAAATCTTCGCCTCCGTCGCTCGCATATCGGTGACATCTTGGACCGTTCCCACCATACACTCCGCCTGCCCGGTGTCGTCCATGATGGTCTCCCCGAGGACGTGGACGATGCGTTCGGTACCATCGTTCTGGACGAGGCGATGGTCTAGATCAAATTCTGTTCCATCGGCGACCGCCTCTCGCATGGCCTCGGCAACCAATGTGCGATCCGCTTCGTGCACACGAGCAAGATACGAAGCCTGGGAGTGATCACACAAGGCTGGAGCGATTCCGAGGATCCGGCACGCCGCATCCGAGACGTGCATGCGGTCTTTGACGAGATCCCATTCCCATCCGCCTAATTGAGCGATTCTCTGGGCTTGAGCAAGCCGGGATTCGCTGCTGCGAAGGGCGTTGAGCATCTCACTTGCCCGAAGCATGTACCGCACCCGCTGACTCAGGATGAGCCCAGGACAAGGCTTCACGATAAAGTCGGTCGCGCCGACTTCGTATGCCTGCGCGATCGAATCGATATCATCCAGCCCCGTCATGATGAGAATAGGCACAAATTCCCCGCGCGGCAGCTGCCGGAGTTGCTGACAAGCAACAAACCCATCCATGCCCGGCATTTGCAAGTCGAGGATGATGATGTCCGGCATCGTGACCGCGGCAAAGTCGATGGCAGCTCGCCCCGACGAGGCTTCCTCCACCCGGAGATCCTCTTGTTCCAGGCTCATCCGTGATAATGCACGCAACGCGGGATCATCATCGACGATCAGTGCGAGGGGAAGGGGCAGTTGGGCAGGGGACGTCATGCGGCTCTCCTCTTGTTGAGCTCAGCTCGAAAAAACTGGCTAGCGTCGTCAAATGCAGCATCCAGTTGATCCTGCAACGGTTCGGCCTCAGTGAGCTGCCTCTGGCGACTGAGGGTCTCAAACTCCTGGCAGAGTGTTGCGAGAGAGCGGGCTCCGAGGACCGCGCTTCTGCTTTTCAAGCTATGCGCAGCCTGGTTGACAGCCGTGGCATCTCCAGCATCCATGCCTTGATGCAGCTTATCGACAAGTTGTTGTGAGTCCGCCAAATACAACGTCAGAATTTTTGCCAGCATATCCTCTTTGCCTGGCTTTTGGAGGCTGGTAATCGACTTCCACGCCTTCACATCGACAATCAAGCAGGCCTCTGACTCCGGTTCCGGCGTCGACGGGACCAGCGTCACGATCGGCTGTGGAGCAGGCTTTTCGACGGTTGATTGTGTCGGAGCCGGTTGCAGCCAGGAGGTCAGCACTCCCCGCAGATGATCCATGGAAAACGGTTTTGAGATGTACTCATTCATGCCGGCCGCGAGGCATTGTTCACGATCACCGGGCGTGGCGTGAGCCGTGAGTGCCACAATTGGCGTGGCACTCCGCGAGTTGCTCTGTTCCCATTCCCGTATCAAACGTGTGGCTTCAAAGCCGTCCAGCTCCGGCATCTGGCAATCCATGAGAATAAGGTCGTAGGTGGTTGTCTGTGCCTGATCAACCGCTTCTCGGCCGTTCTGAGCAACGGTGACAAAACAACCGAGGGTCTCCAGCATAAGCAGGGCAATCTCCTGATTCACTGGGTTGTCTTCAGCAAGGAGGACATGACCGGACAACGATTGCGTCGTCTGGGCAGGGTGTGTTTGCTGAGGCGCCACCGGCTTCATATCGAACAGGGTCAAGATCGCATCACGGAATGCTTCGTAACGCACCGGCTTGGTCACCAGGTGCGTGTGAGCACTCTCGGGCTGCTGCGCCACATCCGCCCGCCGGATAAACGAGACCAACCGCAAGATCCTGACCTCCTGCAATGCGAAGTCTGACGCCAGCGCTTCCAGTAATTGTGTGTCTGTCGTGTCGGCGAAGGTTTCATCGACAAGCGCGATGACCCGACGCTCATCTGTCGCGAGCTCGGTCATGACCAGTTCGAGAAACTCCGCTTCTGTCGCGGCCATGCGTGGGACAATTCCCCAGTGCGAAAGGTAGCGAGTCACCAGCCGACGGGTCGATGGGTGGCTGATGGCTGCGCATACCCGGAGATCGGCCAGCGAAGGATTCGTCGGGACGGCCGCCGCAGCCTCAGCTTGTAGTGGCAGGCACAGCACAACCCAAAACGTGCTCCCTTGTCCTAGAGTGCTCTCGACTCCGATCGTCCCACCCATCAGTTCGCTCAGTTGTTTACAGATGCTCAAGCCAAGACCGGTCCCTCCATGGACTCGGGTCGAAGACCCATCCACTTGGGAGAACGATTGAAAGAGTTTCGCTTGGCCTTCGGCGCTGATGCCGGATCCTGTGTCCCTGACGGCCAGTCTGATCTTATGTGGAGGCCCCTCACCGAAAGAGGACGGATCAAGTCCAACGGTCAGACTCACGTCGCCAGCTTGCGTGAATTTGATGGCATTGCTCAATAAATTGGTGAGAATTTGTCGGATTCGGATCGGGTCACCCATCACCGCGGTTGGGAAGGTTGGATCGTACTCCACCGACAGGGTGAGGTGTTTGCGCTGTGCGCGCTCAGCTAACTGCTCAACGGTGTGCTCGACGATATCTCTGAGGTCGATCGGCACTGACTGAATGTCCAGTCTGCCGGCTTCGATCTTCGAAAAGTCGAGAATGTCGTTGATCACTGTTAAGAGCGTGTCGCCGGAGTTGTGAATCGTTTCCACATACTGTCGTTGCGTGTCGGATAGGGGAGTGCGAGCGAGAATTTCCGTCATGCCAATGACACCGTTCATCGGTGTCCTGATTTCGTGACTCATATTCGCCAGAAACTCGGCTTTAGCCTTCGTCGCATCCTCCGCCGCGAGCTTGGCGAGAGCGAGGGCTTCCTCAGACTCACGGCGCCGCGCTGCTTCCAACACGAGCGTCATGAAATTCGCCAAGGCCTGTGCGAATTGCTGTTCATCCGGTGCCCAGTCTCGGGAGGAACCGACATGTTCGATCGAGATGACACCAGTCAATTGGCCTTGAGTCTGAAAGGGCGCATCGATTCGGGCACCGATTTGCTGTGGTGCGAGAATTCCAGCGACCAGTTCTTGAAAATTCAGATCTTGCTGCGCCTGTGATGCGGCAAGAAGCTGTCCGCGGCGCAGTGCGTCAAAATAGAGGGGATAGTGTGCGCGAACCAGTTTTCCGCCGAAGGCATGCTTATTGGCTGGCCGATCGTAACTATCAAGACAATACAGGGATTGCGTGTGGTCCTCAAAAATCCACACGCTCACTCGATCAACGACCAAAGCCTGAACAGCGATGGTGGTCAACTGTTTGGCCGTAATCGGGAGAGACCCCTCAAACACCGTGCGGTCCTGTACCAAGGCCAGTGTGGCGCTCTGTTGATGGCGAAGCCGTTCTTCTTTTGTTTCCAACAATTGATTTGCGGATTGGAGAATTGCCGTGCGTTCCTCTGCCTGCTGCTTGTCGTCGACGGCCCCAATCAATTCGATCTGCGCCTGTACCTGCGCTTTGATCGCTCGGTTCTTGGCCAGGGCCACGGCCACCTGATCGGCCAGGCGACGGGCATGGGCCAGATTGTCGGTCGGTGGCTTGTGTCTCTGGCGATACGCCAGCACCAACGCACCGCTTACGATCTCGTTCACGATGATTGGAAACGTGACAAAGAGGGAGAGGTCTGGCTTCTGCATCGGTGTTAGGTATGACTGCAGCGTAGAGGCCGTTGCGATCAAGTAGTTGGGGTGGGCCTTCATAGCGGCGAGATGGTCGTCGGAAAACTGGCACGGATAGGCCTGCGACTCATGATCTGATTGACCGTCAATGACCCGCACCCATAGTACGGCGGAACCTCCCTCTTCAGGATCGACCAAGGTCATCCCCACGGCGTCGCACGTGATCGTGTCCGTAATGCGTGACTGGACGATCTTGATCATGGCCGCTGGTTCATGGCTTGAAAGAATCGCTTGGCTGATCGCCGAAATGGTCTCCAATATGTGAAACTGCTGACTGAGCTTTCCGGTCATACTATTGAATGAGCCTGCGAGGTCGTGGAATTCATCGTTGCTATTCACGGTGACGCGAGTCGTGAAATCGCCACCCGCGAGGCGGGCAGTGCCTTCCTGCAAGACCCCCACCGGGTACAAACTACGGCGGATCTGCACGAAGCTGAGCAGAACAACAGCGCTCAATGCGGACGCGATGACGAGCAGGAACGTGTGGCGAAACTGCTCAACCGGAGCCAGCGCCGATTCTCTAGGTTGACTCAGCACAATGACCCATGGTTCGACAAGAAACGTATGTCGAAGCGGCATTGACCAAGCCCCTGCGACATACTCCTGCCTGCCGAATCGCCACATGGCCCCTTCGCCCATCGGGGCGACAACGTCTCTGCGGCGAAAATCTGGGAGGGTGACCGGCTGTGGGAAGGTTGAATAGAGCGCTTGTCGTTCACCGTCTTCGATCACGAGATCCGTATCCCCAGGCAGAGCTTCTTTGATCTGGGTGCTCCAGAGGGAGTCTTTATCGATCTGGGCGGTGAGGAGCCCGGCTTCCCATCGATCGCGACTGACGAGTCGGGTGAGGAGCAGCTGAGGTGCGTGCTCTGGTGAAGGGCGTATCTCCAGCAAGGCCTTCCCTCCCTGAAGATGGGCAACCTGAGGCTGAGTGAACTGGCGTCGCTCCACACCCACAGTCGCTAGGAGGCGGATCTCGCGAAATCGATGTCCGAGTTCTTTGACCGATGCCGTGATGGAGGTGCCCTCGGTGATCGTCCCGTCTGGCGGGAGTTCGGCAGCGATCCGGTCCAGATCGGCGGTCAAGGTCAGGAGATGGTTATACAGAACCATCCCCTGGGATTTACTTTCTTGTTTCAGACGGGCAGAGGCTTGAACGATGAGTTGTTCCGTGACTTGGCGGTAGGAGACCCATCCGAGAATGGAGGTCGGCAGCAGCGCACACAGCACGAACAGTCCAAGAATCCGGCGCCCGATGCGGCTGTGAAGGAGTGAAAGCGAAAACGGCGTTTGCATGGTCTCAACGAGTTAGAAGTTCCTGGCCAAGCCGTAATAGCCACCATCACTTGCCCGAATGACATCATCATGACTCTTCTGTGCCGTCAGGGGCTTCACGGAATCTTTGTCCGTTCCCATGCTGTAAAGATCAAAGTCTGAACTGATCGGGTGTAGATGCCTGTCCTTCCTTGCTCCACCTTGCCCACAATTCTGCCCTCCTCCACCGCCATTCCCGTTGCCACCGCCCCCCCCTCCATTTCCACCTCCGCCACCGCCATTGCCGCCGCCCCCTCCAGCCCCACCAGCGCCATTTCCCCCACCGTTGCCACCTCCATTGCCACCACCAGCAAAATGAAGAAGATCTTGATGGTCCCCGTTATCAACAGCGAGAGACATATGCCAATCGCTATGCGTGAAGGGGGAGTCAGCGGCAGGAATAACTCGAGGACTGTGCTGCTTACGTAATTTCAGTCTGGCCAAGCTTCCAATGTCCATAATGGTCCCGCAGTTGATTTTGTAGTACTGATACGGGGTTCCCCATGGATCCAGCATGGTGCTCCGTCCGATATCCGCCAGTGAATCTGGATATTGTTCAGCGCCGAGCGCAAACCCTTTGATTTCTTTCGTGAGGCCGTGGAGTTCCGCAACGGTCTTGGCCACGCGGGCCTTTTCCACAAAGTCGAGATAGTTGGGAACGGCAAGGGAAGCCAATACCCCAATGATCGAGACCGCGAGCATAAGTTCAATGAGAGTAAATCCTTCAGCCTGCTTGAGCGCAGGCTGCGGCGCCGCACAAGATGAGTGCTTTCGAATGACACGCACAGTCTCGTTTCCCATCCTGATCGTCTACCCGCTGTAGGTTTTAAATGTATCGAGGGAGGTCTTCAGTCCGGCCAGGTTCTGTTCCATTTGCTTGGCCAGAGTCGTCAAGGCTGGATCGTTCTTCATGACAGCCACTTCTTTGAACCGCACGATGTCGAGCGCCAGCATAACCTGTGCGTGTTTCAACGTGTTGATCTTCGTTTGCAGCTGGGCGATCATCTGATTCACAAGATCGGCTTCCGGGACGAGATAGTCCCCTTCTCGAAACGTGGCCCTCATACACAAGTTCCCGTCACCGATTTGAGGAAACACCCGCGTGAGACGATAGAGCGGGCCAGCGACACGTTGCATGAGCAGCAAGGAATGCACGCAATGGATCAGGACCACGACGCTCGCGCCAAGCGCCCAGGGCCAGAATCTGGCGTGCAGGTTGAGTAAGTTGTCGGCCACAGCGGCGCGCGCCTGCCAGGAGAGGGCTGGATTGTCGAGCGATTGCAGGAGTGGTTTGAAGACCGGAATGGCCAATAGCACGAACACGATCAGCGAATACGCAATCACATGGCTCAGGACACGCGCTTGGAGCGGATGCACGAAGCTAATCAATCGGCGTTTGTGCGTGCGACCGCTGCTCGACTTCGCGCGCACGTCTTGCGATGGTATCGGCACCAGTACCGGATGTGGGCGGGAGGATTCCTTGGAGTGGTTGGCGTCGGTGGGAATGTCGGCATGTTGGTCGGATCGGCTCGTGGCACGAAGTGGCTCTCCCATGATTACGCGGCCTTCATTGCAGTGGAGGATTGACTGGGGCTCGATCCGGCACCTTCAGAGCACTGTTGTGCGAGTGGCTGCTTCGTCTGCAGCTCACATTCAGCCAGACAGGTCTTCAAGCGATGGATTTCCTCTTCAAGCGTCTGCAGCGCAGCTGTGATCTGTCCTGGCGCTTGCTCGCGAACTTGCAGGGCGATGGTTTCGTAGGCTTGTGTCACGAGCGCAGCATGCAGGTGGATGGTCTGCATCTTGTTTTCAAAATGGTCCAGCATGCTGTTAAAGGCCTGTGCTTCCCGATGCAAATAGTCATGCTTCCGCAAGCGTGCCCGCTGATGCAGTTGACCGGTTCCGATCGACCGAAAGAGTGCCGTAAAACGATAGAGCGGGCCCGCAATACGATGCATGAAGTACAGGGAATGGAGGAGCAACACGAGAAATGTGATGATCAGCCAGGGCCAAATCCTCCCATTCAATTCGAGAAACTGCGTCGCAATTTCCGCACGTTGTTCCCAGGAAATAGTCGAATCATAGAGCGGCTGAGCCATCGGCAGAAACACCACGGCATAGAGCGTGAGGAGGAGACAGGCGAAGTAGAGGAGGGTGGTGATCACGAACCAGTATTGAACCGGGTGAACGAAGAGCTGTCTGCGCTGAAACACTCCCTTCATGATTGCATCGCTTTTCTCGTCCAGACGAGATGCGACTGGTTCTTGAAGGTGAGGGTCTGTTCCTTCGTGTGGTAGTAGAACGATAAGGTTTGCTCGTCACGCCGCGAGTCGCCGTAGATCACCGTGTACAACGTACGAGGTCCATCGGGAAACACCTCGAGGCCACGGACGGCCTGCGCGTCTATGTGTTCTGCCCCCACGCTGAAGGCCACGCCTGTCTTGGTAAACACCAACATGCCGTCTTCGTATCCTTTCGCCGATGTTTCCCATGCGCCAATCAGTTCGTTTGGACAAGAGACGGCTTCGTCCCGTACCACCACGGCATAGATCAGGCCGGCCAGCATCACGCAGGCGACCGCAAGGAGGACCCTGGTGCGTCGATCAGATCCTGTGTCGACAGACAAAGCCGTGGCTGTCGTCGCTTCTCTCATTGGAACCTCATCTCGTCGGACTGTGAATGACGTAGAAGGAACTCATTGCATACTAACGCAGTTGTCTTATTGGTCAACAACTTGGCTACTTTCAGCGGGATAAGACAGCAGTGCGAAGCGACGTAGACTGTGGAGGTTTTCACTCGACCCATACAAGGCGGGAATTGGGCGCATGGAGAAAGATGAAATCATGAGGAGGCACGCAGTCGAATGGGGCTTGCGCGTTGACGCACATCAGAAGGAGAAGGTGTATGGCGGTTCGATGAGGGAGGTCAGCTATGGCGTCAATGAATCAGGCCGCTCGTGATGCTGCAACCACATCAACATGTCGCGCGTGACCTGTTCCGGCTTGTCTTCATGCAGGAAATGTCCGGCGTCGGCGACCGTCACCACCGTCAGCCGGTCGACCAAATCATGCAGCCCATCAAGATTCTGACTGACGAGTGCCTGGTCCTGTACCCCCCAGATCATCAGAGTAGGAGCGTGAATGGTAGGATATCCCAACTTTCGCTGACGCAAGGCTCCGCCGCCGCGTAGGGCCGCGCGATAGTAATTCAGCATGGCTGTAAGCGCTCCTGACTCGCACGCTTGTCGTCGATACAGTTGAATGAGATCATCCGGCATCTGCTCCGCCATGCGCCGAAAGATCTCACCGATTACATAGCCATGACCGACAGACAATACCGATTCCGGAAGCCAGGGCATTTGGAAAAAACCCATGTACCAGGAACGGTGCAACTGCCGCCAATGTCGTACTTCCCGTTCGAAGCAGGCAGGATGGGGCGCGTTCACAATGATTAAGGCTTCCACGCGATCGGCATGCCGCATCGCATAGTACCAGGCGATGATTCCACCCCAATCATGCCCGACCAGGATGGCGCGTTGAACCTGCGCGGCATCGAGGAGTCCGGTGACATCGTCCATCAAGGGTTCAATTCGGTAGGCGTCTATGCCCGTAGGTCGTGTCGTGCCGCCATATCCTCGAAGATCGGGCGCCCAGACCCGATACCCTGCCTGCGCCAGCGGGTCAATTTGATGTCGCCATGAGATGGCGGATTCTGGAAATCCATGCAGGCAAAGTATCAGCTTCTCGCCGGACCCGGCCATGGCCACCCGAAAGGAGAGTCGGTTCGCGACAATCTGTTGAAAGGTCATGGCTTGCGCATCAGTTGCATTGAGCTCCATCCACTAACCCACGAAAAGCAAAGTTCGTACGAGAAGTCTTCCTGGCCCAGAGGAGCTTCCGCCTCGCTTTCTTATCCACCCATGGCGAAAACAGGGGAAATTCTTTCCTGAACATCACCTTACAGCTATACTCTGCAACATGACGAAATACATGATTTGGCAAGATCAGGGTAAGTGGCGTGGCTGTCTGCAGAGCTCTCCCGACCAACAGATTCAAGCAGAGTCGTTTGAAGAGCTGCAGTTCAAGCTTAGTCACCTATCCCGTGAACGAACCGGCGACAAGCCTGCCACTCTCCGGAAGATCGCCTGAGAGATTGTCTGCGGTAACGGCAAGGTCGAGCCGATGGTCTACCACCATTATAGGCTCGGGTATTCGTTCGGCTCACACGACCAGAGTTACTCTTCCTGCATTGAGCTGAGCTCAGGCTTATCCTCTCGTTGGACCTTTTCCCCGACATCAGAGCACATATTTTCAGGTCCAGGGAGTCGCCTGGCGTCTCGCCACTTTCTTACTGAGTCTTCTTTCGAACGATGGCCGCAGGCGGCCTCACGGTATGACTCGATGCCGCACGGTATAACGTCCTGAGAATGTCTCTCCGGAAACGAGCCGCTTCAGTCCCCATTCCGGATGGTTGAATGCATCGCTGGCGCAGGTCATCGGTTCGAGGGCAAGCGCGGCTCGGGGCGCGTCGGCAATGGCATCTCCGGTGTACACGACCACTGCGGAAAACGCCTGATCCATCGTCATGTCGATTACACGACCGCTTGCGGGATGACGCAGGGATGCCGTGGCCATTCCCTGTGCGTCACGTTCAAGCTGGACATAACAATGGTTGAAGCGCTGATGGCCGATCCCATGAAATCGTCGGTAGTCCCACGGCGTGCCGGTCACGCTCAGAATCTTGCCTGTTGGAACAAGCCGCTCATTGAATTCCACATAGGCGGCTCCCGGGATCTGCACCTCAGCCTCGTCGATCACAGACGTTCCAACGGTGAAGTAGGGATGAAATCCAACTCCGACCGGCGCTGCCTGTTGCCCGACGTTTTTCACGGTGAATGTGCAGGTGATCCCAGAGGCGCCGAGGTCATACATCACTGAGATGGCGAGTGAAAAGGGATAGCCTCGTCCTGCGTACGTCTCAGCGTCGAGACGAATCTCAAAGGTCACCTTGTTTGCGTGAGCGTCCTGCACGTGCCACGGCAGACTGCGAACGAACCCATGAATGGCGTTCGGCCCTTCCTTATCGTTGCATTCCAGCTGGAATCGCTGTCCATCGAACGAATAGCGCCCATCACCGATGCGGCCAGGAAAGGGGATGAGCACGTCGCCCTGTCCGCCTCGCTTCCCGCTGCCACCCGAATAGCCCCACACGATATCAATTTCTTGCCCGTATTCATCAATGAAGAAGTATCGTCGTAACGAGGCTCCCCATGGAGAAACAACCGCACACTGGTTTTCAAACGATACGGAGAGTTCAGTATCCGGTGTGACAAGTTTCATGGTCGTGCAGTATAGCACTGCAGCAATGGATAGCGAAGGAACGCTTGCTCGGCGAGCTTCGATCGCAGTAAACAGAGCTCAACCGGAGACCAGTTGACGATTATATGATCTGCGGTAGCTTTTGGAAGAGAGGTGTTTTCAGCTCATCGGTCGAACCGATCACTGGGTGCCATCATGATGAAGGAAGAATTAGACTCTCATAACGTATTCGTCCTGCATGATTTTCTGTCGAGCGACGAGTGCGTGGCGCTGATTCGTCGGAGCGAAGGCCTCAGTTACGAGACCGGAACCGTCGGTGGGTTCGTCGCCGAGGAAATCAGGAACAATGAACGCGTCTTGGTGGACGACAAAGCCTTGGCGGACACGTTGTTCAACCGCGCTGCGCCATGGTTGCCCGCAGTGGTGGAAAGCCGCCACCTTGTCAGATTCAATGAACGCTGGCGTTTCTACCGGTATCGACCAGGGCAGACCTTCCAGCCTCATCGGGATGGATCGTATCTATCGCTTGAAACTTACGAGAAGAGTGAGGTGACCTTCTTGATCTATCTGAACGACGATATGGCCGGTGGGGAGACACGATTCTTTGCAGACATGGAGCAGGTGGCTCGTAGTTGTCCCTACCTGACAGTGCGGCCGATGAGAGGGGCAGCGTTGGTCTTTCTCCACTCTATCTGGCACGAAGGGGCTGTGGTACAGAAGGGAGAGAAGTATGTGCTGCGTACCGATGTGATGTACAAATTATGACCAGACTGGCAAGCATCGCTCAGTGCCATATCTGGGATTGGAATAGGCGACGTGTCGTCGCCGATCTCGCGCCGAACATACTCGGAGAAACCCAACTGTTCCCACGTTCGTCATACGCGCAAGCAAAGCCTGACGCAATTGAATCCTATCGCACCACGTCACTTGAGGGTCCTATACCGACAGATTTCCGGCTCGGCAGCTAGAAGTCCCACTACCTGTTGCAGCGCAACAGAGACGTGCGGGGTTGCAAAATGTGTCTGTTCCGCTGCCGCACTCGCCCATTTCTCGACGAAGACAAAGTCGGCTGGATCGGAGCCATTCTGCAGCAGCTCATAACTGAGGCATCCCGATTCGCGACGTGTTGGTTCAACAAGCGCGCATAAGATTTCCCAAACCTGTGCGACATGCTCAGTCTTTGCTCTGACACGTGCAATCACTCGGAGGGATGTGTCTGGGGTCATGTCATTCTTCGCTCGATATCGTTCCTGAGCTCATCACAAGGCCGGCGTCCACCCCTGGGTGAGTGTACTGCAAGGCGGGGCGAGCTTCCTTCCCTGTGGGGTTCCGCAAGGGGATGGGCACGTCCCTCGAAGCGCCACGATTCATGCTCACCTGAAGGAGAAAAAGAACGTGCTCCGAGACAGAGGTCGCTTACCTTCTAAATGGATTGCCAGCTTTCTTCCAGTCGTCGAGGTTCATGATGACCGCAGAGGTCTGCGTGAATCCAAGCTCACCAAGGGTTTGAGCAGCAAGGGTCGCACGCTTTCCACTTTGACACTGGAGCACAATCGGGCGTTCCACATCGGCTTTCTCCGCAGATCCGACGTGGTTCCAGATTTGGGATTCGATCACGCCGCGGGGAATGTTGATCGCTCCTGGGACGTGCCCGGCTGCATATTCATGCGGCTCACGGACATCGACGATCAAGGCTGGTCCAGGATTCTCGACGATCTTTCGATACTCTTCCATACCGATGGTTTTGACAGGTTTCAGTGCGGCTTGAACGTTCTGTTTGACGGCCGGTGGGAGGCTCTGAGCGAGAGCGGGAGAAGATATGGACAGGGAGGCGCCGATGAGGGCAGAGACGAAACAGAGGGCTAACCCATTCATGGTCTTCATACAAGAATCTCCTTCTGATGACTGTACCGTACTTGGGTTTGGGAAGAGCGCAGGAAATTCAGTGTACCCTGACTCCCGTTGTTCCTCAAGGGCTACATTGTTGACCCCTCAAGAGCGGACCCTGCCAGCTGTGTTTCCATGGTCACGATTGGAGTGCCGGCTTGGAGATTACCGGGGAGTGCGAAGGTGGGCGTCGGGTTGGGGCAATTCTCCGTGTGGACGGCTCTTGGGCGTCATTACACCGTCGAGTAAAACAGGAATCGTATCATGAGGTTAACTCGCAGAGTGAAGGTATTGAGTGACACTTCTATTCATCGATTACAGCGCAACCGGCGCCGAGGCAGAGCGTAAAGATGTTCTTGAGCCCGATGACGCCATTGATCAAATAGAGAACGCAGATACATCTACTACTCTCAAGCAGACGGCAACAATGATACTGGCTAGCGTTGTATTACAGAATGGTCTAGGAAACAACACGAAGCTCAGTCGGTTGGTTTCATGCCCTGCAGGTGCGTCAAACGTCCCTCCCAATCCGACGCCTCAGAAATCAGCCGATGATGATCGCGCTTCCGATCAAGATAGATCGGAACATCCTCGACCTGCCGTAGAAGAAGCCGCCAATCTGAAACCTAATTGGCACGCTAATCCAATATCTATGGGCTGATGATTATGCCTGAAGCCAGGTGACATTCTGCCATGCCCGCGGTATCCTCGGCTTCCGTTGTGGCATCGTACGTACTTACCCACAAGGAGGACTTCATGGAGCGACGAATGATGGTCATGGTCTGCGCCCTCATATTGATCGTCGCCTGAGCTTTGCAGGAACGGTGACAATGGCGGCCGGAGAAGAAGCAACCGTGGACCTCAATAGCCCCGATGCCATCTTGAAGACAATCCCCGTCGTCGGGCCTATGTCGGGTGAGGATCCCGGTGCAGTCGTCTCAAGTGCCTATCACTTGAGACGACTGTGGGGTCAAAGGTAGGAAGCCATTGCTCCCACCAAGATCTTGGGGGATACTGGGGCACGACTCAGGAAAGTTGCAATTCGCCAAGATACTCAGAAAAGAACCGGAGGGGACATGAAAGAGCGGAAGGTAAAGGGAAGGGGAGAGAACACAGATAAGACAGCCGAGATGCGCGCGGGGAACGACCCCTTTCAACGTCTGCTCGGGCTGATGTTCAAGGCGCATCCGTGGCACGGCGTGTCTATCGGGGAAGAGGCCCCCGATGTGGTCACGGCCTACATTGAGATCGTCCCGACCGACACGGTCAAATATGAAGTGGACAAGAACAGCGGGTTTCTCAAGGTGGATCGGCCGCAGCGGTTTTCAAACTTCTGTCCGGTCTACTATGGACTCATTCCGCAGACCTACTCAGGAGACCAAGTCGCCGGCATCTTCGCCAAACGAGCTCGCCGCAAGGGCATGGTCGGAGACGGCGATCCACTTGATATCTGCGTGTTGTCGGAAAAGAGCATTCCGCACAGCGACATCCTCCTCACAGCGCTGCCGATCGGCGGATTGAGCATGGCTGACGGCGGCGAGGCCGACGACAAGATCATCGCCGTGATGCGGGACGATGCCGTGTACGGCGGCTTCACAGACATTTCACAATGTCCGTCGGCACTCATGGATCGCCTTCAGCATTATTTTTTGACTTATAAGAGCGCGCCAGGGACAACACATCACAAAGTAGAAATCACCAGCGTCTATGGACGGGAGGAAGCGCGGAAAGTCATCCGTGCCAGTCACGCCGACTATCGCGCGAAGTATCCGGAGTTAGGTTCCTTGTGGCCAAAGAATCTGTAGCGCGCGATTGCCTTTAATCGCTGTTCCTTTCGTGAAACGTTCCGTTTCTGAGTCCCACGGTTAGACGAGGAAGACCGAGGGACGGCCTGCGTGGGGTCATGACACCGTACAGGGACCAGCGATTACAAGCCGGAGACGGTCTGTTCCGGTAACTCTCGATTCTTGGGAGCGTTGAGAAACTGAATGAGTGCGGTTCGCAGCGTGCCATTGAGGCGCAACCTTGCGTGCAACGCCAGCTGGATAAATTCCACTCCACACTCACGGCCCTGCACCCAGGTCACCCGGCCCAGCTCAATGGGTAGGGACGACGACTGATCCGGCAAGAGCAGATTCACGCGCACCTTGCTGCCGAGGGCCACTTCACGATCGCACAGGATCGAACAACCATCCATCGAGAGGTTCCCAAGCATCCCCTCACAGATATGGGATTCGCCGCCTATAATGAGCGGAGCATGGAAGGGAAACCGTTTGTAGGTGCGCTTGTGAGAAAACTGCGCCATTGCGTCTCCGTGATGGAGAGTGATTGTACACAGCTGCCATGTGATGCGGTATCCTACATTGGGAGGGCAGGGGACAGTAAGAGACGTTATAGGGTGTACGAACTCTTAGGACACCTGCGAGGTCGTAACGTGGATGCCATCCCGAGAAATAGTCAGCCCCTGTCTCAAACAGCGGCAGTCGTCAGACCCGGCGGTTCAGAATATAGCAGGCGAGATTTCCGGCGACAAGACAGAGACGATGTGGCATGGTCCGAATCGTACTGAATACACGTGGCGTAGCACTCCCTATGCCATGGTGAGCAATATGCACCACACCTCAAAATAGAGGCATCACTAGAGCCAAACATCCCTAACTGAAAACACGCAACAGGGCTATTAGGCACTAATCACCGCCTCGCATTCAATGTTATGTATCAAGATGAGATTCTATTCAGAGATTCTGAGTGATAAGTAGAACCGAGCAGGTACTTTAACCAGAGCCGTAGTGCTTCTTTGTGGTATACGCTAGAGCCATCCGTATCAAGTATCGTCTTAACTTAATACGGTATGAATCCATCCATCACCAATTACCATGATTCTGAATAGGGCCACTCAGGCCTGCTAGGCTGGGAACCATAGCAGAACCGTATCGTGGACATGTGCTTCAGGAAGACAAGATTTTGAAGGTGTCATTTCAGGAATCCACACCGGGGAGGTGCTTGTGGAAACCGTGAACGAAATGGTGGGAGCAAGTCCCGCCATCTGCGCAGTCTTTGACTTGGTTCGGAAGATGGCGACTACCGAGATGCCGGTACTGATCACCGGCGAGACAGGCACGGGCAAGGAATTGACTGCGCAAGCGATCCATGAGCGAAGCCTCAGGAAGCACGGGCCATTCGTGCCGATCAACTGCGGAGCCATCCCGGAAACATTATTGGAATCGGAATTATTTGGTCATGAACGCGGCGCCTTCACAGGAGCCGTTCAACAAAAAAAGGGCAAACTGGAAGCGGCAGCTGGCGGGACATTGTTTCTTGATGAGGTCGGCGATCTGCTGCCCACCCTACAGGTCAAGCTGCTTCGTTTTTTGCAGGAGGGCACCTTCGAACGAGTCGGGGGGCAAGAGACGCTCCACGTGGATGCGCGTGTTCTTGCCGCGACCAATGTCGACCTGAAAACAGCAATCGACAAAAACCTGTTTCGGGAGGACCTCTACTATAGGCTTGGCGTGTTACGCATTCATCTGCCGCCTCTGCGGGACCGAGGCGAGGACACCTTGCTCATGGCAATGGTCTTTCTCAAGCAGGCCACCGTGACCTATCGTAAGCCGATTCGAGGCTATACGGCCCAAGCCATTGACGTACTGCGTAGCTATTCCTGGCCAGGCAATGTGCGGGAGCTCAGCAATCGGGTCCGACGCGCCGTCGTCATGGGGGACGGAATGGAGATTACTCCTCAAGATTTAGATCTGGCCAGCGAAGAACTCCATACGGTGGACACACTGGATTCCCTGCGGGCCGCTCACCGCCGGATTGAGATGGAGTTGCTGGTGAAGGCGATCAGCTTGCATCAAGGGAATTTGACCCGGGCTGCCAGAGACTTGGAGGTCAGTCGCTCAACGTTGTACCGCAAACTACGGGCCTATGGGCTTGAAAAGTATGTACCCGCCGCCACTCCGCATTCTCCCGGTTCCAGAACCAAGTCCAAGAAGTCGGCGACCCTCCGCGCAGGAGAACAGGTGTGGGGAATCGCCTGAATCTGCTCCGGTGGGTACCCCCTTGGAACCGGTGCATCAGCTCTCTTAACCAGCTCGTAGAGCTGTTTCATACAAAAGAATCGCCTTCCTGGAAATTCCTCTATATACTCACCTATGTCATTGCAGTGCTCGTTTCCTAGCTGATCACACTGACTAGGGACATTTGACTCCGTCCATTATTAGAACGCAGCCAAATGCCCTATAGTATTCCACGCAAGGTACAGAACATTCGTGTTCCACAGTTAAGTATCAGAAGATAAATGCGATTAGGTCGATGCAGCGACAAATGACGCCCCTCACCACTTTTTCCGACCTAGGGGAAACCCCAAGTCTTAAGCGTACTACTGTGATCCAAAAGAGCTGATTGTCCTCGGATCGGCTCCCTCTATCTGCGATTCCATTTCACAAGACACTACAAAATGAAGCTGTTCTGAGCTGGGTGCATGAATTGCTCTAGCTCTGTGGCAACTGAAGGGTCTGTGCAGTGAGTGAGTAAGCCGAATAGTGCTCGCCTTCGGCGAAGACGGGTCATTCTTTCGAGGTAGCAGAGCCCGATCGGCCACCAGAACAAAGGGCCGCTGTTCACCTACCACGTTTAGGCGTCAGGTGTTGGGATTGTTGGATGGCCACTTGTATTACAACGGGGTGGCCTCTAGTAAACATAGGAGGTGTGAGATGAAACCTGTCATTCCTTTGCTTGGCCATATATGCACTTGGTTTTACAGAAAACGTGCTGTTAGTTACGGGAGAAGGTGGGGGCTAATCGCGTGGATTCTCCCTATTGTCGCGGTCATCGCTTTCGCTTCGATCGGCGGAGGCCAGGAGCCCTTACAGGAATCCGACAGTCCTGATGTAGCAGATGAAGCTGCTAGCCCAAACGATGACATGGCCAGGAATGACAAAGACGAAGATGATCTGGATACTGAGAAAAAGGATAAATCGGACGAGGCGACGTATTCTTATCCCACCACCTCCAGCCCCATCTCGCTTTCAGCCGATAATCAATTGCTGTGGGTTGTCAATCCCACCGACAATAGCGTCTCCGTCATTCGAACCGACACCAAGCATGTCATCAGAAAAATCAAGGTGGGTAAGGAACGACAAAGCGTGGCGCTCGATCCCAGGTATGATCTGCGTATGTCGCCAATGCGGCTCCATCAAGGGGAGCTTTCATCAGGATTCACAATTCCAAGACGGACTACTTCAAGGCTGTCCGTATCAAACAACTCACCACCGGAGCGGAGCCTTGGAACGTGGTCGTGTCTCCTGATGGTCGGCGCATCTTTGTTGCCAACAGCAGTCAAGATACCATTACAGTCATCAGCGGGAGAACAAGGCGCATCATTGGCCATGTTGACCTACGACAGAGTGTGTGCAATGACCCGGATCGGTATCGTCATTTTCAGCCTCGCGGCCTAGCTGTAACGCAGGACAATACAAAACTCTATGTGACGAGATTTCTGTCGTTCGTCAAACAAGGTGGCATCCAAGGTGATGACCTTGGGAAAGAAGGGATTATATGTCTCCTGAAGATCGATACCTACTCGCATAAAATCAATGACTATCAACCGGTCAGAGCACTTGCCGTGGCTGCCCAGGATACAGGCTTTCCCGTCGACAGGCCAGGGCCCAACAATACGGCAGGTGATGGAGTACCGGACCCGACATTTGCCTTTCCGAACCAGATGCAGAGCATCGTCTTACGTGGCGATCAGGCGTATTTACCGAACATCGCGGCATCTCCCTCGAGTCCGCAAATTTTTAATGTCACGACCCAAGCGTTCGTCAACGTCCTCGATGGTGTGAACGGCGACAGTCCCAGGGATGCCAGCACCGAGAAGTTTCTGAATCTGCAGCTTGGGGCCAAGAACCCCGAAGCCAACAAACGGAGAATCTTCTTCGCCAATGTCTGGGCGATCGGCTTTACGAATTCGATCGGACCAGGCATGGCCTATGTCATCTCAGCAGGCAGCGATCTGCTGGTAAAAGTCAAGGTCGGAGCCGACGGCAAGTTGGAGTTTACTGAAGATAGTGACACGACTCGATATATCGACCTCAACGATCCGGATGATCCAATGACAAGCGGGGACAATGCTGGAAAGAATCCGCTTGGTATCGTCGTGAATAAAGCCGGCACAACGGCATACACCTTCAATAACGTCTCACGGAATGTGTCTGTGATGGATTTGACGCAGGATAAAGTCGTGAGGACAATCCGAACGACAAATCTTCCTCCTCCGGGTTCCAAGGAGGAGGAGATCTTGGTCGGTGCTGAAATGTTTTTTTCGTCTCGCGGTTACTTCAATCCTCCACCCGACGGGTCATCTCGACGGGATCGGCTGTCGAGCGAAGGATGGCAGAATTGCGCCAGTTGTCATTTTGAAGGTTTGACGGACGGAGTGATTTGGTCGTTCGGCAACGGACCGCGCAAGAGTCTGGCAATGAATGGCACCTTCAACGCCAAGATTCGTCATGTGCAGAAAATGTTGAATAACTCGCCTGTTCGGGATGAGCCTGAAGATTTTGATTTGAACATTCGGAACGTTTCCGGTCCAGGCCCCACGGCGGGGCAACTTGATCCAGACCATGGGTTGATCATTCCGGAGACTCCAGCCTTGACCGATATTGCTGACTTTATCGCCAAGGCCAACGCAAATCGAAATCAGGTCTCGGTTACGTTACCCGGCAGCTCGACAGCTGTCCCGGCTTGGAACGCACTGCGCGAGTGGATCCGTTTTGCGATTCGGACGCCGAACGCACCGCTGACTTCGCATCAGGTGGAGGGAGGAGTCTCAGCAGAAACGATTTCAGCTGGGCGCAATCTCTTTCTGTCACAGCAGTGCACGGCCTGTCATCGCGGCGACCAGTGGACGATCAGTAAAAAGGATTTTGACTCTCCGCCAGCAACCTCAGAGATCGCCACCGAAGTGGCCAGTCCAAATCCACCTCCCAATGGATCACCAGCGCCTCCCGCCGGTGTGACGCCTGTCGGCGCGCAATACCTATTCCGATTTATCCGAGATGTCGGCTCGTTTAATCTCGGCGTGCTCGATGCCGGGAACCCGATCGGCAACAACATCGGTGGTGTGGAATTGGCGAACTCTGTGCTCAATGCGGCCGGGGTGGCACAGCCTCAACTATTGGCTTTGGGTAAAGATCATAACCTGGACAAGCGAGGGAAGGGATACAATGTTCCGATGAAACTAGGAATCCACAACTCGCCGCCTTATTTGCATAACGGAGCGTGCGAAACGTTGCTCTGTGTAGTGAGCGACCGAAACCATCGTACGGCGAATGGAAAGTTACCCGATGTGATCGGCAATAACCAAAGTTTGCTGGAGGCGCTAGCAGTATTTGTTGAATCGATCGATGATCGCACGGAGCCATTCCGCTAAAAGGTCTTATGTGGCAGGCCCCTGGCGATCGTTCTGGATCGCCAGGGGCGAGGTCGAGGCATGGCTTCGCACTCTTAGGTTTGTCCTCTGCGTGGCTGAGCTGGCGATCAAAAGTGTTTCATAATGCAACACCCTGAAGAAGAAGAATTTTACACAATATCTAGGTTCGTCTTTATGATGATTCGTATTCCATGTGGTGAACACATCAGATTAGACGATGGTATGGGTTATATCGCATTCGAAAAGTTAGTACGCTGTGTCCCATAATGAAACAGTTCATGACTTGGCATAACATCATCATGCGTGAAACAGAATCGGCGTCCGACTCTCAAGAACATGGGCCATTCTTTTCTCCTATTGGAGAAAGGAGTCTGCTCAATTGTAGAAGCGAGGAATCGAACGCGGGATAAATTAGTGTCCTAAAATAATACACATGGATACGATTTCAGACAGTCAAGTCACTCACCCTATGTATGAATATCTCGCAATGCCTTAGTAAACAGAAATATTACGTATTGGGCACCTGAATTGCTTAGCGCATTAAAGTGCTACAGTGTGTAGCGCAGAGCGGTATGGGGAAATTGTGGATAACGTAAAACCGAACGAGCGAATTGTTCTTCTGCATCAGTTGACGGCCACGAAGCCTCATCAGAATGAGTTGGCACCTAGCCCTACACCACAGCTTCAGGCCTTGCGAGCGTCATCCAGAGAAGACTTAGAAGAAGGTACATCGCCAGGCTGGTGGTTCCATCACTTTGAGCCAGTCTGGAAACCATTTCTTCAATGGCTTCGCAGTCAGAAGGATGTGACTCTGTTTGAGTTTGAACGAGCCGCTTCTCAAGTTCCCGGTCTTACACCTATCGAGAAAGCCATTGCCATATCCGCGTTCCGTCAACAACAAGAACAGGGATCGGTCACCTTCCCGCAACATTACCACGTTTCGTCGTGAACACCGCCTGTCTGCTGTTTAACTGACTGTTCCATATTTGTCTGAGCCGGTTCTGAGCCACACGTGGCCCGTGCGCGTCGTTGAGAGCCTGAGAAGCAGCCTGTTTGTCTCTCCGCGACGATACGCACGACACCTCACCCCGCATGGCTTTGGGTTGAGTGCTCAGACCTCAAGAGCCAGGTCCACAAGACATGCCTGGCTGGACTCGATGGAAGACCGGTTCTTATGGAGTCGTGTTCTCGGTGAGATGGTAGTACTGAATCAGGCGTTCTTGCACGAGCGGAAGCGCGGAAGCCGTAGCGTTCTGTGACGGGGAAGAGTGTTCTGCAGTCAGCTCTTTGATCCAGTTGCCCATGTCATCATACTCATAGGTGGTGATCCACTTCTGTTGCTGATCCTGGCCAAACGCTTCGGTCGTCGCTCGCACCCGCCTTCCCCTGTCGTCATAGTCGTTCGCGACCCGACCAGCCACAGTCCCGTGCGCATTGTAAATGACGAGCTCGTGTAGCCGTCCCCACGCGTCATACTGGTGCTTGAACTCACTGAACAACTCACCCTTACTGTACCTAGCAGAATAAATGCGCCGCCCGAATACGTCGAACAGACTCTTGTAGGCGATCGAATCGTCGACCCACAATTGTTCCCAAAGATGGCCCCGCTGGTCGTACAAAGAAAACTCGGCATACTGAAAACCGCCGTTCTCCGAGGTCGCCACGGATGCAGTGTCACGGCCCTCTGAGTCTTGCGCATACACGACCTGCTTCCGAAACATGAGCCTCCCGCTGGGATCGAGCACGAGTTCCTCCTGGAGATGGCCGTCCTGGTCGTACCGAAATAGGGAATACGTGGCAGTATTAGCATATGCCATGTCGATGACGGCCTCGATGAGGTGGCCCGCACGATCGTAGTTTTCCGTTGCGGAGTAGCCCAGTTTCTTAATCGTCACGCTGCGAACAGGCCCAATGAGCTCATTCGTGGTTCTGGTTGTCTCGGCAACACCAGCCGTCTCCCAGAAACTCTCTATAAGAGTTGCCAATAGGATTGAGAGCAATCGACGATACACACACACCTCCGATAAACATCCTACGACCAGACCTCCAAAATATGAAGCAAGAGAAGAAATTTAGGCGGGTGGGGTCAGTGGACCATCGCCTTCATGATCTTGCCAGCTGACCTTTCGAGAGAGGGATGCAACCGTCTTATCCGAACGCGAACCCTGTGCATTCTCACGCCAACGAACACCTGTAGAATTTACACCTCGTTCGGCTGTATTCTTTGAGACTCCGTATTCGGAAGTGTAGTCTTCCAAGCATACTCAGAAAAAAACAACGGGGTGATTTGACTCGTTGAACAGCGCAGCTGAACGGCAGCGGTACATGCAACCAGGCACACATCCATCGTCGGGACCCGTGACGCGGTTTCTCGAAGACGACCATCGACGGCTGGAGAAACTCCTCAACGCAGCCATGATCACCGGGAGCCGGATCGACCAGGAACACTATGATGAGTTTCGATCGGGGCTGCTTCGCCACATTGGGATGGAGGAGAAGATTCTGTTGCCTGCGGCTCAGCGATCCAACGGCGGCGCGCCGCTATCAATTGCGGCAACGCTTCGGCTGGACCATGGGGCCATTGCAGCCTTACTCATGCCCACTCCCACACCCGAACTCATCGCCGTACTGCGCTCGATCTTGAACAAGCACAACGAGGTCGAGGAAGGCCTTGACGGCTTGTACGCCATCTGCGACAAGTTGGCGGGCGCTGAGACGGATAATCTGATGGCGAAACTCCGTGCCGCCCCAGCCGTGGCTGTGCTTCCACATTCGGATACTCCCGCTGTGCTCGGTGCCGTCCGTCGCGCTTTGGAGCGGGCCAAGTATGAGTATCTCTCCGATTCGATGCCATCCTCATGATCATCCGCTTTGACATGCGATATGGTATGCTGCGCCTCCAATCATGACGACTGAAACGACTCTCTCCACAGAACTGGCGGCCGCCACAGGGCGACGGCGGACCTTTGCCATCATCAGCCATCCTGATGCCGGCAAGACAACCCTGACCGAAAAGCTCCTGCTCTATTCAGGGCTGATCCGTACCGCCGGCATGGTGCGCGGGCGCAAGGGCGGTAAAGCGACCGCGTCGGATTGGATGGGGATGGAACAAGAACGAGGTATTTCCATCACAGCCTCTGCGATGCAGTTCCCCTATAAAGGCGCCGTAATCAACTTGCTCGACACGCCGGGCCACCAAGATTTTTCTGAGGACACGTATCGCACCTTGACGGCGGCTGACAGCGCCATCATGGTGATCGACGCGGCCAAAGGCGTTGAAACACAAACTCGCAAGCTCTTTGCCGTATGCCGTCTGCGGCGGATTCCCGTCCTGACGTTGATCAACAAGATGGACCAGCCGGGTCGCCCGCCGCTCGATTTGATGACCGAAGTGGAACAGGCCTTGAACATTCACGCCAGCGCGATCAATTGGCCGATCGGATCAGGCAGCGACTTCGTGGGCATCGTGACCCGCGCCGACAACCGGGTACAACTGTTCAGCAAGACCGCGCACGGCGGAGCCGCGAAAGTGGTGACGGAGACCCTGCCGCTCACCGAACTCGGCGCCACCGGTCGGGTCTCGCAGGAGAGCCTGGACCAGGTCCAACACGACTTGGACCTCTTAGACATCGCCGGCAATCCCTTCACGCGCGAACAGTTTCTGCAAGGCGACATTACCCCAGTGTTTTTCGCATCGGCACTCACCAACTTTGGCATCGAGAGTTTTTTGGATGCCTTCGTGCAGATGGCGCCGAGCCCCGGCGCGCGGCCGGCCGACCGTGAGGATGGGGCTGACGTCTCCGTCAGCCCGGTTGAGATACCGTTCAGCGCCTATGTGTTCAAGCTCCAAGCCAACATGAACCCCAAGCATCGCGACAGTACCGCGTTTCTTCGAGTCTGCTCCGGGCGGTTTGAGCGGGATCTGGTGGTCAAACATCACCGATTGGGTCGGGATATTCGACTGGCAAGACCGCACAGCTTGGTGGCGCAGGAACGCAGTACGGTCGAAGAGGCCTATCCTGGGGATATCATCGGCATCATCAATCCCGGGGTCTTCGCCATCGGTGATACGGTGTCGTTGACTGGGGGCTTTAATTTCAAACCGCTCCCGCAATTTCAGCCGGAAATCTTTGCACGTCTCAGACCGACGGATGTGGGCAAGCGCAAGGCGTTCGACAAGGGCTTGTCTCAGATGGCGCAAGAGGGCACGGTGCAGATCATGCGTAGTCTCCATGATCAAGAGACATTAGTTGCTGCAGTCGGTCGTCTGCAGTTCGATGTGTTGCAATACCGACTGCGCCATGAATACCGTGTGGAAACCATCTTGGATGCGCTGCCATTTAGTTGTAGTGCCTGGCTGGACGGCAATCCTGCCACGTTCAAGTCACCGTCGGCCTCGATGCTAGTGAAAGACCAACGGGACCGAGTCGTCGTTCTGTTCGGCGATCAGCTCATGAAGAATATCGCCCGCGATCGGAATCCCGATCATGTGCTGCGTGACATGGGATAGCAGCTGACGGCGATCAGCAACCGGCAGGTGGCGTCATCCACGTGAATTCCGTGTAACGCAAGACGTACATGCGCCGAATGCAGCGGAAGCTGTTTAGCGTCCAGTCGAGGACTTCATCAGGCTGTCGGCTTGTGGAGGGAGGAAGCCGAGGTAGCCTCGGTGTCGTTCCGCTAACTCCAAGACGGAGAACGGTTGGCCGTCAACCATCTCTGGAGAGGAAAAAATCTGTCGGAGATGGTCTCCCGGAGCTCCGACGATGTTGCCGGCAAATACCACGCCTTTCTGCTTGAGCCGGGCCACTGCGTGGTCGATGTCCTCCACACGAACGGCGACGTGGTGAAAGACCTTGTCACCGAATTTATTGACCCACCCGGGAATAATGCTAGTCTTGCCTCGTTCATCCGGATAGGCCTGGTCGACAAAGAGCGCCGGGTAGCCGGGCTTCCGGTAGACCTTTGCGTACCAATCGTCGTACTGCAAGGTTTCATCATAGGCGTAGCCTAGGTTTACAAAGGGTGCCGCCCCACGGTCGATATCAAACGTTCGAATTGTGACATGGTCGATGAGAGGAGAAAACCCCACACCGGTTTCATCGAGCATCGCCTTCAGCACCGTGGCGGCACGATTACGCGCCAGATAGTCGGCAACCATCCGCTCCATGAGATCATCAAGTTCTTGAGCCTGATCCATGGTCACACCTCATTTACGATCCAAACTTAATGCCTTGAGCCAGCGGGAGTTCCGTTCCCCAGTTGACCGTGTTGGTCTGGCGGCGCATATAGGCTTTCCAGGAATCCGAACCCGCTTCGCGGCCTCCCCCTGTTTCCTTCTCTCCACCGAATGCCCCGCCAATCTCGGCGCCGGACGTTCCGATATTGATGTTGGCAATGCCGCAATCGCTGCCGGCGGCGGAGATGAATCGCTCACCATGACGCAGATGATTGGAAAACATGGCCGATGAGAGTCCCTGAGGAACGTCATTTTGCATCTGAATTGCCTCATCGATCGTCTGGAAGGTCATGACATACAGAATCGGCGCAAAGGTCTCGCGCTGCACGATAGACCAATGGTTCTGTGCCCGCACGATCGTGGGCTCGACGAAACATCCAGCCCGACTCAGGACGCGGCCACCACAGAGAATCTCGCCGCCCTCTTTTTTCATTTCGTCCAGCGCAGCGCGATAGCCTTCCACCGCCACCTGGTCAATGAGCGGCCCCATGAGCACATCTTTGTCGAGAGGATTGCCGATCTGCACTTGAGCATAGGCCTTCACGAGTCTGCCAACGAGTTCCTCACACCGCG
Organism: Nitrospirota bacterium; assembly: GCA_963850405.1. Lineage (GTDB taxonomy): Bacteria > Nitrospirota > Nitrospiria > Nitrospirales > Nitrospiraceae > Nitrospira_D. The sequence continues at coordinate 154,818 of CAWKLH010000026.1, forward strand.
ATTCATGGACAATCAGACGCCTGGTTGTCGTACATCGTTGGCCCGCAGTCCCAACGGCACCGAACACAATCGCGCGCACGGCCATGTCCAGATCGGCAGTCTCATCAACGATGACGGCATTGTTGCCGCTGAGTTCAAGCAGCGTGCGTCCCAATCGCTGGCCAACAGCGGCGGCGACTCGGCGCCCAACCGGCACCGATCCCGTGAAGGAAATCAGCGGCAACCGGGGATCCTGCACCATGTTGTCGGCCAAGGCCGGTTGGTCGGTGATGAAGAGCGAAAAAATGCCGGCATAGCCCTGTTGCTGCATTACGCGATTGCAAATCTGTTGCACGGCCACGGCACAGAGCGGCGCCTTGGGCGACGGTTTCCAGATGATCGTATCGCCGGCGATAGCCGCCACAAAAGCATTCCAGGCCCACACGGCAACAGGAAAATTGAATGCGGTGATCACGCCGACCGGTCCTAACGGATGCCACTGTTCGCTCATCCGGTGGGCCGGTCGCTCGGACTGCATCGTGGCACCGTAGAGCATCCGCGACTGACCGACGGCGAAATCCGCCATATCGATCATCTCCTGCACTTCACCATCGCCCTCCGCCTTGATCTTGCCGACTTCCAGTGAGACGAGCGTGCCCAATTGATCCTTCTTCTCGCGCAAGGCTTGGCTGATGAGGCGAACGATCTCGCCACGCTTCGGCGCTGGAACCATCCGCCAGGCGCGGAACGCTTCAAGCGATTCTTTCACAATCCGTTGGTAATCCTCTGTTGAACAAGGATAGACCCCGGCAATTTGCTCCCCGGTGGAAGGATTGATCGAGGGGAGAAGAGACCCATCATTACGACCGGACCACCAGCTATGGCCGGTACTCCCCCCGGAATTCACGGCTTGAATACCCAGGTCTCGCAGCGCAGTGTGACTCGTGCTCATCGGAAGCAGGCTCCAAAGTCATTGGCCAAGAAATCTTTCAGTAATACGGATTCCTGAGTGACGAATCCATGGTACCCCGATGGATGGGTCAACACAAGATCCATGACGCAGCAGACACTGGACGCGGTCGTGATTTGAATGGCCGACCAAAGTTTGCCCTTAATACATTGCGGGTAAATCTTCTTCACATAGTTTTCTTCGAAGAATCCGTCTTCCTTTCGTCCAGTGACCGAGGCATAGACCAGAACGACGTCCTGCAGGGTCTGGGGAACGGCATGTTCGAGCACACGCTTCAGGGTCCCTCGGTCTTCGTTGAGTTTGAGGTCCTTCATTAATAATTGTATTTTTTCACAGTGACCGGGATAGCGCAGCGTTTTGTAGTTCATGGTTCTGACTGTTCCCGCATAACTGTCGGCCAAGGTACCCAATCCACCTGACGTGTTAAAGGCTTCGTACAGCAGCCCGTCCAGCTCGATCGTTTCGTACCCTTCCAGCGGTTGCAGCGGGACTTTTTCGCCTTCTTCGATGCCGTAGCAAACATTGCCATATTCGTTGATCAGCCCATCGGTCGACCAGGTGAGCGAATACTTAAGGGCATTGCTGGGATGGACCGGCAACGCGCCCACTCGCATCTTAACCGTATCCAGCGTTTTAAAATGGGTCATCAGTTCATGCGCCACGATACTGATGAAGCCGGGCGCCAGCCCACATTGCGGCATAAAGGCCTGCGTGGCGCCCGTGCTCAAGACCTTGATCTGATTCGTCACTTCAACATCTTCCGTGAGGTCGAAGTAGTGCAGATGATGGGTCAAGGCCAGACCGGCGACGGTCGGGTTACAGAAATAGGGGAGGCTCGAGAGAACCGCATCGAATCGATGCGCTGAGAGGTAGGTGCCGACAGCATCCGGATGCCGTACATCCAGCAAGCAGGGGATGACCCGCTCCAAACCGAGATCTTCGACCAGATGCTTCGGCGCATCCAAGGTCATGTCGCCCAGATGGACCTCGTACTGGCCACGTTGATTAAGGAGACAGGCAATCAGGGACCCGATCTTGCCGGCACCGAGGACGAGCACGCGATGCATCATGAGATATTATACTCCACCGTAGGCTTCTGACCACTGGCTTTGAGAAATGGAGCACCGAACAAGGCAAGTCGTCAGCGTTGCTCGAGAGCATCGACAACATACTGTAGACGGTCGGTTGGCGCGACTGAGGCCTGACTGTACCGGCAGGGAGGAATATCGGCTTGCAGTCTTCGTAAGAGCGTCGTCATCTTCATCGTACTGGGCACTTCGCAGATCCAGACATGCATGCCGGATTCCAATTCATCAAAATGGCGCTGCACACGAAAGCTGGGCTGCTCCATAAAGTAGGCGGAGAGAAAACCGTTCACGGCCGTCACGACCCAAGGCTGTTCCTTGATGTAGCGATAGCTCAGCCGCAGTTCTATCATCGTGGCTTGCGCTTCGGACTCCATCGCCGCACTCTATCAAGTCTGGCTATGAGACCGCCACTGCCTCAAATAGAATATATCTGTTATTGTCGAGCTGGACTGGAAGATGCAGCAGGTTGTGAAACGAGAGGCCCGCTGAACTGAGCGGATCGAAAGGATTCATGCCACGACAACAATTGCCAATGGCCGTTGCGACGTTCGAGCACCCCGGTTTCCCTCATCGGCAACAGGGTCCGTTTCACGTCAGGTCCGTCGGCCACATAGCGAATATAGTCGAGCTCCATCGCATACCAAGCCAGATCTCCTTTCGTCCAGACCTTCAGTTCATTGATCGGAATCTCAAGTTTCTGGGAATTGACGAATTCCTCCCGCATGCCCTCCTCAAGCTCCGTCCAACCGACATACTTACGGCCAGCAACCCCGTAACTGATGATATCGGCATCGTGTGCCATCAGTCGTGAAAGCGTCGGCAGGTCCTTTTCGGCATTGGCGCGCACCATCAGGCGGATGGCCGACTCTGGATCGGAAGGTTCCAACGCCCTTGCAGCGGTCGGGGCACTGATCAACAGTGTCAGGACACACCACGCACACAGTCTGAGGCGGATCATGAATGACTCCCTTCATCAACCAGCTCGAAGAATCGAATCAGCGCTCCCATCAATACCCAACAAGAACTGGCATAACCCTCAACAGGCCGAGCGCACCGAGGGGGACTACTCCCACAACGGAATTTCCCCCAGCTCGGTACGTGGAAAATCGCAGACACATCCATGCTACTCTTCAATTCCCTCACAGCTGGCGCGAAGCCACTTACCTTTGATGTCCATGTGAGTCTTGCCCGATCCTTTGAGGTTTCTGTCACCGATTGCCACGAGACTTTCGGGTGTCTTTGATTCGATCGTGAGGTGTCCAGTTGACGCCGGTGGGCCGGGGCAGATTTGATCGATGACGAGTTTCGACGAGGATTTCGAGATCACCTTAGCCTTGCATTGCCCCGCAGCATCATCATCTTCTTCTTCCATCTCCTTGATGATGCGGTCCTGCGATACATCCTCTTTTGTAACACAGGATGGCACCGTCATCGTGTGAGGCTTGCCTTCGCGGGCTTTCATCATCTGCTCCATTTGAACCCGTTGTGCCGGCGTCATGTTGGCCGCCATCTCCGGTGAGAGCTTCATCCCCGATGCAACGGTTGTCACTGTCATTTCCCATGCACCGGGTTTCACGTTGAGCGACTCGGCTCGTGCATCCAGTGCCAGCATAGGAATGCACAGACCGAGAATCAGCCCCCATTCGACTACGACTAGAACCTGCCCAATTACCAAACTCCTCTTGCGCATAGAGGTTCCTCCTTACAAACGGTCGACCGCCTTCCTTCCGAGCGTCTTGAGCTTCTCCTCATCTCCTGCCGATTCTTTGAGAGATAGCTTGATGGTCGTCTTCCCTTTCCTGATAAAGAGATCGACATAGTCGAGTCCATGCATGCCGCGATTGAGAAACGCATCCTCACCGAGGCCTTTGAGGGCCGTGGGCTTCTTCGCTTCTTTACGTGCGCGCTCGATACCGTCGGCGGGAAACACCCAGACCTCTATGGCATCCGTGCCGTTTGCAAATTCATAGTTGCACCAGGTAGCCCTTCCTTCCTCGCCGGCCTTCGGGGTCCCCATGAGCTTGCCAACGACTTGCTCGACTTCCACAGCCGTCAAGAGTGAACAGGGCGTCGGCGCGGCCTCGGAACGCGGCCCGAGACCTCCGATGCCGATCATCACCAACAGGAAGATACGGCTGAATTGTATTATCATCGTGCGAACTCCCTCTCAAGCAAACATGGAGTGTGATCACCAGGGCGAAAAAGCGACCTCATTCTACTGCGTTGACGGAAACGCATCCATCCCGACGACGGCGCACTTCGCCCCCTTGACCTGTTTATTGTCTAGAGCGTAGGCTACCGAATAATTCTCGACCGCCTCGTCTTGGAGGTGGTGAATATGGTCCTCCGTGGAGCACAGTTCCAACGGTTCGGACCTGCCGGGTGTATGTTTCTCACCAGACGGGCCCTCTCCTTATACCAAGCCACGTTCGTGCAAAGACGGTCTCATGCCGACTGCCTGCAGCAAGGAAGGCGGATGGCACACAGACGTCTGTGGACTCCCACCGTAGGGGCCAGTGTTGGCAACCTCACAAATCAACAGGCGAGCCGCATGGCGGTGTGGCGTTGGCTCGATCCTTGTGGCACGAGCCTGTGTGGGATTCCATGGTTGAGACGGTGGGAATCGGAGGTGTGGGTGTGCCCATAAGCACTCGCTCGATGATCTGAACCTACACGAGGGGAGGAAGCGATGGGACCGACAAAGGCGATCGTGAAAGGACAGGCTCTCTACGAAGCGTTGAGGGGTAAGTTGATCAAGGACGGTTTCACGAACCGGCAGGACATAGAAGAATACGTGAGCCGTCAGTATCTCACCCTGCCGGTCGTCGATCAACAAGGGCGGCCATGGCTGCTCGATGGAAAGCCAGTCTATTGCCTGCACGGAACTCAATACGAAACGATGGATGATGCGCGTGTCCACCTTGTCCGCTGTCCGGATTGCGGAGGCATGGGGATTCGATTCGACGAACTCGTCGTCGAATTGGACTCCATCCACTGTACAGCCTGCGGACATGAATTCGACGCCAGACTGGAAATGATGGAGACATAGAACGGACTCACCATCAGCGCCTTGTCTAAAAACAAGTGGTTCGTTAAGACGTAGAACGGGCTCAGCATCAGAGCCGCTCTAAGCTGGGGAGGACTCCGAACTCCGGCTTGAAGGAGCGATCAAAGGACGGCTCGGACTCATAGCCCACGTCGTTCACCAGGCGCCCTCCGTGGGCCGAGACGGGGATCGTGAACTCCTCGCTGTGCCACTGAAGAGGATCCACCCTTCGTGGCGGGATCGAGCCTACCATCCATCGGTTGAGACGTCTCAGTAATGAATTTCGACTTCATCCACAGACTCTCTCTCATTGAATCTAATTCGATCACTCAAAGGAATCAATTCAGATACAGCCCTCTGTGATCGGCCTGGGTGTTGCTGTATGTATCACTCGATAGGCAGATCGTATCTTGTTGAAATTACGTATCATTGGAACACAGCACGAGGTTGTCGGTGCGCTTACTTCAAGTCGGCATCGAGTTTGCTCTACCTAGCATTCGCCATGACAGGGAAGATCCGAGCAGGAGACCACATCATCTAAACAGGAGGTTCATATGGCGACCATTCTCGGGACATCTGGTTCTAACGTGATCAACGGCACAAACGATCCGGGAGACGTTATTTTCGCGCGCGCCGGAAACGATCTGGTCAATGCGAATGCAGGGAATGATCTGGTATTTGGTGAGATCGGCAACGATGTGCTGGTCGGTGGCCTTGGCGATGACCTCCTCAACGGCGGCCTCGGTAACGACACACTGAACGGGGGGGCCGGGAGTCGACACCGCCGACTACAGCAGCGGCACCATCGATCCTCCTGGCCCGGTTGGGCCTCAGCCCGTCACTGGTGCAACGGCGGGCGTCACGGTCAACCTCAATCTGCAGGGGGTCGCACAGAACACAGGCGGGGCCGGTGTCGACACGCTCGTGAGTATTGAGAACGTCTTTGGCACGAACTTCAACGATATCCTCACCGGCAATGGGGCCGACAACGTGTTCTCGGGCCTGGCTGGCAACGACCAGCCTCACTCGGCGGCAGCGGCAATGACACGCTCAACGGCGGGAGCGGCAATGACCTGCTAAATGGGGGAACCGGGAGCGACACCGCCTCCTACACGCAGTGCGACGGCGGGCGTCACGGTCAACCTTAATCTGGCGGGAGCGCAGAACACCGGGGGGGGCGGCATCGACCAGCTCGTGAGTATTGAGAACCTCGCTGGCTCGAGGTTCAACGACGTGCTCCTCGGCAATGCCGGCAATAACGTGCTCGCGGGCCGGGATGGCAATGACCTGCTGAACGGAGGGGCCGGGAGCGATACCGCCTCCTACAGCACGGCGACGGCAGGGGTCACGGTCGATCTCGATCTGGGGAACACACCACAGAACACAGGGGGAGCCGGGATCGATACGCTCGTGAGCATCGAGAACCTCATCGGCTCGAAGTTCAACGACACGCTCCTCGGTGCGTTTACTGAGAACTGCACGCTCAACGGCGGGGACGGCAATGACGTGCTGTCGACCGATCACAGCTTCAACGCCACGCTGAACGGCGGGGCCGGCAATGATGAGCTGTATGGTAACACTAGCAATAGTACGCTCAATGGGGGAGACGGCAATGATAAGCTGGTCGGCTAGTGATGGCGAATTCACACTCAATGGCGGGGCATGGCAATGATGCGCTGATTATCAATCCCTTTTTAGGCGGCGATTCCACACTGAATGGGGGGGCCGGGGCCGACAGCCTGCGGCACGTCGATGGCGGCCCTGGTAGTAGCATCGTGACCTTCGATTACAATGCAGTCAGCGACAGCCCCGCTGGTGCGGGCAGGGATAAGATCATCAATTTTACGGGAGTAAACGGTTTTGATGAAGAAGATGAAAATGGCGACCAGATCGATCTGACCACGATCGACGCCAAGCCCTCAGTGGCCGGCAACCAAGCCTTCGTCTGGGGCGGGCCGTTTACGGGAAGGCCACCTCCGGTATGTCGGCGGGGTGCTGCAGGGCAACACTCGATGGGGATACAGCGGCGGAATTTGAGATTCAGCTCGTCGGCACTCCGGTGCTTGTCGTGGGTGGAGCGGGCACCGACATCTTACTATAAGCCGCATGGCAGAATGGAGTCCGAGGTCCACATCCTAGCCGAGATAATTCGGTCTGGAGACCCCACTAATAAAGGAGATGACGATGGCAACGATTATCGGCACAAACAGCAATAACATCCTCAATGGCACCGCCAGTCCTGACACGATCATTGGACGGGCGGGCAACGATCAATTGTCGGCAACAGGGGCAATGACCGGCTCAACGGCGGCATCCAAAACGACCTGGTGAACGGGGGGCCGGGATCGACACCGCCGACTATAGCAACATCCGTCATCGGTGGGACGACCTATATCGGGGCCACGGCGGGGGTCATGGTCAACCTCAATCTGGCGAGCGCGCAGAACACGAGGGGGCCGGGATCGACACCCTCGTGGGCATTGAGAACCTCACCGGCACCAACTTCAACGACACCCTCACCGGCAATAGCGCCAACAACAGGCTCTCGGGCCTGAGCGGCAACGACATTCTCACCGGCAACGGCGGCAACGACATCCTTATGGGCTGGAGCGGTAACGACACGCGCACCGGCAATAGCGCGAATAATGTACTCAACGGGGTGGACCGGAAACGACATCCTCAACGGGGGGAACGGCAATGACATGCTCAAGGGCGGCAGCGGCAATGATATGCTGAACGGGGGGGCTGGGATCGACACGGCCTCCTACAGCACGGCGACGGCGGGGGTCACGGTCGATCTCGAATTGCGGATGGGCAGAACACCGGAGGGGCCGGCATCGACACGCTCGTGAATATTGAGAACCTCACCGGCTCGAACTTCAACGACACACTCGACAGTGATATTGGCTTTGACGACAGCACGATCAACGGCGGGAACGGCAATGACACAGCTACGGTCGATCGACGGCACGATGTGCACGCTGAACGGGGAGGCTGGCAATGATGAGCTGTCAGTAGTTTCGACGGCTGCGGCACGCTCAACGGCGGGACCGGCAATGACCAGCTCAGTGGCGATCGATGGCGACGTATACGCTCAATGGCGGGGCCGGCAATGACATGCTGGTTGCCGAGTTTCGAGCTACTGCCACGCTGAACGGGGGAGCTGGGGCCGACACCCTGATTGCACTTGCCTCGGGCCAGATGATCGGTAGTCTACACATGACCTGGGAGCTGACGACATCGGTTCCAATACGATACTCCATCCGGTACGCTGGCAGAGTATGTCATCACCGGTTTTACCGGAGCGGGCACTGGGATCGGCGACCAGATCGATCTGACCGCGATCGATGCCAATGCCTTGGTGGCCGGCAACCAGGCCTTCATCTTCGGCGGCGCTCGTTTACGGCGGGCCAGCTCCGATATGTCGGCGGGGTCCTGCAGGGCAACACCGATGGGGATACGGCGGCGGAGTTCGAGATTCAGCTGGTCGGCGCCCCGGCGCTCACCGTCGGAGGAGCGGGCACCGACATCCTCCTGTAAGACTCGCGACTCCACGCCGGGCGCTCCCTGTCCGGGGCGCCCGGCGTGGGCCGTTCAGGAGCTCGTGAACTCCCAGTAAATTGCGTCAGGTCTTAGAATTACACATTCGCCTCTTCAGCCTGCTTCAAGCGATGGCTCACGTGACCGCATGCACGCCCCGATGCTCCGTGACGAGCATCGGGGGCAGAGCTTGCATTATGTATCTTCTGAAAGATATCTCCATCATCCATACAAGGGCACAATCATTCTCACGTTGAGACCGTCAGCCTGAACTGTGTATGGTACAGGACTTCACTGGAGATGCTCCAATGTCTTGGACCACTTACAATCACGTTTCCATTCCCTCCTTCATGTACGGCACGGCCTGGAAGAAGGAGGCCACCACCGGGCTGGTGCTGCAAGCCGTGGAAGCCGGATTCACCGCGATCGATACGGCTAATCAACTCGTTCACTACGATGAAGCGAGGGTGGGGGAGGCGCTGCTGCAATTGGCAACGCAGGGTATCACCCGCGATAAGCTGTTTCTGCAAACCAAATTTACATCCGATCAACGGCCAGGACCATCGTCTGCCCTACGATGCGCGGGCAAGCATCACGACGCAGGTGCAGCAATCCTTCGCCAGTTCCCTCGCGCATCTCCACACGGACTATCTCGACTCATATGTGCTGCATGGACCCTATTCACGGCGTGGCTTGGGAGCTGAGGACTGGGAAGTGTGGGCGGCGATCGAATCCCTCTATGATGCCGGGAAGACAAAGATGATCGGGATCAGTAACGTCACGGCCGATCAACTGACCTTGCTCTGCGTCAAAGCCAAGCACAAGCCGATGATGGTGCAGAACCGTTGCTATGCGGCCTTTGGCTGGGACAAGGAGGTGCGGGAGATCTGCCGAATAAACCAGATCATGTACCAGGGGTTCTCGCTCCTCACGGCCAATTCAGGAATCTTTGCCGAACCTGACTTGCGGGCCATGGCATCCAAATACCAGACAGGTCTCGCACAAATTGTCTTCCGCTTTGCCCAGCAAGTCGGCATGCTGCCGCTGACCGGCACGACGAATGTTCAGCACATGAAGGAAGACCTACAATCGGATCGATTCACCCTCCTACCAGAAGAGGTTCAGCAAATCGAAACCATCGGCCTCTAGCAATGATGGGAAAGATCCTCGTGAAACGTGTCTACGAGCCAGCGACCGAGTCTGATGGGTTCCGGGTGCTGGTGGATCGACTCTGGCCACGCGGTATTTCAAAAGAGGCGGCCAAACTCGATCTCTGGTTGCCCGATCTCGGCCCATCAACTTCTCTGCGGAAGTGGTTCAACCACGATCCTGCCCGCTGGTCAGAATTCCAGCGCCGCTACCATGCCGAACTAAAAAAGAACACGGCCCTCCTCGCAACGATCACCGAACAGGCCAAGACCCGCCCCCTGACGCTGCTCTACTCCGCCAAAGACGAACAGCACAACCAGGCCATCGCACTTAGAAGCTTTCTACTGAAACAACCGGCCACGCGCAAACCCACCACGAGAGCGACAAAACCAGCGCCAGTCGTTACACGCAGGAAAGGCTGAAAACGGAGCCGAACCAATGGTTGCGAGGGCTATACAGAAGAAGCCGCTGACGCGTTGCTCCTGGGCTGGCGATAAGCCGCATATGATCCGCTATCACGACCGGGAGTGGGGGAGGCCGGTGCATCACGATCAGCGGCTCTTTGAAATGTTGCTGCTCGAAGGAGCGCAGGCCGGCCTCAACTGGGACACAATCCTTCGACGGCGTGAGGGTTATCGAACGGCTTTTGCCGGGTTTGATCCTGCCAAGGTGGCCAAGTTCACCGCCAAGCGAAAGAAAGAGTTGCTGAACGATCCCGGCATCATCCGCAATCGGTTGAAGATCGACGCGGCGGTGACGAATGCGCAGGCTTTTCTGGCGGTGCAGAAAGAATTCGGGTCCTTCGATCGGTACGTCTGGCAGTTTGTCGGTGGAAAGCCAAAACTGAATTGCCGGCCAACGATGGCGGATGTCCCAGCCACAAGCCCGGAGAGCGATGCGCTCTCAAAAGATCTCAAGAAACGCGGGTTCCGTTTCGTAGGAAGCACCATCATCTATGCCTTCATGCAGGCGGTTGGTATGGTGGACGACCATCTCAACGGCTGTTTCGCCAAGACGCGGGCGCAAGCCAAGTAATCAAATAGGCACTCTCTAATTGACGGGGCCGATCCGCTAGACCATTTCTACCGACTCGCTTTTGTCTCACGATAGTCAGTTACACCCTTGCTTTTTAACGGTGCGTCCTTTTCTACCTTCTCCGTCTATAGAAATGAGTGCGGAATGACCCGCCACTCTACAAGAAGGAGGTTCCCCATGCGTCCCCATATTTCACTTGATGTGCGTGATGTGGCACAGTCGGTGGCGTTCTACGAAAAGGTATTTGGGGTGCCACCCCAGAAGCAGGTGGCCGACTATGCCAAGTTTGACCTCAAGGCTCCCGCGCTGAACTTTTCGCTGGTGTCTTCCTCTGGCGAAGTAAGTGCCGTGGATCACTTGGGAATCGAGGTTGGGACGGTCGAGGAGATCGCCGAGTGGAAGGCTCGTTTGCAACGTGAAGAGATTCTTAAGAAAGTCGAGGATAATGTCGCCTGTTGCTTTGCCCGACAGGACAAACTTTGGTTTACTGACCCGGACGGCAATGCCTGGGAGATCTTTACCGTCCATGAGCAGTTGGAAGTCACTGGACGACTCAGTCAAACAGGCTGTTGCGTGCCGAAGAAGGCCGGTGCTCATGAGCCGGCCACTTGCGGCGCCTGAGCCTGCGCAGTACCGTAGTGAGGTTGATGAGGGAGGAGGCCATCATGACGAAGACGACAGAAGAACTCTGGCAACTTGTGCATGATGGCCTCCGTGCCTTCATCGCCAAGCGTGTGAACGATCAGGGCCATGTCGACGACATTTTGCAAGACGTGTTTGTGCGCGTCCATCGGCAGATAGACTCTGTGAGCGATCCAGGCCGGTTGGTTTCATGGATCTATCAAATCACGCGAAATGCGATCATCGATCATTACCGGAAGCCAGGAAGACAGCGAGAGATTCCCTCTGGACTTAGCGCAGAGCTTGAAGTTATTGACGAAGTTCCCACGATCTTGGACAAGACTCGTCAGGGCGAGGTTAGTGAGTCTCGAACAGAACTCGCCGGTTGCCTGCGCCCAATGATCGATCGACTCTCACAGGAGTATCGGGAGGCGATCACGCTTGTGGAGCTGGAGGGGCTGACACAACAGACCGCAGCTAAACGGATGGGCTTGTCGCTCTCCGGCATGAAATCCAGAGTCCAGCGAGGGCGAGCGCGGCTCAAGCAGATGTTGGACGACTGTTGCCAGATTGAGCTTGACCGCCGAGGTGGAGTGATCGATTATCGCTTTCACTCAACGAAGTGCGATGGCTGTTCCCCTCAAGAACCCCGAGCAGTGGACAAGTCATGAGTCTGGAGTCGCGGACGAGGGGTATCCGCTTTTAACGAATACCCCTCGCTGATATGAGGTGAGGCCTACTGGAGCGGATGAACCACACCGGCGAAGTTCAGCAGATCGGTGATCTCGAAATCACCAGATTTCGCGGACGGCAGAGTCGGTTTCCAGTTCTTATTGACGGTGAGGTAGGAATCCTTATCGGCTTTGAGTAAGCCGATGAACACTTCCCCGACAATCCGGCCTCCGACGGGACCCATTCGCAAGCCTTGCTCAAGAACTTCTGCCTCCTTCAAGATGTAGTACCAGAGTGGGGTACTTTGGTCCATCTGAAGGGAGCCAGTTCTGCGAGTTGTGCAGGGGTCAGAACCTGGGCGCCCATGACTCGCGCGATCGCTTGTCCTGATGGAATGCCAAAGTTCACATGGCGTATGAGGTTTCTGGATGCCAAGGACTGAACGCCATCTGTTGGCAAACCAGGAGCCGTTGGTCCAGGGGGTGATCCAGGGAGGAGAAAGAGCGGGGTCGAGAGCTTGGTGTCGATCAGCTTATTGGGTCGGAAGTTCACACGTCATCGAACTTGAAAAAAGTCTGCCAATCGACAAACCGATGCGGGGCCCGCTTGCCGCCTCGCATATCGTTGGGATCAGGATCATTAGGATGCTGATATCGAAAACGAATGCAAAGAACTCGCTGCCGTCAGCCGGACCGAAGTTCGCTCGATAACTGGGACGAATTTGCGAATGGCCGAATCGATAGGCCGCCACAGCGAATTCGACGGGAATCAGTGGCTCTCGCCTCGGACTCCGAAAAATTGAATCTTGAGTCCGGTCGTGAACACTGTAGAACCGCGGACCGTTCCTCAAGATTTCATCCACCCGATCCTGCCCGATCGTCAGAGGCAGGAATTCATTGAGCACGATCCATTGATAGTGCCACCGGACCTGTTGCTGGGCCTCCTTGAAGATTTCTTGGGCGGAACGACTGGCATTGGTCGGGTCGGCGCGCAACCGATCGACGACAGCATTATGAAATTTCAGCATGGCGAGATGAAATTGGCTGATGAGCAGATTCTCATCGTTTCGGCTGTCTGCGATGATCGCATTGTTGTTGGCATCGCGGGGCAGATCGAACCGCTGAGCCCCTTTTCGGGAAACCTGCTCCGACCCGGGATGGCCTCCACCTTAAATTTGATGTCTCCGGAACTGGTGTCATACAGTTCAGGCGACCCGGCTGGCCCGTTCCCATAGACACTGTCGAGATCGAACTCGGCGGTCCGGAAATTGGTGGTCTGCCTGGGTTTGGTGTTCTCGAGCAGCGGGGCTTTCAAAGCCAGGGTGAGATCGTGGTCCAGAAACTGCCCGAAGAATGTCACCCCGGCCGTCATATTCGGATTGTTGGGATTGTTCGCACTCAAGCAGGATCTGTAATTAGCCGGATCGGACCTTCGGCCAGCGGGTCCATGGCATCGAGGATCCCTCCTATGACACCAAGAATTTTTGCTTGTTCTCTGGATTCATCGGTCTGTGGGGCAAAGGGCGGGAGCCCAGGAAACATACGGCTAAATGACATCATCTGGATAACGTGGGGCATTGGGTTTCGTCACATGCAGGTTGTTTCTTCTCGATAGATCGTCGGCTGCTACAGCTTGTTCGGTAGTGCCGGATAAGCACGCCGGCAAAACCAAGCGCCACAACACATGTCCCTCGAACGTGCATTCAGAATCCTCCTCCTTTGGAGACCTGCGCCATATCATCGAGTCAGGTCTCGTTAATCGAATTGGAATGCGACTCACTGTGATGGCCATCGCCATTCGCCATGGTGCGAGCTAGCAAGAGTCAGGCCACGCAGGGATCAATGCAAATCCTCGAAAAAGTCTCATAAACTCGTTGCGAATATGTTCAGCTGTGTTCATACATGGTGTTTGGAATGTAGTTTTATTCATACGAAGGTGAATTCCTGCAGTTGATGCATGCTCTTAAATGTGCATATTGGGTTAGAGCGAACTTTCCTCGTCACAAATTATTTGGAGCTGGATGGCAAGAGTTGTGATTATCGGTGGTGGCCCAGCCGGGCTCATGGCGGCGGAAGCGGCAGCCTCAGCGGGCGCACACGTTGAGCTGTATGATGCCATGCCGTCGGTGGGGAGGAAGTTTCTGCTGGCAGGAAAAGGCGGGTTGAACCTCACGCATTCGGAACCGATCGAATCTTTTCTTTCTCGCTATGGCCAACAACGTGCATTCATCGAGCCTGCGATCAGAGTCGATTCCCCCGAGCGCCTTGCGGGATTGGGCTCGTGAACTGGGTGTGAACACATTCGTCGGTACGTCCGGACGGATCTTTCCCACTGATCTGAAAGCGGCGCCGCTCTTGCGCGCCTGGTTGCGTCGGTTGCGACAAGCCGGCGTACAGTTCCATGTCAGACATCGATGGCGCGGATGGGATGAAGAGGGTAGGTTGCAGTTCACCACTCCACAAGGATTGGTTCATGCTCATGCCGACGCTGTGGTCTTGGCGTTGGGCGGGGGGAGTTGGCCGCACCTCGGCTCCGACGCCGCATGGACTCAGATTCTGACTGAGCACAAGATACCGATCGCTCCGCTGAAGCCGGCCAATTGTGGATTTGACGTACGGTGGAGCGAGCACTTTCGGACGAAGTTTGCCGGACAGCCAGTGAAGACGGTTCACATCGTCGTGAAGACCACTGACGGTCAGGAAATCCGTCATATGGGGGAGTTTGTCATTACGGCGAACGGCGTGGAAGGCGGCATTATCTATATGGTCTCAGCCTATGCTCGCGATACGATCGCCACAGAAAGCACGGCCACTCTGTGGCTTGATCTCGTCCCAGATCGATCGCTGCAGCAACTCACACATGATCTTTCGAAGTCACGCGGGAAACGTACGATGGCGACGCATCTCACACGGTGCGCCGGTGTCGCGGGAGTCAAAGCCGGTCTCTTGCGCGAGGTGGTGTCGAAAGACGTGTTGGCAGACTCTACTCGCTTGGCCGCTGCCATGAAATCCCTCCCGCTTACACTCATAGCACCTCGACCACTGGCAGAAGCCATCAGTACGGCCGGCGGTGTCTCGCTCGAAGCTCTTGATGGCAACTTGATGCTTCGACGCATTCCGGTGTCTTTTGCGCGGGCGAAATGGTGGACTGGGAAGCGCCAACGGGAGGATATCTGCTCACTGGTTGTCATGGCGACCGGACAGTCTCGCCGGGACCGCAGCAGCCGCGTGGGCTCACGCACATCCTGCGCAGCCTGCCTGAGATATCATCCTGTTCAGTCAGGAGTGATGCGTCCGCATCACGCGAATAACCAGCTCCAGATTTTGGAAAGCCAGCTGGTGATCATCTCGATCCAGGAGTCGATTGTCGACGGTGGATCAATCTTCACGGAGGGTGATGGTGCTGCAGGTTTGAGAGGAGCGGGACTCGGAAGAGGGAGGGCAGCTTGTGCAACTTGTGTCGGTTCGGTATTCTGAGTGGGTGCGACTGAAGATATGGACTCTTCAGAGATAACCGGCTCGGTTATGACGAGTTTCTCTCTTTCCGAAGTCCACCATCCCAGACGCTTGGGGCCGTTGTATTTCCTCCTTGTACTGAGCGACCTTGGTTTGCAAGGAGACGCTCTCTTGCCGAATATCCACGATCTTACGCGCCAGCTGCCAACTCTGATTCATTAAGGTTGCCACCTGTGTCTTCAGCGACGCGAGGGCGTCCTCCGCTCGCTGTCTCATAATCGGCAGCTGTTCTTCTTCTCGCTGAATCGTGCCCCGCAGCTCGGACATGGCGGCATCTTCACGCCGGTTCGAAGCCTGTAGGCCCGCAATCTCCTGATCCAGCTCCCTGACGTCTCCGCGTACCGCTTCCAAGGCTTGAGTCTGTTCCAGCGTCTCCGCCTTGACCTTTTCGTACGTACCCCGACTGACACAGCCGACCTCCAAGAATACAACCGCGGCGAGCACACAGAAGACAACTCGTTGAACGGCTAGAAACCTGGTGCCGGTAGGACGTGTCATAGGTGATGCCTCATGGGTTAGCCAAACTGCAACCCGTGCGACCGAGTTTGCAGTCGGTCCGGTGAGTAGCTACGCGTAAGATGTACACAGTTGATGGCGATCCGTCAACCATGCTCCCCCTCTCTTCGAAGCACGCTTGGATAACCAGTTGGAGTGTGCGTACTATGGGCCATCATGTCGTCTGATGCGGCCATGTCCATTCGGCTCCCCCCAGAGTGTGAGACCGCTCTCTTGGAACGATTTCTCAAGGCCGAGGCCATGGCGCTGTGGACCGTACGGTCAGCGCGTTTACAAGACGTGCCTCCCAACGTCTATACCTTTCTCCGAAAACACGAGGAGGATGAGCAGCAGCATCTGGCGCAATTTGAAACCATGATTGGCCGTCAGCCTCGTGAACGGGAACGGCTTCCGTCTGTGCCACGACAATGGCCGGCCCTAGCTGTTCAGATCTATGGCTATGAGTCATTGGGTTTAGAATTCGCGAGGTTGCTTCTGCCGCTGCGACCGGACCTCTCCTCGATTCTTGAAGACGAGGTCGTTCACGTTGGGTTCTTCGAAGATGAGGTGCACCGTATCCTGAGAGGGAAGGGTGAGTCTGCTGAACAGGCACGAATCTCTGCTCGTGCGTGGTGGCGGAAACTACCCCGAACCGTCCATCGGTATTTGGAGGCGCCGGTGCTCGGGCCATTTCGACTGACACTGGCGACTCAGATTCTCACGGCAGTCGAGCAACGATTTATCGGAAGTGGACTTCTGAAGGACGGGACGGACCCATGAAGGGAATCAAGAGAAGGGAATCAAGCTTGGCCTGAGGGTAAGCCGGTGACGACCCCCATCTTGCGGTACTTCTGCTCCCGCTGTGCAAGAAGTTGCTCGACAGGCAGATCAAGCAGATCAAACAGTTGGTTCGTCAGCGCTTTTCCAACCAGGTCGCAGACGGCTCGCGGCTCGCGATGCGCACCACCCACCGGTTCAGGAACAATCGTGTCGATCACGCCAAGCTCAAACAGGTCGTTGGCAGTCATTTTCAATGCGGCGGCGGCATCGGGAATCTTTTCCGGGTTGTCCCAAAGAATCGCGGCACAGCCTTCAGGTGAAATGACCGAATAGACCGAATGTTCCAGCATCAGGACGCGGTCAGCAACACCGAGGGCTAAGGCCCCCCCGCTCCCCCCCTCACCGATGACCACAGCAATAATCGGCACGCTCAAGCGAGACATGACAAACAAATTGCGAGCGATGGCTTCAGCTTGCCCACGCTCCTCGGCACCGATACCGGGATAGGCACCGGGCGTATCGATAAAGGTCATGATCGGGCGATTGAACTTCTCCGCCATCTTCATCAGGCGAAGGGCTTTCCGATACCCTTCCGGGTTGGGCATGCCGAAGTTGCGTTGCATGCGCTCTTTGAGGGTTTTTCCTTTTTGATGACCGATAATCATCACCGGTCGGTCGTTGAATCGGGCAAACCCTCCCACGATGGCCCGATCGTCTCCAAACAGACGGTCGCCGTGCAGCTCAAGAAAATCTCGCGTCAACTCATTGATATAATCCAGCGTGCTTGGGCGTTGAGGGTGGCGAGCCAGCTGTGTTCGCTGCCAGGGGGTCAGGTTTTTGTAGAGCTCGTGCTCGACTTGCGCCAGTTTGGTGCGCAGCTTTCGAATGTCGTTCTGTGAAGACGACTTGCCGCTGGTGGCCGCAGCGGATAGCTTCTCGATCTTCTCTTCAATCTCACGGATCGGCTTTTCAAATTCAAGGTAGTCGCGCATAGCCCCGTTCACTTCCGGAGAACAACCAGCCAACCGGCCCAACTCAGATCCCTAGGATAGCAAAGAGAGAGCCCCTTTGCCTAGCACTTCCTCAACCTCCGACACAAAGTGATCACTGGGACACACGGTCAGATTGGGGAGGGGATTGGTTTCAGCTTCCCAATTTGCATCGGTCCGAAACAACATGGAGATCGTGGTGCTGCCGGGATGTCGCAGGAAGACGTCACGCAATCGAGGCAATTGCTCAGGGAGCTCCGGACGATCCATGAGGCTGATGCGGATGCGCTTGATCGCCTGGATCTGCACCTCGGCCAGCGGTTCGATCTTGCTGCCACGGATTTTGGTGCCTTTGTCGCCGCGATCGATCGTACCCGTGATACGAACGATCCGTTCCGGTGCGATTAGCTCACCAGCGGTCCTGAACAAATCAGGAAACACGATCACTTCCGTGGTCCCTTGTAGGTCTTCCACCATGAGGTAGGCCATCCGATCGCCCTTCTTCGTCAGCATCGATTTGACCGAGGCGATAATGCCGCAGATCTTTATCTCACTGCCGTCCCCGCAGTCTTTCAATCCCACGGTCGTCGTGGTCGACAAGGCACTCAGCGTCGCTTCGTAGCGGGTGAGGGGATGGGCGGAAATATAGAACCCGGTCAACTCTCGTTCGTACTTCAATCGTTGCGCTTGATCCCATTCCGCAAGGGAAGGCAGTGGTGGAGCAGGCAAGGGCGCCGAGGCGGCATTCCCGTTAAGCTCTTCGCCGAAGATGCTGGTTTGCCCTAGATCGCGCTCCCGCTGCGCGGCCGCACCCTCTTCTACAGCTTGATCGAGTATTGCCATGAGTTGCGATCGCTTTGCACCGGTAGAATCAAAGGCACCAGCCTTGATCAGGCCTTCCAGCATGCGTTTATTGACTTTATGCAGATCGACTCGCCGGCAGAAGTCGAAAAACGAACCAAATGGGCCGGTCTGAGCCCGGACTTCCAATACCGATTCGACAGCCCCCTCGCCGACGTTCTTGATGGCCGCCATGCCGAACCGAATGGCCCCGTCGGCCACGGCAAAGTGCTTTTGGCTGGCATTCACGTCTGGCCCCAGTACTTTGATTTCCAGGTCCCGACATTCCGTGAAATAGCCGACCAGCTTATCCTGGTTGCCCATATCGGTCGTCATGAGGGCCGCCATGAATTCGGTCGGGTAGTGGGCTTTCAAATAGGCTGTTTGATAGCAGACGACGGCATACGCGGCTGCATGCGATTTGTTGAAGCCATATCCCGCGAACTTCTGGATCAGCTCGTAGAGCTTCTCCGCTTTCTTCTCAGGAATCTTCTTCCGTGTCGCGCCCTCGATAAACTTGACGCGTAGCTTTTCCATCTCCTCCGGCTTCTTCTTGCCCATCGCTCGACGGAGAATGTCAGCTTGGCCCAGCGAGAAGCCGGCCATCTTATTGGCGATCGCCATCACCTGTTCCTGATAGACGATCACGCCATACGTGTCCTTGAGGATAGGTTCCAATTCCGGAACTTCATAGGCAATCGGGATCTTGCCTTGTTTTCGTTTGATGAAGTCGGGGATGAGATCCATTGGACCGGGCCGGTACAGCGCGATAATGGCGATGATATCTTCGAATCGGTCGGGTTTCAGTCCGGTCAGCAGATCCCGCATGCCAGAGCTTTCCAGCTGGAACACACCCGTTGTTTTTCCAGAGCTCAGCAGCGCGAACGTGGCCGCGTCATCAAAGAGCACGTGATCGATCGCCAAGGACGGTGCCTGAGGATGAGTCTCGTTGATGAGGGTCTCGGCTCGTCGAATCATCGTGAGGGTCTTGAGACCGAGGAAGTCAAACTTCACCAACCCGATTTTCTCAACATCCCCCATCGAGTACTGGGTCACGATTTCATCGTTGGCGCCCTTGTAGAGCGGCACATGGTCAGTGAGCGGCCCTTCAGAGATCACGACACCCGCAGCATGGGTCGAGGCGTGACGGGCGAGTCCTTCAAGCGATTGCGCGTTGGCCATCAGCTCTTTGACCTTGGGATCCGTGTCAACCAGCTCGCGCAGGCGGGGCTCTGTGTCCAAGGCCTGCTGCAGCGTGATATTCAATTGGGTGGGGATGAGCTTCGCCACTTTGTCGGCGTCGGCGTAGGACATCTCCAGTACACGGCCCACATCGCGGATCGCCGCCTTGGCGCCGAGCGTTCCGAACGTAATGATCTGTGCAACATGGTCGGTGCCATACTTCTCCACCACATAGTTGATCACTTCCCCGCGACGGTCCATGCAGAAATCCATATCGATATCGGGAAGCGAGACGCGTTCAGGATTCAAAAAACGCTCGAACAATAGGGTATAGACGAGCGGATCAAGGTCGGTAATGCGCAGGGCATAGGCCACAAGACTGCCAGCGGCAGAACCCCGCCCTGGCCCTACAGGAATTCGTTTTGATCGAGCGAAACGGATAATGTCCCAGACAATGAGAAAGTAGCCGGCAAATCCCATCGAGCAGATCACCATCAATTCTTCTCGAAGACGCTGATCGTAGACAGCAGAGGCGACCCGGCTGGGCCTTTCTCGTAATCGTTCCTTCAGCCCGGCGAGCGCGAGATGTTCCAGATAGGACTCACGATCCTTGAATCCGTCCGGAATTCGGTACTGTGGGAGATAGGTTTTGTTCAGCGGGAGATCGAGCTCGCAATGGTCCGCAATGCGGCAGGTGTTCGTCACAGCACCAGGAAACTCTGCAAACGCCGGGGTGATCTCCTCCGTCGATTTGACATACAGCTGATCCGTGTCGAACTTCATCCGATTCGGATCGCTCACCGTCTTTCCGGTCTGCAGACACAACATCAATTCATGCGGCCGCGAGTCTTCCTTCTTCAGGTAGTGACAATCATTGGTGCCGGCGAGAGGAATCCCAAGCTTCTTATGGATCTCCATGAGGCCAGCATTGGCAACCCGCTGATGATCAAGTCCGTTGGCCTGCACCTCGAGATAGAAATGATCTTTGCCGAAAATTTCCTGAAATTCACCGGCCGCCGCCATCGCGCCGGCCATATCGCTCTGGCCAATCAAGTAGGGAATTTCACCGCTCAGGCAACCGGAGAGGGCGATAATCCCGTCATGATGCAGCTTTAATAGATCCTTATCAATCCGTGGTTTATAGTAAAATCCTTCAAGATATCCTTTACTCACAAGCTTAATAAGATTCTGATAGCCCGTGAGGTTTCTCGCGAGGAGGATCAAATGGTAATAATCGTTATGTGCAAGCCCGCTGTCTTTTTTGGCATGCCGACTTCCTAAGGCCATATAGGCTTCACAGCCGATGATCGGCTTGACGCCCGCCTCTTTGGCTTTGCGATAAAACTCGACCGCGCCGAACATATTGCCATGGTCAGTCATGGCCACCGCCGGCTGGTCGAAGGCCTTGATCTGCCGAACCAGCGGCGCGATCTGATTCGCGCCGTCGAGAAGACTGAACTGGGTGTGGAGATGCAGATGAACAAAAGAGGAAGCCACGAAAAGTACACCTCGTTCTGGGATTGTAGTGAGGGTGCAATAAGGAGTCAACGACGGACCTGGAAGAAGGAAATCATCTCATACAGAGACGCCGTCGAAACACCATCTTATTATGGGATTGCTAAAGTCGTTCTCCGTACTTTCGGAAGTGTTGCTCCTTGGCGTCAGCGATCCACTTGTCCCGTTTAATGCGATCTGGATCGGTCTCGAGCTTCTTGGCGATCTTCTCGATATCGTCCGGTTTCCAACGAGCAATTTGGATAAACGTGTAGGTGCCCATCTTATTGAGGGTCTGCGCAAAAACTGACCCGATCCCGTGGATCTTCTTCAGATCGTCCTTCTGACTGTTCTTCCCCATCATCTTGGGTGGTCCTTCTTTAGACCTTAGCGTGGCTCTATTCTGACGAGTCAGAGGAAGCCCCACGGTTGCTAAATCCGGTTTCGTGCGAAGAGTCACGCGCAGTTCTTTGAGGCGTTGCTGTAAGCGATCGATGTGCTCATCTTTCTCTGGAATACCCTGAACCTCCTTGAGAAGAGTTCGACGCTCCGCTTGGAGCACATGCAACTCACGGTGGAGGCTCGCAATCTGCTCGTCTCGTTCATGCAGACGTTGCTCGTTGAGCAGATGTTGGGAACGGAGTTGGTCCTGTGCGGCACATTGCTCCTGAAACTTCGCCGTTTCACCTTCAAGCTCTTGCACGGTGCGCGCATGAGTTCTTTCCCATTCCTTGAGCTCTGATTGCTTCTCGCGAAGGAGGTGGGTGACCGGCACAAGCTCTTCGATCCGCCGATCGCGCTCCCCGATGGACTGTTCCAGCTGCTGGATCACCCCGCGATGGGCCGCCTCTCGATCACTCAGTTCCACCTCCAGCTGATGGACCCGGCTCTGTACCGATTCGAACTTCTCCAGCCGGGCTCGGAGCTGTTCCCGGTCGGCAAGGCCTTCGTTGAGTTGGGCGATATGCTCGCGCTGCACGCGGACTTCCTGCTCCATCACCTCACGCGCCTGTTCAGCGGCCTGACACGCCTGCTGGGCCCCTCGAAGCTCTTCCCCCTGGGCCGCTGCGTTCGCATCGAACTCACTCATCCGCCGATCGCGCTCCCCGATGGACTGTTCCAGCTGCTGGATCACGCCGCGATGGGCCGCCTCTCGATCACTCAGTTCCACCTCCAGCTGATGGACCCGGCTCTGTACCGATTCGAACTTCTCCAGCCGGGCTCGGAGCTGTTCCCGGTCGGCAAGGCCTTCGTTGAGTTGGGCGATATGCTCGCGCTGCACGCGGACTTCCTGCTCCATCACCTCACGCGCCTGTTCAGCGGCCTGACACGCCTGTTGGGCCCCTCGAAGCTCTTCCCCCTGGGCCGCTGCGTTCGCATCGAACTCACTCATCCGCCGATCGCGCTCCCCGATGGACTGTTCCAGCTGCTGGATCACGCCGCGATGGGCCGCCTCTCGATCACTCAGTTCCACCTCCAGCTGATGGACCCGGCTCTGTACCGATTCGAACTTCTCCAGCCGGGCTCGGAGCTGTTCCCGGTCGGCAAGGCCTTCGTTGAGTTGGGCGATATGCTCGCGCTGCACGCGGACTTCCTGCTCCATCACCTCACGCGCTTGTTCAGCGGCCTGACACGCCTGTTGGGCCCCTCGGAGCTCTTCCCCCTGGGCCGCTGCGTTCGCATCGAACTCACTCATCCGCCGATCGCGCTCCCCGATGGACTGTTCCAGCTGCTGGATCACGCCGCGATGGGCCGCCTCTCGATCACTCAGTTCCACCTCCAGCTGATGGACCCGGCTCTGTACCGATTCGAACTTCTCCAGCCGGGCTCGGAGCTGTTCCCGGTCGGCAAGGCCTTCGTTGAGTTGGGCGATATGCTCGCGCTGCACGCGGACTTCCTGCTCCATCACCTCACGCGCCTGTTCAGCGGCCCGACACGCCTGTTGGGCCTCTTGAAGTGCTAGACCGTGGGCGGCCGCCTGTGCAGTGAATTCACTCTCACGCCGGCGGGCCGCGACTGATTCAGTTTCCAAGTCCGTCAACCGTTTCGACCGTACGGCCAATTCTGCTTCGAGCGCCTTCACCCGTTCACCGCGTGCGATGACTTCTCGCTGGGCTGACGAGTGCAGCGTCTCGGACGACATGATCTTCTGTTCGAGAATCTGCATCCCTGACGTCTTCACCTTCAAATCATGTGACGTCGTCTCCAGTGCCTGTTCTTTGCTTCGCAACAGATTGGCGAGATCCCCGTAGGAATGATCGGGCGAATTCTTTGGGAGTCCTCGCAATAACCAGCCAACCGCGACACCAATTCCTGCCGCGATGAGGAGACATCCGAGCATCTGGCTCATCAGTGTAATCATACGTCAGTCCGTCCTTACATCAGTAATTCGATCCGCTCATTCTGGTGAAGGCCCGATGGCGATCTCCCCTGAGCAAGGGGGCGTGTCGAACCATAGCCGATTACGGTAAACGGATTTGGAAGTCCATGACTGGTCAAATACTGCTTGACCGCTTCGGCACGGCGCCGACTCAGTTGCATATTGTACTCCGCTTCGCCTCCCACATCGGTATGGCCCGCGATTTCAATTGGCGTGTCGGGAGCTCTCCGTAAAAGCGTGATGATGTGATCGAGCACCACCTGCCCTTTGGGCGTGATCGTCGCGCCCTTGGGTTCAAACTCAATCGAGGATTTCGTCAGAACTTGGTTCAACAGCAGCTGGAGTGCCGACAGAGGAACAGTGGCAGAAGACGATGCTGCCGTCGATGCTACCACCACACGGTCTTCAATTCGTAAGCCCGCTCGTATCACCGGAGCCAACGCCTGTAAGATCTCCGCCTTCTCACGATGACCGGCCACCTGACCGTTGACCAGCAGCGAACGTCCATCGATGATGATGGAGCCTCGCTCGACCATCACGCCCAAGACCGGCAAGAGTTGCGGCACCATATCCACCCACGCCGCCGTCTTGACCTGCTGATCAACGGTAAACTGGTCGACCACACGCATGCGCGTTTTCGCAGCGAGCGCATGCGCCTGCTCAAGAATCGTAGTCTTACTGCGTTCAGTGGGCAACGAACCGCGAAGGACCAAGCTGCCTTGCTCGAAACTGACGTGAAGGCTGGCGGGAGTCGCGATCGCGGACCGTGGCGGGGAGGAAAGATGCCGAGGAACGCACACCATGCCAAGGAGCATGAGCGCAACTGCACCTCCGGTGAGAACCCCTGCACGTCTCATGGGATCAACTCGCTGTGGAATGATGGAGCAACCGGGGCGCGAGGCGGCACGGTACCACAGTTGATGATGTTTGTACTAGGGTGAGAAGTGGCCAGCCAAGCGGAGGGAACAGGAACACGCACAAACACGGGTTGCTGATGGGGCATGGGAAATATAAGAAACTGCCAGAGTGGAAAGCACTGGGGGGCACCCAATCCCATAGCACGATCGCCTGTCATCCCAACCGCAGGCTAGTTAGAGCCGTTCCCCGTACTTTTGATAGTGTTGCTTCTTGGCATCAGCGATCCATTTCTCCCGTTTAATGCGTTCAGGATCGGTCTCGAGCTTCTTAGCAATTTTCTCGATATCTTCTTGTTTCCAGCGAGCAATTTGGATGAATGTACGGGTGCCCAGCTTATGAAGGGTCTGTGCAAAGGCAGGCCCGATCCCGTGGATCTTTTTGAGATCATCTTGCTGACCGTCCTTACTGATCTTGGGCTGTCCTCCTTGGGAACTCGGCTCGGCTCCATTCTGACGGGCCTGGCGAGGCCCCTCTTTTGTCGAAGTTGCCTTTGCCGGCACTGCTTTGTCACGAAGCGTCGCTCTCAATTCTTTGAGACGTTGTTGCAGGCGATCGATCTGTTCATCTTTCCCAGGAATACTCTGTACCTCTTGCGCGAGATTCTGACGTTCCGTTTGAAGATCATGCAATTGACGGTTGAGATTGGCCATCTGTTCGTCTCGTCCCTGCAGCTGTTGCTCATTGAGCAGCAGCTGCTCACGAAGGCGCTCCTGTGCTGCGCATTGTTCTTGGAGCTGGACCACTTCTGACTTATGTTCCTGAACCGTGCGTGCGTATTTCTTTTCCCATTCTTTAAGCTCTGTTCCCTTCTCACGGAGGAGGTTGGCGGTTGGCACGAGCTCTTCGATCCGACGATCTCGTTCCGCAAGGGTCTTTTCGATCTGCTTGAGGGTTCCCCGATGGGCCGCTTCTCGGTCACTCAGCTCAACCTCTAACTGATGGACGCGGCCCTGTAGCGACTCCAGCTTCTTTAGGTGGGCGCGCAGGCGGTCCCGGTCGGCAAGGCCTTCGTTGAGTTGGGCGATATGGTCTCGCAGAACCCGGATTTCCTCCTTCAAGACTTCCTGGGCTTGCTCGGCGGTTCGACTCGCTTGTTGCGCTTCGTGGAGTTTGTCCGTCTGAGCTGCCGCATTCATATCGAACTTGCTGATCCGGCGATCACGTTCCGCAAGGGACTGTTCGAGCTGCTTGTTGGTTCCCCGATGCACGGCTTCTCGGTCACTCAATTCGACCTCGAGCTGATGCACACGGCCCTGGACTGACTCCAGCTTCTTCAGCTGGGTGCGCAATCGGTCCCGATCGGCAAGGTCTTCGTTGAGTTGGGCGATACGGTTGTGCAGCACCCGGATGTCCTCCTTTAAGAGTTCCTGGGCATGCTCGGCGTCCTGATAAGCCTGTTGGGCCACACGGATCTCGTCCAGCTGGGCCACCGCACTCGCATTGAACTCACTGATCCGTGTATCCCGCTCCGCAAGCGACTGTTCAAACTGCTGGAGAGTTCCCCGATGCGCGGCCTCTCGATCACTCAATTCGACCTCGAGCTGATGGACACGATCACGCACCTTGGCCAACTTCTCCACTTCAGCGCG
The DNA here is from genome assembly GCA_963850405.1 of Nitrospirota bacterium. Lineage (GTDB taxonomy): Bacteria > Nitrospirota > Nitrospiria > Nitrospirales > Nitrospiraceae > Nitrospira_D. The sequence continues at coordinate 181,100 of CAWKLH010000026.1, forward strand.
CAGCCGGTCCCGATCGGCAAGGCCTTCGTTGAGTTGCGCGATATGGTCGCGCAGCACCCGGATTTCCTCCTTCAAGACTTCCTGGGCTTGCTCAGCCGTTCGACAGGCTTGTTGCGCCTCATGGAGTTTGTCCGTCTGAGCTGCTGCATTCATATCGAACTTGCTGATCCGACGGTCGCGTTCCGCAAGCGACTGTTCGAACTGCTTCAGGGTTCCCCGATGGGCCGCTTCCCGGTCACTCAATTCGACCTCAAGCTGATGCACACGATCACGCACCTTGGCCAACTTCTCCACTTCAGCGCGCAGCCGGTCCCGATCGGCAAGGCCTTCGTTGAGTTGCGCGATATGGTCGCGCAGCACCCGATTTTCCTCTTTCAACACCTCCTGGGTGTGTTCGGCGGCCTGACAAGCCTGTTGGGCCCCACGAAGTTCATCCAGCTGAGCAATCGCACTCATATTGAACTCACTGATTCGTCCATCGCGCTCCACAAGCGACTGCTCAAACTGCTGGAGCGCTCCCCGATGGACCACTTCCCGATTACTCAGTTCGACCTCCAGCTGATGCACGCGATCTTGCACTGAGGCCAACTTCTCCAGGTGGGCACGAAGACGATCCCGATCGGCGAGGTCATTGTTGAGTTGGGCAATATGGTCGCGCAGCACCCGGATTTCCTCTTTCAGCACCTCCTGAGTGTGCTCGGCGGCATGACAAGCCTGTTGCGCCTCGCGAAGCTCATCTATCCGGGCGGCCATGTTGTTATCGAATTCACTAATCCGGTGGTTGCGCTCGACCAGAGACTGTTCGAACTGCTGGAGCGCCCCCCGATGAGCCGCTTCTCGATCACTCAGCTCGACCTCCAATTGATGGACGCGGTCTTGCACCGACTCAAGCTTCTCGACTCGGGCACGGAGGTGATCACGGTCGGCAAGGCCTTCATTGAGCTGGGTGATGTGCTCGCGTAGGACACGGACTTCTTCCTTCAGGACCTCGTGGGTTTGCTCGGCATTCTGACAAGCCTGTTGCGCTCCGCGGAGTTCGTTGGCCAGGGCGCCGATAGTCGCATTGAGATCACTCACGCGATGGCGTGCCGCAACTCCTTCAGCTTCCACGTCCGTCAGATGTTTCGATTGCGCCGCTACCTCTGCTTCGAGCGCCTTCACCCGCTCACCTCGTGCGGTGAGTTCTCGTTGGGTTGCGGTGGACTGCGTCTCGGACGACATGATCTTCTGTTCGAGCATCTGCATCGCCGCATTCTTGACCTTCAACTCGTGCGATGTCGTTTCCAGCGCCTGTTCCTTCACCCGCAGTAAATTGGTGAGCTGCTGGCATTGCTGCTCGAACGAATCCTTAGAGTTCTGCTGCAACCATCTGTTCAGTGTACTCATACGTCACCAATCCTTAGATCAGCAGTTCGATGGAATAATTCTGTTTGAAGACAGGTTTGAGGTCTCAGATGAAGGCGGGTACATGCCGAACCATCACCGATTGCGGTCATCGGATTCGTGAGTCCGTTACTAGTCCGGCTCAGTTGCATATTGTACTCTGCACTCGGGAGAGAATCCCCACACGCCTCATGAAACTCAGTCAGCTGACGGATGAATAGGATCACTGGGGTTAGACAGGCGACGGTACCACATTTTATGGCATGTACTAGGGTAAATTTGGCCAGTCAAGTGGGTCAAGCAGAGAGGGTGCACAAGTACTCTTTGCTGCTCGGTTGGCGCTGCGCCACAAAAATATTAGACCACGAAGGGATCCACACGGAACATACCGGCACGGCGACTATCGGCTGATTGAAGGATGTAATTTGCTAGACCAATGGCGCGATTCTGAGCTAACCGAACTTTAGTTCGGATTCTACTATTGTCCCAGCCTGCAAATCGGCGTAGGATCCGCTACGCATTTTTACTTTCTAAAGATAGCGTTCTGAACCTTTCAAAGCAGGAACCGAACATGGGTGTCCTGTAACCAACTGAGTTTGGTGTCTGAGTCGAACCCTTTTGGGGTCAACGGTGGCTCAGCACATCATGAACATATCCATAGTCAAAGCCTAGGAGGGACTGGGATGCCAAACCTCAAGCCACCCGCACCTACTCATCTAAGTATCTTTGTTACCGATCCCAACACTGGACGGCCAGTTCAAAGGCTACCTCTTTATGCGGAGGTAGCAGTTCCCCGAATCGCGCCGATTCCGCCAATTAATGAGCGTTTTCGAGAGTCGGCCCGTGCGGCATTGATCAACATCGACCCTCAAGCCGTCAATGATCCAGCAGCGCTCCATCGGGTAGAGACAGCAGCCTTGCAGGCATTCGCTGAGACAATCGACGACATCAGCCAAGTCCAGCTTCTGAGTCAATCGCAGGAGCGGACAAGAAAACTGTTCGAACAGGCGTTCAAGGAAGTTCTCGAAAGCACCGGACGAGCGACAATGGCAGGAGTTTCAACTGTGGAGCTGAAGCCACTGATCGCTACTGCCCTTCGCAAAGTGGCCCCTCGGATGGAGCTTGGCGTGACGGCCGAAGTTGAAGAAACGGGGATAATTTGGGCTGACCCTTTAGGCGTACTGACAACAGATCATGTCGGCTACGCATCCTTCGATTTGCGGCGACTTCGTCCCGACGTACAAATCATGCTGGCAGATGCAATTGAAGCTCGCCGAAAGGATCCAGACGCAGTCACGAAGCTGGCGATCTGGGTCTATCCCTATGGACACCCAGGAAAGTTCGACGCCCTGAGTCAGGCACGCTTTGCGTTCGATGCCGTGGTGGCGCGGCTGTCGATGACCTGGAACACGTTGCCGCCAGCGCTGATCAACATGGGGCCACGGGCGCTACAGAATCCGAGCCTGACAGACTGGCGATTGTCGCCAGCCTCCTTCGCCGCAAGCCCGAAGACCCTAATCGGAGAGAATGGCTGCGAGGAGCTAGTCCCTGCAAGCCTCGCCTTGCAGGAATTTGTGCTCCGGCAGGTGGTACGCCTGACGGATGTGCCACCGAACTTTGGCGTACCGGCAGGAATCAAAGCCGCCTATGTCGATGAGTACAAGGTCTCCTGGTTTTCGCTCGGCCATTCACTGGGCGAGATTCTCTACAGCCTGCCATTGGCGCCGGGCGAGACGGTGAAACTGGCCGTGATCGACTGGTCCTGGGACAGCCTGACCAAACGCGATGAAACCACGAAGCTCACCGAAGAAGTGCTGCATCAGACCCACCGGGACCGAACCATCACCGAGACGGTGAAGGCCGGGCTCAAGGAGCTGCAACACGGCAGTTCGTTCATGGGAGGCACGGCCAGTGCGGCGGGTGGATCGGGGGGCGCCAATCTGGGTGTCGTCGGGCTCGGTGCTGCCGTCGGCAACACCTGGAGCCTGGGCGGATCGACCGCCACGAGCGACGGCAGCCGGGACCTCGCCGCAGAGAACGTGCAACGGCTGAATGACAGTTTTTCTCAGGCCAGCTCGGCCCAGCGCGAGATCAACTCCACTGTTGTTATCCAGGCACGTCAGGAGGAAAAGGAAAGCATTCAAACCCGGACCTTCTCCAATTATAACCACAGCCACACGCTGACCATCCTCTACTATGAGGTGCTGAGGCATTACCGCGTGACGGTCGAGTGGATACGGCGGCGGCCGGCTGTGCTCGCTAGAATACCTGAAAAGTTACCTTTTGAAGACGAGACCAACGCCCTGCTTTTTCGACACTTGCTCGAACCTAGTCTCCTCGATGCTTCTCTGAAGCCCGGCTTCGACGCGATGGAAAAACGAAGGACGATCCGCCTAAACCAAACACTCAACGGCATCAACCCAGCCACCCCCCTGCCCGAACTGTGGTGGGAGGGCAACGTGGAACTCGAGTTGTTCGAGATCTGCCTTCGTGCGAAGGACGACACCGTGAACCCGCTCGTCGTCTACATCATCACCGCAGAAGATCACGCGCGCAGCAAGAGGCACGAGCTTCACTATGTCTACAAGGGGTCGGGCGACGCTGGGCCAAACTATGAGGCCCATAACATCAACAGCGGCAAACGGATGGAAACCAACGATAGCGAGAACACCAATGAGTATTGGACTTTCTTGAAGCTGCAGGGACAACCCACTGACGGGGAGTCCAAACGCATCAAGTGGAAGGATATCATCGGCTTTCAGTTTGAGAAATGGGGCACCAGCCAATACCGCATCGATCTGCTTCAGATCCGAGGGTGGGATCGGTTCGGCTTCGTCGTTAACTTTACCGAAGGCAGGGTTCCCGTTGATCTCTACATCGACGACGTGGAGCCGGGCTCCACGACCTTCTCGGCCATCAAGCGTCCAGGACCGTGGCCCGGGCCGCCGTCGCCGATCAAGACGCCCGATCAGAGCCTCAGCCCCGAGGAGTACCATTCGATCCAGGAATTGCTGCTGCACTTCAAGCACAACAACGCGTACTACAACCGCGTCGTTGCGCTCAACACCGATCCAAACGCGATTGCCACGGACTTCGAGAACCGGGCCTGGGGCGCGGGCACCATGGCCGACCATGTTGTACCCACGCCGCTGGAGGTCTTCGGCAGCTATGTTGCCTATCCGTTAGCCAAGCAGATGGCCGGGGTGGACGATACGCTGGTTGTCGATATCGCCGCCGCGTTGAACGGCAATGACCCGGCACGGCGGCAATGGGCGGTCGATCAGCTTGCGGCGATGAGTGACGCCGATCGCCAATCTGTGCTTGATCGCCTGCCCCTGGCGTCCGCGAAATCCGAGCGGCTGAACAGCATGGCAACCCGCGGCGTGTTCGCCGAGGGCAAGCTCGGCCACTGCAATGTCTCGGAAGAAATCGACAACACGCGGTTCTGGAAGTGGGAGGAGCATCCGATTCCTATCGAAGCACCAGGGATTAACCCCGTCACGCCTATCCAGCCTCAGCCGCAGCAGGTTAATGCAACGCCGACTGCTTTCCCGCAGTCGCTCGTCAATATCGTCAATCCCTCGCCAGCGCCAGATCCGACCGGCCTCACCGCAGCGTTGTCGCTGCTTGGTACACCGAACATCTTCCGCGACATGTCCGGTCGGCAAGAGGTCGCCGATCTACTGAAGAAACTATCCGATAATTCGATCGCCATTGCCGAAGCGGCCAACAAGGCGCGTGAGATCCAGGCGAAGTACGGCGTCGATCTTGACAAGCAGGCGAAGGATCTGCAGCTCGGTACGACGCAGGCCGGCGCTGAGGTCGCGAAGGAACTCGTCAGACAGCGGCGGGAGGAGGCAGATAAAGTGTCACCGAGCCAGGCCCAGGACGCCATCAAGCTCTCGGAGTCGGAGACCCGCAAGGGCAACAAGACCCCGGCAGAGCACAAGGATTACAGCAAGCAGGTCCAGCAGAATGTACAGGGGGCCAAGCCGGCTCGCAAGTCGAAGACGAGCATCAAGCTCAACGTCGATCTCAAAGGCTACGGCAACAACCTGATCATTGGGCGTTTCGGCATTGATGTGAAGCAACGCGGGACGGCGGTGGGTTTCCTCCTCGCCACTGACTATTCGCGACAAGGCCAGCTCGAGGTCGGCGTGAGCAACGAGTATGACGACCCGCGCTACTCGGTTGAGATCAACGGCGAGGTCCTCGGCGGCATCGGGATCAATGCCGAACTCCGCGGCCGCGACGTCGTACAGATTCCGCGCGAAGACTTTGACACCTACGATTACTTCTACCTGGTCGCGACCGCAGAAATCGGCGAGTTCGACTACGAAACAACGAACAGCGACGAGGTCTCGGCAGAAGTCGCCAAGAGGCTGGGAGGCGGTGTCGAGGGTTCCTACAAGCAGATCATCACAATGAAGACCGAGGGCGGCGTCGAGTGGAAGGACGGCAAGAAGCACACGAGCGCAACTGCGGTGAAGGTCAAGGTCGCATACTACAAGGGCGGCTTCACCGTCGCGTATATCAAGAAGTAATAGAATATGGGTCTTGCCGGGTCAGTACAGGTAACGTTAAGGTTCTAAAAGTGCTTGCAGAGAATTAAAATGGTCTGGAAGTCCGTTCTAGCAACGCCACGGCTTCAAGAAAAGGTCACAATTGTCACGGGTAGCAGCAGCGGAATCGGCAAGGCCATTGCCCTTCGGTTTGGTCAGGAAGGAGCCAGAGTGGTCGTCGCTGCGAGGAGGATAGCCCTGTGCGAGCAGACTGTTACGCAAATCAGGGAGCAGGGTGGGGAGGCGTTTGCCATTCAGACCGATGTTGCCGACGAGCGGCAGGTGGAACGACTGATCTCAGAGACGGTAGCCCGCTATGGTCGACTCGATATTCTCGTTAACAATGCTGGTATCGGTGGCGGGAGTCGAGTGGCGGACACGAGCACCGAGGCATTTGATCAGGTCATGAATGTCAATTTACGCGGCACGTTCTTCTGCTGTCGAGCGGGCTTCCGGCAGATGAAGCAACAGGGCGGGGGAGTGATCATCAACATGGCGAGTGTGGCCGGCGTACAGGCTTGGGCAGGCACCGGGACCTACAGCGCTTCAAAGCACGGCATCATGGCACTCACCAAGTCATTGGCTGACGAGGGCCGTCCTCACCACATCAAAGTCAGCGCTATCTGTCCAGGAGCCGTTGCAGACGAGCTGGTAGATGCGTCTCTGGCGGACATCGAGCGCAGTGAAAAGATCGACCCGTTCGATGTGGCGGAAGCGGCCATATACCTTTCGACACTTGGAAAGCATGCGGTGGTGCACCAGATCGTCATTGATCGGGTAGGCGCGGATTGGTAAAGCTCCGCGGTCGTTGAGGGAATAACGGAGAGCAGTTTCTATCCCATCCCAATCGTGCAGCTCGCACGATCCATTGGTGGCGGACTCAGCATCTTAAGCCTACTGACCCTTATCCTTGTGCCCACGATGTCTATGATTTTTGAGAAGTGGTACCCGAGAAAATTCGAGAAAGAAGAGTCGCAGGCCGCCATTCTTGTAGGACCGGCAACCCCGCTTCCGGCGCTGGAGTAGTCTCCAGCCGACTCCCTTCAGGCGGGTTCAGACTGCGCTGTTTGCCCTGCCCCTGGAACTTCCAAACTGGCGCGGCCCAGCGTGCCATCGCGGTAGTCGGCGAGGAGAATCCTCGCGGCCTTGTCCCGGTTCAACGCCCCGCCGCTTCCGGCCAGCAGACAGCCGCGCTTTCTGGCGATCGCTTCAATCACCCCCGCGCTGGTCAGCCCCTCCACCCCAAATCCATAGCGGGCCGTGAGTCTGGCGGGATACCGCATGAGCAGCTTCCCAGCGAGAAACTCGGCGACAGTTTCATCATCCACGACCGTGTGCCCTACGGCATTGATCGTCGCAAGCAACAAACCCACCTCAGGGTCCTTGATCGTCCCCCAGAGCAGTCCAGGCGAGTCGATGATAGCCATCTGGTCGCCCAACTTGTGTCGCTGTTGAACTTTGGTCACCGCCGGTTCATCCCCCACACGGGCGATGCGCCGCTTCAGGAGCGTATTCATTAAAGTCGACTTGCCGACATTGGGGACACCCATGATCAGCATGCGCAGCGGCTTCACATTGCTGTTGCGATGGGGAGCGAGCTGCTGGGAGAGCCGGGGAATCTTGGCAGCATCACCCGCACCTTTGCACGACAGGGCCACGGCCAAGACGCCTTCTTGTTGGTTGAACCGTTCGAGCCAGGCCTTTGTGACCGCCGAGTCGGCAAGATCGGCTTTGTTAAGGACTTTCAGGCACGGGCGCTGCCGGGGCAGACGCAGCTCTTCGATCAATGGATTGGAACTGGCCTGGGGGGCACGCGCATCCAGCACCTCGACAATGACATCGATCACTTCCATCGTCTTGGCCGCTTCTTTGCGCGCGGCATTCATGTGACCGGGAAACCACTGTATCGACATCGACATACTGAAGCATCTTTCTGATCAAGAGGACAGACTGACAGCGTCGCAGAGAGGGGCAAGAGACGTCAAGCACAGGCCCTGCGTGTGCAGGCAGTCACCATGAGGTCGAGCGGTACCAAATACTGGATCAAAGGGAGTGTGGAGGTCACGGCAATGTCTCAGGCCGGGCTTCGTCACGAAGCTATCCAATAATTCACTCCAGTTGCTGGCGATGAACCCAATGATGAATGGCCGCTAAGCAATGCCAGTCGTGAGCCGTCGTGGGACCGAACCAGGGATGCGGATGGCGCACTCGGCCACCGAGTGCGCCGAGGCGAGTAACGGTTGACTCGTACCCGTCCACCGCTTTGAGGAACCGGCCGATCGTCTCGGGACCGCTCTGCGGGCTCGGCTTCACATCCTGGATGCGAACCTCTTGTCCAAAGAGACGATCGTCGGTCAGAGTGTGAACAATCTGAGTCATCCCTTCGTCAACAATCCGCAGATGATCGAGCACCATGAACACCGACCAATAGCGGCTGCTGTCCTCGATTCCCACGACTCGATTGATCAGGACGGGGAGGGCCCCTTGCTCAGCAGCGACACTCCTGGCCAATACCACAATTTTTCTCGCTTCAAATTTGAACCATCTGAGACCAGCATCCAATGAAATCAGCGCGCACGCACAGCGAAACATAGTCTGGAGGAAAGCCAGTTCTAGAGCTGGCAAGCCCGCTCCCGGTGATTGCAGTTTTGGTGGCACGGTTGGATTTGATGCCATTTCGCCCCTCTTCCAGTACAACGATTTCAAATTATATTTATTTTAAATATAGTAACTTGCTAATAAATAGTCAATGCGCTAGGATCTGAAATGGCCAGGTCCTATCAACAAGAGAACTGTCCCGTTGCGCGAGCGCTAGACGTGATCGGTGAACGGTGGTCGATCCTAATACTGCGGGATCTGTTGCTTAAAGGACCGCGACGGTTTCAGGATTTTCAGACGTCATTAGCCGGCGTGGCACCGAATACCTTATCAGCCCGCTTGAAGACCTTGGAGGCGCAGGGCGTGGTTGCACGTCTGCTCTATAACGAACATCCGCCCAGACTAGAGTATTATTTAACAGAGAAAGGAAAGAGTTTAGGTTCTATCATCAAGGCATTGAAGAAATGGGGTAATCGCTACGGATTAAGATAGCGCTCTCAGCGCACTTCTTGGTTGTTTCAACACGAAGCTGAACATCTGTTTCTGGTCAGCATTTTCAACCGTCTGATCGCGACCATCGAGAATTGTTCTCGGCCACAAACCACACTCGTCACCCAGCGAAATCGACAACAGGCTAATGCCATTCGATCCCCCTTAGCGGGCATAGGTAATCTTTGGATCGAAGACCGTGGAATCACCCACATTGAGATTATCCGCGCCCCGATTCACACGGCGAATGCCACCGAACCCGGCGGCTTCCGTCATCTTTTCCATTGGGAAACAATTGCTGTACAACGTACCGTCCGGAGAAAAGGCACCACCGTCATTGATCTGGCATGCGGCAGGGGATATCCGATCACACACGCTCTCGAGACAAATCGAGTTCCCCACGTTGGGTTTGGAGGTGCTTGGTCACAATCATTCCCTGAGTGTCAACAGTTACCCTCTACCCCCCCCCAGCGATGACCGGAGAAATCGTTTGAGAGATCGCTGATACCAGTGGTATCAGTACATATACCGAGAGTTTTTACTGCCAAGTCAATCAAGACCTGATCAAAGCATGGCTGAGGCTCTCGTATCGGGAATTTCTGCCAGGACTGTCAGCGTAGTAAAGACAGCCGCTGAGGGCCGGCATGGCTCAGTGGGGATAATTACAGGCTCACCTTCTTATGGTGAGCCTGTAGGCATTGCAGATACAGACATTCCACTCGTGTGGAATCTTACGCATGCACTTTCTGATGATCGTCACTGCGCCTGCGGAGGTTCGATCCGATGCGCGTCCGCTCACGCTCATACCCCATAGCGGTGTAATACAAGGCGCGATCGAAGAACTGGCCGAGGATGTGCATCAGTTCCAACTCTCCCTGCAGTTGCATGGGAGTATCGGAAAACCCTTCGCGTTGGACGAAGGCTGTCATGTGTTCTCTCGTGGCGGTGATGGCCCAGAGAAAGTGGCTATAGGCAACACCCTGCGCGGCACGGCGGGCACCTAGCTCTGTGTAGCGCTGTTCGACCTCCGCCTCGGTCAGGTCCATCAACCAGTTATTCAAGTTTTGGTAGATCTCCCGGGTGCGGGCTTGGAGCTCGTCCGCTGGGACTTTACGGAGATCGCTACAGCGGGGAGAGTTCCACACCTTTTCGCTGAGCTCTCGGGCAAGCTGTTCGGAGTTTTTCTCGATGAGCCGCACCAATCGGCGTGCCGGCATAGCGCACCTCCATTTAATTAGTTGTGTACAGGGATAACTGCGCTTCCGCGCCAGGGCAGACAATACTTGAATGATGCCGTCAAGGTCAATGACACGTTCGTCGGGGCTGGCAGATGCTGCCTTCCCAATCTAGGTGTAGAGAAACATGCCCTTCAACCATCTCCGCCGTTCCTCTCACAGATCGCAAGAAGTCCTCATCTCAGGTTGGATAATTGGACACCTGTTGCCTTGAACTTACCCCACCCATTTGCTATTCTTCGTCCACCTTTCGTAGTCGACATATCTCGTCCACATCACACACGATTCCAAGGAGTACTCACATGGCCGGCATCAAGCGGGCGTTGATCAGTGTTTCAGATAAGACCGGGGTCATCGAAATGGCAAAGGGGCTGAACGCGATTGGCGCGGAGATTTTGTCTACGGGGGGAACAGCCAAAGCGTTGCGCGACGCCGGGATAAAAGTCACGGATGTCGCAGCCTACACGGGCTCACCGGAGATTCTCGATGGTCGGGTGAAAACGTTGCACCCCAAGATTCATGGCGGCTTGCTGGGACGCCGGTCGCTTCCGGCGCATGTCGAGCAGATGACTCAACATGGGATCGGTCCAATCGATGTAGTGGTGGTCAACCTCTACCCCTTTGAAGACACGATCGCCAAACCCGACTGCCGTTTCGAGGATGCGATTGAGAATATCGATATTGGCGGCCCGTCTATGCTGCGGTCGGCCGCCAAGAATCATGAAGATGTGCTCGTTGTCGTCGATCCTGCAGATTATTCACGCGTGCTGGAGGCGGTGACCGGCAATACGGTGACCTCGGCGCTGCGTCGTGAGTTAGCCATGAAGGTGTTCCAGCATACATCACGCTATGACGGATTGATCGCCGGCTACCTGGAGAAACACGTTCAGGCCAGGGAGGTCAAGTTCCCGAAAGTGTTGTCGCTTCAGTTTGAGTTGGCTGAGTCCCTCCGCTACGGAGAAAACCCTCACCAGCAGGGCGCGTTCTATCGTGAATTGGACAGTAAGGAGCCATCTGTTTCTCGTGGGAAGATCTTGCACGGCAAGGCGATGTCCTACAATAACTTCCTCGATGCGAATTCCGCCCTCGAGTTGGTGAAGGAGTATGCCGAAACGGCGGTCGCGATTATCAAACACAATAACCCTTGTGGGATGGCGCTCGGTGAGACACCGATGGAGGCGTACGTCAAGGCAAGGGAGACGGATCCCGTGTCTGCCTTTGGCGGGGTCATCGCGTTCAATCGGCCAGTAGATTTGGCAGCTGCCAAGGAAATCACGTCCACGTTTGTTGAGGTCGTGATTGCTCCAGGATTTATTGAAGATGCCTTGGCCGAATTGAAGAGAAAGAAGGATTTACGCTTATTAGACGTGGGCCCCTTGACGAAAGTAAAGCAGGAAGGGTTCGACCTAAAGAAACTGGTCGGCGGGCTCATCGTCCAAGATCGGGACCTCGGTGTCTTACCGGATCTTCGAACGCTTGCCGTGCCGACCATCCGTAAGCCGACGAATGAAGAATATGCCGCGTGTGCGTTTGCATGGAAAGTCTGCAAACACGTCAAGTCTAACGCTATCATCTATGCCAAGCCAGGCCAGACCGTCGGCATCGGGGCAGGACAGATGAGTCGTGTGGATTCCGTGAAATTGGCGGCCATGAAAGCGCAAATGCCTGTCAAAGGCTGTGTTATGGCCTCCGACGCATTCTTTCCGTTCCGCGATGGCCTCGATGCTGCCGCCGAAGTTGGGATCACAGCCATCATTCAACCCGGTGGATCGATCCGAGATCCGGAAGTTATCAAAGCCGCGGATGAACATGGAATGGCGATGATTCTCACCGGAATGCGGCATTTTAGGCATTGATAACGATCGTGAGCCGTGATGAGTGATCAGTGATGGGTGAGTAGTTGACTCGTCTCCTGTTGCCACGATTATCTACCCGTACCGTCTTCCTTCATAACTCGTCACGTATCACACGTTACTGAGGACCTGACATGAAAATTCTCGTTGTCGGCAGTGGGGGACGTGAGCATGCGATGGTGTGGAAACTTGCGCAGAGCCCACGCCAGCCAGTTTTGTACTGTGCTCCCGGCAATGCGGGGATCGCGTCATTGGCGAACTGCATCCCGATTAAGTCGGACGATATTGCTGGCCTGAAAAACTTCGCGCTCCAAGAAAAGATTGATGTGACCGTGATCGGCCCCGAAGCGCCGCTCGCGCTGGGCATCGTGGACGAATTCCGCAAAGCTCGGCTCAAAGTGTTTGGACCAACCAGGAACGCCGCCCGCCTGGAAGCGAGTAAGGTCTTCTCGAAGGACGTCATGGCACAAGCCAAGATCCGGACGGCCCATGCCAAGAGTTTCGAAAAGATCAAGGATGCACTGGCCTATGTCGAGCAGCAAACGTTACCGGTTGTGATTAAAGCGGACGGACTGGCTCAAGGAAAAGGCGTCGTCATTGCGACCACTCAGGACCAAGCAAAACAGGCAATCATCGATTCGATGGAAAAGGCCGTGTTCGGCCAAGCCGGCAAACAGGTGCTGATCGAGCAGTTTCTCGACGGCGAGGAACTGACGATCATGGCGTTTACCGATGGCAAGACCGTGGTGCCGATGCCACCAGCGCAGGATCATAAACGGGTCGGCGATGGAGACACAGGTTTAAACACCGGTGGGATGGGCGCCTATTGCCCGGCACCACTGGGAACATCCGAGATCCAAGATCAAGTCCGTCGCGAGGTCTTACAGCCGATGGTGGACGCCATGGCGCGGCTTGGTTCGCCGTTTCAAGGTGTGCTGTATGCCGGACTCATGATGATGAACGGGACGCCCTACGTGCTTGAATTCAACGCTCGTATGGGCGATCCAGAAACTCAAGTCGTGTTGCCCTTGCTGAAGAATGACTTCGTCGATGTTCTTGAAGCGGTGATAGAACATCGACTTGACCAACTTCCTATTGAGTGGCACTCGGACGCGACGGTCTGCGTAGTCATGGCATCGGGAGGCTACCCTGGTACCTATCAGCAGGGACTACCGCTCTCTGGACTCCCCACAACAACAACCTTATCAGACTCCTCCTCCGTGGTCTTTCATGCAGGAACAGCACAGAGGGGGCATGAAATCGTGACAGCGGGAGGCCGCGTCCTCGGCGTACTCGGTCGAGGGCGAACGTTATTGGAGGCACAAGGCGAGGCCTATCGAGTCGCGAAGACGATCTCTTTCGAGGGCTGTCACTTCCGAACAGATATCGCACACCGGGCTCTGAAGACATAAACCTAGACAGTCACTCTCCTCGAACAACCCATTCAGTGAACACATCAATCTCACCCCGAGCACTTATCCACACAGCCTGTTAGAGCTGCCTGGATCTACCTCAAGAAGTTGCCGTAGATCCGAACACCCGGGGCCGATCTTCTTCTCAGCTGATTCCTGCGATCTGTTACAATATCTTCCCACGATAGTCAGTGTACAACATGCGAGGGACACAGCATGTCTACACCAGCACCTGGTAAAGGCAGATTATTTCTCATGAAAGGGGAATGGCCATGACACGCCATCCGATGCGGGCACTCAGTACAGTCGTTGGTTTCGGCTTCGCCCTTGGCCTTGTGGGATGTGATTATTGGCCGCCAGCCTTACAGGCTGAGATCGAACAATTGCGGTCGGAGGCCCAAACCCTGACCATAGAGAAGACTCAGCTTCAGGCCCAGGTCACTGACTTATCTCAGACCAAACAAGAGCTGCAGGGGCAGTTTGATGACCTGAGCCGCATCAGCCGGGAAAAAACCGGCATGATCACCAGCCTCCAAAATCAGCTGGATGCGACCCGCGCGAGGGCATTGAAGGCGATGACTCCAAAGACACCGCCTCATAAAAACCAGGCAAAACCAACCGGAAGGACCGCGACCAAACTACCCACTAAAAGTACCCCGAAGCCGCCGACAGGCAAGCACCAGGCTCCCAAGACAATCGGTGCCCGATAATCGACCCACGAGCCTATTTTGAAGAGGAGGGCGTCGTCGTACTCGGTGTAGACGTTGATGAGCTACTCGACGCCGCAGTCGACGTCACTGTAGAAGAAGAAGGGGCAGAGCTTGATGGAGCAGCTGCGGCCGGCTCCTTCTTTTCCCCGGCATTCTTTTCTCCGGAACTCTTTTCTCCTGAACTTGCCCCACCGGTTTCGCTGCCCGTGCTGGACGGAGGTTTAAGCTTGTCAGAGTAGTCGGTGACGTACCAGCCGCTCCCCTTAAACATGATTCCAGGCGATGAAATCAGCCGTCTGATCGCTTTCCCACACCGTTCACAGGTCGAGAGTGGATCATCCTTGATGCTCTGCTTCACTTCAAAACGATACGAACAGCCGTCGCACTGATATTCATAAATCGGCACCGTTTTCCTCCCTCTTATCGTTGCAGCAACCTTATCGCCCTTACGCTAACTTCGCGAACACCTGCCCCATTCGCTCAAGTCCTCGGGTGATATTCGTCATGCTGGTGGCATAGGAGAGTCGGAGATGCTCCGGGCTTCCAAACGGTTCACCCGGAACGACCGCGATTCGCGCCTCATGCAAGAGATACTGCGCCAGGTCATTCGGGGTCTTCAGCACTCCCGAAGGTCCACGTTTCCCCAACAAGCCTTTCACATTAGGGAACGCATAGAAGGCCCCACTCGGCATTCGGCATGACACACCGGGAATCTTGTTCAACCCTTCCACAATGGCAGTTCGACGGCGGGAAAATTCTTCCACCATTGTGCGTGTAAAGGGCTCCCCAAGACGCAATGCAGCGACAGCGGCCTTCTGCGAGATGGAGCAAGGATTCGACGTGCTCTGGCTCTGAATATTGGCCATCGCGGTCAACAGATCCTTGGGACCGGCCGCGTACCCGATTCGCCACCCTGTCATGGCGTAAGACTTTGAGACCCCATTGACAATGACGGTGCGTGCTGCGATCTCTGATCCCAACGAGGCAATGCTGATGTGCGTCGCCCCATCGTAGAGCACCTTTTCATAAATCTCATCAGATATCACCAAAAGGTCATGCCGGACCGCTACTGAGGCAATCTGTTCCAGCGTCGCCCGATCATACGTTGCCCCAGTAGGATTGCATGGGCTGTTCACAATGATGGCTTTGGTTCTCGGCGTAATGAGTCGTTCCAACTCTGGAGTATGAACTGCGTATCCGTCCTCTTCTTTGGTCGGTAACAGAACCGGCGTCGCATCGTTGAGAAGCGCCTGATCTGCATAAGAAACCCAGTAGGGGATCGGAATGATGATCTCGTCACCCGCTTCGAGCAAGGCCTCCGCCAAATTATAGAGCGAGTGCTTTGCCCCGCAGGAGACAAGGATTTGGGACTTCTCATACCGGAGCCCAAGTTCAGCTTGGAGCTTGTCGGCAATCGCTCCCCGCAACTCATCGATCCCGGACGAAGGGGTGTATTTCGTAAACCCCTCGCGTATGGCTGCTTCTGCCGCGGCCTTTACCGGCTCCGGCGTGTCGAAATCCGGTTCTCCGGCTGAAAAGTCGATGACATCGAGTCCTTGCGCGGCCATGGCCTTGGCGGTTGCCGCCATAGCCAACGTCGGAGAGGGTGCAATACGACCGACACGTGCTGCCAATTTCATGATTTGAGACTCCGGATACGAGCTTGGAGGCGTCGGGCGACTTCCGGATGAAGAAAATCGACCAAATCTCCACCGTGTTGTGCCACATCTTTGATGATCGTCGAAGACAAGTATGAGTATTCTTCGCTCGGCATCAAAAACACCGTCTCCACCGTCTTCGCAAGTTTTCGGTTGATGAGCGCCATCTGAAACTCATGCTCAAAGTCTGAAATGGCGCGCAAGCCACGGATGATTGCATGGGCACCTGAACGCTCAACATAGGTGACGAGCAACCCATCGAACGGTGTGACCTCAACCTGTCCGACATCCTTCATGACCAGCTGTACCATATCAAGTCGTTCGGCTAAATTGAAGAGCGGATGTTTCGATGGATTTGGAGCGACGGCTACGACCACCTTGTCGAATACGCGGAGGCTTCGGGTGATGATGTCAGCGTGGCCATGTGTAATGGGATCAAACGTGCCTGGATAGATCCCGATTTTCATGCCGGTACAGTAGCGGAACGGAAATAGAGGGATAAGGCGGTATCACCGTAGCGATACCGGCGCAAAAACTGGGTGCATCCCAACGACATGGGCAAGTCGGTTTTCGCAGCATGTTCGATGACTAGCCAGGAATCCATGGCAAACAGATCGTAAGTCCGAGACTCAGCCAGTAATAATGGCAGCTCGGACACCTCCGCATAGGGTGGGTCGGCAAAGACAATATCATAGGGACCGTTCCACTGATTGGGATAGCTGAGAAACTGTTGAACAGTTTGACTCCGCACGGCTATTTCCTCACCGATGTGACACAGCTCCAGGTTTTGGTGTAGTAGTTTTAATGCATCACGGTTTGACTCGACCGATGTCACGTGTTCTATACCACGACTGACAGCTTCGATCCCCACGGCTCCAGTCCCGGCGTAGAGGTCCAAAAAGCGGCCATTCTTCAGCCGATTACCGAGAATTGAAAACAGGGCCTCTCGAACCCGGTCAGAGGTTGGGCGAAGAGCACGTGTTCGCGGCCCGTAGAGTCGACGACCTCGGTGGGTACCAGCGATTACACGCATACCAGAAACATCGTCTACTAAATGTGAGAATCTAACATAGCGTTTTTACAGGGGTCAAGAAATGCGGAATGGAAGGGAGACCATTTGGGCCGCAACTGAGTCGGGAAGGAGCACTTAAGGAAGGTCTGATTAATTCACTATTTCATTCGGTCGGTGTTCAAAACACTGGGAAACTTGGTGATCGACACCTGGAACTTTGAATTAATCAGACCTTCCTTAATACTCTTTTGACCGTCTTCTTTCAGAAGACTATAATGCGCTCATTGAGCTTGTTGGTACGTCAAGGACGAGAGGACCGTCCTGAAGTCCAAGTAGGCCCTCAGGCGGACCAGACCCCGAGTACGAAACGCTACAATTTACCGAGCTGCGACGGTCTGAGGGGCGCGGGCAGCCAGACTTTTTCTACGGTTGTTGGAGATGGTGCGGTCAATAATGGCTCCACAATTAATGCATTTCCATGCATAGAACACGAGAAAAAAATCGGAGAACCGTTCTAACATCATCATCCCTTTGCACTTTGGACATTCCATGGATCCCTCCCAAGGTGGCGACGTTCACAGCTGGTGGCAAACTTAAGCAAGAGCTGCACCAATTTGTCATATTTAAGAATTTCAATTGGTTATGAAATACGTATTTCCCGTAGATGGGTAATTTCGCCTTATTTGGCGGTACAAAAGAGTCCGGGTCGTCATTTTTTTGTCACCTGAGGTCTTCGTGGCAAGCAAGGAACCGAGAAAGGGCATTGCGCACTGGCCAAAGACCGAACGTCCCCGTGAACGTCTTCTTGCCAAAGGGCCCGAAGCGTTATCCGATGCCCATCTTCTCGCCATCCTCCTGAGAACTGGCCGCCGCGATTCATCCGCTGTGCAAGTGGCCATTGAACTCCTCGATCGAGTTGGTGGACTGGGAGGATTGGCGGCCTGTGGCATTGAAGAACTCTGCACCATCCCTGGCGTCGGTCCCGCCAAAGCCGCCCAACTCAAAGCCGCATTGGCCTTAGGGAGACGGTCGCTGGCTGTTCCACTGTCCACGGGCACTCGCATTTCCTCAAGCTCGGATCTGTTCAAACATTTTCACCCTGCGCTCCGCGATGTGAAACACGAACTCTTCAAGGTCATACTGCTCGACGCAAAAAATATCGTAATCAAAGAAGCCACGGTCTCAGAAGGAAGCCTGACGCTCAGCATCGTGCATCCACGTGAGGTCTTTGCGCTTGCCGTGCGTGAATCGGCCGCCGCCGTCATTTTTCTTCACAATCATCCCAGCGGAGATCCCACTCCAAGCCCTGAAGATCGGCGATTGACCGACCGACTCGCAACAGCCGGTGCGCTATTGGGAATCCGTGTCTTGGACCACGTGATCATTGGAGACGGTCGGTATGTGAGTTTTGCCGACGAGGGATGGCTGACCGGACAGCGGAATGAGTACGAAGGCCCTTGAGATGATATCCAACCAAAACACCACCCTAAGGAAGGTGAGGACGCGAATGGCCTAAACCCATACTCAACAAGGAGGGCAGACTATGGACACAATCCGTCTGGAGCCCATCAGGAACGTGGCCATCCTATCCAGCGCCGGCGCCGGTAAGACCTCCCTCAGTGAGGCCTTGCTGTATGTCGGTGGTGCGATCCCCTTGCTTGGTTCCGTGATGCACGGGACTACCGTTTCCGATTTTGAGCCCGAAGAACTTCGGCATCGCACATCGACAAGCACCAGCCTCCTCCACTTCACATGGAATCACACCACCATCAACCTGATTGATCCTCCCGGCGCGCTCGATCTTCTTGGTGAACCGCTCGCCGCCCTGCAGGCCGCCGATGCGGTCATCCTGCTTCTGAGCGGAACCATGGGGGTACGGACGGAGCTGTCACGGCTGTGGGCACGAATCAAAGAGTTGGACCTTCCCTGTCTGGTCTTCGTCAATGGGCTTGATAAGGACGGCGCATTGTTTGAAAACGCGCTTGAGATCTGTCGCAAAGAGCTCGGTTGCGTTCCTATCCCCATGACGATTCCTGTCAATCCTGGCATGAAGTTAGACAGTGTACTTGATGTACGACATGAGAAGCTGGTGCGGTCAGGGCTGAGTTCCTCGAAAGTCGAACACCTATCGGTTTCAAACACCCTAGAGAGCCTGCTGAAGGAAGCACGCCGGCGACTGGTGGAGGCGGTCGCGGAAAGCGGCGAAACCTTGTTGGAGACCTACGTGACCCAGGGAGAGTTGGGCCAAGAAGACCTTCTGCATGGACTCCGACGTGACATCCAGACGAGACAGTTCCTTCCCATCTATGGCGGATCCGCCACACAGAATGTCGGGGTCTGGTCCTTGTTGGATGCAATCGTCACCTTATTGCCGTCACCCTCCGAATATGGCGCGGCCCATCCATGGCACGGCATCCACCCAGAAACGCATGAAGACTGTGAGCGGAAGGGGAGTGTACAGGAACCGTTTTCAGCCTATGTCTTCAAGACCATCATCGACCCCTTCATCGGCCGGCTGTCCTATTGCCGTGTCTTGTCGGGAACGGTTCATGCCGATGCCACGGTGCTGAATGCTTCCAAACATGTCCGGGAGAAGCTCGGCCATTTCTACACGGTATTGGGCAAACGTCATGTAGCCGTCGACTCCGCACGAGGGGGAGAAATCGTGGCGATCGGGAAGCTCAAAGACACGCAGACCGGTGACACGCTGTGTCAAGAGGCGGCTCCCATCTGTTACCCCATGCTGAGCCTGCCAAAGCCGATCTTGTCGTTCGCGATTGACACCACGTCCAAGACGGACATCGACAAGGTCAGCCTTGGGCTTCACAAACTCATCGAAGAGGATCCCACACTGGAATTCGCGCGCAACGCCGAAACCAAGGAGATGGTGCTCAGCGGCATGGGACAATTCCACATCGATTTGGCGCTCGAGAAACTCCATCGAAAGTTCGGAGCCGATGTCAGACTCCACACGCCGAAGGTCCCGTACCGAGAAACACTCAAGACGAAATCACAGGCACAGGGCAAGTACAAGAAACAAACCGGCGGTCATGGGCAATACGGCGATTGCTGGCTTGAAGTAGCGCCGCGCCCGCGTGGCCATGGGTATGTGTTTGAGAATCGCGTGGTCGGAGGAGTGATTCCTCGAAACTTTATTCCCGCCGTGGAAAAAGGAGTCCTCGATGCCATGCAGGAGGGACCGTTGAGTGGATTTCCGGTTGTCGATGTGCAGGTGGCTGTCTATGACGGATCCTATCATGCGGTGGATTCGTCTGAGATGTCGTTCAAGATCGCGGGATCGATGGCATTCAAAAAAGCGATAGAGACCGCACATCCCGTGTTACTGGAGCCGGTCATGACGGTTGAAATCAACACGCCGACCGACGCAGTCGGCGCGGTCATGGGAGACTTGAGCGCCCGACGGGGTCGCATCCTGGCCGTCACCGCGCACGACCATGCCGAACAGATCAAAGCCTTGGTTCCGCTGGCTGAGCTACTTCGATATGCGACAGCCCTCAACGCCATGACCGGGGGACGGGGCAGCTATGCCATGGATTTCGCGCAGTATGATGAAGTACCGAGAGAGTTGGCGGCAAAGGTCATCGAGCGACAGAAGGCGGAAGGGCAAGCCGCTGCGACCCACTGAACTTGTCAGTCGGATAATTTGAGCACGACATAAAATGCACGGGTTTCACGAAGCACGCGGAGCAAAAGGGTATCGCCGCGCCTCGATCGCACAAGGGCTGATGTAAATTCGCCGACGGAAGATACTTCCATACGGTTGACCTCTTTGATAAGGTCGCCTTCCCGCAGACCCTCCGCTTGAGCACGACTGTTGGGTTCGACCTTTGCGATCAGCACACCTTTCGAGTCGCGCAGCTTGAACCTCTCGGCCAGGGCGGCCGTCACCTCTTGGACGTCAAGACCAAGCTTGACGTCTACCTTCTCCTCCTGTTGGGAAATCGAGGTACTGATGGCTAGCTCACGCCGTTCGGTGAGAGGAACATCCACGGTCACGTGTTTCAGATCCCGGACGACTTCAATCTTTGAGGTCGCGCCAGGAGTCAGCGTCGCGATCAGACGAGACAGCTTATTCGGTGAATCAACAACAGCCCCGTCGATCCGGACGATGACATCGCCCGGCTTGATCCCGGCCAAGGCCGCAGGGTCTTTCTCGAAGACTTCGTTCACGAGTACCCCTTCGCCTTCGGCGACTCCGAATTTTTTCGCCAACTCGGCCGTCAACGGTTGAATCCCAACGCCAAGCCAGCCCCGCACGACCTTCCCCTTGGCCAATATCTGCTCGATGATCTGTTTGGCCATATTCGAGGGAATGGCGAATCCGATGCCTTGGGCGAAATTAATGATCGCCGTATTGATCCCGATCACCTCACCCCGAAGATTGAAGAGCGGACCTCCGGAATTTCCGGGGTTGATCGAGGCATCGGTCTGGATGAAGTTTTCATACCGTGAAAGGTTGATATTTTCTCGACCGATGCCGCTGACCACGCCGAGCGTCACGGTCCGGTCCAGTCCGAATGGATTTCCGACGGCCAGCACCCATTGACCGACCTTGACGCCGGCGGAATCGCCGAATCGTGCACTGGGCAGCGGTCGATCGGTGGTCACTTTAAGCACCGCTAAATCGGTGTCCGGATCTTTACCGACCACATGCGCGATGAGCCTCGTCTTATCGGAGAACCGCACTTCAATCTCATTGGCATCGCCGATGACATGATTGTTCGTCACGATATGGCCGTCACTGTCGACGATCAGGCCCGAGCCGGAGCCTGACGCATTCGGCGTCCGCTCTCCGGGTCCTTCGCGAGGCCGACTGGCGCCGGTGATGGGAAACAGATTGACGACGGAAGGCTTGGCCTGCTCAGCAAGCTCGGTAATGACGGCTTGAATCTCTTCGAGCATGCGAATGCCTGGTGAATCAGGCGATACGGCCTCAGCCTGGCCGTGTCCGATGACAACGGAAAGAAGAGCGGCGACACAGGAGAGCACCACACGTCCTGATGGGAATGCGCGGGTCAGCATTGAGCGATATTGTATCTGATCTCTGTCGATGTGCCTACTCTCCAACGCTGATCGTGTGAACGACGTGGTGCGAGGAACGCTGACCGGTAAACCATGAGACGAGTTGATCGAGTTCCGTTTGCGCACCGATCAACACCACGATGTCGCCCGGTCGGAACTGAAGATCGCTGGTCGGAGCCAACAGAAAAGGCCCTCGCAACACGGTGGCCACGTAAGCGGAGGAGCTCCGTGGAAGCGCACTGAG
Source organism: Nitrospirota bacterium (assembly GCA_963850405.1). Taxonomy (GTDB): domain Bacteria; phylum Nitrospirota; class Nitrospiria; order Nitrospirales; family Nitrospiraceae; genus Nitrospira_D. The sequence goes on from CAWKLH010000026.1 coordinate 203,299, forward strand.
CGGCTGTCCAGCCGCGGCCGCGCCTCGAACGACAGTCAGCCGTTCAATACCTCCCGAACGAAGCGCCAAGTCACGTTGAAGAGAAAGCAAGTCCTGCTGGGCCGTCTCAACTTTGAGCTCCCGAATCTGGGCATCGACCATGATCAAAGATCGCTTTAACTCTTGAACATGGGAAATGGCATCGGCCAGCGTCTGATCGATCACGCCGACGACTGAATCGGGGTGACTCTGGTCCTGAAGTCGATCAGAGACCTGCGCAACGATTTGTTGGCCGACCTTAGCCGTAACATCGTCAATGCGCTGAAGCAAGGTAGACGCCTGCCAATGGAGCCGAATAATCTGAACCTTTCGATTGACCAGTTCAGAAAGAGAGAGAATCGTTTCGTAAAACGCATGTCCGGTAATGGAAAGCTCTTTATGTACGCGGCCAAGCAGCTCAAATGTCATAGTCTGATAAGATATATTATGTAAACTTTAAATTATTCGCCCGTCGCCAGTCCACCACTTGAGTTTCTCGCATCGGTCATCCCTACTTCATAACGGATCGTGGTTCGGAGGTCAATCGCGCAGGAGATTTTGGAAGCTCCGCAGAATCTCCCGTTACGCGCACATGACCATTTAATTTTCCCACACTCTCCGCTGATGCTGCTTGCGCGCTCATACTGATAAAGTGCTACTTTAACTATTTATCTCGGCCTATTACTTGAAGGGACCTTCTGATGTATCTATTCGTCTGTGCCTGGCTGGCCACAACCGAAATCTGCTCTTAACTTAGGCTCATGGCACGGGAGAAAACTACGACTTCTTGCTGATCCGTTCGGCCCTTGCAAACCAGGTCTACACTCCGTAAGCTGATCTAGATGATGATGTTTCTTATCTCCTAAACCACGTATGGCAACGACCCCACGCGACTACTATCAGGTGCTCGGCCTCCCGCGCACGGCTTCGCCCGACGACATCAAAAAAGCCTATCGCCGGCTCGCCCGCCAGTATCATCCCGATCTCCATGCGGGCGCGAAGAAGGCCGAGATGGAAAAGAAATTTAAAGAGCTCAATGAGGCGCAGGAAGTCCTGACCGATCCGGAGAAGCGGAAGAAGTATGACCAGTATGGGGCCGATTGGGAACAAGCGCAAGCCTTCGAGAAATCTCGTCAGCAGACCGGCGGACAAGGGTTTGGCGGACCATGGGGCTCCGATGGAGGCTACAGCCGTCCAGGAAGCGGCGGAGCCGGGAGCGAGCAATTCTCCGATTTTTTCGAAAACCTCTTTGGAAACCGCGGCCGCGGCGGAGCCGGACGCAGTGGAGCTGGCATGCCGGGAGAGGACCTCGAGACCGACGTCCAGTTGGGGCTGCGCGAGGTGCTCACCGGTGTGACGAGGCGCGTGAATCTGCGTGAGCCTCGGACATGCTCGACATGTCAAGGGAGCGGCACCGTGCGTAGCCGATCTTGCATAACCTGTCAGGGTGCCGGGATGACAACCGAATCCAAGACCATTGAAGTACGGATTCCCGCTGGAGTGCAAGACGGAACACGGGTTCGGGTTGCCGGAAAAGGCCAGCCCGGAACGCATGGCGGAAAGCGCGGGGACCTGTATCTGCATGTGGTCATCCCCTCCGATCCCGTCTTTCGTCGGCAAGGTTCGGACTTGCATGTCAGTCTGCCCGTTTATCCTTGGGAAGCCATGCTCGGGGCTGAGGTGACTGCGCCAACCTTAGCGGAACCGGTGAAGGTCAAGGTTCCACCGGGCAGCAAGGCCGACGGGAAACTCCGACTCAAGGGGAAGGGGCTTCCCTCGGCCACAGGTGGACCTGGGGATCTGTTTCTGACATTGCAAATTGTCATACCAGCCAGCGTCAGCGAAGACGAACGGATGTTGTACGAACGTTTGAGCACGCAACGGCATCCAGACCCACGAACAGAACTTCTCCATAGCGCCCAACGGCGTTAAACCAGAAACATGATCGACCTTGGCAACGCCAAGCCCCTCGCTTGCGTTACGCCGACTGCTATGGCAATCTTCGACTCCAGGGCCTCTCAACCAAGGAGGAATTCATGATGTCTCTTACAAAGACGACGGTAGCTGTTGTCGTCGCGTCGGCATGTCTGTTCATGGTGAACACACCAAGTCTGTGGGCCAATGATCCGAGTTATGGTCATGCTGGAGGGGGGCACGGCGGCGGCGCCCACAGCTACGGCAAGGGAATAATGCACAGCGGGACGGGCCATCTGATCCGACATCTCTTGAAGCACGACAAGGATATTGGGCTCACGGCGGATCAGGTTGCCAAACTGAAGGACATCCAGCTCAATCTTGACAAAGCACGGATCAAGGCCGAAGCCGACATCCAAATCGCGGAGCGTGAACTGAAGGCGCTGACCGACAATGACCAGTCCGATCTCGCCGCGATCGAAACCAAGCTGAGACAAAGCGAAGATCTGCAAGTCGGGCTGCGGATGACATCCATCAAGACCCGTCGCGACGTGATGAGCTTGCTGACTCCGGAACAACGAGCGAAGGAACAGTCCGAGCACGCCAAGATGATGGGCCAGCCCAAGGGCCATGGCACTCCACATGGAGGCGTGATGCCGTACGGTACGAATCCCCATGGTGCCACTCCGCACGGCAAGAACCCCCATGAGGCAGCCCCTGCACCACCAAGCAACATGTCTGTACAGTAAAGGGACGACAAAGACCGATGAAGAAAGAAGTAAAACTCCAGAGTCATGATCTCCTCGTTGGGGCCGGTCGCGCACCGGCCAGGGCCATGTTAAAAGCCGTAGGTTTTACGGACGATGACCTGTCGAAACCTCTCGTCGGCGTGGCCAACACCTGGATCGAAGTCATGCCGTGCAATTTTCATTTGCGACGGCTTTCCGAACGAGTGAAAGCCGGGATCCGAGCGGCCGGCGGGACTCCGATCGAGTACAACACTATTGCGGTATCCGATGGGATCTCAATGGGGACCGAAGGGATGAAGGCATCCCTGATCAGCCGTGAGGTCATCGCGGATTCGATCGAGCTCGTTGCACGTGGGCATTTGTTCGATGCCGTCGTTGCCCTGTCCGGATGCGATAAGACAATTCCCGGCACCGTCATGGCTCTCGCTCGGTTGAACCTGCCGTCGCTCATGCTGTATGGCGGCTCGATCATGCCGGGACAGTTTCAAGGACATGATGTGACCATTCAGGATGTCTTTGAAGCAGTCGGCAAACATGCGTCTGGAAAGATGACCGACGCCGAGCTAAAAGATTTGGAAGATCACGCGTGCCCGGGGCCTGGAGCCTGTGGAGGCCAGTTCACGGCCAATACCATGGCCATTGCATTTGAATTTCTCGGTATTTCAGCGATGGGCCGCAATGGAGTGCCCGCCATGGACGGCCGGAAAGACGATGTTGCTTTTGAGTGCGGCAAGATGGTGATGGAGCTCGTAAAGCAGAATCTGCGCCCTCGCCAGATTATCACTAGAAAGTCCTTGGAGAACGCCATCGCCGCCGTCGCCACGACCGGAGGCTCGACAAACGCCGTGCTACATCTCCTTGCCATCGCCCGTGAGTCTGGGATCAAGCTGAGCATCGACGACTTCGACAAGATCAATCGCAAGGTCCCCTTGCTGGCCGACCTCAAACCAGGGGGCCGATTTGCTGCCGCCGATCTCTATGCGGCAGGTGGCACAACTCTGGTGGCCAAACGATTGCTCGAAGCCGGACTCCTTCACGGGAATCAGCCCACCGTCACCGGTCGAACGATCGGTGAAGAAGCTGCAAACGCTCGTGAGACGCCAGGACAACAAGTCTTGCGTCCCCTTGCCTCCCCCATCAAACCGACAGGCGGTCTGGTCATTCTGAAGGGTAATTTGGCGCCGGAAGGTTGTGTCGTGAAGGTTGCCGGCCATTCGATGAGCAAGTTCCAGGGACGGGCGAAGGTCTATGAGCGGGAGGAGGATGCCTTCGTGGCAGTCAAGGCGGGACAGATCAAGCCTGGTGATGTCGTCGTCATTCGATACGAAGGCCCGTCCGGTGGGCCAGGCATGCGCGAGATGTTGGGCGTGACGGCTGCCATCGTGGGCGCCGGCCTTGGCGACTCTGTGGCTTTGCTCACCGATGGCCGCTTCTCCGGCGCAACCCATGGATTGATGGCAGGCCACGTCGCTCCTGAAGCCGCGAAGGGAGGGCCGATTGCGTCGCTCAAGAACGGCGATACGATTACCTTCGATATTCCAAAACGCCGTTTGGATGTGGCCCTCTCGAAGAGAGAAATCGCCACGCGGCTGAAGAAAGTCAAACCACCGGTACCGCGCTACACCTCAGGCGTGATGGGGAAATATGCCAGACACGTCTCGTCCGCATCCGAAGGCGCCATTACGAGTTAGGCTTGATCAAATCCATCCCCATCTGACCTTCAGAAGGCAGTCTTCGCCCTTCCTCACGCCATCATGCATGTGCCCGCTGAGGAAGGGCCTCTCGATCTATTACTGGAAATCCCGCCGCTGGAAGATCACACTCGCCAGAAGGAGTAGAAACGCCGCGTAGGTCAACCCATAGGCCAAGGTGAGAGCCATATCAGCCAGGCCGAAGTCGAGATGATGAATGACGTGTCCTTTGAGATTGAATCGTTCGAGGTTGGGAAGCGTATAGTAAATGGCATTGACGAGCATCTCGCTGACTTCGTCCAATTTTTTGGCGAATTCCTTGAGGTCACCGGACAAGTGCCCGATCACATATACGGCAAGGGTAAAAATGGCGCTCAAGGTCGCACTCGTAAACGTCGAGAACAGAACGGCGACGGCGGTGATGACCATCAATTCCAAAAAGATGAGGGCCAGGGATTTAAACACCAGACTGGTGATCGGAACGTCCATGACCTGCAGCACGATCACCAACCCCGCCACCATCACGACGGTATTTGCGAATAATGTAATAACCAACCCACAATATTTGCCCAACAGGAACTCATATCGAGGAATGGGCTTCGACACGATCGTATAGATCGTCTTTCGGTCAACTTCCTTACTGACCAGCCCAATTCCCACAAAAATTGCGATCAAGACACCAAACAGATTGATGCTGGCAAGTCCAAGATCCAAAATCAGTCGGTGGTAATCTCCCAGCGTGATTCTTGAAAGAAGGATCGAACTCCCGATCATCAGCAAGGCAAAAAACAATAAATTGTACAGCAGCTTCTCACGAAGGTTTTCGCGAAACGTGTTGATGGCGATAGACAGAATTCTCATACGGCTTCCCTTAACTCCGGCTGTTTGTTCTTGACCTCCCGAATAAAGAGGTCCTCCAGCGACCCTTTCTGTGGAGTCAGCGACACTAGTGTCGCCCTGGCGCCTCGAATGATCTCGAGAACCGGCCCCACGTGCTGGCGGCCTGGCAGCACCGCCAAGACCTGAGTGCCTTGAACAATGACGCGATCAGCCAGTTGACGCAGACGCGCCAACCCCTCAGAGCCAAGCCCATCGACCACGACTTCCACCGAGTGCGCCACACCTTCATCAATCAGTTCACTGACGCGTCCGCAAGCCACTTGCCGTCCTTTGAGAATAATGGCAACCCGGTCACAGAGAACCTCGGCATCATGCAGGATGTGGGAACTGAAGAAGATCGTCTTCCCGGATTCTTTCAATCGCAGGATCAAGTCCCTGATCTCTTTGCGCCCGACCGGGTCCAGGCCTGACATTGGCTCATCCAGCACCACTAATTCCGGATCGTTGATGAGCGCCTGGGCAATCCCCACCCGCTGCAGCATCCCTTTGGAAAACTTTCGCAATTGAAGATGGCGGGCATGAGACATCCCGACTAGCTCCAACAGCTCATCAATACGTTTCCCTAAGGCCACTCCGCGAAGTCCGAAGAGATGGCCATAGAATTGGAGGAACTCAAGACCGGTGAGGTAATCATAAAAGTAGGGAGATTCCGGCAAAAACCCAAGCCGGGCCTTCGACTCCTGGTCCCCTATGGGTCGGCCAAAGAGCCAGGCTTGTCCGCTCGTGGGATAGATCAATCCCATCAGCATCTTGATCGTCGTCGTTTTGCCGGCGCCGTTGGGACCGAGAAATCCAAAGACTTCTCCCTGCTTAACTTCAAGATCAAGACCATCCAGTGCCGTCACCGATCGCGCCCCCAGAACCCGACTTTGAAAGTTTTTCTGAGCCCTTCGGTCTTGAGAATAATGTTTGAGTGTTCCATGCAACCTCTATTCGATATCCCCTCGTGTTGCAAGAGAATCAGCCGGCACGTAGACCCCCATCCGCTCGTCGTGTGTGCTGCTCATGACCTTTCCGGTCTTCGAATCATACAGATAGTCACCGCCATATGGCTCAGACGGGATGCCGGGAAGTAACCCGGCCAACACGAGTTCCATAAGCGAAGCTGGTCTCCTCCCTCTCGAATCGGCATACTGGCGGATCTGTTGTTCCAGCATTTGAAGATCTCGTTCCAGGCTTATCCGCCTGATTCGCCGCTGCAGCTTCTCACGGACCAACTCATCAGTCGTTTGATCAAGCATCGCCTCCAGAAATTCAAGCGCCACTTCAGGGTTCTTTCCTTGAACATAGAGCCGAGAGGCCAGCCTTGCGGTGTAATGAGGAGGGCCGATGGGAAACGGTCCAGGGATTCGAGCCGCCTGTGCCATGTACTCTGCAGCCCGGGGATGATCACCGAGATGGAAAAAATGGTTGAAACCCAGTCGAAATGGAATCTGCCATGAAGCTGGGTTGGGAGCGAGTCCCTTTTCTAACAGTCTATTGCTCAAGTCGACTCGACCGGCCAACTCGGCCAAGCACGACCCCTCCCGCTTCATAGGCGTAGACGTACTTGGGATCCACGGTGGTAATGACATCGAGCGCGTGATAGAGCCAGTCATAATCTTTGTCGCGCACGACACGATCGCCAAGCACTTGTACCACTCGCAACCAAAGCAAGTCTGCTCCCAACTGGTGATAGCCCAAGAGGGCTGGTCTTAGAATCTCCCCTCTCGGTAAGAGTCGAAGTTGTTCCAGCTTAGCGGTGCGGCCTTGACTGCGCTGTTCCAATAGGTATTGTGTGAACAGACTGGCGCTGAGTAAGAAGACGAGAGTTAAGAAGGAAAGAAGGTGACGGCGTCTTGCGCTGATCGCTTCGAAGCTCATGACAGGATGATCATACCGAGTGGTGAGATTTTGAGAAACAAAATGCTGGAAAATGAACAAGCCGGTCAGGGCTCTGTAAGCCCTGACCGGACATTGCAGCCTGACAACGAGTTAGAATATGCTTTCGTTCGTCAGACAGTTGACCACGTTGCCGAGGTCTGAGACCTTGAAGTCGCCGTTGACAGCGTCGCCATCCAGGTCACCGAGGGCCTGAGCGATGAATCCCAAGCGTAGGCGAGTTACCAGGACCGGCCGGCGAGAGCTGCGCTACCGCAGGCGCCCTTCACCGGGGTCGGCACACCGCCGACAAACGGCGTGACCGCAGCGCTGGCAGCCAACATGTATTGATATCGAACGGCACCGGCCGGAACCATGCCGATGTCACCATAGGTTCCGGTGGCAGTCGATGCAGCTCCCGCATTGGTGAAACACCACACGGCACCAGCGGGCGTTGGGGCCGCGATTGGAGCAGCGCTACCAGCACCTGGCCACGCCACCAAGGCACCGTTCGCCGGAATCGCAGCCGGGGCTGCCACGGCGCTCAAGAAGCAGCGCTGCTCTGCCTGGAAGGCGAATTCGCTGTCTTGATTGCGCTCAGGTTGGTCTTGGCTTCCGAGGTGCGCGACCGCATCTGATACTGAATGAAGTTGGGAATGGCGATGGCCGCCAAGATCCCGATGATCGCCACGACGATCATCAACTCAATGAGGGTAAACCCCTCTTGTTTCCGCATTGCCTTCAACATCGTCCTGCCTCCTTGTTGATGGTTCACTGACGGCCCGTTTCATACCCTGTCATAACCTGCGGCGCTTCTGTTGCCGCCTACCGGTTGCTCTAGCAGGTTTGGTGCCGATCAATGACAAGGCCTAGCGTACCATCGATCCCTGATGATGCAACAACTTACGAGAAATCGGCGCGTGATCGGTCAGGAAGGAGGCTTCGTTCCTTCCGTAATCTGCTCCCGATAGCCAAGAATTGACACTTCTTGCCCTGTCTCTCAAGGGGACTGACACCCTTCTCCTCGCCCGCCTGCCTGGCGGCGGGCAGGTCTGCGCGTGGTGTCTGTCCCCTTCGAACGGCGCCAGGACGAAGGGACCTGCCCCTAACAGTACGTTGAGGTGGTAAGAAAGGAGAGCCTGGTGACGGAGGTCGTGAATAGACTTACGGAGTAGCTACTGGACTGGGCACCTTCTCTGCTATGCGGCGCTTGGCTTGCTGGATGCGGTCTTCATTGGCTGAATTAGCCAGACCCTGTTCGCGGAAGCGTTGGAGCAGCTTGTCATTGGAGGGATCGATCTCCAGCGAATGGAGCCAGGCATCACGCGCATCGGACACTTTCTGCTGCTTCAAATAAATTTCTCCCAGATGCTCGTAGATGACGGGGTCATCGCCGACCAACGCCACGGCTTTCTTGATCTCCATGAGGGCCTCGGCCAGCAAGCCGGTTTTATACAAGGCCCATCCTAGACTATCGACGTAGTAACCGTTCTCCGGCTTAAGCGCGACGGCCCGTTTCGTCAGGGACAAGGCTTGATCGATCTTGATGCCGCGCTCCGCATAGCTATACCCAAGATAGTTCAAGGCATCGGCGTGATGCGGGTCGAGGGAGAGCACCGTTTCCATGGCACGCTCCACCGCCTCAAACCGATTCAGCTTGTCGTAGGCCGTGCCGAGATTGAAATGGAGATCGGCATTCTTGGGATTGTGCCGAATCCCCTCCTCAAACGCCTGAGATGCCTTTTCGAATTGCTCGCTCTGGAAATGGGCCAGCCCGAGGACGATATGCGGTTCGGGCTGTTTTGGCGTGAGACGGACGGCTTCATCGAGATGCGTCACTGCCTCCGAAAACTGCTTGAGTCGATAGAGGAGCACACCCAGATGAATATGACTGTCGGCAAATTTTGGATCCAGATGAATATTATAGCGATAGGTCTCCATCGCCTTGGAGACGTCCTTAGTCTCTTCGTACAAGTACCCGAGATAATCTCTCACTTTGAGCTCAGCTGGTTTCGCCTTCAAGATCTCGGTCAATTGGCTGATCGCCTTGGTAAACTCTTTCTTCTCTCCATAGATGAGCGCCATGCGTAACTGTGCATCGAGGTCGCCAGGGTTGTCTTCCAGCAGCTTTTCCAGCTCCGCAAGACCTCCAGCGTAATCTTTGGTCGCGACATACAACTGGACCAGATGTTGTCGAATATCCCTGTTCCGAGGGTTAACTTGTGAAAGATACTTCTTGAGCACGGCGATCGCTTTGTCCTTCTCTTGGCGGGATTCGTAGACCGATGCTTGAGCTAAATACGCGGGCTCGAACGCCTGGTTCACGGCGATGGCCCGATCGAAGTTGGCCACCGCCTGCTCGCTATTTCCCGCTTCGATCGAAATGCGGCCCAAATAGTAGTAGCCGATCGGCGAATCCGCAGTATATTGCAACCCTTTTTTGACGACCTGCTCAGCCTCGGCCATGCGCTTCTGGTTCAAGAGAATGAGTCCCTTCGGGAAGTAGGATTCGCCTCGTTCCGGATCACTCTCGATGGCCTTGTCCAATAACTCCACGGCACGCTCCGGCTTCCCCGCGCTGGCCAAGATGCCGGCCATGTGGGTCAACATTTGCGGTTCCTGTCCCGTTCCTTCTCCGACTTCATCCGCATACTGCACCGCTTGGGTCACATCACCCAACGCAAAATACAGTGCGGCCAAACGAGACTTGACCTCGCGGGACTTGGGATCAACCTTCAGAGCGGCATGATATTCCTTCAACGCGCCGTCGAGGTCCTGCGCGAGTTCCGCTTGATGTCCCATCATGAAATGGTAGGTCGCATCGGACTCCGGAGTCGGTAGCGGAGGTGGCGACGTTGTGGCTGGCGGAGGAAGCGTTGCCTGCGGCTGAGGTGCGGCTGCGCAGGCGACCATGGTGCCGGAAAGGAACAGAAAGAGCAGTATCGTCCCCAACAAGGGCCTCCCATACAGTCTGAGCAACCGATTGTCGAAGATCGTTCGTGTGTTCCGCATCTCTCTTAGGTTAGGACACGTAAAAGGTGAGTCTATGAGGTGATTATACCGAGTGTCCGGACGATGCGCAAACGACACTCCACTACGACTCGCGAAGATCGAGGCTTTCGAATTTGGCGAATCGGTCCTGAAAAAACAACTCTTTTTTCCCAATGGGTCCATTACGGTGTTTACTGACGATAATGTCGGCAATCCCTTTGCGCTCCGAATTCTGGTCATACACATCTTCCCGATAAATAAACATGACCACATCGGCATCTTGTTCGATCGCTCCGCTCTCCCGCAGATCGGCCAGCATGGGGATCGGCGGCTTCCGGGCCTCCACCGCTCGGCTCAACTGGGAGAGGGCAACCACCGGCACATTCAGTTCCTTCGCCAAGGCCTTTAATGAGCGGGAAATATCGGAGATCTCTTGCTGGCGAGATTCCGAATCGCTTCGCCCTTGCATCAGTTGGAGATAATCCACGATGAGGAGATCAAGCCCCTTCTCGGCTTTGAGCCGGCGGGCTTTGCCTCGCATTTGCTGGACTGTGATGCCGCCCGTGTCGTCGATATAGATCGGCGCGAGCTCCAACCGGCCGGCCGCCTCTGCCAATCGCCACCAGTCTTCTTTTTGAAGCTTCCCCGTCCTCAACGCATGCGAATCCACCCGTGCTTCCGACGCGAGCATGCGCAGAACGATCTGTGGCTTGGACATTTCCAAGCTGAAGATCCCGACCACCGTATTGGCATGAATGGCGGCATGAGTGGCAAACCCTAACGCGAGGCTTGTCTTGCCCATACTTGGCCGCCCCGCCACCACCACCAAGTCCGAAGGCTGAAGCCCGGCGGTAATATCGTCGAGGTCGTAGTACCCCGTGGGAACCCCCGTGACGTGTTCCTTTCGCTTCGAAAGTTTATCGATGACATCCAGACTTTCCTTAATGACCTGGCTGATCGGGCTGAACGACCGTTCCAGTTTGCCTTGCGCAATGCTGAAGACCGATCGCTCGGCAAAATCCAGCAGATCATCGATTGAGGCGGTGCCTTCATAGCCTCTCGTCAGCACCTCGGTAGAGGTGCTGATCAACTGACGGGCCACTGCTTTGTCCCGAACAATCTTACAGTGATACCGGATATTGGCTGAGCTGGGAACGATCTGGACCAGTTCTGCGAGAAAGGCAGCGCCTCCAATCGCTTCAAGTTCACCGCGAGATTTCAATCGCTCGGTCAGCGTAATCTGATCGATCACTTCGCCGGTGTCGGACAGCTCAAGCATGGCTTGAAAGACTTTCTTGTGGGCTGTCCGATAGAAATCTTCCTCTACCAGCAGCTCCATCGCCTTCGGCATGGCGGCGTTATCGAGGAGGATGGCACCGAGCACCGACTGCTCTGCCTCCAAGTTCTGTGGAGGAAGTTTTGGTTGAGAGAGATCCACCATCCCGACGGATTTCATACGGTCCCTTCAAGGTCGGCACGCAGGCTTGCGATGAGACCTGCGATCGAGACCGTTCTCTTCCGAAGATGAGCGCGACCGGGCGATCCTGCGATTCTCCGGCCATCCCTCGGATGGAGCACCACGACCTGCTCGGGTTTGGAACGGTCCACCCCGAGGACTATAATGGTACCGATGTTCGCTTCAAGACCAGCCTTGATTGCGACACCAACCAAGTCCCGTCCCGATGGATCTACCGCTTGTTGAACCGTTCGTATCCCCGCCTGGCGAAGTTGTTGTGCGACCGAAACTAATCGCGTCGACAACCCTCGATGCGCGACGACCAAGACCTCTGGCCCCATAGACTTCGTCCTGTCGGGAAGGCTCAGCCCTCGGAAGAGCCGGTCCACAGTGAGGGCAAATCCGGTCGACGGAAGGTTCCGACCAAATCGTCCGATGAGCTGGTCATAGCGCCCACCACCGCCTAACTCCACCCCAATACCCTCCGTAAAGACGTCAAAAACGATCCCGTCATAGTAGTCGAACCCTCTGAATTCTCCAAGGTCCAGCAAAACGGTCTCTTGAAACCCGGTTGCGCAGAGCAACTGGTACACATTCTCCAGTCGGTCCAACGCTTCGACCAGTGGCCGTTCACCCTTGGCTAATGTGCGTCCTTTCGAGAGGACTTCAGCTTGTCCACACAGCTCCAGCACGTCCAAAATTCTGTGAGCTGACCGTTTGGTTACTCGCTCCTGCGACAGGATCTCTCCCAGCCTCGGTAGATCTCTTCTTGCCGCTGCGTGTTCGGCCCGCTTCTGCCCTTCCGGCGACAGTCCTGCACGGATGAGAAGCCCCTTAAAAAACCCGACATGCCCCAGTGAAATCTTGAATGAACGCAATCCAACCTGTCGTAGGCACTCGATCAACAGGATGATGATTTCACTATCGGCGGACGCATCATCAGCCCCGATGAACTCGGCGCCGACTTGAAAGATTTCCCGATCTCGACCGGCATGTTCCGGTTCATACCGAAAGACGGTCGCCCGGTACGACAGGCGCAACGGAAAATGCGTGCCCACCATGCCCATCGCCACCGAACGGGCAATCTGCGCCGTGACGTCTGGCCGCAACAACAGAATACGGCCGGTCGTCCGGTCAACGATCTTATAGGAATTCTCTAATAGCGTCGGTTCGAGGCCTGGTGCCAACACATCGAGGTACTCGAACGTCGGAAGGATAATTTCGTCGTACCCAAAACGATTGCAGTACGCCAGCAATTCAGCTTCCAGGTGCCGAACCTGGCGGGCGGCCTCCGGCAGGATGGTGGCCATCCCGACGGGAACCAAGGAGTGCTCGCGCAAAGAAGGGAGCTGCCCCGAAGAAGTCCTACGCACCGGAGGAGCAGAGGCCATACATAACCTGGTCGCAAAAACCGTTACAAAAGGTTGGCGACCTTGACGGACAAAATATTTGAGCTGGAACGAATCTGATCCAGGACCGTAGATGGGAATTCCGTATCGGACCCGATGATCAGCAACGCATCCCCCCCTCGCTTCTCCAAGGCACACTGCATCCGTAAGATATTGATGCCATGATCCCCTAGGACCTTTCCAACCATACCGATGACCCCTGGTCGATCAACATTATGAATCAACAGCATATGCCCTTCTGGCACCACTTCAACTTTAAATTGCTCGATCTCCGTCACACGGGCATCTTTCTTATGATACAGCGTCCCTGCGACTTGATGTGAAACCTTGCCGGCCTCGACCCGAACCCTGATCAGGCTCGTGAAATCCCCGGCATCCGTGGTCTTGATTTCTTTGACTTCAATACCCCGCTCCTTCGCCACAATCGGGGCATTCACATAGTTCACCGGATGTTCCATGATCGGACTGAGCAGCCCCTTTAAGACGGCGATGGTCAAAGGTGCGATGGAGAGCGTGGTGACCTCCCCGCTATATTCCACCGTCACTCGTTCGATTCCCCCTTGAACAAGTTGAGTTTGAAGCGCGCCAAGCTTTTCGGCCAGCGTCAGAAATGGTTGCAATCGAGGCAACAATTCCGGAGCGACCGACGGAATATTGACGGCCCCCTTCGCCACTCCCTTGGTAAAGTAGTCGACCATCTGCTCCGCAATGCCAATCGCGACGTTTTCCTGAGCCTCGATCGTTTGGGCTCCGATATGCGGGGTGCAAATGAAGTTATCCAAGGCGAGGAGCGGATTGTCAGGCTTGACCGGCTCCTCTTCAAACACGTCGAAGGCAGCGGCGGCGACGCGCTTGGTTTTCAAGGCCTCGCATAAATCCTGTTCATTGATGATACCGCCTCGGGCGCAATTTGCGATGAGCACGCCGGGTTTCATCTTAGCGATGGCCTGCGCGTTGATGATCCCACGTGTCTCCGGGGTCAGCGGCGTATGGACCGAAATAACGTCCGCCCGCCGGAATAGTTCTTCGAGGTCCAGCATCGTCACGCCCATTCGCTCGGCCCGCTCGGGCGCCAAGTACGGGTCAAACGCGACGACGCTCATGCCGATCCCCTGGGCCATCTTGGTCAGGTGACTGCCAATCTGTCCTGCGCCGATGATGCCGAGCACCTTATTGTAGAGCTCGACGCCCATAAATTTCTCTTTTTCCCATTTGCCGGCCTTCACCGAGGCGGTGGCTTGGGGAATGCGCCGACTCATCGCACAGATCATCGACATCGTATGTTCAGCCGTGGTGACGGTGTTGCCTCCCGGCGTGTTCATGACGACGATGCCGCGACGGGTCGCGGCAGGCGTGTCGACATTATCAAGGCCGGACCCAGCCCTTCCGACGACCTTGAGTTTCTCTGCTGCTGCAATCAGTTCCGCCGTCACCTTGGTGCCGGATCGCACAATGAGCCCGTCGGCGTCCTTAATCTCTTTGAACAGCTCGTCCTTCGGCATTTTTGACTTCACCACCACGGTGAATCCTGCCTTCTCAAGCGCCTCAACGCCCTGTTTCGACAGGCTGTCACTGATCAGAATCTTCATTCCCGCTGCGGCCATATACATCCTCGCCGTGATTACTTTGCCATTAAGATTTCTTGCGCTTTTCCAACACCGCTTCCCAGCTTCACAGAATGACCGAGTCCTTTCAGGACCATTTCGGTCGCGGCCAATGCGGTGATCACGTCAAACGAATCCGCATACCCCATGTGAGACAGTCGAAAGATCTTCCCCTTCAGGTGATCCTGACCGCCGGCGGCCGTCATGCCGTATTGCACACGAAGATTCTTATAGATCGCCTGTCCATCAACTCCATCAGGAGCACAGACCGCCGTCAAGGCGTCGCTCGGCGACTCCTTTGGGAACAGCGCCATCCCAGCGGCCTTCACCCCTTCTCGCATCGCCAGAGCCAGCCGACCCTGCCGTGCAAACATGTTTTCCAGCCCTTCCGCCTTCATCATTCGGAACACCTCTTGAAGTCCGATGATGAGGGAGACCGTTGGGGTCCAGGCAGTCTGGTTCTTGGTTTGAGTTTCACGCTCTTTTTTGAAATTAAAGTAGAAGGCGGCATTCTTCGCCTTATCGGCCAGCGCCCACGCCTTTTCGCTGACACTGACAAACGCCATACCGGGAGGAAGCATCAGGGCCTTCTGAGAGCCTGTGATCACAACATCTAAGCCCCAGGCATCAGTCTTGATATCAAAGACGCCAAGCGCCGTAATGGCATCGACCACCAAAATCGTATTCTCATAGCCTTTAACGATCTCACCCAATGCCTTGACATCATGTGAGACCCCTGTCGACGTCTCGCTGGCCTGGACATACACCGCCTTGATCGAAGGATCTTTCTTCAGGGCATCGGCCACCTGTTGCGGATCGACCGCCTGTCCCCACTCGACCTTGATCTCGCTCGCCTGCACGCCAAAAGTTTTACAGAGTTTGCCCCAGCGTTCGCCAAACTTGCCTCCGTTGACATACAGCGCTTTGTCGCCGGGTGACAAAAAGTTCGACACGGCCCCTTCCATCCCGCCCGTACCGGACGCCGCCAACATCAGGACATCGTTCCGCGTTTGAAACAGCCACTTCAGTCCTTCGCGAACCTCCGCGAAGATCGGATCGAACTCGGGTGCGCGATGATGGATCATCGGACGAGCCATCGCCAGCAACACTTCCGGGGGAACGGGCGTTGGGCCTGGAGCCAAGAGATACCGCTTCAACATCGATCGATCCTCCTTCACAATTGCAATTCTGGTGGGGTACCACTAGGAGAGGCGGTACGCTATCATTTGCGCCGGGAGGCTGTCAAGAAATCGGCCCGCACAAACGAAGCCCACATCAGGATTTTTCCTCTTGCGACGACGCGATGGAACATCTTCAGACTCTTCCACATCACCGTCATGTCTCGGCCCCGGACATGACAGATAAAGACCAGCGACTCACCCGCTCAATTTCTTGACAAGTCTGCAATGGGTCGATAGGCTCACTTCACAGATGCTGCTCATGATGTCTAAGCGATCCCCTCCCTCAATCACCAAGGCAACGGTCGTTGCATTGGTGGATCTTCGGCACAAGTGCGTTGATGCACCCATCTGGAAGTTGGGCAGACGACACTCCCCCTGGTCTTCCTTCAAACATTGTTTCAACTCCCGATATGGGCCCCTAGCAGGAGGACGACGATGTCGATCCGAACCTCGTCCCATTGGAGCCTGAACTGACGCTCTCGCCCTCTGATTTATCTTCCACCGAGGACAAGCCCGAACAGCTCGGAGACGCAACCGCTCAAGGCACCACCAATACGGACAATCAGGGCACCGTCTACAACATTCCCGTCGTCATTGATCAGTCCGTGCAAAGCCATATTCATTTTTTCAATACCTCCATTCGGAATCGGTTTGAACAATGGCTCTTGCGCTTCAGCCGTTATCGCCCGTTGGTCGAAAACATTTTTGCCGAGTTCAATCTTCCGAGCGACCTCGTGAATCTCTCCCTTGTTGAGAGCGGGTTCAACCCGTACGCCTATTCACGGGCAAAAGCCACGGGCCCATGGCAGTTCATGAAAGGGACCGGATTACTCTATGGGTTGCGGATCGATCACTACGTTGACGAACGACGCGACCCTATCAAATCCACCGTGGCTGCGGCGCGGTACCTGCGAGATCTCTACGATTTATTCGGCGCGTGGCCTTTGGCCATGGCGGCCTACAATGCGGGCGAAGGGAAGGTACTACGGGCTCTTCACAAGGCGCAGGCCGAATCCTTCTCAGAGATCTCACGAACGAAGCTCATTCGGCTAGAGACAAAGCAATACGTCCCCCGAATTATGGCTGCGACGATCATTGCGAAGAACCCCGACCAATACGGGTTCAAGCAAGATCCCGCTCCTTTGCATGAATTCGAAGAGGTCGTCGTCACCCGCCCCTTGCATTTCCGGGCCATTTCAAACGTCACCGGCATCCCCTACAACGAGCTTCGGTTATTGAATCCAGAACTTCGGCGAGATGCGACACCTCCAGGCGATACGGCCTACCATCTGAAAATTCCTGTTGGAATGAGTGCAAAAGTGTTGGAATTGATCGAACGAGTTCCCACCTACAAGTTTCCTCCCCTGCCAGCAATTCAGGATCGACAGGATCGACAGGTTCGACAGGCCAAGGCCGGTTCTGCTCACTTGTATCGAGTCCGAGGGGGCGATACGCTTGAAAAGATCTCTCGAAGATTTAGGATTCCCATTAAGACCCTCAAGTCCCGCAATAACCTTTCGGGTCCTGTTCTTAAAACCGGTGAACTGCTGAACATCGGTCGGTAGCAGCTGGCGTTCCCGCGAAGATTGCTGCACCTACTGCTCGTCAACCGAGAGGGTAAGTTGCCTACGGTTTGGAGGGCTTGGGGGGTGCTGAAAGAGCGGGAGCGGCCGGTGCCGGCTCAGGATTTTTCTTCGCCTCCATCACCTTCACACGCATGGCGGCTTCGCTCGTCAGCGGAGAGTTTGGATAGGTCTTCATCAGCTCTTGATAATGCTTCAAAGCTTCATCGGGCTTCGAGCGATTCTCTTCCAATCTGGCAGCCTCAAAGAGCGCATGATCCCGGTTCATTGCGCCCGGAATCTCGAGGATCGTCAAGTACGCCTTGACCGCTTGCTCAAGGTCTCCCTTGAGCTGGTAAGCATAACCTAGTTTTTGATACACGAGACCGAGAAGCGACACATGAGTCCCATACGTAGAAATAAACCGGTTATACGCCTCGATCGCTGACGCGAGATCGTTCGACTGAAGATAGGCATTGCCAAGGCTGAATTGCGCGAGCGGGGCCGTCGGAGTGCGAGGATACTCATTGACCACCCTCTGATATAGGGCAATCGCTTCTTTTAAATTGGCTGCCGCTTTCTGCGGATCACTGGCCGCACGGGCAAATAGATGGACGGTCGCTTCTCGTTCGAGATCTTGCGCCTTCCCGGCATTTTGTGCGTCAAACCACAAGACGCCCCAGACCCCTCCCCCCATCAGAAGGAGAAGCACAAACCCAACCACAATCGACCAGCGGTAGGTCGCCAGCCCATGCACCCAGTGCTCAAGCCCGCTCACGAGGTGAGCTTCATCCACTGGCAACGTCCGAGGCGGAACTTTAATTCGGTATGTCATCAGAAATCATCACCTAATGGTTGAAAGCCAGCTTTCTGCGCCAGAACCGTTGCTTTATACTAAGGATGAATTCCCCTTGTCAATGCAATCGGAACGGCCTCATTCGCAGGGTTACGATACAACCGAAGATCTGATAAGAGATTTTGAACCAGCATGTTTCGACGCAGACTCAAACAACTCGCCGACCAATCGCTCATGCGCCGACTGTCTCCATTGGAATCAGGCACAGGGCCGACGATCCACTATGCAGGGCGCGAGGTCATCTTGCTGTCCTCCAACGATTACCTGGGACTGGCAACCCATCCGGACGTCATCCGTGCCGCCATCCATGCAACTGAACAGTATGGAGCGGGATCTGGAGCTTCTCGCTTGGTCAGTGGAACCCTTCCTCCCCATGCGCACCTCGAAACCTCCCTCGCAACGTTTAAGGGAACGGAAGCCGCGCTGCTATTCGGGGCCGGTTATCTAGCCAATATCGGTGTCATTCCAAACCTCATCGGGCAAGGAGGCCTGATCCTGGCGGATCGACTGTGTCATGCGAGTCTCATCGACGGATGTCGATTGAGCCGTGCCGATCTTCGAGTGTTCCACCATCGAGACTGTGCACATCTGGAGTCCTTGCTTCGACGACGGAGCGCGAGTCGTCCCACGCTCATCATCACAGAAGGACTCTTCAGCATGGACGGCGATCTCGCTCCGTTGTCAGATCTAGCCTCGCTAGCCGAGCAATACGAGGCGACGTTGTATGTCGATGATGCCCACGGGACCGGCATCATGGGACCGACCGGTCGGGGAACGATCGAGCAGTTTGGCTTGGAGCAGCGGATCCCCTTTCACATGGGGACACTCAGTAAAGCACTAGGAAGCCATGGAGCCTACATTGTTGGACCCAATGACCTGATTCAGTATTTGATCAACGTGACCCGTCCGTTCATTTTCACAACAGCACTTCCACCCTCCATCGCAGCGGCAGCCTCGGCTTCGGTTGCGGTCATTCAACGTGAGCCCGAACGTCGGACGCGGCTCTGGTCCAATCGACAACGGCTGTTCAATGGAATGCAGACGCTTGGTTTTCGGATGACTCCGACCGTCAGTCCAATTCTACCAATTCTGGTGGGCAATGCCGCCACTGCATCAGCATTCGCCGAACGGCTGCTCACTCATGGGATCTACGCTTCCGCAATCAGACCGCCGACTGTTCCGGATGGAACCAGTCGCATACGTTTCACAGTGACGTCGGAACACACGACAGAGCAGATCGACGAAGCACTTCATGCACTGGACCTCGCCGGTCGTGAGACCGGCCTCCTCTAGCCCACCTCCTCATCGGCCCGCATCTTCCGGCTATTTTCTTGCTTTCATGTTGTCCTATGGCATGATCACAGGAGATTTCCACCACACAAGCAACCCATCACACGAGGATTACGGGCGATGGATATTTCGAAGCTGCTGACGTTCTCGGTCAAGGAGGGTGCCTCCGACTGTCACATCAGTGCCGGCGAACCTCCGATGATTCGCATTCATGGCGATCTCAAAAAACTTGACCACCCTCCCCTGACTCCCGACGAAACACACGCCCTCATCTACGACATGATGAGCGACTCTCAACGAAAGACGTTTGAAGAAAAGCGCGAATGTGACTTTTCCTTCGAGCTTGGAGACATCGCCCGTTTTCGCGTCAACGTGTTTGTCCAACAACGAGGGTTGGGCGCTGTCTTTCGGAACATTCCGACCACCATTGTTCCGTTGGAAAAACTCGGCATGCCGCCGATTCTTCGGCAACTGTGCGACAAGGAAAAGGGATTGATCCTGGTGACCGGACCGACAGGCTCCGGAAAATCCACCACGCTCGCGGCGATGGTGGACTATCTGAACAACACGTTCGAAGGACACATCATCACCATTGAGGATCCCATCGAGTTTGTCCACAAATCCAAGAAATGTCTGGTCAATCAACGAGAACTCGGCGTACATACGCTCTCGTTCGCCAATGCCCTGAAGTCGGCGCTTCGCGAAGATCCGGACATCGTCCTGGTGGGCGAAATGCGGGACTTGGAGACGATTCAGTTAGCCTTGACCGCCGCAGAAACCGGACACTTGGTCTTCGGCACCCTCCACACTTCGAGCGCGCCCAAAACAATCGACCGCATCATCGATGCCTTCCCGCCGGCGCAGCAGGCGCAAATCAGGACACAGCTCTCGGAAGCGTTGGAAGCCGTGCTTACCCAAACGCTGCTGAAGAAGAAAACCGGCGGACGCGTCGCCGCACTCGAAATCATGATGGCGACAACGGCCGTGCGCAATCTTATCCGTGAGGCCAAACTGCACCAAATCCCCGGGATCATGCAGGCAAGCCAAAAGGACGGCATGCAAACGATGGATATGGCGTTGGTCGATCTCGCGACGCGGGGAATCGTTCATAAGGCCGAAGCCCAGTCCCGTAGTATGAACCCCAATCTCTTCAATTCACCGATGACCGGAGCAGCCTAGCACACACGCGACGGAGTACGGCCGATGGATGTTCGAAGCCTTCTAAAAGTGATGGTGGACCGCGAAGCGTCAGACTTGTATTTGACGGTCGACGCCTCGCCGATCTACCGCATCCATGGCGCCACCCAGCCGACCGACGCTCCCCTGTTCACCAACGAACAGCTCGAAGCACTGGCATTAGCCTTGATGCGTGGTCAACAGCGCGGCGAATTCGAAGAAAAGATGGAGATGAACCTGGCGCTCTATTACAAAGAGCTGGGTCGTTTCCGCGTCAACATCTTCAGGCAGCGGGGTAATGTCGGATTGGTCTTCCGTCACATCAAAGCGGAAATTCAGACCGTCGAGCAGTTGGAACTCCCTCCGATCATCAAAGATATCGCGATGACCAAACGCGGCCTGGTGCTGGTGGTGGGCGCGACCGGGTCCGGGAAGTCGACATCGCTGGCCGCCATGATCGACCATCGCAACACCGTCCACCAGGGCCATATCATTACCGTGGAAGACCCGATCGAGTTCGTCCATCAGCACAAGAAGTCGATCATCACCCAGCGCGAAGTCGGATTCGACACGTTAACCTTCCAAAGCGCGCTGAAGAATACGCTTCGTCAAGCTCCGGATGTAATTCTTATTGGTGAGGTCCGCGACACCGAAACCATGGAAGCGGCAATCACCTTTGCCGAGACCGGTCACCTCTGCATCGGAACGCTGCACTCCAACAACGCCAACCAGGCGATCGAACGCATCATGAACTTTTTTCCGGTCGAGCGCCATGCCCAGATTTATTTACAGTTGTCCCTCAATCTGCGCGCGATTATCTCCCAGCGATTGATTCCCTCGGTCGATGGCAAACGGGTCCCAGCCCTGGAAATCATGCTGGATACGCCTCGCGTCAAGGATCTCATCAAGAAAGCCGAGGTCGACATACTCAAGGAAGCCATGGAACAAGGCATCGACGAAGGGTGCCAGACCTTCGATCATGTCCTGTTTCAGCTCTACAAGACGAACAAGATCTCGCTGGAACAGGCCCTCATCAACGCCGATAGCGCGAATAACTTGCGCCTCAAGATCAAGCTTGAAGGACTGAAAGGCGATGATGCCGTGAACGCCCTGCTTGATAAGCAGATGGGGGGACAGGGGGCCGATGCCTTTAAGATTCAGGGCGGCGCTTCGGGAAATGTCACGCCGATCCGCAAGCGATAGTCACACGACTTCATCTTCAAGGGGCTAGCCCCTCTTCGGTCTGACGCTCAAGATACGACGCCATTTTCTCAAGAGCCAGCGCACTCAGTTTGGATCCATACCACGTCGGCATCGTGTGTTCTGGATACCCCTGCACTATAAACTGTTGCGGCTCTAACACCGATTCGACGATGTACTCATGCACCGTCTTAGCCTTCCCACGGTAACCAGGATCTTTAAGCCGTTGCTCCCCGGTCGTACCAAGTACCAACGGAGGCCCGACTTGACCGATCGCACCGGGAATCCCGGGAATGATGTGGCATACCGGACAGCCCGGCTTGGTCAACACATCCACGAGGGGTTCATCGCCCGTCACCAGCGCTATCGCTTCCGGCGTGAGTGCGAGATTCGTGGGTTGAGTTGGTGCCGGGCTGGAGACTCGGAAATCACGAAGCGCCCACACAACCGACAGCAAGACCAGACCGATAGCAATCCAGACTACGAGCCGGTCCCTGATGCGCATGCCGGTATTCTGGCCGGATGATGGAACCAACACATAAGAACCTAATCGTCCGACGCCTATCTCATCCCTTGGACCAGTTTCATGAGCTGTTCGAGCCCACCCGCTTCGATCTTGCCATTGGGCGTCAGCTTGTCGACCAGATCAGGAAGAAGGCCAGCCAGCTGTGAACCCACCGCTCCAGAGGAAAGTCCTGCCTTACCGGCCAGTTGGTTCAGCAGATCACTGCCTAAGCCTTGTTCAATCTGGTTCGGTGTCACCGGCAGATTCTGGCCCGTGCTCACCCAGGAATTCACAATTTCACCGAGCCCGTTCTTCTGAAACGCCTGAACAAGCCCGGCAAGTCCTCCAATACCGCTGTCCTTTCCGAGGAGACTGGTCACGGCTTGCAACAGAGGATTCTGCCCTCCCTGTCCACCCAACATGCCACCCACCGCTTGCCCCAATTGATCCATTAGTCCCATTGATTTGCTCCTTCCTTCAGTAAATAAGAGGATGTCAGCTAAAAGTCACTTCGCTCGTCATCTGTTGCGGAGGGTGTACCACAGATATGGATCACAATCCAATGGACACTTACGGATTTCTCCGGTCAGTCGTGACCGTCACTTTGGAATACAGAGGATAGGTGGAGCTCCGAGCCGAAGAGTCTTAACCAGCAGCAGCCCTAGGGTTTTGAGAGGTTATGCAACCAACTTTTATTTGTTATGATGTTGTGCACGAGGACAACTATGAAAAAGAACGCTCCATTCGTTACAAGTTTTTTGATGGCAGGGTGCTGGTTCATCTCTTTCTGCACCCCCAGTTTCGTTTCCGCAGAAATGTACGTGGCAGGGCAGGCGGGGGTGAACTTTGCAGACCGAATTAACAGCATTGCAGGAACGGGACCGCTGGCAGGGGCTCCTGGCTCATTCGAAGACTTTGACCTCCAAAATTCGATTACCTATGGTGGTAAGGTGGGATATTTCCCGGGACACAGTTGGTACGGGATTGAAGCCGAGGCGCTGCACACAACCCCGCACATTAAGAGCTTGCCACGCACCGCGACGTTGGATGAAGTTCCCGGCATCCATTTTCGGTTGACGACGGTCGGCGTTAACTTTATTGCGCGGTATCCAGGTCGCACACTTCAGCCGTACGTGGGGATTGGTATAGGAGCAGCCATCGCCCACATTGGAGATACCGCAACAGTGCGCAGTAATACCGACGTGGCGCCCGTATGGAATGTGCTGGTAGGGTTACGCGCATTCATCACACCAAAAATCGCCGTCTTTGGAGAGTATAAGCATACCGGAGCGACGCTGAAGTTTGATCAAGCCTTTGGTGATCTAGGTGGTTTCAGCGGCAATTACAGGGCACAGCATGTCCTCGGCGGACTGTCTTATCACTTTTAGGAGAGGAGAACGACCATGTCTCGCATGACTGTCCTCGCTCCCCTGTTTTGTGCTGCTTTGATGTTGTCTGCTTGTGCAGAGTCTATCCATCAAGTCCAACGCGATACGGAGCTGTTTGGCGTTCCTTTCGGGTTGGAAAAGGAGATCGATGCCAGCGTCAGCTTTGCAGACTTGAAGAGAGCTCCCAGCGAATATGTTGGGCGAACGGTCATGATTGGCGGGAACGTGATTAAGGCTAAACGGACGGAAGCAGGAACTGAATTGGAAATCTTGCAATTGCCGACTGAAAAAGAAGGCACCTTGACAGAGGAACGTCTTCGGTCCGAAGGACGATTCCTGGCGGTTCGAGAACAATTTCTCGACCCTGCCAGCCTTCCACAAGGCACGCCCATTACCGTCATCGGTACCGTGAAAGGCGAGACCACGAGAGCACTTGATGAGAGCGACTACACTTACCCCATCCTTGAGGTCAAACACATTATCGACTGGAATAGCATCGCGGCGCAGAGACGAAGAGATCGAAGTCCATACTACGGTGCCTACTACCCACCCTATGGTCCGAGTGGGCTCTATCCATATGGCGGTGCGTATGGTGGCTATTGGGGGGGGGGACCGTTTGGTGGCTATTACGGAGGTCGCGGATTCTATGGAGGACGCGGATTCTCAGGTTCCCCATCTTTTTCGTCCCCTCCGCCACCTCCGTCACAGGTTCCTCCGAATTTGAGGAGAAGGTAAGGATCTTTTGATAAGGTGAAAAGGGCCATTCAGGATGAACGAGCAGGATGAGCAGAATGGGCTACTTCTCTCTCGCCGAGGAGCAATGGTGTGGTTGGGAACAACCAGCGCTATCTGGCTAATGACCCGAACACGAAGCCCGGCTCAAGCCGCTTCCAATACACCTCAATCACTCTGTATCGTCCGACCAGAACAGACGGAAGGCCCCTATTTCGTCGATGAACGTTTGCATCGGACGGACATTCGCTCCGATCCGACCAACGGGACAATCACGCCAGGTACACAGTTAGCCCTGACGTTTCACATCTCTCATGTACGTGCCGGGGAGTGCCGTCCTGTACCGGATGCCCAGGTCGATATCTGGCATTGCGATGCGACGGGGGTCTATTCCGATGTACGAGATCCAGGATTCAGTACGGTGGGAAAGAAGTTTTTACGTGGATATCAGCTGACCGATGCGAATGGATTAGCACGGTTCCAGACCATCTATCCTGGCTGGTACCCTATACGAACGGTACACATTCATTTCAAGATTCGCACGGCGCCCATGGCCAGGAAACAGCTACGAATTTACATCCCAATTGTACGTTCCCGATGAACTGACAGACCGCGTTCATACCGCGCTCCCCTACGCGTCACAAGGACGGCGTCGAGTGCGCAATCACCATGATTTCATCTTTCGCCATGGCGGTGATCAATTGATGTTGGAGCCGTCTGAAACAAGTGGTGGCTATGCGGCAACCTTTCCCATTGGGCTTGATCTTTCATGAGCGCCATCCTCCAAACTTCTGCGTATTGACGGTCCATAGCGAATCCCGATAACCTGCGTGGTTACGATACACCTTTCTCTAGGAGGACGTGCGTATGAATCTGTTGCGTCATACCGCTTTGCTGATCTGCATGATCCTTGTCCCTCTCGCAACTGGTGCTACCGCTCCGCCTGAGGCACAAGTCGATTACTCGGCCGACAGTATGATGGAAACTGAAGGCGGCATGACGATGAAATCCCGCATCTACCACACGGTGAACAAGGA
The DNA here is from genome assembly GCA_963850405.1 of Nitrospirota bacterium. Classification (GTDB taxonomy): domain Bacteria; phylum Nitrospirota; class Nitrospiria; order Nitrospirales; family Nitrospiraceae; genus Nitrospira_D. The sequence continues at coordinate 228,818 of CAWKLH010000026.1, forward strand.
CCGGATGGAGATGGGCGGATCAGACGGCATGGCATCGATCATTCGGAAAGACAAGAAGGTCGTGTGGCAACTGATGGGAAATATGTATACGGAAATGCCGATGGACGCCTCTAACAGCTCCGGCATGGACGGATTCGACATCGTCGAGCAGGCTGAAGTGGGCCAGGAAACCATCAACGGAGTGAAGGCCACTAAGTCCAAGATCGTTGCGGTGAAGAAGGACGGATCCGGAAAATTCGGTGGCTTCTTCTGGACCACGAAAGAAGGCATCACCGTCAAGATGGACATGCTATCGAAAGAAGGCGACAAGAAGCTGCGCATGACGAGCGAGCTGAGCAATCTAAAGATCGAAAAGCAAAACCCGGCCCTCTTCGAAATACCAGCCGGCTACACGAAGAACGACATGGGCGCCATGATGGGGATGGGCGGCATGCCCAATATGGAGGAAATGAAAAAGAACCCACGCCAGCGCCAGCCTGGTGGAAAACAGCCTCGTGATAGCCAGGCCGGAGAAAGCATCGGCGATCAAATGCCGGACGTCAACAAGATGATGAAAGGGCTTTTCGGCAAATAACGGAGGTCGTCACCCATGCGCCTGTCGAGAGTAGCCGGATATTCGCTGATGTGTATGGCCCTCACGGCTCCCGCCGTTCGTGCGGATGATCCTTGCCTGGGCGACGATGAAAAGAAAGCTGCGCTGACTCAGTCCGCCGCGCTCGCGAAGGCGGAACAGGCCGGGCAACTCGCTGCGCTCTTCGCCGCGTACATGAGAGTTGCCGTAAATGATTGCATCGACCGCTACGATAAGAATGCGATAGGGAAAGCGAAAGCCAACATGCCCAAACTCGCTCGGGATCTCGCTAAAACGGCCGAGAGCAAGGGCGACTTCTACTCCGGGGAACCAGTACGGGCCGACGGACAAACGTCGGCGTTTCGGTACTATGAGGCCATCGGGGACCATCAGGAAGCCAATCGTGTGCTCATCAAAGCCGTTCAGGCCAAACCCGATGATCTCCCTCTCTTCGAAACAGCCTGGAACATCGACAATGGCCGGTACGGACCAGTCGATATCACCACCGGCTCGCGACAGCCCTACAATTCTCAACCAGCGTTCCAGCAAGAGCTGGCGAAGGTAGCGTCAGCCAATGCCGATCGGTTGATGAAAGCCGAGGAGAAAGATGCCAAAGGCCTGACCGGTCACATCGGTGAGCTCGGCAGGTCCACCACACAGTCGCTCGAAAAGCTTCGAACCGCCGCTGCATGGATGAAGTATCTTCCCAGTGGAGACAAGCCTGCAAAGGATCGGGCAGAACAGCGCGGCGATACCATCATGACGCGTCCGGATCCGACTTTTACGCAGGGCCAGGCTATGATGTATTACGAATTCTCCGGCTCTCCCAAAGCGAAAGATGTGGCGGCCCAGATCAAGAAGAAGGGAGAGGAATCGCAGCGAGCCATGGAGAAGGCCGGCGAGGGCATGAAGAAATCATTTAGCCAAAAGAGTGGAGCCGAACAAATACAATTCGATAAGAAGAAAGCCGATCTCGAAAAAGAACTCGGGTTCTAACGGGAGCCTGATCCTTATCTTCCTCTCAGTCTCTTTGGACGACCGCATACCTGGCCGATTCCACCTACGGGGTACCCCTCACCGTTATTCATAGCTTCGGTACCTCCTCGTTATGCGGACGCCCTCAATGGCCTGTGCCTGCGAGGGCACAGTTGCCTCTTCCAGTTGCCAGGAGGTTTCGCCATGAAACCCTCGCCCTTTGCATTGCGTGAAAGAAAACACGAATGTGAGCGCCGCACCAGAATAGCGAAGATCGGTCCTTTCTGACGTCAGATATCTCCCGAGGATATGGGATAGACAGCACCATGGGGTAACGGCTCAATTAGGACGATACCATTACGCTGTTCGTACCTTTGCCGCGTTAGGGTCATCCACATACATGCGGACCAATACACTTGCACGAGCGGGCTGTCTCGGCTCAATTGAAGGAGGCTGAACCTCAGAGTTCACGGGCATAGAAGCCTGAGGATCTTGGGGGAATACCGGATTTGATAGCAAGACTCTTCTCTGCTTCTCTTCTGGTTGCGTCGTCTGCTCTTGGCTTCTGCTGACAGACACCGCAACCAACTGTTCAACGGCAGCGGAAACAGCCAATAGACTTTTGGCAGCCAAAGACTCGGGAGCAGCTTCAATGACTGGTAGGAACTTCCGAACCACCTGACTCACAGCTGGGTCGTCGGGAATCTCACCGAGCAGGGTCAGATCACCGCCGACGTACTGATGGAGAATCTTGCGCAGATACAGCACATTGACCTGAGAACTTCCGGATGCACGATTGATGATGAGCCCTGGCCGAAACGATTGTAAGGCCGTGGCCGCCACATCACGTCCCCCTGCATCGGTGGCACCTGCAACCTCCATGACCTCCTCCACACTCGTGAAGTCTCGGTTGGAGAGCACCTCCGACATCGGGCTGCGTGCAAGAAAACAGGCCAATACGCGGCGGATCGCGGCGAGCTTAATAAATCGGTAGAGATCAAGCACTGACGTCGGCTCGGGAGTAGCCACAGCCAAATGGATATCAGCCATCAGAAAAAAATCGAGGGCGTGGAGGTTGGTGCCAGCGCCGATATCGATGACCACGATGTCGGTGTCAAGCTGTCGAAACTGTTTCATGAGCCGCTTCTTACGAGCATAGGCCATGTTGGCCGTCGCCAAGGTTTCGCCCGTGCCGGCAATGAGACGGAGGTTCGGATGAACGGTGATGGGAATGGCGACATCGTCCAACTGGTTGACTCGTTTGTTCAGAAAATCCGTCAAGGTCACCGCTGGATTCAATTCTCCGAACATGATATGGGCATCAGCCCCACCCACATCGAGATCGGCTAGGATGACGTGTCGTCCGCTTTTCGCAAGCGCTAACGCAAGGTTTGCAGAGACGACACTCTTACCTACCCCGCCTTTGCCGGATGCTACTGAGATGAGAGTTGCCATGGTGTCTGCCATTTCGTTCGCAGGGGAGGTGCATCGGAGTCTCGCGTCTGTGGAACGAAAGACTCATCTACTGAAGTTATTGTACGGGTTGGCGGGAAAAACAAAAGAAAAATACAGGATTTTAAATGGACAATCCTCGGCGCAGCTGACACCGATCCATCCAATGCATATGTGGTATCATATGCCTACTGCACGGAGTATGAGAGAGGCGTTGTCATAGCGATCATGCGGAAAGCGAAGATTGTCTGCACCATCGGGCCAGCGAGCTGTTCACCAGCCATCCTCAGCCGATTGATTGAGAATGGCATGGATGCCACTCGGTTGAATTTTTCTCATGGCACGCATGACTCTCATGCTGCAGCGATCACCGCCATCCGAGACGCAGCCGCACAACGCGGAGTAGCGGTAGCGATTATCCAGGATTTGCAAGGCCCCAGAATTCGTGTGGGCCTGCTGCCGAAAGAAGGCATTGAAGTCCACACCGGCCAGGTGGTGCGGTTGCGGACATCAGCTCAATCGGCGGAACTGCATGATACCCACACCTCCGTTCCCGCCACTCTTCCCGAGATCCCAGTCACCTATGCGTCACTCACCCGCGATCTCCACGTAGGATCACGCGTGCTCATCAATGATGGACTTATCGAACTACAAGCTCTTCGCATTACAGATAATCTGATCGACTGTTCCGTCCTGACCGGCGGCGCCATTACCTCGCACAAAGGAATCAACCTGCCTGGAACGGCCGTGAGCGCCCCTACCTTGACTGAGAAGGATCAGGAAGACATTCGCTTCGGCGTCAAGCATGGCGTGGATTACCTGGCACTATCCTTTGTTCGAGGGCCACAGGACATCGAGGCGGCAAGGACACTGGTAGCGGAATGCGGAAGCACCATACCGATCATCGCGAAAATCGAACGAGCCGAGGCCATTGCCGCATTAGATGAGATCTTGGAACAGGCGGACGGGGTGATGATCGCCCGCGGAGATCTGGGTGTCGAGATGGGACCGGAAGCCGTGCCGGTCTTACAAAAGCGCATCATCGTCGAAGCCAATCGTCGGCGTCGTCTGGTCATCACCGCAACACAGATGTTGGAATCGATGACGCAGGCCATACGTCCGACGCGAGCGGAAGCGTCAGATGTGGCCAACGCCGTCTTCGACGGGAGTGACGCCTTGATGCTCTCGGCTGAAACAGCCGTCGGCGCGTATCCGATCAACACGATTCAGGTGATGGATCGCATCATTCGTGCGGCGGAAGAAAGCACCGAGCCCGGTGTGCTGCCTAAACGTCAAACCGACTTAGTCGATCTGTCCATTCCGGACGCCGTCTGCATCGCCGCATCGTCAGCGGCCAGAGCCATTAACGCCAATGCCATCGTGGCTTTCAGCGAACGAGGCGCGACAGCTCGATTGATCTCAAAACAGCGGCCTGATGCACCGATCCTGGCCTTTACTCCATCTGAGACCGTGCGGCAACAAATGGCGCTCTATTGGGGTGTGCGTTCATTCACCATGCCGCAGGTTGAGCAGACTGATACGCGTATCGAAGAAGCCGAACGACGGCTGAAGTCAGCGGGGTTGATCAAACGCGGCGAACGAATCGTGATCCTCTCCGGAACACGAGCGGCACAACCAGGTGGAACAAATTTAGTCAAGCTACACGAAGTCGGCTAACTCCACTCTCCACCCGATTTGCATCACCATACGACTTTCCCCTCCCCACATTCTTCTCTGAATGATCCTTTCTCACGGGAGACCAAGAGAGATCCCGTTCTCTTCATACACCTCGGGTGATACAATGATGTTGGAACGGGAGGACACAGAGATGCTGACGTCTCGTCGATTTGTCTGGCTTCTGGCTATATTCCTAATTCTCAGCTCGACGCCTCTCTATGCTCAATGGGTGGCTATTGACGCTCAGTATCAGTCGCATCCATTGCAAATGGTGTACATCGATGCTGCTACCATACACAGAGAAGAGAATCTGGTGACCATTTCCTCGTTGATCGACTGGAAGTGGATGCAGGGCAACAGGTCCCCTACTCGATTTTATTCCACCAAGATGACTAAGCAGTTCAATTGTGCCGAAAAACGTGTTCGGAATCTGGAAGCCACCGATTTCTACGGCCACATGGGGACAGGCGAGGTGATTGGTGGTGGCGGACACACCAGCGAAGGCCACTGGATCGGCGTTGAACCAACAAGTCTGAATCAAGGCTTGTGGGAGACGGTGTGTAGGAAGGGATAGTAATGTCGGTAGACGTAGCCAGCAGTCTGTCTCAAGCGTTCCATCCTTCGCCACCAATGTGTCTCCGATCATCAGCAAGGCTGGTCCTCGAGATAAAGTCAAATGTTGGGTATGAAGCTTTTTGGAAATAGCTCTGCCTGATGGTCCCTGTTGTCTGAGCGAACCTGCTCACCCCTTCTTCCTCCGCCCCTTCCTGGAAGGAGGAGCGAGAGTCCACTGTCTCACTGATAACCCGCTGTTAACCTCCGCGAGATCAAACCGTTCGGGGTCGAAGTCCTCGGGCAGCCAGGTCTTCCACTCCTCATGCTCCTCGTGCGCCGGATCCTTGAGAACCTTCAGAAGATTCTCATACCCCCAGGCCCCTCCACAATCTTCCGGAGGACACGATCGGGCACCCTTCAGGCAGATCGGCATCTGGGGCTTCCCAGCCTCCAAAACCTTTTCCACCGTCAGCACGTGTTCCCACCCATTCCCGAAGTCATACAGGTAGTGCACCCTATCCTTGACGGACAGACCCAGCTCCTTGAGCGTCACCGTGTCCTCATCGACCACCTGCTCCTCGTCAAACTCGGGATCGGGCACGCCAAACCGTTCTTCACGCCAATGAAAATCATGTAAATGTGAGTCGGTCCACCCCATCACCTCCTGGATGACATCGTGCAACCCGGACAGGGACAACCTCTCCGGCACCAGGACGCGCCGCCAGATTGGCGGACGGACCCCGGTCAACGTGATCGTGAACTGGAGAAGGGTTCCCACCCCACGGCCTGTGCCTTGTGTCGTGCAGCGGGGATCGTGTTTAGGCGGCACGTGCCCGCTCCTCCTCGTTCACCCCATCCCTGAAGACCACGCCCCGCAGCACCTCGCCGACACGCTCGGACCCTTTCAGGCGTCTCCAGCGTTGCTCCGCCACCACTGCAAGCTTGAAGACCATCGAGAGCATACTCTCCCGGGACACACAGCCTCGGGTTTTGACAGTCCGGTGCCGGACGGTGGCGAAGGTCGATTCAATGGGATTGGTCGTCCGGATGTGGACCCAGTGTTCGGCCGGAAAGTCGTAGAAGGCCAAGAGGGCGTTCCGATCCTTGACCAGGCAGGTCGTTGCCTTCGGATATTTCGCCGCGTAGGTGGCGAGAAACGCATCGAGAGCCTTGTGCGCGGCGTGTTTCGTCTCCGCCATCCAGATCTGATGGAGTGCACTTTTGGCCTTGGGGTGGTTGGCCTTCGGTAACGTGTTCAGCACGTTGGCCGTCTTGTGGACCCAACACCGTTGTCCCCGCGTGGCTCCAAAGACTTGGGGGAGGGCCTTCCAAAACCCCAACGCCCCATCGCCGATCGCCAACTTCGGGTCCACGGAGAGGCCCCGGTGTTTGAGATCAAGCAAGAGTTCCTTCCAGGACTGTTCACTTTCCCGGTAGCCGTCCTGGATCGCCAGAAGTTCTTTCTTCCCGTCCACAGTCGCCCCGATCACAACCAGTACACAATGGTGGGCCTCGTCCATTCGGACATTGAAATGGATCCCGTCGGCCCAGAGATACACGTAGGTCTTCGACAGGGCTCGGATCGCCCACTGGCAGTGGTCTTCCTTCCAGGACTCCTTCAGGCGCTGGATCGTCGCGGCGGATAACCCCGGGGCATCCTGTCCCAGAAGACTGGTGAGCACGGAACTGAAATCTCCCGTGGAGATCCCTCGGAGGTACAGCCACGGCAACAGTTCGACCAGGCTTTTGGTGCGCCGCAGGTAGGGTGGAAGGATCTGGGACGAGAATCGGATGGCTCCCTCCCGGTCCCGCACACGGGGCGCCGTGACGGCGATGTCCCCCAGTCCGGTCTGGATCGTCCGTTCCGGGAGATAGCCGTTCCGCACCACCCGTTGACGATTGTTCCCGTCTTTGAGCGGGGCATGGCGGGTCAGAAACTCTTGCACTTCTGCCTCCACGGCTTCCCGCAGCATGCGTCTCGCCCCTTCCCGCAACACGTCGGTCAAGGCATCCAACGCCGGAACAGGAATCCCCGGATTCGTGAACTCGCTGACGGTCTTCGTTCCCACGGCGTCTCCTTCTATCCTATGCCACACGTTGATGATCCTGGGCGACCATCAGCATACGCCGGTTCCCGCATTCCCTCCATACACAACAATCGATCATAACTCCCGGTCTGGTTCTTCCGGGATAAAATCGTCGAGTTTTTCAAACCAGATCGCCTGAAACATCCGTCGCATAAAAATATCGAGAACCTGATCCTCGAATCGAGTGCATCCGGCGATTGGAAGAAAAGTCAAACGAGCACGAGGCAGACCATCTCGTATGTCCACAATCCGAATCTCCGCTTCGAAATGAGCCACCTGGATGATGGAGTGCAGCAAGAAAACTTCGTTGCACCGTGGGCCAACAAGCATCCCGACCCTAAGGCGGTCGGGATTTGGTGTGACCTATTCTTTGGCTCAACGTTGATAGAGCGCTTCATTTTTGTTGGTATAGATGGGATGCGCGCGCTGGTGCCTCCACCACGAAAGCCTGATCGGACTCCGGGTGGAAGTGAAATTCAGCCTTTAGACCACAAAGTTGCCAAGATTCACGACTCGCTCAATACACTTGACGAGTACATTAAGCGTTCAGGATTAAGCGTCACAGTAGATTTCGTCTAACGAGCAGTTGCAAGAAAGAAATAGAGAGGGGCAGCGTGTCATTGTATTCGCGGACACCCAAATCACATGAGCAGTTTTCTCGAAATTGCACTCTGACCCGAATGGCACTTACTTAATCTTCCGAGCATGCCCATATTTTCTGGTCTTCTCCCGAGCGCTTCCCCTGGCTTCGGTCAGCAAGGGAAAGGGTTTGGGACGTCGTTTGATGGCGCGCGGCTCGATGCGTCCGGGTCGGTTGCCCACACGCTGTTGTGCGATCAGGATGAACAGCGCACGGAGCCTGCCCTCGTGATCCGCGCCGGCGTGGCGATCCCAGGCGCCCCACAACTGCAGGGTGTGTTTGAAGCTGAGTTTGCGTGGGTGGCACGCGCTGAGCGTAGCTGCTTGGACCATCATCAACCGGATGAGGTTGTAGGCCAGCAGATAGACCCAGACTTCTTTTTGCGCCATCGCCGGGGTCTTGCAGCTCAGTATTTCCATGCCGAGGGTGGTCTTGATATGACGAAAGTCGAGTTCGACGTGCCAGCGCTCACGGTACAGTGCTTTCAAGTCCGCCTTGGGCGTCTGCGTCGGGCACAACAACGTGGTCACCAGAATTTTGCCACCAGTGGCGAGTTCCCGCACGGTCAGGGACTCTGGTGCCTGCGCGTATTGTTCCGGCGTCATCCAGTCCGGTTTGAGAACGGGTTTGCGCAGTTCGATCAGATGATCGCGTGCGCCAAGCCGTTGCCCGCGGCGAAAGTCGGTTGAGCGTCGGCGTGCGCCCTGTTGCTCGAACACCGCCTCGACGCCGCGCACGCGAAGCGCGCAGAACAGGAAATAGGTCGCAAAATAGGCATCCCCGAGCAGCACATCCCCGGTTTTCAGGGTATCGAGCACGGTGCGCAGCAAGCTCTGTTCATCGTTGCCCTTGCCGCGATACCCGCCGAGGGCGCAATCGAGCACGGCACCGCTGCCGAGGCAGATCAGGCCCACCCACCGGCACAATGGGAACCCGAGACCAGACTCCTGGCTGCGCGGTTGCGGGTAGACCGCCTGATTCGCCGGGGTGTCGGGCATCGCCACCGTTGTCCCGTCCACGAGTCGCACTGGGTGGCCGTGCCAGCGCCACGCCGTGGCGCTCGCGCTCATCCTCTGCCCGGTGTGCTGCACCAGGCCCGACACCATCGATCCCGGCAATCGCGCGCGCGCACGGCAATAGGCACCGGTGTGCGTGCTCAATCGCGGCAGGCCGCCGATTAGGCGTTTGACCGCCGCCTCATTCACGGCCCGCTGGCAGGAACGGTCGGCGCTCAAGGCCTGCGACAGGAACATAGAAAGTGTCTCGGTCGGCGGAAACAGCCGCTCACGGTGCTTAGGCAGAAACGACTCCACCCGATCGAGCATCCCCGGGCTGGTCAGGAGAGTCAAGAAGGTATAGGCATCGCTGTGCTTGGCACGGCGGCGAATCCGTTGCTGTTGCAGCGCACACGCACGGAGATGAGGATGCATGGGGACTGGCTCCTGTAAGGGTAATGGAGGGGCGGTTAGCGACTCCATCGTATCACTGGGGACCAGTCCTTTTGGACATTACATCAAAGGGGTTGGTGTTAAGTAAGTGCCATTCCACTCTGACCCCAATGTTGTTCAATGGGATCTTCAGCCTGATGGTGCCATTCAAGTGTTTCTGCACCTCGAGTAGCCCACCGCTTAACAAGCGGTTGCAGCTGGTGGCGGCCGGGCGGTATCGTGCGGCGGCCCGGGCCGACCGCAGCTGAACGTCATGGAGCATTGTATAGCGTTTACTCATCGTGATAGGTAGCACATATGTTCGCAAGGATGAGAGAAATGTCGAAGTCCGTACTAGGGAGAGTCCTGTTCTTCGTTGCATTCGTTATTGCATTTGTGGTGGTTAAGGAATTCAAGATCCAATGGTTTGAGTCAACGGCAATGCAAGAGGCAGTAGAGCGCGCAACCGATAGGACCGAGCAAGAAATCAAGTCGGCGGAGACTCTTGCGACCTTGGACAGAAGCGCGACCGAGGTTCTTGTGGACAATGCGCACCGCAGTGCAGCCACTGCGCTGAGCTCTGCCAAGAGCACGAAGGACAAACTGGTTGCGGCATCCAATTTCTTTTTTGGAGCATATTTCCTGAACATACGAACCCGTGCACAACATTGCGCCACTCTCGGTGTTGAGATCAAGTCATTCACCATCGCATATGAAGAGGTGCATCGTGAACTATTCGTGTCCGCTGAAACCATACAGGTCATTGATTTCCAAGAGCACGACAGACACTACGACATCGACAAGCTCTATCAATTAGTGGCTCCCTCCTCCAAAAAGTTCATAGCTCAGGAGATGAGGGATGTGGCGGTCTCTCTGAACATGACTGAAAAAGACCTTTGTCAATCATTCGAGCAAAACTCCACTGCTTGGGTGAAAGAGATGGATTACAGGAAACGCGCCCCTGAGATTGCACAACTTCTGCTCCAACAATAGGCAGAAGCGATGATCCCTTCGCTGACATCCCGGAATTTGCGGCTTGCTATTCTGGAAGTCCTTGCCAAGGACGGGCGAAGGCCAGTAAACCGGTTCAACCTACTTGGCAGAGGCACTCAGCGTGGCACCTTGGAACATCACCTTGGTGTAGAGTTTGACGCACCTGCCCGTCAGCAGGCCTTCCGCGAAGTCGAACAACTTGAACGAGATGACCTACTGTCGCCGACCCTTCAGGACTTAATAGCACCTCGAGATTGGTTGGTTCTTACGGAGCGAGGCGAAAATGCTCTCAAGCGACGGACCCTTGACTCACTTGATGAGGTGCTCCTCAGAATTGAGCCTCATCTATTGGAGGTGCGCGCAGGGGCTTGGTCTGCCGTCAGCTCATCCGAGCCCGATGCCCTTCGGCAGGCAGCACATTCCGCGAGAGAACTGATTGATCAGACCTTGAAGATGGGCGCACCAGATGAACAGATCAAAAGCAAGAATTGGTATCTGCGAGACTCAAGCAGCCGGACAGGGGTAACGCGCCGACATCGCTTGCGCTTCCTTGTCGAGCGTGGCAATGCGACTCACTCGGAGAACGAGCTGCGCATTGCTGAAAAAGCCTGCGAACTCGTGCTTGCGGTTGATCAACGACTCCAAGCCGCATCACATGCGCGCGAAACACCGATACGCGCTGACGTTGAAGACGCAATGCTTGCCGCCGAGATCGCCCTTCGCCAGGTCCTTCTACCCTCATTGCTATGATGACTAACCCATGATTGCAGGGGACGCGCATGGAACGAGGCCCTTCCGAGGGCGCGTATTCGGCAGACTTCTTCTCTTCCCCCCAAATCCCCCTGAGGGCAGTGCGGCCTGGTCCTTAAGTGCGCGCATCCACCGAGCACCGCCTGATCTGATGTAAGTCTGATGAGTCTCGGGTGCGCGGTGGGCGAGCACAGAGGATCAGCCGCGCTGCCCGATCTTACTCTCCGTCCCCTTCCACAACCGTTCAATATTTCCCTTGTGCTTGATCACAATGAGACTTGTCACCAGCACGGAGAACAAAGCAAAGGGAGCCGTCGGTCGAAGAGATGCAGCAAGGACGGGAAAGAGTCCAAAGGCGGTCAACGCACCGCCGGAAGAATAGCGCCAGAGAGCCACCGCTCCAATCCAGGCCAGCAGCAGCAACAGTCCGATCAGCGGTGCAACACCGAGGACAGAGCCAAGCGCAGTGGCAACCCCCTTTCCTCCTTTAAATCCTAAGAACGGTGAAAAGAGATGGCCCAGAAACGGCGCGAGTGCAACAACCAAAATAGCCCATTCATCTTGCAGCAGCTGCGTCGCCGCGAAACCCATCACCCATCCCTTACCCATATCCCCGATCAAGGTGAGGATGCCGGGCGTCTTGCCCGACACACGGAGGACATTCGTAAATCCGACGTTCTTGCTCCCGACCGTGCGCGGATCTGGCAGGCCCATCGCCTTCGAGATGACGACGCCAAACGGGACAGCTCCCAAGAGATACCCAACGACCATGAGCCCAAAGAAAAGTCCCTGTTGCTCCATGCTATCTGCTTTCCCGATTGCTTCCGACCATCACAAAAACTTCTCCGGATGTGCAAAGAACTCCAACATAACACGGTTGAGATTAGGCCAATCGCGATGGCTGCCGGTTCCCTCACAATAGAGCGTGGCTCCGCCTGAGGCACAGCCTTGATACGCGCGACAGCCGCCCTCAACTGATTTCGTCTTCGTCACATCACAGTGATTACAGCCCGCCCACCAGGCTGACGTTTGGGCTCCCCAGCCGGGAAACAGCTTGTCGTTCTTGCCGTGCATGATCATGACTGGGATTGGAGCGCGGCATTGATACGCCTCAAGATCTTTGCCGGTCACCCCAGCAGCACTCGGCGCGATTGTGGCATGCACGTTTTTCGTCTTCTCAATCACAGCCAGCATCATGGATGCCGTGCCCCCGTCTGAATGACCGGTGGCGGATACCCTGCTCTCATCGATGCACCACTCCTTTGCCACTAGACCAGGAATGGCTCCAAGCTGTTCAATGGTCGAAATATTCAACGGCTTGTGATCGGTATAGACCACGACAAACCCTGCACCGGTCGCTGATGTCGTGAGGCCAGTAAAACGCTCAGTCCTCCAGCGACTCTGTCCAGCCGGGGCATAGACCATCAACAGAGGATGAGCAAACGTGGCGTCATAGTTGGACGGCGTCCGAACCATATACCGAATGCCGTCAGCCGAAACCTTTCCGTCGATTGCACCAGCAAGACCGGGACGCACGCCAGTTTCACATCGAGTCGATCCCGGAACACTCGGATAGACATAAGCATCCAATTGAGGAGGCGTTCCCTTCTCTGTGCAGGCTGTAACTAAGAAGAAAAGACTGGTACAGATAACAGTCTGATAAGAAAACCGCGATTGAAGGACGGCGAGGTATTTCAAGCCCATGTCAGGCGTATTACAGGATGTTCAAACGAGACATCCAGCGAGGCCGCAGCGAGTGAAGGGCCGAGGCATACCCTCTGGGGTATGTTGAGGGTCTGAACGATGCGAGAACAAAGCTGGGGTCTCGTTTCAACATCCTGACTACAGTCCCTTCGCGACGACCTGCTTCCAAAAACTCCAGACATACTGACCACCGGAGATGTAGCCAAGTACCAGCGATAAATACAATGTGACGATGCCGGCCAGGTGCAGATTGCCAAGTTGGGCTAATCCCGTCCCTTCCAGGATCAGGAGAATAATCGCGACGACCTGCAGCGCCATCTTATACTTGCCGGTCGTCTCGGCGGCGATGATCATGCCCTCTCCTGCCGCAATGGCGCGAATTCCCGTCACCGCCACTTCCCGCCCGATAATCAGCAGCGCGACCAACGCGCTGACCCGATCTACGTTCATCAGGAGTATCAGTGCCGACAACACCAGGAGTTTGTCCGCAATCGGATCGAGCAATTTGCCGAGCTTCGTCACCTGGCCGGTTCGGCGGGCAATATAGCCATCCAACATATCCGTCACCGCCGCGACGGTAAACACAATCGCCGCTGCCAGCGACTGATCGGGCGTTGGGTTGACGAAGAGAATGATGAAGACCGGGATCAAGAGAATGCGGATGAGCGTCAGGAGATTGGGCAGATTGAGCGACTCGGCTCCTATCTCTCGCCACATTTCCAGAACGCGGTTCATCGTCCGATTCGTCTCCTACGCAGACTACTAAAACACTGCTTCGACCTGATGGCACCCGCAGGATGGTCAAAAAGGCCGTCCAGCAAGGCCAGAGCGAGCGAGGAGGCGAGGCGTACGCTTCGGTACGTTGAGCCTCTGAGCGATGTGAGAACGCCGCTGGCGGACTTTTTCAGCATCCTGCTACACGATTCCGTTCTTTAACAAGTCATGTAGATGAATGACCCCGCGGATGTTCCGCTCATTCTCGGTGACCACCAGGGTCGTGATTGAAAATCGCTCCATCATCTCGACAGCCTTGGCGGCCAGTTCGTCCGGCCCGATGGACTTGGGATTCGTGGTGGCCAGCTCTTGCGCGGTGGTATTGACCAAATCGGTTCCCCGCTGGATAAAACGTCGCAAGTCACCGTCGGTAATCACTCCAACGAGCAACCCCTCCTGATCCACGACCGTGGTCATGCCGAGCTTTTTCGCCGTCATTTCCAGCATAGCCGCCATCCCACCGACGGTGGCTTGGACCATCGGCATCTCCGAATCGGCATGCATGAGGTCCCTCACCTTCACCAGCAGCCGCCGTCCGAGCGTACCGCCGGGATGGAACCTGGCAAAGTCTTCTTCCTTGAACTCCCGTTTCTGTAGCAGGGCCACGGCCAGCGCATCGCCCAACGCCAATGTGGCGGTCGTGCTGGCGGTCGGAGCCAGCCCCATCGGGCAGGCCTCTTCCTGGACCGACACATCGAGCGCGACATCGGAATTCTTCGCCAAGGTGGAGTTCATTCGTCCTGTGAGCCCGATCACCGGAATACCGAGACGCTTCACAAATGGAAGCAGCTGCAGCAACTCCTGCGTTTCGCCGCTGTTGGAAATCGCAACCAGCGCATCGCGTCGAGCCAACATGCCCAGATCTCCATGCACACCTTCGGCGGGGTGCAGGAAGAACGAGGAGGTGCCGGTACTGGCCAGTGTCGCGGCAATTTTTTGACCGATCAAGCCAGACTTCCCCATGCCGGAGACGACAACCTTTCCCTTACACTGAACAAGCAGCTGCACCGCCTTTGCGAACTTGGCATCCAGCCGGTCAATCAGGGCTTGGACCGCCCGAGCCTCAATTTCAAGCACGCGCCGACCATCGGCCAAACTCTCTTCTATTTTCGAAATTTTCGAATCTCGACCAGATGGCTTCACCGTCATAATTTCGCTTCGCCTTTTCGCAACCTGCGCTGCTCGACTCGCTGCCTTTACTTTCATAGATTGACCGCGCCGCGCGGAAGGTTTCAGCTTCTCGGCTTGGCTGCGTCGCATATCCGCAGAACCCGTTCCAGCAAGGACTTTAGTTGATGTAATGGGACCATATTGGGCCCATCAGACAGCGCCTCGTCTGGATTTGGATGGACTTCCATGAAGAATCCATCGACACCCGCTCCGGCTGCGGCGCAAGCCAACGGCTCGACAAATTCTCTCTGGCCGCTGGATTTGGACCCACCGCCACCCGGCAACTGAACGCTGTGCGTCGCATCGAAGACGACAGGATACCCGAAGTTCCTCATGATAGGGAAGGATCTCATATCCACGACAAGATTGTTGTAGCCGAATGACGACCCACGCTCGGTAAGCAGAAGCCGACGGCTTCCGCATTCTTCGACTTTCTTGACCGCATTGCCCATTTCTATCGGCGAGAGAAACTGCCCCTTCTTCACGTTCACGACTTTTCCTGTTTTTGCCGCAGCAATCAGCAAATCCGTCTGCCGACAGAGAAAGGCCGGAATCTGAAGGACATCCACCACCTTCCCAGCTTCGGTCGCCTGCTCCTCCGTATGCACGTCGGTCAACACAGGCACAGCAAAGTGGTCCTTAACTTTCTTGAGTATCGCCAGGCCCTTTTCAATCCCAGGACCACGGAACGACGTAATGGACGTTCGGTTGGCCTTATCGAAGGATGACTTGAAGATGTACGGGATTCCCAGTGACTTCGCAATATCCGCAACATGGCCAGCCGTGTCCATCACCAGCTGCTCGCTCTCGATCACACAAGGCCCGGCAATCAGAAACGGACGCTGTCCCTGGCCGACCTTGAAGGAACCGATTTCGACGAGTTGTGCCATAGGTTTTAAATTCACTTCACGTGAGATGCTCAAACCGGCTTTCCAACAAGGCCACAGGCAAATCAAAACCGGAGGCGTACCCTCTGGGGTACGTTGAGGATTTGGATGAGCCGAGAACGCAGTTGGAAGTCGGTTTCAGCATCTTGCTTTAATGCCCTAGCTTCTTGCGCAATGCCGCTCCCACGAATCCGCTAAACAAGGGATGCGGACGGTGCGGGCGGGAACTGTACTCAGGGTGGAATTGCGTCCCCACGAACCAGGGATGATCCCTCAACTCAATGATTTCGACCAATCGACCATCTGGTGACACTCCGCTCAAGACCAGACCCTTCGCAGTCAGTTGTTCACGATAGGCGTTATTGAATTCATAGCGATGGCGATGACGTTCACGGACCTCGCTCACACCGTACATCTTCTGCACGAGCGTCCCCTCCCCTAACTTGCAGAGATAGGATCCGAGTCGCATAGTCCCCCCCTTGTCACTCACGCCATGCTGATCGGGCATGAGATTGATCACGGGATGAGGTGACTGCTCATCAAACTCGGCGCTGTTGGCACCGGCCAATCCAGCTACATTTCGCGCAAACTCGATCGCGGCACATTGCATCCCTAAACACAGACCGAGGAACGGGACCTGACGTTCCCGCGCATACCTGATCGCCGTCACTTTTCCCTCGATCCCTCTCGTCCCAAATCCACCGGGGATCAAGATGCCATCAGCCTCGCGCAGGATACGCTCCGTCCCTTGCCGCTCGATATCTTCGGACTCGATCCAATTGATGTTGACCTTGGTTTCATGATCGATTCCACCGTGAACCAGCGCCTCTCCCAGGCTCTTGTAACATTCTTTCAAGCCCACATATTTGCCCACCAGCGCGACGGAAATTTCATGCTTTGGCCGCTTGATCTTCTGCACCATCGCATCCCACTCACGAAGATTGGGCTGGCCGGTCTCCAGATGGAGCTGACGAACAATCAATTCGTCCAACCCCTCTTTTCTGAAGACGATCGGCACTTCGTAGATCGTCTCGACATCTTTGGCCGTGATGACGGCATCCTTATCCACGTTGCAAAACATCGCGATCTTGCCCTTGAGCTCCGGGGGAATATAGCGGTCGGTTCGGCACAAGAGGATGTGGGGCTGAATGCCGATCTCACGGAGCTTGTTGACTGAATGTTGCGTCGGCTTGGTCTTCAGTTCACCGGCCGCCCCGATGTAGGGCACCAATGTCAGGTGGACGTACAGCACGTTATCGCGCCCGACATCGTACGGCATCTGCCGGATGGCTTCGAGAAACGGCAGGCTTTCAATGTCGCCGACCGTACCGCCGATTTCGACGATCGTGACATCAATTCCTTTGGAGATGCGCATGATTGCTTGCTTAATCTCATCCGTCACATGCGGCACGACCTGGACGGTTCCACCGAGATAATCTCCACGACGCTCTTTTGTGATGACCGAGTGATAGATTCGACCGGTCGTGTAATTACTTTCTTTCGTCAGCGATAATGATGTGAACCGCTCATAATGCCCAAGGTCAAGATCCGTCTCGGCTCCGTCGTCCGTGACAAAGACCTCTCCATGTTGATAGGGGTTCATCGTGCCAGGGTCGACGTTGATGTACGGATCCAACTTCAAAAACGTGATCTTCAACCCCCGGCTTTCGAGCAGGTTCCCGATGGATGCCGACGCCAGTCCTTTTCCAAGCGATGAGACGACGCCGCCGGTCACAAAAATAAACTTGCTCATAGCTGTCCCCTCTCGTGGGCGTCAGATCGATCCGATCGCAACAGGAACCTCATCACTTAAAAAACACCCCGCTATTCTGCAACTCACGCCTGACAACCTCATACTGCTGCAGTCGCTCCGCGACAACTGGCACATCCTCCGGACGATCGACCCGCAGCGAGGCATGTTTGGTTTCCCACACACGGATGGGAATTCTATGGTCCAACGCACGGAGCTGCTCTAGCTTTTCGGCATCTTCCAAACGACTGGTCGGCAAGGCCGCGAATCGAAGCAAGGTCTCCTTCGTATAGATATACAATCCCAGATGAATATAGTGGAGTCCTCCAATCGCCTGCCGTTCCGAATCGTCACGAACGAACGGGATCGGAGCTCGGGAAAAGTAGAGCGCGTCGCCGTGGACATCAGTGACGACTTTGACCACTGCGGAATTGTGAAGATCCTCTATAGGGTCCATGACCCGCTTCAGCGTCCCTATGCCGACGCCGCTTTCAAGAAATGGCTCAATAAGATCGGTCAACAACGCGGGGTTCAGTGGAATCTCATCGCCCTGTAAGTCCAAAAAGTACTCTCCCGCAAACATGCGGGCCACTGCCGCGACGCGGTCTGTCCCGGTCCGATAGTCACCGGCGACAAGGACCACACGTCCACCAAACGCCTCGACGGCCTGCTTGATGCGCTCATCATCGGTCGCAACCAACACGCTCGAAACCGAGCGGCAGGCCACAGCTCGCTCATAGACATGTTGAATCATCGGCTTCCCGTTCAGCTCGACGAGCGGCTTGCCCGGGAACCGTGACGAACCATATCGGGCTGGAATCACAACTGTGACAGACCCTGAACCCTTATTCATCTCCAAACGCCTCGGACAACTGTTTCGGCGAAACGGTCGCGGTGCCGACCATGCCCACCACGATTCCGGCCGCATAGTTCGCCATGACCGCGCCGGTCTTGATACTTGCTCCAACCGACAGGGCCAGCGCCAAGGTTCCGATGACCGTATCCCCTGCACCGGTGACGTCGTAGACCTGCCGAGCCTTCGTCGGCAAATGCCACGACGCGCCGTTGCGCTCATACAAGCTCATCCCTTTTTCACCGCGCGTAATCAGGACGGACTGGCATCCAAGACGCTGCCGAATCATCGCGCCGGCTTCGTCGATTGTCTGGTCACCGTCGCCGTGCAACCCTGAGGCTTGCGCCGCCTCAAGATGATTCGGCGTCAGCACGGTGACGCCTTTATAGTAGCTGAAATGTTCGACCTTCGGATCGACAATGACCGGAACCTTCCGCAACGCAGCAAGTCGTATGAGGTCGGACATGAGTGCCGGCGACACGACTCCCTTGGCATAGTCCGACACCACGATACAGGACAACTCTCGAATCCGTGACTCCACATACCGGAGAATCTTTTGCCGCAGCGCGACCTTTAGTTCGCTCCGCCCCTCGATGTCATACCGCACAATCTGCTGGTTATGCGCGATCACCCGGCTTTTTCTGGTCGTCGGACGATCATGATCGATCACCACTCCCCCGCGGCTTGATCGTTTGTTGCCGAGCTCCTTCATCAATAGGCGCCCGCTTTCATCCGACCCGATCACACCGCAGAGGTCGGCCTTTCCTCCAAGCGCCAAGATATTGTTAAACACATTCGCCGCCCCACCAAGCCGGATGGATTCCGACTCGACATGAACCACCGGAACCGGAGCTTCGGGAGAAATCCGGCTGACCCGTCCCATCACATAGTGATCAAGAATGAGGTCGCCGACAACAAGGATCGATGCCTGGGGAAATCGCTGAAGATACTGCCGGAGCGCCTTGGGCGACAACGCATCACCCTTCCCATTCGAGTCTGCACTCGGGGGAGACGCGACACTGCGTTTCGTTATTGAATCGCCTTTCCGAATCGTTCCCATCTGACCCACTCCGTCCAATTTCCCTGCCCGTTCCATGACCAATAGATGCGGAACGCTTTACCGCGGATCTTTTCTTCGCGCACATAGCCCCAGAACCGGCTGTCCAGACTTTGGTCGCGATTGTCGCCCATCACGAAATACGATCCCTCCGGAACCGTCACCGGTCCAAAATTATCGCGGGGGTTGATTGTACCGTCGATGACGCCGGGGTCGATTCGTTGCGTAAAGGCTTTATCGTCGAGTGGCTGGCCGTTCACAAGGACGCCCTTATTCTTAAGCTGGACGGTGTCCCCCGGCAGCCCGACAATGCGCTTGATGAAATCTTTCTCTTCATCCTCGGGAAACCGAAACACGATGATGTCGCCCCGCTGCGGCTTGCCGAACGTCACAACCGTTTCGGACGTGTAGCAATTGAGCGGTGGGAAACTCCAAAGCACCTTGCAGTCCGTCGGCCACTGCAGGCCATAGGAGAGCTTACTGACCAAAATATGATCGCCGATCTGCAAGGTCGGAATCATTGATCCTGAGGGAATCTTAAATGCCTGCACGACGAACACGCGGATGGCAAATGCCAGGAGCATCGCCACGATGATCGCTTCCGCATATTCCCGGACAAGAGACTTCCGCCCCGATTGGTCCGTGTTGTCGGCGAGTTTGGCCTCCGAGAGCGCGGCCTGGTCTCCTCCCCCACGCGGAGCGCCTGGCAACTTATCCACATTTCTCGGATTCTGATCGAGGCTCATTCGTCTCCAACCTTCAAGATCGCCAGGAACGCTTCCTGCGGGACCTCAACACTGCCGACCGCTTTCATGCGCTTCTTCCCTTCCTTCTGTTTTTCCAGCAACTTGCGCTTCCTCGTGATATCGCCACCATAGCATTTTGCCAGCACATTCTTCTTCATCGCACCGATGGTCTCACGCGCAACGATCTTACTGCCGATCGCCGCCTGAATGGCAATCTCGTACATCTGCCGTGGAATCAGCTCTTTCATCTTCTCAGCAAGCTGCCGCCCACGCTGAACAGAACGATCTTTATGCGTGATAAACGACAGGGCATCGACCGCTTCACCGTTCAAGAGAATATCGAGCCTGACAAGATCGGAGTTGCGGTAGCCGAGCACTTCATAGTCGAGCGACGCATAGCCCTGTGTGCGCGACTTGAGCTTATCGTAAAAATCGAGAATGACCTCGTTAAGAGGCAGTTCATAACTGATCATGACCCTGGTCGGATCGAGAAAATTCAGGCCTTTTTGAATTCCTCGGCGTTCCTGACAGAGCTGGAGGATGGCCCCCATATATCGTTCTGGCGTGATGATCGAGGCCAAAATAAACGGCTCTTCAAATGAGTCAATGCTACTGGGAGGCGGGAGCTGCGACGGATTATTGACCTCCAGTACCTCGCCCTTCGTGGTGAGGAGACGATAGACGACGGTCGGAGCGGTCGTGAGGAGCGTGAGATTGTACTCACGCTCGAGCCGTTCCTGAATGATTTCCATATGCAGCAGGCCCAAAAACCCACAACGAAAGCCGAATCCTAACGCGAGCGATGTCTCCGGTTCATAGACGAACGAGGAGTCGTTTAATCGTAGTTTGACTAACGCGTCGCGCAAATCTTCGTATCGGCCGGTGTCGGTGGGATAGAGCCCGCAGAATACCAGCGGCTTCACCTCTTTATAGCCAGGGAAGGGCGCACTCGTGGGTCCGACCGCATCCGTGAGGGTATCGCCGATTTTGACATCGGCAACCTCTCTCATGTTGGCACAGAGATATCCGACCTCACCCGTCACCAGCTCGGTCTTCTTTGTCCGTTTCGGAGTGAACTGTCCCACTTCCATGACTTCAAACGTCCGATTATTCGACATGACTTTGATCTTCATCCCTGGCCGGATGGATCCATCCACCAGTCTCGCCAGGACGATGACGCCTTGATAATTGTCGAACCAGGAGTCGAAAATAAGCGCTTTGAATGGGGCCTGGGGATCACCGGACGGAGGAGGAATCCGCGCAATGATCGCCTCCAATACGTCGGGGACTCCTTTGCCTTCTTTTGCACTGATCGGCAAGGCATCGGCGGCATCAAGCTGCAGCACCTCCGAAATCGAATGTTTCGTGCCCTCGACATCCGAACTCGCCAGATCAATCTTATTGATGACCGGGATAATGGTGAGGTTGTTGGCCATCGCCAAATTCACATTGGCAATCGTCTGCGCCTGCACCCCCTGCGTGGCATCGACCAGCAAGAGCGCCCCTTCGCAGGCCGCCAGACTCCTCGACACTTCATAGGTGAAATCGACGTGCCCCGGCGTATCGATCAAATGCAAGGCATACGTCTTCCCGTCCTGAGCCTTGTACCGGATCGCCACTGCATGGGCCTTGATCGTAATGCCACGTTCCCGTTCGAGGTCCATGGCATCGAGGATCTGGTCTTTCGCCTCTCGAGCAGTGACTGCGCCAGTAGCTTCTAGGAACCGGTCAGCGAGGGTTGATTTGCCGTGATCGATATGAGCAATGATGGAAAAATTGCGTATAAGGCTTTGCAAATCCTAGCTCATTGGTAAAAAATCGGTTCATTATAGTAACTGCTTCCTGGGTTGTCAAAGAGATCGCCTCCACCTATAATCACGCGCCGCCATCGAGGCCACTCCCTCGTCCATCGGCAGTCGTCAAGCGTCAGTCACAGATCGTCCTGTCTAATCCCAGGATTGACGAACGATATTTCATGGAGTCATGACTCGACCACCCTCTACGAAGCAGCTGAGGAACTGGGACCGCCGCTACCTCTGGCATCCGTTTACCCAGATGCAGGAGTGGGAACAGGAGGAGCCGCTGATCATTGAGCGGGGCAAAGGCTCCTACCTCATTGATACGGAGGGCAAAAAGTATCTGGACGGCACGTCATCCATTTGGGTGAATCTCCACGGTCATCGGCATCCTATGCTGAACCAAGCCATCAAGAAACAACTCGACAACATCGCCCACTCCACGTTCCTGGGCCTCTCCAATCCACCGGCTATTGAGCTGGCCCGCGCCTTGATCCAGATCGCACCAAAGGGGCTCACACGCGTCTTCTATTCGGACAACGGTTCGACGGCGGTAGAAATCGCGCTGAAGATGGCCGTCCAATACTGGCAGCAGCGGCATCCGGAGGCTGGCCCAAAAAATACCTTTCTCCATCTCAAGATGGCGTATCACGGGGATACGATCGGAGCCGTGAGCGTCGGCAATATCGCGCTGTTTCATTCTCGGTTCAAACCGCTGTTGTTCCCAACGCTGGCAGCAGAGCCACCCTATTGTTACCGCTGCCCGCTCAAACTCGCCTATCCCTCCTGCAAGATGGCGTGCATCGACCCAATTGAACAAATCTTGAAACGTCGCCATCGCGACCTAGCCGGATTCATCATCGAACCGCTGATGCAAGCGGCTGCCGGGATGATTCCCCAGCCGGCCGGGTATCTGAAACGAGTCCGTGCGCTCTGCACAAAGTACAACGTCCTGTTGATTACCGACGAAGTCGCGACGGGCTTTCGGGCGAACTGGAACAATGTTCGCATGCGAGCATGAAAGGATAACACCCGATCTGATGGCGATCAGCAAGGGACTCACCGGAGGGTATATGCCGCTTGCGGCGACCCTCACGACCGATGAAATCTATCGAGGATTTTTGGGCACCTACGACGAATTCAAGACCTTCTTTCATGGACACAGTTTTACCGGAAATCCCCTAGGCTGTGCTGTGGCCCTGGCCAATCTCCAAGTATTCCGCCAGGAGAAAACACTGTCCCGACTGTCCGCAAAGATCAAGATGTTGGCTCAATGGCTGAAGCCGATCGCTGAGATCTCCTGTGTCGGCGACATCCGACAGCGCGGGTTCATGGTTGGAATCGAGTTAGTCCGAGACAAGGCAACCAAAGAGCCCTACCCGCTCAGCGCCAAGGCTGGTCACCACGTGGCGGCCAGCGCTCGATCGAAGGGACTCATCTTAAGACCTATCGGGAATGTGCTTGTGCTGATACCTCCCCTCTCGACAACAACAGAAGAATTAAAGAAAATGGTAGAAATCATCAAGAAATCCATAGAGACTCTGCACATTGATTGAGTCTCACTGAGATGCGTCACCCAATCGCCAAGAGAGCCACGACACAATATGCAAACCTGTGATTTTCTCGTCATCGGAGGTGGAGTCATCGGCCTCAGCATCGCGCGTGAGCTTCGCAAACGCCAGGCAGATGCCCGCGTGCTATTAATCGAAAAGGAACCTTCTTGCGGGGCCCATGCCAGTGGACGCAATAGCGGAGTCCTACACGCGGGATTCTACTACTCACCCGACAGCCTGAAAGCGAAGTTTACTCGTCTTGGGAACGAACGACTGACCGCCTACTGCGAGGAAAAACACATTCCCCTCAATAAATGCGGCAAGCTCGTCGTCGCCAAGAATGCAGCGGATTTGCCATCGCTGGACGAATTGCTCCGTCGCGGACAAGCCAACGGCATTGAGCTTCAGGCCCTCACGGAAGCAGAAGCCAAGTCCATTGAGCCACGCGTCAAAACCTATCAACGAGCTTTGTTTTCACCTCGAACCTCGACGGTGAGCCCACTCCAGGTCGTCAATGCGATGCAACAGGATGCACTTCGTGAGGGGATTCAGATTCAGTGCGGCACAGCCTATCAGAGACGAGACAATGGGACAGTTCGGACAAACCAGGACAGCATCGAAGCCGGATACATCGTCAACGCCGCTGGTCTGTATGCCGACAAAATTGCCATGGACTATGGATTCTCGGAAAAGTATCGCATCCTGCCTTTTAAGGGCCTCTATCTCTATTCCGATGAACCACCAGGTGCGATTCGTACCAATATTTATCCCGTTCCAGATCTCAGGAATCCGTTCCTGGGTGTCCACTTCACAATCACGGCCGACGGAAAAGCCAAGATCGGCCCGACAGCCATTCCGGCTTTGTGGCGAGAGAATTATGAGGGGTTCGGCAACTTCAATTTTGGTGAACTGGTTGAAGTCGCAAGTCGAGGACTCGGGTTACTGACCGGAGCTGGATTCGATTTCCGACGCTTGGCGATGGAGGAGGTCGCCAAATACTCGCGGGGCAAGATGGTGGCACTTGCCTCGGTACTCGCCGAGGGCGTGGCCGAGCGCAACTACCATAAATGGGGCCGTCCAGGAATTCGAGCCCAGCTCCTCGACATCACGAAGAAAAAGCTTGAAATGGATTTCGTCCTGGAAGGCGACAACCGCTCCATGCACGTGCTCAACGCCGTGTCTCCCGCCTTTACCTGCTCGCTCCCCTTCGCCAGCCATGTTTGCGATCACATCGACAAAGCGATGGGCTGAGACGACTCAGCACAGACGGACTTCTTCCCCCACACCAACTTGCAGACAGCGCGCCGCGCTATCTTCCTGCAAAAAGATTTCCAAATTCTCACTACTATTGATCAGCGCAGAGGGACTCTCCCGATTTCCCTGGCTATAACTCCCAACCAAATCGTTGATGACATAGGCTCCAACATGAATCTCGAGAGATTGCCCCCCGACTGCCCGAAACTCCCTCACCTGCCTCGCGGTGATATTAGAGATGAGATTCCCGAAGCGATCGACGGAGACGATCCTGCCAATCAGCACTTCTTCATGCCACACCGGGATCGCCACGGAACGGTGAATCGGATCCTGGACCACCGGCCCAAAAAATGCCGGCGGCACGCCTTTGCTCAACCATGCAGCAGCCGGCGCGAACACATCTCGTCCATCAAAGGTCGACCCTGTCGTTTCAAGACGATAGTCCTGATTCACGATCTGCCATATCTTCGCCCCCTGCTCCTGCTCCAGGAGTTCACTGAACAACCCATTATCCGGTCCGACAAAAAATGAGCCGGCTGCGGACACGAGCAACGCCCGTCGCTCGGTTCCGACTCCGGGATCGACCACGGCAACATGGATAGTTCCTGCTGGAAAATAGCGATAGCAGGACTTGAGAAAGTACCCGGCTTCCTGAATCTGATGAGAGGCGATTTGATGAGAGAGATCGACGACGGCAGCGGTAGAATTGATCGACAGAATGACCCCTTTCATGCTTGCCACGAAGCAATCCCGCTCGCCGAAATCTGTCAGCAGCGTGATGAGAGGGCGTGCATCCTGCACGTCAGAGTTCCTCGAATTTGATCTCCATGACCTCGTATTCAACCATCTTGACAGGTGTCTTCACTTCCACGAAATCTCCAACACGCTTACCGATCAGCGCACGCCCGACAGGGGACTGCACGGAGATCTTGTTGAATTTCATATCGGCTTCGTCCTGCCCAACCAATGTATACTGTTTCTTGGCTTGGGACTCCTGTTCGACGACTAAGACTGTCGCACCAAAAACGATCGTCTCGCTGATGCGTCCTGCGATCTCCACCACGCGGGCATCGGCCAGCTTGGTTTCGAGTTCAGCGATGCGCGATTCGATGAAACCTTGGCGCTCTTTGGCGGCGTCATACTCGGCGTTCTCACTAAGATCGCCATGCGCTCTGGCTTCCGCGATGGCTTCGATGTTTTTGAGCCGCTCGATCTTGCGCAAACGATCCAATTCTGCCTTTAACGCCTCGTAGCCTTTCTTCGTAATTGGTGTCGGCATGCTCTGGTCGCTCCTGAACAGGTTATGGCCGATGATACTCTTGCAATGTGCGAATTGCTAAGCCCTTTTTGACGATCGCCTCGATACCCATCACCGCAGCATGCGCTCCCCTCATCGTCGTGAAATACGGAATGCTGCGATGAAGTGCTTCCCGCCGGATGGCTAACGAATCCAGATGCGCCGAGGCCGTTCGTACCGTATTCACGACGAGGGCGATCGAGCCATTCTTGATGTGATCGACGATGTGCGGCCTCCCCTCGGTCACCTTGTTCACAATCTCCACGGAAAGCCCGTGTTCACGCAAATACCCAGCTGTCCCGCTCGTTCCCTGAATACGCATCCCCAACTTGTTTAACGCCCTGCCCACTTCCAGCGCAGCGGGACGGTCGGAGGCTTTCACGCTGATAAAGGCAGTTCCTGATGTCGGCAACACCGCCCCTGCCCCTGCTTGCGATTTCGCGAACGCCCATCCGAAATCTCCGTCGATGCCCATTACTTCACCGGTCGATTTCATCTCCGGTCCCAGCAGCACATCGACACCGGGAAATCTATTGAATGGAAACACCGCTTCTTTGACCGAAAAATGCTGAGGGAGAGGAGCGCTCGTAAATCCCAGCTCCTTGAGCGTTCTCCCCATCATCACTTTCATGGCCAACTTTGCGAGTGGTACGCCGATCGCCTTGCTGACGAATGGCACGGTCCGAGATCCGCGTGGATTGACCTCAAGAACAAAAATCGTCTGCCCTTTGACGGCAAACTGTGCATTCATGAGCCCCACAACCCCCAACTCCAGCGCCAACATGCACATCTGACGTTCAATCTCACGCACAATGGTCTTGTCGAGTGTATAGGGAGGAAGGGAGCAGGCCGAATCGCCTGAATGGACACCGGCTTCTTCGATATGCTCCATGATTCCTGCCACGACCACGGTTGCACCGTCCGAAATCGCATCGGCATCGACTTCGATGGCATCGGCCAGGTACTTGTCGATCAAGACCGGATGATTGGGCGACGCCTTGACGGCGGAATGCATGTACTCCAGCAAGCCGGCTTCATCATAGACAATCTGCATCGACCGGCCACCCAACACATACGACGGACGGACCATGACCGGATAGCTGATCCGTCCGGCGATCTGCACCGCTTCCTCGATGGATCGGGCGATTCCACTTTCCGCCTGCCGTAACCCCAACCGATTGAGAAGTTCCCTGAACCGCTCTCGGTCTTCCGCCAAATCGATCGCATCAGGACTGGTTCCGAGAATCTTCACACCGGCGTTCGAGAGCGGAAGCGCGAGTTTCAACGGCGTCTGCCCCCCAAACTGCAAGACCACACCGAGCGGCTGCTCACGATGCACAATATTGAGAACATCTTCGTGCGTCAGCGGCTCAAAGTACAATCGATCGGAGGTATCGTAATCCGTGCTTACCGTTTCCGGGTTGCAGTTGACCATAATCGTATCGACCGCTTCTTCCCGAAGCGCCATGGCCGCATGGACACAGCAGTAGTCAAACTCAATCCCCTGCCCGATTCGATTCGGGCCTCCGCCAAGAATCACAACCTTTTGTCGGTTTGATGGCCGGGCTTCACACTCCCTGCCGTAGGTGGAATAGAGATACGGTGTCTGCGACTCGAACTCAGCAGCACAGGTATCAACTCGTTTATAGGTGACCCCGCGTGCCCCTTGTTGTGTCCGTGCGGTCTGAACCGCACCCGGCTCGCATCCGAGCAATTGTGCGATCCGATCATCCGAAAATCCGAGTTCTTTCGCCTCCCAGAGCAACTCACTGCCCAAAAAGGCCGCTGAGTTGGCAGCATGACCAGCAAGCATGTGTTCGAAGTCCACCAGCTGTCTAACTTGGTCTAAAAACCAGGGATCTATCTTTGTCGTGGCAAACAGTTCCTCGTCCGTGAATCCCAGGCGCATGGCATCGGCCACATACCACAGTCGTTCTGCTACCGGTGTCCGCAGCACCCGGTTGAGCTTCTCGATCGCTTCTGACCGGTTAAACTCGGCTGGAATACCCCGATCAAGTCCAAACCGGGACGCCAACCCATTGAGGTTTAACTCCAGGGAGCGAATGGCTTTTTGGAGAGACTCCTTGAAGGTACGTCCGATCGCCATCACCTCCCCGACCGATTTCATCTGCGTCGTCAAGGTCGGATCGGCTCCTTTGAACTTCTGAAAAGCAAATCTCGGGATCTTGACAACTACGTAATCGATCGCCGGTTCAAAGGAAGCCTTCGTGACACCGGTAATGTCATTGGAGATCTCATCCAGCGTGTAGCCGACAGCTAGCTTGGCCGCGATCTTGGCGATCGGGAACCCGGTGGCCTTTGACGCCAACGCTGAACTTCGAGAGACCCGAGGATTCATTTCGATGACAACCATCTCCCCGTTGGCAGGGTTGATACCAAACTGAATGTTTGATCCTCCCGTATCAACCCCGATCTCTCGGATGATACGAAGTGCTGCGTTCCGCATCCGTTGGTATTCTTTATCGCTCAACGTCATGGCCGGCGCGACCGTGATACTGTCTCCTGTATGCACGCCCATCGGATCGAAATTTTCGATAGGGCAGACGATCACAACATTGTCTTTCAGGTCGCGCATGACCTCCAATTCATATTCTTTCCATCCAATGACCGACTCTTCGATCAGCACCTGACTGACCGGACTCATGGCCAGCGCCCAATCAATCAGCCTCTCGAATTCCTCACGATTGTACGCAATGTTTCCGCCGGTCCCCCCCATGGTAAAGGACGGCCGAATGATCGCGGGGAAGCCGACCGTCTCGAGAATGGCCAGCGCTTCCTGTCGCGTATGCGCCGTGCCGCTCGTCGGCACTCGCAGGCCGATTCGATGCATCGCCTGTTTGAAGGCATCCCGATCCTCTGCTTTATGAATCGCTTCCGCCGATGCGCCGATAAGCGCGACATTGTATTTCTCGAGGACCCCTCGCTTCACCAACCCCATGGTGGTATTCAAGGCCGTTTGCCCGCCCATGGTCGGAAGCAAAGCATCCGGGCGCTCTCGATCGATCACCTTCTCAACCACATCTAAGGTAATCGGTTCAACATACGTCCGATCAGCCAGCTCCGGATCTGTCATGATCGTCGCCGGATTGCTGTTGATGAGAATGACTTTGTACCCCTCCGCTTTGAGGGCTTTGCAGGCCTGTGTGCCGGAATAATCGAATTCACAGGCTTGGCCGATGACGATCGGACCGGAACCGATCATGAGGATTGACTGAATGTCCGTACGTTTTGGCATCGTGTCGTGATGGTCAATCAGCTGGATGGAAGCGCGGGTCCAATCCGTGGGTGATACGGGGCTGGCGGTACGAACGGATCGCCACCCTGCGCCGCGTGATAATACCGCATGGCCTCCGGCAGCCACATCTCAATCTGGTTGATCCGCGCCAGATCGGAGGGATGCGTGGACAAAAACTCCGGAATATTATGCTTCGATCGAAAACAGACCTTGTCGATCATCTGCCTGGGACACCCGCTCATCCTCTCCCAAAAGGGGACGGCCTCTCGGGGATCATAGCCAGCCTGCGCCATCAATCGAAGTCCGATATAGTCGGCCTCCGATTCCTGCTTTCTTCCAAACGGCAGAGAGACTCCAACTCCATAGGCACTCATTGCAGCCATTGCCGCATCCGGACGTCCGACAGCGGCTCCGGCTGCCAATGCACCGACTTGGCCGATCGTTTCAAGGATGCTTCGGCTATATCGCTCCGCCCCATGGCGTTGGAGCGCATGCGCCACCTCATGCCCAATCACAGTCGCTAAACCGTTTTCGTTCTTCGTGAGCTTCAGTATGCCCGTGAAGACGGCAACCTTGCCACCCGGAAGTGCGAAAGCATTGATCATGCGGTCGTCCCGAATAATGGCGAACTCCCACTCATACTCTGGTTTATTGGCCACCGCTGCAATCCGCTGACCAACCCGGTTGACCATCTCAGTTAACTCAGGATCGTCACTGACCGGAGCCTGTCGCAGCAATTCGCGATAGCCGCTGATGCCCATCGCAATTTCTTTCTCCTCAGAGATATAGATGAATTGATCTCGCGCCGTTCCCGGCGCGCGGACACATCCCCCTAGAGTTGCAAGCACACTAGCCGCTGTTCCAAGACACGAAAGGCACGTCACTCCCAACATTCCGCGAGCCCAGTGGCGAAGCAACGCACGACGCTCGATGGGCGTTGAAGAAAGGAGGTCGATCTGGTGATTTGCCGGCTCCGTCATCTCGAATCTCACGATCAAGGCCGATTCTCATCATCTTACCAGTCTCGATACTCCCAGTCATGCGACTGGCGCCTTCTCTCACTATGGCATCCACATGTACATGAACTGGGGAGTTCCCCCACGGACAACTGTCATGAGATCGAGATCGGCAAGACTGGCGAGCCCACTCGGCGCCAAAAGCTTGGAATACATGTTGTTGGAGTATTCACCTGGACGTTGGTACGTCACGACTCGAGCTTCAGTCAGACCGGCTTTCTTCTTGGCTAATTCGACCGCGTCTTCGAGATAGCCAATCCCATCGACCAAGCCAGCCTCCTTCGCTTGCTCTCCGGTATAGATTCGTCCATCAGCCAACCGTTTGATCTGCTCCATCTGTAAATGAGAGCGGCCTTCCTGCACGACATTCAAAAACCGCTGATAAAACGAATCGATCAGCCCTTGAAAGATGGCACGCTCTTCAGTCGTCATGGTCCGAAACGGCGAACCCATATCTTTGCGAGGCCCCGAGGTCACAGCCGTAGCCTCCACGCCCACTTTCTCCAAAAGCCCTCGCGCATTCATGGTGAGCATAATCACGCCAATACTGCCGGTCACGGATGAAGGATGCGCCAGTACGGTGTCCGCGGCGGCGGCGATATAGTAGCCCCCTGAAGTCCCCAGATCCATAATGGATGCCACAATGGGGACCTTGCGATTGGCTTTGAACGTTTTCAGCTCGTGATAAATAATATCCGATGCCGTCACTGTTCCCCCAGGCGTGTTGATGCGAAGCACAACGGCTTTGACGTTCTCATCCTTCGCTGCCCGCGTGAGCTGTTCTTTCACGCTTGCAATCATGCTGGGAGCGGGTCGCAACCCATCTTTTTCCTGTGAACTAATCATTCCAGAAATTTCGACCAACAGCACTTTTGCTTTTCCGGTCCCGTCGACCTGCGCTTCTTGTAGAGGACCGGGTCCTGGAAACAGCGGGAAATTAAACGTGCATCCAGACAGCACCAGTCCGATTACCCCAATGAGAACACGGTTATGCATAATGAGTCTCCATAAGACGCACAAATTCATCGAATAAATAGGCGGCATCATGAGGCCCCGGTGCCGCCTCCGGGTGGTATTGGACGGAAAAAACCGGATGATCCAGACTGGCCATCCCCTCGATCGAGTAATCATTCAAGCTGACATGGGTGAGAGACAGGTTGCCATAGCGGGTGTCGGCCACTGGTGGGAACTTCGGTACTTCACAAAGTGATGTAGGACCCTGCACGGCAAAATTATGGTTCTGCGATGTAATTTCGACTTTTCTCGTCCGAAGATCCATCACAGGATGATTCGCCCCGTGGTGACCAAATTTCAGCTTATAGGTCTTGAGGCCAAAGGCCAAGCAGAGAATCTGATGGCCCAAGCAAATGCCAAAGATCGGATAGCGGCCGATCAGTTTCTCCATTGCCTTCACGGCATAGGGAAGGCCTTCCGGATCGCCAGGTCCATTCGAAAGGAAAATGCCGTCGGGTTTTAGAGCCACGACTTCCTCTGCTGATGTCGCAGCAGGCACCACTGTCACCTGACAGCCGACATCCACCAATCGTCTCAGAATGTTGTGCTTAATGCCGAAATCATAGGCCACAACTCGCCACGGCCTGGACGGTCCACGTTCCTTGCCGTTTGCCAACGGTGCCCAATCTCCGGTTCCCGTTGTCCAGTCATATGGATGTGCGCAGGTGACTTCAGCAGCCAAATCTCGACCGATAATGGCGGGAGCCTGCCTGGCTCGTTGCACAGCTCGATCGAGATCGAGATCAAGATGCGTGATGAGTCCCTGCTGTGACCCATGCTCGCGTAAGTGCCTTGTCAAGGCTCTGGTGTCGATGCCTTCAATTCCAACGACTCTTGCCTCGATCAATGACACTTGAAGGGTCTGTCGGCTTCGCCAGTTACTGGCGAGACGGCTGGCTTCCATGACCACGAACCCCTCTGCCCATGACCGACCGGATTCTACATCTTCAGGTGTGGCTCCATAGTTTCCGATATGGGGACAGGTCATCGTGATGATCTGTCCTTTATAGGATGGATCGGTCAGTATCTCTTGATAACCGGTCATCGCCGTATTAAAGACGACTTCTCCAACCGTTTCACCCTCATAGCCAAGAGCGCGGCCTTCGAACACCGTTCCGTCTGCCAATGCCAGTAATGCCTTTTTCACGACTGCTTTCTATTCAGATCAAGTGAACGGTTCACCTTGATCACGATAAGCACGATGCCCAAGACCAGGTTCACCATGTACAACGACCGGATTGGCAATAAGCACACGAAACAGCGCCTCTAAAGCCGTTTTCTTGGCCGTCTCATCTTTCGTCGCGAACGCCTGCGCTTGAAGCGACACGGCTTGTGGATGGAGCACCATCAATAATGAGCCCAGCGATCATCACCATGATGGCCAAGACGATCATCTCACTCCGACCGACCTCCACAATTGGATCCCCGCTCCACCGACGATACCACACGGCAGCGCTGAGGATCAGCACAAGCTCCAATGACGAAACGATGATAGCTTTCAAACGCTCGGGTCAAGAACATGCCACCGGAATCCTGCCCTCCGAATGTATTAAACACCGCCGGGATCACCGCTCCACTCAGCACGACCATGCCTCCAACCCAGACGGCCAGCGCAACCCACTCAAGCGTAAGACACCCGACCATCCCCCAACGGGGCAACCCTCGCACAGCACTACCGCTCCACCGGGCCGGTTTCGAACACCACCTTGCCACCTACAATAGTTGTCTTCACTCGCCCTTTCACCTTCCATCCCACAAACGGCGTATTGCGGCTTTTTGATCGGAATTTAGACGGGTCAACTTCCCACAGTTCTTGCGAGTCGATGAGGACAACATCGGCATCGGCACCGACCGCCAACGTCCCTTTCTTGAGTCCAAATGCCGCAGCCGG
The DNA here is from genome assembly GCA_963850405.1 of Nitrospirota bacterium. Lineage (GTDB taxonomy): Bacteria > Nitrospirota > Nitrospiria > Nitrospirales > Nitrospiraceae > Nitrospira_D. The sequence continues at coordinate 261,963 of CAWKLH010000026.1, forward strand.
AGCCGAGGTCAGTTTCTGAATCGCTTGTTCCAGTGACAGCACCCCTTCCTCTACCAACCCCAACGTCAGCGGGAGCGCCGTCTCAAGTCCCACGATTCCGAATGGGGCCTCGGTGAAATCCTGCTGTTTCTCCTGCGTCGCATGGGGGGCATGGTCGGTTGCAATCACATCGATCGTATCGTCCCGCAAGCCCTCCTTGATCGCCTGGACATCGGCCCAGGTACGTAAAGGGGGATTCATCTTGGCGTGGGTGTTATAGCCACGCACCAGTTCTTCCGTAAGCGTAAAGTGATGAGGACAGGCTTCGGCCGTCACGCGGATCCCCCGGGCTTTCGCCTCCCGCACCATGCGAACAGACCCGGTGGTGCTGATATGGGCGAGATGCAAACGAGCTCCTGTCAGCTCCGAAAGGGAGAGATTACGCGCCACCATCACATCTTCAGCTGCTGACGGGATCCCCGGCAACCCAAGCTCGGTCGAGATCAACCCCTCATTCATACAGCCGCCTTCTGCCAGATGCAGGTCCTCGCAATGGTCGACGACCGTCAGATCAAAGGCCAAAGCATATTCCATCGCTCGCCGCATCACCAGGCTATTCATGACCGGTTTGCCATCGTCAGAAATCGCCACGCAGCCAGACCGCCGTAAATCACCGATCTCCGCGAGTTCCTTCCCTTCCGATCCTTTCGTGATGGCACCGATCGGCAACACATTGGCGAGGCCGGCCAGCCGGGATCGCTCCAGGATAAACTCAGTGACAGCTTGATTGTCATTCACCGGATTCGTGTTGGGCATGCAGCAGACCGTCGTAAATCCGCCTGCAACCGCCGCAGCACTGCCGCTCTGAATCGTTTCTTTGTACTCAAATCCCGGTTCCCGAAAGTGGACATGGACATCAACAAACCCCGGCACCACCAGTTTCCCCGTAGCCTGAATAGTCCGACCGCCGACCGGAGCTGAAAGATTCGATCCCAGTGCGGCAATCTGACCGTTCTCGATCAGCACATCGGCGATGCCATCAAACTTGCCTGGATCAATGACACGACCACCCTTAATCAAAATCGACACCATAAGCCCTCTCTACAATTTGCAGAATCTGTTGATCTGATGATCTGTTGTGGAACCCTCGTTATGCACGCTCGGCCAATCGCTCACTCACTCGACAGATCATCAGATTATTAGATTCACGAATTGGCTCCGGACATGAGGTACAGGATTCCCATACGCACTGCGACACCGTTCGCCACCTGGTCGAGAATTACCGAGGACAAACTATCGGCGACATCCGGGGCGATTTCCACTCCTCGGTTGATCGGTCCCGGGTGCATCACGATCGCACCGGCGTCGGCCAGCCGCACTCGCTCAGCAGTCAAGCCATAGAGCCTTGAGTACTCCCGGATCGTCGGAAACTGCGCGCGTCCCTGCCGCTCCAACTGCAGCCTGAGCATCATGATCACATGTACGCCGCGCAAACCTTCGTCCATGTTGTAGTAGACTTTCGGGCCTAGTTTCTCCACACGACTCGGCATCATCGTCGGCGGTCCCACCAGACGCACCTCGGCTCCCAGTTTGATGAGCGCACAAATGTTCGATCGAGCTACGCGGCTATGCGACACATCTCCCACAATCGCCACGCGCAGCCCGTTGAAATTCATCCCTCGTTGCCGGATCGTGTAGAGATCAAGCAACGCCTGCGTCGGGTGCTCATGCCACCCATCGCCCGCGTTAATGACGGATGACTTGACGCCATGCGCCAGGGTTTCGGCGGCGCCGGCCGAGGAGTGGCGGAGGACGATGATGTCCGCCTGCATGGCTTCGATGTTCCGCGCGGTATCGAGCAATGTTTCTCCCTTCACCACACTGCTGGAGGAGGGAGAAAAGTTAATCACGTCGGCGCTCAGACGCTTGGCCGCCAATTCGAAGGACGTGCGGGTTCTGGTGCTCGGCTCAAAGAAGAGATTCACGACGGTCTTGCCTCGGAGAGCCGGCACTTTTTTGATTTCGCGCCCGGTCACTTCCTTGAAGGAATCTGCCGTCTCCAGGACAAGCATGATCTCATCCACAGACAACGAAGCGAGGCTCAACAGATCTTTGCGCTTGAGGCTCATGGGATCCTCCGCTTCAGGATTTTAAGATGACCACCCGGTCATCTTCCCCATCTTCGTCCAACAGCACCTGCACCTGCTCCTCTCGGGAGGTCGGTAGATTCTTCCCGATATAGTTCGCTTTAATCGGCAGCTGCCGATGACCTCGATCCACCAACACCGCCAGCTGGATTTCCTCCGGGCGTCCCAAGTCCATCAGCCCATCCATCGCCGCCCGTATCGTTCTTCCGGTGAACAAGACATCGTCAATAAGCACGATGACTTTATTCGTCATGTCGAATGGCACGGAGGTTTTTCTCAGGATCGGTTGATTTTTGCGCAACGCCAGATCGTCGCGATACAAAGTGATGTCCAATTCACCGATGGGAACCTGCACGCCCTCGATGCTCTGGATCCGCTTCACCAGTCTATGGGCGAGATGCACACCACCTGTCCGTATTCCCACTAACGCCAGATCCTTCCCCCCTTTATTCCGCTCCAAAATCTCGTGCGCGATGCGCATCATGGCACGGGAAATATCCCCGGCATCCATGATCAGCTTTTCATCTTTCCGCTCTGTCGGTTCGTTCGTAGGAGTCGTCATGGGCAAGATGATTATGCGATCAGGTTCTTGTCGAATCTGGACATAAAAAAACCCCCTCACGGTGCCATTGTGAGAAGGTCGATTGATCACCGGCCGTGGCCGGACAGAAATTCATGATTGGCTCCTTGCCCACCTCACTGGATGGGCATTAAAGGTTTCGTCATGGTACTGGAATCCCCAAACCCTGTCAACTTCTTGAAGACAGCACAAAGCAGTTTAGGAGTTACTATACGAGCTATTGACCTGCAGGAGTCCTTCACGATCAACCCATGCTATAAACAGTTGCCTTCTGCCTTAGTGAGAACGATTCGAGACCATATCCGATGGATGACTTGAAAGACCGATGCTCCAGAATCCTGCTCCTTGCCCCCCTGTTTATGATGTCTGCCTGTACCCAAGCGGCATTCACAGCCGCCAATCTTCCCACCCACTTGGTCGAGATGACTGTTCAGCATGATCAGCCATATGGCCCTGAGCCATCGCAAAAGCTCGACATGTATGTTCCTGTCAATCCAAAGGACAAGCAACTGGATGTCATCGTCTTTTTTTATGGTGGGCGCTGGACCTACGGAGCCAAGGAAGATTATCGGTTTGTCGCTGCAACGTTCACACAGCAGGGCTTTATCGTCGTCATTCCCGATTACCGAAAGTATCCCCAGGTGCGCTTCCCCGCATTTGTAGAGGATGGCGCAAAAGCACTTGGCTGGGTCATTGATCATATCGCTGAGCGACACGGCAATCCTGCGCGGATCCATGTCGTGGGGCATTCCGCCGGTGCGCATATCGGCGCGTTGCTCGCGACCGATTCTCAGTACCTTGCCAAAGAGGGAAAAGATCGCTCGCTGGCCATTCATGATTTCGCTGGTCTCGCCGGTCCCTACGCCTTTACTCCCGACGAGCCGGACCTGGAAGACATGTTCGGCCCGCCGTCGAACTACCCGAGTATGCAGGTCCCCACATTTATCGACGGCACGCAACCACCGATGCTACTTTTATACGGCGACAAGGATCACGCGGTGAAATACGCCAATCTCCAGAAGCTAGAGCAACGTATCAAGCAACGAGGCGGCTGTGTACGATCACGCATCTATCCGAATGCCGATCACACCGATCTCATCGGAGCCCTGTCATGGTGGAACCGACAGAGAGTCCCCGTCGTGGAAGACATCACAACGTTCTTCGGAGCATGTCGTGCGGCAGAAGTCGAGTGATCGAATCGCACGTGAATAGGTCGCTTAACACGACCTAGCCTTCCCAACGGGCGCGCAGAGAGACCGGTCTGCCCGTCTATCGTGTAATGGAAATAGTTCTGGGGGCCTGAAGACGGCTGATGCTGTCCGGCCAGAGCATGGCCGGGTCTTTATCGAATATATTGAACGCATTTGACGGCAAGACTCCCCATGCTCCTTCGAGCATTTCATGTTCGAGCTGCCCCGGTGCCCATCCTGCGAATCCGGAAAACGCACGGAAGGCCTCGCTCGGTTTGGGGTTGTTCATCACACGTTCCAAAACTCTCGGTGTGCCTACATAGATTCCATCGACGATCTGTCGTGTATCCGGCAGGAGCTGCGTGAGTCGGAATAACAGAATCAGTTGCGTCGGTTCGACCGGCCCCCCGGCAAACAATCGGTGGGTGGTTCGCTTCAGCACGGTAAAATCAGGCAAGACTTCGGATACCAGCACATTCGTGGGGCGGTTCAGAATGAGGCCGACTGTCCCGCTTCGTCCGTGTTCGACAATGAACAGGACAGTTTGATGGAAGTTGGGATCACTCAGCGAGGGACTCGCGACCAAGAGTACGCCCTTTTCGACCGACCTAGGCGAAAACTCTTGTTGAGCCTGAGCAGGAACAGCAAACAGGACGACCACTAGTCCGGCAAGGATGAACTTCACGAAGACTCTCCGTCTTTGTCATAAGACGCGAGACGCTTGAATGCATAGGTTTAGGCCGCTTGAGCGGCATCAATTCGGAGTCAGAAGTCTCTCGCCGCGACAGGCTACGACTCTCAGCGGCGGGTGTCAATCGTATGCGGAAGCGACCGGGAAAGTAGAATAGACTGGTAAGAGCTTGAGTGATCTATGCTCATGCTCTCATTCGAGAATAATATCTTAGAAGTGAAATGACAATCCTCCCATACCGTGGACCGAATTTAGGTCTAGCTCAACTGTGCCACCGCCTTGAACCCTGAATGTATGGGAGGCATGGATAAATTTTCCTTCTGCGAAGACAGCAATATGCCTGGTCACAAACGCTTTGACTCCTCCCAGCCCCTGGAAGGCTGGCACTGTATTTCTGTCTTTCTGTGCAGGAGATTCAAGGCTGAGTTGCTGCACTCCTCCACCCAATCCAATGTATGGAAACCACCTCCCGTTTGGTAGCTCTGGTGTGACGTCAATAGGGAGACGAGCCATAACATTGACGCCAAAATAGGTGGCATCCAGATCAAGTGGTACTGTAGTACTAAGGTAACAGGCCCAAGGTTTGACGATACTACTTGCCCACCAGCATGGTTTGGACGAAAGCGTATGGCATCAATCTCAATCCCAAAATCAATTCCCAAGGTCTTTCGATGGGCCGTCATCCATGTCCCAACCTTTCCACCAATGGCAGGAACGTTCTCTAGTTTTACATCCCGCACTTCCAAACCACCGAACGACATATCCGTCTTGAAGGGAAAGGAGTAGCCGCCGAAACCGGAGATATAGACATCGACCGGTTTAACCCGAACTTCTTCTTGTGCTCGAGCAGACTCGGAATACCCAACAATGCAGAGCAGGAGAAGAACTGCTGAAACAAGAGCCTTCATTATTGCCTCCCAGATAGAATAAACCAGCACATCTACCTAGGAATGTTACTTGATTTTTGGCAGAGCGCAAGAAATAGGAAAAATTCACATCTCCTGATTGTAAACTCACACATTGCCCTCATCTCGCAGTCCATCTATACTACAAACTGCGAATGCCTAGAGCGTTGGATAGTCTCGAAGGAGAAGGAATCATGAACTGCAGCTTGCGACCTCTCATCATGATAGTGGCCTTCTGCACTCTATCAGGATGCATCGATCCACCCAAATCCCCCTACGTCGACGTGCGGGACACAACGTCACGGATCGATGAGTTACAGTCAGCCGCAGAACAAGGGAGTGCCGAGGATCAGTACAACCTGGGCTTGCGATATGAGAACGCCTTACCAAAAGACCATAGGGAAGCCGTTCGCTGGTACCGCATGGCCGCCATCCAGCGACATGTCGGTGCCTTCTACCGACTCTGTGTTCTGTCGGACATCGGTCGTGGGATGCCACAAGATTATCAAGAAGCCTTGCGGTGGTGCCGCCTTGCCGCAGACCAGGGTCACGGGCCAGCCATGTTCGTAATCGCCACATACCATGAAAAGGCACGGGGAGTTCCCAAGGATGTCGTCCAGGCCTACCAGTGGTACAACTTGGCGGCCGCGAACGGGCAGGAAGATGGAGCAAAATGGCGAGATCGTCTGGCCACGAATATGACGCCGGCCCAAATCGAACAGGCACAATTTCTTGCACGGAATTGGAAACCCAAAGCCCACAATTCAGTTCAAGAACAGTAGCCCATAGGTTTCTCCTGCGTACACTCTGTATCGGAGGCACCAACGGAGATGCACTCTGAAGCCTTCTCATCCCTGTCGGCAACCCCGAATGAGGTCACGCGCAGGCCCTTCGGAGACCGTGATAGCCTTCAAGGTTCTCCGTCAATCTGTCCGTTACCCGCAACTCGTACTTGAAGTCGCGCCCTCCCGCTGCGTAGGATATTCGCCTATGGCTTGCTCACCGACCAGCATATACCCATCGCCTTAACAATCGTTCAGAATGGATCACCGGCTACCCTACCAGTATGTGACTCTCGTAGGACTTCTCTTGGTGTCCTTTCTCACATCAAGCTGCACCGCTCCCCCTTCTAGTCCACCACAACTACTCATTGGCGAACCAGCCGTGAGCGAAGTCCTCAAACATGCTCAGGCCGGCGATCCCAATGCTCAAAATCAATTGGGCATACACTACAGCGAAGGGCGTGGTCTTCCACAAAACTACCTCGAGGCCAAGGATTGGTTTAAAAAGGCCGCTGATCAGGGACACGCAGGCGCTCAAGTCAATCTTGGAACGCTCTATTCGCTTGGGCAGGGTGCCCCGTATAGTGACCACATGGCGTTGTTTTGGTTTCAGAAAGCAGCAGAACAGCGAAATGCGCTCGCATTTGCCAAGCTCGGAATGATGTATGAACGAGGGCGTGGCGTGCCTCAGAGTCTTGTTGAAGCGCACATGTGGTACAGCCTTTCAGCGGCCTATGGCGAGAAGCGAGCTGTTGAATCACGCGACACCATCGCCACACGGATGACTCGCAGCCAGATTACCGAATCCGAAGAACGGGCCAAGAAATGGACACCCACCCGACCCTGACTTCCGATCTTTTTTGACGACAGTATCCTACTGTCGCTGTTACACGATACCCCTCTAGGCAGGATCCAGAATTTGTATCGTAAGGACGTTACAACGATTCAGCGCGAGTTCTTGCAGAGGGTGGCAGAGGAACAAGGCGGAGCGGGTCTCGCTTCGTAGAAGATAGAGCAACCAGGTTGGCCAGGACTCTTCAGCCAGCCAACCTGGTTCGGATTTTCGTTCAGAGTGTGGAGATTGAAAAGTACGGGAGCTCAGATTGTGGCCAAAATCTGTTTATTGGCCACCCTTTTTCATGAAGGAGTCCATTGCTCCACCCACTGCACCACCCGAGGACGGCAATGAAGACAATTGGTCTTTCACCTGTTTGATCTTATTCATATTCTTTTGGAGGTCATCCACGTTCTTCTGCATTTCGATCAGCGAACTCCCCATCTGGGTGACTGAGTCCTTGATCCCAAACAGCCCCTCAGCAGATGCCACATGTAACGACACCCCTCCCAGGACGAATCCGAGCAGGAATGCAGTAACCGCAAACATGGACATGCAACGTGCGTTAGTCATAGGCCCTCCTTGGTTGTCTAGCGCGCTCTACGTACACAGGGCTTGATCGAACCGAACACTCTCCTCTTGTCGTTTCCAATAACCGCAACGAGAACTGGTGCGGGGCAAGAGTGTTCGCGATGACATCAGTGTTAAAAAATTCCGGCCTGTTTCTGAAGCCAGCGGATGTATTTCACGATGTGATCAACATCCGGTGGTTTCACCGCCTCAATCTTTGGCATATCACCAAACTGCCAATGATGAGCCTTTACTCCGTTGGCCGCCGCTCGTCGAAACGCTTCATCGCCGTGATGATTTGGTTCATAGACCTTGTGAAGAAACGGCGGGCCTTGAGTAGTTCCGACTCCACCGATCCCATGGCAAAGTGAACAGTTGGCGTTGAATTTCTGCTCTCCTTCCCGTAATTCCACCGGTGCAGAGGCTACGGTTCCCGTTCCCTGTGGTTCCACCCCATTTTGGCTGCACGCTGGTACGGCGCCAAGCATCACCAGAACGAGGCTGACCCACTGCATTCGTGATGACTTCATAGAGCGTAACCACCTGTCCGTGCCGACCATTGGCTCAACATACCGCATACTGAATTGGATCTACAACTCCCGCCTCCGCAAATCCCTGTTTCCGAATCTGACAACTATCGCACTGCCCACAGGCCATCGACCCAATCGGATCGTAACAACTATGCGTAAGCTCAAAGGGAACGTTCAGAGTGAGGCCCAGCCTGATAATTTCCGCCTTCGACATCCGAAGCAGTGGCGCTCGAATCTCAATGCCCTTGCCCTGCATTCCTGCTTTTGTTCCCGTTTGAAGTGCTGCCTCTACAGCCTGGATGAATTCCGGGCGACAGTCTGGATAGCCAGAATAGTCGATTACATTGGCGCCAAAATAGATGATTGAGGCCCCCAGCACTTCCGCGTGAGCCGCCGCCAAAGACAGAAAAATCAGGTTTCGGCCTGGTACGTAGGTCACAGGCACATCCCGGTTCCGTTCAGATTCAGTCCGACGCTTCGGCACCGACAGATTGCCGGTCAGCGCCGATCCACCAATCGTCCCTAAATCGACGTTGATCACCACATGCTGGTGAGCTTCCAGAGCCGTCGCCACCTGTCTCGACCGCTCAATCTCCACCGCGTGACGTTGTTGGTATGCAATGGTCAGTAAGTACAGCGCATATCCATCGCGTCGTGCAATGGCTGCCGTGACAGTGGAGTCCAATCCGCCACTGGCAAGAACGACCGCTCGTTCTGAAGTCTGCCCATTCATGATGAGGAAGGAAAGGATGCAGGGTGAAGGGAGAGGGAACGTTGTAAGCTAGTCGCGATCCTCTTCGCGTTCGATTTTCTCCAGCAATTCCGCGCGCGATTGGCACTCCACACAGAGCTTGGCAAAGGGGACCACCTGGAGACGCTTTTCGCTAATCTCAATCCCACATTCGGCACACATCCCGTATGTCCCGTCGTGTAACCGAGTGAGGGCTTCATCAATCGACTGGCGCCGGCGGTTACGCATCTCCATCAACGAAATGCCAAGTTCGCGTTCAAGATCCATTAAGGCTTGGTCGCCGACATCACGCGCTGATTCGAGACGCCGCTGCTGATCTTCAGTCAACGACTGCCCCAGACTCTCTTCGATCTCTCTAATAATCTCTTGGCGTTTACTAATGAGCATTTTATGAAGCACTTCCTGCCGCCGTTCCCGCGCTTCCCGCTCTTTTGCCGTTTCCTTAGGCCGCACCGGCACCGCTATCTCGACCTCGGACGTCGCCTTGGGCACCGCAGCTGCCTCCGTGGTCGCCGACTGAGATTTCTTGATCATAGCGTCCACGGATTTCGTCTTTGCCTCACCCTTCTTCTTTGCCTGTATTTTTGTTGCCATATAGAGAGTCCGCTCCAGAAATAAGGTACGTAGTTGGAGGGTCAAAAATTTCGGTTTCTATATCACGCCCTGTGCCCCTTGAGCAAGGGGTTTAGAAGGATGCCTAACCCCTAGGGATAGGTAATGGTCGAATGGACCTCGTACCCGGCGAGTTTGTCGCGTCCCCTCAAACTCTTCAGTTCAACCAGAAAATCGAGTCCGACAATCGTGCCACCAAGCTGACGAACAAGCTGGACCGTCGCCTCTGCCGTTCCTCCGGTCGCCAACAGGTCGTCGACGACTAGCACAGGCTCGCCGATTTGGATCGCGTCACGATGCACGGCAAGACTGTTCTGTCCATACTCAAGACTATATTTGACTTCATAACAATCAGCCGGAAGTTTTCCAGGCTTACGAACCAGAACAAATCCAGCCCCGAGACGGGCGGCAAGAATCCCGCCAAAAATAAACCCCCGCGACTCAATCCCGACAACTTTGGTGATCCCTCGATCCTGATACCGAGTCGTCAATTGGTCGGCAAGACTCCGAAGCGCGGCAGGATTCTTCAGGAGTGTGGTGATGTCATAAAAGAGAATACCGGGCTTCGGAAAGTCCGGCACTTCTCGAATGAGTGCCTGATAGTTGACGGTGGTCACGGGATTTAGAGCAAGTCTGCCTGTGTCATGGCTTTTCTGCCGATGGTGTTGCGAAGCCGAACTAACGCCGCCATTTCGATCTGTCGGACGCGCTCACGAGTCAGTCCCATGGTACGGCCGATTTCTTCGAGCGTCTTCGCCTCGTCTCCGTCGAGTCCAAACCGCGACACAATAACAGTTTGCTCTTTCTCAGGCAACTCCCTCACCCACGCCATCAGTTCCGTCCTCCGCCGAACCCCATCGGCAGTCTCATCGGGCAAGAGCCCAACGGGATCCTCGATCACATCGCGCAGAAAGGTATCAGTGTGGTCATTAAGCGGACTATCGAGCGAGCAGGTCGTGCGCACCAACTGCTTCAGGTCTAATACGTCTTCTTCCGATGTCTTCATCTTGGCAGCCACTTCGGCCGCCCTCGGCTCCCGCCCGAGCGTTTGCACCAACTGCTCGACACGACTCAGATAACGATTGAGACGCTCCACCACGTGCACAGGCAGACGCACCAGCTTGCCTTGATTAATGATCGCCCGCTCGATGTATTGCCGGATCCACCAAGACGCGTAGGTGCTAAACCTGAACCCCCGCTTGTAATTGAATTTCTCGACTGCTTTAATCAGTCCTAAATTGCCTTCCTCCACAATGTCGGAAAACGGAAACCCTCGGTGCATGTAGCGTTTCCCGATGCTGATGACAAGCCGCAGATTCGATTCGATCATCTGTTGCCGAGCTTGCTCATCGCCAGCCATCACCCGTTTGCCGAGCTGCTGTTCTTGCTTGAAGGTCAGCAGTGTCGATCGACGAACCTCCCGCAAGTAGCTCTTCAGCGTGTCAAGTCCTTCTGATCGACCAGTTTCTCGCTCGCCCTGATCAGATGCGCTCGCAGGTTCTGAGGTGTCCATATCATCGGCGGTGTGCCGTCGAGCTTCGCTCAACTCGGACTCCTCGTCTTCCTGTCGACTCATGACTCCTCGTTCCTTAATGCCAAATGTCGAAGTGTGAATACCTGCCGGTTGCGACGCTCCATTCCACCGCAATCGTCCTGACATGCGCAGCTGGAGGACCGGCTTTCAATTCTCGCAGAAGGTCTTCAATCACCAGTTTCCCACCCTCGACCTCCAGCTCAACCCGGCCGTCGTCGAGATTGCGGACGCCCCCCAACAGATTAAGCCTGGTGGCAATACGTGCCGCGAACGCACGAAACCCTACTCCCTGCACACGACCGACCACGAGAATGTGTGCTCGAACCGGCGGTTCATCGACCGATTGAGGCATCTGTCTATACCACAATCATGACTCGTCAATTGCCCTGTGCGGCGTTGCTCAGCGGATATTCTCACACCTCTTCAGATGCGTCACGCGTTTTACATTTCCACGCTAGAAACTGAAGCCCGCGATCTAGATTTGGTAAACGATCGACACGAGCAATGTATGACAGACCTGAATGCAGGGACCGTTCGCAGAACATGCAGTTTGCCATGAAAGAAAGCCACCGTTGGGTTCCATCCTCTCAATGTCAATCGCGATATAGAGTTGTCGGGAGGACCGAGCCCAGCGAGGTAAAAACAGACAAGGACTCCTGGAGGCCTGTATCCCGTCGCTCTTGACCTGGAAAGAGTAGGTTTCTGGTGGAGGAAGCTTGGTTTGGTCGGGGCGAGAGGATTTGAACCTCCGACCCCTGCGTCCCGAACGCAGTGCGCTACCGGGCTGCGCTACGCCCCGACAAGACCAAGCGGACAAACCGAACGAGTGATTGTCTTACAAGACAGGGGTAAAAGGCAACCCATGAGCTTCAGCCACACCTCGATGAACAATTTTTCCATCTTTAAGGTTAACTCCCTTCGCCAACCCCGGATCAGCGTGAATCGCTCGATCCACACCGTCAGACGCGAGCCGCAGCAGATACGGCAACGTCGCATTGGTCAGAGCGTAGGTGGATGTGCGAGGAACGATTCCTGGCATATTGGCAACACAATAATGCACGACGCCATCAACGACATAGATAGGCTTCGAGTGAGTCGTCGGTCTTGTGGTCTCAACACAGCCCCCCTGATCGACAGAAACATCCACGATCACCGACCCAGACTTCATCCGTGAGACCAACGAACGGGATACCAGCGTGGGTGCCTTGGCTCCAGGGACCAGCACGGCGCCGATAACAAGATCTGCTGAGCACACAGCCTCCTCAATAGTGGTAGAGCTGGCAGCGCGCGTGATAATCCGGCCCTGGTACTGATCATCGAGGTGCCGCAACCGTTCAACATCCAAATTGATCACCGTCACCTGGGCTCCCATCCCGACCGCAATGCGAATCGCCGAGCTTCCAACGATCCCGGCACCAAGCACGACGACCTTGCCCGGCTCCACTCCCGGAACTCCTCCCAACAGCACACCACGACCTCCGTTGATTTTCTCCAGATATTGAGCGCCGATCTGCACCGACATTCGTCCGGCGATTTCACTCATCGGCTTGAGCATCGGAAGACTGCCATCTTTCGACTCGGTCGTTTCATACGCAATAGCCGTGACCTTACTCTGCAGAAGTTCCTTGGTCACCTCCACGAGTGAGGCAAGATGTAAATACGTGAACAGGACCTGGCCTGGACGAAACAGATGGCACTCAGAAAGCAACGGCTCTTTCACCTTCACAATCAAATCAGCTCTCTTGAATACCTCCTCTTTCGAACCGGCAACCGAGGCCCCAGCCTTACGATACTCATCATCGCTAAATCCACTGCCCTGCCCGGCAGACGATTCAAGCCAGACCTCATGCCCACTTTGCCGAAGGGTCGCTGCACCCTCCGGCGTCAGACTGACACGATACTCATGATCTTTGATTTCCTTCGGAACACCGATGACCATAAAGGTTCCCCCTTCCGGCTATGAGTGCTGCAGGCCTAATTGTGTCATTATACATGGATCCACAAAGTGATCGGGTTGACCGCCACATCATCTGCTGTGCTGCCCGTGGACAGTCTGGAAAAGCCTGTTGTAAGATGCACCCTTCGGTGTGGTTGATATGGAGGTGAAGATGGACTCCTGGAGCGAATCGTGTCAGGCCTGCGGAGCCGGCAACGGTCCACTGACAAAGCTTTCCCTGGGAAAAGACTTTTTCGGCCGCCCTTACGATCGCCTGTCTCCGTTATCAGATCAAAGCCCAAAATGGTATTGCACCCCGTGTTCGATACACAAAAACTTACAACGTGACTTCCGTGACATCTGCGCTGAATTCGATAAGTTACGTGCTGACCACGTATCGGAACTCGCCAAGGGCGACGAGTTCCGACGAGCATCATTGCGGTTACATGAGATCTCGACTATCCTGAACGCAACCCAGCACCCATCTCCGTTCTTAAGGGGCGACGATGTGACGCTCCTGATGGAACGGCTCAATACCCTGACGATGCCCGTCTAGCGACCTAACCCAATGCCATCATTTCAGCGACATATCTTCATCTGTACGAATCAGCGTCCAAAAGACGATCCACGCGGCTGTTGCGCGAACTTGGGTTCGGAAAAACTTCATGCACACTTCAAGAGTGAAACGAAGCGGTTAAATCTCAAAGGGGTTGTCCGAGCAAACAAAGCCGGTTGCCTCGATCATTGTGACCTCGGCCCAAGTGTCGTCGTCTATCCTGAAGGCGTGTGGTACTGGGTCGGTACGGAGGACGATGTCACCGAGATCATGGAGCGGCACGTGCTGAACGGCGAAATCGTCACTCGATTGCTGATGCCTGACCATCCGGTTCCAGAACAGCTGGTACCGCTCAAGAAACCGTAAGGCTTCCCGTTCGATACCTCATATACGTCCATGCCAACCGAAGACAAATGGAAGGCCAACATGGAAAAGGTGGCCTTCACCAAACAGTTTCCTGGACTCACGCTGGACTGGAACGTCTGCGAACGCAAAACGATTGAAGCCGTGGTCCCCTTGACCGGGAAACCGAGTGCCTCGATCATCGTGTTTACCGATGGGTCGTTTACGATCGCTTCTCTACCGGCGCCGGAACCGTGGGAGTTGGGCCAGGCCCTGGTGGATGCCAGGAAACATCTGGAACCCAAACACGGACAAGCCTATGAGGACTATGACCGTGTGGTGAAGAAGGATAAGGAAGCGCTTCGCTCGGCTCGGCTGGAAAAAATCATCGGTGCGATTCAGAATAATCTCGAACAGATTCCTGAGCTCAAAGATCGGCTCAAAGAACTCGTCAAGGAATGGAAATGAGCAGCCTGCCGAAAAAAAATATGTTCGAGATCTTCTCTCAAGGCCTCTTTGAAGGAGTCAAGCCCATGTTAGTCATTCGTGATCACCTCGTCCGCCACCCTGACCGCTGCACGCACCAGGCCGTCTGTGTGCCGATTTGCCCGACCAGCGCCTGGCTCTCAACGCCACCTTACAAATTTGATCCTTCGCGCTGTCTTGAAAGCTGCCGGCTCTGCCTCGACGCTTGCCCCTCACAGGCAATCTACGCCGTCTTCAAGAAGGGCGACAAACTGTTGGAGCCGCAGAAAAAAACAGGGTAGGACGAAGGCCTACAGATCGTCACACGATCTGCTTGCGTAAATGCCCCCAATAGGCAGTTCCGGCGTATGCGCACGCAGCGGTGCCTGTCGTCATCCCCACGATCTGATACACCTTGCTGCGTGGGATTTTGACTTTCACGGCGGGATTCAACAGATCGGGAGAATTCATGACGAGCTTGAGCGATTCTCCAGCAGAGAGAATCGGCCACATACAAGCCAGCCGTAACCGAGTTTCGTAACGTGGAATCGCCATCGTATAGAGCCAGCCCTGATCAAGGTGCTCGACCGCCAGACGAATGAGCTTGCGGAGCACAGGTCTGAAGCGAGGAAGATTGCTCTGCTGCAACAGGTCCTGCGGCTTCAGTCCAGCTTCATCGAGCATCATTTCTGGAATATAACAACGCCCCTTTTGCAGATCATGGGCAATGTCCTTGACGATGTTCGTCAGTTGCAGCCCCTTGCCAAATCGTACTCCGACGTCCGACATCTGCTGAATATTCCAGTTCGCCAGCGCCTTGCGATGGGCGCACATGAGATCGGTCCAGAACTCGCCGACACATCCGGCCACATGGTATGTATAGCGATCCAGGTCATCGGGTGTCTTCAATGCCGTGAGGTCGGCCACTGAGGCTCCCGGAAAGACGCTGAGGTCCATGTCCATTCCCTGAGTCAGGGTGGTCATCAGCCGCTGAATCCGCTGCCGGTCATCCGATGAAAAGTCGAGAAACAGCCGGAAGCACTCATCCAGTCGTTCAAGCAGAATTCGCTCAGCGGAATCCTGCTGAAGCGGTCCCACCACTTCCTGAATGGCGCGAACTTCTGTCCAATCGATCGACTCGCGGACAAACTGCTCTCTGAGACGGTTGAGAAAACCTAACCGGCGTGGCCGGTCGATCAATTCCGTATCGGCAATCGTATCGGCAGCCCGGGCAAAGAGATACGCCAATCCTACTTGATCACGAACATTCGCCGGCACGACCACCAAAGTCGTGTAGAACAGACGAGAGACTCGTTTGAGAAGGTCACGGAGCAGCTCGTGTTTGGAAGATAGGGTCGTCGTGGAGAGATCCATTACCTGACTTCCAATAGTCCTTCCATTCCCTTATCTCGATGACTGGGCATAGGCCACAGTCGTTTATCACAAAAGAACGGAAAGAGCCCAGGGTGAGTGGGAACGAGTTTCGCTATGACCGTTTTCCCTGCGCCAACGTCCTGCTCGATCGAAAGGCCGGCCGAGAGCTCCTGCATGACGAAGTTATGGGGTATGAATGTCGTACGACTCGTTAGGGTCAACTCAACTGGCTTCCCGCTCTCCACGACCAGATGGTTCGGTGAGTAGGAATAGCTGTCGAGAATAACGGTAGCCCGTTGAACTCCATCAGGAGAAATGGAGACAACAATCGGCGGGCCTGGCACGAAAGTATCTGCAGCTCGTCCAACCGACGCAGGCACCAGGGCCAACCAACTCCCTATCACCAGTGTCCGGAAGCATCTTGCATCAACCCTCATGATAATGGCTTTCTAACAGGAACGTCGTGAGACGGTCAACGTTATCCTTGTACGTTCAGAGGCCTCACACACCTTGACTTTGAATAATGAGGTCTTACTCATAGTCCCATGCCCTCTATGACTGACAGTGTGTCGCAGGCAACGGATTTGTGTATAATTATGGCAGTTCAGCTCGTTGCCTCACATGAGGCGACCGTTTGTTTCCAAGGAGGCTCACAATGAAGTGGCTTAAAGGCGTAGGTCTGCTGCTGATCGCAAATATTCTCATCATGGTGACGCTGTCGATCACCATCCCCATTGTGATCAACGTGATCTTACCGATGTTCGGAATCGATGTCCGCGGTTCTGTCGATCTGACATCGTTGGTATGGGCTGCCATGTTCGGGTTCGGCGGGGCATTCATCAGTTTGGCATTCTCAAAGCAAATGGCGCGAGCCATGCTCGACTGCCAGCAGATCACCCAACCTCGTTCTCACGCGGAACAGGTTGTGTATGGTTCCGTGCGGGAAATCGCCCAACGGTTGAATATCACCATGCCCGAGGTATGGGTCTACAATTCTCCCGATCCCAATGCTTTCGCAACGGGACCAAGCAAGAACAACTCGATGGTGGCCGTGTCAACCGGATTACTGGAGAACCTCAAAGAAGATGAGGTGAAGGCTGTTCTGGCTCATGAAATGGGCCACGTCTATAACGGCGACATGTTCGCTACGACTGTGCTGGCCGGGCTGATGAACACCTTTGTGTATTACATCGCCATGTGGGTACGGCGTTTCTTCGAGGAGCGGGATCAGGCAGCCTTAGGTTTCGGTCTGTCACTGGTACTACAGATCATCGTCAGCATCCTGGCCTCCGTCGTCATCAGTTGGTTTTCACGTCGTCGAGAATTTGGAGCCGATGCGTTTGCTGCCAAGGTGTACGGGAAAGACTCGATGATCGGTGCGCTCCGAGCGATTGATCGATGGGTGAATCGTGCTCAATTCCAATACTCCACGCAAGACGCACTCGCAACGATGAAGATCTCCGGCAACGCCGGTGGGTTCATGAGCTTATTCTCAACGCACCCCCCGCTTGAGGTACGGATCGCGGCGTTGGAGCGGCTTTAATCCTGTTTCTTGAAAAACACGATGTGGGCGCGGTACTCATCAATGGCCGCGCCCAAGATCGTACTCCCCCGTGAGATGTTGGCCTCGATGGCATGCTCAATGTCGGGGTCGTTAATCTCAACGTCATACCGGTCCTGAATGTTCGTCCTGACCGGCCCCCCGGTCACCTCCCGTGGCATGAAGATTTCCTTCCAGACTTCTTTTTCAACCAAACAAACATCCCGAAACCGTTCATAGAGCAAGGCTAGTTTTTCTGGATCTGTAATTTTCACACGCTCTCCCATGAGTATCCTTTCTCTAGGAATCTACCTGACCGACTTCTGTTCAGGAGACCAGGCAGGAACAGTATCTGCAATGGTAAAACGCATCACGCCGACGTGGTTTACGCGCGTGAAACGGTTGTTGGCCTAGCGGCGTAATATAGATCTTCGCCACATAGTTGCCCACGATCCATCGTGCGCCTGGCCGTTTCAACTCAAGGTACCCATATCGTTCATGTCCTGACACCTCCAATACATCTTTCCCTAACGGCTTCTCATTCAACTGGCCGCTCAGTTCCTCCAAATACCATTGCACAGCAAATTGTGCCGGATCCTCCAAGGGGGCTACTTCAAAAACAATATAGATTGCCGGAATCTCCGGCGTGAATATCGAGCCCCACCCGGTCGGTTTCAGCCGCGGATCCTGTGTATACCACCCTTTACGTCCAAACGTATCCCATTCTACTTCAAACCCTTTCGCCATCTTGATCCAAGTAAAAAGCGACTGCGGAACGCCTTTTTCTTGATCATCGAAGGAGGGGCTTTGGATCGATCCAATCTCCGTGGACTCTTGCTCTTTGGGAGGCAGGAGGTCTTTGGCAATCCCTACCTGCTCATGGAGCAAGGCGACGCAAACCACACCAACGGCAAACCAACCTCTTGGCAGTTTCGTTGCCAAAGCATCCTGAGCCATAGAGTTTATCGTACTGAGGAACATTATAAGAGGCAATGACTGCCGGCCATCATCTGATGAATCCTTGTGCCATGTCGATTCTATGGTAGAGTGCTCTTGGTTTTCTGATTATGACCGCCCAACCAGCATCACCACATTCAACTGGACATACTCCTGACAACGATCCCGCTCCCATCAGGCCACACGAATCCGGTCGTCGTTTTGGTATTCGTGATGGACTGTTCCAGGCTATTGCCCAAGGCGGAGGCGAGCAGTATCTCTCGGCCTTTGCCTTACTCTTGCACGCGACACCGTTCCAATTGAGTATTCTCTCGGCTATTCCCCAGCTCTTAGGCACATGGGCGCAGTTGGTTTCCGTCAAAGTCGCCCACTGGTTCCCCAGCCTGGCCTCTCAAGTCTTCTGGGGCATCATCGGACAATCCCTCGCCTGGATCCCCATTCTCGCACTACCCTTGCTCTGGCCTGATCAAGGGCCGTGGCTGCTCATCGCAGCCGTTGCCGTGTATTTCACCTTTACTCATTTCACCTCTCCTGCATGGAATAGTCTCATCACCGACTTGCTTGAGCCTAACGAACGGGGCACTTACTTCGCCAGACGATCACGCACCATTGCAATGACCAGTTTTCTCGCACTCTGCCTGGCTGGAGCGCTGTTGAGTTTCTTCGAGCAACAGCAACTCCTTTGGGTCGGCTTTGCCGTGATGTTCCTCACGGCTGGGCTCTGCCGGAGCACGTCAGCTCTCTTACTACTGAAGGTACGCGGCTTACCATCGCATGAGCCGAGCGGCAATCCAACTGGATTTCTGGTCTTTCTCCGCACCGGCACGTCTAGCAATTTTCGCCACTTCCTGCTGTTTTCAGGCCTCATGCACTCGGCTGTGTTGGTTGCTGGTCCATTCTTCGTCATCTACCTGCTTCAGGACCTGCATCTCGCACATTGGCAATATGGAACCTGGCTGGCCGCCGGCATCATCGGCCAATTTCTGACCCTGCCAGCCTGGGGACAGTTCGGCGATCGCTTTGGGAATAAGGCGTTGCTCACCTTCACTGGCCTACTCGTAGCATTCCTGCCGATGTTGTATCTGTTCGGGACAGCATGGCCGTTTCTTGTCACGGTAAATTTCTTCGGAGGCGTGGTCTGGGCAGGACTTGGGCTTGGACTGAATAACTACGTCTTCGACGTGGTGCAGCCTGCGGATCGCGGGAAAGCTGTTGCCATTTCAAGCATCGTGAATGGTATTGGGTGGGCTATGGGAACCGTGGTCGGAAGCGTACTGATCGACATGCTACCGGACAGGCTGCAAGCTTGGAACTTGATACTGGAGCCCGTTTCCAATCTCCCGTTTATTTTCTTTCTCTCCGGCCTATTGCGATTGATCGTCTCAGCGATACTTCTCCGAACGTTTCACGAACCTCGTCAAGTAGAGCAGCGCGCCCACCATCGATTGTTCTGGGAACTGCCACTGTTGAAACCCTTACGACAACTGTCACGCCGAGCGATCAACCTTAATCAGTAAGGACCTACTCCGGAGTCGATAGCACGATTCTTTTCCTCTTGCTTCAGTTTTTCAAACGCTTTGTCAGCATTGCTTCGAACCTGGTCCTGCGTCATCGTTGGCGCAGGCTTCGGCGCTTCACCGGCACATCCCCCCATCACCAACAGCACTACCCCTATGCCAGCCGGGCTCAACCCATTCTTGAATCCTATCCTCCATGTCGCTTTCTCCCACATACCCATCCTCCTCTTCGTCATGAGAGTCATACAATTTGTACCCATAGCATACCATCCCTTTGTATGAATACCATTCCGCACTCATCTCGTTGACTCATTGAAACCAAGAGGGTATGCTTTACAATCCAGCTCAATCACTAATCCATGAGGCCTCCCATGTCACTGTCCGATCGCTTGACCGAAGACCTCAAGCATGCGATGAAATCACGGGATCAACTTCGCATGGATGTCATCCGTATGGTTAAAGCCGCCGTCCTGAACAAAGAAGTCGAGTTGAAACGGGACCTTGATGATGCTGAAATGAGCCGCGTGATGACAACTCTCGTCAAACAGCGCCGAGAATCCGTCGAGCAATTTGAAAAAGCTCAACGGATGGAACTGGCTGCTAAGGAACGAAAGGAAATTGAAATTATCGAGTCCTACCTCCCCAAACCGCTCTCCCCTCAAGAGCTCGAGGCCATTGTCGTAGCGGCCGTCGCGGAGACAGGCTCCCGCACCCACAAAGATATGGGAATCGTTATGAAGGCTGTGATGGCCCGCCTCGCCGGACAGTCTGTTGACGGCAAGCAAGTCAGCGACCTGGTCAAAAGCAAGCTCTCCTAATCGTCTCTAGCATCGTTTGCTATACTGAATCCTATTCCATGGGTGGCTTTAGTTTCATCTACTCTTAGCCGTTAAGTAGTGGTATGGCAATCCTCATAGTCGATGACTCTCCCGACCAGCATCTCTTACTGCGGTCTATCCTGACGAAGGCCGGTCATGATGAGATTGTCACGGTTGATTCGGCCCGTGCAGCGTTTACGGCCTTAAACCTTGATGGCCCACCAACATCAGTCAAGGTTGACTTGATTCTGATGGATGTCCTCATGCCCGACATTGATGGCGTGGGAGCTTGCCGACATATCAAACAGCAGGAGCATCTTCGAGACATTCCAATCATCATGGTGACCGCGAAGAATGACCTCAATAGCCTCAAGGAAGCGTTCTCTGCCGGCGCAATGGATTACATCAATAAACCCGTGAACGGAGTGGAGTTGCTTGCCCGCGTATCCTCGGCGCTTACCTTGAAGCACGAGATGGATTGCCGCAAGAAACGGGAAGCGGAGCTTAGCCGCAGCAATGAGGAACTCCAACGCGCCCTTCGCGAAGTCAAAGTGCTTCGCGGGCTCATTCCGATCTGTGCCTCCTGCAAGAACATCCGTAATGATGGTGGATTCTGGCAACAACTCGAAGAATATATCGGCGAACATTCCGAAGCGGAATTTAGCCACGGACTCTGTCAACCCTGCCTCAAAAAGCTTTATCCTGGAGTTTATCAAGACTAGCTGTTACGATTTTAAAAGCTTCTCGCCACAAGACTGTGTGAATTTATGAGCATCCTCATCATCGATGATTCCGCAGATGATCGACTCCTGTTGCAGGCCATTTTGTCGGCGGCCGGCTACGAAAACATTCTGACGGCGGATTCCGCCGCCGCCGCGTTTAAGCATCTCGGCCTGGACGGAGGTAAGCACAGCGGCGGACAAGTCGATCTGATCCTCATGGATATTTTGATGCCGCAGATGAATGGCATCGAAGCCTGTCGCCAGATCAAAGCCGCCGACCGGTTTCGAGACACTCCGATTATCATGGTCACCGTCAAGACCGATCCGGTCGATCTTCAACTCGCGTTTGCCGCCGGAGCCATGGATTACGTCGCCAAACCGGTCAATAAGGTCGAGCTCCTGACCAGAGTACGGTCGGTGCTCCGGCTTGTTCACGAAATCGACCGCCGCCGCGCACGTGAGCAGGAACTTCTCGAGGTCATGCGCCAACTCCAAGAAGCTAATCAGATGTTGCTCCGTCTCTCCTGCTTGGACGGATTGACGGGTATCACCAACCGACGCCAGTTCGATGACTTTCTGGATCAGGAATGGAGGAGAGGGGCGCGCGAGTCGACTCCGGTGTCGCTGATCATGTTCGATATCGACCGATTTAAAACTTATAACGACACCAAGGGCCACACAACCGGCGATGAATGTCTCAAACAGGTCGCTGCGGCAATTTCGAGCTCCGTGAATCGGCCTGGCGATTTAGTTGCCCGCTATGGCGGAGATGAGTTTGTGACAGTTCTGCCCGGCACAGGGATTGATGGCACGGCACAGGTCGCGGAAAGCCTGCGTCGACGGGTTGAATCCCTAGGCATGAAGCACGCAGATGGGGAACTCGTGACGATCAGCGTCGGATATGCCTGCATGGTCCCGAACAGAAACTCTTCTCCTACCGATCTCATCAGGGCCGCAGATCAGGCCCTCTATCAAGCGAAACAAGAGGGACGCAATCGGACCAAATCAGCCAGTATTCTGTCGCTGGTTCAAGAGTCACACGACGACTAGAGACCGCCCCAACTATTCGCTGGACATTCACACCCCCATGTCACGCCATCCACGGGTACGACATCAAGAGCGAGTCTCGCAACCATGAGATCTGTTCGTCATTCCCGTGCTAAGACCAGACGAACCACTTCGCCTGAACCGAAGCCCTCAGAACGAACACTCCCTTTATTCGAGCAGAGTGCGGCCACACAGCTCAAGCAGTATCAAGGCACACTCCGCAAACTGACGCAAAGTAAGGCCTTGAACAGCGGCAACATTTCCCGTGTCTTTTGCGCTATTTCAGAGGCCTGCTGCAGCATGCTGCACGTCAAACGCGCCAGCCTCTGGCTGCAGACTAAAGAGCGCGCTGCCATCGAACTGATCGACGCGTGCACATCCGGACGACACCATTCCAACCCTTCATTCGTGTTCCAGCTCTCGGACTGGCCTGCCCATCTTCAATCGCTGACGCGCACACAGCGCACCATCGCAGTTCACGATGTTTCACGAAATCCACGTTTGAAGGAACTGGCACCGTGGTACCTGTCCTCCTTCCGTATCAATGCCATGCTGAGTGCGCCGATCAGGCAGAACGGAAAGCTCGTGGGAGCACTCTGTGCCGAGTCCATCGGCACACCTCGGCGATGGACTCGGCATGAAGAAGACCTCATCAGCCTACTCGCAACCATGACATCCCTTGCCTTAGAAGCGGCTGAACGGCGTGAAGTGGAACAAGCCCTCCGTGTCGCCAAGGAAGCCGCCGAAGTGGCCAACCGCGCCAAGAGTGAATTCTTAGCCAGCATGAGTCATGAGATCCGAACCCCCATGAATGCCATCGTCGGCATGGCCGATCTCCTCTGGGATACTCCGCTTACACCAGACCAACGAAAGTATCTACGGATCTTCCGACGTGCGGGTGGCACACTCTTGAATCTGATCAATGATATTTTGGACCTCTCGAAAGTCGAAGCCGGTCGTTTGGAGTTGGAATCCATCGCATTCGACCTGAATGAAGTTATCGATAAGGCCATCGATATACTGGCGATGCGAGCCAACGAGAAGGAGCTAGAGCTTGCCTGCCATGTGGATCGGAACGTGCCGTGTCAGTTAGTCGGTGACCCAACGCGGCTAACGCAGATATTGATCAATCTCATTGGCAATGCCATCAAATTCACAGAGAAAGGTTCTGTTATCGTTCGTGTTACAAACGATTCTGATAGAAATATCGCCGGTGCTGTTCGGTTTTCTATAACCGACACCGGAATCGGGATCCCGTCCGACAAACTCGTCTCGATCTTCGACAATTTTACGCAGGCACATGCGTCAACAACCAGGCAGTACGGAGGGACCGGACTCGGCCTCGCGATCACCAAACGCCTTGCCGAACATATGAATGGATGGATCTGGGCCGAAAGTATTGTGGGAACGGGGAGCACCTTCCACTGCTCCCTCTTGCTTCAGACTCAGACGGAATCTCTCCATCAGCAATCCTCAACGCCGATCAACCTTGAAGGAATCAGAGTTCTGGTCGTGGACGATCATCCCACCAACCGCCTCATCCTCCGTGAACTACTGAGTGCCTGGGGGGCTCAGGTGACGGAGGCGAGCGACGGGATGACTGCATTGGAAGAACTGCGCCAGGCATCCGAACGAGAACAGGCGTACGAGCTCGTGCTCCTCGACTGCCGCATGCCTGAGATGAGCGGCTTTCATGTTGTAGAGCAGTTGAAATCCCTGCCAAAAGGGAGTCGCCCAACCGTCATCATGCTGACTTCTGATCATTGGGCAGACGATATCGCACGGACGTACGACCTCGGTCTTGGTGGGTATCTGATTAAACCCATCCGACGGTCCGATCTTGCACAAACTATCGAGATCGCCATCGGCCGGACAAAAGGAACACCACCGACGAGTGTGGTAGTCACAACGCCACCGTCGACTGCTTCGACACGGCCCTTACGCATATTGTTAGTTGAAGATTCCCCTGACAATCAATTGCTCGTACGCGCATATCTGTCGCCGACCGACTACTTCCTTGACGTGGCAGAACATGGCGCCATCGCGTTGGACAAATTCAAGTCCGTTCACTACGATGTCGTCCTGATGGACGTGCAAATGCCCGTCATGGACGGCTATGCCGCGACAAGGGCAATCCGCTCGTGGGAACGGGATCATGATCTTTCACCCACACCAATTGTCGCCCTCACTGCATTGGCCCTCAAGGAAGAAGGGGCCCGCATCTTTGAAGCAGGCTGCAACACACATCTCACTAAGCCCGTAAAGAAATCCACATTACTGGAAGTGCTTCGAGCGTACAAGGAGCACGTCGTCTAGCGATGCACGCCTCACAACCCGAACCAACAGACCAACTCACTGTAGAGATTAGTCGAGACCTTGAAGATATTGTCCCAATCTTCCTAGATAACCGGAAAAGGGACGTCCAGACACTTCGAAACGCGCTGAGCAAGCAAGACCTCAGGACCGTTCAAACTCTGGGCCATCGTATGAAAGGCGATGGAGGTGGATTTGGGTTTGATCGAATTTCTGAAATCGGAGCGGCGATGGAACGCGCAGCACAACTTGAGGACCACTCAACAATTGAACAACATATTGTACAGTTGGAAGACTTTCTCAAACGCGTGACAGTTGTCTACCGCTAGAGGATAGAACACGCGACCTTGTTCATCCGACCCTCAATGGCTTCGGACAACGATTCCCACATTGGCAGTCATTCGAAAGGTTCCTCATCCTCAAACTAAAACCGGATATTCTAGAGGTGGTGATCGCTGCAGCACATAGTCGATCGAAGGTATCAACTGTGTCTTGATAGTCCGATCCAAGTATAGCGATACCCCAAGAAATCAGAAGCGGTACATTTCCATCAAGACAAAACACAACCCTAGCCTACCTTGCTTCGAGGGGTACCATTCTGACCAATTTGGCAAGAGGCATCACCATCGCTATACACCATCACACGACCACGGATAGTGCGATTACCGACTGAGACATCAAGTTGAGAGTTTGGAAATGTCTTATCTGAAGATGGTCACCCTGCATTCCTGCATGATCAAGTACTGGTGGAGACTCTGGAACAGGTTGTGTATAATAAGCCACGTGGAACGCGACCCTACATTCCTCCCCGTTCTTCGACCGCAGCAATAGGACTGCATGCTTTTATGCAGCAAACTCTGCGGTATTTACAGGTCGTGTTCCCGATATCCCATGGGTGGGGGGCTAGCTCAGTTGGGAGAGCACTACGTTCGCAACGTAGGGGTCGGGGGTTCAACTCCCCTGCCCTCCACCAACCTTCTCTAGAACTGCGGCGGGCGGGCCAAACAAAGTTCGCTTGTACCGGCGGCTCATCAGATGAGGCCTCTGTATCATTGCGCCACCAGATAAACACCTTCAGTCATCCTCAAGTTGAGTGCGTGCCATCGGCTAATCGGCGCTCTAGCGTATTCTTTGTCGGCGGATAAATTCCTGTTATGGTCATTCTCCTTACAACACACCTTGGTTGACTCTATTCCTGCTCCCACTAGCTGAACCATACAGGTCCCATGTCCCTCTCTCCTCTGATTCGCTTCGGCACTTCAACGTGGGCCTATGAAGGCTGGCAAGGACAGATTTATCAGCGGCCGTACGCCAAGACAACCTTTGCACGTGAATGCTTAGGCGAGTATTGCCAATACCGCTACAACGGCGAACCGCTCTTTCGCACCGTCGGCAATGATTCCACCTTCTACCGCCCACCCACGACGAACCAGCTTGACCACTATCTCACGCAGATTCCAGAAGACTTCGAGATGTGTTTCAAGGTCTGGGAAGAAATTACCATTCCACGTTTTGCGAATCACGTTCGCTACGATCCCAAGGCCGGACAACCGAATCCTCGCTTTCTCGACGCAAAACTGTTCAATGATCTGGTTCTGGCGCCATACCGTGAAACCAAATTCGAGCCGCACATGGGGCCGTTCATTTTTGAGTTTCAGAGGCACGGCCTGACCAGCGAGGAGTTCTGCTCACGGCTCGATCGGTTCTTCGGCCAGCTGCCGAATGATTTCCGGTATGCGGTCGAGATCCGTAATGCAGGTTTGCTTGAGGAGAACTATCGGAAGGTTTTAGAGAGCCATGGTGTGGCACACGTCTACAACCACTGGTCCTACATGCCGCCGTTGCTGCAACAGCACAAAAACATGGAAGAACATTTCACCTCGCCGTTCACCGTGATCCGCCTACTCACGCCACTCAACATGAGCTACGAAGCAGCCAAGAAACGAGCGACCCCCTACAACAAGATCGTAGAAGTGTTGCCTCAGATGCGCAAAGAAACCGTGACTCTCATCAAGCAGGCTGTGGGAGAGAATCGCCAGGCCTATGTGCTGGTGAACAACAGATCCGAAGGTAATGCGCCACTCACAGTGCAGGCACTCATAAGTTACCTACGCCATGAAGGATAACGGTACTGTGAGGCCCGTTATGTGGGACTGATGATCGCCTCTCCGTCCGGCTTGGCGTCATCGATGAAGACTCGTCGCCCGTCGACTCGCAATCGGCCTTCGGCAAAGAGCTGCACGGCGCGAGGATAGATTTTGTGTTCTTGCACAAGGATTCTGGCGGCGAGTGTGTCGGGCGTGTCGCCGTCGAGGATCGGCACAGCTGCTTGAATAATGATTGGGCCTTCATCCACGCCTTCCGTGACGAAATGCACAGTACAGCCCGCTAATTTGCAGCCCCAATCGACGGCCTTCTTCTGCACGTCCAATCCAGGAAATGACGGCAGCAGGGAGGGATGGATATTCATCATGCGGTTGGCGTAGGCATTGACCAGCACTGCCGTGACGATTTTCATGTAACCTGCGAGCAAGACGAGTTCGACATTATGCTGTTGAAGTACTTCCAGTAATGATCGGTCGTAGGCTTCACGACTGTCAGGACGGCCAGTAAAGGGTTTAGGATCAACGAACAGATCTTTGAGCCCGTGCTTCTGCGCCCGCTCCAATGCAACCGCGTCCTTCTTATTGCTGATGACGGCCACAATCTGAGCTTGCATCTGCCCTGCTTCGATCGCATCGATGATGGACTGTAGATTTGAGCCTCGACCGGATGCCAATACCGCCACCCGCAACGGAGTCGCTCGGCTAATCGGCATACTCAACCTCCGGCTCCTCTCCGGTGGAGGAAACGATTTCGCCGATCTGCCAGCCTCGGTCTCCCAGAGCCGCGGCGCGAGCCAGCACTCCGGACACGGAATCAGGCGGGACCACGAGAATCAACCCAATGCCCATGTTGAACACCCGATACATCTCCTCACGATCGACCTGTCCCAAACGGCTCATCACCCCAAAGATCGGCGGTGCCGACCAGGCCGTCCGAGCGATCTTCGCCCGCACGCCTTTCGGAAACACGCGTGGCAAATTCTCCGTAATGCCCCCTCCGGTAATGTGGGCGATGCCTTTGATCGGAAACTCCTCGACGAGCGCTAAAATCTGCTTCGCATAAATTCTGGTGGGTGTCAGGAGCACCTCGCCAATGGACCCCTCAAGCTCAGCAAGACGGCTGGCAACCGTCAACTTGGCTTGCTCAAACAGCACCCGCCGGGCCAGTGAGTAGCCGTTGCTATGAAGTCCCGATGAAGCCAATCCGATGACGGCATCCCCGGGCACAATGTGCCGACCATCGATCATCTTTGGGCGATCGACGGCGCCAACAGCAAAACCGGCCAGATCGTACTCCCCATCAGGATAGAATGACGGCATTTCGGCGGTTTCACCCCCGATCAGCGCACACCCGGCCTGGCGGCAGCCTTCGGCGATACCGGCAACCACTTCCTGAGCCTTCGAGACGGACAACTTCCCGGTGGCAAAATAATCGAGGAAAAATAGCGGCTCCGCCCCGCTCACCGCGATGTCATTGACACACATCGCCACCAGATCGATCCCGACGGTATCGTGTTTGTCCATCATGAACGCGATCTTCAGTTTGGTCCCAACCCCGTCGGTTCCGGATACGAGCACCGGCTCCTTATATTTACCCGCTTGAAAGCCAAAGAGCCCCCCAAAGCCCCCAAGGTCGGTCAGAACTTCAGGGCGAAACGTCGATCGAACAAACGGCTTGATGCGATCGACAAACTCATCGCCTGCATCGATATCCACACCGGCATCACGATAGGTCGTCATGAATCAATGTCCACAAAGATTACGGTCAAGGTTGGGGTAGAATTCAAAATCACATCACCTCGGGGGCGCATCTTAACGGAGGGTCCTGGGGAGGTCAACGCACCCATCAAAATCGTCTCACACGCACTCCGCTGCTCCCAGTCTTCCGCTTTTTCCTTGCCGCTCCAGGGAACTGCCCTATACTGGCCTTATTCCATCTCTGGACGGGCTTCAGGCCAACGAACCACCGAGGAGGGGCTGGTGGCGATTTTAATAGTTGACGACTCTCCCGATGAACGTCTGTTGCTCCATCACATCTTGAAGACCGCGGGGTATCGGGATTTGATCACAATTTCCTCTGC
Source organism: Nitrospirota bacterium (assembly GCA_963850405.1). Classification (GTDB taxonomy): domain Bacteria; phylum Nitrospirota; class Nitrospiria; order Nitrospirales; family Nitrospiraceae; genus Nitrospira_D. The sequence continues at coordinate 290,842 of CAWKLH010000026.1, forward strand.
TCGTGATGTCTTCATGCACTTGGACCTCGATCATGAAGGCGCAAATGGCGTCAAGACGGATCTCATTTTGATGGACATCAAGATGCCGGACATAGACGGAGTCGAGGCCTGTCGGCGCATCAAAGCCATTGATGCGTTTGCGGGGATTCCGATCATCATCGTGACGGCGCGGGACCAAAGGGACTTCTTACAAACCGCCTTCGACGCCGGAGCGACAGACTATATCAGAAAACCAGTGGAACGGGTGGAACTCCTGGCGAGAGTCAAGGCTACGCTCAAACTCAAACAGGAAACAGAGGAACGAAATCACTGGGAACAGGAACTGACAAAAGTCATCAGCGAACTCGATCGTACACTGCGCGACATGGCGACATTACAGCAATTGATCCCGGTCTGCCCATCATGCAAGAAATCCAATCCCGCGCATATGTCTGACTCCGCGCTCGACGAGTATGTACAGAGCCACCCCCTGACGAAGTTTCACGATCTCGTCTGCTCCGCGTGCGCCGGGCGCTGATCCTGGCGCTGCAATCCTCAGCTTTCCGGACGCATCTCCACATCGAGCAATTTAATCTTCCGGTGAAGATGACTTCGCTCGATCTTGAGATCGTCCGCGGTCCGTGAAATATTCCAATGGTGTTCCCGAAGTTTACGGCTGATGTATTCCTTCTCGAACGCATTCCGAGCGTCTCGCAGAGAGTCATAAGATTTACTGAGAAGTGGATTGGCCGCGTGATTGCCCACCGGCACCACCCCGACGGTTCGTCCCTGTAGCGACAAGGTAGCCTGAGAGGCTTCGATCATAAACCCCGGCACCATGATCATGAGCCGCTCAATCAAATTCCTCAGCTCCCGGATGTTCCCGGGCCATTCGTATTGCTGAAATACGGCCATCGCCTCAGGCGAGACTTCCTTTATTCGCAACCCTTGCTCCTCGACATGCGTCTTCATGAAATGCCGCACAAGAGCCGGGATATCTTCTCGCCGCTCCCGCAGTGGAGGCACGACAATCGGCACCACATTGAGACGGTAGTACAAATCCTCCCGAAAGTGTCCCTTGCCGATTTCTTTTTCCAATTCCTTATTGGAAGCCGCCAGCACCCGCACATCAACCTTCATCAATTTGGTCCCGCCGACTCGCGTGAACTGCTGTTCCTGTAACGCCCGCAACACTTTCGCCTGCGTACTGAGGCTCATGTCGCCGATTTCGTCCAGAAACAACGTACCCCCATCGGCCTGCTCGAACTGACCACGCTTCATGGATGTGGCTCCGGTGAAGGAACCTTTTTCGTGACCGAACAATTCGCTCTCAATCAATGTCTCAGGGATGGCGGCACAGTTGACGGCCACGAACGGATGGTCCGATCGGGTGCTGTGCCTATGAATGGCTCGAGCGACCAACTCCTTCCCTGTTCCGTTCTCGCCTCCGATCAATACCCGACTGTTCGTGGGCCCTGCCGTTTCGATAAGCTCCCGTAGCCGCTGCATGGCCGGAGACTGTCCGACCAACTCGAACTTTTGCTGAACCTTAGTCCGCAATGACCGGTTCTCTTGCGCCAATCGAAACTGCTCCAACGCTTGTTTGACACGGAACGTGACATTCTCCAGCGACAACGGCTTCTCGATGTAGTCGTACGCACCCAGCTTGATGGCTTTCACGGCCGTTTCGATGGACCCATGCCCGGAAATCATCATGACCTGAGTCGCAGGTACAAATTCTTTGACACGACGTAACGTCTCCAGTCCGTCCATTTCCGGCATCCAGATGTCCAGAATCATGAGATCCGGCGGATCCGTCCCATAGATTTTCAACGCCTCGACCCCATTGGCGGCTACTGACACCTCATACCCTTCATCTTCGAGGATGCTTCGCAGGGACGTGCGAATCGCCTCTTCGTCGTCCACCACTAGAATCGATGCCGACATACTCCCCCTCTCCTTACCGCGTACGTCTCACCGGTCTACCCTACACCGGCAAATCGAATGTAAATACGGCGCCCTTCGGGTGATGGTTCCCAACTTGGATCTGTCCATCATGGTCCGTGATAATCCGGCGGACGATCGCCAGCCCCAACCCGGTTCCGGTCTTCTTCCTGGTGAAATACGGGACAAACAACCGTTCCTGATCCTCTGGCGTGATACCAGGCCCCTCATCCGCCACGGCGACGACCGCGCGGCGGCGTTTCGTATCATATTTCGTCCCGACCCACAGCCGCCCTTTTTGATTCATCGCTTGAACCGCGTTGTCGAAGAGATTGACGAACACACGTCTCAGTTGTTCCCGGTCGAAATTGATGGCCGGCAGATCCTCATCCAGTTCCACAATAAGCTCAATATCCTTCTGCGCCTCACGATAGAGAGTGATCACTTCCCGTACCACGTCGTGCAGGGATTGCCGCGTCATTTGCGGAACAGGCAGCCGAGCGAATTTTGAAAATTCGTCCAGCATCTGTTTCAGACTCCCAACTTCGTTGATGATGACATTCGTGGCGTCGTCGAACACGCGATCCAGGTCGGGGGACTTCTCGAAGAACTTCTTGCGTAATCGCTGCGCCGATAGTTGAATCGGAGTCAGTGGATTCTTGATTTCATGGGCGACGCGCTTCGCGACTTCCTGCCACGCGGCCACTTTCTGCGCCTTGATCAACTCCGTCAGATCTTCAAAGACCAACACAAACCCCAAATCCTTGTTCGCCTCATCCCGCATGCGGGAACCTTTCAACCCAATCGTGATCAGCTTCCCTTGGATATCCAACTGACCTTCCAAGTCCAAATCGTCTCGCTCATCGGCCAGCATACGGTCATAGGCGGTCTGGAACGAATCGAGATCGAACTCCTTGAACACCTCATTAGCCAGCCGTCCTTTGAACCGGTCTGCAGCCAACCCAAGAATACGCTCAGCCGATGGGTTGAAGGTCGTGATCATTCCGCTCCGATCGATCGAGAGCAGGCCAGCGGCGATCGTATCGACGACCGTTTCGATATAGGCACGGCGGCGATCCAACTCGACATTGGTGTTCCGCAGAGTCAGGTTGGCTTCCTCAAGCTTCGACTTGCTCCCCTGCAGATCCTGCGTCATCCGATTGAACGACTCGATCAGCGTCCCGATTTCATCAGTTGCCCTGGCATCGACCTGTACCGACAGGTCGCCCTGGGCGACGGCTTCGGTCGCTTCCGCCAATCGTTGAATCGGAACGGTGATACCGCGCGCCACATAAAACCCAAACCACGTCGCACTGAAGAGAATCAATACCGCCACGACAGCCACAAACAGGTAGGCCCCGGCTTTAATCGGGTTTTTCATCGCCTTGATCTGCTTGTATGCCGTGTATTGACGGCCAATCCCCTCCATCTTGGTCAACAGGGATTCAGGGACGTAGGTTTCCACGACCACAACCCCCTCCAACTCGCCTCGCCGGCTTCCGGAGGCCACTGGGATGGCGGCGCGCACTAACCGTCCCGTCTGGGCCTCCTGGACAGAGGTAAACTCTTGCTTCCCGTTAATGACTTGCAAGACCAGCTGACTGATCGGCAGATCCAACACCCCGGAGGGAATGTCACTATCAAGGGCCTTGGTGAGGGTCTCCATCTTGTTCGAAAACACTTCGATCCCGGCAACGCCGTATTCCATGCGTTTCCGAGCCATCGCGGCGATCAAGAGATCCCGCTGGACGGGCGTCAACAGGTCTTCGCGAAACAGTTCTTGAGAAATCGCCCGTGCGCTGTTCACCGCGAGCGCGACATGCCCCGCATGCTGCATGCGAGCCACCTCGTACGAATCTTTCATCACCTTTTCGATATGCTCGCTGAACCAGACATCGACCGCCTTGTTGACCAGCCCACTTGCGACGATTGCCAGGAGCAGCGTCGGGATCAGCGAGAACCCGATAAAGGCCGCGATGAGCTTGGTGCGAAATCCAGACCCAACGAGACGGTGCCGGCGTTCGAAATAGGCCTTGATCAGATTCCTGGATAACAACAGGACCAACACAACAAAACCGATCAGGTCTAAATTGACCAGCAGGAGAACCAGTGCGTAGCTCGTCGTCGGCAGGAAAGAGCCGTTCTCTTCGGAGCCCGGCGCAACAACTTGTGAGTAATACAGCGTGAGGGCCACGCAGGGGATCAAGAGAATCAGCACGATCCAGACAGGGCGAAGATGAGGTGGTTTTCGCTCCGGCTTCTTCGGTTGGTCGGCCAAAGCTGTACGGACGTGACCGCCCATCACCACGGGCAGAACCTCCGGAAGTCCTCCAGAGGCTGATCTAAATGCACCCGTGGGATGGTTGAGCTCTGGCATTCACTCGCCCCTCTAGAGACTATTAATGCATGGAAACAGAAGCCTGTCTCACTATAGCCGACTTACAAGACAGTCTCAAAGTTTGCCGCACAACTCGCAGCGTCCAGAGACCCGGCGGCATATAGGACCGAAAGATGGGAGACTACTTCGGTGATGCCAGCGTGACATACTTCATGCGAAGCGCGTACAGCATGTCACGCAGGACCGTCTGCTCGTCAGGGGTCAGATTGCCTTTCGTCTTGTCTTCCAAGACAGACAACAGATCGATGATTTCCTTGGCTTGAGGCAGGTTGACAGGTATCGATGCCTGGCTCGGGTCTAGTTGCTCGCCCATGAGCATGAGCGACGACGAGCCCAATGAGATCACAAACGACGAGAAGGTGACCGGAGGGGCTTGCGCTGGTTCCGTCGACGAAGTCGCGGAGATCGACGGTTTTGAAGGCGACGCTGCGACCGGAGCGGCCTCGGCTCCTCCCTTGGCTCGCCGATCACGAATGACAAACCCTTGCTCCTCCTCTGCCATTTTCCCCTTCTCCCCTCACATTCCCAAATATTTTCAGTACCCTACCATAGGGTCTATTCGGTCGCAAGCCGCTGCCGATCCGGTGTTCTTAGTCGGTGCGGATCTGTTGCCCCACGCCAGGCGTCTCCGGGTGTGGAGTGCGGTTCTTCGTGATGAGTGCACTGAGTTTCTCACGCAGTTACGGACGTTACCGCGCAGGCTTTCTATAATCCCGGATTCTGCAGTTGATCCCTTTCCCTCTCGTCATTCCCGCATGTTTCAAGCGGGAATCCAGGAAATCCGGAACGACTGGATGCCCGCCTCCGCGGGCATGACCCCACTCCATGAGAACGAGTCATTTGCTCATCTTGCGAGGAGTTCTGATCGGTCCCCCCTAATCACATCCGTTCAACTGCGGAATCCGGGAAAATTGCGGCACAGTTGCAAGGGGAGGCCGACAAAGAGGGGACGCTTCCTGCTGGATGGTTTGTGACAACTGTCCCGAAGATGTCGGGAACTGCTGTGCTGTCATTAAAACGCAGCGGCAGGAGAACCTCGAAACGCCGAACCATTCTGCTCATAAGTGGGCGGTCCATCAATGGTGCATACGATTCTTTCCACCTCGAGAAATGGCAGAGCGTCCTTCGGACCAACATTTCGCCACTCGCCCAACTCTTGAAACGAACACGACCGGCAAGTCGACCGAGTGCGGCACGCTTTGATTCTGGATTTGGAAAGCGTATGAGAATCACGATGTCAGTCTATACCATCGCTCTTTAAGGTGGTAAGTTTTCTGAACCTCGGTGCCCGCTCCAACTTCGCGCTGTTGACTCCAGTTCCGCTGGCCGAGGGTACGGCTAACCATGCCTTTTTGATCGAAGCTGTCAATCATGAACACGCCGCCCGCACAGGTGATCGAGTGTGAAAGCCGCGCTGGTGCTGGTCGGGTGCATGCCATTGTTAGCCTGCCCAGCCGACGATGGCATCTGCCTCCACCTTGACCACCATCTCCGATGCAATCCAACGTCTGACTTCCACCATCAATGTCGCTGGACGAATCTCCCCAAATACTTCGGCGGCTTCCGGGCCAGAATGATTTCAAACGCATTCGAGCCAGATCATAGCCGGACAGGTTTGAAGCATCAAGGCGTGTGCCCTAACCGACTGGCGTTCAGCTGCGAGGCCCCGAGCGTAGCGAGGGCCTCGTCAACTGCAATGGCATAGTTATGCCGCGAGCTTCTTGTCAGTCCCAACAGCGGCCTTCACCAGGGACTATGCGAGCTGCCCATCGAGCGACTGTCCCGGCGGACTTCCGCTCGACTATCGATGCGAAGGATCGAGATGGCGGCCAAATCTTCAGCCTCCGCGCCGCTGAAAACCACTGCGAGGAGCGATGCTGTCGCAATGACGGCTTCTATCAGATCTCGGACCTGAGTTGAACAGCTTCGCGTTCGATGTCCGCCACGTGCCGACCCAGGTCTGAGTACGAGCAACATACCGCGTTCAGCGCAATGAGCCGCTTTAGCGTTATTCGACGCTGTTTCTTGACGTGCTCGTTCAGCGTGGACGCCCGCAGAAGATAGAACTCCCACTGCGAGACATCGAGGGGGTTCAAAGTTGCCTTAGCACGGTGCGCTAGCAGAGCAAATACATATAGGTCCGCTTGGCGTCGCCGCTCGCTTTCGGGGGAGAAGACGTTGGCTTCGGCGTCCCAAGCCAGCGTCTCACGAACGTCGAACGATATCGAGGACTCGACACGCTGAGCCCAGGACTGCAAATATGCCGAAGACTTCACCTCGATCCGAAGGCCTGATACCGTGGCCAAATCGTACGGGTCCCATTCGTTCCGGATTCCGCCGTCAACACCGAGAGCTCGCGCGAGGAGGAACTCGGCGACATGCCCGCGCAGCGCATTGCCGACCAGGTCGGAACTCGACCATTGCCAGAAATCGAGAACCGTGAAGCCCAGAAGGGTATCGCCGAAAGAGAATGGCTCGGCCCCCGTCTTGCGCGTCGCGTGCAGCTTATCCAACATATTTAGCTCCTCTCCACGGCAGAAATACGGCGGTGTCAGCATCGGCGTTAGGGCAACTATCTGGGTTGAGCAGCCAACAGGGCATCCAGACGGGCGCCTCAGTATCGTTCTGGATCAACACGTTCGGCAGCACCATCCGTCAGGTTCCCACCCGCTTGCGAACGGGATCCGTCCAGCTGAGTTGCGAGCGCGGGCCGAACGACGCGACGCCAGCCCGGGCGAGCGGGACGCCGCGCTGGGCACCGGGCGTGCATATTAAATGAACCGTTGCCTTGGGCGCAGCCAACAAGGCCGCGAGGCACGATCGTCCAAGGGCTCAGACCCGTGCGCAAACTGGTCGCGAGTTCGCGAAGCTGCGTCTAGATCCCCTCCGCGCGACAGCAGTCTCAAACCGAGGCTTCGACAATGCGAGTTCGCGGTGGCGTTCTGGATTCTGGTGCTCGAAGGGTACGACTCATCGCCGAGATCCCGCGGCGCTGATGAGTCGGTATAACACATGCCACTTCTGCCGCGGCACTTCATGATTGTGCCGACGTCGTCGGCAGCAAGCAGTGGTTAGCCTGCGTGGCTCGGCCCCTCGACTGTACTCTTCGCAATTCGGCCTAACATCTCCACAATCTTTCGCAGTTCGCCTAGCTTCAGCACATACTCGTGAGTGCGAACGGAATCGCCGCTAAACCACACCGCGTACAGATCGCCTGATGGCAGCTCGCCGGGATGAAAGTGGCGCCCTCGGTTGTAGATCGCGTTTAGACGCTGGAATTCGCTGCCGTCCCCCTTGGAGAAGAGCTCGATACCGAGAGCCCTTCTACCAAACTCGACACCCTGCACGCACGCAGCGATGCAGTTCTCGCAGTGCCGAAGTGCCTCGAAGTACACGGAGGGCCGTCGCACACCGAGAGCCGCCGCCGCGCACATCAATTCCCATTCTGCCAGTGCGGCGACTGCCTTCCTCACCATGATGAATGCTAAGGCTGCGCGGTCGTCTGAGACATGGGCGTGAAAAATGCGGCGCATCACGAACTGGTTGAGCCACCCCTCGTACCCGGACAATTCACCAGCCAGACTATCGACATAGATTGCGGCCGTAGAGATCTCTCGGGCGACGAACTTGTCTAGAGCATAGTCAGTAAAAACCATGTTTTGTCCGGCTAATTATGTTTAGGCCGATCCGCAGGAGAACCGGTTCTATCGAATTCTGTTCGGATAACGCCCCACTTCGGTGGGTGAACCTTACGACATGACTGTGAACGTTTCAATGGGATGCGAGGGGGGTATAGATGGCCGCCATTGAAGCGGCAGCCGCTCTCAGTATAGAGTGGTAAGAAATTTCATCTTTCCCTAGACGTTTGGACAGTCCACAGCCGATGTCGACGCGATTTACCAAAGTGGTTGAGATCATGGCTGCGCTCCGCGCACAAAACGGTTGTCCGTGGGACCGGAAGCAGACGCACGAGTCACTAAAACCCTACCTCCTCGAAGAAACGTACGAAGTCCTCGAGACGATCGATCAGGACGATCAGGCCAAGCTGCGGGAAGAGCTGGGCGACGTGCTGTTACAGGTCATTTTCCACAGCCAGATAGCCGCCGAAGCCGGCACCTTTACCGTGGAGGATGTACTGGACACCCTCGCCGAAAAACTTGTCCGGCGGCATCCCCACGTCTTTGGAAACAGCGACCAGACCGGCACCCTCACCAACAGCGAGCAGGTCTTGAACCAATGGGAACACATCAAACGCGCCGAACGCGAGGCAGTCGGCGGCACCCAGTCCGCACTGGACGGCGTGCCAAAAACCCTGCCGGCCTTGCTGAGGGCTTACCAGACACAAGCCAGAGCCGCCCGGGTCGGATTTGATTGGCCGCACAATGCGGCAGGCCTCGAACAAATCTTCGGAAAAGTGGCGGAGGAAGTCGGCGAGTTGAAGGAGGCGCTGGCTCAGGCAGAGTCAGGGTCAGGCCCAAACCAGCCCGGCAGGCAAACCGATATTGAAGCGGAATTGGGAGATATTCTGTTCTCTCTGGTCAACCTCGCCCGCTTCGTGAAGGTTAATCCTGAAGAGGCGCTTCGCCGGTCGACCAATCGCTTCATCGATCGCTTTCATCTGGTGGAAACGCAAGCAGTGGAGAAAGGCACGTCGCTAACGGACATGACGCTCGCTGAAATGGACGAGCTATGGGACGAAGCCAAGCGACGGTTACAACGGCCACAGCCGGACAGCACCTCGCACGCAGGAGAGCTCGCCCCATGACGAAGAACCAGGGGCCCTACGAAGAGGGAAAGCGTGCCGGCGCTCATCCGCTGCTCGTGGTATTCGGCATCCTCATGGGACTCTGGTTGTTCGTGGCCCTGATCGTCCCCAGTTCGAAGAGCAAACAAGCCGCTGGGACCGAGGGTCCCACTGTCTCGGTCATCGAGGATCCGGAAGCCGCGCCTGTCATGTTCAAGGTCCAGACGACTATCTTGGAGATGAACACCCTGGGCTTGATCGTTCCCCCGCAAGCGACGGATAGTCAGATCGTCGCCCTCTTGAAACGCCTCAAGCAAGCACGTCTGGAGGGCACCCTGGGTGAACTGCTCCCATCGACCACACCCGGCCACAAACTGGGTGATCACGCCATTGCCGACATCTACATCTTTTCAGACAAGCAACTGGCAGAAGCAGATACGATCCGTACACTGACACGAGGGGCCCATGCGCCCGGGACGCTCTACCCGAACGCCGTTCCATTCGAGGTGGCCATGGAGCAAGTTCGTGGCTACTACCGTATCGACTTGAATGATACCGGCAGCCCGGACAAGGGATCCCTTGGTTTCGCCGACGAATCAGGTGTCCATTCGAAACACTATAAAAGAATCTTTTGACGGATCGGCCGGCACCTTTTCCCTCAACGCGTCAGATCCCGACGCGTCTCCTCACTTCTTCCCGGATAGCCGATTGATCCGCTGCAAACAACGCCTCTACCTTCGGGAACAGATGGGCTAGTGGCCCGATAAATGGCGCCAGCAGCATGTCACGTCGTTCCGTCAACATGCCCTCCCCTTCAGCCACCTGCATCTTCCAGCCCGCAATCGTTTTAGAGAGGATGTTGCTCATCATCAATTGCTGGCCGGGCGAGCCGACAGCCATTCCGACGAGACGACGCTTCAGCACCTCCAGTTCATCCGGTATGGAGACCTTCACGCGCACGCCATGTGGCGTCGCCCAGGTGGATCGTTGAATCGAATAGTCGTAGGAAAAGACCTGCTCTCGCGGCTCACGAAATGGACCGTTGATTTCTACGATGGCAAAGGGATTGTCAGTTGACGGCATGATTCGCTCGCTTTCCTCGGTGACAATGACACCTTCTATCGCCCGTACTATAAGAGCTTGAAGTTAGGGAGGACAAGAGGCTATCTATAGAGGGGCAGCGTACTAGATACAAGGCACAGGGCTGCGGCGGTTTGACGCAGCAACCAGGTCTTTGCGGCTCCCCCGCTACGACGGCAGTGGTGGAGACCAGAGCACGAGACAGCGTTCTGACACACTGAATATACTCCGACCAAGGATTCCCTCGGGAGAAGGCATGGCCAAGAAAGGCTATCCTGGACTCGTCCTAGTACCACCCAGCGATCGAACGATCTTGAGGCGCCGACTGCTCCTTTGTGCGTTGTTCATCATCGCGCTCGTCTGGGGTGCGTCGACACTAGGCGTATGGCCACCCGTCTCCAACGATCAAGCGAACTGTCAACCAGGCGTCGGACAGGAAGGCTCAAATGGCCTTGCTGAAAAATGTGGCCAACCGCAATCAGTCACGGAGCCGCTACCAAATCAGAACGCGTTCAGCCTTACGCCCGTCTCACAGGCTGAAGGCCTGGGCGAATCCCAGAATCCTCCACCTTCCTCTCCCCTTGATCCAGATCAGCACACGCCCCACAGCAACCCAGCCAAGACTCAACAGCCTAAGTCTCTCTGAGCCGGCCGACCGCCCAGACTGACCACAGCATGTATCTCCAAGTAACGAAAACATAACGGCACATGCCGGCCTCCAAACCAGCTCAAAATCAGGATAGCGACGTTCGCGTGGCCGATCGGCTCGCGACACAACACAATCACAGCCAAGACTCAAAGCCCAAGTCCTCCGAGCTAGTCAACCGTCCCATTGACCACAACATTGCATCTTCAGGTAATGAAAAGTCGGCATCAAGCCTGTCGACCTCAAAACCTGCTCAAGATCTAGACATCGACGCTCGCCTGGCGGAACAGGGCGATGCGTTTGCCCAGTATCGCCTCGGACGCTATTATGCACAGCATGGCGGGCGACAGACCCCAGAGTCAGTCAGTTGGTACAAGAAAGCTTCTCCCGGTCTCCACCGCCTGGCTGAGACCGGCAATGGACAAGCGATGTATGTCCTCGGAGTGATGTACGCCTATGGACGCGGAGTCACAAGAAGTACGGATGAGGCTCGCAGGTGGCTGACCAGGGCTGTTGAACACAAGATTACAGCAGCTCAGCCGGTTCTCGCGAAACTAAGCAGAAACTATAATGCCGATCCTAGTCTGAAAGCAGCCGAACAGGCAAAACACCTCAAGCAGCAGAACTGAAGCAATCTGGCCACCCCATGGTCGTAGACCACATCATTCACCTCGCCGGGAAACAGATCGCCAACCCCAGTGAGTCACTTGCGATCTACTCCATGCTCGATTTGACGTTCAAGGTCAGCAGCATCGAAGCTGTCTCATTCATTCTTGCACCATAATTTCCTCCTACGATTGATGAGTAGCTGGGGACGCTCGAATCTGGCTTGAAAGGTTTTGTCATTCATTGGGCGAGAAATGGATGAGAAAACTCCCATTCTGGGTACGAAGCCGCCAATTATTTTTTATCGTTGAATTTCTTTTTGCTGGTGGTGAGCAGGTTCGGAGGGGGCCCGATCGGCTCAAAGTTTTTCAATAGCGGAACATCATCTTTCTTTACCCACATGAGGTCGTGATTATACGAATCACGAGGGCCCCAACTACCCGTGAACGTCTTACCGTCCGGGGTAAAGGTCCAACACATATCTTCGCCGGCTGTGTTGATCGTATCCCCGAGGTTCAATGGCTCTTGCCATTCGCCCTTGGGATTCTGGTAGGAAATCCACATATCATGTCCGCCGCGAGAGCCCATGTCCGGGCGCGTACTGGTGATGATGAGACTCTTCCCGTCCTTCGATAGGCCGGTCCAGTGCATATGGTCCCGATAGGGCGAATTGAGGCGTGGTCCTAGACTCTCAGGCTTCTGCCACACACCGTCTTTCTTTTCAACTTTCCAGACGTCGCTGTCTTGTGTCACTCCGGGCTGCTGGTAGTTGAAATAGATCAGACTGTCGGACGCAATGATTGGACAATGTTCTTCACCGGTCGGTGTATTGATGTGGGGAAGCTCCGGAACCTCGTTCCAATTTCTGGCCGGTTGCCAGACGCCATTGACTTTCTGTGTGACATAGAGGTCGCCGGTGGAGAGATTGCCCGGCTCGTACCTGGTGAAATAGATTGCATTCCCATCATCGGAGAGGCCTGGCTCCAGTTCCCAAGCGGAAGTATTGATATTCGGTCCCACGGCAGGATCAATGCCTGGTCCCAAATGAAACGGGGCTTGCCACTCTCCCTTCACCTTGTGGGCCATCCAGATATCGAAGTGATAGGGAACACCGGGTGACGGGACGCTCCCTTGGCGGCCGGAGGCGAAGATGGCGGTATTTCCGTCAGCACTATACGTAATCTCGATTTCGGATTCTGAGGTGTTGAGGGGGTCGCCTAGGCTCTTCGATAGAGAGGACGTTGATTTCCCGTGTCCGCCATGAGGCATCTCCATGCCTGACATCGCATACCCCGCTGTAGGCACAAGCAAAAGTGTCAGCACGGCGCAAGCTATCTGTTGACGAGATATTCCTAGGTACATAGGTCCTCCTTTATCTGCTTCCGAGCGTTCGAATTTACCCACCGTATCTTTCTTTTGCCCGTGCCGTCACCACAATCGCCTGCATCGTTGTCCGAAACGGACTGTCTCCACCGAGGCGAGCAAAAGCATTCGCCACTGCATCCACGATCAGTTCCGCGGAGCCACCGCGATCGTTAACCTCCGTGACCATCGGTGAGCCCTGAATCATACCTATTGCTAAGGACCTTGCAGAACTGCTGTGACATTCCATAGCGACGCTCTGAATGGTAATCGTATCGAATCCATTCGCACTCAGCAAGCTCTGCAAGAGATCGACATCTGCAAGATTAAACGGCGCATTGAAAAACTGCGGAGGATTATCTGGAAATACATTCACAACGGTTTCGTGGACGGCGGCAGCCCAGGGATTGGTCTCCATGCGATCCCACACACTCACGGCAAGCATCCCTCCATTGACCAAGACTCGGCGCATTTCCTGAAACGCGCGATTCCTGTCCGGCACAAACATGAGCCCAAATTGGCAGAGTACGACGTCGAATGATGCGTCGGAAAAGGTCAGATTTGCGATGTCGGCCTGTCTCCAGTCGATCCTCTTCAGCTGTTTCAGTTTTTTCTGCGCATAGTTCAACATACTGGGGTTGATATCAGTTGCCGTCAGGGCCACAAACGGTTTCAAGCGAGTCCGCAACTGTTGGGTGAGAATGCCGGTCCCACAGGCCATCTCCAGGACGGAGCCTTCTGTAAGATCAGCTACCCGGCTTGCGAGATCGATAGCATAGGGTTCAAACAGGGCCGACCCGAGGAATCGGTCATACAAGTCACAACCAGGAGCATAGTCGTGTTCAAGTGGAGTATTCATTGAGTGACCTTCAAAAAGTGTAAGACTCACCGTCCTCAGGAACCAGCACCCGCGAATTCATTCGATGGTCAACAATAAACGCTCGCAGGTCTTCGCGTGAGAGCGAGGCATGGTTTACTGCCCCCATGTGGCTCGCGATAATGGTGGCTAAGGGAGCAGCCTTATAGGCTTCATAGATATCTTCTTTCCCCATGATGATGGATTCATTGGGAAGCACTTTGGCATCGCCACTGTTGAGGACCATAACATCAGGCTTGTACTGCTTCAGGTTCTGCTCCACACCCTGATACCAAACCGTGTCGCCAGCAATGTAGAGCGTTTTCTCACGTGGATGGGTGAAGACGATTCCGCAAACATTGCCCAGGATATCTCCCATGAGTCCTTCTAGAATCTCACCACGGCCATGCTGTCCAGGGGTTTTATTTAACGTGATGCCGCCAAAATCATTGCGCTCCTCTAGCACCCACGTGTTGCGGAACCATGACATTTGGATATCCCACTGGTCTCTCGCATTCTGCGTGAAGATAGGCATGTCCTTAGGAATGGCCTCTTTAGCCGCATCATCCCAGTGGTCCTGATGGGTATGGGTGACGATAACAGCATCGACATCGAGAATCTCGCTCAGAGGTAAGGGAAGGTCTACGGTGGGATTCGCAATGTGGCTATTAATGGTGCCGGGAAACCCTGGAAAGGCTCCTTTCTTTGACAGCATAGGGTCAATGAGGAACTTTTTTCCTGCGTATTCCACTTTTAGCGTTGCGTTGCGAATCTGTGTAAGCTTCATGATGTCGAATCTCCCATGTGTGATTAGCCCTAGCTACTTGCTCCCTTGATTTGACGTTCAAGATCAGCCGCGTCAAAGTTCCCGAGTGATTCGGCGATCAAGCCGTCATCCCCGATACACCACGATTCGAATCCACTGATGCGCACGCGCTTACCTGTTTCACCGTGCGTGCCTTCGAGGGTCCAATGATAGAGTATCTTTCCCTGTTTCTCGACCAGGTCATCCATATAAACCTTAAGATCAGGGAAGGTGGTCATGAACTCCTGCGCGGCTTGAGTAATCGCGCTTCGCCCCACCGATGAGATGCCACCATTAATTGTAAGTGAACCACTCGGAGCAAAGAATTTGGGGACGTTGGCCGCATCCTGGCTGCACCAAGCGGCTGTGTATCGAGTAGCGAAATCACGAAGCTGAGTCATTCGGTCTTTTGTCATAGCTCCTCCTAATAAATAAGCACACAATGAATTCGTAATGACGTTTACCATATCGGGTATTGTGATCCGCATAGCACCCGTTGTTCCAGGCGAGGGGACGATCAAGGCTCTTCTTGTACTGCAGCATTGAGGCCAGGATCGTAACACGGCCAAATTGACGGAATGTCGGCAGGTTGGAACCAAACGAGAAAACGAGCTACATGCGAGATCTGAGAAACTCGCGAAATCTCACGAGAGGGTTTGCGAAATTTCGTAAGCTCTCACGATGAACAATTGAGGAAGTAGATTGAAGCGAAGTGACGACTTTGATGTGGGTTCAGCCGGGTTTCTGAATCTTCAACGTCTTTATGCGAGACGAAAGGGTGGAGGCATTGAGTCCGAGTAGTGACGCCGCACCCTTCGGACCGGATACTTTCCACTTGGCGGTCTCAAGGGCTCTCAAGATATTGCTCCGTTCCAGTTCCTCGAGTTCCTTTGCCGAAAGAATGGCATCGCGAAGAAGCGCGGTTCCCTCGACTGGAACCTGGTGAATTGAAGGCGTCTCCGGCAAGGCTCGATCGAGGTTGAGCCGGCCGGCCTCTGCTGTAATCACGGCACGCTCGATCACGTTTTGAAGCTCTCGTACGTTCCCCGGCCAATGATAGGCTTGAAGCCGACGAGCAGCGTCGGCAATCAGCGGCGCAAGCGTCCGTCCCATCTTTGCGGCGAACCGTTGAGCAAAGACAGAAGCAAGCTGCATCACATCGTCGCCTCGTTCACGCAGCGACGGCAGCCGGATCGGAAACACATTCAACCGGTAGTAAAGGTCATCGCGGAATGTGCCCTGCTTGACCGCGGCGGTGAGATCACGATTGGTTGCGGCAAGCACCCGAACATCGACTTTCCTGGTCCTCGAACTGCCAACCGGATCGAATTCTCCTTCTTGGAGCACCCGCAGCAACTTCGCCTGCAAGTCAAGCGGTAATTCCCCAATTTCATCAAGAAAGATCGTGCCCTTGTCAGCGAGAGAAAACCTCCCTTCACGCATCTTGGTGGCCCCGGTAAAGGCACCCTGTTCGTGGCCGAACAGCTCGCTTTCGATGAGTGTCGCGGGCATTGCGGCGCAGTTCACAGTCACCAATGGACGCTCCCGTCGTGTACTGGCCATATGGATGGCGCGAGCCACCAGCTCTTTGCCGGTTCCAGTTTCTCCCGTGATGAGCACGGTCGCACCGGTCTTGGCTACTTGTGCAATATCCTGAAGCACCCGTCGAAATGCCGGACTCCCACCGAGCAAGGCATCGTCCTGATGAAGCGACTGCAATTCCGCTCGTAGGAGTTCCGCTTCGGCCGTGAGCGACTGGATCTTTTCTTCCGCTTTTATTCGATCATGGATATTGCGAAGAATAAGAGTCGTGAATTTTTGGCGATGCAGATCAAAGCGGGACAGGGTCGCCTCAGCAGGAAACGATTGGCCTCCCGGGCAACAGGCAGTGAGCACTCCGGGAATCCACAGTGATCGCTGCCCCTCGGGACGCCTGTCCAATTCGTCTGTCAGCGCGATCAGCCGATCAGCATCCTCAGAGCGCACGAAACATCGAAAGTCCTGACCGATCATCTTCTCTGCAGGGCATTGAAAGGTCTTCTCGGTTGCTGGATTCACGCGTGTGATATGGAGCCGGTGATCCAGCTCAACGATCGCGTCCATGGCGCTGCTCAGGAGTCGACCGACTTTTTCTTCCCGCTCTCGGACCTCGGCTTCCGCTCGCATCCGTTGCAGTTCCGCTGCCGCGCGCGCGGCGAAGATCTGAAACACCGCGTGGATGCGTGGCTCCTCGGGAATCGGCCGCCGGTCGATCACCGCCATATGGCCGAGAATCTCCCCGTCCGTGTCTTGTAACGGGACGCCCATATAGCTGGCCGCTCCCGCAGCCCTCAATTCTTCCCTGTGAGGGAAAATATCCAGAATGCGATCGGGAAAGTGCACCAGTTTGGCTGTATCAATCACACGCTCACAGGGGGTTCCGGCAATATCCATTTCATAGTCCAGGATCCACTGACCGTCCAGCCAGAAGGCGAGCGCCCGCAGACGACGTGTTTCGGGAAGATACTCCGTCACCCACGCACCGTGTGTCCCGAGAGCCTTGGCGAGGTTCTGGACCAGAGCCTCGAAGAACCGCTGGCCAGTTTCCGTGGCGGTACCTTCGAGAATCGCGCGCAAGGCAACGTCGGTCTCAAGATCCTGGAGCGGCTTAGGATGACTCGATAAGAAAGATGTCATGAGGCGAAAGTATGGGGGAGCTGCAACATAGATTCAAGAGACATGGAGGGGAATCTCGGAAAGAGTTCAGTTGCACCGCTCCATCTGACCTCGATATGATGCGCGGCACTATGAATGCCATCACCCGCCTCAAATCGAAAACACCTAGCCCGTACAAGCTGACCTACATCGAGACCGATACCCACGATACAAAGACCTTCCGTTTCGAGCTGCCAGCCAACGCCACGCTGGACATGCTACCCGGTGACTTTCTGTACGTCCATGCGACGATCAACGGCAAGCAAGTTAAACGGGCCTATACGCCATCGTCGCTGCCCGGTACGACGGGATTCTTCGACCTGACGGTCAAGCGCTATGAGGCTGGTTCAGTCTCGAAGTACCTCCATGATCAGCAGATCGGCGAGACGGTGCTGATGAGCGGGCCGAACACCGGCGGTCATTGGGTGGATGGCATGGCCACACGCATAGGATTCGTCGCCGGCGGCACCGGCATTACGCCGATGATCTCCATCATTCGTTGGATTCTGACCAAGGAAATCGATGCGGAGCTATTTCTGATCGTTGCCAATAAAACAGAGGCGGACATCATCTTCCGACACGAGTGGGAACGAAACGTCCAAGAACATCCCAACTTTCATTGCCATCATGTCTTGGAACAGCCCCCTCCTGAATGGTCCGGCAGCATAGGACGAGTTACACCAGAAATTCTGCGACACCACCTTCCTGCTGCCGATGCCGCCACCTGTATCTTCCTCTGCGGCCCCCCTCCGATGGTCGATGCTCTGGAAACAACACTGAAGGGACTTGGGTATCCTGAGCAGGCCATTATCCTCCCATAAAGGCCCTCGATCGACTGCAAAGAGGCTGTTGCTCCCTCCCGCTCCTCATGAACCCTCACGGATAGCGGATCGCCCAGAAAGACTCTTGCCACCTACAAGATCCTGCACAACGCGTTCAGCCGCTAACGCCCCATCACGGATACAGTCAGGAATCCCGACACCACGATAGCCGGCCCCTGTGAGGATCAACCCGGGATAGCGACTCACGGCGGCATCGAGCTGGGCCAATCGGTCCAGGTGACCAATCGTGTACTGCGGCATCGCCTTCCACCATCGATTCACCTCCGTGAAAGTTGGTTCCACGCTGATGCCGCATACCGCAGCGAGTTCCTCTCTGACTTTGGCCACTAGCGTCTCGTCATCCAACTGAAGAATGTCTTCCCGGCCTACGCCACCGACATAGCATCGCGCCAACAGCTGATCCGCCGGAGCGCGATGCGGCCACTTCAGCGACGTCCAGGTTGCGGCAATCAAATCACGCTGCTCTGTTCGCGGAATGATAAATCCGAATCCTTCAATGGCACTCGTCAGCGTCCGTGGAAACGCCATCGCAATGGTGGCAGTCGACGCATAGGGAATCATGTCCAATAGTCCACCGGCAATCGGTGTCAATGGACGCACCAGTTCCGCTGAGACATACGCCGGTGTGGCAAGAACCACGCTATCCGCAGAAAGCGCCGATCCATCCTCAAGGATCAGGTCGTACATCCACCGGCCTAACTCATGTGATCTCACTCTCAGCGCGTCAACCCGGCACCCTACTCGAAGCTCGACGCCCTGCTGTGTCAATCGACTCGTCAAGGCTGTGACCAAATCGCTGAGACCATTCTTTAGACTGACAAACATCGTACGCCCTGTTTGGGCAGTCGAAATCAGCGAGGCGGCTTTCTTGGCAGCCATCATGCCACGAACGACGCTGCCGTACTGCTGTTCGAGCTCGAAGAACCGTGGAAACGCAGCCCTCAGGCTCATGTGCTCGGCATCTCCCGCATAGATCCCGGCCATGAGCGGCTCCAGTACCCGCTCAAATGCCTGAGCACCGAACCGGCGGCGAAGAAACGCGGCCAACGACTCATCTTCTCTGGAGGAACCAGGCGGAACGGCGAATTCGAGTCCCATCCGAACCAACCCTGACCAGCTCAATAATCCGCTGTGAAGGAATGACCCCAATTGTTTCGGGACAAATGACAACAGGCCCTCGGGTAGGTCATGAAGGCGACCTCTGTACAGGACACAGGCCTTCTTGCCCGTCTCATTGGTATTGATGAGCTGATCGGCAAGGCCGAGCTTCGTACAAAGATCCAGACCGGCCTGTTTTTGGGACAGGAAGGAGTCCGGTCCGGCTTCCGTCACAATCTCGCCAACCCGATGCGTGACGATCTTTCCTCCCCAGGACGATCCGGATTCAAGGATCGTGCAGCGGAGGGTCAGGCCGGCCTTTGTCGCCTGCTCTTGGAGTGAAAATGCGGTGGCCAGGCCGGAAATGCCCCCACCTACGATCACGACTGTACGTGGTCGAGTCACGACTGAATACAGAGCGAGGAGTCGTGCGCAGTCAAGACGTCGCGCAACGTCTCAATGAGGGGAAGAGAGTCGTTCAACATGGCCATGCGCTCGAGATGTATGCCTTTGGTCAACGCTAACTGCTTGAGTTCGATGTCGATATCGTAGAGCGTTTCCACATGGTCGCAGATAAAACCGATAGGCGCCACCAGCACAGACCGGTGTCCCGCTAGCTGAATGGTGTCCAACATCGATTCCACGGTGGGTCCTAGCCATGGCTCGCTTGATCGCCCCTGACTTTGATAGGCAAAATAGGTCGGTTGGTTCCCCAGAAACTGTGTCACCGCTTCGACCGTCCCCTTCACTTCGTCAGGATAGGGATCCTTCATGGCCACGATCCGTTCCGGCAGACTATGCGCAGTAAACAGTACCGGCACGGATGCCCGCACATCGGCAGGAAACTTCTGAAGCCCTTGCCGAATATTCTCAACGATTGCGGCAACCAAGCGTGGATGGCGATTCCAACTCCCAATATAGGTCACGGGTGTATGGTCCCCTAGCCCCGCACGAGCTTCTTCAACTTTTTTTCGGTAGGCTCCGGTACTCAGTGAGGACTGTTGCGGAGCCATACAGACCCCGATGATCTGTTCCGGGGAGTCTTTCAGCAGCTCAGCGTATGTTTCTTTGATGAAGGGATGCCAATGCCGCAAGCCGACATACACCCGGTATCGGCCATCACCCGCAGCATTCAGCTGTTGCTCCAGCTTCTTCGCAACCGCTTGTGTAATCCCCACCGCTGGAGATTTTCCACCGGTGGCTCGGTATCGCTCACGAATCTCTTCGACCAACTCAGGGGGCGTTGGCCGGCCCCCGCGAACATCGAGCAAAAACGGCTCGACGTTCTCCAGACAATCGGGCCCACCCATCGCCATGAGGAGAATTGCCGTGGGATGCTCCGTCGTCGCCATGTCATTCCTTATGAATTCATCAACCGTCACCGGCAATTCAGAGGCTGCTGCCGCCCTCTGTGCAAATCGATTGATACGCGTTAGCGTTGACTAAGTTTGTGCACCATATCGATCGTGGCAGCGACGTGATCGACGGGTGTCGTGGGGAGTATGCCGTGACCGAGGTTGAAAATGTGCCCGGGACGTCCCCCGGCTCGCCGCAAGATATCTTCGACGCGGCGTTCGATTTCGTGGAGCGGCGCAAAGAGGACGAGCGGGTCCAGGTTGCCCTGGACGGCGCGATCATGCCCAACCATCGACCAGGCCTCGTCCAGATGAACCCGCCAGTCGATCCCGATAACATCGCCACCTGCCTCGCGCATCTGCCCAAGAATAGCCGTCGTGCCGGTGCCGAAATGAATCATCGGCACACCTTCCCGCTTGAGCCCATCGAAAATCCGCTGGACGTGCGGCTTCACATATTCGGCATAATCACCGGCCGAGAGACAGCCGACCCAACTATCGAAGAGCTGAATCGCTTGAGCCCCCGCCTTGATCTGTCGCCGGAGATACCCAGTGAGCACAGACACAAATTTGTCCATGAGGCGATGCCAGGCTGTGGGATCGCCATACATCATCTGCTTGGTGTGCAGATAGTTGCGAGACCCGCCGCCTTCGATTGCGTAGCTCGCCAGCGTGAACGGCGCGCCGGCAAAGCCGATCAATGGCACTCGCCCATTGAGCGCCCGTCGCGTTTGGCGAATAGCTTCAGCCACATAGTCAAGTTCATCACCATCGATCACTTTCAGTTGATCCACCGCCGCTCGGTCTCGAACCGGATTGTGAATGACCGGCCCTTCGCCAGCCGCAAATTCCAGGTTGAGCCCCATTGGCTCTAACGGCAGCAGAATGTCGGCAAAAATAATGGCGGCATCCAAGGGAAACCGGTCAATCGGCTGAAGGGTCACTTGAGCGGCCAGCTCAGGCGTCTTACACATCTCGAGGATGGAATGTTTTGCACGCAGCGTCCGGTACTCGGACATGTAGCGTCCGGCCTGGCGCATAAACCAAACGGGTGTGCAATCGACAGGTTCACGGCGGCAGGCTTTGAGAAATCGATCGTTCATAGTGGAGGCATTTTAGAGACGCACGAGGAGCCCTGTCAAACAGACACGTGAACGTCCACTTCTTAGAGAGACTTGTCCAAATAAGTAGACAGCGATCGCCAGTCCGGTACAATCAATCCGGAGGAAACCACGCAAAATCAGATTTCACTTTCATGACGTTCTTATGTATAATGACTCCCTAACCTATTCAGGACGATCAATCAGCTTAATTGGGACCCCGGCTCCCTGTCTCCCACCACAGTGACGTTGCCGATCCCCCGACCTACGAGGAGAATTGTATGTCCGACGCGCAATCGCTTCACTCGACCAAAGCCCCAGATGCCTGGTATTCCGTTCTGCGGTGGTTTGATTCCTGGGCGGGCCTTGAGCACACGAAAGTAGAGGGGCCACCCAAGGTAGACTGGATTCGCAGTGTCCCCTTCCTTGCCGTACATCTGATGTGTTTGGGAGTCATCTGGGTAGGCTGGAGTTGGACTGCTGTGGCTATCGCGGTCGCCTTCTATTACGTCCGCATGTTTGCCATCACCGGCTGGTACCATCGCTATTTCTCGCATCGCACGTTCAAGACTTCCCGGACCGTCCAGTTTCTCTTTGCCCTGTTGGGGGGGACCTGCGCGCAACGTGGTCCCTTGTGGTGGGCCGGCCATCATCGCCATCACCACATCGCATCTGATACACCGGAGGATGTGCACTCCCCGCGCCAGGGAGGATTTCTCTGGTCTCACATGGGCTGGATCATGTCGCAGACTTTTTACGCACCACGCCTCAAAAGCATTGCTGATTTCGCGAAGTTTCCGGAACTGCGGTTTCTCGACCGGTTTGATGTCCTGATGCCTACCGTTACGGGCTTTGGGATGTTCGGTCTCGGTCAATTGCTGGAAGCCTACGCACCAGGACTCGGCACGAATGGCCCTCAGATGCTGATTTGGGGATTTTTCATCTCGACCGTCGCACTGGTTCACGGTACCTGCACGATCAATTCCCTCTCCCATGTGTATGGGTCACAGCGCTATGTCACTGGCGACGACAGCCGAAATAACTTCTTTCTGGCCATGATTACGATGGGAGAAGGCTGGCACAACAACCACCACTACTATCCAGCTTCGACCAGACAAGGCTTTTACTGGTGGGAAATCGACATGACCTACTACTGCCTCAAGGGGCTTGAGTGGATGGGGTTGGTCTGGGATATCCGCGGTGTCCCGGAATATGTGCGTGAAGGAAAAACCAAACAGGATTCAGACCGCAGCGTGCTCAAAAAGAAGATTGACGCAGCCGTGAAAGCCACGGAGCTTCCAGACCCTCAGCCTGAACTTGAGCTGACCCCTCGCTAGACCAAGTCGGCACTGTCACTAGACCTTGGCTGATCAGACCTGTGATCAGCCAAGGTCTTTCGAATTCGTTGGCTTTCTCCATCAATTGCCTTTCGCTCCTCATCGGATAACACCCACGCCTCACCAGAGCTCAGCTCGAAGCGATAGTGGTCCTTTCCGAGCGTAAACCACTCGACGTAGGGATGCGGCTCCAGATTGGGGTGTGGATCCAGCGAAATGAGATTCACCGTTCCAATCTGCGGATTCGCCATGTCGCCGATGACCTGTCCAGCCATATCGTCATCTTCAAACCGATTATTCCGGAATCGAATCACCTCTCCTGCAATATCCGGCTTAAAGTTGCCGCGCAAATAAAAATCCACCGGCCCGATCACGGCAAAGACAACCTGACCCACAACCGTCCCTTCAACGCGGTTATCTAAAAATCCTTCGCGAACCCACCGTCCATTCCCAAATTTTTGCGCCATACAACGCCTCCTTCTACAAACGATCAACCACCGAACGCTCCGATCACCACCGCCAACAAGATCAGCGCGCTCCCAATCCATCCTTGAGTATCCAACGTCTCGCCCAGAAAGTACCAGGACAACCAGGCCGCGTAGGCCGGTTCTGACGCAAACAATAACGCCACCTGCTGCGCCGGCACCTGCTGCTGCGCCCACATCTGAACGGCAAAAGCCAGTGTCGCAAGTACGCCGGTCACTCCAAGACCAATCAGCAAGACAGCCGTTGGCGAAAAGGCGCTTGCGCTCGCCTCCTCCCACCAGGGAGCCGGAAGAAACAGCACCGTCATCGCCACCATCTGCCACACCAGCAATGATGGCGCGTCGAATTGACGTGTGAACCGTTCGAGACAAATGATGTGTCCTGCGAAGGCTGCGGCGCACCCGATCGTCATGAGATCACCCAGGTTCATAGAGGTGCTCGGCTTCACCAACAACCACAGTCCAACCAACGCGATTGCCGTGGCGAACACCACCCGTCGGTCGATCCGCAGCAGGATCAAAGGAACAAAAATTACGTAGAGTGCCGTCAGAAAGGCAGAACTGGACGCAGTCGTATGCTGAAGTCCAACCGTTTGCAATACGTAGCCAAGAAAGAGGAAGAGCGTGGTGAGCGCGCTCGCCATCAGCAGCGCACGATCATGATGCAGTCGATGGCGACTCACTGCAAACCATAATAGGATCAGTAGCGTGCCCAGGAAGAATCTGAGCAACAGGAAGGAAAGTGGTGAGATCTGTTCAAGCGCGGCCTTGGTAGCGGGAAATGTAGCGCCCCAAATGACGGTGGTCAGGAGAAGGGCAAGTCGCGGCATAGTCAATGTTGAATGATCACTTATGAATGTTGAACGGACCCAAACAGGTCAGCATTCATAGTAACCGTTCACCATCGCACACCTTTACGGTCTGCACAGAGGACACAGCCGGTCTCGGTTGACTCCAGCCTGTTCCATGGCACGGAGCGCCCGCTCTTTATCGGGATAGTCAAACCATCCCCCTTCCCAGAAATCGCTGGACGTTGAGACGGACGGTACTTCCGAGCACCGGTCTCGGTGGAGCGTCACACGATCGATCGAGCGGGCAATGTGAACCCAGTAGATCATGCTAACCGGTGAGGGGTACAGGGTGAGGGGTAAAGAGCTTTCACAACTGGATCACGCCTTACTCCCGACCCATGACCAGTTCATGCGAGGAGTTGCCACTCATCCTTCTCGATGAAGCACTTCACGCCGGTCTGCAACTTTTTGACGTCGTCTTTTTCGAAGAGCTTCATGTAGCGCTCGATTCGATCCTCGTCATCAATTCGTTCTTCTTGCATTATACCGTTATTACCTTTGTACCGTCGAATCAGCACTGACATTGAAGCCCTCCTTATGAAGCTGGCAGTTTGGTTGCCTATATTGCTAGAATAAATGTCTCGTTGTCAGCCGGTCAAGATCGCTTGGGAGAGGTCTGCTTGTCAAGCCCAGGACAGAGCTCCGTATGAGATCTCTACAATAGAGACACAGAAAGGATCTAATTCCGTGCCCCTCTACGAGTACCGTTGTGGACAGTGCGAGAAACAATTCGAAGCCACTCAGTCCGTGTATGCCAGGGTCGAAGACACGGAATGCCCATTTTGTCAGGCTCGCCAGGCAACCCGACTCATGTCTTCATTTACGTCTACTGTCGTCGGTGATCGCAAACCCGGCTTTACTGAGCTGAAAGCCAAGGCTATGAACGAGGAACGGATGCATCGCTTCGCCAAGTTGCCGCCGCTGAATGCCATGCGCACCATGCCACAGCCGAACGTCACCTCAGAATCAGATCCCACACCAACAGAAGGATCAACTTCTTGAGTAGCTACTCACAGCGCTTGGTCAGTCGTCACCTCCTGCGGGAACAGGCGACTCGATGACCGTGGGACAGTTCGTAACTGGGCTGCTCGTCGGACTGATCTTCTGTGTATCCCCTGCCGATACCTTCGCTCAAACAGCTGGAAGCCTGGTCATTGCCGGCAACGGACCGGAACAAAGGACCATCGAGGCCTTGGCTCGAGCTTTTGAAAAAGCCAATCCCCGTGCCTATGTCGACATCCTGTGGGAGGAAAATTCCAAGCCGTTGCAATTAGTCACGACAGGCCAGGCCCAGATTGCCGTCACGGGTATCGAAGATCCCGCTTTAGCGGCGACTCAGATAGGGTGGGATGGAATCGGCATTTTAGTCCATTTATCGAACTTCACCAAAGAGGTGACGAAGCAGCAAGTTGCCGACATTTTTTCGGGAAAGATCAAGGAGTGGTCGGAACTGGGTGGACCGGAGACGAAGATTCTGCTGATCGACAGGCCACGCAACCAGAACGTTCGGGACACCTTCGAAACCCAACTCGGGATTACGGGCAAAATCGCTGAGGCCGCCAAAGTACTCGGCGGAGATGAGGTCGTCGTGAAGACCGTCGTTGGCACCCTGCCACCCCTCTCTGCAGTTGCCTATATTTCGCTGAGTACCGGCCTCTCGGCCGTCTCAGACGGCGTCGCCGTTCGCTTACTGCCGGTGGATAAGGTTGAGCCGGAAACACCGACCGTGAAAAACGGCCGCTACAGCCTCCGTCGCCCTCTGTTGCTGCTTTCAAAAAGAGAGCCGAACTCCCTGGTTGAGGCCTTTTCAAAATTTGCGCTCTCGCTTCCCGGACAAACGATTATCGGAGAAATCTATGTTCCGATGCCGAACAAGTAGTTCTCCATCGAAGGAGGTCCTGATGTCGCCTCGATTCCTGTTGCCCGTCCTGATGGTCTCCTTGTTTGGGCTCGCCTACCTTCCCCTGCGCGCCCTTGCCGAAGAGGGAGTGATCGTCGAGGGAGCGGGCTACACGCTACACGACACAGAATCGATCAAGGGCCACGACGAACAGAAAGTTACGAGGGACCCCGTCTGCGATAGCAGCAAAAAACCAAAGATCGTGCGTGTGGAACCGGACGAAGCCAAGCCGGGACAAACAATCACCATTAAGGGTGAGCACTTCGGAACAAGAGATTGCTTCCGCGGCGTGGCCTTCAGTGCAGCCGGATCCACCAAGATTGACTATACGTTTGTGAACGACACGACCGTCGAAGCGACGGTTCCTGAGGTCCAGCCCGGCATGTCATTCATCGACGTCGTTGCCAGCGGAGGGAACGCCCGCTCGAAAGCCTTTTTGGTGCAGGCCAAGTAGCAACTCGACAATATTATCTCGCGTCATGTATCTTATAAGTAGAGACTCCATTGTCTGCCTAGGAGTTCATCTCATGCAAACCTTCTGTCGCCAACGAGCTGTTCCGGTCGCAGTCCTGATTGCAGGTCTTTCCATGTCCCTGCCGGCTGCGGCAACCCCACCCACCAAAGAACGACTTCCCCTGACGCTCAGCGGATCCGGCTGCGACAGCAAAGAAACTCAGATAACGACCGTCTTGCAGGGCATTCCCGGCGTCACCGGTATCTACTTCAACCGTGTCCCAAACCATGTCCTCGTCGATATTACCACTGGCACCACGAACGCAGCGGATGTCATCAAGCGCGTCAACGCTGCAGCTGCCTCATGGCAATGCAAAGTTGAGTTTATAGAGGGATGTATTTCGGCCTCCATGCCCACAGCATCAGCCGCCCCGCACCACAATGAGTAGTGGCACCGATGCCCTCGGAAAATGCTCTACATAATCAGTTCCACAAGGCCATAGGCCTTCCTGCTGCTTACCTGCAAAACTGAGCTTACCTCGAACAACGGCCTTTCCGACTCAAAATATCATCGGCTTTGCCTAGCGGCGCACAGTGCCCCATCGACGATGGAGAAACCGTTCCACTGGAGCGAACAGCGTCTTGTCGACCACCAGTCCAATCACGACGATGACCAGCATCACGCCGATAACCTGATCCAGCGCATTCAGCTCTCGTCCATAATGCAACAGATGCCCGAGACCGAAACCGGTGAGAATCGTCACATAGATTTCCGCTGCCATCAGCGATCGCCAGGCAAAGGCCCATCCTTGTTTCATCCCGCTTAAAAGAAAGGGAAGAGCCGCCGGCAGGACCACATGGGTCCAGGTATGGAACCCGGATGATCCCATGCTGCGGGCCGCGCGGGTATAGATTGGAGGAATCGTCCGCACACCGGTATCCGTGGCGATGATCAGGGACCACAACGTTCCCATCACAACAACAAAGAGCATGGCTGCTTCCGTTTGACCGAACCAGAGCAGCGCGAGCGGGACCCAGCACACGCTGGGAAGTGTTTGGAGTCCCAAGGCCAGGACCCCGATCGTGTCCTGACACCATCGCGAAGACGCGGTGAGAAGACCAAGCGGAAGCCCCACAACAATTCCCAGTCCATAGCCGATCAGGAGCCGCCGAACGGTCACAAGGGCGGCCTCCCAGAGGGTTCCATCTTCAACGGCAGATCGTAGGTATTCGAACACACTCCATGGAGATGGTAGCAGGAGTGGCGACCAAATCTTCGCGGCCACTATCAGATGCCATGCCACAACAAGCGCCACGAAAAACAGCACGGCAGCCAGCCATCGTGAGATCATCCCGTCACCTCTGTCTGCACATACCCCTTGAGGACGCGAGTGATCTCCATCGAATAGCGGGCGAGATCCACGCTATTGATGTCGCGGGCTCGAGGGAGTGGAATGGAAAATTCTTCCCTGATTCGTCCAGGATTCGGTGAAAACAGAATGACTCGATCGCCGAGACACACGGCTTCTCGCACGTTATGCGTTACCAAGACAATGGTCTTACGATGCTGACTCCAAATACGTTGGATGTCACCGTAGAGCTGTTCGCGGGTTAAGGCATCCAGTGCGGCAAAGGGCTCATCCATCAAGAGGACACTGGGGTTCGGTGCCAGCGATCGAGCCAGCGCAACTCGCTGCTTCATGCCGCCGGACAGTTCATGAACATTGGAATGCATGAACCGCTTCAGGCCGACGAGTTCCAAAAAATACTCAGCCCTCTCACGCCGTTCTGCTGAACTCAAGCCAGGAGTCAGCTTCAGACCGAACAAAACATTCCCCAAGACCGTCAACCATGGAAACAGAGCCGCTTCTTGGAACATCATGAGACGATGTGGCCCCGGTCCTGTAATGGCCTGTCCGTCTGCCTGAACCACACCGTGATCGGGTCGCTCAAGACCGGCAATAATATTCAGGAGTGTAGATTTGCCGCACCCGCTCGGGCCGACCAAACACACGAACTCGCCTTCGGCAATGCGAAGGGTCACATCGTCAAGCGCCTGAACATGCAGTGAACTGGTCCCAAACCACTTCGAGACATGTTCAAGTACGAGTTTCGTTGAAACAGCATCCGTAGAAGAAACCACGCTCGGCATGTCAGGGAAGCCTTTCAATGAGCCTGGCCAAGTCCGGTGTCGTGCGCATGAACCCCGCACGTTGCGCGTTGCTCACGAACTGTTGAAACTCATCAAGAGAAACGTCGGAACGCAGCGCGATACGTTTCCACGCCTGGGCCATCAACTCCGACGAGACCTTGGCCTGTGTTTCCACCGACAGCTCTTCCAGAACCATCTTTTTAGCCTCCTCGGGATGTGCAAGTATCCACTCAGTGAGCTCCCGGTGGGCCTGAACTAACTTTCGCACCAATTCTGACTTGGCTTTCACGAACTTCACCCCTGAAACGAGAACCGTGATGCTTTCCTTCGACTGTTCGAGCAACACCTGGCCTCCGGCTTCACGTTCAAGGCGAGACACCCAGGGCTCAACTGTCCAGACCGCATCGAGCTTTCTTTGTTGAAACAGTGAGATTTGATCGGGGTTCGGCGTCGGGACGATGAAGGCGTCTCCACCAGTCTGTGTGATCTTCAATCCACCATTGGCTAACCAGGCGCGGCAGGCAATATCTTGGGTATTGCCGAGTTGCGGAGTCGCGATGGTTTTCCCGCGGAAATCTGTAGGTTGTTTGAGGCCAGCATCCGGCTGCACCACCAATGCAGCACCTCCCGCAGCAGCGCCAGCCATGATTCGAATCTCCTCTCCATTTGATTTCGTGTACGCATTCAATGCTGGATTCGGCCCCACATACGTCAGGTCAATCGAACCGGCTAAGATGGCCTCGATCGCACTCGGACCGGCATTATAGACATACCATTCAATCTTCACATCTTTACCCAGCCGTTCCTCGAACCATCCATGTCCTGTACGTGTGAGATGATGAGCGACCAGACCTTGCACGTGCGTCACGTTTGGAAAATGGCCAATGCGAATTGTTTCACCGGCAACAGCAAGTTGCGCCGTGGCGAAGATTGCGAACACTCCAAGAATAACAAGATACGATCGTTTCATGATTCTCCTCACAATCGAAAGTTCTCGAGTTAGAACACTCAGGACTTCTTCATTTTGGCTTCTGATTCGTAGACTACGGTCTCCCTCAAAACGCAAGCTGTATCCGACTGAGGAAAACCCGTTCATCAGGGCGGTCTTGCACATTGGTTCCGGCTTCATTGATCGGAGTGGTCCCGATACCGGCGCCACCGGCAAATTTCGTTTCCGAGTAGTTGACTGAGGCTCTGACATTTTGATTCAGATACCAGTTCAAACCGACCGTCCAGGAACGGGCGGATTTTGGGCTTTCCAAGAGATTCGCATACCCTCCGACAAATGACGCACCCGCAGGGTCTTTAAACGTGTCGTCATCAAGATGCATTTCGCTATATCGCCCCACGAACTCCCAAGCTCCCCAACTATTGCCAAAATCAAAATTGTGCCTGGGTTTAATTCCTTGGAACGAGGCGTCTTCTCCGGTGAGGATATAAGACACTGTCACGTACCAGGCTTGATGATGCAGCGTTTTCCCGGTATTGGGCGTGACCACGGTGTTGGAACCAGGTCCACCTCCGGGAGGAGGACCACCGGTCGAGAGACTGACATCTTGCCTGACGATCGCGTATTCGCTCAGAAGGCCAAACGGTCCGATATAGTAGTAGGCTTGTGGAGAAATGCGTATGCGGTCTCCGTCAGCAACGGTCGCACCGCTATACCGAAAGAAGACGTTCTGGCCATCCGTGAGATAGTTAGGCAGGCCGTTTCTTGTCGCGTCAGCTGGAGTCGTATCGGTAAAATTCAGGTTCCGTTCACCACGTACACTTGTGTAGGTTGCCGCTATACCTAGACCGAGCCCCCGCAATACAGACTCACGATTCTGGAGCGGTGTGAGGAATACCCTGCCGGTAAATTCCTTGCGCCCACTGAACTGCGGACCTGTACTGATGTTCCCACCATCCGTCACCCCATTCATCAGACCGAATGCGTAATTGACTGTGTTGTCAAGAATATCGCCGTGTACGGCGATGCCCAAATCCCGATTCGGCAGAATGGCATTCGAGACATAGCTCCTTTCCATCAGCTTGATGTCACTCGCGCTCTGCAAACGCTCCAACGAAACAAAGCTTTTGAATTTGCCGACGCGAATTTTAAAGGCTGGATCAAGTCGGGCATCCAGGTACGCATCGAAGATGGACACCGTGCCGCCGGCGAAATCCGTCATGAAGCGGAAGTCATATTTTCCTAGCAATGTCCCTTCGATCGTCGGCCTGGCGCGGCGTAGGCTCCATGAGTTATTGGCGTCATGAAACCCCTCTTCGTTGAGATTTCCGGCACGTTGATCCGTACGATTGCGGATATCGTTGGCGCCTTCAAAAAACAGCCGGTGATCAACTTGGACAACACCGTGGAACTTGATACTGTTCGCACCATCGGCAGTCTCGACCGAAAGTCCGGAACTGCCGACCTTCGCAATCGGGACTGCTTTTTTTGCGGCTTCCGCAACTTCTTGGTCCAGTTCCCGCTTCCGCTTCAGAATACGCACCTCCTGATCCAACTCCTCAAAGCGTTGTTCGAGCGACTTTTCAGGTGGTGTCACCTCTTGCGCTCTAGCCTGCCCTGTGAATCCGAGGGAAATGCCTGCCAATATCGCCACTCCCCCGAACAACCATGACCTTCTCATCTACGAGTCTCCTTCTCATGAGAGGGCGTCTCCGGTTGTCCGGTCAATCCACCGATTAGAGTATTCAATACTCCAGCGTCGGCTTCCAGTGGTGTGGATGGCCGATCTGCCGTGCAAGCTCTCTTTCTACAAACAGTGTCGATGAGTCATGTTGGATCCTCACGATTAAGGACGATTAAACCGCATCTTCTCTTTCCGCTCGATCTGCACCACTCTGGAGTCATGAACGATAATTTCGACAGATCCAAACCGAATCCCTTTCAAGGCGATCAGGATCGCCTGCTCGACTGTCTGATCTGAGTATGGGAACGGTGCCTCTTGAGTTCCTCTGGACATAACCTTTAACTCTTTCCTATGTGAGCAATCTGATTAATCTTTATAATTCCGATCATGATTTAGTAATATTATTTATACTAAAACTGATGTTTGTTTGTCAACATTGTATATTATCGTATTTATAACCATAATAATTCTGCATTCTGACAAATCTCACTTCAGCCATTCCAATCTTGAACGAGAAGAATTAAGACATTATAATTGACATATGACAAGTTTTCTTGCTATGAAGGGGCGTGCAGATTCAGGACGGGACACTTAAAAATATCGCTCATTTTTCCAATCACCTCAAATCTATCCGTACGAAGAAGGGCCTCTCCCAAGTCGAACTCGCCAAACAAGCGGGCATTACGCGACAGGGTGTGTCTGCCATCGAGTCAAATCTCTATTTGCCAACGACCGCCGTTGCCCTTCACTTGGCTTCAGTACTGGCTTGTCGCGTTGAAGACTTGTTCAGCCTTGTCCCATCGGAAGAGTTTATTGAAGGCACCCTGGTCGGCCGGCTTCCTCAAGTTGAGACCCGAACTCAATCAATCCGCGTCAAAGTCTCCACAGTCGGAAAGCGGACGGTCGTGCGGCCTGTCACTGACTTGGGGGAGCAACTCTCCTTCGCCGTCCCTGCCGATGGGTATGTCACCGAGACGTCTAGTAATCGGCCCGGCGACACCATCCGCGTAAAGCTCTCCCGTGATCGAGAAGCGATCCAACAGGGAATCTCCGTGGCTGGATGTGATCCGGCAATCTTTTTAGTCAGTGAACATCTACGACGTCACAAGGACCAGTCGACCGTTATCGGCTGGACCATGGGCAGCATGGCGGCTCTCCAAGCCTTGCAACGAGGCGAGGTGCATGTCGCCGGCGTGCATCTCTTTGATCCAGTCACAGGCGAATCGAATCTGCCGTTTCTCAGACGGTCGCTTAAGGGATCTGGCTATGAAGTGGTGACCTTCGCAACCTGGGAAGAAGGCCTTCTCGTTCGACAGGGCAATCCAAAGTCCATTCGCACAGCCGCCGATCTTGCTGAACCTACTGTGATGCTGATTAATCGGGAAGAAGGCTCAGGGGCAAGGCTGCTGCTCGATCAACGGTTACACACAGCGGGGGTGCATCCTGGACAGGTTCAGGGGTATGACCGGATCGTGTCGTCGCACTTCGACGTGGCTCGGGCCATTGCAGAGCGTCAGGCAGATGTCGGAATCGGGATTCGATCCGCTGCGCAACACTTCGATTTGGATTTTGTAACACTGCAAACAGCGCGTTATGACCTGGTTGTGCCCAAATTGTACCTCAAGTCGCATCCCACCCTTGCCCATCTGTTCGAGGCCCTTGTCAGCCACTCATTCAGAAACGAGGTCGAAGCCCTCGGCGGGTACGACACGAGCGAGACAGGAAAAGTCCAAGCGCTGCGGGCCAGCTGAAGGTAAACCTCGTGAAGACTGTGACCCCGTCATGAAAAGGATGGAAGGAAACAAACGCTTTGGCGGATTGAGCACGGTGGCCATAGGTATCGTGATGATGTTCGCAACCGGCATTGCGCTGGCTGACGAACCATTACCTGTGGCATCCTCCCCTCCCTCAACAAGCGCTGCCCCCTATCTCATGGATTCGATCTTTGCCATGAAACAGCGAGCAGACGCACTGACAGGGAGCAACTGGATCGAACCGGCTGATGCGGTACTTATTCAACGGAAAGAAACAGACTGGAGCCGCTACGTTCGAACTGCCCTGCACATGCCAGACTGGATTGATGTGGGATTAGAAAACCGGACCCGATTTGAATCCTATGATCATCCCTGGCGGACAAGTCAGGCCATCGGCAATGGTCAGACCGATCCGCAGATTCTCCTGAGATCTCGGCTCCGCTTCGGATTGGGAGGAAATGGCCCTTTCCGGTTTCTCTTTGAGGGACAGGACGCACGGGTTTATTTGAACAAAGATCCCGGTGATTTCCGAGACAATACGACCGTCAATGAATTCGACATCTTACAATTACTCGGCGCCATAACTCTAAACAACGTATTCGGAAGTGGTCTGCGTACCGACATTCACTTCGGACGTATGACGATGGACTTCGGCCGCCGCCGGCTGATCGCACGCAATGATTTTCGGAATACGTCGAACGCATTCGATGGGCTTCACTGGCAAGTCAGTCAGGGCCAGACCTGGCGAGTCCGGGTATTTTTTGTAGAACCAGTCATCCGAAGCGAAGTGCAGCTTGATGAGCAGAACAGCAAGTCCCTGTTTTGGGGAAGCTATTTCGAGAGCCGGCACGTTCCCTGGTTTCAGGTCGATGCTTACTATTTGGGCCTGAATGACCGGCGCGTGCCAAACGTATCAAGCCATCGGACCTACTCTACGTTCGGAGGCCGCCTGTCTAAAGACCCCAAGCCTGGCGAACTGGACTACGAAATTGAAAGTGCGTGGCAGATTGGAACGCGTGGAGACACCGATCACTTCGCCCATTTTCAGCATCTTGATCTCGGCTATACGTTTAATTTCCCTTGGACTCCTCGATTGCTGCTTCACTACGACTATGCCAGCGGAGACCGGCAGCCAGGTGATAGTCAGGATGAAGGATTTGATACGTTGTTCGGAGCGCGACGCTGGGAGCTGATGCCGACCGGCACGTTCGGGCCATTTTTCCGAACCAACCTCAATTCGCCGGGCTGGCGTCTTATTGTCAATCCAGCACCTGGCTGGATTGTGCAGGTCAAACATCGCCTCTGGTATTTGGCTCAAAGCCAGGATGTCTTCGGTAATTCTGGGCTACAAGATGCCACAGGACAGGCCGGGAACGCATTAGGGCATGACGTCGAATTACGCGCACAATGGGCGCTCAGCGCCAACATGGATTTTGATATTGGGTACGTGCATTGGTTCAAGGGATCCTATTTCGACCGCCTCCCCAGCTCCGCGGGTCTTCCCCTCGGAGGAAACAAAGATACAGACTATTTTTATCTCCAAATGCGCGTGAGAGTGTAGGAAACGATCCATGCAACCACTTCTGCTCTGGTTAAGCCTGTGTGCCATGATAAGCACAGATATCGTACGTGCCGAGGAGATCACGATCGCTGCCGCATCTGATCTGAATTTTGCCTTCAAGGAGCTTGTTTCAGAGTACGAGACAGCCAGCGGCAACCAGGTGAAGTTGACGTTGGGTTCATCAGGCAACTTCTTTGCGCAAATTCAGAATGGCGCCCCATTCGACCTCTACTTCTCTGCCGATATCTCCTATCCAAAGAAATTGGAAGAAGCCGGCCTAATCGTGCCGGGATCACTCTATCGCTACGCCATCGGACGCACCGTCTTGTGGACCCGGCGTGAATCGCCTCTCGATGTCACGCAAGGATTTGCGGCGCTCCGTCAGCCATCGGTCAAGAACATCGCCATCGCAAATCCCAAACATGCGCCGTACGGCCGAGCCGCCGTCGCCGCGATGGAGCATTTCAAAGTTTACGACACTGTCAAAGACCGGCTGGTCCTGGGAGAAAACGTCTCACAGGCCGCGCAGTTCGTTGAATCTGGCGCAGCCGATATCGGTATCATTGCACTCTCATTGGCACTTGCCCCTGCAATGAGCACGAAGGGAACCTATTGGGAGATCCCCGCGGAGGCTCACCCGCCACTTGAGCAAGGAGCCGTCATCGTCAAGGCATCGAAACAAATGGACTCGGCGAAGCAGTTCCTTGAGTTTGTGAAGAGCCGGCAAGGAGTGGCCATCATGAAGCGCTATGGATTTGTAGCCCCGGAGTACCGATGAATTGGACGGCTATTTGGGTGACGTGCAAACTGGCGACCCTCACGTCCTTCACCTTATTGATCATCGGCCTCCCCATCGCCTATTGGTTGACCTATTCGAAATGGCGTTGGAAGTTTCTGATCGAATCGATCGTGGCCTTGCCATTAGTGCTGCCGCCCACGGTGCTGGGGTTCTACATTCTCATCGCCATCGGACCGCACAGCCCAATTGGGCGCTTCTACACAGATCTCGTCGGCCATCCGCTGCCGTTCAGCTTTCAAGGGTTGCTCCTGGCGTCCATTCTCTATAGTTTGCCCTTTGCTGTTCAGCCGTTTGCCACCGCCTTCGAGCAAGTAGATCGAAAGCTCATCGAAGCCTCCTGGACGCTTGGTCTCTCTAAACTGAAGACCTTTTTCAGGCTCATTCTTCCCCTTTCGACAGCGGGACTTATAACAGGTGTCGTCCTGAGCTTTGCCCATACCTTGGGCGAATTTGGGGTGGTCTTAATGGTCGGCGGGAATATCGAGGGGATCACGCGTACGGTCTCAATTGAGATTTACGACGAGGTGCAGGCACTCAACTACGCCACAGCAGCCAAGACTTCTGCCTTGCTCCTTCTCGTGTCCTATGCCGTATTGTTGCTAGTCTATGCTATGAATCGTCGTGTCTGGTCGGTATGGCCACGGAAATAGCGCTGAACATTCGAAAGATCTTTGTCGACCGTGCCACTATTACGGCACAACTCAACCTCCCTCTTGCTCCGCCGTCTGTCACGATTCTCTTCGGCCCCTCAGGATCTGGAAAAACGACCATCCTCCGTTGCCTCGCAGGACTCGAACAGCCTGAAGAAGGAACCATTTCATGGAACGGTCAGATCTGGTTCGACGCAGCCACTCATGTCCATGTCCCACCACAAGCACGCGGGCTCGGCTATATGGCGCAAGACTATGCGTTATTTCCCAATTACACAGTGGAGGGAAACATTGCCTATGGACTGAGCGGGCTCTCCGTCCAGGAGAAGAAGGCTTGCGTCAACGAGGTGCTCTCCTTGTTGCAGATCAAACAGCTCGCGCAGCAGAAGCCGACTCAGCTCTCTGGTGGACAGCAGCAGCGTGTCGCCTTGGCCCGTGCGATCGCCAGACGGCCGCAACTGTTGCTGCTCGACGAGCCATTGTCGGCACTCGATGCACCGACCAGAACCAAACTCTGCGAAGACCTGCGGATGTTGCTGACGAGGTTGGCGATCCCCTCCGTCGTCGTTACGCATGACTGGACAGAGGCACTTGCGCTTGGCGACCAGATGGCCGTGATTGATGGTGGGCGCGTTCTTCAGACCGGCACGCCACAAGAGGTCTTCAGCCAGCCCGTCAATGCCGATGTTGCCCGTGTCGTCGGTATCGAAACTGTTGTCCAGGGACGTATCAGGGAGATACGAGATGAGTTGGCAACAGTCCAGGTTGGTCCAGTATCTGTCACCGCCGTGGCTTCGCCGGAACTTGAGTCCGATGTCTTTGTCTGCATACGAGCCGAAGATGTCACGCTGGAATTAGCCGGTTCCAGCGAAACGAGTGCCAGAAATCATCTGAGAGGAACGGTCCAGACCGTCACCTCACTCGGCGCACTTGTACGGGTCACCATCAACTGCGGATTTCTTCTTACAGCGCTGGTCACACGATCTGCACACAGCGAACTGCGGCTGACTATCGGTAGCGACGTGCGGGCTGCCTTCAAAGCAGGCTCTGTACATCTCATTCCACGCCGATAAACCATCTTCCACTTCAGGCTGGTCACCTCTCCCCAGTTTCTGTGGATAAGCCTGTGCGCAACTCTCCTCGCGATGTGTGAAACTGAGAAATGCGCTTTGTAAGACCTTTTTGCCTATCTTTTAGTCATTGCATGATGGCGAAAGCATGCCCCTACATCTTGTAGATATTGATCCATTTGCCAGAAGAAACCTGAAAGAGTTCGTTGGTTCAATGCTCTAACCGTGTCTGTCCGCTCTCAGCTGATCAATCGTTTTCCAGCAGAAAAGTTACACACAGGTGTTTCACACATATCCTGAATATCCCCTTGACAGGAAAACACAAGAATGTTACCAATGGCTACATCGTGAAATCGCAAGACATCAAACATATTCGAGAAGAACTAGGCCTTACCCAGCAACAACTTGCCGAGGCCCTACGCACGACTCGGGTGTCCGTGGCGCGTTATGAAGCCGGCATGCGACGGATTCCCGGTGTCGTCTCAGTCGTGCTGAATCAGTTACGACGTAAGACAGCCGTTCCAATGGCCGGTCTGGTTGCAGCCGGCTCCCCGATCGAGCCGGTGCCGCAATCGGAACTCGTGGATATCCCTCCAAGTATGTTGCGGAGTGGAGAGACTTTCGCCTTAAAGGTCAAGGGAGAATCCATGAAAGACGACGGCATTTTACCCGGCGACCTCGTGGTGGTGCACAAACAAGGCACGGCCAAAAACGGGCAGACCGTCGTCGCCTTGGTCAATGGCGAGGCTACGATTAAGACATATATCAAGAAGGATGCCCACATTGAACTTCATCCGGCCAACGAGATGATGCAGCCGATCATGGTCAGGCCATCAGATGAATTTCAGATCGAAGGAATTGTCATTGGTGTCATCCGACATTGTACCGTCTAGCCAATTGAAAGGAGGAAACGATGCTCGCGACAGAATCACTCCATCTCACGAAAGATCAGTTAATGGATTTGGAAAGAACGGTGGCAGCACTGGACAACCGGTTGCAGAGCATCCAGCGGGGCTTGCAACGAAGCACTGCAGGCTCGCTGGTGGAGCGTTTTCGAAGCTTACTGCCGTCCAAACAGGGAAGCCAGTTCATGTCGGCAGTTTGCAATCGACATGTACGTTCGAATACAAAGCTGACGAGCCATGACAGTCCAAGAGCCTAGCGCACCATCAGTGCGGACAGGCCCCTGTTCTGATTGCGGCATGGTCGTCGAACGGCTGATGGAATCGATCGACGGCTTTACTCACTCCACAGTTCAACTCTGCTCAGCTTGCTGGAATGCCCACTGCCAGCGACAAGTCTTCACCGGCGGATGCTGCGGGTAGGAAATCGCTCCCAAAAGTGTCGTCCCTCCGCTTCCAATCTGCCCGTCAGTGCGCTACAGTTCTCTTGCGCCCCCGTAGCTCCGTTGGAAAGACCAGCCTCTCAGATACTCGCACATAAGTCCTTATCAAACAGCCAAACAGCGCTTTCGCAGTGGACGTTTCCTCCTTGTGTGAAATGAAGGTGACTCTCTCACTCCAGGAGAAGAGGCACCGCACAGTTCAAGAAGGAAACGCGAGGCAGAGGCCGAAACCGGCGTGCTGGAGAAATTCACGCAGCAAGAGCGACCGTCCCACTGGCGCGAGCAATGCGTCTCGCAGGTGCTAGCCGGTCGGTTACAGCCGGTGGCGACCAGATACCTGCTGGCACAATGTGATGCCGGACAGGGAGACGTCGCCAGAAAAAACTCACGGTACCGGTGCACCGACCCGATCAGATTGATTAATTATTCGCTATTCCGTCTCTTCGCCGCCTTCAACGCATACTTCGCATTGGTCCAATTCTAAGGCGCCGTGCTCACTGCAGAAATACCGACGGCAGCGGTTGCACGTCATGAAGGTCATCCTAACTCGATCTTCGGCTTCGCATCGATCACACTGGCCAGCACTACGGGCTTTGGGCATTGCTACATCTCCACGACAGGTCGTATGAGTTCTTGGGACATCATTTCCATAACGTGGCGATTACTGCAGGACGTGGCCCGCGTCCGCCACACGGGTAGTTGTACACTGATAACACATCGAAGTTCGTCGCTCCAACTCAAAACAGACATGCGATGGTCTTGCGAATCACAATCGCAACGGCATTGTCGTAAACCGTCACCAATCTTGCTGCCGGCTGATGAAGAGTTCACGAGAATGAAGGTCGTTTTGAAAGTTCTGTCTCTCGTCCGAACTGGTGAGCCGGCTGGGACTCAAACCCATAGCCCTCGCCTGACAAGTATGAATTGAGGGGTTAGGTCAGTGCTCCCATTGCAGTTGCACCTGGCTTTTTAGGTTGTTTTTCCTTTGATGCTGGAAGAGTCGACTGCTACTTTATGCGGCTGCTGACCACCTCGATTCACTCCAACGACCGCTAGTCACGTCAGAACATCAGCAGGTCTCCCCTACTTGTCCCCATGTGCGGTCACCGAGAACACGCATACAGCTTGTCCGAGATCCGTCGAGCAGCAGACAGAGGCCCCCCTGATAAGAATTCACATCCTGAATCTCCAGAAAGTAGAGATGCACAGAACAAGGGTTGCCCCCTCTTTCCGCCGACCGGACCAAGTTTGGGTAGAGAGGATTTTACTGATCGCACAAACTCTGCTATACCAGACATACACAATCACCATTTTTGAAATCGAAGGGAGGTG
The DNA here is from genome assembly GCA_963850405.1 of Nitrospirota bacterium. Taxonomy (GTDB): domain Bacteria; phylum Nitrospirota; class Nitrospiria; order Nitrospirales; family Nitrospiraceae; genus Nitrospira_D. The sequence goes on from CAWKLH010000026.1 coordinate 330,673, forward strand.
GAGTACTCATGGCAACGAAGAAAGCAGCGAAGAAGCCTGCAAAGAAGGCAGCGGCCAAGAAGAAGAAGTAGCCGCACCGTGAGGAGGCGTCGGCCACGTCGCCTCCTCACCATGCCCACGTCCTCGATCTTCCTCGCACACCACATCACACGAGTAGTTGTCCGATCGAACACTTCCTCGGCAACGCTTCCAACTGACTCGACCACCCGAGAGAACCCATGTTACCGACGAGAGCTCCCCTGCACTGACAGGCCCTCCATCGGGATGGAATCAGCGAAGATGTCCGGACGCGACCAGTTACGCCAGACGCAGTGCACCTCATGAGATGAAGGATACGGCAACAGAGGACGAAACGACCGGCAGGTTGAGATCACGATAAGGAAGACGCAGCGCGGCAAAAGAAAGGGGAGGTGATGGCCACATCACCTCCCCCAGTTCCTTAGCGCCGGGAGAGACTCCATGGCGGAAAGAAAGCAGCAGATGGATACTAGCATGAACCTTCCCTCGAAAAAAGAATAAAGATATCCATACAATCAATAGCTTGAGAAATTCTATTTGAAAATACCACAAGGAAGGGCTGTGTGACCTTCCCCGTGAAAACTAGAGCATTGGCTTGGACGTCTACCTCTATTGAGATCGGCCCCACAGGAAAGGGGCCATGACTAAGAAACGGCACAGAGAGAAACAAGCCATTGGCCACCTTAATCCTCGCTTCAGTGTGTGAGCGGTAATCCACTCCTTCGCCTCAAAAGCGTCATTCATCAGCGCCTCAAGCTCATTCAGACTGAATGAGGTGCCGTTGTGCCATGCGCCGAACTGATTCTTGAATGATCACGAAAAGGTCGTTGCGAAGAACGGTCCCTTCTCTCGCTGACATTCTTCCAGATCGTCGCTTTGATGTTGCCTAGTTCACCAATTGGTGACGGACAGATCCTTGTTCTGATTGGCAGCATAGTCGTCGAACGGCTGATAGAATTGATCGACGCTTTCCATACTCCACAATTCAACTCTACCCAGCTTATTGGAATGCCCACAAACAGCGACAAGTCTTCGGAGGCGGATGCTGCGGGTAGGAAGTCGCTCCAAAAAGGGTTATCACGCCCCTTCCAATCTGCCCGTCAGTGCGCTACAGTTCTGGTGCGCCCCCGTAGCTCAGTTGGATAGAGCAACGGTTTCCTAAACCGTGGGTCGTACGTTCAATTCGTATCGGGGGCACCAAATTTCACCTACTTTTCAGGAAACTATTGGATTGCGGTGAAACATACAATGGACAGAAAATGCCTACAGACCTTACGATGTTCGTTTTTATTCCTTTCGCTTCTCCCATCTTAAGCTATACTTCTCTCTATGGCTCCGTTTCAAGGCAAGACAAGCAGGCCTTCCACACTAGAAACTGTTCTCCGTCTTCAGGGTTTTTTCGGTCACCGCTTGCAACCTCTTGGCGTCTCTCCTATCCAGGCAGGAATGTTGCTCTATCTTGACCGGCATCTTCAGTGCTTGGTGACTGAAATCGCTTCGGCGCTCTGTATTCAGAACCTCTCAGCGGTCAAGACCATTCAACTTTTCCAGAGAAATGGATGGATACGTAAACCACAGGTCAATGCGAATAGGAAGATCGTCAAGCTACAGCTCAGTGAAAAAGGCACAGCCCTCGCTCAGAAGATCAAAGAAAACATCGAAGTCACTGACAAACTCTTTGCACTGGCCGACAACCGCAAGGCGGCGTAAGTGTTTTTCAATATTTCCATCAAATAGCACAACTGGGTCAGCCAGACCCTCACCCCGTCGAACTAAGCGCAAGCCTCTCCCCCTTTATCCTGATGGCGCAAACCGAATAGGTGTAGCCTTGTTTCAAAATCCAAAGCTGGAGCGAAGCCACACGCCTCATTGCTGCTCGTCATAGCCTTGACACCTCGCCATGGTCAGCCTAGCTTGGCGGCACAAAGGAGGTGCGATGATGGTCGATGAAATGAACAAGCAGGCCGTGGTGGTAACAGACATCCGTATGCCGTTCTTCTCGATGGTCGTTTTCATGGTGAAGTGGGCCATCGCTGCAATTCCGGCCTTGTGCATCCTCATCGTCTTCGGGGTCCTGACATGGGGAATGCTCGGTGGACTTCTCCTCTCGTTGACCATAGGCAAAAACACAGACTCGGTTCGCGCCCTGGGCACTGAGACACCCACTTCCGTACCAACTTCAATAGAGTCAACACCGCCCGTGCTGGTTGAATCCGCACACTTTCCAGAACTCATCGTGACAGGAATCAGGGACAAGCCCTGGCTACCTGGTGGCAAGTAGTGGAAGATCATGGCCCCGCATACCCTTCTCCATTCGCCTCTCGCGTCGCTTCTCGGTTCAATACCCTGTTTCCTATTTCCTCTGGAATGCTCAACGGCGTCCCTACCCTGTGGAACCTTTCGCTGACCGGCTGGCGTTTGTCCGGGAACTTCCCCATGGCCAAACCTATTAGAAACCTGCATTGATAGCACCCCAAGCAAGGCGTAGCATCACAGCCATGGCACGGATTTCTGTCTTTCTGGCAGTCCTGCTCGTCGTCCTCACCTTCAATGCCTATGCCTGTGTCCTGCCGTTGCCACAAACAAGTACGATGGACTGCCCCTCAGGGACGGAGGAGCCAGTACGTGGGACATGCGATGCGTTTTTCGACATAGGCCTGCAATCACAGTTTTTATCTCACTCCGCCGCCAATACGTCCCATCTGGAATGCGCGTTGCTCGTTCATTTTCTTCCCGATACGTTCGTTCCGCTTGTTCTAATCACTAACCCACCACGTAGCGCCAATACACCCATCTATCTTTCGATCTACACAACGGTCCTGAGGATTTGATACCCCCTTTCCGTTTTGCATTTGACTCTAGGCGACCAAGCAACTCTTGACAGTTTCTTTTCTCTAGATCCACGCGATCAACGTGGACCAGAGAGCACAAAAGTGGGACGTATGTCAGATATCAGCAGAAGAACATTTGTGACCACCGGTGCATCGCTACTCACTACTGGAGTGTCGTTGATGATGACGCGAGGGGTGGAGGCTGCCACACATGATGCGGGCCATGGTCAGATGCGAGAGCCTCAGGCACTCTCGGACTCTTCGCTTCTCCACATGTCAGGCGAAGCGACCACCATGGACGGCCACCGCATGAGCGAGGAGATGCGACGCTGTATTCAGCTCTGCCAAGACTGCCATGCAACCTGCATCCAAATGATCAATCATTGCTTAAAACTTGGAGGCCGGCATGCAGCCCCTGACCACATCCGGTTATTGATAGACTGTGCACAAATCTGCACGATGACTGCAGATTATATGGCTCGGGAATCTTTACTCCACGATCGCATGTGTGGCCTCTGTTCCGAGATCTGTCGACTCTGCGCGGAAAGCTGCAAGCGAGTGGCTGGAGACGATCAGTCAGTCACACAGTGCGCCGAGTTGTGCCTCCGTTGTGCAGAATCCTGTAACCGAATGGCGTCGAATAAAGCGGCCTAGCCGCATATATCCAGAAATCTCATAACAGCGTGATGTCCACCCGGCCGCCACCCTTGGCGGCCGGGTGACTCAAAATTCCAGAAGAGGATCCTAACCGGGCGCCATCTCACCAGGTCGGCTGAATCGCCTTGCCAGTAATCTGTTGTTTTCTTGCCAGGTTTCACCCCCTCAGTTAAGCTTTTTTACACAACCATGGCACGAGCACGCGCAGCAGAACATCAGCGGCCCCGATCAAAAACCGCTCCGATCGAAGAGGCCACACTCGGAATCGCCAAGCTTCAGGAAGTGTTGGCAGCGATCAATGACCTCAGTCAAGAAGGCTTTCCCTATCGTGATGCTGCGCAAAGCAAAGCCGAGCTGCAGTTTCGCGAGTGCCTGCGTCACGCGTTCGGCGAGCGATCCCAGGAGTTTCAAACCTATCGCAACTTCAAACTTCGTACGGCGGACAAGGCCGAGGTGGCCGAGAGCCTTGCTATCATTAAGGGCCTCATACACACCTTGGAGGACAGGAAGCTGGAACTTCAGGGACTCAAGCCACCACCAAAACCAGAGCCATCACCCGAGGCGAGCCTCAGCAATACAGCCCATATGGTACTGGTCTCGTCTGCACCCGCAACCACCACGACAGAGCAGACAAACTCACCGCTGACTATGGCCGTCGCCATGACGACAAATGTGGAACCGTCGATTGCTCCTCTGCTCCCCACACCCCAATCACAACCGCCCATACCTGAGCCGCTGATCATTGCACCGGCACTGACCCCGATTCCAGCACCAACCGTGACTCCGACTCCTACGCCATCTCCAATACCAACGCTGACTCCCACACCGATAACACCTCAACCAGTTCCTGCCTCCATCGCCGCCTCGATCACTTCTTCTCCTCCCGCACCCGCAGCTCTGCCAACGCCATCAGCGATGGAGAGACCAGTGGAAATCACACAAGCACCCTCAATAACCATGACAGCTCCGATCCATTTTCCAATACCGACACAACCTCACATCCATACTCCAACCCCTGAGTCACATAACCAGTCGATGCCTCCCAACATGCCTCCAAGTATGGTCCAGGCTCCGCAAGACCCACCATCAGGCAAACAGGCAATCGGCTTGAGTATCGCGCGGGTGATTGAGTCCACACCAGACCAAGATCCACTCAATCTCATCAGAAAAGTCTGCCTTCGCTTCCACTCAGTAGCCCGCCAGCTCCGACTTCGGAAAGACTATCGTCCGACACTTGAGGTCGACGACGATCATGACCTCCAGGACCTCTTATGCGCATTGTTGAAAGTGGAGTTCGACGAAGTCGCGACCGATGAATGGACCCCCCCCTACACAGGAGGCGCGCCAAGAACGACGCTCCTGGTGAATCGAGATCAGATCGCAATCGTGGCGAAGAAGACCGGACCAGGAGTGACCACGAAGGAACTTGCCGATCAGGTCGCGGCGGACTCCGCCTACTATCGAGCGCAAGGGCGATGCTCGACCGTGTTTTGTTTCATGTACGATCCGGAAGGCCGCATCGGGAGCCCGAAGCGGCTGGAAACCACCCTAACAAGCGTGAGCGAGCACTGCCGGGTCGAAGTGCTGGTTGCGCCAAAGTGAGACCATGACAAAATCAAATTTAAAGAGGATTCCTTCCATCGCATCATCATCCAAAACCATGAAGGCCAAGCCCGGGTTGACAGGGCACAATGACTTTGCTATAACGCAGCCCACTTCCGGGGCCATTCCTTATACCATTCATGGTCCAGCTCCGGGAGATCAAGGGATGTCTGACCGGGCGTACGTGCTTATCAATGTTCTCCCTGGACAGACAGCTGCTGTCGTCAAGGCATTGGGTGACATTCAAGAGATAAAAACGATCGATCCATGTTGGGGCAAGCCGGACATCATTGCAATAGCTGACATAGCAGACCAAGATGCGTTGACCCAGCTGGTCTTGAGTCGCATACATCGTATCGAAGGAGTGACACAGACCGATACTCACCTCGTATACCGGCTGAAGGAGGCCAGAACAAAATGATCCGAAAGGACTGTCTCGCCATCGTCGCCCTTACCGTTTTCGCTTTTGGTTGTTCCAGCGTTCCTCCACAAACCCCCTTAGCACCAGAAGTCGTCGAAGTCACATTGCCTGCATCGGCAGACCGGGTAAAAGCGGCTGTGACTAAAGTGTTGTCGGATGACAACTACGATGTGGACTGGAAGGATGGAGCGCAGCTTCAGACAGGCTACAGGGACGAGCAGTCCAGTATCTGGGATTGGCTCGTGAGAGGACGGTTCGGTGTGGTCAGGAGCCGTGCCCAAGCGGCTGTGACGGCGGAAACTGACCAGAGCTCTCGTCTCCGGCTACAAGTCTCGTCGGAAGGCAAGCAAACGATGTTTCAAGGATGGGAACCCACCGCACCCCAAGTTCCTCAAAGTGCTGAAAACAAGCTCCGTTTGATCAAGAACGAGTTGAAGATCGTTCAGACCACGTACACAACCGAAACCTTTTACGGATCGAAGCCTTAGACAGGCTCTTTTTCCGCTCCTTCAGCCTCTTCCCCAAGATCTAGGCCGAAACGCTCTGCCATACGGTAGAGCGTTCGTCTATCGATCCCAAGGATCTTTGCCGCTTTCACCTTATTTCCCTTCGTTTCCTTGAGTACGCGAGTCAAATGCCGCTTTTCCACTTCCTCTAGGGTCAGAGACGCCTCATCAAGCTGATCGACTTGTGAAAGTCGTGCATCAGCGTCATTGGTTGCATGCTGGCGAATCACCTCCGGTAAGTCTTCAGGCGTCAGGAGAGGCCCGTGGCTTAACGACACGGCACGTTCAATCGCATTTTCAAGCTCTCGAACGTTGCCTGGCCATCGATATTGGGACAAGAGCGCCATCGTTTCCGGCAGGACTCCTCGTACCGCGTGTTCCGTCCCTGCCGCGCACTTTTGTAAGAAGTGATGCACCAGCATCGGAATGTCTTCCCGCCGGTCAACCAATGACGGCAACGTGATCGGAACGACTTTCAGCCGGTAGAAAAGGTCGTCCCGAAACTTTCCCTCCTTCACCAGCTGCTCAAGATCTCGATTGGTTGCCGCGATGATCCGGACATCGACTCTGGTGGATGTTGTGCTCCCGACTCGACGGACTTCCTGATCCTGCATGACCCGTAACAACTTCACTTGTAACGCCTGTCCGAGCTCACCGATCTCGTCGAGAAACAGCGTCCCTCCAGTGGCTGATTCAAAGAGCCCGATCTTGGTCCCGACTGCCCCCGTGAAGGCCCCTTTCTCATGTCCGAACATTTCCGATTCCAGTAAGGTATCGGGCAACGCACCGCAATTGACCGGGATGAATGGCTTGTCCCGGCGGGGGCCGTTCGTATGAATAGCCCGAGCAATGAGCTCTTTGCCAGTTCCGCTTTCCCCCTGGAGCAGGACCGTGCTTTTGCTCTCCGCCACGCGCGCGACCAACTTATACACCTCCAACATGGCCGTGCTGCTCCCGACTAACGGAGACCACGCGTCCTTGCTCTTCAACTCCTCTCGGAACCGCGCATTCTCTTGGAGCAATCGACAGTGATCCAACCCCCGTTTGACCACCAGTTTGATGTCCTCTTTCTTGAACGGCTTCGCCAAATAATCGTACGCCCCTTGCTTGATCGCTTCGATCGCGCCTTCCAGAGAGCCGAATGCAGTAAGCACCACCACGGCCGTATTCGGACTCACTCGTTTGAACTCCCGCAAGACCGTGAGCCCATCCACCGCACCCATGCGAATGTCCGTCAGCACCAAATCGACCCGTCCCTGGCGTCCACGCGCAATCACCGCTTCTCCACCGGCAAACGCCTCGACGTGATACCCTTCCTTTCTGAGGGCTTCCGCCAACAGTTCACGTGCAACCGCATCGTCGTCGGCCACCAAAATCGTCGCTGGTTGCATCACGCCTCCTCTCTCCTCTGAATGGGTTCTCTTCGCATCGCCGGCAACGTCATCGTCACGGTCGTGCCACGCCCAATCTCACTGGCCAACACCAGGCTCCCACCATGAGCCACCACCGATTCGCGGCTCAAGAATAGCCCCAAGCCGGTTCCTCTGCCAACCGCTTTTGTCGTAAAAAACGGTTCAAAGGCTTTTTGTGCGTCTTCCTCCGGCATACCGCACCCTGTGTCCTGCACCTCGATCATGATCACCAACAGCGACATGCCATCTGCAACCAGCCGACCGCGGTCCAGTTCGGCTGACGATGCCTCGCGACTTCCTGCCATGACGGTGACTTTCCCCTGTGCGGGGGTTGCGGCAAGCGCATTGGCCAGGATATTGACCAATACTTGATGGATTTTTTCTTTGTCCGCCCACACTAGCGGAAGGGCCTTTGGAATGTCGACCGTCAAAGTGATCCCTTTCTCATGGAAGGCCGGTTCCATCAGGACCGCCGAGGGGCCGACCACTTCCTCCACAGGAAGCCATTGCGGCTCAGGCTGGCGCGGCCTGGTAGAAGACAGTAGATCCTGAATAATTCGAACGACTCGCGTGAGCTGATCATCGATAATGGCCACCCGCCTCCTCATCTCCGGCGTCGCACCAGGCTCCTCAGCCAGAGCCTGGACATGCCATGCGATTGAGTGCAGCGGTGTGCCCACCTCGTGCGCCACGGAGGCCACAAGCTGTCCCACCGCCGCCAAGCGTTCCGACCGGTTCAGCTGATCTTTCGCCTGGACCAGCTGCGTGTTGGCTTTGAGTAGATTCTCGGTTTCTCGGGCCAATGCCGCCCTCGCCGCCTCTTCTCGTGCCTTCCGCTCTTCCCAGCTCACACCCAGGTACGCCACCGACAGCAGAACGCCGACGACGACGCTTCGATTGATGACCGCAGCTTGAAACCGGCCCGGCTTCGTCGGTTGGAGGAGACCTGAATACGTCGCCATGACACAGGCCAGCACCGTCACCAACATGATCGTTCGATTCCGAAGGGTGGTCACCAACAAGATCGGCAACACATACCCATACGCACCGACAACGTTGGCCGGGGCGAATTCTTCAATGACCAAGATGATGAGGAAGCAGGCAGCCGCGATGGCCAGCACGAGACGGTCACGATGCGTCATGGCAATCATCGATTCGCTCCGCCTGGCCGAGAATCATAGCCGCTGAATCGAGCACGTAGGGATTTCTTCACGGAAGTACTTACACAAGAGGGCGGGTCAAACGCAACAGAGCCGCAAGTCGTTCAAATCGGGAATCTTGGGTCAACTCCTCCACCGGCAGACTCAACTTCCGACACCAATTCGGGTGCTGGTCTACCGTCCCCGGAAGATTGGCCTGGACACGGGTGCCGATGACATCATCGATATTGGCCAAAACCATCCACGCAGGGGTGCGGGCCAGATACTGATGAATACCTTCCATCAACTCAGTCGTCATGATCGGCACCTGGGCAGGATCCTCCGATACACCAGCCGGGAGAAGTCCTTGAGACTTCAAGGCCGTGAGAATCCCTGCTTTTTCTCGATGCCGCTCCGCCCACATCGCGTTCCGCGCGTCCTCTGAAGGAAAGAGGCCTAGTGTGGATCGGGTGTCGATATCCACGCCTTCCCAATACCCCACCAACGTTGGAAGATCGTGGGTTGTGACGACAGCGAGTGCTTGGGCAGGATACTGAGTCGGGGGCTTCCACCCTCCCCAGTGTTCTCGCTCAAAATAAAAGACTCGGTACGATAAGACGCCGGCTGGTCCGAGTCGGTCTCGCACCCAATCCGGAACGGTGCCCAGATCTTCACCGATCACCAGCGCCTTCGCCCGTACACTTTCCAACGCCAAAATCGCCAGGAGTTCGTCATCCCGGTAATGCACGTATGTCCCCATCGCCGGTGGAAGACCACGGGGAATCCAAAACAGTCGAAAGAGCGCCATGACATGATCGATCCGTATCGCTCCCCCATAGCGGAGGTTATTACGGAGCAATTGGATAAAATACTGATAGCCGCTCGCGCGCAGACGTAATGGATCAAGTGGGGAAAATCCCCAATTCTGTCCTTCAGGGGCAAATGCATCAGGAGGCGCACCGCAGTCGGCCTGAAACGCCAGGACCTCTTGATTCAGCCACCCATCGGCACCATAGCGATCGCTTCCCAAGGCAAAGTCATGGTACAAGCCGATCGGCATACCGGCCTCGTGCGTCTTCTTCACCACCGCAAGTAACTGGTCTGCGGCCAGCCATTGCAGATATTGGAAAAATCGCACCCGCAGCATCCGCTGACGCCGAAATTCCTCCACGGCCTCCGACCTTGGAGTTCGATAGGATTCCGGCCAATCCTCCCAGACAGCTGAAGCCTGTTGGGCAGACTGCCGTTCTTCCTCCAGAGCTTGAAACACTGCATAGTACGCCAGGGATTCTCCTTCCCGCTCCGTGAAGTGCTGGAAGTGTCTCCCCCGATCCGTCCTTGGCTTCAACTCCGGTTCGACCCCTTCGAAATTGTCCCGCACAAATACCTGATAGCACAGTTCGAGCACCTCGCGTTTCACCAACCTCACTGCGTCATAATCCACAAACTCGCATCGACGAGCCGCGTCGATCCTCGAGCGGACTGAAGGATCGGCAAGCCGGCGTTGCACATCCGGGCCCGTCCAGCACTCTGGAACCTGGGTCACATCGATGTATAAGTCGTTCAAAAATAGGCGGCTGGTGGGCGAATAGGGACTCATGTGATAGGGCTTGGCATTCTTAAGCGCGTGGAGCGGGTTCAACCCAATCACCGCAGCGCCCAGACGTTTTCCTGCCCATTCGATGACGGCACCCAGATCTCGAAAATCGCCGACCCCCCAATTGTGATGACTCCGCAATGAGTAGAGCTGCAACGCAACGCCCCACCACCGCACACCCTGCTGGAGTTCATCAGGAATGTAACAACGATCCGGCGCAACGATGAGACGGAACATGGCTTCCGTATTCGTACCGCCTCCTGTTGCATGAGCGGTGACTGAGTAATAGCCAAGCGGCAGGTCTTGCGGACATGCCAACGCGATACGAACAAATCGGCGTCCCTGAATCGTGCGGGTCTCTTCAACTTTGAGACCAGGCCCCTCCGCTCGCTCATATTGCGTGGCTCCGTTCTCCGCGCAGAGTGCCCACTTGACGGAAAGCGCAGAATCGTCCGAACTTTGGCACGGCACATACAGCGACCAGGCCCCTGCATCTCGTCCTAACCGAAGCACATGAACGGGTTCACAGCCTCTGAGCCACCACCGGTTATCCCACGCCTCTAACTCCGCAATGAGCTCCTCGCGATTCCAAACCCGCAGATTCATGGCAACGAGAATGGCCCGCCGCGTCTCATCCGTCGTCACATGGTGCATGCCAGCGATGTCGTAATAGTCAGCACCAATCCCTGCTCGATCGGCCAACATACGCAAGAGGTCGCTTTCGGTCTGATCGTACATACCGGGAGTGTGAGTGAAGGGCTGGATCAAGTCAAGGCAATGCAGACTCTGAACCCGTTGATGGGATCGGCGGGGAAATCAACGATACAGGTGTCGCGAAACTGGCAGGACCACACGAACTGAGCGACGGCAGGTCAACAGTGACTCACGCCCCAAACAGCTTCTAACTCAGTGTATGGAGACTGCCGGTTGCACGGGCGAGATTGACCCGAGCGGCGTTGAGTTGAAAGAGTGCGGTGACGAGGTTTTCTCTGGCACGGGCCACTGACGAGAGCCCATTGGTGAGCTCAAAGTGGCTGGTTGAGGTCAGAACGGCGTACCGTTCTCGCGCAAGATCCAATTCCTTGGTCGCCATCTGTAATCCAGCCTGCGCGATACCAACTTGTTCCTTTGCCGCTGCCAGTGAGGCGAGCGCATCGTATACTTCCATCTTAATATGATTGAGCACCGATCTCATGCGTAACGATTCTTGCTGCCACTGGCTTCTGGCTTGGGCGATGCGGCCCTCCCTCTGGGCTCCGTCAAAGATCGGGATTTGGAGGATCAGTGCCATATTGTAGGTGTCGAGCGTGTTGTTCCAACGATTGCCGATGAGCCCATACTCTCCCTGAGCCACTAGCGACGGCAATCGCTCCCCAGTGATGGAAGCATACGTCAGTTCCAAAGCTTTCACACGGGTGTGCTGCGCCTGAACCTCCGGACGTTGGCTCAAGGCCTCTTCCACCACCCCCTGCGGCGTCGGAACATCCCACACCTCTGTCAGCCATTCATCGGTCAAAACAAGAGGTATCTCTGTAGGCAAAGCCAGGAGATTAATGAGACTCAACTTGGCATGGTCAAGGTCATACCGCGCCGATGATCCTTGTTGGCGTTCCGCAGCGAGTTGCGCTTCCAGCCGTGCGATATCCAATCCTGTGGCCAGCCCTCCACGTTGCCGTTGCCTGACAGTGCCGAGTAATTCATTCATAACCTGCTGATTCGCCTCGTGCATCTTGATCATGGCGGTGGCCTTCAACCCTTCCATATAGGTAAGCGCCACACTGGCCATCGTGTCCAATTTCTTGGCTTCCGCTTCCCGCTCAGTCATCTGGAGTGATTCCCGTGAGGCCCGCCACCGCTGAATTAAGCTGAGGCTGAACAGATTCTGCGTGGCGGTGACCCGCGTATCAAAAATGCTGAAGGGATCGGTGCGTACCGGTGAGAGCCCGATGGTACCGAGAAATTGTGTCTGCCTGGTCTGTCGCACATTGGCGGATACATTGGGCAACATGGCTCCCAACTGGGTTCGCACCTGCCCCTTGGCCTCCTGAATTCGTTCTTTGTACAACAGCACGTCAGGATTGTTATCAACGGCTGCGGCCAACGCCCCTTTCAAAGTGAGCTGAAGTGGCTGTTGCGGAAAAGGTTGAGACAGGCCACCACTCGATCCACCGGTTGAAACATCAGCCCATACAAAGTCCGCAGCAAGGACTCCGACAGCCAGCAGACAGAGCCCAAGAGGGGCAGATGATTTCACCATCCGATCACCGCTCCCTCAGGCTTTCCTTCATCGACTTGAGCAAGGGACTCAGCAGATACTCGATGATGCGGCGCTGCCCAATCTTGATCTCAACGGTCACAGCCATCCCAGGCGAAAGATTCACCTGTTTACCTTCGACCTGCATCGTCGGCCGATCCATATTGACTCTCGTTGGGTACACCAGCCCAACTTGTTCGATAGGAACGGCATCGTCGGAGACGGTCAGCACAGAGCCAGGAATCGTGCCATACAACGTGAATGGAAACGTTTCGACCTTCATCTCAACTGGCTGCCCTTCCTTCACAAAGCCCACATCCTTGTTTTCGACCTGCGCCTCGACCTCGACCGGATGGTCTTGCGAGACGACGAGGAGCAGCTGCTGGGCTGGGGTCACCACACCGCCAACGGTATGCACCGCTAGCTGTTGCACCACGCCGTTGATCGGCGCGACAAGCCGCTGCAAACCGGCCTTTTGTCCAGCCTTCGTGACTTCTTGCGCGAGCGAGAGCGCCTTGGTTTCGAGCGCCGATAGTTCCGCCTGTTTGCTCTGCTGAAATTCAGACCGCATGGCCCGGTAGTGTTTCTCAGCCTCGGCGAGCGCCGCCTGATCTTGTTGGAGCTTCCTCTTTTGCCCAGCTAACTCTTGCGCCTTGTCGATGCGCTGCCCTTCGGCCTGGAGAAAGTCCATCTTCGTAACCGCTTCATGCTCCAGCAGCTTCCGATAGGCCTCGACGCGTTCTAGTCTCCATCGGCACCGTGGCTTCCAAACGGAGAAGATTCTCCTTGCGTCTGCTCGACCGCAGCCTGTCGTTGATCAATCAGGTGTTGAGCCGCCGCCATCTTGGCCTGGTATTCGGCGAACTGGTCACGCAGCAACTGTTGTTGCAATAAGACAGAGACGCTCTCTGCATCTGGAGGGGCCTCAAATGTGGACTGCCCCTTGATCAGAGCGCGCAATCTCGCCGCTTCCACTTTCGCCGCTCGATATTCATTGAATGCCCGGTCACGATCGGCGCGATTGAGGGTCGAATCGAGCTCGATCAGCACATCGCCTTGTTTGACCGCTTGTCCATCCTGGACATGAATTGAGGCAATAACCCCTGTTTCGTAGGGCTGGACGATCTTCGAGTACCCACTGGGGATGATCTTGCCCTGTGCCGTCGCCACGATATCGATCCAGCCGAACGTGGTCCACAGCGTTCCGGCAGTGAAGGCCGCCAAGATGGTCCAGAGGAGCGCTCGGCCGATCGGCGAGGGCGGTGCCTGCTGGATTTCCAACACCGCCGGTAGAAATTCTGTAGCACACCCGCCATGAGCAGAAGCGCCGGCCGGCTGGCTTGATTCGGCCTGCCACGCTGCCTTCCAAACTGTCCAGTGCCGTGAGAACGCTCCGAAGATCATCGTACCCCTCTACCCCATACAGACTTGATGCGCGTGTAAGCGCGCATAAAACCCACCGACATGGAGCAGCTCGTCATGCGACCCCTGCTCGACAATCTCTCCCTTGTCGACGACATAGATGCGATGGGCAGGCCGTACCGTACTCAGCCGATGCGCAATGATGAAGACCGTACGCCCCTGGCTGATCTGCGCCATGTTCTGCTGAATCACCGCTTCGGACTCGTAGTCCAGCGCGCTGGTCGCCTCATCGAAGATCAGAATACGGGGACTCGCGACCAAGGCCCGTGCGATGGCGATTCGCTGACGCTGCCCTCCCGACAACGTACATCCGTGCTCTCCGATCACGGTGTCATACCCATCCCCCAATTCCAGGATGAACTCATGGGCACCGGCCAATTTCGCGGCCTGGATCACCTGTTCCATCCCCAACCCTGGATCCGTCAACGCAATATTGCTCCGCACCGAGCCGTTGAATAGAAAATTTTCCTGCAGCACGACTCCCACTTGCCTGCGCAGCCAGGCAGGATCGACCTGGGCGAGATCCACGCCGTCGACCAACAGACGCCCCCGTTCCGGCACATAGAGACGCTGCAACAATTTTGCAATGGTGCTTTTCCCGGATCCTGATCGCCCGACAATGCCGATCACTTGCCCGGGCGTGACAGCAAACGACACCTTGCGAAGGATCTCCGGACCGTCAGGCCGATAGCGAAAGGTGACCTCATCGAACCGCACATGACCCGTCACGTGGGGAAGCGTCGTCCGATTCGGATTGTACGAAGGCTCAGGCTGCGTATTGAGCACATCGCCCAACCGCTGGACGGAAATCCCGACTTGCTGAAATTCCTGCCAGAGATTGACCAGTCTTAAGAGGGGCCCTGTTACCTGCGCTGACAGCATATTGAACGCGATCAACTGCCCGATACTGAGATCGCCTTCAATCACACAATAGGCCCCGACCCACAAGACGGCGACAGTGGTCACCTTTTGGACACAAGCAGCCGATTGGCCGGCCACCATCATCAAGCTCGTGGCTCGAAAACTCGACCGGACATAACCGGCCAGTTGTTCCTCCCACTTCCGCACAAGCGGAGGTTCGACAGCCATGGCTTTCACGGTTTGGATCCCGCTGATCGCTTCGACTAAGAAGGCCTGGTTTTCGGCACCTCGGTTGAACTTTTCATGCAAACGCGCTCGGATCGCCGGAGTAATGGCGATCGACAGCAGCACATAAATTGGAAGCGAGGCCATGACCACAAGCGTGAGCGTGGGACTGTAGAACCACATCACCGCCAGGAAGACCATGGTGAAGACCACATCCAACACCACAGTGACCGCATGGCTGGTCAAGAATTGGCGGATCTGCTCCAACTCGCGCACACGTGCGACCGTGTCACCGATCCGTCTCGCTTCAAAATAGGACAAGGGAAGCGCCAGAACGTGTCGGAAGAGTTGCGCGCCAAGACTCACATCGATCCGGTTCGTCGTATGGGCAAAGAGATAGGTGCGGATCCCGCCTAACATCGCTTCAAAGACCGCCAGCGTAATCATCCCGACAGCCAAGACATGAAGCGTGGTAAAACCCTTATGGACGAGCACCTTGTCGATAACCACTTGCGTGAAGAGCGGGGTTAATAGCGCAAAGAGCTGAAGGAAGAACGACGCCACCAGCACCTCGCCGAAGAACTTCCGGTACTTGACGATCGCGGGGATAAACCACGTGAAATCGAACTTCAGGTCTTGCAGACGGACCTGGGCCCGCTTGGTACACAAGACCAAGTTCTCCCGTCCACATCGCCTCGAACTGTTCGCGGGAGAGCACGAGCGGGCGCGCTTCGATTGGGTCCTGAACCAACACCTTGTCCGCATCGACCTTCGCCAGCACGACATAGCGGCCGTCCATCCGCTTGACCATGGCAGGAAGCGGTGTCCCCTGGAGTTTGCTCCACATGGTTCTGACCAGACCAGCCTTCAATCCGAGATGTTTAGCCGCACGAAGGAGCTCGGTATCCGAGAGGACTTGCCCGGACTGTGCAAACTGATGCCGCAGCTGTGCGCCATCGGCGGGAAGATCATGAAAGCGAGCGAGGATGAGGAGACAAATCAGGCCGCTGTCTGCCGGCGATCCATTGAAGGAAGCAGCGGAACTGTGATGCACTCGTTGCGGCCCTGAATTGTTCATGGGAGCCACTCTTGTGCCGCCTCTGCCAAATGAAGTCGCTACGTCATGGTCTGCGGGCCGATTGTATCAACGGATCGGAACTGTTCCGGCTTCTCTTAGAGGGGGGACTGTCCAACGGAAGTGGTGTAATTGAAGCAAGCCCATCGCCTGACGAATGAGGGGAAGTGGTCGTGTACCCTGTCCAAGTGAAGACGGGAAACACCGAAAGGATTCCCGATGATCATCGGGAATCCTTTCACATATGCGGTTGACCCTTGCAAGTTAAGAGACGCTGGTCATGACGCTGCCGGCTGGTCAGTGGCGGGCTTCGTTCGGAAATCTTGAATGGTGTTCCAGACTCGCAGGACATCGACGGTCAGGGCTACGCCATAGGAGGGGCCATAGTCGCGCTCTGAGAGGTGGCCCATGCTGTCATTCCAGGTTTCGAAGCGCACGGGCCCGGCGGACGCGGCTAACGACCAGGCAAACTGCTTCTGGCTTTGCCCTGTGGTATTCACGAAAATCCCGGAGTCCCACATGAGCGCCAGCTCAATTTCCCACGTGGGAATAGTTTCACCCGTCTCGGTTGTCCGATACTGACCAAATGCGATCGCGGGTTGCACAAGCCCCGCCGTGCTTCTCACCGCATGGAGCACGGCCCCGTTGTCCTGATAGCTGATCCGTCCCAGCACGGATGCCCGGACGTTGATATCGCCCCACTTCTCCGAACGCCACACGGACGGGGTAATTTGCAGTCGACGGATGCCACCTCGCAGAAACCCTTGCTGATAAATGGTTCCGACGGAAAACCCGCCGCCGGCAAAAATGACCTTGCGATCAAACAGAGAAATCCATCGAGTGATCGACCCATCGATCATCACATCGGTCTCTTTCCGCGCGTCCACGGTCGGAACCGACGGGAGTTGGCGAAGTTGATGCACGACTTTATTCTGAAAATACTGACTGGGTTCATCACTCGTCGGACTGATGCCGGCCGTGAGGTTGGTACTCCACCCTTGAAAAATCCCACCCCAGTGTTGGGTCCAGCTGAGCGTAATCAAGTTGAAGCCGAGTGTGTTGCCTACCGTGGAATCGTACTTGTTCCCCAACCCATCGACGGGGGTAAACCGATTGAGGGTCAGTCCTCCCGTCAACGTCGAATACTGATCCGGGAATGCCGCACCTCCCCAATGCACTGAAGGGGCAGGGTTTTCACTCCAGGCCGGAGTGGAGATGATTCCGATGAGCAGCAAAACACCACTCATCTGCGTCGCGCTTCGTCGCCAAGACCATGATGTTACGTTTAATGACAACTCCCGCTTCATTGGCAAAGACCACCTTTCATGAAAGACCTCTAGCTTGGCTATGACCAGTCTATGAAGGGACACATCTCAGGATATTGGGATCCCGAAAACGGACGAATTCTACACGACACGGACGGAGGTGGCGACACAATTATCGCCGGCCAGCAACGATCAACCCTTCGCCTGAATGACTCACGCTGACTGATTTGTAACTGCGTCTCTCGACAGGCTTCTCAATCCTATGCTAGCTTACGCATTCGTTTTTCTGTGCTCATATCTTTCCACCCGAGAGCTGACAGGCGCAGACATGTTCAAGAAAATCTTAATTGCCAATCGCGGTGAAATTGCCATGCGGATCATCCGCGCCTGCCGCGAATTGAATATCGCCACCGCTGCCATCTATTCCGAAGCAGATTCGACCGGGATTTACGTCAAGAAGGCGGACGAATCCTACCTGGTCGGCCCAGGTCCGGTGAAGGGATTCCTGGATAGTAAGCAGATCGTCGACCTGGCCCAACGGATCGGCGCCGATGCCGTCCATCCTGGGTACGGGTTTCTATCTGAAAATGCGGAGTTCGCTGAGCTCTGCCAGGCGTCCGGCATCACATTCATCGGCCCCTCTACTCATGCCATTACCCTGATGGGCAGCAAGGTCAAGGCGCGTGAGCTTGCTGAATCCGTCGGCGTGCCGATTGTGCCCGGCACCGATGGGGCGATTGCCACTGCCAAAGAAGCCCTGGCCTTCGGAAAACAAGCAGGCTACCCAGTCATGATCAAAGCGAGCGCCGGCGGTGGCGGTCGAGGGCTTCGCGTGGTCCGGTCCGATGAGGAACTGCGAGAGAACATGGAAGTCGCGGCACGCGAGGCCCAGGCCTCCTTCGGCGACGGCAGCGTCTTCATCGAAAAATATATCGAGCGGCCGCATCATATTGAGTTTCAAATCCTGGGAGATCGGCACGGGAACATCATCCATCTTGGAGAACGAGACTGTTCGATCCAGCGACGACACCAGAAGCTGATCGAGATCGCCCCCTCGTTGATTCTGACCCAGGAACTCCGGGAAAAGATGGGCGACGCCGCCATCACCATCGCGCGCGCGGTGAACTACGACAACGCAGGCACCGTGGAGTTTCTGCTCGATCAAGAGGGCAAATTCTACTTTATTGAGATGAATCCGCGCCTTCAAGTCGAGCACACGGTGACAGAGCAGATCACAGCCATCGATATCGTGCGGAATCAGATTAAGATCGCGGCGGGCCTGCCGCTCAGCATCCAACAAAAGGACGTGATCCTCCAGGGCCACGCAATCCAGTGCCGGATCAATGCGGAAGACCCGAAAAACAATTTCCTGCCCTGCACGGGCACGGTCACGGCCTACCTCTCTCCCGGTGGAATCGGTGTGCGCATCGACGGCGCCGTGTACAAGGATTACACGATCCCGCCCTATTATGACGCCCTGCTGGCCAAGTTGACGGTTCGGGGCCGCACCTGGGAAGAAACCGTCAGCCGTATGCGCCGGTCCCTTGAAGAGTACGTGCTCCGTGGAGTGAAAACCACGATTCCCTTCATGGAAGCGATTATGCAGGAACCGGACTTTATTGCGGGACGTTTCGACACGTCGTATTTGGACACCCATCCTGAGTTGTACTCATATCACGAGTTTGAGCAGCCGGAGGATCTGGTGCTGGCGCTGTCTGCCGCGATCGCCGCCTACGAAGGACTCTAATAATTAGGATGCTGAAAAAGTCCGCCAGCGGCGTTCTCGCATCGCTCAGAGGCTCAACGTACCGAAGCGTACGCCTCGCCGCTTCGCTCGCTGCGGCCTTGCTGAACAGCCTTTTTGAGTATCCTGAAGTGATTTTCGCATGAGCACCGAACGGAAACTTCCGGCCGTATTGTTGGCTTTAACTGGGTTTTTCTGAAGACTGCTAATCCGAACATACCACGCTACTTTCCAAAGAGATGAGCTGAACATCATGGCGAAAAGACGACCACCAACGAAGAAACCGAAGAAAAAGACCAGATCGTCCGCTCCGGTGATCAAGACCTCAAAAAGCGTCGCGTCCCGCCCCAGCGAGTTCACGATCACGCCGGCCCCCGGCAAACCCGTCCTGATCACCGAAGTCGCGCTGCGGGATGGCCATCAATCGTTGTTGGCGACGCGCATGCGCACGGAAGACATGCTGCCCATCGCGCAAAAACTCGATGCGGTCGGCTATTGGTCGCTGGAAGTCTGGGGCGGCGCCACCTTCGACACCTGTTTGCGATTTTTGAAAGAGGATCCCTGGGAGCGGCTCCGGGCCTTGCGGGCCGCGATGCCCAACACCAAGCTCCAAATGCTGTTGCGGGGGCAAAACCTCGTCGGCTATCGCCATTATGCCGACGACGTCGTAGAACGATTCATCGAACGTTCGGCCACGAACGGCATCGATGTCTTCCGCATCTTCGACGCCCTCAACGACGTGCGGAATCTCGATCGGGCCGTGAGCGAAGTGAAAGCCTGCGGCAAACATGCGGAAGCCGCCCTCTCCTACACCGTCAGCCCAGTCCATAGCATCGACCGGTTTGTGGATCTGGCCAAGAAGTTGGAAGATCTGGGGACGGATACGATTTGTATCAAGGACATGGCCGGACTCTTGGCCCCCCTCGACGCCTACCGTCTGGTGCGTCGGCTGAAGGCCGCCGTCAAGGTCCCGCTTCATCTTCACTCGCATTACACTTCCGGCATGGCGTCCATGACCTCGTTGATGGCGATCCTCGGAGGCCTCGACATGCTCGATACCTCGATCTCTCCGCTGGCAGGGGGAACCTCCCACCCAGCGACGGAAACGTTGGTCGCATCACTCCAGAATACCCCCTATGACACGGGGCTGGAACTCGCATCCTTCCAGCCGATCACCGAACACTTCCGAACGGTTCGCCGCAAATACCGTCAGTTCGAGAGCGACTTTACCGGCGTGGACGCAGAAATCCTCATGTCACAGATCCCCGGCGGGATGCTGTCGAACTTGGCAGCCCAGCTGACGGAGCAGAATGCCCTGGACCGGATGAAAGAAGTCCTCGACGAGGTCCCGCGTGTACGAAAGGAAATGGGCTATCCTCCTCTTGTCACCCCGACCAGCCAAATCGTCGGAACGCAGGCGACACTCAATGTGCTGACCGGTGATCGATATAAAGTCATCACCACCGAAACGAAAAACTATTTCTTGGGATTATATGGCCGTGCTCCCGGGCAGGTCGATCTCGACGTGATGGCACGCGCCACCGGCGATGAAACGCCGATCAAGACCAGGCCGGCTGATCGCCTGGAGCCGGAATTGGATGAGGCGAAAAAAGAGCTTCCGGACTCGGCTCAGACCGTCGAGGACCAGCTGTCGTTCGTGCTGTTTCCCAGCATCGCTCGAGACTTTTTCGAAGCCCGCGAGAAAGGCGAGTTGATCCCTGAGCCGCTCGAATTGGGATCGGCGAAAGGACCTACCACCGCTCACGAATTGCACCTGGCTCCAGTGGAATTCAACGTGACGGTGCATGGTGAGACCTATCATGTGAAGGTCTCAGGCTCTGGTCGAAAGGTCGATGGACGGAAGCCCTACTATATCCGTGTCAACGATAAACTCGAAGAAGTGTCGCTCGAACCTATCCAAGAAGTACTCGCCGGTGTCCCGGAATCCCAGGAAACAGGATCAGGAGGAAAACCCAAACGTCCCAGACCATCGAAACCAGGTGATGTGGCTCCGCCCATGCCTGGCCGGGTGGTGAAACTTCTGGTGGCGGTCGACGATCGCGTCAAGGCCGGTGATCCTCTGTTGATCATTGAGGCGATGAAGATGGAAAGCCGGGTACCGGCGCCGATCGATGGGAAAGTCGCCGCCATCTTGACCGCCGAGGGCGACAATGTGAAGACGGATGAAACCGTCATTCAACTGGAGTAATCCCATCACCGGCTCGATCCTCCGCCCATGCAAACTTCGGCATCTGGTGACGTTCATCCTGTGTCTTGTATCGTCCTTCATGACCGCTTGTGCTCCCCCCTTACAGATCCCCCCTTATTTTGAAACGTTGGAACGCGCCCCGATCGAGCGCATCCCGATCAACACCGTGCTCGTCCATGGTCAACGGATCGCCTATCTCGATATCGGGACAGGCCCTCCGGTCATCCTCATCCACGGCTTTGGCGGATCGATGTGGCAATGGGAGCATCAACAACATGCCTTGTCTCAACATTTTCGTACCCTGACACTCGACCTACCCGGCTCTGGGTTGTCCGATAAACCGGACATTGAGTACTTGCCGGATCAGATGTTGGACTTCTGTATCGGATTCATGGACGCCCTGCAAATTCCTCACGCCACGCTCGTCGGCAATTCCATGGGCGCAGGGTTGGCCATTGGCATGACCTTGACCCACCCCACCCGTGTCGACAAGCTCGTGCTCATCAGCGGGCTACCATCTCAGGTCATGGCCAAGCTCACCAGCCGGTCGTTCAGGCAAGCTCTGGAATCTCGAGCCCCTTCCTGGCTGGTCTCCTTCGGCAACTGGCTGTTCGGCGGGCTGGTCACCGATTCCGTCCTGAAAGAAATCGTCCACGACCACACCCTCCTCACCCGGGCCGTCATCGAACGGTCCAACCAGAACCGCCGACGCCCCGGCATCATCAAGCCCATCATGGCCGTCAGGAATGCCCTCCCTTCCTGGGAAGCCGATTTCGCCCCACACCTCAGCAGCATCACGCACCCAACCATGATCATCTGGGGTGAACACGACCGGGTGTTCCCCCTGGCTGTGGGTGAAGAGCTGCACTACCGAATTCGTGGATCCACGTTCGTCAGAATTCCCAAGGCCGGTCATATGCCACAATGGGAACGGCCAGACCTGGTCAACCGATCGGTGATCGCGTATATTCAACCGTCACCCTGAATAGAGGGGTCGAGTGGGATCCCCACTCGTTATCTTCAGAAAGGAGCCTACGATGCAGACGAGATATGCTGGTTTCATTGGCACCACGCTGTGCCTTTCGCTTGGCCTTGTCGGATGTCAAACGATGGGAGGATCAACCGGCGCCGGCTTTTCCTACAAGAATATGCCGGTGGCAAATGGAACTGCTGTTGCGGGGGAAGGCAACAAGGTCCTCTTCAAGGGCGACCCGTTGACGCTCGCCGGCAACGGAGTCAAAGTCGGCGACGCGCTCCGCGATGTGAAGGTCGCGCAGAACGACTTGTCCCTCGTGAACATCGCGCAGACCAAAGGCGCGGGAAAAGTCCGTATCATCAGTGTGGTCCCCTCGCTCGACACCCCGGTCTGCGAACAACAGACGCATCTTTTGAGCGAGCGCAACAAAGGCCTTGATAAGATGGTCGAACTCATCACCGTGAGCGTCGATACGCCCTTCGCCCAAAAACGGTTTGCGGCAGAAGCGAAAATCGCCAACGTCACCTTCCTATCCGACTACCGGGGTGCCGAGTTCGGCAAGACACATGGTCTCTTTTTGGAAGGGCCGCACATTTTGACGAGAGCGGTCCTGGTCGTCGATAAGACGAACACCATTCGCTATCTTCAAGTTACCCCGGAGCTCACTCAACTCCCGGATATGGAAGAAGCCTTGCAATTTGCTCGTCGATTGGTGACGGAGAGTTAACTAGAAGATCTCTTGAAGCTGAGATCCTGGGGGAGCTTTGAGTCGCTCTCCCAGGTCCCTTCTCACCTTCCCAAAGCTCTAATGGCTCATTACGATCTCCTCGTCATCGGCACGGGACCTGCCGGCCAAAAGGCTGCCATTCAGGCAGCCAAGCTCAACAGGAAGGTCGGGATCATCGAGCGAAAGACCGTCGTCGGTGGGGTCTGCATCAATACTGGCACCATTCCAAGCAAATCCCTCCGCGAAGCGGTGCTTTACCTCTCCGGGTTTCGACAGCGGAATATCTACGGAGGTGAGTACCGCGTCAAGAAGAAGATCACGATCGAAGACTTGGCCTTCCGCGCGAATCATGTCATCAAGCACGAGATCGAGATCGTGCAGAATCAGATGGCCCGGAATCAGGTCGATATGTTTTTTGGTTCAGCCAGCTTTCTCGATCCGCATCGTCTGCGCATTCAACGAGAGCATGGCGCGCTTGAGCTGACGGCGGACTATATTGTGATTGCCGTGGGGACAGAACCGGCTCGGCCGTCCCACATTCCGTTCGACGACCATGCGGTCATCGATACGGATGGCCTCCTGACCCTGAAACACATCCCCGACACCATCGTCATTGTCGGAGGCGGAGTGATCGGAACGGAATACGCCTCGATGCTCGCTGCCTTGGGAATCCCCGTCACCCTTATCGACAAACGACCGCGGCTGTTGGAGTTCGTGGACGCTGAGATCATTGACACGCTCCAACAATGCATGAAAAATCTAGGTGTGACGCTGTATCACGATGAAGAAGTCCTCGCGATCAAGCGAGAGCGGGATAACTCTATCCACGTGTCCTTGCGGAACAACCGGCCGATCCAGACATCGACACTCATGTACGCGATCGGTCGCGTCGGGGCGACAGGGACGCTTAATCTGGAAGCCATCGGATTGCAACCGGATACCCGAGGACGGGTTACCGTGAATGAACACCTCCAAACCTCGATTCCTCACATCTATGCAGCCGGTGATGTCATCGGTTTTCCGGCACTGGCCTCGACGTCGATGCAACAGGGCCGCCACGCGGCTTGCCATGCGTTCGGTCACTCGGATCGCACAGACACCTCGCTCCTCCCGTATGGGATCTACGCCATTCCTGAAATCTCAATGGTGGGACGAAACGAGGAAGAACTCACGCAGGCAGATATCCCCTTCGGAGTCGGCATCGCCCGTTACAGGGAGATTGCCCGCGGGCAGCTCATCGGCGACGAAACCGGCATGCTCAAGCTGCTGTTCCACCGGGACACCAAACATCTACTGGGCGTTCATGTTATCGGCGAGGGAGCGACTGAGTTGATCCACATCGGTCAGGCCGTCATGGCCTTTCACGGCAAGATCAATTATTTCATCGACACGGTCTTCAATTATCCGACCCTGGCCGAATGTTACAAAGTCGCAGCCCTAGACGGCATGAATCGTATGTCAGGACCCTGGGTTCCCTACATCTGACAGTACAGTGCCTGAGGTGAGACGCCTCTCGTCTTTGAGGGTCGCAACACATACCTAAAGGAGTAGCCTATGTCATTTTCAAACCACCTGCGCAAGCTCGCTACATCCATCTGGGATGCCCAGCTGAGCCATCCCTTCGTCGTAGCCCTCGGCAACGGCACGTTGCCTGAACAGAAATTTAGATACTACATTCTACAAGACGCCAGATTTCTCGGCGATCTGGCACGTGTGTTTTCCGCCGCCGCACTGAAGGCCCCTGATTCGGAATCGGCCTTGCGGTTCAATAAGCTGGCAGAAGAGACCATCATCGTCGAGCGGAGCCTGCACGAGAGCTACGGAAAGAAATGGGCACTGACGGCGAAGCAGATGACCTCTGTGCCGATGGCGCCAACAAACTATGCCTACACCAGACATATGCTGGCCGTCGCCGCCTCAGGCACCGTGGCAGAGATCACCGTCGTCGCGCTCCCCTGCGCCTGGGTCTATTGCGTCGTGGGGCAACACCTTCTGAAGAAAGGTGCGCCGCCCAAGAATCATCCCTACCGCGACTGGCTCATGCTGTATGCGTCGCCGGAGTTTGCCCAAGTCCAGCTGTGGATGCGAAAGAAAGTCGATCAGTGGGCCAAGACCGCCGGCAAGGAAGAACTGCGGCGAATGGAAGACTCCTTCATCATCAGTTCACGCTATGAGTGGATGTTCTGGGATATGGCGTGGAACGAAGAGAAGTGGCCGGTGTAGGCAATGGACGGAGCCATGATCCTGGGGGTAACGGCCGGAACCTTGACCACGGTTGCCTTTATTCCCCAACTCGCGAAGGCCTTGAAATCCAAGTCAACCGGCGATCTATCCTGGGGAATGGTGCTGACGTTCACGATCGGCGTGTTCTTGTGGCTGATCTACGGGATCTGGATCGATTCGCTGCCCGTGATTCTAGCCAATGCAGTGACCCTTCTTCTCCAGCTTGGCATCGTCTCACTGAAAATCAAATACGGGTAGCGCAGAAGAGTCTCAAAGACGACACACACGCGTTCCCTAAAATACCAAGTACCCTGGGTATTACCCCACCCTTTGCGCCATTGGAAGTCGCCTTAGGTTAAAGCGGTGTCTCGCACGAGGGGTCCATTGGTGTGGACTCGCCATAGACGATTCGATTCGAACAATAGAATGTTCGTTATGACTTCTGCCTAGCCTTCGCCAACGCTAGTGCCATGGCACCGATCGGCTGAGGCGCTCGCGCCGTCTGGCTGGACACCGACGGCCCACGCCCACGCGAGTCACGTGTTGCCTGACTCCCAGGCTGTGCCTGACCAGATGGACGGCTGGCCGCATCCTCCAGACGCATCGTCAGCGCAATCCGCTGACGCTTCAGATCAACATCGATGACCTTCACCTTGACGATCTGGCCAGGTTTAACCACCTCGTGTGGATCTTTGATAAATTTATTGGCCAGCGCCGACACATGCACAAGCCCATCCTGATGCACGCCGATATCGACGAAGGCCCCGAATGCCGCCACATTCGTGACCACTCCTTCCAACACCATGCCTGCCTGCAGATCGCTCAGAGATTCAACCCCCTCCCGGAAACTTGCCGTCTTGAATTCTGGACGAGGATCTCGGCCTGGCTTTTCCAGCTCGACAAAAATATCCCGTACCGTCGGCACCCCGAATTGTTCATCGGTAAAATCAGCCGGTGCCAAGCCCTTCAAGACTGCCGGCTGACGCATCACGTCGGTAATCCCGGTTCCCAGTCGCGTCAGAATGCGTTCAACCACCGGGTAGGCCTCTGGGTGCACGGCGGACCGATCCAAGGGGTTGTCGCCATCGGGAATGCGTAGGAAACCTGCCGCCTGTTCGAAGGTTTTTTCACCAAGACGCGGAACCTTGCGGATCGCCGACCGGTTTGGAAACGGCCCGTTCGCATTGCGATAGTCCACAATATTCCTGGCCAATGCCTTATTGAGGCCCGAGACCCGTTCCAATAAAGGCACCGAAGCCGTGTTGACGTTCACGCCCACCGCGTTGACGCAATCTTCAACCGTGGCATCCAGCGACCGCGCCAAGGCCCGCTGATCGACATCATGCTGATACTGCCCTACTCCGATCGCCTTCGGCTCGATCTTCACCAGCTCGGCCAGCGGATCCTGTACGCGCCGAGCAATCGACACCGCGCCTCGCAAACTGACATCCAACTCTGGGAACTCGGCCGCAGCAAAGGCCGACGCCGAATAGACCGACGCCCCTGCCTCACTCACCACGAGTTTCATAACATTTTGTTCTAGGTTGTTGCGCGGCGACCAGCTTTGATCACCTCGCCGGCCAACTTATCCGTCTCCCGACTGGCCGTCCCATTCCCAATGGACAGCAATTCCACGCCATGTTGAACGACGAGACGAACAAGTGCCTGCAACGACCCCTGCCAATCATTGCGAGGCTGATGCGGATAGATGGTTTCAGTCGCCAATAATTTCCCCGTTGCATCGACCACCGCCACTTTACACCCGGTGCGAATACCGGGATCCAAACCGAGGATAACTTTTGGCCCGGCCGGTGACGCCAACAACAACTCATGCAGGTTCCTGGCAAAAATCTTGATCGCCTCGGCCTCGGCGGCTTCGCGCAATTGCACCAAGAGTTCGGTGCTGATCTGGAGATGCATCTTGACACGCCACGTCCATTCGCACACACCGGCTAGCCACTTGTCAGAGGGTCGCCCGCGATCTTCGATGCCCGCGTGAGCCGCAATCGTTGATACGCAGGGATGGGGAACGACCTTGTCCAGAGCCTCTCCTAAGCCCAATTCGAGTTTCAAAACTCCCAGCGTACGACCTCGGAATAACGCAAGGGCCCGATGCGACGGTATAGTCTTGATCGACTCCGCATACGCATAGTAATCACGGAACTTCTCCTCTTCCGCCGTTTCCTTGTCTTTCATCACCGTCGATGTGAGGACACCCTGGTCCCACAGCCGCGTCCGCAACACGGCTAAGAGATCGGCCGTTTCCGCAAACCGCTCCATCAGAATGTCCCGTGCCCCTTCCAGTGCGGTCTTGGCATCAGGCACATTGATCGCCTCCACTCCTTCGGCAGCCGGCACAACGCGAATATACTTCAGCGCTTCCTGCTCAGGATCCAGCCTCGGATCGGCCAAGAGGCTATCGGCCAACGGTTCCAACCCGGCTTCTCGGGCGATCTGCGCGCGTGTGCGCCGCTTCGGTTTGAACGGGAGGTACAGATCTTCGACGGCCTGCTTGGTGGTCGCGGCTTCGATACTCGCCCGCAATGCATCCGTGAGCTTCCCCTGTTCCTCAATCGAAACCAAGACAGCAGTGCGACGCTCCTCCAATTCGCGCAGATAGAGCAACCGTTCCTCCAGCGTGCGCAGGTGTGTATCGTCCAGGTTACCGGTCGCCTCTTTCCGATAACGCGCGATGAAGGGCACCGTGGCCCCTTCGTCGAGCAGCGTGATCGCTGCTGCAACTTGATGGGCCCCAACGCTGAGCTCCTTGGCAATGATCGGAACAATCTTGACCTGCACCACATCAGGGGAAATTTGAGTCGTTTCAGTTGTCATCGGTCTCATTAGCCTATGTTTCCGAACGCGTCAGCGGTCCGCGCTCTCTAAAAATGAGGAGAAGCGAATGCTATGTTGATCAACTGGACTGTTTGAATTCAGGAGAACCTGACAGGAAATCGATACATGTGATCGCAGGCTGTTAAAAACTATTTTGATGTTCAAACGCTCTCGGCATCTTGGAGATCATAGACCGAGCACAAATAATCCGCAGGATGTTCAAAAAGGCTTTCCAGCAAGGCCGCAGCGAGCGAAAGGCTGAGGCGTACGCAGCTGGTACGTTGAAGCCTTGGGCGATGCGAGAACGACGCTGGAGGAATTTTTCAACATCCGCTTACTGAGCAAGGGTTCCAAACGCGGCAAATAGTCGCTCCTGCAAGGTAATAGGTCCCACGGGCGTCGCCAAGATGCTTGCGTCGGAGGAAATCGTTCAGGACTCGCCCATCCGGAGCTTTGTGTGTGTCCGGATGCTTGAGGTTCATGCGATACCGTTCAATCCCTGCTGACACCGAACTGACGAACACCACGGTCCCATCGAGGTCCACCTTCTCGACGACACCGACATGCGTGAGCGGGTCGTTCGGCAATCCATCTCGGTTGAAATCCCACGTGTTGTGGAAAAAGACCAGATCTCCAGGATGGACGGTGGGGCCATAGTGAATCCGCCCATGTTCTACCACATGGGTAAAGATGCGCCCGACGCCGTTGCCGCCATCAAGCTCGCCGAGCCCACCATACAAGTCCACCAGCTGCGAGGCGTAGACGCCTCGAACAAAGCCTGAACAATCTGGAGTGTAGTTCCGTCCACCCACCTGAATGCGGGACTGTCCGACAAATCTCACCGCTGTCTTCGCCAGCGCCATCTGCCGTGGAACGCCCTTTTGCCATGGCACAGCAATGCGCTCCGCGCGTGCCCATCGTAGGAATCATACTCCTCTGATCCGGTAAAGGCTGACGCCCAGTCACGGCACACCCGCCGAGCGTGCCTGCAACCAGCAAGGCCACGAGAGCGAGCCTGAAGGAATGCCTGTCGTCGACTGACCTCATCATGCTTCAGTATACCGACCAGCGGCTGTAAGACAATACCTGCGTGCGGTTCAGTTACCCTCCCGCGCTCCCCACCGGTCCGCCCGGTTCGGTCATACGCCAGGGATCGAGGAGCTGCGCGAGGCGTTTATCCGGCAAGATCTTTTGGTCTTTTGCCGCCTGCCTGACGGTCTTGCCTGACTTGTAGGCGTCCTTCGCCAGTTTGGCTGCAGCTTCATAGCCGATCTCCGGCGCCAAGGCAGTACACATCGCCAAGCTTTCTTCGATGAG
Source organism: Nitrospirota bacterium (assembly GCA_963850405.1). Taxonomy (GTDB): domain Bacteria; phylum Nitrospirota; class Nitrospiria; order Nitrospirales; family Nitrospiraceae; genus Nitrospira_D. The sequence continues at coordinate 359,989 of CAWKLH010000026.1, forward strand.
GCTCTTGCATCGCTCTTCGTTCGCCTTGATCCCTTCAATACACTTGACCGAGAAGTTGTTGGAGGCTGTGGCCAGCAGCTCAATGGACTGAAGTAGGTTGTAGGCCATCACCGGCATCATGACGATCAGCTCGAAATTCGCCGCCTGCCCACCGACGGTCACCGTCACATCATTCCCGATCACTTGCGCGCAGACCATCGTGACGGACTCGGCGATCACCGGATTGACCTTCCCCGGCATGATCGAAGAACCAGGCTGCGTCTCTGGCAGATTGATTTCGCCAAGTCCGCACCGAGGCCCTGAACCAAGCCAGCGAATATCATTGGCAATCTTCATGAGACTCACGGCCAAGGTGCGCAGACACCCACTCGCCTCCACAAGGGAGTCCTGTGCTGATTGAGCCTCGAAATGATTCTTGGCTTCCTTAAACGAACAGCCGGTTTCTTTGGATATGATGGCCATGACTTTTTTCGAAAATTGCGGATGACAGTTCAACCCTGTGCCGACCGCGGTTCCACCCAATGCGACTTCGCTCAAGGCGGCTTGGGCTTGCTTGACCCGCTGAATGCCGAGCTCGATCTGGCGAGCGTAGCCACCGAATTCCTGCCCAAGGCGAACCGGCGTCGCATCTTGTAGGTGCGTACGCCCAATTTTTACAATCTGGTCAAACTCCTTCGCCTTGCGCTTCAACGCCTTATGCAATCGAGTCAGCGCCGGCAGCAGCTGCTGCTGCATCATTTCCGACGCAGCAATGTGAATGGCCGTGGGAATCACATCGTTGCTCGATTGGCCAAGATTCACATGGTCGTTCGGATGCACCAACTTGCTGCCTCGCACGCCACCGAGCAGCTCCGTTGCGCGGTTCGAGATCACCTCATTCGTGTTCATATTGGTAGACGTACCGGACCCAGTCTGGAAAATATCCACCGGAAATTCGGCATCCAATTTGCCATCGACCACTTCAGTCGCCGCCAGTTTAATCGCTTCAGCCGGTTTTTTGTCCAACAAGCCAAGGGAGTGATTCACCGTCGCGGCAGCCCGCTTGATCATCCCCATGGCCCGAATAACTGCCCGTGGCATGCGCAGCGAACTGATCGGAAAATTCTCGATCGCGCGCGCGGTCTGCACTCCGTAATAGGCCTCAACGGGAACAGCCAGTTCCCCCATGGTGTCTCGTTCAATTCGAGTCGAGGCTGACGGCTTGTTCTGATCCTGTTTCATGCACAGTGCTCCATGGTAAGAGGTTCCAACTCCTTGCGGGCGTCATGATAAACTCAGCCCGCTCACTTTCACAAGAGCAGACAACATGACTCCCCCTGACATGGCCGGAAATTCTCGACCGTCGGCACAGGGAGATCGATAGGTATTTTCGAGCCCGCGCGAACAATGGCAGGCAGTATGTCCTGAGTGTAGTTTGGAATTAGTGACCCAGGAGCGGAGTACCGACAAATAAAAGGCCCGCCTGGGAAGGCGGGCCTTTGCGACAACCGATGAATCCACCGATCCATTCCGATCGGTCATCCTAGGCGAGAGGCCCAGCGTGATGGGCTCCTCTCAGATCATCACATACGAGCGATTTCTCCCTCGACTCCTTCAACTGTATTCGTCTTCGGCTGGAGCACGTACGCTGGTTCGCGTTTAGCGATCCGGAACACATGCACAATATCTATCCCCATCCCTGTCAATGCCAGGCCCCATCCACCGACGATCATCCACCAGGCTAACGAAAACACATCCGAAGGCTGGTCGAAGTTGAAGACGGCCACGACACCCCCGAGTGCCAGCACCATTCCGACTGTCACCAGCGAATAGCTGAGAGTTTTCATCTTTGCCTCCTCAAACAGATCAGGTGTTTGAATAGGGTCGGCAGCTGACCGAACGACCGACACGTCTTTTTACTTATGCAGAATACCGATCAAGACCTCCCCCATAATTTATCAATTTCCTGCCTGATTACCATTAAAATCGAGATGACACTCGCCTCCTGTCTCGTATCAAGAGAGATCATGGCGACGATCTGCCTGACTGATTGGATCCGTGTGAAGCGACTGGCATTACCATAGGCGTCAGCCCTTGCGCATGCCGATGACACTGAGGATAGTGCGGCGCACTCTACTCGGTTTCATCAAATACACAATACGCAAAGATGACCTTAGGAGTAGATCCGATGGGGCCTTAGCCTTCGATGTACCGAATGACCCAATGAGCGATCGCGGGAACCAGTGCCCAGGTGGGGGAACCTCAAAGACAAAGGCCCGCCTGATGAGGCGGGCCTTTGTTCTCAGAGACTATTTCTGAAGCGACTTACGCCACCTTCACTTCGATGGCCTTCGGCTTCGCTTTCTCTGACTTCGGCAGATGGAGATTGAGCACCCCATCCTTAAAGTCGGCTTTCACCTTCTCCTCTTCAATGACATCGGGCAACGAGAAGGTCCGGACGAAACTGCCATACGATCGCTCGATCCGATGATACTTCTTTCCTTTCTCTTCCTTCTCATGCTTCCGCTCGCCCTGAATCGTGAGCACGCCATCCTCCACCGTCACCTTGACATCTTCTTTCTTCACGTCAGGAATTTCCGCTTTGATCTGATACTCCTGTTCGGTTTCACTGATGTCCACCGACGGCGTCCAATCCGCCACGATCATGGTTTCTTTCCCGTTGGTTCGCGACGCAGCTGGGCGCGCAAACATCCGATTCAACCGGTCTGAAACTTCTTCCAGCTCACGAAACGGATCCCATCGTACGAGTGCCATAGCAACCTCCTCCTTGGCTTTCCATGTGGTTGTCAGGTTATCGTCGCTGGCGCCGCGCCGATTCAACCGCCTAGTTGATAGATAAAGCGGCGGGCAGATGGAAGTCAAGGGGCTAAACGGCCCTCTAAATACGTGGGTTATCGCTGATCAATAGGCACGTAGGGACGGTTATGTTCCCCGGAGTAGATTTGATCAGGCCGAAACAGCTTGTTTTCACGCAACTGCTCCAGCCAATGGGCTAACCAACCCGACACCCGTGATATGGCAAACAGTGGAGTAAAAAGATCGACATCGATCCCCATCTTGTCGTAGATGATGCCGGAGTAGAAATCGACGTTAGGGTAGATGCCCTTGCTGTTCAGCATTGTTCCGGCCGCCGTCTCCACTTCCAACGCAATTTCATAGAGAGGCGAGCTTCCGCATTCCTTAAACAAGCGCCGACAAAGCTCCTGAAGAACCGTGGCACGAGGGTCCTTGACCGTGTAGACACGATGGCCGAATCCCATCAGTTTTTTCTTATTCTGCAAGGCACGTTCGACGTACGGCCTCGCCTTCTCCGCCGTGCCGATCTCTCGAAGCATGACCACCACTTCTTCGTTTGCGCCCCCGTGCAGAGGGCCTTTCAGTGCGCCGATCGACGAAGCCACAACCGTATAGGGATCAGCCAGCGTCGAAGCCGTGACCAGTCCCGTAAACGTGGATGCGTTCATGGTGTGTTCGGCATGGAGGATCAGGCAATCATCGAAGATGTCCGCCCACACGGATGGAGCGACTGACTCAGTGAGCATGTATAAGAAGTTCTCGCTGAATCCGAGATCATCCCGCGGCGGGATCGGATCATCGCCGTGGCGCAACCTTGCCCAGGCCGCGACGATCGTCGGCAGCTTGGCGACCAGTCGTACCGCGCTCCAATAATTATTCTCGACGTCCTTGACGTGACGGCCTGGATAAAACATGCCGAGCGCCGCCACCGCCGCCTGGAGCGCATCCATAGGATGGCCCTGCTCCGGTAGACACTTCAGCAAATCAATGATACGGAACTTGATGCGCCGATGACGGGTCACGTCCGTGGTCCATTGTTGGAATTCAGCCGCTGAGGGAAGATGCCCGAACAGGAGGAGATAGGCGGTTTCCAAATACGATGACTCCGCGCACAGACGTCTCAACTCGGATGCCGCGGTATTCCAGGATGCCGCGTTGACCATCGACATCACTGATCGATGAGGTCGCGGCGGGAACACCAGCCAAGCCTGGCATGAAATCATGGGGCATGATGTACCCTCACATGAAAAGAACTCTTATGGTGCTGCTCTTTACCCTAGCATGACTGTACGTCATTCTTGCAATGGAAAATCGTGCTTGGCATACTGAATTCAGCGCTCATCGACAACGAGGGCCGGACGAGGCAATGACCTAGAGACCTGAATGAGACACTCAGCTTTCCTCCTCTGCAGCATTCTCATCATGATGGCAGGCGTCGCGCACATGGCCTCCGCCGAAATAGAAGAGGATGTGGTCGCGTTCGCCGTCGTCAGCGAGCTTCCGAAGGACAGGACACGGGTTCCGGCGAGAGTGGCCATCGAGGGATCAGTCACCAACATGAAGCTGCTGGCATCCGATCACATCCTGTCGAATTTAGCCTGGAAACAATTGGAAATCTGTCACGCGCTCAAGCTCGAAGGCCAGAAGTCTTCCGAGGGATTCCGGATCCACTCGGTGCGCGCCATCGACGGGGCCATGCTCCCGATGGTGTTACAGGGCTATGCAGGAGATTGCCTGCTCAAAAAGGCCTTGGAAGTCGCTCCTTTTGTCGATTAGCATTGGAAGTCCGGCTGATCAGGAAGTACAGTCTGGGCACTGCTCCGGTTCCTGGTCTGACTCGCGTTCTGCCAGGGTGAGAGGGAAGAGGACGTCGCAGGAGCGGCAGGATCGAATCTCAAAATAGGGAACGCCGTGCTCATCGATTTCAGTCGGAAGAAGAAGCTCTCGTGGGTCATACCCCACAAGACCCTCGTCACTGAACTTCACGACGGCGAGCCGGTCGTTGAAGGCGTCGAACGTCGCTTCCTGTCCCTTGCGAGCCAGCACATGCCCAAGGACAAAGATTGGCTGCCCCTTCCGCTTGATACGAAGATCCTTCAATGTTCGCTGGGAAACAGTGGCACAGGCGAACTGACCGGCAGAGCTGGTTCCAACCCACGGCATACAGGACCTTGTTGCAAGAACATCACGGACTGGGATCTAATCATAGGCTGAAAAAACTCGTCAAGACGCGTCTTCTCACCAAGGAGTGACTATGGCAGATATCACGATTTATCACAAACCGACCTGCACGACATGCCGTCAAGCCGTACAGATACTCAAAGACAGCGGCAAACCCTTCATGGCCATCAACTACTACGAGCAATCATTTACCAAAGCACAGTTAAAAGCCCTCCTGAAGAAAGCCGGCCTCTCCCCCAAAGACGTACTCAGAACCAAGGAAGATCTGTACCGCGAGCTTGGCCTGGCGAAGGCACAGCTCTCCGACGATGAGCTTCTCGACCTGATGGTGAAACACCCAGATCTGATTCAACGGCCGATCGTCGAGAAAGGCGACCAGGCAGTGTTGGCAAGACCGGCGGACTCGATTAAAAAGTTCTTGTAGGTTGTGGACTCCGAACCTCCATGACGCGCGATCGGAGACGGAGTTCCACGCAGGCGGGATCACTCAACGATCGGAGACAGGCCTGAGGGCGACCACCGAATCGTCCGTGTGTGTTGATCGACGGTGAAAGCGACCTTCCCGTCCAGCGCGTCCAGTAGCAGCTCGCCTACCAAGACTCGTCTCCATCCCCTCAGGAGTGGGAGATCCAGAGCCGATCGATTCGTCTTGGCCTCGACTAACTCCTGAAGGTCGGCCGTGGTGGCCAACAAGGTCGGCGCAATCTCTTCTTCCAGCGCGCGCGCTTTGACGATCGCCTGCAGCAGCTCGACAAACCCGTTCGCTTCAGGCTCAGGCTTTCGCTCCTTGGTGAGCACCGGCCAAGCCGAGGGTGGAAGCGCAAGCGCCGCGTGAATCGCCGCGAGCATCGACTCTCCATTGCGGTCGATTTCTGACGCATGGAGACCTCTCACGTTGCGCAACTCATCCTGATGTCGTGGTGGCTGTCGCGCCAGCTGAAGCAGCACTTCATCCCGGACGACCCGACCGCGTGGCACATTTCTCCGTTTCGCTTCCCCTTCGCGCCACGCAGCGAGTTCCCGAAGGACCACGGCAAATTTCGGCTTGAGCTGATCCCATCCTCGTATGCGTTGGTAGCGCTCTTGCGGCTCACGACGAGTCTCGCCGACGGCCCCTTCAAGACGAGAAAACTCTTCATGCACCCACTGGAGTCTTCCAAGTTTCGACAGCCGGCCGTGCAGATGGTCATGGATGGCCAACAAAAATGTCACATCCTCCAGCGCATAGGCCAGTTGATCCTGGGACAACGGGCGAGCACTCCAATTCGTAAAGGTATGGGCTTTGTCCAGCCTCTTTCCATGCACTCGTTGGACAAGATTGGCATAGGCGACTTGAGGCCCGAAGCCGACCATCGCCGCAGCAATCTGGGTGTCAAAAAACGGTTTTGGGATCTGCCCGGCATGGACGGCAAAGAGGTCCAGATCTTGCCGTCCTGCATGCACGACCTTCTGAACCCGCTCATCGCAGACAATCTCCCAAAAATCATCGAGGGCGCCCCCCGATAGAACGGCTGGAAAATCGATAATGGCGGCGGTGTGTTCGGTCGCGACTTGAATAAGTTCGAGCTTCGGGACAAACGTCTCTTCGCCCACGAATTCCGTGTCGAGCGCCAGGCGAGGGCTGTCCCGCAGTTGCTCGCACAATTCTCTAAGCGCGGGTGCGCTCGTGATGTAGTGCTGAAGAGTAGACATTGTCACAGGTACGTCACTCAGCCGGACTGTAGGGCCGATCCGGCGGCGACATCGGTTCCGTATTGCTAAGACTGAGATATTCCTTCAGAAACTGATAGGCCTCCAACATGCGGCGGAGTTCCGGCTCTGAGCTGCGATCGCCGTTGTTCGCATCCGGATGCAGCTGTTTCGCCTTGACTCGAAAGGCGGCCGTGACGTCGGCGAGTGAACTGCCGAACTCCACCCCCATGATCGCATAGGCATCCAACGCGTTATTCACGGCATGCGGATGCTCCGCCAGTGATCCTGCTCCACTGGCAGCCTTGAGCATATCGGCAAGACTGACCCGCTTGCGACGCCGTCGAGGGCGTTCACGAATTTCGCTGTCGAACTCATCCCACCGGTCTTCGACGAACTCCAGCCTTGATTCCAAACGCATGGCCCCGCTCAGATCTCGGATCGCCTCCAATTCTTCTTCGATCTCAACGAGGGACTTGATGACTTCCTCAAGCCCCTGTTCGACCTGGAAGAATCCATCCACTCGCTCTTCCATCATCGTGTCAACGGCGAATTCCAAGCTGTCTTCCGTCTTTGAACGGAGTGAACCGATGCGTGTCTGCATGCCGCTTCGGAATTTCAGAAATTTTGCGGTCGAGAACGGCATGGCTCCCCCAGCCTTCAAAGAAGGCGCATTGTACCACAGCCAGATCGCCGGCCTGAAGGCTGTCGTCGAGGGTTGGCTTTTCTCAGTCACGAGGGGGGGGATCATCAACGATGGGGAAATCGTCTACTTTTGCCCGTCTTCTGGCGACCCCGCTGGCTCGCGCCGCAGCGGCGACGGCCCGCGCGACACAAGGAACGACTGCTTTATCAAACACGCTGGGAATAATGTAGTCTTCGCTCAACGTATTCTCCGGAATCACGTGGGCGATGGCCTGCGCGGCAGCCAACTTCATAGCCTCATTGATCTCGCTGGCCTGAACGTCGAGCGCGCCCCGAAAGATCCCGGGAAACACGAGCGCATTGTTGATCTGGTTCGGGTAGTCCGATCGGCCGGTCGCGAAAATCGCGGAGTGAGCAACCCCTAACTCCGGCGGAACCTCCGGATCTGGATTCGCCAACGCAAAGACGATTCGATCCGGAGCCATCAGATCGAGATCATCAGCAGTCACCACATTGCCGACGGACAGACCGATAAAGACATCGGCGCCTTTCAGCGCATCACGCAACGTGCCTTTCGGACTGGCTCGCGTCAAACAGGCACGAAGATCGGTCCGGCAAGCCCGTAGTTGCTCGGCCTCCCCGCACAAGATGATGCCCTCCTTGTCGCACCCCAGTACATGTGCCGCACCGGCGGCCAACAACATTCGACAGCACGCCGTTCCTGCGGCGCCAAGGCCATTGACGACAATCCGAACCTGTTCCAGTCGTTTGCCCGTGACCCGGAGCGCATTCGTCAACGCGGCCAGGAGCACCACGGCCGTACCATGCTGGTCGTCATGCATCACAGGTATATCGAGCGACTGTTTTAGCTTCTGCTCAATTTCAAAGCACCGCGGGGCACTGATGTCTTCTAAATTGATGCCGCCGAATCCCGGCGCGATCCCCTGGACGATCTTCACGATCTCATCCGGCTCCTGCGTACTCACACAGATGGGCCAAGCATCAATGCCGGCCAGTTCCTTAAAGAGCATCACCTTGCCTTCCATGACAGGAAGTGCTGCCTCCGGGCCAAGATTGCCCAACCCCAACACCGCGGACCCGTCAGAGACAACCGCGACACTGTTGCTCTTACAGGTAAAGGTATACACTTTGGACTTGTCTTGTGCGATTGCCCGGGAGACACGACCAACTCCCGGGGTATAGACCATCGACAGGACATTCCGGGTACGGATGGGATATTTCCCCTCAACTCGAATCTTCCCCCCAAGATGTAACAAGAAAATACGATCGGACGCCGACAGCACCGTCACGTCGGGCAGCTCGCCCAGCCGGGTGACGACTTTTTCGCCATGCTCCTCGTTCTGCACGTCGAATGTCACATCTCGAACCATGCGGGTCTTGGTCGCCGACACAAGATCGACGGCACCGAGATTGGCCTGTTCTTCCGCCAAGAGCGCCGCCACTCTGGCAAAGATGCCGGGCTTGTTCGCGAGTTCGAGGCGAACCGTCAAGCGGTAGTTCGAATAGGGGCCAATGTCTCTCATTCAATGCCTCCGTTGCCTAGAGTATCATAACTCCCACGCAGGGCAAGAGCGATAAGACCCCGTCCGTACGCACTCACCCACGCCTCACCCCTCAATCCGTTGACGCTGTTCTCGCCACGATGCTAGGGTGCCCCCATGTCAATCTCTACCAATACACGACCCCCGAATCGACTGATCCATGAAACCAGTCCCTACCTCCTCCAGCATGCACACAACCCCGTTGATTGGTATCCCTGGGGGCCGGAAGCCCTGCAGGTGGCAAAGACACAAACTCGTCCCATTCTGCTCTCGATCGGGTATTCAGCCTGCCACTGGTGCCACGTCATGGAACGGGAGTCGTTCGAGAACGAGGCGATTGCGGAACTCATGAATCGGTGGTTTGTCTGCATCAAGGTCGACCGGGAAGAGCGGCCCGATCTCGACGAGATCTACATGGCCGCCACCGTCGCGATGAATCATGGTCAGGGCGGTTGGCCGATGACGGTGTTTTTGACTCCTGCGCAAGAACCATTTTTTGCAGGCACGTATTTTCCTCCTGAAGACCGGTGGGGACGACCCGGTTTTAGTGCGGTCTTGAAAAAGATTGCCGACTATTGGAAGACACGTCCATCCGAAGTCCAAGATCAGGCCAAAGAACTGACGGCCCAGCTGCAGGGTTCAAAACAACCCCCCTCCCCCATCTCCATCAGCGAATCGGTGCTTGAAGAAGCGGTTGTTCAGTTCAAAGACGATTTCGACGACACCCATGGTGGGTTCGGCACGGCACCCAAATTTCCCCCGGCGATGGGACTGTCGCTCTTACTCCGGAGTCACCGACGCTCGGACGATCCACACACGCTTACGATGGTGACCAAGACCCTCGACATGATGGCGGCCGGTGGCATCTACGACCACATCGGCGGCGGCTTTGCACGCTATTCGACCGATGCACGGTGGCTAGTGCCGCATTTTGAAAAAATGCTCTATGACAATGCGCTACTAGCCCGCGTGTACATCGAGGCCTATCAAGTCACCAAGAAACCTCTCTATCGACAGGTAGCCACCGAGGTGCTCGACTATGTGCGCCGAGAAATGACAAGACCGGAAGGCGGCTTCTATTCGTCGACCGATGCCGACTCCGAAGGTGTCGAAGGAAAGTTTTTTGTCTGGACCCCTACCGAGGTACAAGACGTCCTTAAGAACGACGAGGATGCACGGCGATTCTGCGCGCTCTACGACATCACGGAGTCAGGCAATTGGGAACATACGAATATCCCCAATCGGTTGCGACCTCTCAACGACGTGGCCAGGCAGCTGAATCTGACCACGGACGAGTTGACGGAGATCGCGTCCCGTGTCAAGCCCCTGTTGTACGAAGCTCGCCGTCATCGCATCCCCCCCGGACTGGATGACAAGGTGATCACCGCGTGGAACGGCATGATGCTGTCGGCTATGGCAGAGGCGGCCCGAGTCTTCGGAACCCCCATCTATCTCGAGAGCGCTCAACGGACGGCCGACTTCCTGCTACGCATCCATGCGAAGCCAGACGGCCGGCTCTTGCGCACATCACGCGATAACCGTGCGCATCTCGACGCCTATCTGGAAGACTATGCCTACTTGACAGAGGGATTGCTGGATCTATATGAAGCCGGCGCTGCTGAATCGTATCTCCAGGCAGCCGCACGACTGGCTGACTACTTGGTCAGTGATTTCATGGATCACGAACAAGGCGGGTTTTTCACCACCGCGAAGCACCATGAGGCGCTCATTCTTCGCCACCGTGAAGGCACAGACGGTGCGGTCCCCAGTGCCAACGCCGTCGCCGCGTCCGCACTCGCCCGACTGTCCTTTCACTTTGATCGTGACGATTGGCGCCGCGCCTCGATCGCAGCCACACGCGCCTACGGCCGGCAAATCACCCGTTACCCACGCGCCTTCGCGAAGAGTCTGGCTGTGGTCGATTTTCTGACCGAAGGACCAGTAGAGCTGGCCCTCGTGGGTCATGAGCTACACGATGACCTTCGCGCCATCCGTGAGGCGGTGGCGCACTGCTACCTTCCCAACCGCATTGTGGCAACGGGTTCTCCAGGACACCCCTCTTCGCTCCCACTCCTGAGAGACCGGCCGGCCGTTTCCGGCAAGCCAACACTGTACATCTGTCGGAATTACACCTGCCGGCAACCGATCACCGACCCTCATGCAGTCATTGAAGCGTTGCAGGCTGACCAGACTGTGCCGAAGGAGCGTGGAACCGAACCAAGACTGTTGCGAGGGGCCAGCCTGTCGGGATACGCCACTGTTCAGGGCACGGCGGCCTATGCCTCTCGAGCAATGGCACGGGACGGCGACGCAGGCCTGGCACAGGGCTTTACAGTGCTCGGTACGACCGGCTTGACCACAACACGGATGGGATTCGGAACATACCGCGTCGATATGCAGCATGCCGACTACCGCGACGCGTTGAAAAAGGCCTTGCGAGCGTCTTGTAATCTCATCGACACCTCGACGAATTACACAGACGGCGACAGCGAACGGTTGGTCGGCTCCGTGCTGGCCGAGCTGGTTGCCTCGGGCGAAGTTCGTCGCGACGAAATCATCATCGTCTCAAAAATCGGATATCTCCAGGGGCAGAATCTTAAACTGGCCGAAGCCAAGGATAAATCCGCCCGTCCTTACCCTGAACTAGTGAAGTACGGAGAGGGTATTTGGCATTGCATTCATCCTGAGTTTTTGGCGGACCAGCTGACGCTGTCCCTCGATCGTCTCGGACTGGAGACACTCGATTGCTGCCTCCTGCATAATCCTGAATATTTCCTCTCGGAATCAAAGCATCGTGGTGCGGATGATCTCACTGCACGTCGCAAGGAGTTCTATGCGCGAGTGGAACGAGCCTTTATCTATTTTGAAACACAGGTTTCGGCCGGACGACTCCAGTTCTACGGCGTGTCATCCAACACCGTCGCCTCTGCGGCTGACGACCCGGAAGCGACTTCGCTCGCACGCATAGTGCAAGCCGCGGAAGCCGCAGCCCAATCCGTTGGTGCGTCTGCCCATCATTTTCGGGTGCTTCAATGCCCGATGAATCTCCTCGAGGCCGGCGCCGCCAGGACCGCCAACACGGGCCAGTCTCCGCTTCAGACCGTGCTTGAGTATGCGCGCCAGAACAAGATCGCGGTGCTCGTGAACCGGCCATTGAATGCCATGGTGACTCCGAACAGGATGTTGCGACTGGCAGATCTCCCACTCGAAGATCCACCCATCGATCTTGATCAACAGCTGAGCACAGTGGGCGCACTCGAACAGGAATACCGGGCTTCCCTTGCGCCAAACATCCCCCCGTCCGGAACTGGGACGGCACCGGCCGAATACTTCAATTGGTCAGCCGAACTGCGCCGCATTCATCCGCAGATACAGGGGCTCGAACATTGGGAACAGATTGAGCACCACATGATCGCTCCACAGATCAATCAAGTCTTGCAGCAGCTCTCGCGCCAGCTTTCCGGAGAGGGAGCCGAGCAATGGGAACGCTGGCGTCACCGGTACATTCCAGAGCTCCTGAGGCTGCTGCGCGGATTCCGGCGCGAAGCAACCCAGCGGAGCCACGCGCAGACAGATCGAATCGTGCGAACGATTGACCCTCTGTTGCCGACCTCACACCGCACCGCATCACTCTCCCAAAAAATGTTATGGCTCCTCACGAGTACGCCTGGAGTCACCTGCGTGTTGAACGGCATGCGGACGCCGAAGTACGTTGCGGATTCGTTGGCGATTTTGAGATGGGAACCGATCACAGATACCCAGCCGATCTATGAAGCGGCACTGACGTTTCCTCGGTAACGATCGGCTCATCCTTACCTGGGGAGGAGAATCTATGAGACAGGTTCGCGGTGTCATGGCGTCAAGCACGTTCGTCATCGTCCTACTCATGCTCCAGGGTTGCGCCGCGAAATGGTGGTGGGGATCGGAATCGGGGCAAGAGGGGCAGGCTCAAGCAGAACTGATCAAGGAGCCCGTGATCAAAGAGATACCTCCTGACGACAGGCACCTGACCGGCTCGCGAACAAGCCCAGCCATGCAGTCTGAGCTTTTCTCTCGAAACGCGACCGGCCTGGCCCATGAGGCATTTGGTGACGTCCTATTCGATTTCGATCAAGACACACTCCGGATGGAGGCGATGCGTACCTTGGACGCCGACGCCAAATACCTGCAACACGACCGAGCGACCCACCTCCTTTTGGAAGGGCGCGGCGATGACTTTGGCACGTCGGCGTATAATCTCGTGCTGGGCGAACGCCGAGCACGAAATGTGGAATCCTACCTTCGGGAACTGGGGCTCTCCATCGATGTCACGACAACAAGTTACGGAAAAGATCGTCCGCTATGTTTTGAGTATTCCGACGAGTGCAGGCGGAGAAACAGGAGTGTCCATTTTGTCGTCAACTAACAGGTACATCCTACTCCACAATGCTCCTCTGCCGACCTGTGCCTGTCACGCACAATTTATACGCTGATTGTTGACAGGCGCTTGCGCTTTCATTAAGGTCCAACGATTCCTCTCTTCCATCGTAGGAAACTTCTGTGTCTAAGCTCGCCGTCATCGACATTGGGACCAACTCGATTCATATGGTGCTGGCTGAAATTCTCCCCGATGCCAGTTTCAAGATACTCGATCGTTTTAAGGATATGACACGGTTGGGCAACGGCGTGTTTGCCACCAAGCGGCTCTCGGACGAAGCCATGTCCCGAGCACTGGACGTCCTCAAAACGTTGGTCACACTGGCTCGCAATAAAGGCTTCGAACGGATCGTCGCCGTCGCAACCAGTGCCGTGCGCGAAGCTCAAAACGGAGGTGATTTCGTCTCCTTACTCATGGAGCAGGCGGGACTAAGGGTCAAGGTGATCAGTGGGACGGAAGAAGCCCGACTGATTTTCTTGGGGGTTAAGCACAGTATCGCCCTCCCGGACGGACCGACACTCGTCGTCGATATCGGTGGCGGATCCGTCGAATTGGTCGTGGGGAATCGAGACGGCCTGATTCATGGCAAGAGTCTCAAGCTGGGAGCGATCCGCCTAGCGGAACAATGTCTTTCCAAAACACCTCCGTCAGAATCGATGATGCGCGCCCTCGAGCAGGTCGTGCTCACAGAGCTACGAGATGCGCTTGGATGCTTCAAGATGAAGAAGTTCCACTCCCTGGTCGCCACCTCCGGTATGGCAGGAAATGTCGGTGAAATCACCCATCTCCGCCACACCGGTCGACCATTACCTCAACTGAATCTGGCGACCGTATCGCTCAAGGATATCCGGAGCCTCGAAGCGGAGTTGGCTCGGTCATCGGTGAAGGCTCGCCTCGCCATTCCCGGCCTGGACCCCAAGCGAATCGACACACTTCTGCCGGCGACCGTCGTACTCCGATGTCTGTTGGAGCTGTCAGATCTTCACGCAATCACGCTGTGCGACAAGGCCATTCGCGAGGGTGTGATCTACGATTTTATCGTACGGCACCGAGAGGGGCTGAAAGCCGAACAGGATATTCCCGACGTTCGCCGTCGCAACGTGATCGGCCTTGCCCGACGCTGCCAGGCACCAGAAAGTCACTCACTACATGTGGCCAACTTGGCACTGAGTCTGTTCGATCAAACGAAGAGAGAACATCATTTAGGCCATCAAGAACGCACCTGGTTGGAGTACGCCGCCATCTTGCATGATGCCGGGTACCTCATCAACCCGAGGCAACATCACAAACATGCGTACTACCTGATCAAGCATAGCGACTTAGGGGGATTGACGGCCGAGGACATCGATGTGGTCGCCACCGTCGCCCGCTACCACCGGCGATCCGTGCCGGCACTGAAACATGAAGAATTCAACCGTCTGACACCACGCCTGCAACGTGTCGTCAAGATCCTGGCCTCGTTGTTACGGATCGCCGACGGACTCGATCGAACCCATTTCTCGCTTGCTCAAGCCGTGCACGTCAGGTTGGGGAAGCAGATCACGATCGATGTTCAACTGACCGGGGATGCCGAGATGGAGTTGTGGGCAGCAAAGAGCAGAGCCGACCTGTTCGAACAAGTATTCCGCCGACAGGTTCAATTTTCCGGAGTGCCGCCGGAAACCGGAAAATCATGACGGAATCCCACCTGCTCACGACAGCCCCTCATCCTCATCCAGGAAAACTGATCATCGTCGAAGGCATCGATGGGTCAGGCAAAAGCACCCAATTGCAACTGCTGCATAAGTGGCTTGAGTCCAAAGGCCACAAGGTGTTCTTTACCGAGTGGAATTCCTCCGAACTTGTGAAGGAAACCACGAAACGAGGGAAAAAGTCGAAAAGCCTCACCCCGACAACGTTCAGCCTATTGCATGCGACGGACTTTGCCAGCCGCCTGTATCATCAGATACTCCCTCCTTTGAAGGCCGGCATGATCGTCCTCGCGGATCGCTATATGTACACGGCGTTTGCACGCGACGTCGTACGCGGCGTGGCCAACGAGTGGGTTCGGAAACTCTACGCGTTTGCCATCCATCCCGATATGGCGTTTTACTTCAACGTCCCCATTGACGTTGCCATCTCTCGACTCCTGCGAGGCACTCGCGGCCAGTTCAAGTACTATGAAGCCGGCATGGACATGGACCTGAGCCCCGACGTCACCGAAAGTTTCCGACTCTTTCAATCACGGATTCTCGCGGAGTACGACAAGATCGTCGACGAATACGGCCTCTTGACGATGGATGCGACGCTGGAGATCGAGACTCAACAAGAGCACATGCGGGCGCTCGTGGAAGCGGCGCTCCGTGGCTATAAACCAAGACGAGGCACCTATGGCCGACGCACGCTTTTTTGGAGACGGTTTGAAGTACCTCGATCCGAGTGACCTGAAAGGCAAGTTGATCGCCATTGAAGGCACCGACGGAGTGGGGCGAACGACGCACCTTGAGATGTTGCAGGAATGGCTGGAGGTCCAGGGCTACGGGGTGATGACGACCGGTTGGACCCGCTCCAACCTCATGTCCAAGACGATAGAGGTGGCGAAGGCGGGCAATATTCTTGATCGTTGGTCGCTCAGTCTCCTCTATGCCACGGATTTCGCTGATCGCCTCGAACATCAGATCATTCCGGCTCTTCGATCAGGCTTCGTTGTCTTGGCGGACCGCTATATCTTTACGGCACTGGCCCGCGATTTTGTGCGAAGCGCCGACCGAAAATGGATCCGGGATGTGTTCGGGTTTGCGTTGATTCCAGACCTTGTGTGTTACCTCCGTATCGATGTCGAGACTCTGGCACTGCGAGTCATCGAGACGACGGGAATGAACTATTGGGAATCCGGCATGGATCTCCGGCTCGGAACCGATCTTTATGACAGCTTCAAGAAGTATCAATCCCTGCTGATCGAAGAGTTCGATAAAATGGCGTTGGAATTTCGGTTTAACGTCGTCGATGCGAGAAAATCCCCTGAGGAGATCCAGGACGAGCTTCGAGGACATATTCTTCCGGTGTTGCAAAACCCCAGGCCTGACATCAGCACGGAAGCGGCTCCTTCCTAAGAGGGTTCGGCTTGTTGCTGTGGCCCTGTTCGCTTGCCCAAGACCCGCAGCTGCATGGGTGGCACCCACCAGCGCAACCGCCCCTGATTCGGCTTGATAACGCCCTCTGCCTCAATGCATGCAGCGCCAGACTTCTTGAAAGGAAAGTTGGGAAGGACTTTCCCACAGAGCAATAGACTCACAGCTTCACCCAGCTGAGGCTCATGTCCCACACAGACCACCACCGAGTCCGACGGGAGCGTGTTAAGGAGTGCCACAAGTTGCTCCGGCTTCGCTCCGACGGCCAACTCTTCCCGTGTCTCAACCTTCAGAGCCGGACAGACGACCGCACGTAGCAGCCTTGCTGTATCGTAAGCCCGCACGAACGGGCTCGTAAGCAGATGGGTCGGCTTACAGTCAAGTGCAGCGAGCCCTACAGCGGCCTGCTTGACACGCTTTTTGCCCTTCTCCGTAAGTGGACGATTTTCTTCTGCTCCTTCCCACTCGTCGGGTTCTACCGCAATGCCATGGCGAATCAGAATACAGTCCATACGACCTCCCTATATGGGGTATGAGCCTACCACACCGCAACTAGGCAGTTTATGCTTATCCGCTTGTTTCAGCAGACCGCAATGGGTAGTATCGTGGGATGCCTCGACCGAGTTTCCCCAAGAGCCTGCGGCAGTTCCAACAACAGTTTGCCAGCGAGGACGCTTGCGCGGAGTATCTGACGGCATGCCGCTGGCCAGATGGGTTCCGGTGTCCGAGGTGCGGTCAGACGTCCGCGTACGGCTTGGCAGGCCGTCGGCGCTGGCAGTGTGCCTCCTGCCGCTATCAGGTCTCTGTGACGGCCGGGACAATCCTCCACAATTCGAAGACCCCGCTCATGACGTGGTTTTGGGCTGCGTATCTGATGACGACGGATAAGCGTGGGCTGTCGGCCCTCCTCCTGCAGCAGCAACTGGGACTCAGCCGCTACGAGACCGCGTGGATGATGCTGCACAAGCTCCGTCGCGCGATGGTGAACGCGGCGCGGGACCCGCTTTGCGGCGAGGTTGAGATGGACGAGACCTGGGTGGGGGGAACTCAGACAGGACTGCGGGGCAGTCGCCAGCTCAGAGGGCGCAACGCCGCGCTGGTTCTGGTTGCAGTCGAACGGCGGGGACGGGCGTCCGGTCGAGCCCGGATGGAGGTCATACCCGATTTCGCAGGAACCACCATCAAGGAGTTCGCTGCCAGAAACATCGCCACAGGTACCACCATCTCCACCGATGGCCTCTCGAGCTTCGGGGTGCTCACGGCGAGCGGCTATACCCATGTGCCACGAACGCAGCCGCCCCCGCTTCAGTTGCGCCAAGGAGCCAAGTCCGTCGTTCCGCTTGCCGACCGGATGATCGGGAACCTTCAGAGCTGGCTGGTCGGCACCCACCACGGCGTCAGCCGCAGCCAGCTCCAGGTCTATCTCGATGAATTCGTCTTCCGCACGAACCGTCGTCGTGAACCGAGGGCCGCTTTTCAAACCCTGCTCGGCCTTGGCAGTAACCGAGGTCCTACGGCCTACGCGCAGATTCAGCACGCCCGTGATCGCAAGCTCTTGCGGTCTGCTGAAACAAGCGGATAAGTATAAGGCAGTTAACACAAGTTTTACCTCTTCGTGACCGTTCTGGAACGATGGCCTGATATTCTCCTACGCAGATACAACGGAAAGGAAGGAAGCTATGCCAGCACTCGAAGCACTTCGTCTGTTTGATGGAGGGGTTCTCTGGCGTCGGGTCGCTCATCTCGATCCTCTCGAGGTATGGAGCTGGGCCATGAAAGGCGTGCTCAGCCTCGTGATTCTGACGCTCCTGACCGCCCTGACAGGTGGCACGCTAAAAACATTCTGGCATATCCGCTTGCTCGTCGATCACTCAGCCGAAGATGTGCTTCGACAAATCATCGTCAATACGCTCATTCTGCTGGCTATTGTCGAGGTATTCAAAACGACGGTGACTTACTTCCGAGAAGGTCGCGTCAAGGTGACGTTCATTGTGGATACGATCCTGGTCGTCATGCTGACGGAAGTGATTTCCCAGTGGTTCAAAGGAGGAGACTGGCAAGCGCTGACGGTGCTCTGCGGCATTGTGCTGGTCTTAGGAATCGTTCGCGTCATGGCCGTTCGATGGAGTCCGGCCTTCAGAACAGAGCCTCATGATTCCGTTCCCCATGACCTGCATAACCAGGGAGGATTTCGATGACTCAACAGGCTGCGGTGAAACTACTCGCCATCGTCCATGAGCAGCGACAGATCCAACTTGAGGAACTCCTCTCATATCTTCCCGAGTTCACCTGGAATCAGGTGTTCTCGCTGGTGGATGAACTCAGTCGCCAAGAACTCATCTGCTTGCGGCGGCAAGGGTTCGAATACCAATTGCGCGCCCCCTCGTTGTCCACGTAGCAGCTGGCCTCGAACTAGCTCTTTTTAGTGGCCGCCGTCGGGCGACGAGAACTGAGCTGTTCAATACGCTCAGCCACATCTCGATAGGCTGGATCTTCCCGCCTGATCCAGCGATAGGCTTCCAGCGTTTCTGCGACCCGACCCAACGATTCCAGGGTTCGACCGAGGACATAGAGAATCTGAACGGTTTCCTTTGATGAGCCGGGTGTGGCCTTGAGTGCCTTCTGAAACGCCGGGACCGCCTCCTCATATCGGCCGGATAACTTATAACAGAGCCCGATCTGCGCATTAGCTTTCACAGCTAATGACGTATCGACGGCAGCCATCTCAAACTGCTCGATCGCGGCCTTATGCAGTCCCGCCTTTTTGAGCGCGACTCCCCGCTCATATCGTTCCGCCGGACCTATCTCAAACTCAGCCGAGTTCACCATCGGATCTGGCATGATTTCATTGTCCTCCTGAACCAACAAGAGGATCTGTGAAGAAAAGCAGAACGGCTGCCGTCGATTCCAAGAGCATGCTAACACCGGATCGAGGAGATTCAAAGAATCTATGTTTATTTATCAAAGTGTTACGTGTTGCCTGGAGGGCACGTGAGAACACCATCGAGAAGACAAACACGTCAAGATGATCGTGGGTGCTATAGGTATGGAAACCACTAGCTCGTGCGGCCGATTAGAAAATGCAAAAACTTCGCAACCGGCCCTCGAGACCCTGGGCTATTCAGCAGGGCCGGCTCCCCGCCTAAGCCTGCCTGTTTCAGAACTTGCCGCAATCCCATCATTCGATCGGCAACGTCTTTAAACCCTGGGTTCATCTGATTGATGCGACTATAGACTTCAAAGGCTTCCTCGGTCTGCCCGATAAACTCTAGACTGTGCCCAAGGAAATACAAAACATCGATACTCTCGTTCGACGGAGCCGACTGATCCTCCAGCGCCGTACGAAATGCTTGGATAGCCGCTTGATGTTCTCTCATCCTTCTATAACAGAGACCGACCTGAGCATGAGACTTCAGCCACATCGACTCGCCCTGCGCGGCAACATGAAACATGTCCATAGCCTCTTTAAACCGACCGCAGCTCTTGAGCGCCACTCCAAGGGAGTACGCCTCTTCTGGAGAATCGGGGCGACGAGAGTCGAACGACTCCTCGGTGTTAGGGTCCCTCCCGAGACTCCTCAGTGTGTCATCAACCTCGGTCGTATCCTCAGGAGTCGCGACCAGCGCAACCAGTTCCTCTTTAGCCGCCAGAGGAAGAATCCCTCCCTTCGTGCGATCGAGTGCCGCTTGAGCCACCAATTTGGACGTGATGACTTTGGCTTGTTCGGCATATCCGTAGGTTAAGGCTCTGTCTGCCACTTGATTGATCAGGCGTGGATTGCCTTGGCTCAAGCGATGCACCAGCGCGCACGCCTTGTTCGTAAAAAGAGCCGCGTGTCCACCGGCGACTCGTAGTCGATGACGCATATAGTGTCCTGTGTCGACATCCGTCAGTGGTTTCAGGTGATAATCGACGACGATCCGCTGCGCGAACTGCGTCATGTCAATGCGCTGCAACAGCGTATACAAATCCGGTTGTCCAGAGAGGATCATCTGCAACTTCAAGGTCTTGCCATCGTTCAAGTTGGAGAGAAGTCGGAGTTCTTCGAGCAGTTCGGCACCCAGATTTTGGGCTTCGTCAATGATGAGAATGACACGGCGATGACTTTTGGACTCTTGAGCGAGGTACTCGGAGAACATGTGATAGGCCTCGATCGGATCAAGTCGCTTGGTACTCAATCCCAGAGACAACAAAATCCACGGTAACAGATGTTCGATGTCGTAGCGCGCGTTGGTCACCAAGCCTATCGTGTGGCGATTCCCATGTTCCGCAACCAGCTTCTGAAGCAGGGATGTCTTTCCAAGACCGGGGTCGCCGGTGAGAACCATAAATGGCGCCTCGCTCAGGAGGCCGTACTCCAGCAAACTGTACGCGGCTTGATGTTCAGAACCGGAGTACAGAAAACTGCTGTCCGGCAAGAGCGCAAATGGCTTCGCCTTCAGGTGGTAGAATGCTTCATACATGCGTGTATTGCTGGCTTCTCACCCTCACCAACTATGTGGCCAACCTCATCTTCATTTCCGCAATGCTCAGAGAGGAACGGCCGGCTTTATTGAGCACCGTTCCAAGAACGGGACGGGAATTCTTGACCAACCCCAAGGCCCGCTGCAGCTCGTCACCCGTCGTCTTCCCTTCCTCCACCACCATGAGGAGTGCATCCGTGTAGGGGGAGAACGCCAACACATCAGCCGTGTGAAGCAACGGAGGCAGATCGAACACGACAATTCGAGAAGGGTATCGATGCTTCAACTCTTCAACCAAGGCCAACATCTTTGGCGACGTCAAGATCTCAGTTGAATTCGACAATGCGCGTCCTCCCGGCAACAGCACAAATCGGCCTATTCCTGGATGAACCAGGAGATCCTCGACCGGCTGATCGTCCAGCAAGTAGTCGGCAAGACCAAGACTGTTCTGTAACCCGAATATGTGGTGCACCGTGGGATCTTGAAGATCCGAGTCGACGAGGAGCACCGTCTGCGTCGTTTCCATCGCAAGACTCACGGCCAAATTCACGGCTGTCAGCGTCTTTCCTTCTCCGTAGCCTGGACTTGTCACGCCCACCGTATTCCATCCATTGTCCCGAAGCCGCTGCGTGACCTGAGTGCGAAGGATTTTATAGGCATCGATAAATGGTGCGTACTTGTAAGCAGCCATAACCCGATGCCGACGCAGGACAGGAAGTGGGATCGTGAGTGACTTCGTGTGCGTGTAGGTGATTGGAGGTAGAAGTGAGTGTTCCGCAGCCCGTTTTGAGGTGGACCTGTCGGAAGAGCCGCTCTCTGACTCTTTATACATTTCCAGTGCGGTTCGTATACGATCCATGATCCTCCTTCGATTAACCCACCCCAAATCGCCTCAGTGCGGCAAACCACAACACATCCAAAGGAATGAAGAAGACGTGCACTATGGCGAGCATCACCGCAAAGGCGCTAATTCCTGCAGTTTTAATGATGCGCCGTCGCATTCTCGTCCGAGAGAAATCTTCTTCATTGGGCATAAAAGGAACCACCGCCAAAGGAAATTGCTGCGTCAGCGAAACGAGCTGTTCGGGTGTGCGGATAGAACGATCGAGTGATTCCACTAGAGCTGCTGAGCCAACACTACTGCCCACAGCAAGCATGACGCCGAGAAGAACGATCGCTAACCGATTTGGCTTGAACGGCTTTTCAGGAAGACTTGGGGGATCAATCAACGAAAAGCGTTCGCCTTTCCGCTGCACCTCCAAACCTTCCGACACCTTCGCTTCCAACAATCGCGAGCGGATTTCTTGATACTTTTGACCCGATGTATCCCGATCCCGCGTCAGCACCAAGTACTCGGGTTCAATCTCCGGAGCCCGTTCCAAACGCGTGGCATATCCCTGAAGTCGGCGTTTCACATCCACACGAGTCTTACGAAGGGCCTCCAACGAAGAAGTCGAAGAATTCAGCTGGGCTTGAAGATTAATATAGGCGGGGTTTTCAGGTCTCTGAGTCAGAGGCTTAAGCGGCACTGTTCTGAGCCGACCCGCTTCCTGTTCAAGCGCAGCAATTTTCCTCCGCGCTTGGAGAATATCAGGATGCTCGCTCCCCAGCCGTTCCATGTCAGCCGCAAGAGCGGTACGGGCATCGATAAGGCGTTTAGAGACCTCCTCCGCATCAGGGACCTGCCCGCTTTCTTTCTCCAAGGCATCAATCTCTTGTTTCATCCTCATAATATCAGGATGGTCGGGTGACAGATTGGCCGCTGCTCCCGCAAATTCAGCACGAAGCGCCCGCAAGCGCTCGAAGGAGTCCAAAATACGGTCCCCCGTAACGGATAGAATCGGCGTGTTCGGCTTGATCGTTGCCAATTCTCCTTCAAGATAGCTTTTGCGCTCTTCATGGCCTCTGATCTGTTGATCGATGTCCATCAACTCGCGCTCAGCTTGATTCATCATCTGCTGATTAAGCGGCATCAGCTCAGGAAGCGCTCCGCCGGCTCGGTGTTTAAACGACGCGATTTTTTCATCAATCTCATTGATATGCCGAGCAAGATTTTCCGCTTCCTGCTGAAGAAATGATGTCGCCTCCTGTGCTTGCCGCTCGCGACTCTTCAGGTTTTCTCCCAAGAATAGGCTGGTCAGCTCATTCGCCACCTTCTGGGCCAATTCGGGAGACCGGTTTTGATACGCCACGGTAAAGGCGATGGTCGCCTTGGTTGCATGCTGTGTGCGCTTATCCACGACGTCGGCACTGATCACTTCCACCTCGATGTCCTTGATGAAGTGTTTGACGATTTCCTCAGCCGGACTGTTTTTCAGCTGATCGTGGTAAAGACTAAATTGCTCGACCACTTTCCAGAGGGTGGTGCGGCTCATCACCTGTTGTTTGATGATCTCGATCCGTTGATCGGCATAACTGGTGATGGTTGAACGTACGAGGTCGGAAGGAATCTCCTGCTCCTCAATTAAGATAGTGGCCGTCGACTTATAGGTCGGCGGCCAGAGAAATGCCACCGTCAGGGACAGGGTCAAGAGACTCAAGCCGGTCAGGAGAATAAGCGTACGACGTCGATGAAAGGCTGCCAGATAGTCCTTCAAACTCATGGTGCGTTCGGATGCCTGTATCGAAATCTGTGTCTGTGCCATAGCCTCAGTGCTTAGTGAGAGAATGAAAGTTTGGGTGGAGAATAGGTCACCATGAACATCGTCGCATGGGATTGGGCTGATCCAGCGGCACTATCAAACTCGCGCCATCGATACGCATAAGACACCTCCGTTTGCCACCACTCAAGAAACCTCCAAGACAGTTTCGGCATGAGGCTGACATAGCTACTGTCAGGAAATGTCCCTCCGATGGCTGCTTTGGTCTTTCCCGACGCAAGGACTCCGAGAACACTCAGCGTGCAATCAAGAGTCTCTGAGATGCGGTACGTACCTGTCACTTCGCCTCGATTGGTTTGAATCAGCAATCCGAATCCACTGGGTGTAAGATCACGGGCGAAGGACACGTGCAATGCGGCCCTTTCAAACTTCTTGGTCATGCTCGCCCCTGCCAACCAGACCGTATCGTGAGCCGTGAGGTCGCCAAGCGGAGTCTGCGAGGTGGAAGACAAGAACCTGGGACCACCGTTAAGGGTCCCTGTGAGCGATTCGGAGAAGGCATGCGTCAAACTCATGTTGATTCCAGGAAAACTGGCTTGAAACCCCAATGGTGAATCGGTCGTACGAAAATGAGTATATGATCCCAATAATTGGATTTGATCCCGTTCGCTCAGTTGATACAGCAATCCTCCAGACCCGCCCAGCAATCGGTGGTCAACCAATCTGGCACTCTCATACGTGGTGTCGGAAAACTGTATGTTCGATTGAAAGGACAGTTTTTCGGTCAAGTTCCTCGTCCAAGTAGGATTCACGGTCCACTGATTCCTCTGTGTAAAATCTAGAACCACGCCTGTCGCCTGCAATTCACCGAGCAACGTATTATCCCGAGTTAAACCACCGGTAAGACCTATACTATCTTTTTCGGTCCTATAACGCACCGACAAAGGGGCAAAGATATTCGTGAATTGTCTATCCTCTCCTCCAAAGTATCCAACGAAATCCGCAGCAATCCGGCTGCTGACATCGAGACGCTCGGTCTTTCCAGCAAGCTCCACAGCAGGGGTAACCCAATAGCCATAGCTCTCGCTGTGCGGCTGAGGGGTCAAGAGCAAGTTACTGTTGTAGATTCCCTTAACTCCAAGCGAGGGCGCGAGCGACCATTCCGCTGCTTCGCTTTGGAATGCCATGCCGTATCCCGAGAGCGAGAACAGCAACATAAACTGCCCGATGCCTCTAACGTATCGAAATTGATGACGACCTCCAACCTCATGTCTCCCATGCATTGGTTACGGCACCATGACCACATCGCCGCGCCGGAGAATGATGTTCTGCTCCAAGTCCTTCCCCTTCCGAAGATCGCCGTACCGAAAGGGAATCGACTGTTGCGTGCCCTTTACTCGGCGCATAACCTTAATATCATTTTCCGCGGCAAAAGGAGTGAGTCCACCAGCAAGGCTTAATGCTTGGAGCACATCGGTGTAGTGGCCGACCAGGTACTCACCCGGTTTGTTGACTCGTCCCACGACATACACCTTGTAACTGACGATCTTCGTCACGGCAACGGAGACGTTGGCATTCGAAATATACTTCGTCAACCGCTTCACGAGATCGTCCCGAACGGCTTCAACCGTTCGGTCCTCCGCCTGAATATCGCCAACGAGTGGAAACGAAAACATGCCGTCTGGTCGAACAACCACCTCTCGCGTCAGCTGTTCGTCCTTCCAGACTGACACCAGCAAGACATCCTCCGCACCAAGTCGGTATCCAGGATCAACCTGCGACACCAGCGCAGCCGGCAACGCATCATCGGCAAGAACAGGCGCCGCCGTCATGGTGGCGATAGCAACCATCAGCCCCCTACTCAACAATACTCGCACTGAACGAGACATAGATTATCCTTACCCCCTTAGTTGCGCGAGCACCTGCTCCGCCTCTCGGCGTCCGTCGAATGAATCAGCGCTCTTGAGCGCCTTGGAAAGATAGATGCGAGCCTCAGCTCGTTTCCCGGACCGAAAGAATGCGATCCCAAGATGATAATTCAGCACAGGGATTTCCGGTGCCTTGGCAGCGGCATCTTTCAGCAAACGGATGGCATCTTCCTGCTGCCCCATCTTGAACCGTACCCAGCCAAGCGTGTCAAGGAACAGCGGGTGCGGAGTCTCTTTCTCGAAGTCGCGGCTCAACGCAAACGCCTTCTGAAGACTTTGCGGGTCTCCCCTATGGTCGACCAGCAGAACCGCCAAATTGTTCGCGGCAAGCACATTTTTTGGGTTGAGCCGCAACGCGCCGTCATACGCGCTGATCGCCTCGTCGAGTGCCCCTTGACTCGAACGAACGGACGCCAACAGCATATAGAGCTCTTCGCTGTCGGCATTGACCACTAGTCCATTGTTTACAACCTGGACTGCCTGATCGAACCGTTTCTGTCCAAGCCACAGACTCCCCCAATCCAGCCATGGCGTCAGCCACTTCGGATTCAACCTCGTCGCCTGTTCGAAGTGAGCATCGGCGCGAGAGACATCGCCGGCGATCGTGTAGACCTCCCCCAGTAGTCCATGAGCATATAAGTGCTCAGGGTGCTTCTCGATGAGCGTTTCCAGTCTGGTTTTCCCTTGCTTCAGATGGCCTTGAGCCACCTCCAGCTTCACGAGGGTCAGGAGGGGATCCGGGTCGTTCGGGGCCAAGACTGTGGCGCGCTCGTACGCGGCGACGGCTCGTTCAACTCGTCCCTGTGCCTGATGGAGCCGGCCTTCCGCCATGTAGGTCAGAGGATGTTCTCTAACGGCAGCCTGCAGCCGCTGCAGGGTTTGCTCTGCTCCCGACCAGTTCTTCGTCACCAGATCCACCGTCATGAGCATATCGAGGGCATCCAGATCATCGGGGCGCTGTTTCAGCAACTCATCAAGTCGCGTACGCGCCTGACCGTACCGGCCGCTCCTGGTTTCCAGCACGGCAAGAGACCGTTTCGCATCCACTTGGTTGGGATAGAGCGCAACGGCTCGCTCAAAGCTTTCCTTCGCAAGGTTGGTCTCCCCTGTTAACTGATATGCTTGGCCGAGCAGGTAGTGAACCGTCGCCAGATCCGGTTGATCATGTAGGACGATACGGAAGGCCTGCACCGCATCTTTTCCATTTCGTCTGGCTAAGGCCATGCGTCCGGAGAGAATCAACCCGTCGGATGATCGGGGATTCGCCTTCAACACCTCCTCCACCTGCCGCTCAGCCTCGGCCGGTCTACCCGCCAGAAATTCCATTTCCGCTAACTTGACCTTTGCTTCGAGCCCGACCGGCTTGTCGCGATGCTCTTGAACCAACGCGGCATAGCGACCACGAGCCTTCTCATCCTGACCGCTCTTCCTGTAGAACGTCGCCAGGCCAAGTTGAATTTTGTTCGAATGTGGCATCTGGGCCGCGGCATCGAGCAGGACCAGTTCCGCAGACGCACTATCCTTTCGATGCACAAAATACTCGGCCAATATCATCCGGCGCTCTTCGTCCTCCGGTGCCAACGCGACGGCATCGCGTAATACCGCCTCTGCTTTCGGATAAGAACCCTGCTCAACATAGAAACGGGCAAGCCTCAACCGGTGGTCCATGGACTTCGGCTCGGCCTCGATCATCCGGCGAATGACGGCCTCAACGCTCGTCATATCCTTTGCTTGGGTCAGGATCAGACTCCAATTGTTGAGCAGGTCCATATCTCGCGGATGGGCTTCGAGCGCCCGTCGCAATGTCGACTCCGCTTCCCGGTACCGATGCTGCTGCCCGTAGAGGGTAGCCAATAAAATAGCCACATCAGGCTCGGCCGGAAATTGCGCCGCCAACGCCTCGGCCGCTGGAACAACAGAAGGAATTTCCGCCTCGGTCACCGCTTGTGCGGCAAGCTTCAACGCACGAGCCTGGGGATGTTGCGAGTGATGGGTCAGGACCTTGTCCGCGACTTCGCTCACTTGCTCCGTCATATGGGCTTCGAGATAGTACTTCGCCAAGGTGACCAGAGCGCCGGTATGATCGGGAGCCAATCGGATGGTCTCCTGATACAGTTGCACGGCATTGCGCCAGTTTTTTTCCTTTTCCTCGACCCGCGCGAAGAGATAGTAGGCCTCCGCATCTTTGGGGTCGATTTTCAACACATTTCTCAGCGCCACCCGTGCTTTGGGATAGTTGGCAGCCTCGAGATATTCCTGTGCCAGAGAAAAGTATTTGGCTTTTCTCTCCTCAGGACCGCCGCACGCCGTACTGATGATCGTCAAGAGCACGACCAGGAGAGTCTGAACGATCATGATATCACCAAACCTTTATCCATCATCGTGACACGTTACACAGGTAAACCACGTCCGATCTCAAGCGATCCATCTACAACAACGTCCGAATGCCGAGACCGAACAAGATCCAGAGCGACACAAGCCCAAGTTGCCGTACACGGTTTGAAAAGGCATGGAGCAGCAACTCAAACGAAAAAAAGAGGACGATCAGCTTCACAGCAAAGACACCCATATGCGAAATATCAACGGTCACCCCTGGAAGAAATGGGAACAGAATGGCCAAGAACACCATGAGATAATCGAGTGGCGTGGTCTGAAAGCGACTCTCTTCGTTGAACCGAAGATTCAACAATACCATGACGGCCACCAAGATAAAGAATATGTTGTGAATCATCGCGATAGCGGGCACGGTGCCGATCCGCGAAGGTTCACAGACATAGAGCAGGAAGGTCGTCCCCACGTAGAGTCCGCCCCGTACAACGTAGGGCACGATCCGAGACGACAGGGTCAGTCCGAATAACACCACCCCGAAGAGAACGAGAGAGAGATAGCCCACATCACTCGGGACATCAGACGGAAGAAAGACCAGGACGACGAGAAACAAGGGGATCGCCACGGCCAGGCACTGCATGGGGATGTCGCTGAGCCAACGGCCCTCCAGAAAAGACCAGCGACCGGTCACACTCGATCGCACTCTGTCTGCTTCTGACGGAGGATTGGGGAACAATCCTCGTCCCGCTGCAATAAAACCTGCCAACACCGCTCCCGCGATCACGGAATAGAGTGCAAGAGTCAACAGATCGGATTGCCAGCGAAGCCAATAGGCGATGCCCACCATCCCAATTTGAACCATATAAATTGCCGTGACCGCCTCGTAGTGGGACAGGCCAACCTTCATCAGCTTGTGGTGAATATGGCTGCGGTCGCCGACAAACGGGGACCGTCCCTCCGTCAGCCGTTGCCCAGCCACCCCAAGGGTATCAAGAAACGGCAATCCCAAGAGAAAGAGCGCCAAGGCCGGACTGAACGGTCCTCTGGTCGAGTCAGTCAGGAGGATGGTCAACACTCCCATAATGAGTCCGAGAAGCTGGCTGCCTCCGTCCCCCATGAACACCCGAGCCGGATAGGTATTGTAACGGAGGAATCCCAACACCCCTCCCATGAATGGAACCGTCAGAAACAGGACCATTGAGTCCTGGGAGAGATATGCTAGATAGGCAATCCCGCACAGGGTCACGAAGGAAAGCCCTCCGGCCAATCCATCCAGACCGTCCGTCAGATTCACGGCATTCGACACCGCGATGAGGAACAGCACCGTGAACGGAGTGGCAATCCACCAGGGCAGATCACTGTCGGACAGGCCTGGGAGACTCTGGAAGCGGATTCCCCCTATCAAGACGATGATCAGCGCGGCTGCCAATTGCCCCAGCACTTTCACCTTATAGCCGAGATCGACACGATCGTCCCACACACCAAATCCCAGAATGGTCAATCCCCCGAGAAGCACCGCGACCTTGATCTGGCTCTGGGGGCACCACAGGAGAATGCTGGTGAAGGCTCCAATCCCAAAAGCGATCCCGCCGACACTCGGAATAGCATGGTGGTGGACCTTGCGCCCCCCCGGCAAATCTACGAAACGGAAACGATCCGCGAGAAGACGCAAGGGCGGAATCAGTGCCATACTGATCAGGAGCGACGCCAGACAGCCAAAATAGAGATCGGTACTCATGACAGTTTTTTACTCAGGAACCCTCACAATCTGTAGCACACCCAAGCATGTAACAGATAGGAATCAGAATCCAGTACGTTTCCACGGTCGTCACGACGATGCTGCCGTCATCGTGACACCTGAGCCATACCTGTGGCATCCGGCATTAATCCGGCACGTACCGATTCAACTCCGGTTCAACGGCTGACACCAGCTGTCCGAGTCGTTGATCGACGATGGACTCCGTATCACCTGGCCCGACGATCGAAGAGACGCGGATGAGCCCCCCATCGGTTCGTCCCCGCGATACGGCATCCCACAATAAATAGAATTTCACCAAATATTCATTACTGAGGATCCGATCACGCTGCTTGAACCAGTACCACACCACTTGCTTTTGAGGACCCTTCTGAATCACGGCTCGGTTGATGTGCAGCGGCCGGTCCATCCCATTCCGCGCCGGGACATCCACACCAGTCATCGAAAGGATTTCCCACCCGCCGCCGGGAAGACAGCTTTGCGGCGAGTGCACCGACTGGCCTTTTCGTTGAGACTGGTAATAGGCCGCATAGAACGTGGCGGACTGTCCCTTGTCGGAGCGAAACTCGACCAACAGATAGTCGTCGAACCGAAGCGCATCGATGTACTGTTTTTCTAATGCCATCGACGTTCCCGCCCACCCATCGATCTGTTTTGGGAAATCGATAAACATGGAACGGGAGGGGACAATTTCCTCGCGTTCCACCAGGAGAGTGGACGCAAAGGCAACCGGAACCAGCACCGCCACGCTGCAGAAATAGGCTGCTCCGGGGAAAAATCTGTTGGAGGTTGGAGGTTGGAGGCCTCCTCCCTCCACCGTCTTGACACTCGCCTCAAACCTCAAGCATCTCCCATCTAACGCCCCCTCGCTCGTCGAGTGAATTCTTGCAAGCAGCCACATCTCAACAACCAACAAACCTAGACTCACCATGAACAACACTGCGCCTTCAAAGAGATGCGCAAATCCCTCTGCTGCCCCCTGCCCAGTCCATTCGACGAGGGCACCGATCATGCCGATGCGGAAACCATTGACGAATATCGAGATTGGAATGGCAGACAACACAAGAACGACCCGCTTCCACATCCGGTCTTTGAACAAATAGGCACACAGCAGCGCCAACGCGGTCAGGGGAAATAAATAGCGAATCCCGCTACAAGCCTCGACGACTTGCAGTTGCACCGGCCCCAGGTCGATGACGTTCCCTTCCAAAAATGCCGTCACCCCTATCAGCTGCAGACACCCGACCCCTAAGGCTGAGGACCACAGCTGAAGCTTGCTGGAGAGGCCTGCATAGAGAAAGTTCGGCAATGGAATCGCAATCAGCAGATAGCCCAGCGGAAACATAATCTCTCGCGCCGCTCGAATACCGATCGCGCCAATCATCAGTCCGACGATCACGACCCAGAGGGAAATGTGGTGCACAACAAATAGGGTGGCCAGTTCGCCCACTCCATACAGCAAGAGTCCCACCGAGACCACCGCCAATCCCCACCAGGAGCTTTCAATGCCGGCTGCGGCAATCCGATGCCGGGCCTGCCAGACTAAAAAAATGGAGACAGCCGGAACAAGAACCCCATGGCTATAGTCTTCGTTCCCAATCCATCGGTTAAAGAGAAAGACGAGACTGTCACCGTACAGGTACCTCAATAAGGCCGCAGTGACGAGAACACTCAAGCCAACAAGAAGCCTGTAACTCATCGACGCCTTGTATAAACGATTGGGGAACGAGGAACTGGGGAACTTGCAATGAACACTTTAACGCTGGAAACTGGTCAGGCAAACAAACTTTACATAACCGACAAGGATAGCTTGTGTATCAGGTTTGTCGTTCTGTTGGGCACGTACCGACCATGCGGGTAACTACTCACCCCATAAGCTCAGCCGATGTGTTGCCGGTCTTAAAATGATATCTATTCGAATAGGTCCATCAAAATGAACCGGGGTTGATACCCCTAAAACTGGGGTATCAACCCCCGAACGACGACACACAGCGAGCCAACGGTGCTATGCCTGAGGCAATCGGAGGTTGCGCAGTCCCCCCGCCCCAAGGCCGATCAGGGCAACAAGGCCAACACCAAACAACACTACGCCGGCCGGCAACGGCACTGCTGTTAACGATGTGAGATCTCCAGAAACCGTCCTGCTGTTCCCTCCTGATCCAAACACGAGACGCCACGTATGCTGTTGATCAAACGCATTAATGGACGCGGGTAAGGCCGCCTCGCCAGGCAAGGCATCGTTGCCAAAAAGAGTATTGGGTCCACGGAGGTTAATTCCAAAGAAGTCTGGAGCTAACCCACTTCCAACGTTAGGGCCACTCAGGTCATTTACATTCGTAACGAACCGATCTTCCCCGGGAAGGTTCCTAATTACCACCCTATTGTTTGTACTTGGACCGAATGAGGCTGTATACCCACCGACCCCACCGATAGTAACCGTAAAGCTTTCAATTACGTAGCTCCCTCGGGTTGCATTACTTGGGTTGTTATCTGTCATGTTGACGGTCATGCTACCCTCGATATCGGACGAGGTATTAAATGGTAGAGGTGGTGGGCTCAATAGGTTGCCAATGCGATCCACTTCGCCAGTAAAACTATAGATAATTGGGGCAGCCATAGCCGGAGCCACACCAAGACTTCCCAACACAATCAACCCAGCCAACAAGGCGAGACTTCGCGAAGTATGTACGATTCTTCTCATGCGCCCTCCTTAGTTCAAAAACTGACCTAGTTTTAATGTATCTCGACCTATGAATCTGGAGGATCTGCCGATCACGGCACGGGAGATGATCGCTCTACCAAGGTACGGCTAGTCCGATACACGTTCCCGTAGAGAATCTTGACCACGTCCGACAACAAGTACCTACGTACTTCCTTTCATAGCCACATTGCTCGTACGTACATCTATCTCATAGTCGAAGTACATATGGATACCTTATGACTAAGTTCGCATACCTATGTCAAGACTTTTTCAACTAGTTAGGATCAAAAACTAATTCTATTGCCATCGAGATTGCTTATTGGTTCTTGAAAAGCAACTCTCACGCCAACCGATGATCATGTTCCCTTCCTTATAATTCATTGATATACGAATGAGACTCTAACGTAGTTGTATGGATCAGCCTTCATTCCCGACTTACAAACTACAGTATGACTACGTAAAGTATTTGTATTGATATCCATACACTCCGAAGTCATGACCATTCGCACAAATCTGTCTCAAGTTTATACGGGACATCCTTTTAGCCCTACTCAACCACGTCTCAAATAGAGTCTTCTGTATCATTGATTACAAGACTCCATAAGGCTGAATAGATCCATACGCAATTCGAGCGTGACATGCCTGACTCGTTTTACCGGCCTATGCAAAAAGCCACACGATCAAACCGTGGAGGGATGCGCAGCGGAAGTTGAGAGCGACGGGATCCTTACCTGAGGTCTGCGTAACTGGCTGAAGTCGAGGTTAAGGTTGAGTGGAGATTCAATTCACTCAATCTTATCCTCAACCCTGGCCTCCATAGAGACTGGAGAACTTTTCAACATCCTGCTGATGACAGAAGGGGCGTGATGCCTCGTGGAGGTATCACGCCCCTTCTGTCAAAAAACAATACTCTTACTTAAGCCCGAGATTCACGAAGATTTCGCAACCCCCCTGCACCCAGTCCGACCAGCGAAATGAGGCCAATACCGAACAATACAACTCCTGCCGGCAACGGCACGGGGGTAAGACTGGTTATCGATCCAAGGTATACGGCTGGATTGCCTTGCTGATCCTCAAAAAAGAGCCGCCATCTTCCCGACACACCCATTGGACTATTCAACGCACCAATTGTTGGCGGATCCTGGAGTGATGTATCAGAAAATAGGCCTCCTACATGATCGAGACGAAGATCAAACCTGAACGGCGTATACCCAACCGGTGGGGTACCACTAGTCAATACGGGACCTCCAGCAGCGGACACCAACGCCCACCTATCACCAGTGCCACCGAAAAGAGGAATATTCTTAGAAACCGTGACGTCATTGGCCCCTGGTATGAAGGTCGACGTATAGACTCCCCCAAGATTCAGGGTGAAGCTGGTGACAGCCCCATCGTAAACTCCAGGACTACTGCCAGGCGCATTGGTCAATTGAAACGAGCCGGTTATCGGGAAGAGACCCAGCGGATCTGAGTCCAGGCCCCCGGTGAATGAAAATGAATGGTTCACCAGAGCTGCGTGCGCAGGCGCAAAAGGAACTGCGAGGGCACACACCACAGCAGTCCCCAGAATGAACCTTCTCCAAAGTAATTGCTTGAGCATCGGCATAACTCCGCTCCTCCTAGAAATGATTGGCTAGAAATATGAATGGATGGAATGCTTTCAGCAAAACCCAGACCACCGAGATAGGTTTCTATCTGGTTAAAAACTAAGGAAGAGGATAGCAATGACCAGGAGCGGCAAGTTCCATTTTGTTCACCGGCGTTCAATTTTGTCTATGCCAGGCACAGACCGGAAAAAGATTCCCAGCATTTTCCATGAGGGGCAAGGTTGAGCGAATCGAATCTCCACTCAGCCTTAACCTCGAGCTCCGGCTGTTCGGCATTGCTTACTGCGGCCTTGGTCGGTGAAAGTCGCGTCTTGGCGAAACGGCGTGGACGGGCGAGGAACAAGAGCTTTTATGAGCATTCTGAAGTTCTTCTGACGTGAGCCCTGAACGGAAACTTCAGGCCATATTGGTGGCAGCAAGTGAGTTTTTCTGCAGTCTGTTAAATAACAGCTGCTACTCACGATGGGGATTGATGTCGCGCCATTGTGCAGTTCGTCCAAAGCAAAAACTCCCCCTTTCCCTTTCGTTCACTCAACAAGCCATCGGCCGCGAGTCTTAATCGCGTCGTACATGGCATCAGGAGCCAGGTCAGCGCCATTGGCCCATTGTACCGCACCCATGACCACTCCCACCTGAGCGAAGACATTCGGCTCTCGTAACGGCTCGAACACCGTTCCCTTGACTTGCGGCCCGTTCAGGAAAGACCGCAGATCGACATCGCCCGTGGTGCCATCGACAAACGTAACCCGCAGTAGCAGGTCAGGCATGGCGCTCACGGAAGCCACGCGCCAAGGCACCAGATGCCGAATGGCCGGCTCTACGTCAGGGGATCGATCGGCTTGGGAGATTTGAGTGGGCTGCATAGATTCCAATCCTCCATGAGTTCATCTCGATGATCTCTCGCCCATTCCAAAACAAGCAGCATCGCACGTCGAGGCAACGTTCCACGCAGCACGCGCAGATCCCGCAGATCAAAGACCGCTTCGTGTTCTCCATACAAAGCATGGAAATGCGGCGGGTTGTGATCCCGCCAAACCTTTTGAATCACGATACCATAGAAGACACTGAGGTAGGCATGACTGTCTTTTCCTGCACTGTTCGACACGGAGAGTCCGCCGTATCGGTCCCAGGGGGCACATTCCACACAGGTTCAGAGGATGAAGGAATAGCAGACACAGAGAACCGAGACGGGTCGCAACTGCCCCTCGCCTCAACCTTCAGCAATCGCCTCCAACCTCAAGCCTTCTCCCTCAGGCGCTTTGGTTCTCATCTCAGATCTCTCACGGATGGACGACGCGGAGGCCCAGTCGCTCCTCGAATGGATCGTAGTCCCGGTCGTTATGCAGAAGATGGTGACTGTGAAGCAGGCAGAAACTGGCAATGAGGCAGTCAATCATCTTTCGAATGGTCACTCCGTGCAATCGGAGGGTTTGGTAGTGCTGAGCGGCCGTGACGGCAAGAGTCACTCCTCCCGTCGAAAAGATTTCGAATCGTTCCAGCGCCGCACGAGTGGCCTCGAATTCCCGGGGCGTTCGGATCCCTTGGAGCACTTTGCAGAGAATCAAATCTGTGAGCCCCAGACGTTGCCGGCTTACTTCCCTGTCGAGCCACTCAGTCTCTGGTGTGGAGCGGTTCCGGAAATAATCGATCCATATCGTTGTGTCGACCACCGTCATGGCGCAAGGGGGACACGGGTTTTTCTGGATTCCTCCAGGTTTCCGTCCCAATGGATGGTCCCCTTGAGCGCGCGAATAGCCGTTTGCGCATGAATCTGTACGAGCAATTGCAACCCCGCCTCCACGGTTTCCCGTTTGGTGCGCAACCCCGAGGCCCGCATCGCCTCTCGCATCAGCCGATCACTGATCACAATGTTTGTCCTCATGGCGAGTCCTTCCTTGCATGTGTATATGTTGATGAATTATACACATACCGGAGATATTCGACAATCTCTACAGGAAGAAAAACCTGAAGTTCGGTCTAGGTTGAGGAAGGAGGGTTGGAGGTGGATGGCTGGGAGCTGAAAGCGAAGAAAGATCTGATGGGGCTCCCGGGCTGGTGCGCGAGGTCTTTCCCATTCTCCGGTTCGATACAGACTCCCCCGCCCGACGACATCACGAGTTCGGCGCTCTCCCCTTCCACTCCGAGGATGATCGGTTTCTCCATCGCAATGTTCTCGAAGAGTTTGGAGGGAAGAAGAAATCAGGGACATTGTACTGTTCTGATCGATCTCGGCGGTGAATTGACTGAATGGTGTCGGCGGGAATTAGGCCCGGCTGGATTCGAGGTGGTCCATGCGGGCTTTCAAGGCGGAGATATCCGTTTCGAGGGTGTGGACGCGCTGGTCGAGCTGAGAAAATGAGAGCCGCAGGAGGGCCCGCATTTCTTTGAACTCGTCACGAATCTCCCCACGGTGTTCTTGCAACTCATGCCGAATAGCAGCGTGCCCCTCCGCTATTTGGCGGATATCGCTCCTGAGTGCTTCGGCCACCACGCCAAAATGACGCTTGATCTCTTCCATCTGCTCGGCGTTCATAGGTCGCTTGTATAGACCGATCTACACAAAAATGCAACGGCGATTTCCTCCGGCAAGACGAGATTGGTTGCTGATCCGCTTCCTTCGAAACCTTAACCTCTCTTTGCGCCGCTACCCTGCTCATGCGCCGTCAGCCATCGGGCTCCAGCCTCGGGCCTCCAACCTCAGACCTCCAACGCCCACTCCCGCTCAACCGTTACTCACGACGTGCTGCATGACATCAGTCAGCTTCCTCGCCAGGACCTGGCGATCGAAGTGCGCCAGCACATAGTGTCTGCCGCTCGTGCCGAGTGCGCGACATCGAACGGGATCACGATACAGTTTCAATACCTGGTCTGCGAGGTCTTTCCCATTCTCCGGTTCGATACAGACTCCCCCGCCCGACGACATCACGAGTTCGGCGCTCTCCCCTTCGAAGGGGCAGAGAAATGTCGGGAGTCTGTTATTGACAGGCTCCCGACCAGTGCACGACAAGTTCCGCTATGCCTCGCTGCCGTGCTGGCGGAGATCTCGCCTGCCATCATTATAAAAGACCCCCGACCCCTTTACTCTTCTCCAAACTCAGAAGAAAGCAAAAAAGTTCCAACCCCTTTGTTCTCCTCTCAACATTACGCCTAAACTCCTACGCCCTATTCACCTTAGCGGATTGTTAGGGATGTCGGCGCTGCGGGTGGTTTGATGTCGCTACTCTTCATGAACCCCTTCGTGACTTTCCACCAGGGTGCGTTCTCATCCCAGTTAGCAGGACGATTGTTACTCCCCCATCCGCCCCAGATGACAATACCATCGGCGTATTGCCTTGCAGTTTTAAGCTCGACCCGCCAGTAGTCTGCTGGTAAATAAAGACCGCCGAGTGAATTGTTTGAGTCGTGATAAGTTGGCATCAGAAAGGCATAGACAGGCTTCCCCTCCCCATATCGCCTCGCTTCTTCTATCTGTGCGATCGCATATTTTTTCCATCCCACTTGGTCAGGATAGAAGGTATAGAGTGAGGGAAAAAGAGCGTCCACCGCACCGGCGAGAGAACGAGTTTGATCGTTCGCCGCCATCCAAGATCGCCGCTCCTGGCTCCCGATATCTTCAATTGCGCGCCAGTAGTCCTGTAATGGAGGGGCACCGTAGTAGCCAAGGGAAAGGCCGGGTGCCACGGCTCGAAACCACATAAGCACGCTCAGATATTTAGAGAGACTCTCCCGGACGAGACTAGGCGAGCCTTCTAGGGGCCAATGCTCAATATCCAGGATGACTCGATGGCCTTTCCGTTGGGCATCTCGAGCCACAGCCTGGACTGCTTCTAATTCTGGCAGGCGATCAGGATGTTTATGCCAATCAGGGCCAAAGCTTCCTGCATATGCGAGTGTAACGGGCCGAATCCCATGGAGTGATAGATCGGGTTTGTTGGCATACAGAGTGGCGTCAAACACCAGGAAGGGTTTGGGGCTGGTAGGAGTCTGACCATAGGTCTGGGAGATAGTAAATACCGCCCAGATTGCCAGTCCGGCGGCAACAGAACCTTTAATGGAAAATCTCATCTTGAGTGCTCCTTTCAATGCCATAGACTGTATGCATTGACGGTGCCATTAATCTTGGGATGGAAATCGGCCAAACTGATGTTCACGCCGTGGGAGAGATTTGTATTGTGGAGGGTGATACGAATGGCCCCAGCTGTTCAAGCTTGGTTAATGAGTTCCATTGCCAGGTTGTGAGGGTTGTAAGTGTTTCATAAATTCCTTGGTTACTGTCCACCAGGGAGCTTGCTCATCCCAACTTGCTGGGCGGTTGTTTCTCCCCCATCCCCCCCAGATGACAACGCCGTCGGCGTGTTGTTTGGCGGTTTCCAGCTCCAGGAGCCAGTAATCTTCCGTTAAAAAGCTTCCCCCCAGCATGCGGTTAGAATCGTGATAGGTTGGCATTAAGAAAACATAGACAGGCTTCCCTTTCCCGTAGCGTCTTGCCTCCTCTATCTGGGCGATCGCATATTTCTTCCATCCCGCTTGGTCTGGATAGAAGGTGTAGAGTGATGGAAATAGGACATGCGCTGCAGCAGCTAAAGGACGAAGACGATCGTTTTCTGCCATCCAGGCTCGATGCTCTTCACTTTTGGAGTCTTTTATGGCTCGCCAATAGTCCCGAATCGGCGGTGCACCGTAGTACCCAATCGAAAGATTGGGTACTGCAGCCTGGAACATTTCAAGCACATTTAAGTACTTCGTGAGACTTTCCTGAACTGAGTCAGGGGCACCCTTGAGTGCCCAATGCTCAATATCTAGGACCACAACTTGGCCTCTTTGCTGAGCCTCTCTAGCCAAAGTTCTCACGGAGTCAGCGGTCGGAAGGCGGCTTGAGTCTTTGAGCCAGTCCGAACCAAATTGCCTGGCGTATGTCATGGTGATGGGACGGATGCCATAGATTGAAAGATCAGGCTTATTTGCATACAGAGTTCCATCAAAGATGAGAAATGATTTAGGGTCTGGTAAAGGTTGCGTCCATCCAATGGATGAAGCCGCCAGTAGGCAAACTGAGAAGCACATCATGAAAAAACATTCTTTTGCACCTTTCATAATTGTGAAATCTCCACAAGGTTAGGCAATCTCATAACGACGAGTTAGGGTATGAATTTTCTCTGATAACAGTTTCCCATGCGCGCATGGCCTTTCCGATATCAAAGTGTTGGTCGAACCACAGGCGTGCCCGCTTCCCTGCTTGATGGCAGGAGTCTCTATTATTATTAAGTTCTGTCACTGTATGAGTGAGTTGATTAGCCTGCCCGATTTCTATGGAAAAACCGCATCCCCCCGCACCCAGGATACGAGAGATTTCTCCTGACTTACTTCCAATAAATATGGAGGGCCGACCAGCTGCGGCAATCCCATAGAACTTACTTGGAACAATGAGACCCTCCAGAGAGGGATGTAGTGAAATGAGATGTACATCTGGGACACTGAGACTTATCGCGAGTTGTTCCCTTGGTTGATATGGTTTGAAGAGGATGTTGGTTAGACCTCTTTGTTTTCCCACTTCTTCAATTCGATCCCGTTGGGCACCGCCACCAATGAAGAGAAACGCTATATTCTTATTGTCTTTCAGTTGCTCTGCGGCATCTAAGATTGTGTCAAACTCGTGAGCCCGGCCAAGATTTCCTGAATAGCCAACAACAAAAGTATCCGCAAGTCCCCACTCCCTTCTGAGACAATTGTGCTCTCTGTCGATGGGCTGAATCGCATCCCCGTCTGACCAATTGTGGATGACTGCTATAGTAGAGAGATCAATTCCTTCCCCTGCAATTCTCTTGGCCATTCCATCGCCAATGGCCACATTCTTACAAGCTGATCGCAGGGACCAATTTCTTGCAGCACGTAATATGCCTTCAATCTTCCCCAACCCTCCAACCTCAAGTGCTCCAGCCACTTCAGGGAACAAATCCTGGATCCAATTGATGAGTTTGGCACCACGGAGCTTTGTTGCCATCGCTGCAATGACCGAAATAAGAGGCGGGTCAGTTTTCGCTACGACGATATCTCCAGGTTTGAGTAGGACCAGTAAATTCAGCGCGGCGCTCAGATAGAAGGTCAGATAGTCTACCGTTCGTCCAAGTAAATTCTGGCGTCCAAAATGTGTCGTCCACACACGCGTAACCTGGACATTGCTAACGCTGGCTTGAGCCGGCAGAGTCGCTTCAGGGTCGTCATAAACTTGCCTGCTGGAGATAACCCAAACGGTGAAGCCAGCTTTAGCCAGATAAAAGGCAAGGTCCGTGAGTATCTGACTCGTGGCAGAATGGTCGGGCCAGAAGAAGCGATTGACGAATACGAGTTTCATTAGATCGGTAGCCCTCGATCTTTCCTTTTGATCTCCTTCATTTTTATCGCAATCATGTATTCGTAGATGGATTGGAGCGTGCAATATGTAAACCCGGGGCGACCATCCAGAAACCCAAGCTTGACGACATAGAGATAGAAAAACTTTAAGATTGTTCGACCGGGAAGGCGAAATGAAAGGTTCTTAAGCGCCTTGCGGCGAGAGGCTGCATCCCTAGTGAACAATGAACCCTCTGAGATGGTCAAGCCCTTCAATAGTTTGATTCCTTCCTGGGCCTCAAGGCTCGAGTACTTGTTGTGCTTATCAAACCACTCCGTGAGCCCCTTGCTGAAATTGTAGTGGAGGAAGTAGTGCTTAAGGTAGCCGTGTGGGCCGTTGACCACTGGAGTTGGATTGACAAGGCGCTCAAATCGAATGGATTGTGGTTTGAAAAAGCGCATGATCATCCCGGGAGGCATGGCATGTTTGATCCACTGACCCATAAAGAAATTCTTTCTTCCGCAGTAAAAAGCAACTTCAGGCCGTTTCGCTTCACTGGCGATTGATTGGATCTCTGCGCGGAGTTCATCGGTCATTCGTTCATCAGCATCAATATAGAATGCCCAGTCGTACTTAAAAGAGATATTGTCCATGGCCCAATTTTGATGTGATGCCCAATTGTCAAACCTTCTTTGAATTACCCGCGCGCCTTCTCTTTTGGCAATTTCAACGCTTTGGTCAGTACTGAATGAATCAAGGACGACGACGTCGTCGCACCATTTTACTGATGCAAGACAGGCTGGAAGATTGTCTTGCTCATTTAGAGTCAGAATAAGGACTGAAATACTCATACCGTTTTCTCCGAGGAGATCTTAATCAGCCGTGCTGGATTGCCAGCAACGATTGACCGGGGGGGAACATCCTTAGTAACGACGGCACACGCGCCTACAATGGCACCTTCTCCAATATGTACTCCGGGGAGCAAGAATGCTCTCGCCCCAATAAACGCATCCTCGCCAATTTCTATTTCTCCTATGACCAGTGGCCTGTTTAGAGAGGTGAAGTCATGCGTCCCCGTACATATGTAGGCTAGTTGAGAGACGGTAGCGCGAGCACGAAGGATAGTAGGACCTAAATTGTAAACCTCGCAGCCTGGTCCCAGACACGCTCGGTCCTCCAATGTGAGGTTCCATGGCATTTTAATGATCGTGGTCGGCGCGACATAAGGCCGACCGCTCACCCTACACCCAAACATTCTTAGCAATGTAATTCTCCATGTAGAGAAAAGCTTAGGGGTCGGACGGAAAAGTAGCAGCCACGTTATTCGCCAGCACAGCACTCGAAATCGTGTGTTGATGCTCCAGGGGGAGGAGTACCGGTCTGCTTGACTAAAGACTTCAAGAGATTTGCGAGGAGTTACCATGTATTCAGTCCGTGTTTTGGGCGGGAGTTGATGATAGAAGTTCGCTGAAGTCGGACAAATATTGCTTGGCTACCCGCTCTCTGCCAAAGAGAAGCGCTTGCTCTGCAGCCTCTTCCCCCATTCGGGCTGTCTTTGATGGGTCACAGAGTAAGGAGTTTAGTTTCTCTGCCAGCAATGTCGCTGCAGACGAATCCCGATGGTCAAATACAAGTCCGTTAACCTCATCAATTACAAAGTCCTGAAAGCATGCAAGATTGGAAACTACGGGGACCAGGCCAGTTGCCATTGCTTCGAGTGGAGCTAGACCGAAACTCTCGCCCTTCTCAGCGAGAGAGGGATAGCAGAAGACATGGGCTGCTTGATAAGCTTTGGCCAATTCTTGTTTGTCAAATGTGGGCGGAGAAAATTCAACTGACAATCCGCTTGCTGAGGATTGAAGCTTTGCTAAATACTCCGGTCCTCCCCCGCCTAAAGTGATTTGTGTGGGGCCCAGGATTCTAAGTTGGACGTTTGATGATGCTCCGGATAGCTTGCGAAATGCCTCTATCAGAAGATGCACGCCTTTCTCCGGGTGAACTCGTCCCGCGTAGAGAATGGTCAAGGTCCCGTCATAACTACGCACATTAGGTGATGGGGTGAAAATGTTTGTGTCAATCGGGTTGGGAATTAGTCTAACGATCGGAATTACTTCTGGGCATTGAGCTGAGATTTTCTCTCGTATTGCGTTGGATACAGCAATCAGGCGATCCACATTGCGATACCACCCCATTTGCCCTTTCGGCATCCGGTTTACATTCACCACTGTCTTGATTGAGGGACGCCGGAATGCGGTGAGGAGTATGGGCAACCAAAATGTATTGGTTATAACAATGTCCGCGCGGGGAATGTGGGCAATCATGCGAAAAGAATAGAGCAGGTCTTTGATGAGGTCTTTGTAGAGGTTAGAACTTCTCAACCATTGCATGCGACGAACGTACCGAACCCCACGTATGGTTTCATTAGCCCCCTGCACAGGATGTGTCCGGCAAAGAAATGTCACAGTATGACCCTTCGCGGAAAACTCCTCAGCGAGTTCTTGCCACATCCGCTCAACGGCACCTCCGGGTGCAGGGGGGACAGGTTGAAAGGGGCCGGTTATGATAACTATATGCATATAAATGCAGCGTGCTTTCTGTACTCAGTTAACAGCTCCAATGCCATCAGGCTCACTTAGGGGGGGAATATATATCTGTCTGCGTCACTCCACGTCTCGATGTTCCGAGCCCTCGATGGACTGTCCTTTCCCATCCCTCCAAAATCTTGGGAGCTTGAAGGTACAGGGATCTATAAGAATCGTCTAGAATAACGATGCCGTCCTTGCTCACGCTTCCTTTGATTTGTCGTAGACAATCCATCCGCGATATATACGACTCCTCAAGGCCGTCAACCACTACAACATCCCAGGGCGCTCCCTCGTGAATCGATTGGACGTATCCTGCTATTGCTTTGGGATCTTGGGTTTCAGCCGGAATATAGCGGATCACAACGGAGCCTGTGCTGTCCCTTTCCTTACAGCGCTTCTGTATGACCACCTTCCAGAACTCACTGCTTTCAACGGTGGTGACATGGCATCCATGATCCGCGAAGAAGATTGTCGATCCTCCTCCCCCCCATTCGAATACTCGCAGGCCTGGAGAGAGATGAGTTCGCAGAAAGTCGATTGCTTTCCATGACATCCAAGGTAGGCCCCGTTCGATTGCAGTCTTCTTGAAGAGGATATTATCGACCAACCAACGTCCGGCGTCTTTGGGACGGAGAAGCATATGGCCCAGTGCCAGTCGTATGCGGTAGGAGTTTGTGCCTTCCATAGGTCGTTCCCTTGTCGAGTATTAGTCAGAGGGTGGTGAGCAAAATTCGCCTTTAAAAATGGAGCCTGAGAGCATCTCTGCGTGCTTTGCACGGTCTTCCGGATTGGGGAACCTTTCTCCTATCTTTTTGGCTGGAACACCAGCATGAATTTCAAAGGGAGGAATATCTTTTGTTACGACAGACCCTGCACCGACAATTGCTCCTCGACCAATTCGAGTACCGGTCATAATAATCGCCCCGAACCCAATCCATGCATCATCTTCAATTGTGGTTTCCTTGGGAGTGGGACGACCCGAAAAGATTATCGGTGTTCCAGGGTTTGAGAAAATATGGTCCCTTCCCACAATGGCCACATATGGGGCGAGCATAGAATAACGACCAATTTCGACCTTTGAATCGAGCACGCAGCCGATGTTGATAAAGCTGTATTCCTTTGCAACGAGAGTTGAGGGTATAGAGCAACCTTTGGCCATATAAAACGTAGCGTGGACATCTTTAAGCCCGAAGTACCATCTTCTGTAGATCATAAGCACCATGCGAGCTACTCGTGAAACCCAATTTACTGATCGTAATGTTCGATTAAGGTGTAGCATTTGTAGGTTTTACAGGTGAATAATTTGGCTGTTGGGAGGCAAGCTCTCTACCTCACTCGGCGGGTAGTCCGGCCACAGCGCGGTCAATGACGGATTCCTGGTATTTCGGGTTGTAGTACTGGTCGATGACTAACTTACATTGCTCTCGGATGCTCTCATTTGGCCAGGGTAGTGCTGACCACTTTTGGATCACCGTTGCTAAGTCATGGACGTCCCCACGCCTAAATAGGTCTCCCGTTTGACCTGGAATGATAGCCTCCCATTCTGGCCCCTGGTCATCGGGATCATCGTGTGTGATAACCGGGGTTCCATATGCAAGGCTGTGCATGGCAGTCAATCCTATTGGCCCTGGGGTTACAGTCATATTTGAAGACATGATGAGCTCTGAAAGCACATGTTCGTCGTAGCATGGTCCGTAAAAATGGACAGTAACACCTAACTCCTGAGCGAGGTGCCGCAATGGTTCATGCTCTGGCCCATCTCCAACCAAGAGTAGCCTGACAGTACATCCGCTTTTCTCTAGAAGCGCGATTGCCCGAATGAGAAGTGGTAAGTCTTTAGTCTTAGTTAGTCTTCCTGTATATATGATGACTGGTAGATTGGGGTTTGTAAATAGCCGTTGGCGTACAAGTAGAGTCTTGTCTGCTGTTACTTGAAGTAGGAGCTGTTTTTGTAGTTGGTAGTCAAGGCTATTGTAGACAACATACATTTGGCTAGCCGCGAATCCGCTGGTTACGCCCAATCTTTTGGCTCGGTTTCCGTATAGGAGCAGGCCATCCGCTAAGCGATAAAAAGTTCTCCTGACGATGGCTTTTAATCCACGCTCAGCCCGAAGCCATCCGTGTGTCCAGAATAGAATTCGTTTTTTGAAAAGTTTTGCGAGAACCGCTGCAACCCAGGTGCTTAGGAAGT
This sequence comes from Nitrospirota bacterium, assembly GCA_963850405.1. Lineage (GTDB taxonomy): Bacteria > Nitrospirota > Nitrospiria > Nitrospirales > Nitrospiraceae > Nitrospira_D. Next base: position 404,879 of record CAWKLH010000026.1, read on the forward strand.
TTACGTTGCCAAGAAATATAATGACATCTATATCCCGCCGTACTGCCAGGCCAATCAGGCCAGTTTGCCAGAGGAGGTTGCGGGTTATTGTTTTACAGGGGGCGAGAATGAACTTCTCACTTGGAGGGCTCCATGGCTCGATCGAGCTTTGAGGATCCCTTTGGTCACCTACAAGCAAATAGTCAATATTTTCATTCTTGAGAAGGGTTTCCATTATAGCCGCACGATAGTGAGCAAAAAAATGGTAGATGATCGCTACTCTTAGTTTTCTGCAATTGCCCGCCTGGTTTTTTCTTTTCAACGTGTTCATGTTTATGCAGCGTACTAAGTTCAGGGTCCCGTGGTGCTACAGAGTCGCACGGCAAATTCTGATATCTGAAGTTATTGAAATATCATCTGCTGTTTTGCAGTTGGGCTCGAGGGCGCAAATGAATAAATGATTGTGTCTTCACTCTCTCTATTGGTTTTGGCCAGTTTGCGGTTAAGAGTGCGGCGGTTAAGAGTGCGAGTGAACCGCTCGAGAATGATTGCTAGCATAAAAGGCTCCAGATTGAGTAAGAGACTGCCTTGTTTCAAGGATAGCAATAGGGTAAAAAGGAAGAGACCTACCAACGCGCCAAACATTGCTCTATCTTGTGGATTAAGAGGCGGTGACCTGAATCCGCGATAGCAGGTGCGCATTGTCGATAGTAGAACAGTAAGGTACAAGCTGAAACCAATTAGGCCTTCTTCTGCTAGCACCTCGAAAGGCACAAAGTGTGGATAGATTCCAAGGATGCGCGGATCGTAGGACGCTGAATTCCCTAACCCGATCATGATTGATTCAGGGGATTGAAAGGCCAGGCCAACGAGATAGACTGCGTTATTGAGGCGTCCCGAGACGTCTTCCTGTGCGGAGGCTTCACTCCATCTGCCCCCGTGTGAATTGTACGTCTGTTCGGACGAGTACTCCTGAACGGCCCAGCCTGTGGCAGCACCAATGAAAACTATGAAGATGCCAAGAAGCAAGTACTGCCTCATATTAGCCATTTGACGGCTTATTGGCCAGCAGGCGACAGAAATTAAAATCGTACCTAGCAGCTGGCCACGAGAACCAGATCTAACTACAAGGGCTAGGCAAAGGCCTACAAGTACCCATTTTATAGGAAACCATAATTTTGATTTCGGCCAAGGATCAGCAAGTACCGCGACTATAGCAACCATTCCAGCCATAGATGATACGGCAAGGGGGTTTCCCAAATCATGATCGAGAACGATTCTTCGGTGATCCCATTTCACTAAAAACAGAAGAAGCATGGTTAGCAGCCCACCAATCGCCAAGAATCCAATATTTGCCGAACGCAGGTCTGGAGGATGGGTAATTAGGAGTGGGCTCAAGATTATTATGGTAACCACATATGGCCAGCGACTAGCCCATAACCCTAGGCTCAGATCTGCGCGCGGGGCCCATTGCGCGGAAGCGAAGGCATAAAGAAAAAGCAGAAGAATAAGCCAGCCCACCGGGGGGTAGTCGGAAAAGAGAGTAGCCCCTTTTCTGACCCCGTGAACTAACAGGGCAAGAACAAGGATTCCTCCAATGAAAAGATTCGTGGCTGTGTGATGCTGCGCAAAGAATGTAGTTGTTGCCTGTCCCCACTGTTCCAACCCAAACATGCAGAGGACACCAGCTAACGCCACTGGTGGATATTTCCAGATCGCTAGAAACACCCCCCCTGCTATAGCCGCGTACGCGCTCAGACCCATTGTCAGGCTGTCCTTCCTGCTAAGCGCAAACCAGAAACCTGATGGCGAATCAGGGCCATAATTTCTGCCACACTTTCATTTAGAAATATCTTCGTCAGTCCCGCAAAGATGGCTGAATATAAAACGACTAAGCCTAATGCGTGCCAGGTGCTTGCATCATTGAGGGAGGCAATGACCGTAAGACCTTCTGTGGCCAGGAGCGATATTAATCCAAGGACAAATGTGGACATCATCGGTATTACCATGTCCCCCAATCTTCCGCCGATACGTTTGGTCACGACCCCACAGAAGATCAATCCAAGAACCAAATTGTATCCACTGACTACCGCGGCTATCGTCATCAGCCCGCCGAGCCAGGCGCCCAGGCCTCCGGCAATAAGCGTTCCGATGCCGTCAGCGAGGAGCAGCTTTGACACAAATTTCCACTCGCCTCGCCCTTCAATGAGGGACCGGCAGAGCGGGACAACTAACTTGACCGGCAGACTCAATGCAAGCAGCTGAACCACAGGAATTGCCCTGTCCCATTTCCCCCCCCACAGTCCATGAATGAGTGGAGTTGCAGCGAGAACCAGAGCAAAGCATGCCAGGGTAGCTCCCAACATGAGTATTCTGGCTGCTTTGAAAAATGCCATTTTCTGGCGCTCCTGGTCATGATGGAGGCGAGAGAACGCGGGCATCATCACGGCTTCAACACCATTTGTGAACAATGCGGCCAACGAAAAGCTTAATTGAAACCCGAAATAGTAAATGCCAAGTGTTTCTTTGTTTTGGAGGAGACTGATGGCCAAGTAGTCTCCATTCATGACCAGGATGCCGGCCAAAGATGTGACCATAACCCAGCGGCTGTCTCGGAGCACGTCGCGCATAGCCGGCCACGTGAGCCGCCGGTTAGACGGCCATGCTCCAATTGAATACCATCCTGCCACCGTTTCAAACACCGCGATGAGAATAAGCGGCAAGACGAAACTGAGAGGCCCCAAGCCTGCGAGCGCAAACGCGGTCATGGATCCGTGTCGCAGAATCGCTGACCAGATATTTATCTGCGTGAGTTTCCCAAAGCTCATATCGGAGGAAAGCTTCGCTTGAAAAACCAAGCTCGCCGTATTCAATGGGAGAGCGAGGGCAATGATCCAGATAATGGTATTGAGCGAGGTGCTTTCGTACAGATGCGACAGTGCCGGGGCAGCGATGGCAAGGAGCACGAAACCGATTCCATTAAACAGGAGGGCAATCTTGAAACAAATACTGGCGAACTCATCGTATCCACCACTTCCCTTTTGAATCAAGAAACGCTGGGTCCCCGCGTTCCTCAAAGCTAAGATAATCGTGGACCAGGATATCGCAATCGCATAGAGGGCGAAGTCTTCCGTGCTTAAGACCCACCCAAGGACCAGCTGCGCGCTAAGGCTGGCCAGTTTACTGGCAATGGTGCCAATAGTTGCCCAAACCATCCCTGTTGCGGCAAGACTTCCCAATGTAGTTTTAGAAACTTGCATGCTTACTTCTAGTCGATGTTTTCAAGGAGACGGTGCACTATTGCAAGAAGGTTATCTGTGTAAGTATCTGGATATAGGCAAGTGCTGTTTACCCCGCCCATCAGTTTCGGAGGAGTTGTCTCACTTATGTCCCAACAGATGTTCCAGCTCCTTCACGATCCGCTCTGCCGCTTTGCCGTCCCACTTTGGCGGGATCGCGCCTTTCTTCCACCCGCCTACGCTGAAGCTTCGGCGGGTTTCGCCGAAGATACGAGTGGGATTACGGCTGCCCGGCCTTCGTAGCCGACGCTACTTCGGTGGAGTAGGCTAAAGTCGTGGGGCTCCACTGCCCTGCCATCAATCGAGTTAGCGCTGGCGGCAGCTTGCTTGGGTCGGTGCCGATGAGTTCGTTGGTGCCGATGGTGATGGTCTCGGTGTTGTCGCGCAGGGTCAGGAGGTGAGAAGGTGTCAGCAACTGTCTTGTTGATCATGCCTGTTGCGCCGTCCCCTGACGCCGTGTTCTATCCTGGGACGCCTCTGTTGAACCGGCGACAGGCCCACCCGACGCTTCATGCTCCGAGAGGATGAATACGAAGCGCCTCTCGCCGCGACGCTCAACTCCCGATCAAATGCCAAAAACATCACCGATGAAAATAGCCGGGTCAGATCTTGGATCATGCATTAGGTAGAGAAGAGGTCAAGGTCATTACTTTTTCCTCTCCATTGCCCCTTCCGACGCGTTAACTTAGCGAGCTCATCGCAAGATGCCCCACCATCCGCTCCGCCGCCGCACCATCTCACAGTGGAGAAATGGACTCTTACTTCCACTGCTCTTTCATCAGGTATGACCGCCACCGGCGCAAGCTTTCTGGGATAGGTTCGAGTAAGTTCATTTGTTCCAATCATGACGGCCTCACGTCGCTCAGTATTGTCACCAAGTATGAGACCGAGAAATCTCAAGGTACATTGACAGTACGCCTGCTATCATCGACCTGAATGAATCAACCGATACCGGTCAGACCATCGCAGCTCGCACCCTTTTCGGATACCTCAACTATCGAGGCACTGTTAACAAAACCGTGGTGTGCTTACAGCCCTAACATCGATGTGCTTGACGAGCGCTTCGTCTACAATGCTGTATCTACAACCACATAGTGCGGATACCATATCTATATCAATGATGCAAGAATTCACAAGCAGAAAGAGCTTCTGAATCCATACTTCATTAATTCCTACACACTTAAACTGTCCTAGAAAAATTTTTGCGGGGGTACCGTTTCAACATGAAACATACTGAAACTTTCATAAATACGTTGGAAGCAAGACTCGGACCAATATCAGGCAAGAAGACATACGTAGTTTCAAAAGGTTAGACAGCTTATGCTTATCCGCTTGTTTCAGCAGACCGCAATGGGTAGTATCGTGGGATGCCTCGACCGAGTTTCCCCAAGAGCCTGCGGCAGTTCCAACAACAGTTTGCCAGCGAGGACGCTTGCGCGGAGTATCTGACGGCATGCCGCTGGCCAGATGGGTTCCGGTGTCCGAGGTGCGGTCAGACGTCCGCGTACGGCTTGGCAGGCCGCCGGCGCTGGCAGTGTGCCTCCTGCCGCTATCAGGTCTCTGTGACGGCCGGGACAATCCTCCACAATTCGAAGACCCCGCTCATGACGTGGTTTTGGGCTGCGTATCTGATGACGACGGATAAGCGTGGGCTGTCGGCCCTCCTCCTGCAGCAGCAACTGGGACTCAGCCGCTACGAGACCGCGTGGATGATGCTGCACAAGCTCCGTCGCGCGATGGTGAACGCGGCGCGGGACCCGCTTTGCGGCGAGGTTGAGATGGACGAGACCTGGGTGGGGAGAACTCAGACAGGACTGCGGGGCAGTCGCCAGCTCAGAGGGCGCAACGCCGCGCTGGTTCTGGTTGCAGTCGAACGGCGGGGACGGGCGTCCGGTCGAGCCCGGATGGAGGTCATACCCGATTTCGCAGGAACCACCATCAAGGAGTTCGCTGCCAGAAACATCGCCACAGGTACCACCATCTCCACCGATGGCCTCTCGAGCTTCGGGGTGCTCACGGCGAGCGGCTATACCCATGTGCCACGAACGCAGCCGCCCCCGCTTCAGTTGCGCCAAGGAGCCAAGTCCGTCGTTCCGCTTGCCGACCGGATGATCGGGAACCTTCAGAGCTGGCTGGTCGGCACCCACCACGGCGTCAGCCGCAGCCAGCTCCAGGTCTATCTCGATGAATTCGTCTTCCGCACGAACCGTCGTCGTGAACCGAGGGCCGCTTTTCAAACCCTGCTCGGCCTTGGCAGTAACCGAGGTCCTACGGCCTACGCGCAGATTCAGCACGCCCGTGATCGCAAGCTCTTGCGGTCTGCTGAAACAAGCGGATAAGCATAAGACAGCTTGTTTCCAGACCACGCCAGTTAGTGCAGTAAAACCCCTACAGATTCGTTCGCCTAAAATTCGAGAGTCGAGTCGGAAGCGTTCGTGCCGAGCTATTGCCTACACCAGTGAGGAGCACGGCAGGAAACTGCTTCGCCATTCGCCGGATAAGCAGCTTGGCCTGCCTCACATATGGCGTACTGATTATCTGCACTGTTCATGCAAATCATGCAACCTTCTTGACCGTCACCTTCAAGACAACGCGGATTCAAGTAGCCAGTGCATAAGTTCACCGACGGCATGATGGAGTAACCTCTTGGGACACTAAGGGGTTACAAATGAGGCCGTATCGTCGGATCACGTACGAAGATCGATGTCAGATATACGCATTGCGAAAGGCGGGCAAGACCCAGGCCGAGATCGGCCAGGCCCTGGGGTTCAGCCAAGGGACGGTCAGTCGGGAACTGGCTCGGAACGCAGGACAGCGGGGCTACCGCTTTCAGCAAGCGCAGTACTCAGCACAGGCCCGACCGCAACAGATCCGGCACCAGCCACGCAAACTGACTAGTCGTGTTCGTCGCGCTCTTACTCGGAAGCTGCGGGCGGAACGGTGGAGTCCAGAGCAACTCAGCTTTTGGTTGTGGAACGAACACGGCCTCTCGCTCAGCCCTGAATGGATCTATCAGATGATCTGGGGGAACAAGCGCATGGGCGGTGATCTCTGGCGGTTCTTGCGTCGACGGGGCAAGCGCTACAACCTGCGTGGTGCCCAGCATGCCGGACGCGGCGTGATCCCTCATCGCATCGACATCGCGGAGCGCCCCGCGATTATCGCAGCCAAGACGCGACTCGGCGACTGGGAGGGCGACACCATCGTCGGGGCGCAACGCAACGGCGCCCTGCTGACCCATGTCGAGCGCAAAAGCCTGTTCACGACCATTTCGAAATTGCCCCGTCCAACAGCCAACGCCACGCACCGCGCCACGGTGCATCGGCTGAACCCGTTGCGCGACCACGTTCACACCATCACTTACGACAACGGGAAGGAGTTCGCCCGACACCGGGACACCGCCGATATCCTGTGCGCGCAGCGTGAACGAGAACACCAATGGCCTCATCCGAGACTTCTTCCCCAAAGGCACGGACTTCACTACAATCCACCCGGCGACGGTGGCGAGGGGTGAACGCCTGCTCAACCGTAGACCTAGAAAATCACTCGGCTTTCAAACGCCCAACGAGGTCTTTCAGGCTCTAGTCAGACGCGGCTGAATGTTATGCACTGGAGAGTTGAATCTGCGCAACCATCTCGGTTGCGCCCTTATCCTTTAGTGTCATAGGCAGGCCCGCGCCATCAAGGTTGGAGCAGCAGCCTCTCCAACTGTTCCACAATCCGTTCCGCGGACTTCCCGTCCCACAACGGCGGAATCGCCTTTTCCTTCCACCGCCCGGCCATCAATCGCACGAGCGCGGGAGGCAATTTGCCTGGATCAGTCCCGATCAGTTCGTTGGTGCCGATGGTGATGGTTTCTGGGCGTTCGGTGTTGTCCCTAGGGTAGTCGTGACACCCTTTGCCTTGAGGCCTATTCTGCCCTGAGGCCTTGATTAGCTTCGGTAGACCTCTCGGCGATGACCGATGTCCACTCCGTGGGACTGAGACTCGGACCATCGAGATCGCCTGACTTGTGTTGACATGCGAGGAGCGGTGGCTGAGAATGATCTCCATTGTGGCCGACTGGCCTGATTGGTGGGAATGGGAACTTGAGTTCACGTCTCATCTTGAAAAGAGCATGGAAGACCGAGACTTTACCGAGCTTGACTTGCGAACGATGCTGAAGCGAGCCGAATCCTATCATTCGAGTGTCGTGACGGCACGCTGGATGATACGCACACGACATCGCGGCGCAGAATGGGCGGTGATCGTTGAGCCAGATTCGAACGCACAGCTCCTCGTTGTCGTGACCGCGTACCCTGTGAAGGGATAATGTTATGAAGGACCGCTATCTTGAGGTGACGTTCCGTAAAGGCAAACCGCTTGCCGCCTATCTGTACCTTCCTCGATCGGTCGGGGCGAAGAGCGCTCGCACTGAGGAAGCACTTCCCGGTGTGCTAGTGGATTTTGCAGCGAGCGGAGCACCGATTGGGCTGGAGATTCTTGCCCCTGCCTCGGTGACGGTCAGCCAAATCAATGTGGTTCTGAGCACGCTCGGCCTTGCCGCGATTTCCCCTGAGGAGCTTGCCCCGCTTCAGGCGGCCTGACCCGCTTCAGTCCTTCTCCCCCGCTCTTGCGGAGAGAGAAAGGGGTCTGGAGTCATTGTTTTGTCCTCTCTATCGTACTCACCGCTCCGTTTTCCCAGCATTTTTTCGAAACACAGTACAATCCGCTCCGCCGCCTTGCCATACCATTTCGGAGGGATCGCGTTTTTTCCATCGCCCGGCCATCAATCACGCGAGCGCGGGAGGCAGCTTGCTTGGATCAGTCCCGATCAGTTCGTTGGCGCCGATGGTGATGGTCTTGGGGCGTTCGGTGTTGTCGCGGAGGATCAGACATTCCAAGAATCGCCGTTTCTTGCCCAGGAGTATTGTTTCTCTGCCACCTCCTTACAGATAGCTTCTCGGCGTTTGTGCGTGAGGAGCTCATACAAGTTAGGCCGTGTGTCCTGTGGATGTCCTGGGACGGTGGGCCGGAGCTCCGTGCAGCATACCCTCAACACTGATATCCTCGTCGATATCAGGCCAATGAACACCCTGACCGTCGCCAATGACTTCCCAATGTTGTCGCTGCTCCTGGGTTGCTTCCGATAAGCGCCATGACCAGACCAATGGTACGCTGATCGTCCGTCCATCCACCAAATGCGCAATGATCTTATCGTCGGTGACTTCAACGGTGATGACGCGAGGGTCAACGATCTTCGCCACAGTGTTCATCCCATGCCTTCAGGATTGGTCAAATATTCGCTTCAAGAAGCCGTCGAATGCCATTGAGTTCTCTTGGAGAAAACCCACCATTCTTACTCAAGACAATCGGTTCCAACCAAAATTTGCACGTCGACTTTTCTCTTTGAGTATGAACATGCTTCGGCTCATGACAATCAAAGCCATAGAAGAATAGCCGGTAGGGGCCGTCTATATTCTTTACCGTGGGCATCGGTCTTCCGTGGATACCCCAAGCACATTCATGCTGATCCCCATCACGAGTATCCCCTCGCTTGCAAATGACTTGATTCATCTCTGTGACCGTGACAGCCTTTGCAAGCCGTTTGAGCATCCCGGCAAGTTCCGAAGCATCGACAGTCGCCGTTGGTACAAGGAATCGACCACCCTCATAGATGAGAAGATCGGGACGATCTCCTGGTTGGAAGTTGATTCGCTTCTGGATGTCTTTGGGCATGATGGTTTATGTCATACGTATCAGCGTTAATGTGGACATCACGCGGACGAACGTTACATATTCATTTTTGCTGCAAGGCCTCCCTGGTCTGCACTATTAAAACGACCTCACGATATGAGCAGCCTCTCTAACTGTCCCACAATCCGTTCCGCCGCCTTGCCGTCCCATTTCGGAGGAATGGCCCCGTTCTTCCACTGCCCGGCCATCAATCGCGCGAGCGCGGGTGGAAGCTTGCTTGGATCAGTCCCGATCAGTTCATTGGTGCCGATGGTGATGGTTTCTGGGCGTTCGGTGTTATCGCGCAACGTGAGACAGGGCACACCAAGCACCGTCGTTTCCTCGGTAATCCCCCCCGAATCGGTAATCACGCCTTTGGCATGTTTGACGAGATAATTGAATTCAAGATAGCCCAAGGGGTCAACGTAGTGCATTGATGAGAGCGTGTTCCCCGCATCTCTCAGATTCTTAGCCGTCCTAGGATGGACCGGAAAGATGACAGGCAGACCCCTTGTTCCCTCCGCAATAGCGTGCAGGAGTCGAAGGAGTTGTTGCTCCCCATCCACATTCGCCGGACGATGCAGGGTGATGACGAAATACTTACCCGGCTCCAGCTTGAGCGAGTCCCAACAGGCCGGCGGCCGTAACCGTGGCATCTGCTTCAAGAGGGTATCGATCATGGTATTGCCGACGAAGAAGATGCGATCGTCGGTAATTCCTGCGCGGCGGAGATTCTCGTTGGCCGTGTCGCTGGTGGTGAAGAACCAGTTGGTGATGGAGTCGGTCACGACGCGGTTGATTTCCTCCGGCATAGTCCAATCGCCAGAGCGGATGCCGCCTTCAACGTGGGCCACAGGCACTCCAAGTTTACGGGCTGCGATCGAGCAGGCCATGGTCGAGGTGACGTCGCCGACCACCAGGCACACATCACTCTTGTCCTTCAGTAAGACTTTTTCGTAGGCGACCATGATGCCGGCGGTTTGTTCTGCTTGTGTGCCGGACCCGACTTCGAGATTGATATCGGGATCGGGAATGCCGAGTTCTTCAAAGAAGCTGCCGGACATGGCACGGTCGTAGTGTTGCCCCGTATGGATCAGGCGATAGCACAGTGGCCCTCCCCGCTTCTCCGCTGCCTTCAGGGCATCGATGATCGGGGCGATTTTCATGAAGTTGGGCCTGGCTCCGGCAATGATATCGATACGCTTCACTGTTCACCTCAACTCAGACGTGATTCCTGTAGATCTACCTTGGAAAGCCTCTGTGATGGTATTGGGTCAACGTACACGTGGCAACTGAATACCGCTTTTCGCTAACAGATGTCGCTGCTAAAAATTCTATCGGGATGTTGTGACTAATCGAGGGATTATGAGAGGAGCGTCATGAGTTGTCTAGTGGGAGTGGCGGAAGGCGTATTAATTGTGTCCCAATGGAACCGGCAGAACAACCAGAACGATCTAAAAATGCACTTCCCTGATCACGTGACGGTTGGTCTGGAACCACTGGACCGTTTTTTTTAGCCCTTCGCGTAGGCCATGTTGGGCTTGAAATCCAAAAAGCTGCTTGGCTCGACTCACATCCAGACAGCGCCGCGGTTGGCCGTTCGGCTTGGAGGTGTCCCATTGGATGTGTCCTGCGAACCCCACTTCCGCCGCAATCAGGGTCGCTAACTCACGGATGGCGATTTCTTCCCCCGTCCCCAAGTTGACCGGGAGACTCCCCTCGTACTGTTCGGCCGCCAAAAGAATACCCTCGGCCGCATCCTCAACATATAAAAACTCCCGGCTCGGCGACCCATCTCCCCAGAGCGTCATCGAAGTCTGTCCCGCGTCCTTGGCCGCCACGCATTTCCGGATGAGGGCTGGAATGACGTGAGACGTTTCCAGATCGAAGTTATCGCGAGGTCCGTACAGATTCACGGGAAAGAGCACGATCGAATTGAACCCATACTGTTGCCGATAGGCCTGGGACTGCACCAGCATCATTTTCTTCGCCAGCCCATAGGGGGCGTTGGTTTCCTCCGGGTACCCGTCCCAGAGATCGTCTTCTTTAAAGGGAATCGGAGCGAACTTGGGGTACGCGCAGATGGTTCCAAGCGCCACAAACTTCTTCAACCTCCGTTGGCGGCCGACCTCAATCAGCTGGGTGCCCATCATCAAGTTGTCGTAGAAGAACCGTCCTGGATTGGCTTGATTGGCCCCGATGCCGCCGACACGCGCCGCAAGATGAATCACCATATCGGGGCTCGCATCGTTATAGAGCTGCTGGACGGCACCCATCTGCACGAGATCGTAGTCCTGGCTTCGTGGGACCACGATCTGGTGGCACCCTTTCGCACGCAACTGCTCGACGACGAACGACCCAAGAAACCCAGCACCGCCGGTCACGACCACACGTTTTTCCTTCCAGAATGACGACATATCTCTTCGGCCCCCTCTAGCTGCGTTTCCTGGTTCCATCCAATTTCTCTTTTTCTGCAGCCAAATCCGCATCCACCATCATGGCGATCAGTTCTTCAAAACCTACCTTTGGTTGCCAACCGAGATGTTTCTTTGCCTTACTGGCATCTCCGATGAGCAGGTCAACCTCCGTCGGCCGATAGTACTTGGGGTCGATCTTAACGTGTTTCGTCCAGTCCAGTTGCAGCCGGTCGAAGGCCAACTCCAACATCTCTTTGACCGTGTGGGTTTCACCCGTGGCAATGACATAGTCATCCGGCGTTGGCGCCTGGAGCATCATCCACATGGCTTCGACATAGTCCCCCGCAAACCCCCAGTCGCGCTTGGCATCGAGATTGCCCAGAAAGACATCGTGTTGAAGACCAAGCTTGATCCGTGCCGCCGCTTTCGTAATTTTCCGCGTCACGAAGGTTTCTCCCCGCCGCGGCGATTCATGATTGAACAGGATGCCATTGCAGGCAAAGAGATTGTACGCCTCCCGATAGTTCACCGTAATCCAGTACGCATACACCTTGGCTGCCCCATACGGACTCCTGGGGTAGAACGGCGTCGTTTCCTTCTGGGGCACCTCCAGCACCTTGCCGAACATTTCGCTGGACGAGGCTTGGTAAAACTTGGGGTTCAATCCTGACTCGCGAATCGCCTCCAGCAGACGGATGGTGCCTAACCCGGTGATCTCTCCGGTATATTCCGGAATATCGAAGCTGACCCGCACATGACTCTGGGCGCCGAGATTGTAGATTTCATCGGGCTGGACGGTCCGCAAGATCCGATTGAGGGAACTGGCGTCGTTCAGGTCGCCATAGACTAAGTGCAGGCGCCGATGCGGGACGTGTGGGTCTTCATAGATGGGATCGATGCGACCCGTATTGAAGGAGCTGGACCGGCGGATGATGCCGTAGACGTCGTAGCCCTTCCCAAGCAAGAACTCAGCAAGATACGACCCATCTTGGCCCGTAATCCCAGTAATCAAGGCTTTCTTCACGCGTAAACCCTCCCTTGGACAAGGAAGGGATTATTGCGTGCTTCGGTCTAGTTTGTCTACCCATGACCTAGATAGAGTAGTCACGAGATGTAAGATATGAGAGAGTCGGCAGACCCGAGAAGGAGGTCTGCATGAACAACCCAACGCCCGTCCACCGCCGCCACGATATTTCCGACGCCACATGGGCATTGCTGGAACCGCATCTACCGGGACGCAAAGGCGTGTGGGGCGGCATTGCGGAAGACAACCGCCTGTTCATCAATGCGGTCTTCTGGATTTTGCGAACCGGCGCGCCCTGGCGTGATTTGCCACCGGACTACGGAGGGTGGAGCAATACACATCGTCGTTTTATCCGCTGGCGGGACAAGGGGATTTGGAAACAGTTGCTTGGAATCCTGATTGACGAGCCGGATTACGAATGGCTGATGATCGACGCCAGTCATTGCAAGGTTCATCCTCATGCGGCAGGAGCCAGAGGCGGCAATCAGGACATGAGCCGCACAAAAGGGGGCTCAACACCAAGATACATCTGGCCGTGGATGCGTGTGGTATGCCGGTCAGAGTTGTTACTACAGAAGGTACCCGAGCGGATTGCACACAGGCCAGCACTCTGATCGAGGGGATCGACGCGGATCATCTGATTGCGGACAAGGGCTATGATACCGATGCCATTCTTGAGCAGGCACGACGTGTAGGCATGCACACCGTCATCCCGCCAAAGAAAAACCGAAAAGACCAAAGAGCGTACGACGAAGACCTCTACAAACTGCGCCACTTGATCGAAAATACCTTCCTGATGCTCAAACGGTGGCGCGGCATCGCCACACGATACGCCAAGAACAGCACATCGTTCCTCGCCGCCGTCCAGATCCGGTGTCTCGCCCTCTGGCTTAAGATCTCGTGACTACGCTATCTAAAGGAGGTTGCTAAAAGATTCTTGCGGCCACCGATATGAGCCATGTACGATGACGGCGGGCAGAAACAGAGGCGATATCGTGCCACCAATCCCTCATCAACATATGCGCCGCATCGGTCTCTTCCTCGGTCTGGTCGGAAGTGGTCTCCTAATCGCCCACTCCATCAATGCCTTTGTCGCCGATGCGCTATACGTGATCCCGACACCTTCGATGGGATCCGTCGAGCATCGATCGACCGGCTCGTCGTTACTCGCTTCCTATTCACCGACCCAGGCAGTGGAGGATGTGCGCTCCAGCGGCCTGTTCGTCCTCCCCGCCGCGCCGCAGAGTGGAGTCACGAATGCGAACGGTCGAGGACCCTCCGGAGCCCCAGTTCGCGCGTCACTCGGCTTGGCGGCTAGGATGCGCTTGCTCGGTATCGTGTTTGGCGATCAGCGCGGTGTCTTTGCGATCGTCGAGGAGCTGGCCTCTAAACAACAGATGTTGTATCGCGTCCATGATCAGGTCCTCGATCTGGGAGAAGTGAGTGAGATTCGGCGGAATGGAATCCTGGTCCGCCAGGGCGACCTAGAGGAATTATTGGAGCTGGCGCTCTTGGAGCACCCACCGGTGCCAGGCGGTTCTACTGGTACCGCGCCGTCTGCCGTTCAGCAACCGACCGCCGGCGTTCCGCTCCGCAAAGTCGTCGACCGCCGTGAAGTGGAGCAGGCCATGAGCGATCTGCCGAAACTTTTATCCCAAGCCAGAGCCGCACCACATATGGTGAACGGAAGCGTCAACGGGTTTCGCCTGGACTATATTGCGCCGACCAGTTTCTATGAGAAAATCGGGGTCCAGACGGGAGATGTCCTGCAGCGCGTCAACGGAGTCGACATTCGCGATCCTAGTACCATGTTGAATTTACTGCAACAACTGAAGAATGAGCAGATCGTCAAGCTCGACATGCTCCGGAACAATCAGCGCTCAACGATTACGTACGAGCTTCGCTGACACGACAGTCAGCACGCTACCCCTTCGTATTCCTGTCAACTGGTACTCCTCAACGCCTTCATGGTACGCAAGGAATGCGAGCTGTCCTTGCCAGGCCGTCGGAAGGGAGAGTATCTTTACGACCGAGATAGTAGCAGAGTGGAGAAACGACCACTAATGGCGCGTGTCTCCAGGCAGGAGAGGTCAGGGTAAATTGTCCGAACAGCTCGACAACGATCAGTCCATTCCTAGCGTTCGTCGCCCTCTCTTGGGACGTATTCTCGGGGAAAAGTTCAATCTCTTGGACTCAAAACTCGAGGAGGCCTTAGCCTACCAGCACGAAAAAGGCGGCCTGCTGGGAGAAGTGCTGCTGCATTTGCGCCTCCTGAGGGAAGAGCAGGTGCTGGAGGCGCTCGCCCAACAATTTGAGATGTCCTGGATGCCTCAGCTCGACACCACCCAGGTGGATCACGAGCTGATCAAGAAGATCCCCATCGCGTTTTGTCGACGCTATCGAGTCTTGCCGCTTCGATATGAAGAGGGGGCCATTCTGACCGCATCGACCGATCCTCTGGAAACCGTCGCGCTGGACGATCTTCGATTACTGTTGGGCAAACCGATTAAACCGATCTTGACCACCAGCGTCGCTCTGCTTGCCTGCTTGAACCGAGCCTACGACGAAATCGCCAACCCGGCCGGCGCGGAACAAGTGATGGAAGACATCGCGGCCAACCAGAGTCTCGACCAACTCGCGCATGAACTCGATGAGCCGCAAGACTTGCTGGATGCCACCGACGAAGCGCCGATCATTCGATTAGTCAACTCGGTGCTGTTTCAAGCAGTTCGACAACGGGCGAGCGACATCCATTTCGAATCGTTCGAGCGAGGGTTGGTGGTGCGATATCGCATCGACGGCGTGCTCTATCCGGTCCTCACACCGCCCAAACATTTGCAAGCCAGCATTATCGCGCGCCTCAAAATCATGGCCGGCCTCAACATTGCCGAGAAGCGCTTGCCCCAAGACGGCCGGTTCGCCATCCGAACCTCCGGGAAAGACGTCGACCTTCGGGTCTCGGTCTTACCCACCTCGCACGGCGAGCGGGTCGTCTTGCGATTACTGGAGAAGGAAAATCGTCTGCTGAACCTCTCGGAAATGGGCTTCTCGAAGAGAGCGACTGGCCGTGATCCATCAGCTGATCCAATTGGCGCACGGGATTATTCTCGTGACCGGCCCCACGGGAAGCGGAAAAACCACAACCCTGTATGCCGCCTTGAGCCACATCAATGCGCCGGACAAGAATATCATCACGGTCGAAGATCCCGTGGAATACCAGCTGCTCGGCATCGGACAGATGCAAGTGAACCCCAAGATCAACTTGTCGTTTGCCGCCGGGCTGCGCTCGATTCTCCGACAAGACCCTGATGTCATCATGATCGGCGAGATTCGAGACCGCGAAACGGCGGAGATCGCCATTCATGCCTCCCTCACCGGACACTTGGTGTTTTCCACCCTGCATACGAACGATGCGGCGAGCGCCGCCACCCGTCTCATCGATATGGGAATCGAACCGTTTCTGGTCGCCTCGTCGGTCGTGGCGGTCCTGGCCCAACGACTGTTGAGAAGAATTTGTCCGGACTGCAAGCGTCCCTATGCGCCAAGCGAGGAAGAACTCAGTCGCTTGGACGTCGCGCCTGGGTCCAACGTGACCCTCTATCGAGGAGCCGGGTGCGCCGCCTGTTCCCAAACCGGCTATCGCGGGCGCATTGGAATTTTTGAGCTCATGGTGCTCAACGACGACATCCGGCGGCTCATCGGCAGCAAAGCCGACTCGACGGCCATCAAACACGCCGCGATCACGAACGGCATGGTGACGTTGAAACAGGAGGGTGCCGAACGCGTCCTCCAAGGCCAGACCACGCTGGAAGAAGTCATGCGGATCACGCAACAGGAAATCGACGTCGACTAATGTGGCACCGACGCACTGACCGTCTCCTCCAGCCGGTTCGATCATGGACTGTCGGGCACCGGTCGGTCCAGCCCGATACGTCCGGAGTCTGCTGATCATGCCGGTCTATCAATACCAGGGCTACCGAAACGACGGCGGAACCACGACCGGGATCATCGATGCGGAGAACCCCAAGGTCGCCCGCCTCAAACTGAGGAAAGAGGGCGTCTATCCGACCGATGTTGTCGAGCAGGGCCAAGCCCCGACCCACTCGCAAGAACAATCCCGCGGCCGCACCGAGCGATCCATCGGCCGATCGGCCACCCTCGCCTCCACCGACCTGGCCCTCCTGACCAGGCAGTTTGCGACACTGCTCGTAGCCGGCCTTCCGTTGGTCGAAGCCCTCGGCGTCTTAGTGGACCAAGCCGAGAAGAAACCCATCAAGGCGCTCCTCGCCGATATCCGAGAGCAAGTCCGGGGGGGGAAAGCGTTGAGTGCCGTCTTGGAGACGTACGAGAAGGATTTCTCTCCGATCTATGTGCACATGGTACGAGCCGGCGAGACCAGTGGCGCGCTGGATCAGATTCTGTTCCGGCTCACAGAGTTCTTGGAGAAACAACTGGCCCTGAGGAACAAAGTCACCAATGCGATGCTCTACCCGCTCATCATGCTCGTGATCGGGTCGGCGATCCTCTTTTTCCTCATTACGTTTGTCGTCCCCAAGATTACGATGGTGTTCGCGCAACAGAAACAAGCCTTGCCGTGGCCGACGGTCGCCTTGATGTCCATCAGCCAGTTCTTTGCCGACTACTGGATGGTATTGGTCGGGGTTCTCCTCGGAGGCCTCTATATGGCGCGACGGTTCATTCGGACCGGCGCCGGACGCATGATGGCGGACCGGACGATCCTGAGACTCCCCTTGATCGGAGACGTCGCGCGGATGGTGTCCATTTCCAGACTCACCAGCACGCTGGCCACGATGTTGGCCAGCGGGGTTCAGCTGCTCGACGCGATGGATGTCTCGAAACGCGTCATGAACAATCGCGTGCTGGAAGAAACGGTCGAAGCGGCACGGCAGAACATCCGCGAGGGCGAGACGATCGCCGATCCGCTCAAGCGAAGCGGCGAATTTCCGGCCCTGGTCACCCACATGATCGCCGTCGGTGAAAAGAGCGGCGAGATGGAGGAGATGTTGCGCCGAGTGAGTCAGATCTACGACGGAGAAGTGGAACGGGTCATCGCCCGCTTGACCTCGCTCATGGAGCCGGTCATGATCCTGGCCATGGGTACCGTCGTCCTCTTCATCGTCGTCGCGATTCTCTTGCCCATCTTCGAAATGGGCCAGATGGTCCGATAAAACAGTCTTCTGTGAAGGGGTGATGCGTGATAGGCAGAAAGGAACAGGGAGGCATTCGATGAGCACACGAGAGCAGAGCAACAATTGGCCCATGATCATGAGGTGGAGAAGAACGCAGGGGGCTTCCAGTCTTCACCCAGCACCCAGCACCCAACACTCGTCACGCCGTCGTTTCTACGAGGAACAGGCCTTCACCTTCATCGAGATCATGGTCGTCGTGGCCATCTTGGCCATTCTCGCAGCCCTGGTCGTCCCACGCATCATGGGCAGGACGGATGACGCCAAGCGCACGGCGGCCAAAGTCCAGATTCGCAATATCGAGGGAGCGCTGCAACTCTATAAACTGGATAACGGCATCTATCCTTCGACGGAACAGGGCCTCAAGTCGCTCGTTGAAAAGCCCTCCGTTGGAGTGATCCCGAAGAAATGGAAGATCGGAGGATATCTGCCCAAGCTGCCGGAAGATCCCTGGAGCAATCCCTATAAATATCTCAGCCCGGTCCAACGAGGAGAGTACAAAGTGGAGTACGAAATCACCTCCCTTGGAACGGACGGCGAGGTCGGTGGCGAGGGCGTGAACGCCGACATCACCAATTGGAACCTCGACAAAGAATAGGAACGTAATGGTCACCGGTTATTGGTCGCTGGAGAGGACACCCCCGCATGACGGCTCATGCCGTGCCGTATGCCTTCATCCATCCCCCTCACCCCTCACCTCTCACCCCTTACGCGTTGCAACAGGCTTCACCATCCTCGAAATGCTGATCGTCCTGTTTCTCCTGACCGTTGTCGTGGCCGTCGTCTTCCCGCGAATTAGTCTTACCGAGGACTTGAGCTCCACCGGACGGAAACTGGTCGGCGTCCTTCGAACCTTTCAAGGGCTGGCGGCCACAAGCCAAAAGCCCCTGAAGCTCTACCTCGACATCGATCAGGGAACCTACTGGATGATGCTGGTGGAGGGCAGGGAGGAGCGGATTCCGCTTGATCCTGCCTGGAAGATCCCTCGTTCGCTCCCGGAATCGATCCGATTTACGGAGGTCTCCATCGGCCAAGACAAACGATTTTCTGGACGTGTCGACGTGTCCTTCTTCGCCAATGGCCGGATTGAGCCGGTCACAATGTATCTGATGGATGCGAAGAACAATCTCTTGGGACTGGCGGTCGATTCATTGACAGGAGGAATTCGGGTCAGCGACGAACGACTCGACCCTCCCCTGAACCTAATCATCCCCGACCGAGTCCGGTTGCTCTTGAAGGCAAACCAGCAAGGAGGGGCGGGAGCCTCGCAGAGAGGGTTGTTTCCGAACCAGTAGTAGATTGCAATGGCCCAAGATGGACATCGAGCCAAGCCTAACGAAGATGGATTCACGCTACTCGAAGTGCTACTCGCCATCGCCCTGCTGGCGATCGCGCTCCCGATTCTTCTCGGCCTCAGAAATTTCGACCTGGGACTTCAAGAGAGAGCGTCCGAACTGACCTCCGCCACCCTGTTGGCCCAGGAGAAATTATTGGAAACCGAACTTTCAGGACAATATGCCATCGGGGAAACCAGCGGAGAGTTCCTGAACCTCCCGCTTGGTGCACAAACCACCATCCAAGCAGTTCCGAGAGCGATCGGGTACAGATGGAAACGGACGATCGCCCCCACTCCATTGGAGTTGATTCGGGAGATTCGGATCAAAGTCTCGTGGCTGCGGGGCGAGCTGGAAGAATCGCTAGAGGTCAGCACCTATGTCTTTGCCGGCCGTTCCACTTTCTAAATCCGACGCAGGCTTTACGCTCGTCGAGGTCATGGTGGCCGTGGCCTTGCTGGGCATGATCGGCGCCATGGTCTTTGGGTCGCTTGTCATGACGACGAGATCCGTGGAGGCCGGACGAGACCATGCGGCGAAGGAACAAACGATCAGAAGAGTGTTACGTCTCATGGCCGAAGAAATTGCGCTCAGCAAACGCCATTCCCAGTACCCGTGGGTGGGAACGAACGGGACACAGGACGGGCAACCAGCCGACATCCTCGCCATCCTCGCGATGAGTCAAGAGTTGAGCACGTCGGCCGCCAAGGAAAGCGAGAGCGTTCGCGTGGTATACACACGTGAACGCGATCGGCTGATTCGGTTCGTTCGTCGGAATCTCTATACGCTGACCGATACCAATGAGTCGCTGAGCCAGATGGAATTGGCCGACCGCGTCCACGCGTTCAACATTCGCTATTACGACGACCAGAACCGGATCTGGATCGACGAATGGCCTGCGGCCACCAAAATTCCCAAGGCCTTGTTGATCGAAGTGACATTTCAATATCCCGATGCCGCCCCATGGACGGTGCGGGAATGGGTGACGATCGGCGCATCATGACCATCAAATGGCCTGAAGCATGGCGAGAAATCTTAGCCTGGACGGGAGGGGGAATCTCCATCCTGGTGCTGTGCCTGATCGCGACGTTCCCGTACGGAATGCTCCAGACACGGATCGTTGCGGAACTCACGCGGGCCACGGGGATGGACGTCCGAGTGACCGATTGGGCCGTGGGCCTCCCACCGGGTCTTGAATGGCGAGACGTCACCTTATCGAAACCGAGCTGGACCCCGATCCAGGTGGCCGCGCTGCAAGCCAAGCTCGGCGTCACATCCGCGTTAAGCGGCACGCTCGGGCTCGATATCGTCGCAAAACTGACGGAGACCGCGTCCCCGACAGATCTCGCGAAAGGCACCGTCACGGCCTCGTCGCTGTCCTTCGACGGCCCCATCACAATCAAGGGACAGGTGCAACACGTGGACCTGTCCAAACTCCTCCGCCGCTACGTCACGCACGGTACGCTCACCGGCAACTTCTCCCACCGCGTCAACTCCGCCCAGGCGACCATCACCGCGATGAAGGGGGAAGGCACGTGGACGGCCGAAGCGACGGACCTGGTGATCGATCAGATTCCGCTCGGAAACGGGCGCACCCTGTCGCTCACATTCAGCCAGGTCTCGGCCGGACTGGCATGCCGCGACCTCCGTTGCGATGTGACACAACTGAAGGGCGATGGCATCGACGGCTCCTTTACAGGCGAAGGATATGTCACCATCCAGCAGCCCATACAATACAGCCAAGTGAATCTCACGGTGACGGTCGTCCCCGGCCCCGGATTTGCTTCAAAAGCCGGTACACTGGGCTTTCCCTCGCCGCCGCCTGGAACGCCCATGACCGTCAAGATCGTCGGGACCTTGGCACAAGCGAGGATTGCATTGTAAAGTAGCACGGAAGTTTCGAGTTGCACGTCATTCGGAGTTGTACGCTCACCCTTGAAACTGGAAACTCGAAACTAAAGTAGATTCATGTCCATCACAAACGAATGTGTCGGGTTGGATATCGGACAAACGGGCTTGAAGGCCGTGCGTTTCCGCCGCCGCCTGAGCGGGCGCGAAACAATCGATTACTTCCAACAGCCCCTGCCGTTTTCCCGTCCCGAAGATCTCGAACCGGCTCGACGCGTGCAGTCGCTGCGCGGATTCCTCTGGCGAAATGGACTCTATGCCACAGACCGATTGGTGACCGCAATTCCTTGTCAGGATCTGTTCGTCAGAACGCTCTCCTTCCCCTTCAAGGATTCGACCAAGCTCGCTCAAGTCGTCCCCTTTGAGGTCGAGAATCTCGTCCCGATGCCGACTCGAAGATCTTGCGATCGGAAGCCTGGTGTTGCCGCCCGGACACACAGCAGAAGGCCTGGCCCGTGAAAGCAAGGGCTCGGAGGTCCTGGTCACGGCCGCACCGAGAGACAAGGTTGCGGAGCATCTCCGGTTTTTGGCCCAAGCCGACGTGGAACCTTCGGCGATCAATGTCGATGCGATGGCCCTCTTTCTCCGTCACGCAATATCTGCAAGAAGAAGGAGCAGCCGTCCCGCAAGACCTGGCCATCATTGACGTCGGAGCCTCGAAGACGACGCTCTGCCTCGTGCAGGGAGGACGTCCCCTGCTCCTCCGAACGATTCTGTGGGGCGGTAATCATCTGACACATGCCTTGGCCGTCCGGCACGCCTGTAGTTTCGCCGACGCAGAACGTCGGAAGCGGACGATGGCCGTGGATCAGGTCCACGAGTTGTTGGAGCCGATCCTGAAAGAGCTCCGCATCACCTTGCAGGCCCAGCTCGGTAACGAACGCAGTCGCTTGACGCACTGTTGGGTATGCGGAGGCGGGTCAAAACTTCAAGAAGTCGGCGGCTACCTCTCGCGACAATTGGGACTCTATCCGGTCGGACCTCGACAGGGGTTCGGAGCCGACACTCCACGAGCATTTTCCATTGCGTTCGGCTTGGCGATTCACCCCAAGATCATCCGGCCGCGATGGCGATTCACGTCGACGCCCACGGAACTCGCACTCGATTTCAAAGGCGTCACCGACGCGGCGTTGCCGGACAGCGCCACCACCAAGCAAGACCGTCGCCTGGCGATCGCTGCCGGTCTGGTCATTGCCATTCTGGCGATCGTGGATTTCTCGATTCACTTCTGGCTGCACGACCAGCGGGTCGCGCGGCTTAAATCGGCATTGCACAGCCAGTACGAGCAATTCTTTGGACCAGGTGCCGCTCCAGGAGAAGAGCTCGATCAAGCCCAGTACCGCATCGGAGTTCTGGATAAAGCGCTCGGCGCCGTCGATACGGCGGAGGGCAAGGTCTTGCACACCCTCTCAACGTTCGTGAAACAACTCCCGCCCGGAACGACGGTCAAGGTGCGCGAGCTGACCGTCGATGGAACGATCGTCCTCATGGAGGGTGAGACGACCTCCTTCGACGCCGTGGAGCGACTCAAGCAAACCTTCGCCTCGAGCCCTCGATTGAAGGACGTCGCGGTGACGGAAACCCGAGTGGGCGCAGGCCCCAATCAAGTCGTCTTTCGAATCACGGTCACGGTGGAGAAGTCATGACGCAGAACTTTCGGGAACGCTGGCGCCAGATGTCGCAACGTGAGCGCACCCTCGTACTGGCAGGAGGGATCGTGCTCGGACTCAGCCTCCTCTTTATCCTGATCGTCGACCCCCTCTTGGACACGCTTGATCGCCTCGATCGCCAGGAGATTCGGAAACAGAAAGACCTCGCCGAACTGACGGTGCTCGGCCAAGCCTATCTCGCCAAGCGGGATCGGTTGACCTCAACCGAAAGCCGCATGCCGGGAGCCGACAGTCATTTCTCCCTGCTGACATTCATGGAGGAAGCGGCCACCACCGCCCATGTGCGCGAACGCATCACCAGCATGCAGCCGCAAGTCCAATCGCTGGCGCAAGGCTATCAGGAAACGGCCGTCGATCTCCGATTGGACGGCATCCAATTGCCGGACTTGCTGGCATTACTCGTGGCCATTGATCAAGCCCCCTACGACCTTCAGGTTCGCCACCTGCAGATCCGCCCCAAATTCGATAATCCGGTCAATCTCGACGCAACCGTTCGGGTCTTGAGCTATGCGAAAAGCTGATGAACGAGGCGTCGCACTGCTCTTAGCCCTCCTGGTGCTGACGCTGCTCACCGCCATGATTCTTGAGTTCGATGCGGAAGCGCGCCGTGAATACCGAGCCGCCGCCGCCTTTCGGGACGACTACAAAACAGGCATGCTGACCCGAGCCGCCGTGCAGGCCGCGCGAGCCGTGCTGCTGCAGGATCTCTTGCGTGAGAAGATGACGGGGCAGAAATACGATGCGCCGACCGATATCTGGGCCATGCCGATCAAGAACTATCCGATTGGGGACGGATTCCTGACCGCGCAGATCCAGGATGAGACGGGAAAATTCAACCTGAACGACCTCGCATCGGCTACGGGAGGCGACATTGAACAGAAGAAGAAGATCCTGCGAGCCAAGCGATTGTTCGAGCTGCTCAGGGTCAGCCCCACCCTGGTCGATGCGCTCATCGATTGGGTCGACCAGGATGAAGTGCCTCAGCCGGCCGGCGCCGAGAGCCTCTACTACCAATCGTTGAGGCCACCCTATCGGTCCGCGAATAGCCCGTTACCCGGGCTGGGAGATCTCCGGCTCATCAAGGGGTTCACGCCGGAGATCATCGAACGGATCTCCCCCTACGTAACGGTCTTCCCACAAGAGGGAGGCGTGCCGATGAACCTCAACACCGCAGATCCCATCGTCCTTCAGACGCTGGATCCAAGTGTCACCCAAACCGTTGCCATAGAGATCGTCCAAGGACGCCCATACAAGACGAAAGTGGAACTCGATCGAGTGGGAAGCTTTCAGGAGATCGGTCGAACACTCAGAAACGACTATGATATCAAATCAGACTATTTCTCCGCACGCCTCGCCGTCACCGTGAATGAAACAACCAAGGCCTCATGGGCCGTCCTGAAGCGAGACGCCAGCAAGGGCGAGAGTACCGTCGAATACCTGCGCATCTTGTAGGCGGACCTCTCCAAATCGTCCTCTCCTCTCCACGTCGCTTAGTCCAACGACACTGTCAGGATTACTTCATTGCCTCGATCGTTGTATCTCAAGGAGGGGAAAAACGATCGAGCCAAAAACACCCCCCGCCCGTTCGCGTCTTCTGACTCGCAGACCTCTTGGGATCGCGCAAGCAAGCTCTGCCACTTAAACCCCTTGCCCTCATCGGTGATCCCGTACACCAAACTGTTGGCATCCGTGTCGTGGGCTACATGAATACGCACCCGGCGATCCCTCAACCGAGCTTGAGCGAGTCGACGCGCGAGCAGCTGCTCATAGCGGCCCTCGGCGAGCGCTTCCTGTTTTTCCCGATAGACGATCTCGAGATTCCCATGTTCAATCGCGTTAAAGAGCAGTTCTTGCAGGGCTCCCCGAAGATGCAACCGTCGGACAGGAGGCAGGGTCGAGGCCGTCGTCTTGATGAGCCAAGAGATCATCGCTGGAATATGCGTCGGGTCAGAGTCGACGGTCAGTTGATAATCCGCTCGGCACACTCCTGGGATATTCCCGAGGTCTCCGGGCATGAGATTCCGAGCGCGCTGCAACGCCAGTACCAGCTCTTCTTCAGTCACGGGCTTGTGCAGATAGTCGGCGGCTCCGATCCGAAGCGCCTGGATGATCATCGGCTCCGGTGCATCCTTCGCCATGACGATCACAGGACAGAGTTCATGCCGAGCCTTCAACTCTTTGAGCACGGTCAAGCCCGTTGCTTCAGGAAGAAACAAGTCAGTGATCACAATATCCGGTGCCGCCATGTCGATGGTGGTCAACGCAGTGGTCAGGTCTGACGCCGCAACAACTGAAAACCCTCTCCCCTGCAACTGTTCGGCAATGCGCGCCTGCGTGTCCGAACAGGGATCGATGACCAAGAGATGCTCGGACGTCGTGAGCGTATTCATGCGGCAAGCCCTTTGTCGTACACCTGACGAAGTGCAACGAGAAGCCGTTGAACTTCCTGCGCCAAGGTGGCATACAGCTGCCCGCCATGCGCCAGGTTTCCCGCTTTCGCAGATTCTTCCAATTCTTTGCAGGCATGAAGGGCAGCCGGAGCGCAAAACTGGAGAATGGCGCCCTTCAACCGATGACTCGATCGCGCTACACCCGGCGCATTCCCAGCATCCAAGGCCGATTGAGTATCCGCCAAGTCCTTCGGACCATGCTCTATAAACAATTCGATCATCATCTGGAATGTCTCTCGGTCATCATCGACACGGGCGAGGGCCTCGTCGAAGCTGAAGACACTGTCCTGGCTCATGAGAACACTCCTTCAGAACCATCTCGGCGGTCAGATGGCAATCTCGACGCCCATCAAGGCCACATCATCGGGAAATTGCTCATGGCCCTGCCAGCGCACCGCCTCAGCGATCGTCTCCGTGATGACGGTCTCTAAGGGTTGCTGACCCAATGTTTGAATCGTCGTTTCCAACCGACCCTGTCCCCACAACTCCCCGCTCGCTGCAGGGAATTCGTACAGTCCGTCGCTGAGCAGGTACAACCGGTCACCCGGACCAATAGGAAGCGTCGCGGTCACATAGGTTGTTGAACTATCAAACCCAAGCGGCAAATTGGGTTGGGCCATCCAACAGACTTCACCGGACCGGCGGTGAAGCAGCGCTCCGCCGTGCCCGGCCGTCGCATAGGAGAGGGTATGGCATCGGAGGTCAAGACTCGCGAAGACGATTGTGAAGTAGTGTCCAGTTTCCGTGAGAGGGAATTGCTTATTGGCTTCCGTCAGAATGGCTCCAGGGTCATTCGAGCCGACATGCCGTAGCAAGCTGTCTCTGCGAAGAAAGGTGGCAAATGATGAGGATCGCAACGCCGGCGACACACCATGGCCTGACGCATCCAGCAGATACAGCCCCAAGAAGTCGTCGCTCCACGGAACGATGTTGAAGAGATCGCCGCCCAAGGCGAGAGATGGCCGGTAGGCATGGACCATCTGCACGCCCGGCAAGATGGTCCCCGGCGGAGGTAGCAGCGACTCGACATACCGCGCAGCAGACTGCAACTCCTGTTCGAGCGCCTCCTGCTTCTGGCGGATCTCCTCGGTGGCATCCCTCAACCTTCGGACCAACGTCGCCGCACGCATCCCGGCCTGCACACGAGCCGTAATTTCATACTTACTGGCAGCTTTACTCAGAAAGTCATCGGCGCCGCGGGCCAAACCTTCGGCGATCTGCTCGGGCTGATCGTGACCCGTCATCATCAAGATCTGACTCGTCAGAAGTTCCGGATCTTGCCGAACATATTCGCAGAAGGACGGCCCGTCCATTTCCGGCATCATCCAATCCAGGATGGTCAGACTGGGCCGCTCACGCCGAAGCGCCTCCAACCCGGCTTTCCCGTCGCCGGCTTGGATCACCCGATAGCCGAGCCGTTTCAGTCGAGCCGCCAAGGCCAGTCGTGCCGTGGGCTCATCATCCACGACGAGCACAGTGTGCGGCGCCACCTGAGTTGTCTGTTCAACTGACGTTAACGGCATTGAGTATCCAGACTTGCGGCTGTGAGGTGTAGGTTTCCGCAGGATGTTCAAACAGGCTGTCCAGCAAGGCCGCAGCGAGCGAAGAGGCGAAGCGTACGTTTCAGTACGTTGAGCCTCTGAGCGATGCGAGAACGATGCTGGCGGCCTGTTTCAACATCTTGCTAGGCTGCGCGCTGATGCCCGGTCAAGGCATCCTGCTCATTATCATAGACCGGAATCAATTTCTGAATGTTGGCCAGGCTCATGATTTCCCGCACATAGCTTTGCGGCTTCAACATACTCACCTTGCCTTGACCCAACTTAAAGTTCTGAGACACGAGCGCCAGCAAGCCGAGGCCGGAGCTGTCCACGAATCGGACTTCGGCCATATTCAAAATCAGATGACGACAGCCCTTCTGTCGGATCGCTTCAACCGCTGTCTTAAACTGTTCACGATTGGCATAAGTGAGATCTCCCGTCATCTCAAGAATCACACCGTTCGGCACGGGGCGTTCTTTTGTTTGCATCGCCATGACTTCCCCCCTTTATTCAGAAACATCCAGACCGGCTCGTGTCATTCCACTATGCGGCTCGAGCAGCAGCCGCGGCATCTTCCGTCGGAAACACCGCAATCATCTTGTCAATATTGGCTATCTCTAACACCTGCTTCACCGTGCCCTGCGGGCCCACCAGGCTGATCCATCGTTCCTCCACGGACAACTGTTGAGACGTCAGGGCCAAAAGGCCTAAGGCGGCACTGTCCAGATACGTCGCCTCGTGCAGATCAACGATGAGATGCCTGCCGCCAGACGCTCGAAACTCCGTCACCGCAGAAGAGAAATCTTTGCGGTTGCGATAGGTAAAGACCTCATCGACATGGATCACGGTTGCATCACGCCAAGCTCGTTGAGTGATCGGCATAGAAGCTCCAGACTCGTCAGCACCCCACATGGGATAAAATGGCACCGGCAATCTCATGTAAAGGTAACACTTTGTCGACCGCACCGGCCTTGATCGCCTCTTTGGGCATCCCGAAGACGACGCAACTTGCTTCATCTTGAGCGAGCGTAAAGGCACCGGCCCGTTTCATCGTCAACATTTCTTTGGCGCCGTCGTCTCCCATCCCGGTCAGAATCACCCCGACCGCGTTGGCCCCGGCATACTGAGCGACTGAGGCAAACATCACATCCACCGAGGGTCGATGGCGGTTGACCGGCGGATCTTGATTGAGGTGAACCGTATATCGAGCGCCACTCCTGACGAGCGTCATATGAAAGTTCCCCGGAGCGACCAGGGCATGTCCCGGTAACACACTGTCGCCATGCTGTGCTTCTTTGACGCCGATGCGGCAGAGGCTGTTTAGCCGATCGGCCCAGGTCTTCGTAAACCGTTCCGGCATATGCTGGGTAATGAGAATCGGTGGCGTATCCGGCGGCAGCATTTCCAAAAGGTCCTTCACAGCCTCAGTGCCGCCGGTCGAAGACCCGATGGCAATGATGGTATCGGTGGTCTTGATCATCGAGCCTGTGAACCGGTCGGCCCGGAACGGGCCGCAGCCACGGAGCTGAGGGCCCGTTTTTCACCAGCCGGCCGCTTCAGATTCGCCGAAGCCGCAGCCTTGACTTTGGCAATCAAATCCTGCGCGATGTCTTCCATGCCTTCCCGAAGATCGATCTTTGGCTTCGGTAATGAAATCGATGGCGCCGAGCTCCAAGGCCCGCAAAGTCGTCTGGCATCCGGCTTCCGTCAGCGAACTCACCATGACGACCGGCATCGGGTGCCCACGCATCAGTTTCTCAAGAAACGTAATCCCGTCCATCTTTGGCATTTCAACGTCGAGCGTGAGCACGTCGGGGTTCAGCGCTTTGATTTTCTCCCGAGCAACATAGGGATCAGGAGCCGACCCGACCACCTCGATGTCGGGATCTTTGGCAAGTAAGATCGCGAGCACTTGCCGCATCAGTGCCGAGTCATCGACGGTCAGTACTCGAATCTTGCTCATGCATTCCTCGTCATAGCGTTATCAGGTCCAAAAGTCGTAACGTCTTTGCACTCGTGACACATTCCGAACTTTTCAACGTTCTCACTATCGATCAAAAGAGTGTCACATCCTCTTCCGCCACCACGCATGATTTCTTTCCTTGCGATCTTGGACGCATATTCACGTTCACGTGTCACAATCGTGTCATTTTTGACCTTCTCGATTTTCTTCATCAGCACACGCCCGGACTCGGTAAAGTAATAGATTTTCCTGGGCAAGACGTCTCCAAGATCCGTCTTGCATGCGGTGAGTCCTTCCATCCTGACATACTCAAGAACCCACTCGGCGTTTCTGGCGCCGACATCGATGTTGCCCTCATAGATGCGTCCAGCCCCGAACAACTTCACTTCAAGGCGGCTTTTCACTCCGCCCCGCTTCAGAATTTCGTTGATCAACGACTCCATGGCATAGGACCCATACCGAGTCGATTCGCCCCATGAGTCAGTTCCTGCCTCTTTGGGCTTGGGCAGCATGAAATGGTTCATCCCACCGACGCCGGCCAGCGGGTCACGAATACAGGCGGACACACAGGATCCGAGCACCGTATACACAATCATCGGCTGGTCGCTGACAAAATATTCTCCCGGAAGAATTGCGGCAATCTCATGCGGGAACCGATGATCCTCTCATCCGCCGGATATGGCCGAATTGATCTACAGCCGCACCTGCGGCATTCGGCTCACCCTTCTTTCCGATAAATAGTCGGCGCGACGATCGTAAAGGGATGGGTCACCCATTGGAGACTTTCGGAGTGCCCGATAAATAGATGCCCGCCCGGCTTCAAGTACCGATAGAACTTATTGACGAGCCGCTCCTGAGTCGGACGATCAAAATAGATCATCACATTCCGGCAAAAGATCAGATCGAGAGGGCTCTTGATCGGAAACTGTTCGTCCATCAAATTCAGGCGCCGGAATTGAATCATCGCCGACAAATGCGGCTTGACTTTGAGCATGCCGTCGCTCTCGCCACGCCCACGGAGGAAATGTCGCTTGACCAGTCTCCGGTGGCACATCGTCGACACGTTCCGCGTCGTAGACACCGGCAGCCGCCTTTGCCAGCACACGAGTGGAGAGGTCAGAGGCCAGGATCTTGAAGTCCCATTGAGCAGGATCGGAGACACCCTCATAGAGCGTCATGGCGATGGTATAGGGTTCTTCGCCCGTCGAACAGGCCGACGACCAAATACGGATCCGCTTCTCATCCCCCAGTTGAGGAAGAATTTCTTCACGGAGGAAGTCAAAGTGTTTCGGTTCTCGGAAAAAATCCGTCTTATTGGTCGAGATCAAGTCCAACATCCGGGTGAATTCTTCCCGGCTTGAATCCCTTGTCACCTGCTCGTAGTAGTCAGAAAACGTCGAGAGCTTGAGGTCCCGCAGGCGTTTCGACAACCTGGACGCCACCAACCCCTGTTTCTGATCGTTGAGCGTAATCCCACTCTCGTCATAGATCAACGTCCGAAACCGTTGAAATTCTTCAGTTGAAATCTCAAAGTCCATACCGATCACTCCAGCGCTCTTGACAGGGCCGGTTCGTCTCCATAGAAGACGAATAGTTTCTCTATCGGTTGATTTGCGTGATTTCTTAACCGCTGTTGCAGCGAGGGTTTCAAGGCCGATGAGCGGCATACACGCATGCTGTGGCCGGCTCAAGAGGAGAGATTCGAAGGGATGGGTCCATCACCCGGCGACGGATCAGGCAATGGACGCGCCGACTCTTGTGTCGAAGGTCTTGTGGGTCGCCGAGGCCTGGGCGAGCAGAAGGGAACATCGGGGCACCATCCTAAAACTCTTCAAAGCCGTCGTCCGACCCATGATGTCCCTGGTCCTTTTGGACCGTTGCGCCGACCGGCACTTTCCGTGCGAGCGCCGATGACGCAGCCGATTTCATTGGCGCAGTACGGCCACCCTCGTATGGGCAACCGGCCGGACCATCGGTTTGACGGTACGCGACGGCATGACAGACACGCGCTCGGCATGATGGCTCTCGGCGATTTTGAAAGCCTGCACTTGTTGCTGCAACTCGCTGGCCTGATCCTGCATCGACTGAGCCGCATTAGCGGTTTCTTCGACCACTCCCACATTGCGTTGCGTCGTTTGATCCATCGACATGATCGCCTTGTTCACCTGATCGATCCCGATGGCCTGTTCCTGCGACGCCGCGCTGATCTCTGCGATGATGTCCGTGACCCGCTTGACCGAATTGACGATCTCGTCCAACGTTTTGCCGGATTGATTGACCAGCTCACTCCCGTCATTCACATGCTGGATCGACTCGTTGATCAACCCCTTGATCTGCTTCGCCGCCATGGCCGACCGTTGGGCCAGATTCCGCACTTCAGATGCCACCACGGCAAAGCCTCGCCCATGTTCGCCTGCCCGCGCTGCTTCCACCGCTGCGTTCAAGGCTAAAAGATTGGTCTGGAACGCAATCTCATCGATCACCGTGATGATGTCGGCGATCTTCTTGCTGCTCTTGTTGATCTCGTCCATGGCCCCCACAGCCTGCTGCGTCACGACCCGGCCCTTATCCGCAGTGGTGCGAGCGTTAATCGCCAGCTGATCGGCCTGCTTGGCATTGTCCGCGTTTTGCTTCACCGTCGACGTCATCTCCTCCATGGAGGCGGAGGTCTCTTCGAGCGCCGCAGCCTGTTGACTCGTGCGCTGCGAGAGATCCTTGTTTGCGTCAGTAATTTGTCCCGCACCGGCCGTGACCCCTTCCACCGCCTGGCGGACGGTAGCGATGGTGGTGGTCAGGTTGGTGAGTGCCGTATTGATACTGGTCTTGATCTTGTCCAGCTCGCCTTCGTAGACCCCCTGCATAGGCTGAGTCAAATCGCCTTTCGCCAAGGCCAAGAGTGTGCCTTGAGCCTCCGTCATGCAGGCTTCCAGTGTGGACTGGGCTTTCTTTTGCCCCGTGACATCGGTGGCATACATCACGACCTTGTAGGCATCCCCGTTCGCATTTTGAATCGGTGTATACGAGGCCTGCAGCCAGAGATCCGAGCCACTCTTGCCCTGCAGGTGATAGACACCCGTGTCCGCCTCATTCCGGCTAAGCTTCTGCCAGAATACCGCATACTCATTCGTGTTCACACTGGCGGCATCGCAGAACATCCGATGGTGCTCGCCCCATGACCTCGTCGAGACTGTACCCCGTGCAGGCCAAGAATTGCTCATTGGCGGCCACAACCGTTCCGTCCAGCATAAACTCGACCACCGCCTGCAATTTCATGATGGCCGCAATTTTCCCCTCATACTCCGCATTTCGCTGCCTCCGTCGTCGTTACATCGGTTGCGAAGGTCATGACCTTGGTCAATCTTGCCATGAGTATCGAGAATCGGCGTCAAGGCAGGCCTGCAACCAAAACTCCTTTCCCCCTGGCCCAGCCACCGATGGATGCCGGTGTCGAATTGGCCCCGATTCAATTTCTGCCAAAAGGCGACATAGTCTCCCGTGGCGGTAAAGGCCGGATCACAAAACATCCGGTGATGCCGCCCGGTAATCTCATCAAGCCGATAGCCCAGCGTCGTCAGGAAGTTCTCATTGCCCGTGAGGACCGTCCCGTCGAGCTTGAACTCGATCACCATCTGCGACTGGCCGATGGCATTCGTCACCCCCGAGATCTCCGCCGCCTGAGACTGCCAGCGCCTCGACCTGCTTGGCCGACGCAGCTTCCAGCGAACAGGCCATGTGATTGAACGCCTCGGCGAGCTGTCCAATTTCTTCCTTGGTCGTCACCGTGGATCGGAACGCTAAATGCCCTTTCTGCAGTTGCTGGGCCGCCTGCAGGACATTCTCCAACCCTGACACCAGGAACTTCGAGATGGCCCAATTTCCAAATAAGCTCAGAGCAAGCGATCCCCCGATGAGGGCGACCATGAGCATCGTCAAGGTCATGGCGGCGCTGCGGCTAGACTCATGGTTTTCTTGGGCTTGGACTTCATTCTCCTTCACCAAGCTGCCGACAGACTCCAGCAACTCCGCAAGTTTCTCCGACAGTTGCGCATCTTGCAATTCGGTCGCGGCATCTTTGCTGAAATTATCGCTGAGCGTCAGGACCTTCTTGCGAATCTCCCTGTAACTCGACCCAACTCGGCCTTGAACCGGTCAAAGGTCTTCTGTTCCGACTCGCTCACAATGATCGGGGCATAGTCCGTTTGGAACTGGTCGATCTTGACATCGAGCTTGGCGATCTCGTCCATCTTTTTTCTCATCGTCGCTCCGTCGCGGGCCAGAATATGCCCAGCCACGAGGGAGTTCATTCGCTGAGACTGTCCTTGCAATTCACCAAGCTGCTTGAGCGGAAGCACATTGATCTTGAAGATCGTTTCGATGCGATCGCTGAGCTGCATCAACCCGACAATGGCCATGCCTCCCACGACCAGGAGCGACAGACAGATTATGCCGGAGCTGAGCAGCAACTTGGTTTTCGTCTTGAGATTATTCAGCTTGTTCACCATGCGCCTCCTCGCCTGCGACTCTTCTGGTGATGATGCTTCGAACGCCCTTCACACTCTCGTGCGACGGAAAACTCGATTATTCTCCCCTCCCTCAGAATTCCTCAAATTCCTCTCCCGACAGACGGTGGCCGTCCCCCCCGACTGCGACCCTAGTTGCCTCTCGTGGCTTCGCTCTGGGCGCAGACGGCGGAAGATCTCGCGGCTTCGCAGATTCACTGAAGGCTTTCGAAATCGACCGCATCGCATGTTCCCGCACAGCGGCGATTCCCGGCATGGCGGCCTTTTCCGCTTCGGACAGCGTAAGCGTAAATAAGGCTATGCGGCGCAACAGTTCCTCCGATTGGGCCTTCATCGAATAACTCGCACTGGTAATTTCTTCCACTAAGGCCGCATTCTGTTGGGTGGTCTGATCCACCTGCATAATCGCCTTGTTCACCTGATCTGTGCCGCTGGCCTGTTCCTGCGAGGCCGCGCTGATCTCCGCGATGATGTCCGTGACCCGCTTGACCGAATTGACGATGTCGTCCAACGTCTTCCCGGACTGATTGACCAACTCGCTGCCATCCGTCACACGTTGGATCGACTCATTGATCAACCCTTTGATCTCCTTGGCGGCCAACGCCGACCGCTGCGCCAAGTTCCGCACTTCGGCCGCCACCACGGCAAATCCTCGGCCATGTTCGCCCGCCCGCGCCGCTTCCACCGCCGCGTTCAAGGCCAACAGATTCGTCTGGAACGCAATCTCATCGATCACCGTGATGATATCGGCGATCTTCTTGCTGCTCTTGTTGATCTCCATCATGGCCGCAACGGCCTGCTTGGTGACAGCGCCTCCCTGATTGGCTGTCTCCCGGGCTTCAATCGCCAGTTGGTTGGCTTGCTTGGCATTGTCGGCATTTTGTTTCACCGTCTCCGTCATCTCCTGCATCGATGAAGCGGTTTCTTCAAGCGAGCTCGCCTGTTCACTAGTCCGCTGCGACAGATCGGAATTGCCCTTATTGATCTCCTCGGAGCCGCTCACGACCGACTCCACGACTTCCCGAACGGTGGTGATGGTTTGAATGAGATTTCGCACCACCGCATTGACACTGGTCTTCACCTTCTCCAGCCCGCCGTTGTAGACCCCGGTCATCTCCTGCGACAGATCGCTCGCCGCAACCCGGCCCAGGATCGTTTCTGCCTCAACCACGAGGCGCTCCATGTCAGCCGAGGCCTGTTTCTGCGCCGTAATATCGGTTGCGAAGGTGACGACTTTATAGGGTTTCCTGGAAACATCGAGGATCGGGGTGAACGTGGCTTGCAGCCAGCACGCCTTGCCCCCTTTGCCCAACCACTGATACAAGCCGGCATCAGATTCCCCTCGGTTGAGCTTCTGCCAGAAAGCCACACACTCTCCGCTGTTTGCAGAAGCCGGGGGACAGAACATCCGGTAATGCTGGCTTTTAATTTCATCGAGACGATAGCCCACGGCGCTCAAAAAGATGGCGTTGGCGTTCCGCACCGTCCCATCCATATTGAATTCAACCATCGCCTGACCCTGGTCGATGGCTTTCAAAATGCCCTCGGACTCAATCGCCGCCAATTTCTGTGCGGTCACATCCATCGCATACTTCACGACTTTGTAGACGTTCCCGTCGGCGTTGAGAATTGGGTTATACGAGGCCTGGACCCACACATCCTGAGCGTTCTTGCGTTTCCGAGGATACACCCCTGCATCGAACTCACCACGGTTCAGCTTCGCCCAGAACGCCTGATACTCGGCACTGTTCGCATAGCTGGAATCGCAGAACATCCGGTGGTGCCGGCCTTTGACCTCATCCAGGCGGTATCCCAGGCATTGGAGGAAGTTATCGTTCGCCACGATGACCGTGCCGTCCATATTGAACTCGATCACCGCTTGGGCTCGACTGATCGCGTCCGTAATACCCTTGACCTCGGAGTTCTTGGCGGCGATTTCGGCCTGCTGTGCCTGTTGTGCTGTCGCGGCGGTGTAGAGCTTCTCCCCCATGTCATTAAAGGCCTGCGCCAGCTGACCTACCTCATCCTGCGCCGACACGGAAGCCCGTGCCGACAGATCGCCACCGCCTAGCTGCTGCGCGACCTGCAACACCACTGTCATGTTTCGTGCGATGAACCGGGCCAGCAACCAACTGAACACGATCCCCAAGACGACCCCGCCGAGGTTGACGATGATCAACATCACTTTCGCGGTGGCATAGAGCGCCTGGGCGCTCTCATATTGCTGCCGGGCATTCGCCTGAGTGGCCTCCACCAACTGCGCAAGGCGCTTGCTGACAGCCTCGTACGACAGCCGCGTTTCGTGATCGATGCGTGCCATCGCCTGCGCCTGCTTGCCCTCCAGCGCCAACTCGATGGTAGTCATCCGGTTGGTGCGATAGTCGGCGAGCGCCTGGGTGAATTCTCCAAACATGTTCCGTACCGAATCCGAGCGGATCAGCTTTTCGAACTGGGCTTTGCTCTCGTCGTTCTGCTTCGACAAATCGGCTATCTTGGTGAACGACGCCTCCTGGTGCGCCTTGTCCGTAGCCGTCACCGCGCGCAGCACCCAAAACCGCACCATCGACAGATTATTTTGGATCGTGAGCGCCTGGCGCACCGCGCTGAGCTGTACCTCGTAGAGATTCTCGGTGTTCGCATTGATCGTCTTCAAGTTCATCACGCCTATCGTCCCGATCACCGTCATAATGCTGCCAATCACCGCAGACCCGACCATGAGTTTGGTCATAAGGGTTTGGTTCTTGAACCACGTCACTATCACCCCTCCTTCGCCTAATGACATTCGCACCATCTCGCGACCGCAATCTCCCTAATACTGAATGGACTTGCGTTCCCCGTCGGCCTCAACTTGATACGCTTCACCGCCTGTCTCCTGACCAACCGTGCAATTCTGCAATCACGACCTTGATAGATTCCTTATCGGCATCATCCTGTGACGAGTAAAGCCGAGCGACTAGGCTAGAACTCCTGAAAATCCTCCCCAAACTCGTTGGGATTTTTGCTCTTGCCGGTGGCAAGGCTGGCTGGCACCGGTCTGGCCGCCGCCGTCAGCTCCCCGCTGCGGGAACTTTGATTGGGGCGCCGGCGCGCTAGAGGGAGTCACCGACCTCTCCCGTGGTTGTGCAATCTCTCGCGAATGGTTCACGGCGAGAGCGGCACCCTTGCTCTTGGCCGATTCATAGTCTCGAATCTTGAACTCGGCCACCTGACTGAGGAGCTCATTGGCCTGCTCCTTCATAGTTTGGGCAGACGAGGTGGTCTCTTCCACTAACGCCACGTTCTGTTGCGTCGCCTGGTCCATCGCCAGGATGGCTTTATTGGTCTGATCGATCCCGCTGGCCTGTTCCTGCGAGGCCGCGCTGATCTCTGCAATGATATCCGTCACCCGCTTGACCGAACTGACGATGTCTTCCAGCGTACGGCCTGATTGATTCACCAACGCGGTGCCGTCGCTGACCCGTTGGATGGATTCGTTGATGAGTCCCGAGATCTCCTTCGCCGCCAGAGCTGATCGCTGTGCCAGATTCCGCACTTCTGCCGCCACCACGGCAAAACCTCGCCCATGTTCACCCGCCCGCGCCGCTTCCACCGCCGCGTTTAAGGCCAAGAGATTCCGTCTGGAACGCAATGCTCATCGATCACCGTGATGATGTCGGCGATCTTCTTGCTGCTCTTGTTAATTTCGTTCATGGCATCCACAGCCTGTTGCGTCACAGCCCGGCCCTTGTCTGCCGTCTCGCGGGCGGTAATTGCCAGTTGATCAGCCTGCTTCGCATTGTCCGCGTTTTGTTTGACCGTCGCGGTCATTTGCTCCATGGATGCACTGGTCTCTTCCAAAGACGCCGCTTGTTCACTGGTGCGATGAGAGAGGTTCTGCATTGCCCTTCGTGATGCGATCCGCCCCAGAGGACACCGCCTCGACCGCCGCCCGCACCGTCGTCATCGTCTCCGACAGATTGTGAAGAGCGCCATTCACATTCGCCTTCATCTGTTCGAACTCACCCTGATACGACCCGGACATGCTACGGGTCAGATCTTTCTTAGCCAGAGCGGCAAGCACCGTCTGCGCTTCATGCAGCGGGCTGGCGACGGCGTCGAGCAGCCGATTGACGCTTCCTGTCAGTTCTCGTGAGGTGCCATGGAACGATTCCGTCTCAATCCGTTCGGACAATTGCCCGGCCGTTGCGGCCTTGATCAGTTTCTCGACCTCGACTTGTGCCTGTTTTTGCCCGGTGATATCCGTCGCCAGCTTGATCACCTTGAATGGCCGCCCCATGTCGTCCATGACCGGATTGTAGCTGGCCTGGAGCCAGACCTCCCGCCCACCCTTTGCCATGCGCTGGTATTGACCGGCGTCATACTCCCCACGCCCAAGTTTCTCCCAGAAGGAGCGATACTCGGTTGTGCCGCGGTACGACGACGCAACGAACATGCTGTGATGCTTCCCCTTGAGTTCCTCCAAGCTATAGCCCATCGTCTGGAGAAATAGGCCATTGGCATTTTGAATCGTACCGCTGAGGTCAAACTCAATTGTGGCATACGACTTGTCGATCGCCTCCACCAACCCCTTCATATTCTGCCGAGCGATCTCATGCTGTGTCAGGTCGTAGCGAACCCCCAAATACTTCTTCGGTTTACCGTTTGGCCCCATAATGGGCTTAATGACCGCATCGACGTAGTAGGGCGTGCCGTCCTTCGCACGATTCTTGATGATGCCCCGGAACATGTCCCCTCGCGCGATCGTCTGCCACATGGTCTTGAAGATCTCTTTGGGCATGTCTGGATGCCGTGTGATGCTGTGCGGTGCCCCATCATCTCCTCGCGTGAATACTTGGAGATCTCTATATACTTGTCATTGGCGGCAATGATGTCGCCCTTCAGATCGGCTTCCGACACGATGCTCGTCGTGTTCATGATGTCGATCCTGGCATTCATCTCCTCGATCGCGTCCTGCTGCTTCGCCGCTGATTGCGCGAGTGCCTCGCCCATCTGATTGAACGCGATTGCCAACTGCCCCGTCTCATCGGTTGTCTTCACGCGGCTCCGCGCGGTCAGATCTCCTCCCGCCAGCTTCTGCGCCGCCCCCAGGACATCCGTCACATTCTTGGTGATACGCGCCGCAACCAACCACGCCGTCACCATACCCAGCAACGACATCAGCACGACGATGACGATCTGAAGCGTCGTCAGCCGGACGGTCAACGCTTGGCTCCCCTGATAATTCGCTTGAGCCTGCTGTTCATTTTCTCTGATCAGCGATTGGAGGTTGCCAAGCATCGCCTCCCGAACCGGCGCCAGTTCCTTCATGCGCACCTCTGTCGCGCCGTCCTTGCTGTAGAGTCGACTGAGCTTCAAGACTTTCTCTCGGACCTCCTTAAACTTCGCCAAGTTGCTGGCATACTGCGAAAACGTCTTCCGCTCCAAGTCGCTGACAATAATCGGGACATACGTAGCCAAAAGATCGTCGATCTCTTTGTCGATGGTCTCGATGTCTTTCTCCGCCTTGGTCACAGCGGCGCTGTCGAAGGCCTGAATATGGAATCCGATTTGGGCGACCATTTTGTAATTGAGAGCTTTCAATTCGCCGAGCTCCTTGACCGGGAGCAAGTTCACTCGATAAAGCGCTTCCGCACGCTGGCTCAGTTCCGACAACCCCCACGTTGAGAAGATCGTCCCGACCACCTGGCCAACCACAAAGATGGCCACAATGACGATCAGCTTGTGAACGGTTTTAAGATTGTCCAGTTTCCTCATGATCTCTCCAGCGCTGCTAAAGAGTGTAGGACCCGGAATACAGAGCTGACCAGCAGCGTCACCATTGCCTGCTGAGATTCAGACTCCGCAGCATAGTGAGTCCTGTGGTGACCGTACCTATAAATACCCTGGCTCCATGTCAACGGTTGCCCCACTTCAAACCCACCAAGGCGAAACAAGTCAAAAAAAAGACGCACTCCCTGCCGCTCTCTTTGAGAGTGCCGGAATGCGCCTCCAACTGACAGGTCTTGCTCCTGCCCGTTCAGGCGGTCTGAGCCTCACGCTCACACCCACCGCTATGGTCTGGTCTGACACTTTATCGGTACGGGCGAAGAAATCTTGACTCGTGGGGGGAGAGAGGAAGTGTCAAGTTGCAAGTTATCGGATAACGTAAAGCGTCGTATGTTGGGGAGTTGGATGTCCGAGGTGTGAAGCAGGAGATGCCTGCCTCCAACTTCCAACCTCAGGCTTCTCCCCGTGACCGTTTCACATTTCAGGCTGTCCAATAACTTGAAACTTTAAACATGAAACTCAGGTGTCTTCACGCATCATCCCGAAGCAACTGCTCGATTTTGGCCCGGAGCAACCCCAGTTCTTTGGACCGAAACGAGTTTTTAGTCATCGCGAGTACCTCCACCGTCCCCTCAAGGGCTTCCCGATAGGCGCTGAGTCGTGGACATTCCATCATGCGGCACACATCCATGGGGGCCTCGGCATGGCCTTGCATCTGGCTGGTTAGCACGGACCGGATCCGGGAAGACAAGATCGCCATCGCGAGAAACTCTGGGCGAGGAACGTATCGAGCGACCAGGCTAACTCTCGTTCGTTGGCCCCACTGCCCAGCCGAGGCAGGCTGTCCTGAAGATGCTCCAAGGACGCCACGAGCCGACGTGCTTCTTCTTGCACCGAGGTGGTCATGCGCACAAGGCTGGTCTTCTTGACCGCGTCGGCCACCGCCCGGCGCAGATCCGGCCAATCCACCGGCTTGAGTAAATAATCCGTAAACGACAACCGCAGCGACTCAACGGCCGTTTGAACGGAGGGATAGCCTGTCACCAGTACGATCGGAAGCAGCGGGAATCGGCTGCGGACCTCTCGGAGAAATTCGAATTGCATGTTGCCTGGCATGCGGATGTCGGAAACGAGCACATCGTGCTCCTTCGTCAGCAACCGACCGGCCTCTGCCGAATCCTCTGCGCAATCGCACTGATACCCTTCTTGCTCAAAGAGCCGGGCCGTCGCGCGACGAAACGTTTCTTCATCGTCGGCGAGCAGAACCCGCGGTGCCTCACTCATCATGGTGCATGACCTCCTTGTTGATGGTATCCGACTGATCTGCGCACCGGCCTGCGCTACGCGACGCGGCAAGATGACTGAAAACGTTGATCCGCTATTCGGCTGAGTCTGGACCTCGATCGTGCCGCCCATCGCCAGCACCAGGCTCTGAGAGATAGAGAGACCCAGCCCCATGCCTTTCAGATCTCCCCCGTCTTGGTCGTAAAGAATGGGTCGAAGATATGCGGCAGGTTCTCCGGGGAGATGCCTGGCCCCT
Organism: Nitrospirota bacterium; assembly: GCA_963850405.1. Taxonomy (GTDB): domain Bacteria; phylum Nitrospirota; class Nitrospiria; order Nitrospirales; family Nitrospiraceae; genus Nitrospira_D. The sequence continues at coordinate 445,212 of CAWKLH010000026.1, forward strand.
GGTCGGACACCGCCATCCGAATCGCATCCGGCTCCACACGGACGGTCAGCGTGATTGTCCCTCCTTCGCCGGAACAATCGATGGCGTTATTCAACAGATTCAGCAGGACTTGCAGCACATCCCCTCGCGGCACGCGGAGCCAGTGGAGACACGAATCCACATCAATCGCCAGCATGAGCCGGCGCTGTTGCAGTCGTGGGGCGAACAGCGTCTTGATATCCTGCATCATGATCCGGAGTTCCACCGGCTCGCCCTTGCCGGACTCTGGCCGATAGAGTTGATACATCTGCTGGACGATCGACGCGACACGAGCGATTTCTCGATCAATCATGCCGGCGAATTCGGCATGAGGATGGGCGGGATCGACCGCCTGCTTCACGAGCATAAAGGCGTTCTTGATCCCGGCGATCGGGTTGTTGATTTCATGGGCGACCCCGGCGGCCAAGCGGCCCATCGCCGCCAGCCGTTCCGCCTGTACCCGCTGCGAGTCCAGCCTCGCGATCTCGGCCGTCCGCTCAATAACCTGGCGTTCAAGCTCTTCCGTATGCCGAGTCCGTTCCAGTTCCAAGTGTTTTCGTTCGGTGATATCACGGCCCGCCACCAGCCGGACGTCCTTTCCGCGATAGCGATAGGGCCTGACGACAATTTCACCGGGAAAGGTGGTGCCGTCCTTGTGACGGCCAATGGCCTCATAGGGTCCGAGTACACCATTTTTTATATTGGTCAAGACCAGGTCGCGGGATTCGTCGGCGATCAGATCCCAGATCGATTGGCCGATGAGCTCACCCGCTCCATACCCGAACATCCGCTCCAGGCCGGCATTCACTTCGAGCAAAATGCCCTGATCGTGAATGGCGATCCCATCGAACGTCGCCTCCGTCAGCAGCTTGTATCGCAATTCACCCTCGTGCACCGCCTCTTCTGCTCGTTTTCGCTCAGTGATGTCGCGCACGGCGGCGTAATCGAGCTCCTGGCCCTCGTGGCACAGGTAGTTCGCTACCACCTCCACGGGGTAGATCTTGCCAGACTTGGCACGGTGCCTGGTTTCCAGGTGAAGCTGGCCTGCTTGCGCAAATCCTGCCCAAAACTCGCTCCATTTCTCTGGTGGAAAATCTGGATCGATGTCCATGACCGACATCGTCAGAAGCTCTGCTTTGGTATAACCTAGGCGGCTGCAGGCCGACTCATTCACATCGAGGAAGAAGCCGTCCGGACCGATGACAAAGATTTGGTCGGAGGCATGGTCGACGGCATACTGGGTCCTTTGGAGCCGGTCTTCCACACGTTTCCTCTCGGTAATCTCATTCTGAAGAGATTGGTTGGCCATGGCCAGCTGTGACGTCCGCTCATCCACTCGCTGTTCGAGGTCGGCATGGGCTTTCCGAATCGCTTCTTCGGCGTTTCTTCGCTCGGTCACATCGGAAATAGACCCAACCATGCGCACTGGTCGCCCGGTACTATCCCACACCGCCTGGCCTCGATCACGGAACCAGCGATAACGGCCGTCCTTCATCCTCACCCGCATTTCGATATCGTACGGTTCACGAGTCTCAAGGTGACGACAGGTGGCTTGGTGGACCCGATCGGCGTCCTCTGGATGCACCAGCGCAATCCACCTTTCATAGGTGGGGATGAGGGCACTTGGGTTAAGCCCGAACAGTTCAAGGTGGCGGTCAGACCAATACTGTTCTCCCGTCAGAATATTCCAATCCCAGATGCCGTCGTTGGTGGCACGGGCCGCCAATTGAAATCGTTCTTGACTTGCCTCTAACGCTTCGTCCACTTGCTTCCGTTCACTGATATCCCGAACATAAGCATAATGGAATTCTTGACCGCCATACGCGAGAAAACTGACGCGGATGTCGATGGGAATTCGTCGGCCATCCTTCGTCAGATGGACGGTCTCCAGTGACATGACCTTTTTCTCTTTCGTCTCTGACCACCACCCAGGCCACACTTCCGGCGGAAAATCCGGATTCAGATCGTGGACCGTCATGCGAAGGAACTCGTCCGCGGTATACCCCAGCATCGAGCTGGCCGCCTCGTTGGCATACAAAATCCTGGCTTGCGGATCGATCCAGTACACTGCGTCCACTGCCTGATCCATGGCAAACTGCGTCCGCAGAAGATTCTCCTCCGTCCGTTTCTGCTCGGTAATGTCACGAAACGACGAGACCACGCCTGACGGCAGCTCGTCCTTGTCCATAGTGATGGGCTGCGTGTTGATCGAAATCCACACGAGCGTCCCATCTGGCCGATGCACACCCATGATGACATGCTCGCTGGCGAGACCCGTTCGGAACGTCTCCATCGACGGATGGGTTTCGCCAAGAAACGGCGAGCCATCTTCGTGGATAGCCCGCCACTGTGGATCGAACGAGGTACGGGCCAACACCTGGTCTTCGGTGAGTCCCAGAATCCGGCAAGCGCTGGCGTTGCACAAGCAAATGCGCCCATCCTGGTCCTGAATGACGATCCCCTCCGACATCGCCGCCACGACGCCGCGATGTCGTTGTTCGCTCTCACGCAGCGCCGCTTCGAGTTGGCGGCGTTCAGCAACCTCTGTGCCTTGAGCCCCATTGGTCTGAGCGCGGACTGCGGCTCGCTTGGTGCCCCGCTGCTTGGATTTGCTGTGAGCGCCTTTCACAACCCTCCGGCGCTTCGGCGTTTTACCGGCCACCAGCGGCTCCTTCAAGCACAACACCCATTTACAAAAGACTCTCGACGGGAAATAACGCAGTCACGAGAAGAGGAAAAAAAGAGAACCGCTGTTGACCGATGGCCAACCACGTGAGAAAAGAAGCAGATCGCTGAGCCTTGAATAGGCCAGGAATTCCTGTCCTGATTATGCAGGCTCCTTTCTTTAATTATTAGCTTTCAATACTATTTACATGATTTTAAAAACCCTGTCTATCGAGTATTCTGCCAAGTCCGAATAGACCTACGCAGCGGCGCACGAAACATCGACGGGTCAATTGCGCACGAGAGGTCGCGGTGTGGAGATATGGCCGGTGTGTGAAGAACTGACTGGACGAATAGGGGCGGTGTTCACGACACGGCTAACACGCGAGGTGTTGCCGGCTCGACATTGAGCGTCATGATTTCTTCTTGCGAGAACTTCAGCGCCTGACGCCTCTTTCTGGCACACGACCTGTAACCCACATCAGCTTCCCGATCCCAGGATCCCGGGGAGGCATTCTTCTGTTTCATTCTGTTTAGGCCGCTTCGGGCTGCGCCTCCAGTGTTGGCACATCCCCGTCTGACAACAACTGATCCATATTCAAGAGCGCAACCAATTTGTCGCCAGATTTTCCGATTCCATTCAGAAAACTCACGTCGATCTTGGCGCCAAACTTCGGCGGTGGCTGAATGTCGTTTTTGGCGATGTCCAGCACATCGGACACCGCATCAACGATCAATCCCATGACCTTTTCCTGCACGACGACCACCACGATAACGGTGAACATCGTGTACTCGATCGTCGGCATGCCGAACTTGGTGCGCAACTCGATGATCGGCACGATCGTGCCGCGCAGATTCAGCACGCCTTTGATATGAGACGGCGTGTTGGGAATCTTGGTGACCGTGGTATAGCCCTTGATTTCCTGCACGCGTAAGATGTCCACACCGTACAGTTCTTCCCCGAGCTGAAACGTAAGGAACTGGCTCCCGTCCCTGCTGAGCCCGATTTGCTGATTGGCTTCTTTCATCGCAGTCTCAATTGCGGCTGCAGCCATACCACCCTCCTTGGTTCACGATCGTTTGTGGTTCATGACGCCGGTCTGTCGACCGGCACACCACTTCGAATAACTCAACACGGATCACGCGTGCCACTCTCTCCCCGTCAGCCTTGTCTATGCCGCCACCGATACCCCCTCGCGGGAGATTTCCAGCAGCCCCCTGACGTCCAGAATAAACCCGACGGTCCCGTCACCCAGGATGGTGGCGCCAGCGATCCCGGGAACTTTTCTAAAATTCTGCTCCATGCTCTTGATGACGACCTGTTGCTGGCCAAGAATTTCATCTACCATGACCGCGACCCGTTCCCCTTCCGTTTCCAGGATCAAAAGAATCGCCTTGGTCGGTTCCGTATATTCCGGCTGCAGTGAGAACACGTCGTACAGGCGCATCATCGGCAAGTAGGTTCCTCGTACGTTGATGAGTTCGCCCTTGCCCACTACCGTTTTGACGAATCCTGGTTTCGGCTGAATCGATTCCAGAATGGACAGCAACGGCACAATATAGGTCTCTTGGCCGACCCGCACCGTCATGCCTTCAATGATGGCCAAGGTCAGCGGAAGCTTGAGTGAAAAGATCGTGCCCTTGCCCATCTCCGTCTTGATACTGACGGTGCCACCGAGCGCCTCGATATTGCGCTTCACGACGTCCATGCCGACGCCGCGGCCCGACACATCGGTCACCTTCTCCGCCGTCGAGAACCCGGGTTTGAAAATCAACGGCCAGATTTGCTCATCGATCAGTTTGTCGTTTTCACCGATCAGCCCCTGCTTGACGGCTTTGGCGACGATCTTGTCTCGATTCAACCCTCGCCCGTCGTCTTCGACCGTGATACAAATAGTGCCGCCTTCGTGGAAGGCGTTGAGCCGGATCGTTCCCAGTTCCGGCTTATTGTTGTCCAGACGTTCGTCCGGCGCTTCCAAGCCATGATCGGCTGAATTCCTGACCAAATGCGTTAGCGGATCGCCGATGGATTCGATGACCGTCTTGTCGAGTTCGGTTTCTTCACCCGAGAGGAGCAGCTGGATTTTTTTGCCAGCCTTGGCCGACAGATCTCGGACAAGCCGTGGGAAACGACTGAAGGCCGTCCCGATCGGCAGCATGCGGATGCCCATGACGCGTTCTTGAATTTCTCGGGTGTTCCGTTCCAGCTGCGCTACGCGCTCCAGCAATACGGGAAGCTGCCGCATTTCAAACCGGGCCCCTAAGTCGCTCAACATGGACTGCGTAATGACCAGTTCGCCGACCAGATTAATGAGCTTGTCGATTTTGGCCGTATCCACACGAATGGACGCCGTATCGGTTTTCTTGGCGTGCGTGGAGGGTTCCTGCTGCCGCTGTTTCTGCAGCGCCTGCTCGACCTGTTGCGGAGTCGCCAGCTTTTGCTCGACGAGAATCTGGCCGACTCGTTTCTGTTGCGCCAAGGCCTGATCGAGGGCAGCGGGAGACACCACCCCGTCTTCAACGAGAATTTGGCCAAGGGGTTTCACCTCGCCTTCGGAGGTTTGAGGGCTCTGCTTTCGTGTTTCATGTTGAGAAGCTGAACCTGAAACTTGAGACCTGGAACTTGAAACGGTGGTTTCTTCGATCGTGAGCACGCTGTCTTCTCGGACGAACTCGAACACGGACTCGATAACCTTCCGATCCTTGCCGGTCGTGAGCGACATGCGCCAGGAGAGATAGCACTTCTCGGGGTCGATCTCGTCCAGGTTCGGCAACCGGGACATATCGATCGTCACCTCGGTCAGATTCCCGAGACTTTTCAAGTCTCTCACAACTTGCAGTGGATCAAGCCCTCGCTGAAACAACCAGTCGGGCGGAGTCCACGCAATCCTGTACGTCCGATCCCCCTGCCCTGCCTGAGTCTGCACCAGTTTGGCCGCTCCGGCGCCAGCCTTCGGCGACTGAGCACCGCCCGTGCCCTCGGCCGCCAACTCCGCCGTTAGCCGTTGGACCGTCTCGTCGTCGACCGTCGTTCCCGTCTTGGCCGACTCCAGCAACGTCTTCAAGCAATCGGTCGATTTCAGAAGCAGGTCCGCGATCGCCGGTGAGACGGCCTTTTGCCCGTTTCTCAGCAAATCGAGCAGCGTCTCCATCTTGTGCGTAAACTGCGCAACCGCATTGAAGCCGAACATGCCGCTCCCGCCCTTGATCGAATGGGCCGAGCGAAAGATCTTATTGAGACAGATCCCGATCCTCTGGATGTTGTTCGAGTTCCAATAATCCGTCCTCGACGATCGCCAGATGTTCTGCTGCTTCATCGAAAAAAGCGTCTTGAAACTGTGCGAAGTCGTTACTCATCTTGAACCTCGTCGTTCGTGAAGCGTCCTTGCTCCTGAATGCTTGCGCTTCACGAGATACGCTTCACGCATCATGCCGGCAGCACCTTGGCGATGGTTTTCAGTAAGACCTCTGGGTTGAACGGCTTGACGATCCATCCCGTTGCGCCGGCTTCTTTGCCTTCTTTCTTCTTTTCCATCGCCGACTCCGTCGTCAGCATGAGAATCGGGGTAAACTTGAACGTGCTCATTTTCCGCAGTTCTTTGATGAGGGCAATGCCATCCATTTCCGGCATATTCAGGTCCGTCACGACGATATCCATCTTTGCGCCGCCGGAAACTTTGCTGACCGCGTCTTTCCCATTCTCGGCTTCAACCACGGTGAAGCCGGCGTTCGTGAGAGTAAACGCGACCATCTGCCGCATGGTGCGTGAATCATCGACGATCAGTGCTGTCTTACTCATGTGGTCCCTCCGTCTGCAGGCTGCCTTTTCTATCCATTCAACGCTTCTCCTAAAAGAGCGTCACCGGGTTTTCCTCACCCTCGACGGTCTCCATGTCGCTCGGGACGGGATCGAGATAATTGGACATCACGGCCGCCTCGTGCAGACGGCGTTCAGCATCCATGGTGTAGCTCCGCTCAACTCGTTGCAATGCCGCAATCTCTACCTGAGCTTCTTGGTTTAGTGGGCCTTTCATCAACGCCTGTATATGCCGCTGGAGTTGATCTAGGGCCAGGCCTACGTGTTCCAACTTTTGACGCGTAATGTCTTGGAACTGCATCGCCATCACCGCCTGTGACAAACTGGCCGACTCGATCTTTGGCCGTGATGGCCTCACTAGCAGAAGCCAACACTTGAAGATGCCCCATCAGCTCCATCGCGGCTCGCTCCGTTTCCCGTGTCACCGCCATCATCTGGGCCTTGAGAATCGGAATGATCTGTACCGCACCGACGCCAAAGCTTTCCCAGGCTTGTTGATGTGCCTGAAGTACTGACTGCGTCGTCGCTCTCCACTGGGAGCGATTCACCTGCGCCTTTTTGGCGGAGGTTCCCTGAAGTCATTGTCATACGTTTTCAACCCTCGCCGCAGCCTTGAAGAACTCAAGACTTGGCGGTCTTCAAAGCGTCACACGCTGCTTCGTATCCATGCACAGGCCGCTGGACTCGCGGTTGCCCGTCTCCAGGGTGCTGGTCTTCATTCGCCAAGTGATCCGGTAAATCCGAGTTGATGTAATCGTGTCTGTAGGTCTTCGGAGATGCCTGATACGAACATTCGGTTTTCTTTCTTGGCGGCCAACAGCAGCTGAATCGCCGCCGTATCGACTCTGGCAACACCACTGAGGTCTACTGAGACCAGTCCATCGTTTTTGAACAGTTTCATCAGCGAGTCCTTGAATTCATCTCGCTTCAAAAATGGTGATATCCCCTTTCGGAGCGAGATGTCTGGGGTTCTGATCGTCTGCCGGAGCTGGGTGTGGCGATGATGAATCTGTAGCCATGGAACAAGACCCCTCCTCACTGAGATCGCTGAATCATACTGTCGTCTGCTCTCCATCGAGACTTGAGTGCCGACCGCATGACATGCGTATCCCCATTTTTATGGCGTTGGCACTCGCCCCTCTCCGGATAGTTCCGGAACCAACTGCGACGCGTTCGGCGGCCCATCGTCCGTCGATCGCCCGAGCACATCCGAATCATTCTCCGTCTGAAGAAGAGGGACAGACGGAGCCTGCTCAAGAATGACGACCTCGACTCGACGGTTCTTCGCCCTCTGTTCCGCATCCGCATTCGCCGTCACAGGCCTAGTCTCGGCATGCCCCACTGCGGCGAGGTGATCAGCCGGTACGCCGTAGAGCTCCGACAGCACTCGCACCACCATCACCGCCCGTGTTGAGGACAATTCCCAATTGGACGGAAACTGCGCTAGTACGAATAGGAACATTGTCCGTATGTCCCTCGATCCTGGTATGCCGGTTCAATTCAACAATGGCCGTGCCAAGCCCCTCAAGAAACCGCAGCGCCTCAGGACGCACGGCGGCTTCTCCGCTGTTAAAGAGGAGCTGGTCCGGAATGGTGATGACGATATCGCCATTCACTTTTTCGGTGATCCGCACCATCGCTAATTGAGGCGACGCCTTGATGCCTTTGACCAAATTCCTCAGTTTGCGGATGGCGACCTCTTTGCTCCCAGGTGAATCTGGTGCCGTCAGCGCAGCTTTGCTTGCACTCAGTGCCAACGGTGTTGGTGAGGATGGAGGACTGACGATTGGATTCAGTGCAGCCTTGATCGACTCACTGACGGTTCGATATTTTCCGACATTGACAGAAGAGATCGAATACATCACGACGAAAAATGCGAACAGTAAGGTGATGAAGTCGGCATACGACACCAGCCACCGCTCGTGATTTTCATGCTCTTCGTGCTTCTTCTTGGACATGCTTTCAGTTTCTAGTTTCTAGTTTCTGGTGAACATGAAACTTGCGACTAGAAACATGGACCTCCTCATTTTTTCTTCTCGTTCGTGCGTTCGCTGTGCGGAAGCACACTCTCCAGCTTTTCCTGAAGCAATCGTGGATTCTCACCCTGGGCCAGTCCGACCAGCCCCATGATGATGACGTTGCGGGATCCCGCTTCCTCCTTCAGCTTAAACTTGATCTTATTAGCCAATGGCAAAAAGAAGAGGTTCGCCGAGCCCACGCCATAGACCGTGGCGACAAAGGCCACCGCGATACCGCCGCCCAGCTTGGAAGGATCGGCCAGATTCTCCATCACGTGAATCAGTCCAAGCACCGCACCGATAATGCCGACGGTCGGTGCATACCCGCCAGCGGCTTCCCATACTTTAGCCGCATGGACGCCTTGCTCCTCATGGTGCTCCACTTCGATTTCCAGAATCTCGTGTACGGCTTTCGGATCGGTTCCGTCGACAATGAGCTGGATTCCCTTCTTCATGAAGGGATCTTTGATGTCTTTCAGTTTCCCTTCGAGCGCCAATAGGCCTTGTTTTCGCGAGACGTTCGCAAGGTCCAGGATCAGCTTGATGGTTCCCTTATTGTCGATATGGGGGCCTGTGATCGCCAGAGACAGCGCGCCGAACGCCTTAATGACCACCGACAGCGGATTCTGCACACAAATCGCGCCGAACGTCCCGCCCGATCACGATGATGAGGGCGGTGAGCTGCATAATCGAGCTGACGTGCCCACCCTCTAGGATTTGGCCTCCGATAATGGAGCCCAACGCCAGGACGATCCCAAGAATGGTTGCGATATCCATTCGTCATCGCCCTCATGAATGCGGCCTGATCCGGCATTACCGGTTTCTAGTTGGATGTTTCATGTTTCAAGTATCCCGGCAACATGAAACTCGAAACCAGAAACGCGAAACCCACACTGCGGAACCCAAAACCATGCAGCCCTATTTGAACCCGAATTGAGCCAGAATATCGTCGGCGACTTTCTGTTTCATGGCCGTCGTTTTGGATTCTTCGAGTTGTTTCAGTAAATGCCCAGCGGTCCCCTTTCCACTGGCCGCTTCGGGGCTTCCCTGCAGACCAAACACGACGACGAGTTCCATCAGTTTTCCTTGTACTTCGTCGAGAATGGCAACGAGTTTCTTCACCCGTTGAGCCACCAGATCTTGAAAGGAGAGGGCCGTCATGATCTCCGTCAGATATTTGTCGTCCTGCGCGAGAACGGAGGTCACCTTCCCGAGGCGTCCGGCAAGGGTCACGCAATCCATCGCCCGCAGAACCTCAACGATCTGCGGAAAGATCCTTGGCGATCTGTCCGTGATTATCCTGCATCATCTCCGTCAAACGCATGACTTCAAGCGTGCCGTCCTCCGTCATCTTGCTCAGGTCACTCAAATGGGAGGCCGCAGTTGGAAGCTGAGTGCTGCTGGACATGATCTGGGGGCTGGCCGCCGAGATGGCGTTCCTCGCGTTGTCAACAAAACGGGCTAACGCACCGAGTTCTTCGTATAATTTATGTTCTTGGTTGTGCACAGTCCCTATCTATCTCCACTCCGGCATGAGCCCGGATCTGCTTGATCACGGACTACTTGAAGATCTTCGCAATCTTCTCTTGCATGGTCTCAGCGGTAAACGGCTTGACGATGTAGTTACTGACGCCTGCCTGCACCGCTTCAATCAAATTGCTTTGTTGCGCCTCGGCCGTCACCATCAGCACAGGAATGGTCTTGAGCTTTTCATCCGCCCGAATGGCCCGGAGCATATCGATGCCTGTCATGACCGGCATGTTCCAATCGGACACCACGAACCCGAACGTATCGGCCCGCAGCTTCTGCAGCGCTTCTTGTCCGTTTTCCGCTTCGTCCACATTGCCAAACCCCAACTGCTTCAGGATATTTTTGACGATTCTCCTCATCGTCACCATGTCATCGACCACCAGGACCTTCATGCTTAGATCGGCTGGCATACTGCCTCCTTTCACTTGCTCGACTCACACAGCGGCGATAACTCACGGTCTGTCCATGGTGGGATTGTCGGACCGTTCCACTACCCCTCGACGCTTCATCAGATATCGGCATATTCGTCCAGCGACCTGAGCCGGAACGGCTCGCCTCCTTGCTGACTGGGACATGGGCAATATGCGTGGAAGAATGCTTGTTCCCGAGAGACCGTCGCCGGCAGGATCATGTCCACCACTCATGACCTTGGCGCCTTGCCGTCTATGAGAGGGAACATCGAGTCCTTGTGACGATCAACCAGACAGCCACTCGCAGGTCATTCGCTCTGCCGAGACCGACCATGCATCCATTCATGGATATCACGGCGAAGGAACCGCCAGTGCTTTCCGATTTTTGACGCTGGCAATTCACCGACTCGGGCGAGCTTATAGACGGTGGACTTTGGTACCCGGAGAAACCGAGCCACCTCTGTCACCGTGAGAATTTCTCCTTCCCGTGCGGTGGCCTCCTCGGTCTGAATCGCTGTTGCTGTAGATACTTCATTATTCATGACGACTGAGGTATCGGTGTGGTGGTTCGAAAACTTGAGTGACTCGATAGAAGCGGATCTCAGCTTACAAGCCGAGGTTCACACCTATTCGACTCAGATGGCCGATGTCCATTCATGTTTCTCCGCGACCGACCGACAAAGGATGTGCTACTGGGCCCAAACCAATAGGAACTGAACGCAATGGCTCAGGTGATCTCAGTCGCATCAGGAAAAGGTGGCGTGGGAAAAAGTGTGGTGTCGGCCAACCTGGCTCTCGTCTTGGCACAGAAAGGGAAAACAGGTGGTGCTCGTAGACCTTGACGTCGGCGGCGCCGACGCGCATGTGCTGGTCGGCCTCCTCAATCCGCCACTCACCTTGACCGACTTCCTCAACCATCGCATTGAGCAGCTGGATGATCTGGCTCACCCGCTCCCCATTCACCCGAACTTGCGGATTATTCCCGGCACCGGCGACACCTTGGCGACGGCCAACATGGCCTATTCGCAGAAGAAACGCCTGATCCGAAATTTTCAGGATATCCGCGCGGACGTCATCGTCGTCGATATCGGAGCCGGAGCGAGTTATCATACACTCGATTTTTTTCTGATGGCCGACCATCACGTCGCAGTTGCAACCCCGGACCCTACCTCCGTCCTGGATCTCTACCGGTTCATCAAACTGGCAGCGATTCGTCGGGTCTTGTCGATGTTCGTGATGCGGGATGTCTTGGTAGAAGGTCTTGCGAACCGTGATTACAGCAGCGTGGAAGAAGTATTGGATGTTGCGGGCAAGACGGATGAGTCCGGTCGCACGATCGCGGAAACCACGCTACGAGCGTTTCAGCCAGCCCTCATCCTCAATCGCGTGTCGGGACGTGCCCGCGTCAACGTGCTCCAGCTGAAGAAACTACTCAAAGAGTATGTTGGCGGGGACTTAACTCTGCTTGGTGAGATTCCAGACGACCCGGCGATGGAACAGGCGGTACGTGCGTACATCCCTGTGGTTCAGCACGCCCCCACTTCTCCTGCTGCCGCTGCGCTGGTGAAGACGGGTGAGACGCTGCTCCAACTCCTCACGACCCCTGCTGCCCAAGCGGCATAGCCGCCCTCCCAGCAATGATCGGATTTTACTGAACGGACTTCCGGCGGGCTCTCAATCGTTCGGCTTGTGTATGAAGAATGTGGCGGATCAGATGTTCTTGATCATCGGCCTTCAGGTCGATAAATTCAGTGGCGATGGCAAACCCTTGTCCGTCTGCCTGAGGGACCGAACGAATCACTTTCGTTAGCGTCTGGATGAGCCTGAATGGCGGAAGAATCATCTTGATTGCCAGCTGCTCACCGGCATGAATTCCCGAGAGGCGACGAATCCTACTCCTCCCCCGCTCAGATTGACATCCATCGGTCGCGCCATGGTCACACTTGCCGGATGGCTGATTGCCAACGAGTTGAGGATGACTTCAAGTAAATAGTCGACTTTCATGATCCATGGAAGCACCGGTGAGTCGATCAATGACTCTCCTGCGCGCGCGCACAGATCTACCGTCGGCTGCGTAACGACTGCGGAGATCATCTCTGGAGTGGCGTTGGTTGCTTCGACAGGAACAGCGGCTCCTGTCTGACGCCAGCACGCGATATTCCATCAGCACTCGATCATCGATTCTGATCCATTCTCGCCGTTCATCGGTGGTGCTCGTGGATAGGGCGGACGATGTCGTGACAGGAGATGCCATGGTCAGGTCACTTTCAAGGTTATGCGGCACAACTCAGTGCCATAGCGCACGCAACTCCTGGCGGTTTCGGGGCATGAAGAATCACGCGGTTCCGTCCTTGGGCCTTTGCATCTTTCAGAGCGGCATCGCCGACCATCATCCACTCAGCAATGGACGCTACGGCATTATCTTGAACCGCGGCCAAGCCGATACTTGCCGTGGTACGGACCTGTCCGGCCTCGATCGTAAAGGGGTATCGCTCAACACGCTCGCGCAACCTCTCAGCAAGAGAATGAGCCTGTTGCCTATTGGTATGCGGCAGTACGACCGCGAAGGTGTTGCCTCTATATCGACCGACAATATCGCTGTCGCGCACCGTCTCCCGCATTAGATCAGCTACCATCTTGAGCACCTGATCCCCAGCCGTGTGGCCGAGGCGGTCATTGATGATCCTGAAGAAATCCATGTCGAGCAGCAATAGACAAGCCGGCACACCGTAACGAAGCCCGACACTCAACTCCCGCATCAGCGCACTCTCGAATGCGTGCGGGTTAAGCACGTCCGTGATTGGGTCGCGAAGGGCGTTCGTCCTTGCTCGCTGATGTGTCTCGACATGACGCAGGGCAAGCGACAGAGCAGCACCAACTGTCTCGAGCGCTTCTCGTTCGCGTGGAGTAAAGCGATCTGGATCTTTCAGTTGAATAAGGAGGAGGCCGCTCTCCTCTGATCCGAGAGCAAGAGGCACCTCCTGTCCCAGTGTGGAATCCTGTTCTTGCATGGACACGTGCGACGCTGACGGTGGAACGAGTCGGAGATGCCGCGAACGACCGCCCCGCAGAGGAGCGCTCAATTCAGCATCGTGAGAAGGAGATTGGCCCAGTCTACGAAGCAGGTACCGGCGCACATGCGCCTCCCGTTCCCGATTCTGGGAGTCTGACCAGATCCATACTCGGTTGCGATGTGATCTCGCAACCCCAACCATGACGGGATCGACCAGGGGCGGCAATCCTTTCGTCAGAACCTTGATGATCGCTTCTTCGTCAGGTGAGGACGCCAGTGCATCGGTAAGACGATGCAACGCGGTAAGCCTTTGGTGGTACTGTTGCAGTTCGTCCTGAGCGTGCGCCAACTCCTGCGTGACCTTGGCCAATGCATCGGATAGCATGCTCGCATCGGAAGGTGTCTGCTTGGCCATCGCCCGCTCCTGCTCTCCTCTGCTACGCCTTCATGGATACGGTCATCGGGGTCGAAGGCTGCCCTCCGAGTCGTTGATGAAGACCTTGAAGGCGCTGTTTAGTCGCCGTTGCCTCTCCCAATAACGATACCAACACGGCTTGCACAGTACGCACACGATCGCGGATCTGTTCATCGAGCTTCAGCAAATCACTCGCCTCTCGAAGCGGCGTCTGCATGGCTGCCAAGAGGGCACCACGCTCGCCATAACATTGCACAACAGCGTCCCATTGCCCAAGCTCAGCCGCCTCCGCCGCAGCCTTCGTGAGCCGCACGATGTCCGCCTGAGTATTCCCGCCTGTGGAATTCATCGGACACCAACCAGACGAGTCTGCTGCGCCGCGATCTCCCGCCACCCCTCGCGAAGCGTGGTCAGGCAACGATGCGGACCATCGAGCCGGCGCGCATCATTCCGGACATTGGCCGTGACCAGTTCGCTGAGCATATACTCGTAGAGACGGTGTAACGAACGTGCAATCTCGCCGCCTTGTTGGAAATCGAGCACACTGTTGAGCTCCCCGATGATGGAAATGGCTCGTCCGAGGAATCGGCCTTTGTCTTTTGGATTGTTCGATTCGATCCCGGCCCGGGCGAGTTCAATCGATTGGATGGCGCCATCGTACAACAAGACAATGAGTTGAACACCGGAGGACGTGACGACCTGGGTCTGTTCATATTGACGAGCGTACTGAGTGAGCATGGCTGCTTTTCCCTGTTTGGTTATTGCGTGGACGAAGATTGTGATTGAAGAAAACTGCTTTGACCCTGAAGCTGTTGCAACAACCCATCCAGCGCAGCAAACTGACGCCTCAGTCTTTCCTCGTACCGACTCACGGAGTCCTCTTGTCGTGCGATGTCGTTCCCGATCCGTGAAATTTCACTCGTCAACCCGTTTTTCCGAAGCGTCAGCACTCCACCCGAGACATCGTTCAATGCATCAACTGCGGAGACGAGCGATTGGGCCAGGCCGGTACCCGATCCCTGATTACTGAAGAGTGCCTTCACCCCGTTATAGTTCGTGCTTAAGGCGGTGGTCAGCTGCCCGTCGTCGACCGTAATCGTTCCATCTCGTCCGGTTTTAAACCCTATCTGCCCAACACCTGAATATACAGTGGCGCCACTCACCGAGGATGACAGCGCGGTTCTGAGTTGAGACAACACCGTTCTGGCCGATGACTCGTTGAAAAACACTCCGCCTTGCTTCGTGGTCGCGTCGTAGGTGGTCCGTTCGTTGATAAATTTCACGACCTCGTTGTACGCCGTTGCCAAGGCCTGGATGTTCGTCTTGACTGCATTCACGTCCTGAGACAGGCTCACCTGAACCGTCCCAGTTCCCGTTGTCTTCGTGAGTGTCAGTGTCACGCCGGTGATCGCATCGGATACGGTATTGGAGCTCCGCTCGATCGACAGCGGATTGAGCGCCTGATCCCCGATCTGAATTTGTGCATTCTGCGCCGCAGCCAGTGTGTCGATTCCTCCGCTGAGGCTGCTGTTGAGGAGATCTAAATTCGTTTCGTCCGCCACAATGGTAATCGCATTGGCACTACCGGTATTGTTCGCCGTGAGAGCCAGACGATACGCTGGTGCGGCTTCTGTACCTGTATTGATCGATGATGCCGTAACACCAGCCCCTAAGTTGTTGATCTGATCGCGCAGGTCCGTCAAAGTCCCGGTCGACCCGAGGGTCACGGTTTGGTTTGCACCGGACCCCACTCGAAATGTAAAGGTCGCCGACCCTCCGCTGACGATGTCCTCCGTTGCAGAAGACACCGCTTTAGCCGCCTTACTCACGACTTGATGGGACTGTGCGAGTTGAAGCACCCGAACACTGTAAGTTCCCGCTGCAGCCGACGAAGAGGCCGAGACGGACAACACCGTGGTATCCGAGACAGACGCCGTCGTCTTATCAAAGGATGTCGAAAGCCGCAGCGCCTGAGCAGCACTCTGGAACGCCGCCACTTTGGTGCTCACCGTGGTGAGATCTGTAAACTTGGTATTGAGACCTGACTTCTTTTTGGTCAGTCGATCAACTGGCAACTGCGCAATCTTGACCAGTTGATCGACGACTTGTCCAAAATCCGTTCCATTCCCGAGTCCGCCAAAACTTATAGATGGCATGGCACGTCCTTGTGCACCAGGTTAGGCATGTTCTCCGAACAGCGCCCCTTTTGATCCTGAGAGATTCTTGGCCAGATCAATCACCTCTTTGGGAGGAATCTGCCGAATCACTTCTCCGGACTCTCCGCTAAGAATTTTCACAACGACCCGATTGAGATCTGGATCCACCTCTATCTGCAAGTGCGAACCCGATTGCTGGAACGCTTCCTTCACTTTACTCACGGCATGCTCAAGCGCGACCCGATCCGTGGGAGCAAAGTCAGAACCATGGGAGTGTTCTTCCACAGGCTTGTTCCTGGGAGGAGCACTGGTGTGACTTTTGTTACTGGCAGCGGCCGGGAGATCCACCTTCGATGTTACATTGGTGATCATAAATACCCCCTTGCATCACTCCGTTCACCGGAGCCCTCTCCTAGTCAGGAGAGGGCCGGTGGACGGCGTGCGGCCATTATCCTCTGAGTAAGGCCAGCGCTTGTTGCGGCAGCGTGTTGGCTTGTGCCAACGTCGCGATACCGGCCTGTACCAAGATCTGGTTCTTGGTAAAGATGGACGTCTCGAGTGCGATATCGGCATCGCGGATCCGAGACTCTGCAGCCGTGAGGTTTTCACTCGTGACCTGCAGGTTGGCAATCGTGGCCTCAAACCGGTTCTGAATCGACCCGTATTCGGCTCTGGCGCTCGCAATGGCGCTGATCGCATTGTCGACATTGGCTAATGCACTGGTCGCATTGGCAGAGGTCGATACGTTTACGCTGGAGAGTCCCAACGACGATGTCGTGATGTCGTTGAGGGACAGGTCTAGCGTGTTGCCATTACCGCTGCGGAACCCGATCGCAACCGAGAAGCTGATCGAGCTGCCGCTGGTCAGCGCTTGACCGTTAAATTCCGTGGTCTGTGCGATACGATCGATCTCCGATCGCAAGGCGACGAATTCCTGATCGATATAAGAACGCTCCGTGTTACCCACCGTGCCGCTCGCTGATTGCGACGACAATTCTCGGAGTCGGGTCAGCAAGGAACCGATTGTCGCAGCCGCGCCGTCGGCAATCTGTGTCAAACTGATGCCGTCCGATGCGTTTCGAGTCGCCTGGTTAATGCTGCGAATCTGCGCCCGCAAGGACTCGGACAGACCGAGGCCGGCGGCATCATCCGCCGCGCGCGTGATCCGCAAGCCAGATGACAATCGTTCAACCGAACGGTTCAGGCTCAGAGTGTTAATTGAGAGATTGCGCTGAGCCGC
Organism: Nitrospirota bacterium; assembly: GCA_963850405.1. Classification (GTDB taxonomy): domain Bacteria; phylum Nitrospirota; class Nitrospiria; order Nitrospirales; family Nitrospiraceae; genus Nitrospira_D. The sequence goes on from CAWKLH010000026.1 coordinate 462,493, forward strand.
AATCGATGCGGGGTTATTGTTAACGATAAGAGCCATTGCCCTTCCTCCTTGAAACTAGTACACCTTCCGTTGCTGCGCTTCCGACATCCGTGCAGAAGCCGTATTCCCTTACGCCCGTACGTGGCGTGCCTGTCTTATCGGCCAATCCCGAGGGGACTTGAGCTTTTGAAGGAATTGGCACAGATCACGGTTACCTTGCCACAACGGAAAAGAATGAGCACCGGGCTTCTAGTGGGAAAGCCTCGGTAAGACTTCATATTCAAGAAGGTCCGCCATACGGACGGTATCGCGGAGACGCCTCGCTTCCAAAAACTCTTCCATCCATCCTGCGACGACGCGTGCAGGTGATTCCGTTCCCGGTTGTTTCGGACCGTTTCCGATGATCTCGACAACATCTGCAACCTTACCCAACCAGAGGTCCAACAGACGACAGATCCTGCACACCCAATCGAAGCTGGCCGACTAACGAGGTGCCTTCCTCGACAACGAGTTCTCGAAACTGGTCAATGGCCCCTTGCGCGGACTCGAGAATGGCTTGTTGCGTGGCCGACGTCGCGACAAGCTCGCGATACTTTCCGGATAACTCCTGCAGTAATGTCGGATCAATGTCTCGATCAGTAATCCGACGACGATCGAGCGTCACGGTCGTCACGACTCTCAACTGTGCATGCGCCCGCTCGCTCAGGTCGGCTAGAATCTCGCCCAGCGTCGTGCTGTGGGCAGCTTCCCATTGATCATTATCTAATGTGATGTTCATACGGTATCTCCTTTGACATCGACCAGGTCACGCCACTCGTGGTTCAACTCCCACCGGCACCGCGCTTCGTCTACAATCAGGCTGGAGAGACGATTGTCCGTCGATTGAATGAACAAGAAGTCGTTCAATCTTGGTCACGCGTGTCAGCCAGGCTTGATAGGCACCAGCCTGATGCCGCGCCAGCCGGCCCACTCCTTCAACGTTGTCATTGTGAAGTTGCCGAAAAAACGCCGCCGTTATCGGTGCCGTAGCCGCAGCGCTCATCCCGAGCAGGAACAGCCGGTCCTGCTCCGCTCTTTGCTCGCGCTGCAGTCTCTTCAACTCTGACACATTCACGGGTACTCGAGCGGCAAGGCGGGCAATCTCGTCTGCCCTTCTGCAGGCGGTTGTCAGAAGTGGTCGCAGGCGTCGAATGAGTTCCTGTGCTTCCGTTGCGTCGGGCGGAGGCTCTTCAGGAGCCGGCACATTACTGCAAAGCCCGGTGTGGCTCTCGAACCAATACCGACGCCAGAAGCGTGCATACCACGCGGTCGCAAGAGGTTCCGTGCCCAGCTGCAGCCGAAATGTGCCCAACCCATCCTCGTCCAAACCAGACTGATACAGGCGCACTCCCGACTCCCGTGATGCATAGGGTGTGTTCTTTAATACATGCAGCAACAGATCCCCCACAAACTCTGGCAAGATGCGATCTTTACAGGCATGGTGGGCACAGATCTGCTCGAATCCACAGGGGGCACACTCAAGATCCGGCTGAACAACCCAGTGGCCTGGGCCATAGGGTCCAGTTTCCTGAAAATCGACATGCCCCACGGAAAGATCGATGACAGGTGTGCCCGCCGCCACACTGACATGCATGGGGCCAGTATCATTCGTCAACAGAGCTCGGCACTCCGCCAACAATCCGGCAAGCTGACTCACGGTCGTACGGCCTGCCATATTCTTGACCGGGTTCTGCCCGCCAGCCTGTTTATACACTTGCGTGACTTCGGCAATAGCCGCTTCCTCTTCGGTACCACCAATGAAGACGATCCCCCCATGCCATTGTTTGCTGAGGCGCGCGAGCGTGAGTCCAAAAAGATGCGGACGCCACGCCTTCATACTGTCACTCGCCCCGGCCTGAACGGCAATCCAATCGGGAGTCCCATCAAGAGCCTGCCGCGCCCACACTCGCGCCTCTTCGGCAATCGAAAGCTGCAACGGACTAAACGCTCCCGGTCCGCTCCCACCCAATGCGTAGATATCGACAAGATTAAATCGATTGAACTGACGGAATTGATGGAAGTCGGAGAAATACGCCATCCATGGATTGTCCACAACCATGCCGCCATCCCAAGCACTTCGGGCTCCACGAATGTCCGAAGCTCCGATATAACCTGCCAGCAGCGCACTCGGCTGATTAAACGTTAAATTGATGACCCGATCATACCGGCGTTCCACCAATGGCTTGGCCCATGCCGCCACGTCCTGATAGAGCGCGGTCACATCTTTGACCGCTGCCCGACTCTCATCGATCAGAGCATGAAAGTCGAACGCGATCACATCTCGCAAACCCTTCAGCAGCCCAGCGATTGGAGCGAACCGGCGATCCACAACCAGATCCACGGCAACGCCCGGCCATTCTTCTTGAAGTCGGCTCAAGAGCGTTCCCATCTGCACGAGATCGCCCATCCGAGTAATGTTGATGATCACGACCTGTTTCATCTGGACGTTGGACACGACCTGTCGGTTATCACCTTCTGTCTTCAGCTCCTGATGTCTTCATACCAAGTCTCTTTTTTCAGCTCGATAACTGTCGAGCATCAACACTAACAACTCTTCGCGGGCAAGTTCGCGACCCGGTGCTCGCGTTCGAATATCTGCGGCAAGATCTTTCAGCTCGACTCGCTGGCCGGGCGGAAACTTGCTGAGTAATGGAATAAGTTCAGGCATCGTTGCAGCTCGTTCCTTCAGTACTGCCGTCGATCGGTCCCCTCGTAAGATCGAGCCGATGCGATCTGGCTGACGCATACCAATGACAGCCAGGAGCTCTTGCAGACGGTGCCGATAGGTATGGTCTCGCAATACACGGCGGCGTGAAGCCTCGGCAGAGGCTCGCCGACCTGGCGATTCCTTGAGCCATGTCCGGATCAACTGTGGTACCTCTTCAGCTCGACGGAAACGCACGACTTCCTCGGGCGTAAAGAGATCGGGAAGGAGCGTTCTCTCATCAACCAGTTGAAAGGCTCCGCACGCAGCAAGCTCAAAGGTGCGAGGATTGACGAAATCCGGATGAGGATCCAAGCCCATGCCGGAAGAGGAATGTGGGTTCAGATTCACAGCTGTCGCATTAAACACCTTCATGCACGTCTCTGTGTCGATACGGGCACCGCTCCGTTGGAGGACTCTGGAAAGGTCGCTTACTCCATCCCATTCATTCCCCCATAGCTTGAAGGTCCACTCAGGAGAGAGCCACTGCGGCAACAGAGTCCGTCGATTCGCATAGCCTGCCCCGACAAATGACACATCAGCGCCGTATTCCTGTTGTCTCGGCAGATGATAGCGCTAAGGGATGATGGACACTGGGGTCCGCCGCCATGGGGAGGTAATGAACGTGAGCAGCCCCGGCGCGTTTCAATGCCTCGATACATTCGGATTGTTGAATGACAAACCAGTAGTCGTACCCCCCAGCCAGTTGCTGCCAGTAGGTGAGGTGTCGGTAGTTTTCCACGAACCACATCGCCGTCGGAAACTTCTTCTTCCGCAGATGCTGTAAGACCGCCAACGTCAACGGAGCCTGTGCGATGGCCAGAACTAGATCCGGGGGATCTTCGGCAATGTGGGCGATCGTGCTCAGACTCAGCACGTCGGCAAAGCGGCTCTGCATTGTCAGGCGATGCCGATCCTCGCGGAAGGATCCAAAGGCCTCGTAGCTCGTGTGATGGGCACTGTGGTCAAGCCAGCTGACCCGATGCCCCAGCTCGTTCAACGCCGACACGACATACCGAGCAATCGGTAAGGATCCCCCATAGATCGGGCCAACCACTGCAACATGCAACCGCCCTCCTGCTTTGCTGGCCACGAGTCGGCGCAGGCTCGTCTCAAGTCGCTGATGCTCTTCGGTATGCAGTCGCGCGGCCGGCCCGTATGTAAAGAACCGCAGGGGTGCCGATTCTGACGCCAGCTGCTCGGCCATTTCCTCCGGTGTGCCGATCATCCACTGAACCGTATTGAGCCATGCTCCAAGAGAGCGAGCGCCAAGCGCATCTTTGAAGACCGCGACATCAGGGACCACGACTGCTAGGCGAGAATCGTGGGGTTTCACAAGCGCCAGTGCCTCCACGTGATAGAGCAGCCCGACGCCGAGAACAACACCCCACTCTCCAGTTTTCCATTCCTTGACTTGTTGTTCAGCCCAGGATCTGGCCTCTTTCTTGGGGTCGTAGGCGCTATGGACCCATTGCCCTTGGTACATGGCCGAAGGAGAGCCTTCGCGTGATGGCACAACCGAGAGAACCCCACCGGAACTTTCCTTGACGGCACGAATAAGAGCCGAAGAGGAGTGATGAAGGCGTTCTATGTTTTGATTCAGATGCTCCACCGAAACCTCTTGTCACACCGGAGACGGCTGTAGTTCCTGCCAGATCTGCGCTCGCTGAAGCGGCGCGATCGCTTCATGCCCTGCCTCGATATAGTAGGCTCCCAACTCATCCCGGTAACTTGCCCACAAGGACCAATTCTCTGTGGATGTGGGAACTTGATGAGACAGAAGCGAGATGGTCTCATCGACCGGCCATTGGCATGGCGCGAGCAACCCCCGTTCGTTCACATCTCCTTGCTCCGCTTGCCACACCCAATGGTTCGTTCCATACGGTCCCGTTTCATGGACCCGTGCCCGCGCAAAATACCAACCGATCACCGGCCTGCCGAGCGCCGCAGCGAGATGCAGAGGACCTGTATCCGAACCGACGACTCGATGGCAGCGAACGAGAATGGCCGCAAGCTGCGACAGCGACGTGCGACCTGTCGTATCCCAAATCCGACCCAGAGCCGATGGAGGCAGCGGCGATTGAATCTCTGCGGCTCGTTCGCGCTCTGTTCCGACAAGGACGACACGTCCCTGCGGCGTGGACGCAAGAAATGAGGTGATCCACCGGCGCCAGACCTCCGTGGGCACACACCGCTCGGTCTCCCCTGCTCCCACGATAAGCGCGATCCACGGATCACCATGTTTGCCGATCGGTTCCAAATCGTCAGGCAATCGGACAGCGGGAGGATCAAAGGGAGTGACATGCCTTGGTGGAGAAACTCCACAGAGCCCGCAGAAGGCATCAGCCAAGTGCACACGTTGCCCTAGACGCCGCTGCGCCACATCGCGTACGTAGGCAGCCCAAGGTGTCAGCGCCTCGCCGAGCGGCCCATGCAGCAATGGTCCTTTCACCTCTCGAGCCAGTAAGGAGCCGGCCACCAGCGCCCGACGATGTTGATTGAGGACATAGGCACAGTCGTACCGGTCCGGCGCCAACGCCATCAAGGTCGTTTCGACCTCGACGAGATGCTCCGCTTGTAAGTTCTGCTGGGCGGCCATTGCCCGGCGCTGCCAGGCCGCTCCATCCCACTCGAGGACCTTCTCAATGCCAGGCAGCAGACGTCCCACCTCAGCAAGATGAGACGGGCAGAGCAGATCCAATTGCGTCTCGGGATGACGGACGCGGAGCTGCGTAATGGCCGGCAGCGATTGCACCAGATCTCCCAATCGGGCCAGTTGTATGACAAGTGCGCGTGGCATTCCTTCTTATCTTCAGTTCGCCCGAAACCAGTGAAGGAAATCTTCGGAGCCGTCTTCGAGACATCCAGGGCAAACGGCACGCTGAGTCAATTCAAGAGTGCGCGGCTTCCATTGTGGACACGGCTTGTTTTCTTGTGATGGCTTGACCGAGTTCGTTCAAACCATCGAACGTCGGTGCGAGCGCACGAAGCGTTTCGTATTCCAGGCTTGCCGCCTCGATTTGCTCTCCTCGAACCAACGCACCGGCCAGTGCAAAACGGATCGCCAAGTCGGCCGGATTGCGCACCAGATACTTGCATAAATGCCGGCTCAGCTCATCCCAGCGGTTTTGTGCCGTACCGGCGCGTAAGAGCCAATGAATGGCCTCAGCATCGTCTGGATACTCCTCTAACACGTGGAGAAACTGCTCCCAGGCTCCCTGTGTGTAGGCTCGTCCCATTGCGGCCATTCCCATTCCCATAAGACATTTCTTGCGATCGGCTCCCTCTCGCATCGCCGAACCAAAGGCCGTCTCCGCTTGCTCGTACTGTTCCCGCTGCATGCACAGAATGCCTCTCAGTAACAGTCCTTCTGCATGATTCGGGGAAGACGCGAGTAAGATCCTGAGCTGTTCCTCTGCCCCCACCAAATCCTTCTGTTCCAGCAAGGCTCGGATCAGCGCGACCCGCTCAGCTGGCGCATCGACCAACGCCAAATAGCGCGAGAGAAACATGGTCCGACTGATTGGTTCTTGGAGACGCTCGGCCACCATTGCCCCCCAGGACAACACAAATCGGTCGTTCGGCCAACTGTCCGCCAACCGGAGTTCACGCTTTACAGAATCCCAATCTTTCTTCAGCGCAGCCGCTTGCGTCGCTGCGACATGGACCCAGGTAGCACGATCATAGACATCATTCAGGGGCTTCAATTGCGTCGCAAATTTTACATCCTGAACACCGCCCACCAATTTGAATCCATCCTGGTAATAGTGAAGATCTTCATCCCCCAGCCACCAATGGGTGCCCCATCGCTCCTTCAGTAGTCGGCTGTTGTACTCATCACGGTCTTTTCGACCGGAAGTCTGGCTTTCCAAGTGATGCACAACGCTACGTGGTTGGTAGATCACATAGTAACCCTTCTCTCGAATTTTCAAACAGAGGTCCACGTCTTCAAACCCATTGATAAAACTTTCGTCAAAACCCTGCACTTCCCCAAAGACTTCTCGACGAATTAGCATACAGGCCGCCGTGACCGCCTGGAATTCGCGCCGCTGATTCACTGCGGGAATGGTACTAGAAGCTGCCTGATAGATATGGTAGGGACTCAGATGTGACCGCATGAACACCACGCCGGCATGCTGGACAGAGCCGTCCGCGAAGAGCAGCTTGCTGCCCACCACACCCACTTCCTGATGCTCCTCTACCTCGCTCACTAACGGGTTGAGCCACTGCGGCTGTGGAACCGTGTCATTGTTCAAGAACACCAGATACTTGCCATGCGCTGCCCGTGCTCCTTGGTTACAGGCTTTTGCGAATCCAAGATTCTCCTCGTTGGTGATTATTTGAACATCACCGCCGAGTGTCGAGAGGAAGGACGCGGTGTCATCGGTCGAGTGGTTATCGACCACAATCAGCTCCCATGAGACATCATCGGTCGTCTTGGCCAGAGCTTCGATACACTGACGAGTTAGATCACATCGATTCCACACCGGAATGATGATAGAGCAGACGTAAGACTTCGCGGACGCTTCGGCATGGAACTGTTGGAGATGGCGCTGCTGGCCCTCCCGTACACCGGCAATGAGTTCTGCGTAGGGCGCATACTTGCGATAGATGATCTCGGTTGTGCGCCGATAGGTATCCCTGGTCCCGCTTGTCATGGAACTACCGTCGCTCCGCCAGGTGAACTCCGCCGTCGTCACAGGCAGGTGCTTGAACGGAAACCGGGTCGCCATTCTGATCCAAAGATCCCAATCCTCGTGCGCGAACAGCGACTCGTCGAAGTAACCCACGTCGTCCAAACATTGCCGCGCATGCATGACGCACAACACGGGAAAATAGTTACTGACCAGGAGATCGGCCGGACTAAACTCATTCGAGTACGGCACATCGCGAGCGGTCTCGACGTACTGGCCGTCGATCTGCCGTTCATGCACGCGCCACGCATCGGTGTAGGCCACGCTGCATTCGTGGCGATCGAGATACGCAACGAGCGTTTCCAGATGATTCGAGAGATACCGGTCATCATCGTCAAGATAGGCCACATAAGTGCCCTTCGCCACGCGCAGTCCGCTGTTGCGCGCTGCGGCCAACCCACGGTTTCGATCATGGCAGATAGTTGTAATGCGAGATCGATCAGCGCAGGCGGCGATGATGGACTCCACCTCGCAGCCGAAGTCGTTCACCACGATTACTTCGAAGTCCTGATATGTTTGCGCGGCCAGACTGGCGAGCGCTGTCCTCAGACGCTCCGGTCGGTTGTATGTCGGCACGATGACGGACACTTTCGGAACGCGTGTAAAAGGAATGGCCGCTGGGTCGGCGGTTCGCTGGCAAGCCCACACTTGATAGATCGGGATCAGATTCATGGAACGTACGTCGGCCGGGGTCGGAGCCGGTAGGTACCGAAGATTCGGTACTTCGACATGAATGCGCTCAAGCCCCGATTCTGTGAACCCCTCTCCTGTAAGCAATGTGCGTAGTTGCTCTTCGGTAACCCAGTCTTCAACCGGCTGATTCGGCGGCGCAATCGTCTTCCACTGTTCCCACATTTCGCCCCGCGGAGTCGTGAGAATGAGATAGCCCTCAGGCTTGAGGAGCTGGGCTAGCTGCGCCAGAAAATTTTCCTTTTGTCCATGCGGGACATGCTCGATGACTTCGGACGTAAGCACCACGTCATAGGGAGCAAAATCTGAACGGGTCAAGACACTATCCGCCATGCCCGCTTCGAACCTGAGGTGAGGGAACAGCTTGCGCGCGTGCTCGACGACGCCGGCAACCGGCTCGATGCCTTCACAGGTCCCGTACATTGTGGCGAGATTGGTCAGCCAGCCTCGACCACACCCAACATCCAACATTCTGAGCTGTTTGTTCGGCTCCGGTTGCCGTCCACGGCGCAGGATGTACTCCAAAAAGGCCGCAATCTTGCTCCAGCGTGCGGCTTCGTCGGAATTGGGCTCCGGCTTGGACCAGTGCGGTTTCTTCACGAAAAGGTCAACGTAGAACTCGTCCTGGGTCTTGTGTGCCACCGCCGTTGATGTCAACTCCCTTTGGGCTGGGATGGGCGAGCATTGTGTTGTCTCGATTTCGTAGGAAGGTTCAATCCCATCGCGTAGCCAACACAAGGTTTCCCTCAGACGCCGCTCGGCTGTATGGTAGCGACGGACTCGGTCTTGACCATTGCACGCCACGGAGGCCGCGTACTTCGGGTCACGCCTAAGGCGATCGATCTGCGCCGCTAACGAGGTGGGATCGTCGGGGTTGAATAACAAGATCTCCTTGTCAGGCTCAAAGAGCGCTAGATTGTGCGGGTGGCTTGGCACATGCCATGAGATCACGGGCCGCCCAGCGGCCATCCCTTCCATCACACGACCACCATAGAATTTGGCAAGGCTCGGCAGATTGACAATCGCCGGCCATTGCGAGAGCTGGCTCATCCACTCGGAGAATTCTGCCATACGAATTCTCTGGAGAGACTCAGCATGCTCTCGCATCACTTGAGACATCACCGGCTGGCCGGACTGCAGATATTCCGCAACCGTGCGCTGCAGCTGATCGAAGAGCTGTTGGTTCTTCGTCGGTGGCTGGTCTGCTCTGGCACAGTGCAAGTGCTGTTGCAAGAATGGGTGCGTCGTCCAGCTCTGTCGACGACCATATGGAGTCCCATGAAACACTGCGTTGCCTTGGGTCGGGGCTGCAATCGATGACACTATGAAGCGCTCTGGCACCATAGCCGGCCACCACAAGGCCTTTACGTGGCCGCTGGCAGTAAGTTCCGCCACATCCTGCTCATCGGGAACCAAGACATGAGTCAGATAGGGCATCTGAATATCCAGCAACTTGCGACGACTCTTCAGTTGCGGGGCCCACACATAGTCTTCCGCGTCGTACCGAAGCGATTCCATCAGCACCCCGACACGAACGGGAGCGAGCTTTGACAACCACTTCATCGTGGCCTCATCTAAGGAGGTATGGATCAGCCATACCCACACTTGATCGAATTGCTGACCAGACAAAAACGTTTTGGCGTGATAGAGCCATGAAGCCGGTGTTGAGCACGGATGTTCCGCGATGGCGGGAATGGTCGTACATTCGACACCGTTGGCCGCAAGACCTTCTTGAACTCCGGAGGCGGCGCAGTACGACCAGGGACGCGCCGTCGACCAGGTTTGAAAATCCAGCTGAACCAGCAGTGCCTTCGTTCTTTTTTCTCCGCGCCCGTTGTGGGATGGTGAGAAAGCCTCACCGGTGGACGATCGATCGTGCCCACCTACCCTATCGATGGATTCCCGTTCCAAAGCCCACTGACGAAATTCAGGATCGGATCCAGGATTGTACGGTTGGAGGTGTCGAGGAATATTCTCTGGTATCGGCCTGATCTCCGACATGGATACGGCCTTCCATTGGCCACCCATTCTTCGCGCCGCCCAGCAGCCCACGATACTGGAAACCGTCCCCAACAGCTCACCAACCGCAAGAGTGACTCCGGGGTGAAACTCTTTCCACGAACGGGGATCCTGAATATAGTCGGCCTCGACGGCAGTCCTAGCATAGGCTTCATCGATCTCGGATAACTGCAGTTCTAGATCATCTCCGCAGAGAATGCCCCCGTCTCGCACCAGCTCCATCGCCGCCTTCAAGTCTGCCTGCACAGCCCTATATGAATGGTCGCCGTCCACGAATACGATATCGAAATCTTCCCGCGGCAATGTCGGAAGCAGTTCAGTGCTCTGTCCTCGCAGCGGCGTCACGACGTCGGCATGGCCTGCTGCACCCACGTTGTGTACGAACAAATCGTAAATCGTGTCCTGCTCAAGCGCGTCAGCCATGCGACGGTACACCGGGACGTCCGGGCGATCGACCATCTTGAAGTAGGGCTTCCACGGATCGACACAGAACACCTGTCCACCCCCAGCATATCGCTTTACCGCTTCAGCCCAGGTGATGGCAGAACCACCGGCCCAAGAACCCACCTCAAGAATACGAAGTGGGCGACCAGGTCGTTGAGAGGCTTGTAACCGGACAAGCTCCTGCATGACCACGTGGCGCAGGGGCAGACCTTGTGACGCCCACATATGCCGACCAAAATACGGGCGGCGCCGTTCGCGGCAAAATTCGTAATAGGCTGAGTCCATTCGTTCTGTCACATGCTCCATATCATTCATCTCCGCCTTTTACGGTTGGCTTGAGGGATCGCGCTGAACGATGTCCGGATACTCTGGACTCATCCACCCCTCCGCCGGGTCAATCAGCATGTTCTCCTTGAACTCCTCGCGCGGCAGATAGGGATACATATCTTCGATCGGCGTCTTCCATCCGAAGATTCTTGGTTCATAGGTGTGGTACTCATCCATGTCGACATCGCACACGACAGGCCCATCGTGACGCAACACTTCGTCGATCTTGACGTCCATCTCCGCATGGTTGACGATGGTCACGGTTTTGACGCCATAGGCCTGTGCCAACTTGACAAAGTTTGGTGGACGATAGCCCTTCGGCCCACAGGCCTCCGCACGGCCCTGAAAGTTTGTTTCTTGATAGGCCTTCGTAATCCCATAGATATGATTGTTCAGTATGAACGTCTTGACCTTCACACCATAGTTCACGAAGGTCTGCATCTCTTGAGGATTCATATTGAATCCACCGTCGCCGATCGTACACACCACCTGTTTGGATGGATCGGCAAACCAGGCCCCCATGGCGCCTGCGAATGAAAAGCCCATGGGAGAGTTGCCGTTATTTGTCAAGTTCCGCTGACCATACTTCGTTTCGAACGCGTGGTTACTGACGACGATGTTGCCGCCGCAGTCGCCGACCAGAATGTCGTTCGCACCCATTTTTTCAGACAGACGCCGCATGAAGGCGTAGGGATGCACCTGTTCTCTTTGCGCGAAGAACTCCGAACGGACAGGATCGTACTTGCGTTTCCATTCCATCACCCGTTCCGCCCAGCCGGTACGATCCGGCATCGACTTTGGGGATCGTTCCAACGCGGCCAGGAGCCGACGAGTGAAGACTTTTGCATCGCAGAGAATATTGATGTCGAATGGGACCTGCTGGAACTTCCGCTGCACCATGGCCGGATCAATCTCAACGAGATACTTTTTAGCTGTTCGTGCAAAGCTCTGGACGTTGCCGCCGGTGATGCGTCCTGAAATTCGGCTTCCAATGGACAGGAGCAGATCGCTGTTTTGAATGCCAAAGTTGCGCCCAGCCCCTCCGTAAGTCCCGACACGGCCTCCGTACCACTCATAGTCGGAGGTGATGACGTCCAGAGCATTCCAGGTCGGGAAACAGGGAATCTTCAGCTGACGTCCCAATTCCCGCACATCGTCCTGCGCGTCAGCGAGGCGCACACCACCGCCCACCAGGATAACGGGTCTCTCCGCCGACCGCAGATCGTTGAGTAACCGTTCGATCTGCGCATCCACCACGCCCAGATCGAACGCTGCCGTGGCCGGAATATCGAATCCGATGAGTTGCTTGGCGTCGACTGTTGTCTTCTGAACATCGAGTGGAATATCAAGTAACACTGGCCCCGGTCTCCCGCTCTGACACAACCACAGGGCCTTTTCCAACTCGTAGCGGATATCTTCAGGCTTCACAATCATCTTGGCGTATTTGGTCACGGGAGCCGCCATCGCCACAATATCCGTTTCTTGAAATCCAACCTGTCTAATCGTGGGATCTGGACGCAGAAACCGTGAGTTGATTTGTCCGGTGAGAAAGACGCACGGAATCGAATCGTAAAAACAGTTCCCCATCGATGTGAGGAGATTCATCCCGCCCGGACCGCTGGTCGCGATGGCGACCCCAGGAATGCCCTTCACCTTGGCGTAGCCTTCTGCAGCAAATCCGCCAGCCTGCTCGTGCATAACCGCGACGTATTCAGTTGCGGCAGTCCTGGTAAACGCATCAATGAGATCGCCGTTGGCCGCGCCATAGACAACGAATATCTTGTCGATGCCCCGCTCAGCTAAGCGTTGAATAAGAAAATCTGCGACTTTGATCATGCTGTTCTCCTCCTCAAATCATGAGACCGCCGGAGCGACCGCCTCATGGTGACGGCGCCGAACCTTACGGGCGCACATGTCAAGCACGTGCTGGACCGCCGTAGAGCCGAAGGTTCGTTGCATCATCGCTAGGTACCCGGCATTCGTGAAATACTCCTGGAAAGCCCTATCCCGAAAATCCAGGACTTGCGTGGCCTGAAGGTTCTCTGTTGGCAACGGCAGACAGTCATACGCATGCTGTGAATAGCCGATCCAGCCCGGTCCTCCGATATCATCCGGCAAGGGCCAATGTTTCTGTTTGGCCAAGTCGTAGAGCGGCGAGCCCGGATACGCCATCGCGCAATAAAAATTGGCCCACTCCGTATTCAATTCAAGCGCCAGATCCAGAGTGGCGCGCATACTCTCAAGATCGTCGTCCGGCAGACCAAAGATATAATTGGCGGCCACATGGATGCCGTGCGACTGAATCTTCCTGATAGTCGAAAAGATTTCTTGCTCGCCAAACCGGCCCTTTTCGACACCGTCTCGTACGTGTTGGCTGCCGGACTCAATACCCAATCCAAGCCAGTTGAAACCGGCGGCTTTGAGACGTTCGAGAACCTGCTCCTGCACTGTGTCTACCCGGGCATAGGCCCAAAGATTAAGCTGATACCCGCGCTCGATGATCCGCTCACAGATGCCGAGTACATGCCGGCGATTCAAGACGAACATCTCGTCTGGAATTTTGATGTTCGTCACCCCATACTCGTTGACCAGGCGGTCGATCTGCCCGATCACGTTGTCCGGGCTCCAGGTCCGCAACATCGGCGTCTCAAAGGGCGCATTGATGCAACAGAAGGAACACTTGAACGGACAGCCCAGGCTGGTCTGTAACGAAGCGTAGGGGCTGCGGGAATCCAAATGATGAAAACAATGCCAGTTGTGGGCCCGGTACTGCCCCATGTCCAGAATCTCCCAGGCTTGGCCTGGGAGCGTGCCGTCGAGGTCTGCGATTGGCGGCGCGACGGGAGTAGAAGTCGGCCGACCTTCATCGACATACCACAACCCAGGCACATCTCTCAGTCGACGGCCCTTCCCGAGCAGGACCTCGATCAATCCAAGGACCGTATGCGGGCCCTCACCCTGGCAGACATAGGTATAAGGCTCTTCCTCTAACGTCCGTTTCGGGAGCGCCGAGGGATGGGTGCCAATGACCAACGTTGGAATGTCGGCGAGCTCGTTGAGTCGTTCGCAGACAAGCCGGCCCGCCGGCATACATTGTGTGGAAGCAGACGGTTGTTGTCCATACATCACGAACACCGCGAGAGCGGGATCTGCTGCGGCGATCGCCTCCGCGGTCTGCTGATGATCGAAGCCGGAGGCTTCCGCATCCAAAATCGCAGCTTCGTAGCCCCGCCCGCGGATGAAGGTGGCCAGGAGCCCAGCCCATACCGGTGGCTCGATCGCAGCCAGGTCCTTGCCGAGATTTTGATAGACCTGGATTCGGCTCGGAGGTGCCACGAAGAGCACGTCATGCGGCTTTGACACAACGACCTCCCAACTCACCAGCCAATTCCACGACTCGCCGCGTACCTGCCATGACATCGTCTTCCTGTCCACAGGTCGCGATACGGACAAACGAATCGCAACTGACTCCAAAACTACGGCCAGGGGTCACAGCTGTGTGACGTTCTTCAAGAAGACGCTTGCAGAAGGTGATGTCGTCGAGACCGGTCCGGCCGATATCCAGGAACAAATAGAAGCCTGATTCCGGGACAGCACAGCGAATGATGCCCGAACGGTTAATCATTTCGGCACAGGCGCTTGTGACACGTCGGCATTGCGCCCTGATGACCTCCGCATACTGATCAAGCACCGACAAACCGGCAAGACAACCTACCTGAGTAAATATAGGAAGACAGGAGATGAGGGTGGAGGTAGACAATGCCAGTTTTTCCACCACGGCTGGATGCGCCAGGGCAAAACCGACGCGATAGCCCGGAATGGAGAACACTTTCGAGAATGAGGACATCACCACCACCTGCGACAATTCACGTGCAGCAAGGCTGAAAAACTGCCATCCAAACGCGAGCTCGGCGTAGGTCTCATCGCTCAGTAGCCAGATATGTTCTTCTTCACACCGCCGCGCCAGTAACGACAACATGGATTGGGCATAGACTGCTCCAGTCGGATTGTTCGCAGAGTTGACGATAATCGCCTTCGGCCGCGCCGCGATGGCAGCGTTGATCTGCGACTCCTCCAGATGAAATCCGTTATGCTGAGACAGTGACACCGGTGTTACACGAAGTCCGATATGGGCGGTCGCCGCCCAGTAGGATGGAAACGCGGGGACAAACAATACAACTCGATCCCCGGGGTTGCACGTCAGTTCAAGAAATTGACTAATGAGCAGATTAGCGGGGCTGATCGCTACGGAATCACTACCGATCAGACAACCAGTTTTCATCGAGATCCGCTGCGCGATCGCATCGCGCAGCTCCCGTATTCCGGCCATGGGTGCGTAGCCCACCTGCTTGGCCTGGATGGCCTGAAGGGTGGCCTCCATAATTTCACGAGGCGGAGGCATTCTTGGATTTCCGAGTTCAAGATGGCAGATCGTATGGCCCTCTCGTTCGAGCGCTTGGGCGCGATCCATGACCTTGAACATCTCCTGACCGATTAGGCGTTCAGCGCGTTCCGAAAATGGGAGCACCGGCATCCATTCAGTTGTCGTCATCATGCCCTCATGCACGCATCACCAACCGAGTGGAAGAGCAGATCTCTTGGAAGGCATTGTCAGATCGCGCGATTGCCCGGAATTCTGTAAGACGCTCCGGCGTCCCAATGTCATACAGGGCCCCCTGGTTGATACATCCATAGACTCCCAACGGAATCAGGGCGGGAAGCCAGTCGGTTTCAAGAGAACAGGGGCGAGTCGTTGGAATCAGCTCAATGAGGGATCGGTCGAACACATAGATGCCGGCATTGTGAAAACCCACCGATCGGCTCGGTTCCTTTTCACGGAACGCTGTGATGCGATCCTGAGCATCCATGGTAACGATACCGACATCGTTGCGACAGTCTGTATTGGTCAGCGCTAGAGTGGCTCTGGATTTTTTTTCAGTATGGCACGCCAGCAACTTGCGCAGATCGATATCGCAGACAGAATCTCCGTTGGCGACGATAACGGTATCGCTCGTGATCCGCTGGAGGGCATGACGTATGGCTCCGGCCGTTCCTAAGGGCGTGGCTTCCTGGGACAAAATGAGCTCGAAGGTGCCTGAATGATCCGCAAACCACTCCTCGAACTGACACCCCAAATGTCCGGTGCATAGAACGACACGTCTGATGCCTTGGCGCACGAACGGAGTGATCACGAATTCAATGAATGGTCGAGATCCGATCATCGCCAGTGGTTTTGGCCGGTCGCTCAGGACCGAGCGCAGCCGAGTTCCCTGCCCCCCACAAAGAACGAGAAGGTCGGGAACGTCTGTGAGATTGGCGTTCATGCCACCTTGCCCATCGGAGTCGATCGCTGAGAAGGGAGGGTGTCCCGCTCATCCTGCCACGACACCTCCCGATTCAACGGGGTTTCTTGTTGATAAAACACGATCTGACTGCCAAGTGCTTCGAAGCGGAACGGCACTTCCAGCAAACCCGGCAACGCTGCTCTGATCTGTCCATGAATTTCCGGTTTCGCAAATAACAGCATGAAGCCTCCCCCACCGGCTCCTAACAACTTTCCTCCCAACGCTCCAGCGCGTTGGGCCGCCTCATAGATCTCGTCAATCATCGGGGTGGTAATTTTTGACGTCAGGCTACGCTTGACCATCCAGGCCTCGTGCAACAGTTCACCAAACTCGGAAAGATCTCGCTCTCCGACGAGCACGGAGACCCCCTCTTGCACCAATTGCAGCATGGCGAAGAGTTCTACCCTCCGCTGTTTGGTGCGCTCAATCTGTTCCCTGGCGATCTCTGAGGCAGTGCGAGAAAACCCGGTGAAGTACAACAGCAGGTGATCCTGAAACTGGGCGAGGCGTTCCGGGTTCATCACGATGGGGGTGTAGCCGATTTCCCCGTTCTGAAAAAAGTTGACGCGACACAAGCCCCCATGTGCAGCCATAACCTGATCTTGGCACCCGACGGCTTCTTGCAGTACATCCTGTTCAATGTGAATGGCGGCACGGGCCAATTCCGCCTTGCTCGGCATACGGTGCCGCAAGGCATACAACGAATGAAGCAACCCGACGGTGAACGACGAACTTGAGCCCAGGCCAGTGCGCGCCGGTAAATCTCCATCGTGATGGATCTCCAATCCCTCATCGACATTCAAATACTGGAGCACACCCCGCACAGCCGGATGCTCAATGTCACGATTGGACTTGGCTACTTCGATGCGGGAGTAAGCAATACGTGTTGTATGCTCAAAAAATGGCGGGAGGTATCGGCAGCTGATATAGCAGTACTTATCAATGGTTGTGGCTAAGACCGCCCCACCGTGCTCACGAAACCAGACCGGGTAATCTGTCCCCCCGCCAAAGAACGAAATACGAAACGGCGTGCGGCTGATGATCATCCAGACACTCCAGTCCAGTTATACGTTGCCGAAGCTCGTCCCACTCACGATGGTGTAACACTTAACCAATTCCCGGATGCCTTGCCCGAGCGACCACTCGGGCCGGTACCCTGTCGAGAGAATGCGTTTATTCGAGACAATGTAGTCCCGTTTGTCGGGGTCTTCCCCAATAGGAGCTTCAAAGAACACGAATGTCGGCACAATACGCTGGATTTCGCCACACAGTTCAAGCTTGGACAGATTTGCGTCATCCAAGCCGACGTTGTATGGCCGAGTTTTCATCGACTCAAACTGTTCGATGGAATGGAGAAAGGCCTTCACGACATCTCGGATATGGATATAGTTGCGCTTGCACTGTCCCTCGAACACCACCACGGCACGATCATGGACGGCACGCCACACAAAATCGTTGACCAGCAGATCCATCCGCATCCTGGGCGAGGCTCCAAACACAGTCGCCAGCCGAAGTGTCACCGCATTTCCACGATCCAGCACGGCTTGTTCAGCCTTCACCTTCGTCTCGCCATACAGGCTGATCGGCCGTAATGGAGATTCTTCGGTACAGGGAACGCCCGGTCGTCCAATCCCATAACCGCTGTTGGTGACGGGAAACACGATGCGTTGGTTCAACGACGAGAGCTTGCACAACATCTGCACAGCTTCTAGATTGACGGTATACGCACCGATTCTGTCTCGATCACAAAGCGGAGCGCCGACCAAAGCCGCGAGAGGAATAATGATGTCGGCATCGCGCAGTAGATCTGTCATGATGCGCTCATCGCGACAATCACCACGTACCACACGAAACGCATCGGAGGAGCAGCAATCCAACAGGCTGTTCTGTCGGTACATGAAATTGTCGAGCACGGTGACGCGATAGCCTCGGTCAAGGAGTTCCCTGGAGAGAACTGACCCGATGTAGCCAGCACCTCCGGTGACAAGCACATGTACAGATGCAGTGGTCATACGTGAATCATCCCCTAATCAGCACGTGCCTCACACAATGGGTTCACTCCCACTGCTTCGGCTGAGGACACCTGTTGTGCGAACGAACGTATAGTCTCTGCCAACCCGGTTCTGAGAGCGGTAAACTGAAATGCTGGAAATCGCGACGTGAAACACGTGCTCTGTAGCCGCTTGATCAACACGCCCTCTGGTTGATTGTGATCAAAGCAGATCGGCCCTGTGTAGTCCATGATGACCGCAATGGTCTCGGCAAGCGATCGGATTGTTATGCCTGGGTCCGGCGCGATGATCGTGGTCGTGGGTTCAAGATCGCGCTCGATGGCATCCAGCGCCACACGCGCGACATCCCGCACAAAGACAAATTGCCGAACCGCCCGGCCGCTTCCCCACACGACGTACGGAGTTCCCATAGTTTTGGCATTCCAACAGCGCTGGATCAACGATCCAACGACATGCGAATGCTCAGAATCAAAAGAATCATGAGGTCCGTACATGGTAACCGGCGTCAGTGTCGTCCAGGCCAACCCTTCGTCCTTCGCCACCAGTCGCGTATGGAGATCCAGCATGCGTTTGGCGTGGCCGTACCCTGCATTCCCGTCGTAGAGGAGGCCCGTCTGAAGGTCGTCTTCGCTTGTGGCCCGATCTGCAAACATTGGGAAGGCACAGCTTGAGAGGATGCTCACCACTCTTGGGATCCGAAGTTCACGGGCAGCCGCCAATACGGACACGTTGATGAGCGCATTGTCCTCAAAAAATCGAGTGTTTTGCGCGGCGTTAGTTTTCACGCCCCCAACTAAACCTGCAAGATGGAGGAGCTTGCTCGGGCGGACTTCTTCGAGCAACGCCTTCGCTACATCTAAACGGCGAAGATCGCCATCCGCGCTAGTCACAAACACAGCCCCAGGATGCAACTCCCTCACAGCCGACCCTAACAGCCCTGACCCTCCGGTCACCAACAACGGGCCTGTCATGCAACCTCCATGACCGCTTGGGAAATGGCGGCAATATCATCTGCGGTCAACCCCGCGTGGTTAGGTAGAAAGAATCCGCAATGATGGATCCGATCAGCGACGGGAAAACTGGTCACTCCATACCGGCTGGTCCAGAAGGGATGAAGCCCTAGATTGCCGGCTGAGAAAATACGGGTTTCAATGCCATGCTGGGCGAGGTTTTTCACAATGCGCCGTCGCTGTTCCCTTGAATCGGCGATCAACCCGACTGAAATACTTGCCACCTGACTGCCAGCCGGAGACCGTTGCACATAGAAGTGTGCGCCCAGACGTTCGAGATACTGGGTATGGTTGCGTCGCCGTTGCTCCGTCATCCAATCCAGTTTTTCGAGCTGGCTGATTCCCAGAAAAGCGTTGAGATCGGTCGACCGAAGATTGAACCCAGGCTCATAGAATACAAAGGGGGAATGAAAATCATCGATCAGGTGTTCCGTGACCAGTGCATGATGCGTTGTGGAATCAAGATCCTTACTCCACCCATGGCTACGAAGCATTAGAAGAAGATCCGCGAGCGCTTTATCGTTCGTGGAAACCATGCCCCCTTCGATCGTCGACATTTGGTGGCCAAAGTAGAACGAGAAACTCGCCAGATCTCCGAACGAGCCGACCTTACGGCCATCGTAGCTAGCTCCGATGGCGGCACAAGCATCCTCCATCAAGATAAACCCATACCGATCCTTCAGCGCGAACACCTCCCGCATCTTGTGCGGAACGCCCAGTACTTGAACGAGCATGACTGTCTGAGCCTGATGCTGCTTCAGAAGCGCTTCAAGATGGTTCAAATCCAGCCCGAACGTCTCGGGGTCGGCCTCGCACATGATGGGTTCAAAGCCAAATTGGATGGCCGGCGCAATCGAGGTGACCCATCCCACGCTGGGAACAATCACCTTCTTGTTGCGCAAACGACCGGAGGCAAGCAGCGCGTAGTACATCAGGAGATTGGCCGAAGATCCGGAGTTACAGAATATAGAATGCGATCGAGCCAGCCAGGTCGACCAACGCGACTCAAAGTCGAGTGTGATTGGCCCTTTCGTGAGGCGTGGATATGTCTGAAGCCACTCAACCAAGCGATCGATATCGTGACGGTCGATCGTGTCGTATGCAAGACACCATCGCGGATTGAGTGTTGGTTGCATTGAGCTGAGGCCATCCATGGCGTTCACTCCAACTTTTTTAGCTTTGAGCAGCTGAAACAACTACATTCAAAATACATGCCACTGTAATCGTCTGGATTTCCGGCATAAAGCCAGGATTGCGATTCTCGAATGGCAAGGAGTAGGAAAACTTTACCGATCGGTATGGAAAGAATGTTCTCAGGAAGGATGGGAGTGCCAGTTGTCACAAGGGCGGTAAGGCGATGGATTTTTGTGCCGTCCATTGTTCGATCGCCTGGCGGACAGACCCGCCCCACCCGCGATATTCAATGTACTCGAGGTGATTGAAGTGAAACTCGATACCGATGATGTCCCCACCCTGCTGCGTGTCGCTATTCTTCACGATACCGGTTAGGTTGGTGATATGCCCCAAGCCTGGCAATTCGAACTCCATGTGCACAGTCGTGCCTGGTCGAAGCCAGGTCGGTGTTCGAACCATAAGCACACTACACCCTCCCTCGCTGAGATCCTTTAACAGACCACCGCAATAGTCGGTGATAGGCAGCGCGGATCCTGATGGATTGTCATGAGTCGCTCGCATCATCAAGGTCGGTTCGTTGGCAGATACACGGAGGTGCTTCCGCAGATGCATCTCTTCCACCGATTTAGGGTATGCGACAAAGAGCAATGGAACCGGCAGCGCAATCAGCTCGCGTATTTCACTGCGATACCCAACCAACTTCCCGTCATGCAAATAACTAACGGTGCATGGGGTGCCGCCGGCAATCTGCTGGTCATAGCCGAGCTGAAGCGGCCATTCGCAGACAAGCCACGCATGATCCTTCCATCCAAGAAGCGTCGTGCCGTACATGACCTTCTGTTGATCACGCGTGAAGGACAGTTTCAGCGCCAGTCCGACTGATAAAAAGGATGCTGCAGGGGGGACGGACACTACGATGTCGTTCATAGCCCTCACTCCAACACAATCACCCGACACTAACCAACTCTGATAACCTCTATCGGAACGTCATCGGTCGATCTTGAGTCTCAGCGCACTGGGCCGTGAGCAGTGACTTCAAACCAATCACAATACGGCATGGTGCAGGAACCACGATCAAGTTCGAGGCCTGCCCCGCCGATAATGCCCGTGGGATCTTTCCTCTGTCGCCACGTCCGACCAGAGACCTTTCTGACCAGGAGTCCGACGACTTATGACAATAAAACGTATCGCGATCGAGCAGCTCATTCCCGGCATGTTCATCACAGAGATGGATGTCCCGTGGTACCGAACCCCCTTCCTCTCCCATAAACGGCTGATCAAAGACCTGCAGACCATCCAACTCATGAAGCAACATGGGATCAGGATGGTGAGCATCGATACCAGCAAAGGATCCGACCTCCCATCCGAGCCCTCAGCGACGACACAACACGCTGCAAGCCAGCAACCTCCCAACGCCGATGTCCCCGCTCCTCCAGATCACACACCCGAACGTATGCCGGAAGCTAAACCTGAGGATCATTCCGTCACGGCGATCTATGCTCAGGCTCAAGAAGCGGTTGAGCGCATTTTCGAGGATCTTGAGCGTGGCATTCCTCCGTCTCCCGAAGCAACCAAAGCCATCGTGTCAAACGTGTTGGGCCAAGTTCTCAACGATCGTGCGGCAATGGCGACTCAGCTCGCCATTCAGAAAATTAAACAGTTCGACCGCTCACTGACGACTCATGCACTCGACACCTGCATCTTGTCGCTCGTGGTGGCCGTTGAAAGCGGGTTGGATCAACCGGCACAAGAACAGATCGGCATGGGCGCGTTACTCCATGACGCGGGATATGTCCGCCTCCCGCGTAATCTCGTTCGCAAGCGGGAGGAATGTAGCGGACAAGATAAGACCTTGCTCGAACAGCATTGTAAGCTTGGCGTCGCACTCCTCTCCGAGCAACCAGGCCTGCACGAGGACGTCTTACGCATCGTCAGAGAGCATCATGAGCGCTCCAATGGAAGTGGATTTCCAGCCAAGTTAGGGAACGATCAGATTTTTCACCTGGCGCAGATCGTCGGCATCGTCGATTTTTATGACGGCATGGTGAGTCGGCGCGGCACACGCCAGGCCATGATTCCACACGATGCCGTTCGGCAACTCTTCTTGGCTGGAGAACAAGGACTATTTGAAAAATCCCTCGTGGAGCTCCTGATCCGAAGCATCGGAGTCTACCCAGTCGGAAGCCTCGTCAGACTCAATACCGGCGAACAGGCGGTCGTCATCGGAGTCAATCCTCAGCAACGACTCAAACCCCTGGTCAAAGTCACGACCGACCCGCAAGGAGGCTCGTATGCCACGCCGATTGACATCGACCTGGCGACACCATCCCCCGACCACACAATCCGAACGGTGCTGCGTGTCCTAGATCCAAGCAAAGAACGAGTCAATATCGGCATACACCTAGACCAAGGCCTTTCACGAGCCGCATGATGAAACCATCTGGACGCAAACGAAAACGCGTCGGACATCGTCTTTCCGCGTCACTTCCTACAGCGTCGACAGGCCTCGATCTTCTCGAAGGGCTTCCGCTGGCCACCGTCATTCTTGATACTGATCTCACCGTATTGGCCATTAATCGGGAGGGTCATCGGTTGCTTGGGCCACGATTTTATTCCTCCACGGTCCGCTCCTTTCCATCCCTGTGGTCGATACTCACCAAATCCGACACCACCACTATTACCGCACAACTGAACGGAGTACTAAAAAGCCGCCGTCCAACTTCGGTAACGCAACATCTTCTCTTGCGGAAAGCAACCCATCCCGTTCCCGTAGAATGGACCTGCGCACCCGGTACGTTCAATGGGAAGACCGTACTGATTCTCAGCATCCGAGACGTGTCGCATGAACTGGAATTGGAGCAGGATTGCAATCGGTTGGCCGCGATTGCTGAGGAAAGTCCCTTACCGATGATCGAACTGGACCGGCATATGAGCCTGCTCTATGCCAATCCGGCAATGATCTCCCTGCTCTCGCGTTTTGGATACAACCTCGAAGGCTTTCCCAACGTCGCCCCGCAG
This sequence comes from Nitrospirota bacterium, assembly GCA_963850405.1. Classification (GTDB taxonomy): domain Bacteria; phylum Nitrospirota; class Nitrospiria; order Nitrospirales; family Nitrospiraceae; genus Nitrospira_D. Next base: position 485,908 of record CAWKLH010000026.1, read on the forward strand.
AACCTTCCGAACCTCGTGCAACGCTGCCTTGCCACAAACTATGTCGTTCATGATGAAGCCGTTGTGCTCCCCGAAGCCAGTTTTTCATGGACCTTCTGCCCGGTTCCCACGCATGGCGTCGTACGAGGCTATGCCATCGACATGACAAGCGTCCATAAGACGCAGCAGGCGCTCCAACTATCCACCGATGAACTGCGCCAGAACAACCGCCGCTTAGACCAAGCGCTGGAGGAGGCGAAAGAATCGGCACGCGTCAAGACGGCATTTCTCGCGACCGTCAGTCATGAACTGCGCACCCCCATGAACGGGGTAATCGGTATGACGAGCCTGTTGATAGAGACGTCCTTAACGTCCGAACAGCAGTCTTACGCAGAAACCATTCGGCAATGCGGCGAAGCCCTGCTGCAGTTGATCAACGACGTACTCGAATGCAGTAAGATCGAGGCAGGGAAGCTGGAACTGGAACGCCTCGACTTCAATCTGAGAACCACGGTGGAGCAGGTGTTGGCACAATTCGCTGAGCGGGCAGAGACGAAAGGGCTGGAGCTAACCGGACTGGTACACGCCGCGGTTCCGACGGGACTCAAAGGCGACCCAGGCCGCCTACGCCAGATCCTTACCAATCTGGTTGCCAACGCGGTGAAGTTTACGGACAAGGGCGAGGTGACCCTGCAGGCCTATCTCGAAGAAGATCTCCCCGACACGACCGTCATTCGCTTCGAAGTCACGGATAGCGGCATTGGAATCAATCCCAATACTCAAGACAAACTGTTCCGTCCGTTTGTGCAGGCAGACAGTTCCACGACCAGAAAATATGGCGGCACCGGCCTTGGCCTGTCCATTTCCAAGCAACTCGTGGAATTAATGGGTGGACAGATCGGAGTGCGCAGCACCGAGGGACAGGGTAGCACCTTCTGGTGCACCGCACGCCTCCAGAAACAAGTCGATTCTCCACGCGCAATTCTTCCGACCGGAGATCTCACCGGAAAACGTGTCTTGATCGTCGATGACAATGAGTCGAATCGCTTGATCCTCCACCATCTGGTATCAGGTTGGGGAATGCTGGACGACCTTGCAGAGGATGCCGAATCGGCTTTGCATCGCATCGTGGAGGCGAGGCAGCGGGGAGTGCCGTACGATCTCGCGATCTTGGACGTCATCATGCCTGGAAAGGACGGGTTGCAACTTGCACGAGAGCTGCAAAGTCACCCGGCTGGATCCGGCATTCGCCTCGTCGTGATGACCTCGATGCTGCAGCGTGGCCATGCGGAACAGGCCCGCCAGGCGGGCGCGATGGGCTACCTGCCGAAACCCGTCCGCCATGATGAATTACGCGACTGCCTTCGGACCGTTCTCGGTCTGCCCAAGAGCCAAAAGTCACAGACGGCTCAAACCCTCTCGGTCGTGCCTCAACTCGTCACTCGGCATACGGTCGCAGAGAATGTCCAGCATCGTCGCATTTTGATCGTGGAAGACAACATCGTCAATCAAAAGCTCGCCGTACGGATGATGGAAAAACTGGGCTACCAGCCAGACGTCGTCGAAAATGGTCAAGAGGCACTGACTGCCCTCGCCAAGGGAGACTATGCCGCCATCCTGATGGATTGTCAGATGCCCGTTATGGATGGATTTGAGACAACTCAATGCATTCGCAAAGATGAAGCGGCGGTGGCATCGCATGACTCGCCCGGTGGAGGTCCAAACCATTCAGACACGTCACCACAATCGACTCCGCATATTCCGATCATTGCGGTCACCGCCAATGCAATGCAGGGTGATCGTGAGCGCTGTTTGGCAACCGGAATGGATGATTATCTCGCCAAACCGATCAAACTAGACGAACTACGCAACACCCTCGCTCGTTGGATATCCACGCCACCGGATGCAGTGGTGACCGGCAAGCATAAACTAATTCCCACCACGGCCGACCCAATCAGAGGAATCTTTGATCCTGCAAAAATGTACCAGAACATCGGCGGCGACAGCGAATTATTCGCTCAACTCGTCTGCCTGTTTCTTGATCGCTACCAGACCATGCTGGCTGACATTAGAACGGCGCTAGCCGATGCCGACTCCATCACAGTCGAGCGGATGGCACACACCTTCAAAGGCACCGCCGGAAACCTTTGCGCCTCCGAAGTCGCACTCACCGCCGGTCGTCTCGAAGCCGTTGGCCGCCTCAACGCGCTCCACGACGCCCCTCCCGTCTACGCGCAGCTCGAAGTCGAAGTCGCACGACTCGTTCGTGTACTTGAATCCTACCGGCAGGGCTATCAACCGATCGATCAGGCAGCTGCCTGATCGAGACCGATAGCATGATGCCCCTCGATGTCTGATCAAGAGCTGGCCCACCGATCCCCGCCCTGTTCATAGCAGATATGTTTTTCCGAGACGACACACCCCGCTCGCCACAGACCCAGCGAAACGGCGAACCTGTTTTCTTGGGGAGAGGCGCTCTGGACTTCGGCAGGCGGCTACCTCAGGTCGGACGATCGATTTCAGGAGGTCAGTGAACCACTAGAGCATCAAAACAGTCGAAGCATGTATCAGCTAGACTTTACATTCAACAGAGGGAGAAACCGACGCTGGTTCTGGCGATGGGGATCCGGAGACGGGAAACAACGGGTGTCTGGTAGGAAACTCCTCGGAAAGGACCAGCTGCTTGCCCAGTTTGGTTTTGTGACTGATGAGTAGCGGACCTCGCAGATTCGCAGTGATCCGACCTGGATCATCTGAAGGAATGGTCAAGATCACCGCAATGGCTAACTCCTCTCCCACTTGCGCCTTGATCTCTACCAACGCATCAGCGGATACCTCAACATGATAGTCAGAATGAAACGTGAGCGGATCCAGAATGACAAAGGCCAGCTCAGGCGCTTCAACCGATTGAAGCCACTTGATGGGAGCCTCGACATCATGATCCAACATCACATACCGATGCTGCTCAGGAAACCCAAGGACCCCCGACGGAAACGTGATGAGACTCTCACTGCGAACCTCGAATGAACCAAAGCGGGTCGACGTACATTTCACTGATGCAACCTCATGAGGCAATGCGCTGTTTCGGAGGGATTAATCGGCGAAAGGCATCCAAAGGCACAGCCTGGGTCTTCGCGGCCAATCGGTTCTCATCCTGAATCCGTGCATACACTTCTTCTCGATGAACGGCCACGGTAGATGGAGCTTCGATTCCAAGTCTCACTTGTCCACCCTTCACACCAAGGACGATCACACGAATATCGGGACCAATCGTCACCCCTTCTCCACGTCGTCGTGTGAGCACTAACATAAAAGACATCCCTAGCTGGACAATGGCACATTGAACTATCGGCCATGCGTGAGACAAACTTGAGAGGCAGACTCACCGCAGATGCTTGAGAAGGGAGTTATCAAACAGTCGGCCAAGCGTGGCACCCGCCGCCTGAATCGCGTACTCTTGCAGCGTCAAATCCGAGATAGTTCGTGCCAGATCGATGTCTTCGAATGACGACAGCTGGTTTGTCGCCAAATCTTTGGACTCCTGCAAGGCCACAGAAGTCGATTCCAATCGGTTCGTCACGGCACCGATGGTGCCCAACGCTGTAGACACTTGACTGATGGCTCGATCAAGATCACCCAAGCTCTCAACAATTCCGGCTTTGAAGTTTCCTCGTAACGCCGCGAGGAGACGTTGCACTGTATCGAAAAGATTGACAGTGGATCCACTGAACGCTCTATCGCCTGGCACGTTGGTGGGAATAACCTCCCCGTCCGCCACTTCAATGAGATGGCTCCCGGAATCTCCTGCATACTTCGTGTGTGCCACGACACGAAATAGATCTCCCGCAGCCGGCGCTGAAGAGCCGTTGGTGATGTGCAGCTGAACTCCATCAAAGACGATCGGACTGCCTGAGGTGTATGGCTGATTAGAAAGTACCGATTTCGGAGCAACTGCGACCGCGAATCGATCCCCGGTAACAGGTCCTCCCTGTTGCCCATTTGCAAGTACCACGCGGAGGCCATCGAATTCGATGGCACCGCCCGACACGTAGGAGTTCCCAGTTGAAATGGTCGTTCCCGTAGCCGTATTCAGGACCGAATACTGTGACGCTGAAGTAAACTGTACTTCATACGCGTTAAGAGTAATCCGCTGAGGATCCACGATACCAGCATCAATTCTGCCCAAGCGACCAGCATTCGAAGGATTGGCGGTCACCGTCACTGGCGCTGAAATATTGAGGATGTCGAAAGATCCAGACCCTGTGAATTTTATGGCATAGTTATCGAAAGAGATCGCACTCGCACTCACGATTTCCCCTTGCGAGACCAACGCCCCTCCACTGTTCGTGGCTGCAGAATCTGTCGCCACTGTTGTCACAAAAGTTGCAGTGCCGACGCCGACACTACCGCCGTTGAACCCAAGCAGAGCCCGAGCCGACCCCCCCACCACTTCTACTTTCGAAGTCGGTCCTTCGGAATTGGAAGAAATGGCAAGGCGACCATCTGCATAGGTGACAGAGACGCTTTTTCCTGCTGAAATTAGAGTTGAATCGGTATTGATGCGGCTTTGTACTCGTGCCGCTAAGACTGGACCATCAAGGGCCTCCGTACTGTCGGTCAAATCAATCGTGCCCGACGTGACACCGTCGACCTTGACCGTCAAGGTATCTGCGACGGCATTCGTCACTGTAACAGGCGTAGTCAGCGCCAATCCCGCAGCGAACCCGTGGCGGCTCGTACCACCGAACACTGGTTGGTTCTCATCAAACTCGGTGTTTCCTAGTTGGAGCAGATGTTGGAGCAACTCTTTGATTTCATGTCCACCGGTGGCCCGATCCGCCGCGCCATGGGTATCGGACGCATATTGAACCGCCAGCTGTCTAATGCGAGAGAGAGACGTCGTAGTCCCTTGGAGCGCGGTATCCGCTAAGTCAACCCGCGTGTTTGCCGCCCCCACATTGCGAAGATACTGCTCTAGTTTTGCCAGGGTCGTTTTTTCTCCAACGATCCGGTGGAAACGGCCAGGATCATCGGAAGGTTGCAACACCTGCTTGCCAGTGGCAAGATGCTCCTGCAACTCTAACGCTTTGGATCGAGCTCGCTGATAGTTGTTGAGCAAGAATCCAAAAACCTGTTGTTCCGTCACGCGCATAGCATGCTCCTTCGCCTATCGTTTAAGCGAGATCAAGGTCGACATCATTTCATCGGCAGCGACGATCATGCGCGAAGCGGCTTCAAACGCCCGCTGATACTTGAGGAGATTGACGAGCTCTTCATCTAGCGAAACACCGGACACTTGCGCATGGAAGTTCTGTAATTGCTCATGCCGAATTTCTTCCGCATCGAGGCGCTGGCTCGCCACCTGCGAGGCAATTCCGAGGTTCGTTGCGGTCTTGCGATACGCATCGAAGAACGTCGTCTTATCTAGCCCGCCAACGGCTTTTGACTGGAGACCAACAAGCGCCAGTCCATTTTGGTTGTTCCCAGGAACCCCAGCGCGCGTCGAGGATAGGGCGATCTTGGATGGATCTGAGAGGGCAACAGTCAGATCTCTCGCAGCGTTCTCACGAGTGTTCACGCTCAAGACATCATTGGCAGCTGGCGCTCCAGTAACCGTAACGGAGATCCCATCAATGTTAAATGTTTGTGGACCACTATAGGTACCGGATGCGGCAGTGCTGGTCCCGGCAGATAACCCGAGCCCCCCCCGTGCGGTTCCTCCAGTCACATCAACTAAACTCGTCCCACCGACAGAATTTGACCGCAGCACCAATCGATTGGTCGTGCTATCAAACACCACCGCTACCTGCCGACCAGCGGCAACAAGCGTGGCGTCCGCGTTGATTTTGCTTTCGAGTTCCACTGCCAGTGCTGCGCCTGAGGTATAGGGTTGGCCTGGGGATGCCACCCCACTCAGCGTAATGGTTCCCGATGTTGTTCCATCTACCGAGACAACCAACGTATCGTTCCCCCCCCCAATAATGTTGAACGGAGCATCGACGGTCGGAGGGACGATTGCCGTTCCTGTGTAATTGCCTTTGATGCCGGTCCCAGTCGTTGCGTCGACGATCGTATACCCGCTCGCCCCACTGAACTTGATCTCATAGTCATGGAAGGTCAGGACACTCGGTGCCGTCACTGTTCCATTGCTGATCAGGCCAGACCCACTATTTTTGATCGGCGCGTTGGTGGTAACGGATAGTCCAGAAAAGAGGTCTTGCCCGGTGGAGCCATCGAGACCGTATCCCCTGCGATGAATTTGATTCACCTCATTCAATATTGATCCCGCCAGCGCGTCGATCCCTCGTTGGAGTGAAGGAGTCGTTCCATCTCGCACGTCTAGAAGCCCACGGAGTTTTCCGCTGGAAACTAAGTCACTGATGATGCTCGGCTGGGTTCCTCCGATATCGTAACCAATGTCCAGAAGGCCCTGGTTATCCGATGATTCAACCCCAATGAGATTGCGTGTCGTTTCCTGCTCAACCAAGACCAGCCCACGAGCCGTAAACACGGAGACGGTACCATCAGATCGATCAAGAGTCGACACCTCTACACGTGAGGCCAACTCATTAATTGCCAGGTCCCGCTGATCTCGAAGGTCATTGGCATTTTGACCACTGACCTCAGCTGATTTAATCTGTCCATTAAATTCGGCGATCTTTCTGGTGAAACCATTGATCTCACTGATCGTCACACCGATTTGCACGTCCACAGCACGACGAGTACCGGTTAAATCTGCATTGATCTGATGGAAGGTGCTCGCCAGCGTCGAGGCTTTTGCTAAAACCACTGAGCGAGGGGTAGTCTGGGAAGGCGTTGTCGTCGCATCCTGCAGCGCCTTAAAAAACTCATTTAGTTGTCCCGCCAACCCCTGCCCGCGAGTATCACCGAATATACTCTCCAATCTCTTCAGCTCATCGCTGGTGACGGTAAATTGGCCTAAGCCTTCCTGAGAGTTCGTCAGTTCACGATTCAAAAATATGTCCACCGCTCGACGAATTTGCTCTACTTTCACGCCCGTACCGACTTGTCCGGGGCTGCCGTCAACAGGCCGTTCTTCTGTTAGGATGACTTCCTGTCTAGAAAAACCTGGCGTGTTGACGTTACTGATGTTGTGACCGGTCACCGTCAACGCCTGTTGAGCAGTGAAAAGAGCTGACTTCGCAACATCGAGTAAGCTATTCAGTCCCATCGATCGTCACCCCTGCCGCTTGATCAACGCCGCCGGCATACCGCTCTTGCTTCGAGATCCCAACACGGTATAGAGGTCATCCCCCGGAGGCGGTTGGCGGTGAGCCTCCATCGCCCGAATAAGAAATGATTGAACGCTCTTGATCAGTACTTGATTGACCGCGATATCGTGCTTCACTGCACGGACCTTCTCCGCAAGCCGCTCATACTGTTCCAAAATGATCCCTGCCTGTGAACTTTGAGTTCGGCGTAGAATTTCAGTCAGCGTTCGCCCTGCTTCTGGTACGTGGTAGGCAACTGCCAAGCGCTCCAGCAGACCATCCAGTTCTTCCTTCAGGCTGTGAAAGCACTCAAGAATTGAAATCCTTGATTGATTGATCGAGACGAAATCCTGAAGCGCCATGCACTTGATGGCTTCTCGCTCTTGAATGATATTTTGTGACAGGAGATCGCACTGCACGGATTCGCGGGTGAGGATATGGGTCAACTGATCGAGAGAGATTGACGCATTCACGATCGACAACCTGCCCATCCATGGGCCATATCGGAGACCCGTTTGTCGCTTTTCCACCTACACCGGATCGAAGATGCTCAGAGTACGGTGTCGGTTAGAACCTGCTTCACGATGGCATCGCCAACCGCGCGGCCACTGATATCGTACGTGCCACTGTCAAGAGCGCGCCTGATGCGCTCCACCTGTTCAGCCCGCCCAGGGTCAGGCTGATTGGCCAGCTCCCGAATCCGTTGAAGTTCCTTCGCTTGGGCCGAAATCTGAACCTCATCTTTACCCACCTGGGTGCGGGCAGCCGCTTGCCGACTACCTGTCCCCTCGATGTCCTGAACCCCAAGTAACAGCTTGGCAAGGTGATCGACCTTCCCATGACCTGAAATCTGCATGTTACCGCTCCTTCCCGTCTCTCAGCTCTCATTCTGAGAGAATTCTGGACTTTACCCCGGTCGAGCTTCTTATCGGTTTCTACCCAGAAAAACTTGAGCGTTCCGGGGGAGATGAGGAAAAATATTGTTGCGCATACTCCTGAACCATCTTGGCAATGCCTATCCCCCCAGACTCGGCCGCCCGTTTCCCAATTTCCTCGTCATAAAATGAGTAAAAATACGCCCCTTGCTTGTTGGTGATGCTTCCCTCAGGAACCGTTTCTCTCATAACCTTCAGTAAATACGAGACAAAATACGCTTCGAACTGCCGCCCAGCTTGGACCATTTGTTGACGTGCCGCAGCAGGGTCCTGCGATGTTGAGGCATTCACCTGAGACACAAGATGACTAGCGCGTCCGGTCAATCCAGGATCCACGTATGCTGGTGAAGAGAGCCCGGAATGGATTCCGTATTGTTCTAGAATGTTCATATGTATCACTCGTCCATCTAAATGATTTCAAGGTTCGCTTGCAGCGCTCCTGCCGACCTCAGAGCCGAGAGTATTGCGACAAGGTCACGCGGCGTCACTCCTACTGCATTGAGAGCCCGTACGACCTCCCCCAATGTTACCGTCTCATCCACCACCAGGAGCCTCGATTCCTGCTCTTTGATCTCTGTCTGCACATCCGGTGTGACGGTCGTCTGTCCAGCGGACGAACCAATGAGCGGCGCCGACGGCTGCGACACGTTCAGTGTGTTCTTGACCGAGATCGTGAGATTCCCGTGAGAAATCGCGCATGTGGAAATCCGTACATGTTCTCCCAGCACCACCGTGCCGGTCCGTTCATTCACCACGACTTTGGCTATCGAATCGACGGTCACATCGAGCCCCTCAATCGATGCGATATATTCGACGACGCGCCCCTGAAACACTTGAGGGATCGTAGCCTTCACAGATCCGGCATTCATAGCTGATGCACTGCCTTTCCCAAAGGCACTCTCGATGGCCTCGGCAGTCCTGATGGCAGTCGTAAAATCGGGTTGTCGGAGAAGCACAGAAACGGTTGCCCATGAGTCAATGTCGACAGGGAGCTCCTTCTCGATAATGGCGCCACCGGGAACCACACCGGCCGCCTGATGATTCTTCGTCACCGTCGCGCCGCCAGCCCCTCCTGTCCCGCCGAGAAAACCACCGATTGAGACTGGTCCCTGCGCGACGGCAAATACTTGCTGATTGGCTGCTTTTAACGGCGTGAGCAGGAGCGTCCCGCCTTGCAGACTTTTGGCGTTCGCCATCGACGACACCATGACGTCCAGCGTCATCCCTGGCTTTGAGAATGGAGGAAGCTTGGCAGTCACCATCACCGAGGCGATGTTTCTCGTCAGTAACTGGATCGGATCGATCACCAGATTGATACCCATTTTGTTCAACATGGACATCATTGCCTGAATCGTGAACTGTCCGCCGATGACTCGGTCGCCGGTACTGTCCAGACCAACCACCAAACCGTAACCAAGCAACTGGTTTTCGCGAACGCCTTCAATCACGCCGATATCCTTAATCCTCACCGCATCGGCGCCGGAAGGTGTCAATAAACCACCGGTCAGGACCAGCACACTGACTAGAGAGATCCACCGTATGACCATGTGTGAGGCACCTATCCTCTCCACGAACGTTTGGGAACAGAGACCTGTAACCGAGGACCAAGTATGATGCGCGACAGCCATCCTTGCTCAGAAGCCAATTCTTTCCCCGAGGCGTGATCAGCATCATCAAACGCATGGAATCGCGTTCTGCTCCCAAACGTGGGAGGATCAAAATCAGCCCGTCGGACAACCCCACTCTGCACCATCATCTGGAGCGTACGGAGATTCAAAGGACGCCGCTTGAGCATGCTTCTCGGAGTCGGTTTGCGTCTCGGCGGAACCGTCATAGCCCCTCTTCTTCTCAGAACGGATAGACCCAATTAAGAATACGGATCAACCACCCGGGTCGCTGCACATCGTCCAGCACACCCAGGCCTGAGTATTCGATTTTAGCGTCCGCAATAGCACTTGAGGCCACTGTATTCTTGGTATCCACATCGACACGCCGGACAATCCCACCGATCGTCATCAGCTGTTTTTCACTGTTGACGCTGACCTCACGCCGCCCCTCGATCCGAAGATCCCCGTTGGGAAGCACCTCTGTCACGATCGCAGAGATGGTCCCTGTCAATGTGCCTTCACGATTGGTGGAACCTTTCCCATCGAACTTATTATTGGCGTTCGCATTGATGCCGAATCCACGCTTCGTTTCATCGCTGAAGCGGATCCCTGGAAGTCCGATATATCCCATACCGCTGCCGACCATGCCGTTCTTAATCGTCGAATCCCGTTGAACCGCCGTATCGGCTGACTTTGACCCTTTATGAACTTCGGAGATTTTCACGGTCAGAATATCCCCGATCCGCATGGCACGCATGTCCTCATAGAGATAGGCTCGTCCATTTTCTTCCTGCCAGAGTGAGCCAAGCGTCTTTGGAGGAGGAAGCAGCGGCACAATCACCTTGCTCGACGGACTCGGCGGGCTTGAACATCCTTGCAGAGCGATGGTGATGATCAGACTACGTACGGCCATATGAAAAGACAGATTACAGTGAATGTGCATGTTGTTCTCTGGCACGATTCAGCTAGAACTCCACCTCAACAAGACTTGGAGCCACCACTTTGGCTCTTAGTTCCCTGCCGGAATCCAGGTTGGTGACCATGACGGTCTGTCCGACTTGTCCGTTCGCTTTCGTCACGCCATTGGCCCGAATCGACAGACCTCCCCGCCGCGCCTCGATGAGGACTCGATCACCCTTCTTGATCACCAATGGAGGCTTCACAAAGGCTGGGCGTAGCGGTGTCTCGGGCGGAAGAGGCCGTGATGCGCTCTTTCCGATGACCTCTCCTTGATCGGTAATGAAGGGATGATTCACCTGCTGAATCCGCAGTCCGACCGTTTTGAGATCGCTCATATCAATCAGTTCGTCGGCCTTCAGAAAGCGGGTGATAACAACCGCGTCGATCATCGCCGCAATATCGGCAACGACCTGGATCGTTTTCCGAGATTTCCCGTTTGCCACCGCCTCCACATAAAACCTCCGCCGTCCTAGACCTTCTTCCAGCAAGTTAGGAATGACCTGCAACTCCACCGTCCCGCCTGGAATCGTCACCGGATCCGCGGGATCCAACACCGCCACCTGTACCGTCTTAACCTTGTGCCCCCATTCGCTCTCCAGATGTTTCTGAATGGCTTTCCGAATCAGATCAGGGTTGACCTCGCTGACAGCCACTCGGTCCACAACGGTGTCGGTTGCCCGATGAATCGGACCTCGGGACGCCGACGAGATCGACCGAGACTCACCACTAGGCCCCGCACGTGACGTCGTCACGTCGAAGACTACAGATGAAAGGAGCATGATCATGGTCAGCCAAATCCTAGACATGAGCCGCTCCTTATCGTCTGAGATTGTTCGCAATGGCCATCATTTCGTCGGAAGCCTGAATCGTCTTGGAGTTAATCTCGTAACTTCGCTGCGCGATGATCATATTGACCATTTCTTCGGCGAGATTGACATTCGAACTCTCCAAGAATCCCTGCTGGATCGTCCCGAATCCGGTGGTGAAGCCGCCGGTCCCCTGCGTCGGAGGGCCGGAGGCAAAGCTATCAATAAAGAGATTGCTCCCCATAGCGACCAAGCCGGAAGGATTGTCGAACCGTGTCAGCTGTATTTGCCCTACTTGTGAGGACTGCGTGACACCTGGCAGCAAAACCGAGACCGTACCGTCCTGCCCGATATCCACCTTGAGCGCGCCGGAAGGGATTGTAATCACGGGATTGAGGAGATCGCCGTCGCCGGTCACGAGATTGCCCACATTGTCACGCTTAAACGATCCATTTCGGGTATACATGATCGTCCCATCAGGACGGGAGACTTGGAAAAACCCTGCTCCATCGATCGCCAGATCCGTCTCGTTGTTCGTTTGGCGCATATTCCCCTGAATCCATTCTTTCGCAACAGTCGTTGGGCGCACCCCTGCACCGACCTGGATGCCGACTGGAAAGACCCCGACATTGGAGGCGCTGGTACCGGGGAGTCGTTGAATCTGATACAGCAGGTCCGCAAACTCAGCTCGGCTGCGTTTAAAGGAGTTGGTGTTGACGTTGGCAAGGTTATGGGCGACCGTGTCGACGTTGATCTGCTGAGCCGTCATTCCGGTCGCTGCGGTCCACATGGCACGAATCATGGAATCCTCCTACGTATCTTGCCGTTCGTAAAACGTGAAACGCACTAGCTGATGTTTACGAACAACCGACGACCAACGACGCTTTACAGTCTTAGAGCACTCGTCCTACATCTTGAATCGTGACCTCAGTCATACGATCAAGCGATTGAATCAGCTTTTGCGTTGATTCATAGTTGCGCATACCCTGAAGCATCTTCACCATCTCGCCGATAGAATTGACGTTGGACTCTTCGATGTGCCCAACCTGAATCTGCGGATTCTTGCTCACCGTGCCTTTCTCCGAGAAGAACAGTCCATCCGACGACTTCTGCGGCATGTCTTCATCCGCAAATTCCATGACTTTGATTGTGGCGACAGGCTTGTCATCGACTTTGACGTCTCCCTGTGTCGTAATCTCTAATTTTCCGGGAGGAATCTTGATCTCACCCCTCGTCCCCATCACGGGATAGCCAAGTCCTGTCACCAGCCGACGTTGATTATCCAGCGACAGCATGCCGTTGCGAGTGTATCGAGGTCCTTGCGGCGTCTGTACCTCAAAAAACCCTTGCCCTTGAATGGCGACGTCCAGCGGATTGCCGGTCAATCGGATGCGGCCGGGCTCAAATGTGGTCTTGATCTGATGCGGTGCGACAAACGCACGCTCAGATGGGCCGAATGGTCTGGCCATGATCTGTTGGGCCAATCCTACAGTTCGTCCTCCAGTGGGAGCGACCGCATGGTACCGTGGGAATATGGCTTTGAAGGCCTGCTCATCCTGCTTGAACCCAGCGGTATTCACATTGGCCATATTGTTCGCAAACACTTGCATGCGCCGTTCATGGGCGAGTGCTCCAGACAAGATCGAATAGATACCTCGATTCATATTGCCGACTCCTTTTGCCTTCGAGATACAGCAACCCTTATGCCAGATTCGTTCCGAACAGAGATTACTTTATATCGAATGCGAACTCAGCCAAATGCAGGCATGAACTAACTTCCGCTGTGGAGCAACAGGGTGGTATGGGATCGCCCCTCCATGCTGTGAGGGTGAATTCTACCCACTGAGGTGAAAATTATTCCTAACGCCCACACACCGTTACTGAGACACACCACCATGCTAGAGATCGTTGCCCCGATCGTGGGAACGCATGATATGAGACCTTCATGGACGTGATCTTGATCGCTAATTGAGGACCTGGCTATGCCAGGTCCTAGTCGAGATCTCGTCGAGAGTGGTACGGGGTTCTTGGACTCAGAAATGAAGCCGAGCCATCGCAGACTATCGCGAATAGTCTCACTACGCTGGCAATCGAGTACCCAGCCGAATCGGTCGGCCGATAGAATCAACTCGGTGTATGCAAGTGTGCCTTGAGCTGGATGATAGCCTTGGTATGGATTTGGCAAACCCGTGATTCAGTGACCTTTAGCAACTCTCCAATTTCCTTCATCGTAAGCTCCTCATAGTAATACAAGGTCAGAACGAGGCGCTCTTTTTCCGGCAACCTGTGAATAGCCTCGGCGATCAATTCACGTTCACGCTCGTTGACCAATGAGGACAGGGGATCCGGCGTGTGCGTATCGGCCAACATCTTGACCACTTTATGCCCGTCTGGTTCATGAAGGCCTAAATCGTCCACACTGATCATCACCGCCCCTCTGGCCCGTGTAATGAAATCATCCAGCTCTTCCAGGGACATCTTCAGTTCTGTCGCCACCTCTTCATCATGGGGCGGCCGACCCAATCGGCTCATCAGCATCGTGTGCGTCTTTTGGAGCAAGCCGATGCGTTCATGAACCGATCTCGGGATCCAATCCATCGATCGAATCTCATCGAGCATGGCGCCACGAATTCTGAACTCCGCATAAGTCTTAAACTTCGCTTCTCGTGTGGGATCATACTTGTCCATGGCATCCATGAGTCCAATGGTGCCAACCGAAATCAGATCCTCCGCGTCGAGGTACGCCGGGAGGCGGAAGGCCAGCCGATGGGCCATCGCGCGAATAACATGGGCAAACTCCTTGATCAGCTCTTCGCGTCTGGCTCCCTGGGCAGAAAAGGATTTTCGCTCGTGTGGTAAAGCAGTCTTGCTCATGATCTTCCCATGTCCGATCGTTGGTCAGTTACTGGCCGGCGTCACCGCTCGTTGCCAAACAAGCTGTACGGAACTTTTGGGGAGACCAGGCCTCGGCCACTGGATCACTTGATGTGCCAATCTCCTGAATGCTTGGGCTGCTGGTGCATCTGGGAATAACTCACAGAGCGCCTTCTGCTGCATGACGGCCAAATGCACATAGTCGTCATACGGGATCGCCCCGACTAATTCGACGGCCACATGAAGAAAATGATCCACCGCCACATCCAGCTTCCCGAACACTTCAGCCGCTTCACGGGGACTCTTAGCCTGATTCACCAGTACTTTGAAACGACGTTCTCGATACTGGCGGGCCAAGACTTTGATCAGCGCATAGGCATCCGTGAGCGATGTCGGCTCCGGCGAGACGACGATGATCGTCTCATCCGCCGCAGAGGCAAAAAAGGTGACGTTTGGCGAGATGCCCGCCCCGGTATCGATCAAGAGCACATCCATCTCTGACGTGAGCTGGGCCAACTGTTCCTGGATCATCACCTGTTGGGCTTCTGTCAGCGCCGTCAGACGGGCAACACCGGAACTGGCCGGAAGCACATGGATGCCTGCTGGGCCGCTGAGCACGATCTCATCGAGCGTATGTGTGCCTCTCAAAACGTCTTCGATCGTATGCTGTGGAACTAGCCCCAGGAGGACATCGAGATTACCTAAGCCGAGGTCGGCATCCAAAATCAGCACCCGCTTCCCAACCCTTGTGAGTGCAACCGCAAGGTTCGCAACGACATTAGACTTTCCGACTCCTCCCTTGCCGCTGGACACCGCGATGACGCGAGTGGATGAACCATCTCCACGACTCAGATCCTCCGACATAAGAACAGACCTTCTTGTTCCAAACGGCATAGCGAGACCTCCAACCAGATTATCCGTGGTGAATTGCCGCTTCCACTAATGCAGGAATTGCGCCCGATGATTGACCTACCCGATTGACAAGCACCTGAGAATTGGTCGAGCGTTCCGCAGTCAACAACGCCGCCAAACGTTCCGATGAGGCAACCTCGATATCGCCAGGAACTCGCCGTCCGATGCTCCAATAGGAAAGCGGCACCCCGGTTTGATGCGCGACTTCAAAGATGGTGCCAAACGATTCCGTCTCGTCGAGCTTCGTGAACAGAAGACGCAGCTGGGGTAGATCACTGAGGCGTCTCGTGATTCGACAAAGCTCCTGCTCTCTGGTAGAAGCCGGAAGGACCAGATGGGTTGTGACGGCCCGCTGTGGAAGGAGCCGTCGCAGTTCTTTCGCCAATGCCAGGTCACCCGGTCCAATCCCAGGCATGTCAATCAGCACAAGATCTACTCGCGTATGACGACGGAGCCCTTGATGGACCTGTCGAGCCGATACGGCGCAAGCAAATGGCACCCCCACGACCCTGGCATACCGACGCAGCTGCTCCACCGCAGTTTCCCCATACGTATCAAAGGTAATGAGGGCAACGGATCTCCGCTGCTCGAGACGATAATAGGAAGCCAGCTTGGCCACAGCCGCGGTCTTCCCGGCTCCACTAGGTCCGATCAGAAGACCGATTGAGGGAGATCCCTCTCCATTATGGAGCGGCTCGCTCGTTCGCACACGAGTTGCGATCTCACGCTGTAGCGCATGCCGAATCGATTCATCGTCGCATGGACCGGACACTTGTGCCGTCTTGCACGCCTCGTTCATCAGCAAATCCACGGTGGAAGCATTCATCCCCTGCTCGATCAGCGAGCGGCGCAGCCAGGCCAGCATCGGCACCGATTGACTTCCGATTGACCGGACATTTTCCCGCGACAAGTCCTCCAAGAGGCGACCCAATTCATTCACGACGGTACGGAACTGTCGACGTCGATTCGGTTTCACGTGCACTCGAGACGGCTTCGACGAGGCGGACCGACCAACGGACGGTGTCGCCGCCTCAGCATTTGGCTTCAGCATCCCATGCAGGGTCTGTTGAAAAGTCGGCGCGGCCTCCAACCTTTCATTAGACGGTCTCCCAGGTGCGGCACCATGTGACACTTTGTCTGCCGCCTGAGAGGACCGTTGGACGTCTTGATCGGATGCGGCCATCACTTCCAGAACCGGTCGATTGAATGCCTGTACGACTCGCCCTCCCTCACGCACTTCTTTCGCAGACAAGATAATGGCATCCGGCCCCAGTTCTTCCTTGATGGCGCGCATGGCATCCTGCATGGTGAGTGCGTGAAATGTTTTGACCTTCATGACCTACCTTATGATGGCTGTGCCAATTCGAAGTCGATCCGTACCGTATCTAACGACTGCAGGCGGACAAAAGAGTCCACTTCGTTGAGTCCCATGACGGGAACGGCATGCAACTGACGATCGCTGTGCCGACGGAGATGGCGGCGAACAACCTGCGAACAGAGCACGATCGGCTGCTGCCCGCGAGCCGCAACCCGTTCGGCGGCCTGTTTGAGACCAGTTAACAGCTTGTGAGAAAGCGTGGGGTCAAGGTTCAACATGGCCCCAGGCGGCAATGCCACGGCTTGTTCGGCCAACGACCGGTCTAGTCGCGGATCCAGAGTAATGACCTGCAGACTACCGTCAGGGGCTAGATACTGTTTGGTGATGGTCCGAGCCAGCGCCTGCCGTGCATACTCTGTGAGGACTTCTGCATCCTTGGTGGTGGTGGCATGATCAGAAATTGCTTCGAGGATCGAACGGAGATCTCGAATCGGAATGCCCTCCTTGAGCAAGTTTCCGAGAACCCTGACGACTGTTCCGAGCGGCACCAGCGTAGGAATAAGCTCCTCCACCAACTTCGGATGCGATTTTCCCACTTCATCCAAAAGCGTCTGCACCTCCTGCCGTCCCAACAGTTCAGAGCCATGGCGTTTGATCAACTCGGATAGATGTGTCGCGATTGCCGAGCCCGCATCCACCACGGTATACCCCGCCATTTGCGCCTGTTCCCTGGCATCTTCAGGCACCCAGAGTGCCGGCAACCCAAATGCAGGCTCCTTGGTTGCAATGCCCTGCACCAAGCCTCGTTGACCAGTCCCTGGATCGATCGCTAACAGATGCCCAGGCAAGACGTCAGCCTTGGCCACCTCCACTCCCTTCAACATGATGGCGTATTCATTCGGACGCAGCTGGAGATTGTCACGTATATGAATGGGAGGGACGACAAAGCCCATCGATTCCGCAAATTGCCGCCGGAGCGCTTTAATCCGATCGAGCAATGCGGTGCCTTGCGTTCCCTCGACAAGACCGATCAAGCCGTACCCCACCTGCACTTCCATAAGATCGAGCGGGACCACTCGGGTCTGACCTTCCTCGGTCTTGGGCATGCTGGGAGTGGGTGTGGGAACTGCTTGAACCTGCTCGCGCTGATGGAGGTGATAGGCGACCCACGCAATGGCACTCCCTAATGCTAAGAACGCCACATGCGGAAGCCCGGGTACCAATCCAAGCGCGAGAAGAATACCCGCCGCCATGCCCACCGGTTTGGGGGAGGTCAACAGTTGTCGCGTCATCTCCCCACCCAAATCCATTTCCGAAGCGGCGCGAGTCACCACGATACCCGCAGCAGTCGACACGATCAGGGCGGGGATCTGCGCCACCAATCCCTCACCAACCGTCAGCACGGTATAGGTTTGGGCCGCCAGTCCCGGACTCATGCCCTGTTGAAGAATCCCGATTGCCAATCCGCCGATGATGTTGACGAAGACGATAATGACGGCCGCAATGGCGTCCCCTCGAACAAACTTGCTGGCTCCGTCCATCGAGCCGTAAAAATCCGCCTCTTGCGCAATTTCTCGGCGGCGGCGGCGTGCGTCCGCCTCACTGATCACCCCAGCATTCAGATCCGCATCGATACTCATCTGCTTTCCGGGCATGGCATCCAATGTGAAGCGAGCGGCAACCTCGGCCACACGTCCGGCTCCCTTCGTCACCACGACGAAATTAATGATGACGAGAATCGAGAATACGACCAGACCGACCGTGTAATTACCCCCGACGATGAAGTTTCCGAACGCCCGAATCACCTCGCCGGCCGCTCCTGCCCCTTCGTTGCCATGCAGCAAAATGAGCCGCGTGGACGCAATGTTGAGAGACAGCCTGAACAACGTGATCACTAACAGAATCGATGGAAACACCGAGAACTCAATCGGGCGCCGCACTTGCAGTCCAACGAGCAAGATAATCACCGACAGGGTGATATCGAAACTCAACAACAGATCGAGCACAAAGCGCGGCAATGGCAACAACATCACCATGAGAATCGCCACCACCCCGAGGGAGACAACGATGTCCGGATGCTTGATCAACTGAGTTTGTTCTACCGGTTCGATTGCCGTTGCCATAATCTCCTAGACCTGTAAAGTTCTCATGGAGTCACACCTCTGGCGCGATACACAAACGCCAGAATCTCCGCAACCGCACGATACAGCTCGTTTGGAATCTCCTTGCCAACCTCAACGAGTTTAAACAGTGTTCGGGCCACGAACTTCTGTTCGACAACCGGCACCCCGTGATGTCGAGCCAGCTCACGAATACGTTCAGCGACAAAGCCAGCTCCTTTAGCAACCACCACAGGAGCTCCCATCGTGGTGGTGTCATACTTCAGCGCAACAGCCAGATGTGTCGGATTGGTAACCACCACATCCGCCGTTTTCACGGCGGCCATCATGCGTTTCTTGGTCAGCTCTCGTTGGAGGGTCCGCACGCGACCCTTGATGAGCGGGTCGCCTTCCGCGGACTTGTGTTCCTCCTTGACCTCTTCCTTCGACATCCGCAGACTGCGTTCCCACTCATAGCGTTGGTAGAAATAGTCAAACCCAGCCAGGACCGCGATCGCCCCAGCGACGGCCAATCCGACCTTCAATGAGAGCCCTCCGGTGACCTGCAGGGCGGTACCCATATCGAACCCGATTAAACCCGGAATCTGGAGTACGTCATACCGAGCAACCCACAGACCAACACCCGTCACGATCGCAATCTTGAGGAGTCCCTTCACGAGCTCGATCACAGATCGCAACGAGAACAATCGGGATAATCCTTTGATCGGACTGATGCGTTGGGCATCCAGTTGAATCGCATCGGCACGCCATAACAACCCTGATTGCAGCAACGACGCACCGCTCCCCATCACCAGAATCCCCATCAAGACCGGAAGACTTAGCGTCACCACAGTGAGGCCAGCCTGGATCACGACCTCGTACACCTGTTCGATGGACATGTCTTTGTAGAACGCTACGGGAAAGGAGAGCGTAAGCCCTTGACGAGTCATCTCCGTCATTTTCTGAAGACCAACCGGCAACATGGCCGCCAGCAGCCCGATGCCGCTCAAGAGGATGACGGCGGTGGACAGGTCGCGACTGATCGCGATCTGTCCTTTCTTGCGCGCATCCTCTTTCCGTTTCGGCGTCGCGGGTTCTGTCTTATTACTTCGATCCTCAGCCATGTCCTAACGCCCTCAGGAGCTCATCAATCGTGAATTGCAGTCGCTCGATTTCCCGGACCAACAGTTCCGTCACAAACGGCGCGGACAGCGACATCACCGCCAACCCTCCGGCGATGGTGACCGGAAAACTTAGAACAAACACGTTGATCTGACTGACTGCCCGTCCCAACAACGCAAGAAGAATATTGATCAGCAAAATGATGACGAGCACGGGTGCCGCTAACTTTAATCCCAGGATGAACATGTTCTGAGAGAGGCGGAGAATCGCCTCACCCATTTCACCAGGGACGGACGCGCCGAATGCCGGAATGGACTCATAGCTTGAGATAATGGTCGCCACCAGCAGCAGATGTCCGTTCAGCGAAAGAAAAAGGAGGGTCGCCAGGAGGGTGAAGTATTGGCCGATGATAGGAGTCTGCTCGGCCGTCGCAGGATCGAACAATTGGACCACGCCAAACCCCATCTGCACGCCGATCAGCTCTCCGGCTAGTTCGAGCGCACCGAAAAATAATCGAACGGCCAGCCCGATCGCTAAACCAATGACCATTTCACTGACAAGCCCGGCGGCCAAGACAACAGGATCATAGGGCACGGCGGGAAGTCGGACTAAGGGAGCCAACAGCACTCCCAACGTCAGGACGAGGGCCAGTTTGACTTTCGCCGGAACAGTTCGCCCACTCAACACCGGCAACGCAGCCAACAGCCCGCCTATACGAGAAATAAGGACCAAGAATCCTTGGAATTCCGGAAGAAGAATCTGGATGGTCTGCGTCAACGCCATTCGCCTCGTACTAGCAGGTTATTGAAGAACTATTCTGATACCCGAAACTCCACACAGCTTGGATGTCATAGACCGGATGCACATAGCCCGCAGGATGTTCAAAAAGGCCTTCCAGCAAGGCCACAGCGAGCGAAGAGGCGAGGCGTACGATTCGGTACGTTGAGCCTCTGAGCGATGCGAGAACGAAGCTGGAAGACTTTTTCAACATCCTGTTAATGCACATAGTTGGGAATATTCATGAGAAGATTGGCCATATACGTCGTCATGGTGTTCAGCATCCAGGGAAGAAAAAGCAGCAACGCCACAAACAGGACCACCACTTTCGGAACAAAGGTGAGCGTGGCTTCGTTCAGTTGCGTCATGGCCTGGAGCGCACTAATGGCCAGGCCGATGAACAAACTAAGCCCCAGAATCGGGGACGACACCAACAACGTCGTTTCCAACGCTTGCCTGGCCAGTTCCGTTACCATTTCTGGTGTCACGTGATCATCCCCATTCTCGACACTTGACCGTCCGGTGTCGCCTATCGACAGACCGCTCAGCCCTACTGAAAACTCCGCACCATGGACCCCACGACCAAGTACCAACCATCGGCCAAGACGAACAAGATCAGCTTGAACGGCAGCGAGATCACGACAGGCGGAAGAAGCATCATGCCCATCGACATGAGAATGCTGGCAACGACCATATCGACGATGAGAAAGGGGATATAGATTAAGAATCCAATTTGAAAGGCAATCCGTAGCTCGCTCAGAATGAAAGCCGGGATGATTGCCTGGGTTGGCACATCCTCAACCCGATCCGGTTTTGGCACATGACTCAGCGTAATGAAGAGTTCGAGATCCTTTTCTCTTACCTGACGCAGCATAAAGCCCCGCACCGGCTCGATGCCCTTCTTCCACGCATCTTCATAGGAGATCTGCTCAGCCATCAATGGTTGGAGCGCGTTGTTGTAGACGGCCTGCCCCACCGGAGCCATGATGAACATCGTCAGGAACAGCGCCAAAGACAGCAACACTTGATTGGGAGGAACCGACTGCGTTCCCAGTGCTTGACGGAGAAAGGCCAACACGATCACGATCCTGGTAAAGGACGTCACCATGATGAACAAGGCCGGTGCCAAGGAGAGCACCGTGAGCAGAATGAGAATCTGGATCACCACCGCGGTTTGTTTCGGGCCATCTGCGCCAAAGTCGATGCTCACCGATGGACCGCCGGCCACCGCTTCTGAAAGCGGCATCACAAGCAGCATGATCCCTCCGAGGAGAATCCCCCAGAATATGTGCGTGTGCGACTCGTGCTTATCGGCCATGAAGTCCCTTGTTATGATGCAACGCACCGAACGGGAGACGCCGCAGCCAGGACGCAAACCTTTCCTGAGAGGCCGGCGCCGCCTCGGTGGAGGCGTTCTCGCTGTTGAGAGAGAGTAATTCCCGCAATTCGGCTGAATCGCTGATGCGTCCGAGCGGAACAAGATCGGTCGCGGTCGTCCCCACAATCAAATATTCTCCCGCAACCGACACAACGGAAATGGTCTTGCGCGGAGCGATATAGCCACTCGCCAAGACTCGTACGAGCGGACGCCCGCTGGCAATTCCCAGTCGTTGCCCCATCACTCGCCGGACCGTCGCCGCGACAACCCCCATCAACACCAGCACAATGGCCAGGGCTGAGACGGTGCGGAACAGACTTTCCCACAGGTCAATCACGGCCTCTCCTTCGGATCATTCAGCGCAGGTGCTGCACGCGTTCCGCCGCGCTCACCACATCCGTCAAGCGAATACCAAATTTTTCATTGACGACCACGACTTCACCGCGCGCCACCAGCTTGTTGTTCACCATCACTTCCATCGGCTCACCCGCGAGTTTATCCAGCTCAATAACGGAGCCCTGAGCCAGTTGCAAGAGATCACGAATGGCCATTTTCGTGGATCCGACATACACAGTGACGCTCATCGGAATATCCAGAATAAAATCGATATTCTTGGGAGTTCCGCCCGTTTCCGCGCTTTGAACAGACGGAAACGAAGCCGGCTGCGGGGATGGGCTCCCGGTGGTCTGCGAATCGAAATGCGTTGCGGAGTCTGATTCAGCCATAGTCACTCTCTCGATGGTGTCACGACTAGTTCAATACTTTGGTCACGCGGCACGCGTGATTGCCCTTGTAAATTCCAGGACTGCCCTGAAATTTGTGGTACCCCTCGATATAGCAGTCGAGAGGATCTCCTGGATGCTGGTCGAGTAAGATCACGTCGCCTGGTGAAAAATTCATCACGTCTCTCACCGTGACCGTGGCGGTCCCCAGTCGTACCGCAATCGGAAGTGGACACTCGTGCAATCGCTCTTGGAATCGCTGACCCCACTCGCCGTTTTGATCAAGATGATCGGAGACGAGACCGGAATAGAGCTTCTCTTTGATCGGTTCGAGCATACTGTAGGGATAGACGATGTACAGCTCCCTGGCCGTTTCTCCCAAAATAACCTGCAACGTGACAACGATGACGATTTCAGATGCGGTCACCACCATCGCGAACTGAGGGTTGCTCTCAGACCGCATATACTCCACCTTGATCGGCACGACGGCATGCCACGCCTTTTCCAGATCGACAAGCGATTGGAGCAACAACTTTTTAATGATCCGCAGTTGGACGGGCGTGAAGTCTCGCCCCTCAGGCTTCACGTGGGTCTGCCCCTTGCCCCCAAAAAAGAAGTCCACGATCAGGTACACAAGGAACGCGTCCATCACGAAGAGTGCGCTACCCCGTAATGGCGCCATATGAAACACGTTCAACGATGAGGGCATCGGAACCTTTTTCAAAAACTCACCGAATTTGATCACCTGCGTCCCGACGACAGCAAAATTAATGGCCTGCCGAAACATGCCGGTCCAGACAACTGATTGGCGGCGAATGAATCGATCGTTGATCATCTCCATGGTCGGCATTCGCCCACGGATGATTCGCTCCTGGTTGAACAGATCGTATCCCTTGATACTCGTTGCCTCTTCAGCAGCTTCCTTCGGAGCCGTGTCCACCTCACCGGAGACGACGCCCTTTAACAGCGCATCGATTTCGTCCTGGGAGAGAATCTTTTCCATAGTATCCGCCGTTACTGAACGACAAATTCCGTAAAATAGGCCGATCGGACTCCTGGCTTTTTCAGAAGCCCGTTGATGCGCTGAGTAATTTCATCACGTAGCTGGAATTTCCCCTGCGTCGTTCTGACCGCATTGACGTCCTTGCTGCTGAGCAAGACCAGGACCGCATCTCGTATCTGAGGAATCCTCGTGGACAGTTCAGTAGAAACCGCTTCGCTGTCCACCTCGAGTTTGAGGGTCAGCTTCAGATACCGCACGTCCGGGGTGTCTGCGAGATTGACAATGAAGGGATCCAAATCGAACATGACGCCTGGCGAAGCGGCCTCACCATGCTTTCCACTAGCCTCGCTCTTAGACTCGACCTTTGCCTCGGCAGCACCTTTATGATCCTCTGAATGTTCAGCCCCTTGACTGGCTCCTCCCAGGAACTTGACTGCCACGAATGCCCCACCGACCCCGAATATCAAGGCAATAACTGAGACAATAATGAGCAGTTTGATGGGGAACGCCGGAGCGGGGGCCGCTGCGGGAGCTTTTTCGTCAACTGCGGCTGCATCTGCCATAACTCCTCCTCGATTGACTCGTTGGCCCGGTGCGGAGACTGCAATGCATATGCCACTACGCCGATGAAACCCATCGTCAAAAGAGATACTGAATCAGCGCACTTGGCGCGTATCCAATATGGAACTTGCTTTAGCGTGCAGGGAAGGTAGGCTCACTGTCAGGTGATCCCTTGACACTGCAGTCAATAATCTGACGTGAGAGATGGGTGCACACTGACAGGGGACGGACGCCGGACGAGGGATATCAAGTAGGACCAGACTGGATGTGCCGCCGTACTTCCAGCCTGGTCCCAAATCAACAAACTACCGTTTCAGGTTAACCAACTCCTGGAGAAGTTCATCCGACGTTGTGACGACCCTCGAATTGGCTTGGAACCCTCTCTGCGCTGCGATCATTTCGATAAAACTTTCACCAAGGTCCACATTTGACAATTCGAGCGTGTTGGAAAGGATTTTACCAAGCCCGGCGGACGTGGCGGGGCCGATCAACGGTTGCCCAGACAGGCGCGACTCGGCAAAGGCATTTTTTCCGGCCCGAATAAGCCCCTGCGGGTCCTCGAAACGCGCGAGAGCCAGCTGAGCCAAGGGACGAACTTGTCCGTTTGAAAATCTCCCGTTGATGAGCCCGTCTGACTCCACCGAAAAGGTTTGAAGGGCTCCAGCGCTGAATCCATTCTGGCTCTGCTGAACGATCCCAGAGGCTGCGCCGAATTGTGTCGTCATGTTGAGTCCAGTCCCTCCATCCGTCGTCACGCTAGAGCCAAAATCGAAGGCGAGCAGCTGGTCGGCGGTGGCGCCCACAAAATCGATTCGCGCCTGTCCCACCACACTACCAGCAGTTCCTCCGGGAGTCCCGCTGTCATAACTGGTCGCGACGCTCTCAGTATTCAGCGCCCCTCCTGTCGTAAACGTCAGGTTGCCGGACGCCAACCGCACAATACCCAGTGAAGTGTTGATATTGGACGAATCATAATTGGCCGTGACGATCTCGTTGGCATTACCCACGATGTTATAGCTCCATGTATTCGCTGCAATCTTGGAAAAGTGCGTGGTGAGGAGATGACTGTTGCCGAGAGAATCGTAGACCGTGAGCGACGTCGAGAACTGAGACGTCCCAAGTGGATCCGTGAGCGAGAAGACACTCGTCGGAGACTGCGAATTGAGGTTAGTCCCCATATCGACCGTACTCGTCGCATTGGGCGGTGCCGTGGTAGCCGGTAACGTCACGCCTCCGATATTCGCCGTAATCACACCGTTGGCATCGACTTGATACCCTTGAAGGAGAAAGCCGCTGGGATCGACGATGCGGCTTTGAGCATCGAGATGGAACTGTCCTGCCCGGGAGTATAAGCTTAAGCCGTTCTGATCTCGGAGAGTGAAAAAGCCGTTGCCGTCGATCGCCAGATCGAGCGTATTGCTTGTCGTACTGTATGTACCCTGACTGAAGTTTCCCTGCACTCCATTGAGTGCCACACCCAGACCTACCTGAATGTCTCCGCCCACCCCTCCCAGCGAAGCACTGATGAGGTCGGCGAACACAGATCGGCTGGATTTGAACCCCACCGTATTCAAATTCGCGATGTTATTCCCCACGACCGATAACGCATTCCCATTCGCGTTGATCCCACTGACGCCTGTGAACATTGACGACAGAATTCCCATGAGTACAACCCTCCTCTTTTTTATCGCAACTCGACGATATCAGATGGATCGATGGCTAAATCACCAACAAGGATTTTGGCTTGCCCCTCTTCCATGCGAACCCCAGTGACCGTCAGGGAGGCACGACCCTCTACCTGCACAGGTTTTCCTTCTTGATCCGTTGCTGTGAGGAGATAGCGGTAGAGACCAGGCGGCATGAGGGTCCCATTCTGGCTCTTCCCATCCCACTCAGCGACCTGTGGCCCAGCGGATCGATCCCGATACTCTAGACTCCGTACGACTTGGCCTTGCTGATCCATAATGCTGATACGAACGTTCGTCGCATTCTTGTCGAGCGAGTAGCCGACAGAAGCGGGTCCTTTCCCTAGCTGAACAAGAGACTGACCAACCGTGACGGTGCGGCCGATCATCGGAAGCAGCGTGAACTGCAGCGACGCTGTTTGTGCGTCGAGGCTCTGCTGAAGCAACTGTGCCTGCTTCGCGGTCTGCTCCAACTGGCTGAATTGCGCGAGTTGTGAAACGAATTCAGCATTGTCGGTCGGCTTCAAGGGATCCTGATTCTTGAGTTGCGTGATCAGCAACTTCAGAAAGTCATCCTGCCCCAACTGTCGAGGTCCGGTTTTGTTCTGTGTCTCTGGGGTTCCCGCCGAGTTGAGTGTCGATACATCAATCATTTCTGGTATCTCCCTTTCGATCTACGCCACGACATTCAAGAGGCCATGAAGTGATGTGCGTGGTTCATCCTGTCGGTCTGGACTCTGCCCCCACTTCATTTCTTCCGACCTCTGATTCCAGGTGTGTCCTTGTTCCTGAGAGGAGTCCTGCTGGAAAGAGCGACCGGCACTCTGACGATCGATGTCTACACGGAACTGTCCCATGTCCAATCCGTTTGCTTGAAACGCGGCTTGCAGACGATCCTGTCCGTTGACAAGAAATTGCCCCACCTCAAGTCTGTCGGCTGACAAATGGGTATGCACCATATCGTTCGTCATCGCCACGCGAATATTCACATGGCCCAGGTCGGGCTGTGCCACATCAAACACGACCGATCGCGTCATGAACCGCACCGACGACTCAGTTGCATCCTGCGCAGGCATGGACGATGGCGCCGGACTCATAACAGTGGGAGTGGGAGGAGGCGGTGGACTGGAGACGACACGCCCGTGAGCGCCAGCCATCATCGACTCGGTCGCCGATCCGCTAGAAACTTGGCGATCAATGACCGTCGCCTGCGGCAGCATGATCTCGCTCTGTTCGCGCTGAGAATTCTGTTGATCTCCCCAGAGCTCGCTGAAATGCTCGGCCCCATCCACGCTCAAGTGCTGCCCCTGTTGGACTCCCCACTGTGTCCTCACTCCGCTATTCTGAGCATCCTGAAGGGATTGTCCATACCAGTTCGTCTGAACTGAATTGGAGCGATCGGATGAGCCCCCATCGCGTAGCACAGAATCAGTTTTTGTACTTTCCGACTTGCCATCCGGTAACCCCACCCCCAGAGAGGCAGGGGGAACCTGACGCACAATCGCCTCGAGCTGAGGAAGAGCCGGACCGGACTGCAACTCCACAGGCACTGGACGAGTTTCGACACGATTCACAATCTCAGGACCAGCATCATCGGCAACCATTTGGGAAGCCGGCTTGACGACTTGAGCCCTGTGCGAATCGCCGCTGGAGTGAACCACCGGAGCATCTGGTTCTGGGTGGTAGATTCTGCGGAGAAGCGTTCATGGTCAGCATGAGCGTGGCCTTCAGGTAGATCAGAGACCGTCACGGCAGAATTCGTAGCCCTAGGCGATATCAACGAAGACCTGGAAGAACCGTCGCCTGACTCGGTTTCCCCCTCAGCCCCGTGATCCTCCTCAAGACAAATCCCCCTCGCCTTCCGTGTGAACATTCGTCTGATCATTCGCCTGGGCCAGTACCTGAGATGAAACCAGAGAGACGAGCGGCACCGTGGCTTGCCCTTGAGAGTCGAAACCTGGCTGACTCGGTTGAGACGTAGCTTCGAACTCGTTCCTGGAATCTTCAGCGACCCGCTTCAGATCGTCGCTGGATCTGCTTCCATCTTGAGCTTGTGTCTCGGACGATGAGGCATTCGCGCGCTCGGCCTGGGTTGAATGAGAATTCTGACCTCTTATTTCCATCGAGTCGGGGTCCACGATCAGACTTGTTCGTTGATCGCACATCGTCTGCTTCGCGAGCCTCCATCCTCCGTTCGTCTGTACGAACTCCGTGGAGAACAGCGGGAAAGCTCCTCCGGCTACTACTGGAGTTGTGAGAAGTCGCTGCCCGAGGCGTTCTGACTCCCCCGTCTACAGGGGATCTAGATGGATGGGGGACTATGTCAGCAAGAGTGAAATCCACGTACGCCAGTCCTCGTGTGATCCAAGCAAAGAGGGAATACAAGCCCCATGCCAGTTGAGCAGCATGCAACACCGCGGATAATCAGGCTGGTTGTCGTGAACACCTTGACGGCGTTGTCCGGAGAGAGGAAAACTTTACAGCGTGCTCGGCAAAACTGGCCGATCCAGATACAGGAATGGCTGTTCTTGAAGGACAGGGATCTTTCCAATGGCGGGGAGCATTCCCAGCGTAGTCTTCTGGCACTTGAACGAAACATGCCATTCGCGGCAGCCACTTCCGGTGAGGCGTGGCTGCGAGGCGGACGACAAGATGGTCGCAAGGTGACGGGTGAACAGACCTGTGAGGAACAAGAAATTCTGAGGGCGCCGGAGGGGCTCTACGGCGTATGTGTCAACAACTGCTCCGTGAGTTTTGCAGCCCGGTCGGCTTTGACTTGAGCGAGGATCGCCCCGGCCGTCTTTGCTTTCACCAGTTTGAGGATCTCGATCGCTTTCCGATCTGGCATATGTTCGAGACGCAAGGCGGCGTCCTCAGACGGCATGGATTCGTAGATCTTCGCGAGCTGTGTCCGTTGTTCCTGTGCCGAACGCTCCTTCTCCGCATGGGCCTTGACTTGTGGTGACGGAGCTCGGTCTTCTTTGGCTTGCGCACTTTGGATCTTCTTTTCCAACGCTTCGTTCTGGTCCAAGAGCTCCTCAATCTGACCCCTCACAATCATGAGTCGTTCTTCATTCTGGCGAAGCGACTGCTCGCGCCGATCGAGGTCGCGCTTTCTTTGATCCAGCATGTCGAGCACTTCACGAGGCACGTCGATAGCTGGCCCCTGGGCCGCTGGTGGAGCCAACAGCTTGGCATCGTCATCAGACTCTGCTCCTGCACTCTCTGCCTCCTGCGCTTGCGATGGCATACTCTGCTTCAGCCCACTTGTCGTCACCGGCCTGCGTTTATTTTTGGGTTCGGAGGAGGCTTGTCCCAATTGCACCATGACCCAGAAGAGAACGGTCGAGCCGACGATGCCAGCGACCATCGTCCACAAACTGGGAGTGCCGGTTCTTTCTCCGCTCCATGCTCGAAACACGCCCAAGACGGTCAAGACCAAAACGATCTACCCAATCCCTGATGGATCCTGTCCTCATGAGTGGCTCTCTCGTCGAGTGGAGTGCCGGCGGCTCGCAACCTCATCCATCGTCCGCTGTTCCTGACGCGCCGCGTCGGCACGTTGCGCGTCACGGCGTTTGTCGGCGACCAGATCAAGCAGCTTGCGCTCCTGGCTGGCTTCAACGAGCAGCGCCTTGGTACGCTGCCATGCCTCGACGGCTTGATCGATCTCTCGACGCACTCGGCACAGCGCTGCCTGTTGCGAATCCATATGCCCCTGCCATTCCAACCACGCTTCTATTGTCAGCCCTTGCACAAATTGTCGGCCATAGGTTGCGACATCCTGCTGCATTTTGACTTCAAGGTCCTGATACCGATCCTCGCTCTGCGCCAACGTGTGGGTGATCTGTGCCAGCTCCATCATCAACGCCTCGACGGTCTGAACACGCAGCTTCCGTAAAGATTCAAAGCTCATGCTGCCTGCTGGGCCAGTGCCTCAAGTTGCTGCACAGACACAGGCAAGCCTGCCGGCTGGTCGATGTCTTGCCGCAAATACGCATTGATCGCTTCCTGCGCTTGAACGGCACGGTCGAGAGCCACGTTCATTCCTGGCTTATAGGCTCCCAGCACAACAAGGTCCTCAGATTGGCGATATCGGGCCACCAACTCAAGGAGCTTCCTGGCGGCATCGTAATGTGGTCGCCCGACGATATCCCGCATCACACGGCTGGTACTCTGGAGAAGATCAATCGCCGGGAAGTGATTGCGAGCGGCCAGGGTACGTGACAAGACGATATGACCGTCCAAGATCGAGCGAACGGTATCGGCGATGGGATCATTAAGATCATCGCCATCGACCAGCACAGTATACAATCCGGTAATGGTTCCTGGACCTGGTCCAGTCCCGACACGTTCCAGTAACTTCGGCAAGAGCGTAAACACGGAGGGGGTATAGCCTTTGGTCGTCGGAGGCTCCCCGATCGCCAACCCCACCTCTCTCTGACTGTAGGCCAATCGCGTCAGTGAATCCATCAACAGCAACACCTGTTTCCCCGCATCACGAAAATATTCCGCAATGGTCGTCGCCACCAACGCCGCGCGCAGCCGGATGAGCGGGGCTTGGTCGGACGTCGCGACCACCACCACCGAGCGTCCGAGTGCCTCTGCGCCCAGATCGCGTTCTAAGAATTCATTGACCTCACGGCCTCGCTCGCCGATGAGGGCGATGACATTGACATCCGCTTTCGTGTACCGGCTGATCATCCCCAACAGCACACTCTTGCCAACCCCGGAACCGGAAAAGATGCCCATCTTCTGTCCACGTCCACACGTCAAAAACCCGTTGATGGCACGAACGCCGAGATCAAGTGGAGTGCGTAGACGAGCTCGTTGTAACGGGTTCGGTGCGCCAGCATACAGTGGATATCGCTCCGTGGCCGTCAGCGGCCCTTTGCCATCCATTGGATTGCCACAGCCGTCGAGCACCCTTCCCAATAAGCCTGGTCCGACAGCAAGATTGGCCACTTGGCCGGACATGGTAATTCGGCTTCTTGGCCCGATCCCGTGCATATCGCCAAGCGGCATCAGGAGAACACGATCCCCCCGAAATCCCACAACCTCCGCAGCGATCGGCCCTCCAGCCACCTCCCGCGTAATGCGGCAGAGCTCTCCGACCGTCGTCATCGGCCCATACCCTTCCACGACGATCCCAACTGCTTGCGCCACCCTTCCGGACACTTCGATGGGGTCGACGCGCTCGATCAGTTGGCTAAGACTCATGATGAGCCCTGTTCCTGAGGACATCCCCCAGACGGAGTAGCTGAGTATCGAGGGAAGCGTCGACTAATCGCGTGGCGGTGTGCAGAAGGCAGCTTCCTCGTTGGAGAGAAGCGACCGGCTCGATGGTGAGTGTCAGTGCGACCTGCTGCCGTCCTGTCAGCTCCGCTCGAACGGCTTCCAGGACGGCTGCGTCAGCCGGATGCACTTGTATCACCACGCCATCTGACTCTTGAACAGCGCCGAGTGCTGCCTTGACCTGCATCACGATCTGCTCACGTCGGGACTCGGCCGATTCATGCAGTATCTTAGACACGATCTGCAGCGCGAGCGCGATGACTTCATCGTCGATCGTCTGCTGAAGCGCGGAACGAGCGGCATCAAATCTCCCGACAGCCTCGGTCAACACCGCAAGATCTTGTTGACGCTGCGCGTCCGAATATCGCCGGCCTTCTTCCAGACCTCGCTCATATTCCGTCAGCCCATCAACTCCTTTACGTGCGCCCTCATCCCCAAATGTTTGAAAAGGCACGCTCTGCAGCCGCACCGCGCCGGACCGTACAGCAGCATGTTTCAAGACCGTCTGGTCAGCGCGCAGCCGATGGAGTTCCAGTAGCCGACGCACAGTGGCGAGGACAAGGTCCTGTTGAAATGGTTTGGTCAATAAATCGCTGGAGCCGGCTCTCATCGCACGGGCGGCAAGTTCAACCGAAGCTGCCCCAGTCATCACGACCCCAATCATGCGACTGTCGATCCGCTGTGCATCTTCCAGAACTGCGATGCCATCTCGATCCGGCAAGGAGGCGTCGACGATCAGCAGTGCAGGAGCCTTCTGCTTGACCATCGCAAGCGCCTCCTGTCCTGAGCCCGAGAATCGAATAGACACTCGTTCCGGCTGAAGCAGCTCGTGCAACGCGTTTCGGACCCCTTCGTCAGCATCAACAACCAGGACCGTTCCTGGAAGGCGAGACGCGCTTCGCTCGGAACTGACCAACGCCGAAATGGTTCCCCCCGTCACTACAGCATCTCCTCTCCTGCGCCTGCGATAACGATACGGCCTTCTTCCTCAAGCTTGCGGCAGACTTTCAAGATATTCTGCTGGGCTTTCTCGACATCGGACACCTTCACCGGCCCTTTCGCCTCCATATCTTCTTTCAACATTTCCGCGGCACGACTTGACATATTTTTGAAGAATTTCTCCTTGATTTCTGGATTGGCACCGCGCAGAGCGACAGGAAGATCCTCTTTGCTGATTTCCTTCATCAATTCCTGCAAGCCGCGATCATCGATTTTGATCAAATCGTCAAAGACAAACATGAGGGCACGGATGGTGTCGGCCAGCGACTGATTTTTCTCAGAAATCCTGGCCATGATCCCGCCTTCATTAGCCTTATCCATTCGCGTCAGAATATCGGCAACCACCTCGGCCCCCCCAACGCTCTGAGTGCTCATTCCTTGGCTGGCCAACAGCATTTCTTGGAGGCTTTCGCTCAGTTCTTCTAATACATCAGGCTGGACTTCTTCCAACGTTGCCAACCGAATCGCCACGTCTCCTCGCATGTCCTCTGGCAGCGCCGCGAGGACCTGTCCGGCCTGGTCGCTTTCCAAATGTGCAAGAATGACTGCCACTGTTTGGGCATGTTCGACCCTCAACATTTGAGTGAGGGTTTTCACATCAACCCATTTCAGCCCCTCCAGTCCCGGATAGCTTTTCTGCGTCATCGATTCGATGATCCGCGCCGCTTTTTCTGGACCCAACGCCTTGGTGAGCGCCGCCTTGATGAACTCTTTTCCCTGAAACTGAATCTCCCCAGTCGCACTCGCAGCTCGAAAATCCGACATGACTGCATCTTCTTCATCTCGTGAGATTTGTGCGGTGCCGCTCATAAAGCTTCCCAGCTTCTTAATTTCTTTCGGATCGAGTTGCTTCAAGACCTGGGCGGCTGACTCCTCCCCCATGGCACGAAGGAGAATCGCTGCTTTCTGTTCACCCGTTAGAGTCTTCGCCATGGCACCACGCTATGTAGGATTCTTTAGCCACTGCTTCACGACAACAGCGGCCGTGTCGGGGTTTTTTCTGGCCATGTCGATGATTTGAGCTCGATCCGGCGCATTCGTCAATGAGGCTTGCGTCATGGCGTGAGCCCCAGGTAACGCCGAGACCGTCGCTTCGGTTTGCATCTGCTCCGTCGTCGAACCCAACATGGCTAATAGCGGACGGACAACGAACAACAGAATCACCGCAAACAATAGAATGCCGACTCCATAACGGAGATACGGCAACCATGGCTTCGGCCCCTCGGCCACGGCTTCTGCCGTCGCACTCTGCAGCTCTTCCGGTTCCGCGCCGAATTGAACGTTCACGACCTGAACCTGATCCTGCCGCTCAGGCGAAAAGCCCATCGCTTTCTTGACGATGTCTTCAATCCGCTTGAGGTCTTCTTCTGAACGTGGGACGTATTTGCGTGCGGCAGCCGGCGTCTCCGTCGACTGTCCATCACCGGCTTTGGCGGCTTCATAGATCCCATCAACCAGCACGGCCACAGACAATTGTTTGATGACACCTACAGGCTCAACGATTTTGGACACGGTTCGACTGATCTCATAGTTGACCGTTTCATTTTTCGTCTGACTGTTGTTTGAACTGGTTTGCGGGAGCTCCTGATCTGTACCAGGCGGGACATTCGACTGGACACCTGGGACGCCACCACTGACGCCGTTGCTCCCATTCGATTTTTCCTGCCCTCGTTGTTCGCTCCTCACCACCTGGCTGTTCGGATCGTATCGCTCCTCTGTTGTCTCAACCTTGCGAAAGTCCACCACGCTGGATACACGCACGACGGCTTTATTGGATCCAACAATCCGCTCCAACATCGTTTGGATGCGCGTTTCGACATCTTTTTCGATGCTCCGCTGATATTCGAGCTGGGTATTAGTCAACCCGGCGGTTTCATCCGTCATCGTGGACGACAACATACGGCCGTGCCCATCCACCACGGTCACATCACGGGCCTGCAAGCCTTCCACACTGCTGGACACCAAATGGATGACCCCCTGAACCTGCGCCTGAGCCAGCTGCTGGCCATTGCGAAGAGAGACGATCACGGACGCGCGTGCTTTCTCCTGCTCGCTGGCGAAGAGTCGTCGTTCAGGAATCGCCAGATGAACCCGCGCTCGTTCGACTTCCGGCAACTGCGCAATGGTTCTCGCCAACTCCCCCTGTAAAGCGCGCCGATAGTTGAGCTTCTGCACAAATTCGGACATGCCGATCGACGTGCGATCAAAAATCTCGAAGCCGACCCCACCTCCATGGGGAAGCCCTTGGGTCGCAAGTTGTAATCGGAGATCGTGCACTTGGGCGCTAGGAACCAGCACCGTCGCTCCGCCTCCGGTTGTTTCATACGGCACCTTCGTCTCTTTTAGCTTATCAATGATAGCGGCCGCGTCTTCACCACCGAGATTGGTGAACAACACCTGCATGTCGGGCTGCTGCGTCCAGAGTGTGAGCGCAATGAGGCCCGCCACTGATCCAGCCAGAGCGACAAGGATGATCATTCGCTGATTGATGGAGAACTTGGACAACATGCTCGTCACGTCCCTTCATCGCGTCTGACTGATTACATTTGCATCCGTTGAATCTCTTCATAGGCGGTGACCAGTTTATTCCGGATTTGCATCATCAATTGGAACGACACGTCTGCTTGCTGCAGCGCGACCATCGTACGGTGAAGGTCCTGCGTCTCGCCGGTCATGAGATCACCTACCGTTCGGCCGGCTTCCAGCTGCGTGTCGTTGACTTTTCCGATTGCAGATTTGAGCGAATCCATGAACCCGGAGCCGCCTGACGTTCCAGCCGACCCGCCCGGGGCCACATCGGGAATC
Organism: Nitrospirota bacterium; assembly: GCA_963850405.1. Lineage (GTDB taxonomy): Bacteria > Nitrospirota > Nitrospiria > Nitrospirales > Nitrospiraceae > Nitrospira_D. The sequence continues at coordinate 520,977 of CAWKLH010000026.1, forward strand.
GGAGCGATACCTGATGTCGGACCGTAAATCTGATTCATCATTACCTCCCAATTTCCAGTGCCTTGTTCCACATGGCACGTGTGGCGTTGATGGCTTGGACGTTGGCTTCGTACGCACGCGACGCGCCGATCATATTCACCATTTCTTCCATGACATTCACATTGGGAAGACGCACGAATCCTTTGGGATTCGCATCCGGATGATGAGGATCATAGATGAGTTGACCTGGTTTGGAATCTTCCACCACTCGAGCGACGGAGACCCCTTCGAGCGCATGTGCCGACGGCCCAACGGCGACTTGTCGAAAAGTCCCATGAAATGCGCTTGGAACCGCCGTTGAGCGAAAGACGACATCCCGCCGCTTGTACGGACCGCCAGTCGGTGTTTTCGTTGATTGGGCGTTCGCAAGATTGCTCGCAATGACATTGAGTCGCCGCCGTTGGGCGTCCAAACCGGATACCGATACAGCCATACTGTCGGACATTTCCATGATGAACCTCCTCTATCAACCGTCAACCGCTTGCCGATGTCGGCCATCCGAGCGGGCTAGATGTTATCTCCCTTCTCGTATCGCATTCAGCAATCCGTGAAACTTCTTGGCCAGTATCGTGGCCGCTGCGTTGTACTGCATGGCGTTCTCGGACAATTTGGCCATCTCCAGCTCAAGATTGACAGAGTTGGCGTCGAGCGGTAGATCGCCGGCCGGAACTTCACCGAGTTTTCCCGCCACCGCCTGTACACCCTGCGGCCCATGCATGCCGAAATGTCGAGACTGAGTCGCCGCCATGACGATCGGCAGGCGCCCCTTCTGGGCCGACTGCAATTGATCCATAAAGGTCAATTCGGACGCGCGATACCCCGGCGTTTCTTCGTTGGCTAGGTTCGAGGTGATCACACGCTGTCGCGCGCTGCGAAGATCCAAACTCCGCTGTAGCAGTCGCATGGTTTTGTCAAAGATCGTCATACCTCTAGACTCCTTTCCATCCGCTGCACGGTATCATTGCAACCATAATGCCTGCCCGAATGCCGGAGTGATAGCCAGGAGCGGGGCCTCCTGCAACGCCCATTGGTTTTCGCTCCCCTCGGCGATGACCCTCCGTTTGACCCTTGCCGCCACCGGCACAAACTTGCCGGCCGGCAATTCTTGCCGCTCTTAGGGTCCTCCAGTGATCGAACAGGGTCGCTCACCTTCTCGATACTCTCGCAGCTTATTTCGTAACGTACGAATGCTGATCCCCAACTCTTTTGCCGCATGCGTACGATTCTCCTTCACTCGTGCCAATGTCTTAAAAATGAGCTCTCGCTCCATTTCCCACAAAGATCCGTTGGCCGGTTGTTGCGGATGGGCAGACTGGACCCGCTGTTCTCCGTTCTGTTCAGGCGGACAGTGTTCGGGAAGGATAGGGCCAGGCCCCGCCAGCAACACCGCCCGTTCCATGACATTCTCTAATTCACGGACATTTCCCTTCCATCCCAACCGTTGCAAATGCGCACACGCACTATCAGACAGCGTCGGTGCCGTGAGACCGTTCCTCGTGGCCGACTGGCTCACAAAATGCCGCGCGAGCAATGGAATATCGATCGTGCGTTCACGCAGCGGTGGAACGGTGACAGGAAAGACGTTCAGACGATAGTACAGATCCTCTCGAAAACGTCCTTGCTCAACTTCCCGATAGAGCGCTCGATTGGTCGTCGCGATCACCCGAATATTGACTGAAACAGGGTCGCGCCCCCCGATCCGATCGACTTCGCGCTCCTGTAATACGCGCAGTAACTTGGCCTGCAAACTCAGGTTCATTTCACTGATTTCGTCCAGGAGCAATGTGCCCATATGCGCCATCTCAAACTTGCCGATCTTTTTGATTAACGCCCCAGTGAACGCACCACGCTCGTGGCCAAAGAGCTCACTCTCGAGCAGCCCGTCAGGTAACGCCGCGCAATTCACTGCGATGAACGGCCGATGCGCCCGCGGGCTCCGATTATGGATAAACCTGGCTAACAGCTCTTTTCCGGTGCCGCTCTCTCCTTGAATCAAGACAGTGGCCTGGCTGGACGCCACCCCCTCGATCGTGCTTAAGAGCCTGATCATGCCTGGGTCCTGGCTTAGCAGAGCCCGGGTTTCCGTTGGGTGAGACGGGTGACCCGTGATGGCCCCTACTTCTCGTCCCGACTTGAGATTCACGATGACTCGCTCCAGCAAGTCCATGGAGAATGGTTTTAAGAGATACTCGCTGGCGCCCAACTTCATGGCCTCGACGGCGGTCTCTACGGCCCCATACGCCGTCATCAGAACGATCGTCGCGTGAGGAGCGCGCGCCTTGACTTCCTTAATCAATTCAAGACCATTCAGACGCGGCATCCTGAGATCGGTCAGCACCATCCATGGACGAAAATGGGCAATCCGTTCAATGGCATCCATTCCATCGACTGCCCCTTGTACGGAATAGCCAAGTCGCTTGACCGTCTCCATCAGTGCAGTTCGCATCGATGGGTCGTCATCGACGATGAGAATGCGCTCGCTCTCGTCGCCATGGTCAGAAAGAGGGCTACTCTTCTCACGGTCATTCATGAGACCATTCCTCCACTAACGCCATAGTGTGCTCACCAGGGTAGGATTGACTGGATTCCAGCTCGTTCCGCGTTGGAGTATGCACCGCATGGGGATCTCCACCACTCGCTGGATGAGGCAGAATAATAGAGCATGCGGTGCCCTGCCCGACTGTACTGTCGACATCAATCCGTCCCTGGTGCGCGTCGACAATCGAATAGACAATCGCCAGACCAAGGCCGGTCCCCGTCATCCTTCGTCGAGAAGAACGGATCGAATATGCGCGACTGATGGGCCGGAGCGATGCCGATGCCGGAGTCCCGGACGGTCAGTCGAACAGCGGGCATACCAAGTGTCTGCGACGGTTCCTGGCAAAGACTGATCGCCAGAACCCCTCCATTCGGCATCGCCTGAACTGCATTCACGACTAGATTTACGAGCACTTGTTTCAACTGTCCGTCGTGACACCACATCGAATGGATTTCTTGACTGATGTCCACTCGGATTTCCACCGGCATCTTGGTGATCGCATGGGCCGCCAACTTCATTGATTCGTCGATCAACGATTCGGCCAAGTGCCAGCCACGCGCTAAGTGAACCGGCCGCGTATACAGCAAGAGATTGGTCAGTAAGCGATCCATCGACTGGACGGCCTGCGAGATTTGTTGCGCGTAGCGTTTGGCGGACGAATGCTCGCCGAGATCTCGCTGCAGCATGGACGCGAAGAGCTCAACGCTACCCAATGGATTTCTGATCTCGTGGGCGATCCGACCGATCAGCTCACCCATGGCCGCCAGTCGTTCCTTGCGCTGCAACTGTTCTTCCAGTTGATAAATACGCGTGATGTCCTGAAACAGGATGAGGTGTCCGGAGTGCTCTCCTGAATCGTTGTGTAGTGGAACCTGGCTAATGGAGACAACTGCCTGACCGATGCGTTGAGGCCGATCACACACGCCAAGACCAGCACCCGCCAATATTTCAGACGCACGACGGTTCCGCAGTTCGTCATCTGTGACGCCAAGTAGCACCTCGGCGGCGCGATTGCTGCGAGTGATCATTTCGCAGTCGTCCATCACCAACACCCCCATAGACAAGGACTCAAGAATCCCGTCCAGATGGACACGCATGGCCTCGTTGTCACACAGCTGACGGCGGAGCGCCTCGTTGCTCTGTGCCAACTCCAGATCCATCTGCTCCACACGTGTCGTCAACGCACTGTATGACTGCTGCAACGTGTGAGCCGCCTCATCAAAACTTCTGAAGGCGGCTTGCAGCAGCTCCTGTTCTTCCGGATGTCTGGTCATAGCACTCGTCATAGCCCCTCCCGCTTCCCCGAATGACTGACCGCTCGCAAACTTGTTTTAAGGGACGCTGAAAGTCGATTGAGCATTGGATCGTCCGTGACATCAAGCTCGGCCAGCGCCACGGTGGCGCGATCGTATTGCTTCAATGCCGTCCAATGGTTGGCTGTTTGCAGCCGCGCCCAATCGGCGTGAGACACGTTCGGTTTCTTGGCCAGCACTAATTGATAGGCTGTAATAGCCCGCTCATGTCGATTCAATCGAGATAACGTATCGGCATAGGAGACAAGCGTATTGGACGCTTGCACCGCGCCGGCCTTGAACGCCTCTTCGTAGGCCAGGGCAGACTCATCCAGCTTATCCAGTTCTCCCAGCGTCTTGGCTAACTCCACATACATAGCGGATCGTTCGGGATGAACCGGGTGGCGCAATAACCACATCCGGCACAGATGGAGAAGCCCTTGCAGATCCCGCTGTTGCCTCATGGCCTCAATCAGAAGATGCAGCACCTCCGTTTCGTATTTACCGATAGGAAACTGAAACCGGTATCGCTCCAGCACTTTTCTCGCGGCCTCAGGATCTCGTTGATCCAGGTAGATCCCTCCAAGGCCGATCAAAGCCGCTTCGAGCGCCGCCGAATCGTTGGACGATTTAAGAACCTGCTGGTACAGCCGCACGGCTTCCGGCGAAAATCCAAGACGTCGATGGGATTCCGCGATGTTCAGCAACACAGGGGAACGCGCATAACGCTGTTCGGCCATTGCTCCCTGCCTGTGAAATAGACTGACGACGGTCAGATCGTCGCGCGATGCGATCGCCGCTTCGATCCAGGGTGTCAACAGAGCAGACAGGCGCTCTGCGGATTTGATGGCCCATAGGTCGTTCTTATTGGTCGCTCGAAGCGTAATCTCCTTGTAGGTTTGAAGTGCGCGATTCGTGTCGCCTGCGTTTTCATATCCCCTGCTAAGGTAATACCGGGCCTCGCTGCCCATTGGATTGCTCACCTCTCGAGTCGCAATCTCTTCCAGCAGCGATCGGTAGGAGGCATCGGTCTGGTCCGGAACCGGCACGCTGTGGATCATGGCGCTGACTGTGAGCCCGAGCGAATTGCTTCCAGCCGGCAACATTGTCTCTGCGCGGAGTGCAGCCAGCCGAAGTTTGGCCGTCGTACCCAATGCGCTGTACGGATACAGCGAAGGGATCAGCGCATAGACGAACTCGGCGAGCATCGGTTTGGCACCTGCCCGCAACCCCTCAGCCACGTGCAGCAGGGCCGCAGGCGCATACTCATGTCTGGGATAGAGGTTGTAAAAGAGCAGCATCAGTTCTCGAGCAGAGACCTCCTGGTGCAGCTTCACCTGCGTGACGGCATACCGCTGAAGCGACAATGGGTCGCCCCGTAGGAGATGCGGCCATCGTTGATAACTGAGGTTGTAGATCGGCTGCGCTTCAGAAAATCGTTGCTCTCTGAACAGCGCATGGGCCAATCCCAACGTCGCTCCTTGGAGCAACTGCTCGTCCTCACTTCGCTTTCGCACGTTGGCAAATGCATGCTCGGCATCACTCCATTTCCCCATGGCCATGAACGTATAACCAAGACCGAGCAACGCCCGATTACTATCGAAGGGAAGATTGACGGAATGGGCCATCGCGTTCTCGTAAAACGCTTGCGCCTCTTGGAGCGCGCCTTGCTCGAAATACAGATCCGCGATCCGCCATTCTGCCCTCCGGGCATTCGGCGATTGCGGATAATCCCTCAGGAGTGTTTTGTACTCCTGAATGGCCTCGGATCGGGTTTTCCCCGAGACCTCATCCCGCAACAAGAGCTCGACCAAGAAGGCTTTCGCCGATGGGGCAAGCGGGCTTTCAGGATGTTCCTTGACGATTTTCCCAAAGAACCGTTGCGCCTCCGGCCAGGCGTTCTTCCTGTACGCAGACTGGCCTTCTTGCCAAGCGAGTCCGTCAATGCCCGACGATTGGCCTTCCTGACGAGGCCCGTCATCAGGCAAAGGTTGCGCGAGTCCGTCAACCGGTCCCGGATTGCGTAGCAAGGTCGCTCGTTCGGGAACCACGGCAATCGAGGAATGAGGAGAAGGCTGCGAAGGGGTCTCTCCGATTGCAAGCGAAGAGCACGCCATCCAAGCAGCAATCGAGAAGACGAGTCGGCGATATCGTAAATAGTATCGATACACGGCGATAGGGCATCAGCAAAGCTCATGCCCTGGAGACAGGTCGAAAACTCTCAGGAAATTAGATGAGTTATCGAGGCAAATCGAGAACTTGGATAGATCGCGTCAGGATTGGCATCGGCTAGGTCGATAGATCGTCAATCTTTTGACTGGAAGAGCGTGGCCAGAGCGGGAGGGTTTCCAATTGAGATCGTGGATCCACCCCCTTACGTTTCAGCTTTTCAACCAACGTCGTCCGGTTCAAGTGGAGCAACTGCGCTGCCCGCGAGGTGACGCCGTTAGCTTTCCGCAGGGCTTCCATGATGAGATGTTTTTCGTACTGTTCAACCTCTCTGGAAAGATTGATGCCGTCCTCACTGAACCGGATAAACTGCTCCTTGAGCTCGGGGGCCGACGGCCTCCGACAGATTTTCTCAGGTACATCTCCAACGGAAAGGACGCCGTGCTTCTTCAGCACGACCAATCGCTCGATCATGTTCTCTAACTCCCGAATGTTGCCAGGCCAGTCGTACTCGGTCAACATGTGAAGCACATCGGGGGCAAGGCCTGACACCTGAGTGTGCTTACTCTGATTGAAGCGAGTCAGGAAATGGTCGATGAGAAGCGGAATATCGCTCCGCCGTTCTCGTAGCGGAGGAATCACGATGGGGATCACATTGAGCCGATAGAACAGATCTTTGCGAAATCGCTTTTCTTCAACCAGCGTTTCCAAATCCTGATTCGTCGCGGCAATGATCCGCACATCCACATGAATCGTCCGATTTCCGCCGACGCGTTCGAATTCCCGTTCTTGTAACACTCGAAGGATTTTCACTTGTAATGGCAGACTCATTTCGCCGATTTCATCGAGGAAGATGGTCCCTCCGTTTGCCAGTTCAAAACGTCCCATTCGCGAGTGCGTGGCTCCTGTGAACGCGCCTTTTTCGTGCCCGAAGAGTTCCGACTCCAGCAGATTTTCCGGGATCGCGCCACAGTTCACCGGGACCAACGGACGATCCTTGCGAAGACTATTGAAGTGGAGCATCCGCGCCACCAACTCCTTGCCGGTACCGCTTTCGCCTTGAATCATGACCGTGCTGTCGCTGTCGGCGACTTTGTGGACAAACTCCATCACGTGTTGGATCGGCTCGCTGGCGCCCACCAGATGTTCAAGTCGATATTGATCGCGTACGGCCTTCCGCAAGAGATGGTTTTCTTGCCGAAGCCGAAGGAACTCTGCCGCCTTCCGAACCACCACGGCCACAGTTTCAAGGTCAAACGGCTTGGTAATGAAGTCAAATGCGCCAGACTTCATGGCCCGGACTGCGGTTTCAATCGTACCGAATCCGGTCATCATGATGGGAATGATCTTCGCGTCGAGCTTCGCCAGGCGATCGATGATCTCGAGTCCATCGATATCGGGCAGCTGAAAGTCAGTGATCACGATGTGAATCACCGAATCCTTCACCGCCTGGATTGCCGCCGCACCGTCCTCGGCAGTAGAGACGCTATACTCCTCCTGCCTCAGGACTTCCTGCAGAACATCCCGGACGGCAGGGTCGTCATCGACAACGAGCACGTGGGCTTGACTCATACGTGATACCATTTGGAATACGAACTGCGATGCGGGGTTAGAATAATGACCCGTGGTATCTAATGCAAGTTATATCAGTTACTTGGCTGCGATCTGACGGGTGGGAGATTTCTTGACAGGTTCTCCGGCCTGTTGGTACTGTGCGATGCGACGTGTGAACTCAACTCACAAGTGGGCTGGCGTAGCTCAATCGGCAGAGCAGCGGTTTTGTAAACCGCAGGTTGGAGGTTCGATTCCTCTCGCCAGCTCCACATCGCACTTCCTCCGTGCTGGCGGCTATTCATTGCACTATCGCAGTTTCGTCGGCAGATGAATATCGCTCGTCATCTTCATTCCCATTCCCTATCGCCATCCAAAATCCACGGTACACGTACTTGGTGTGACATGATACGCCCAGCCGTAGATCCCATCGTTCGATCTGACAGCCATCCCTTCACAACAGATGTTTTCTCGCCCCCTGTCCTGGCGCTTTGCTAGGGTGACGGGTAACTCTCGACGGGAATCATCACATGCGCATAGGGAGTTCCCGCCCACACAACCCAGGGACCGCCGTTTTCTTGAGTTCGTCGGCACGCTCTTTAACGTGTCTACATCAGGCACGCGGGAAAGACACAACGCATCACAGGCAACCACGGTTGTACGAGATACCACGCAACGGAAAGCAACGGGCTGAGAGCTGCTTCAAAGACAAAGGCCGCGTCACCTGAGACGCGGCCTTAACAACTCCACAGCGAAATCACCGCAGACCGGAGGAGTGAGGTCTATCGCCCCGCCTCGGTCAAATTTGTTTCGGGTTCCAGCTCGCCCATCTCGGAATCCGGCTTTCCCTTCGTCGTCGACGGGTGAAGGCCGTATTTTCTCAGCATCTTATAAAAATCGGCTCGGTACCGGCCGGCAAACTGCGCAGCACGGGAGATATTTCCGCTCGTCAATTGGAGGACGGTCTTCAAGTAGGTCCGCTCGAATTCTTCTTTGGCCTCCGTCAGCGGCTTGAGCGGTGACTCGGCCGACACACTGACCGCCGGCAACAAATCCGGCGTGAGCATATCTTGCCGCGACATCACCACGGCCTTCTCGACCACGTTCTCCAACTCGCGCACATTGCCGGGCCAGGGATTGATCATCAATCGATGCAGTGCCGCAGGTGTGAATCCCTTCACCTCCTTATTCGCCCGTTTCACACTGAGTTGGAGGAAATGTTGAGCCAGCAGCGGGATATCATCCCGGCGATCCCGCAGCGGTGGGATGAACAGAGGAACCACCGAGATTCGATAGTAGAGATCGTTACGGAACGTCCCGTTCTTCACCGCCTCGCTGAGGTCTTTATTGGTCGCTGCAATGATGCGAACGTCGACTTTGACCGAGTTGTCAGACCCCACCTCTCGAATCTCCCGCTCCTGCACGGCGCGCAATAATTTGACCTGCATGGACAGCGGCATCTCGCCGATCTCGTCGAGAAACAACGTGCCGCCGTTGGCCATCTGAAACAATCCGCGCTTCGCACCATGAGCGCTCGTGAACGCGCCCTTCACATGTCCGAACAGCTCGCTCTCGAACAGCGTTTCAGGTATGGCGGCGCAGTTGAGTGCCACGAAGGGACCTTTCCCGCGCCGGCTGTTCGTATGGATGACGCGAGCCATCACCTCTTTGCCGGTTCCGGTTTCTCCAAACAGCAAAATGGTCGCATCCGACTCAGCCACCTGTGCGATTTGCTGAAAGAGCCGTTGCATCTCCGGACTCCGAGCCACGACATTTTCGAGTCCGTACAGTTCCTTGACCAGCGACTTGAGCCGCTGAATCTCCCGGCTCATCCGCTGTTGCGCGAGTGCTTTCTCGATCGTGGCTTTCAGCTCCTTATCATCAAATGGCTTCGTCAGATACCCGAACGCCCCCCGCTGCATCGCCTCGACGGCATTGGGAATACTCCCATGGGCCGTCAGGATGATGACCGGAAGCCCAGGGTGACTTCGAAGCAGCTCTTCGGTCACCTCCAACCCATCCTCGCCGCGAAGGCGCAGATCAGTGATCGCCAAGTTAAACATCGTTTTCTTCGCTTCACCAACGGCATCCTGCCCTGTCGTACAGGGGGTGACGGCAAACCCCATCGCGGACAACCGCATTTTCAATAAATGCAACAACCCCTCATCGTCGTCGACTACGAGAATATTTTCTTGCTCCATAATCATCATCATTCCTTCTGCTGTTCGTTACGGTGTCGTCTCGGGACCGGGCACGGGAACCGTCGTCAATGGTGGACGTATCGGGCGCACCTTTTCCCGCATCTCCTGATCAATTCGCTTCAATGCTTCGAGTTGCGCAGAAAGCTCCTCGATCTTTCTGTCCCGCTCAGTAAGCTGTTTTTGCAGAGTTTGAATCGATGCTGGGTCGGCTGACGTCTTGGCCGAGTCCTTCTTCGACGAGAGTGCCTCGATCTTATGATCTCGATCCGTCAACTCACGCTGCAACGCCTCAATGGTCTCGGATTCGCCCTCCTTGGATGCACGAAGCTGTTGAATGAGTATCTCTTGATCAAGCAAGTCTCGCACCAGACGATCGGTGGTCACTGCTAATGAGGTGTTGACCTCCGCAAGGACTGGTGCTCTGAAAACGGCTTCCGGCCATGATCTGTTCCCAGGGGTAGGTTGTTGCAACAACGCCAGCCAGGCTTTGCTTGACGCAGCCAGCTGGCTCTTGGGAGCAAGAGCGACGACCTTCCCGAAATATTTCTCTGCAATTTCGCGGCTTTCATACAGACCAAGCAACCCGCGCGTAAAGT
>CAWKLH010000027.1:0-201405 GCA_963850405.1 Nitrospirota bacterium
ACTAGTCATTAGTAGGGCATGCACAGATCAATCTAGCGCATGTATCCAATTTGTTGAATTAATTGACTTATTCTCATTCCTCTCTCCGGTCACCGAGCTCTCACTCGACGCGTCAGTAAGGCACACGTATTGATAGGCTCAAGTACGTCCAGGAAATAGCCGAACTTGTAATGTAGGGAGAGAGGAACAGGCGACTATAAACAATCGTGTTCCATTGCTTGATGAGTGTAACGATCCTAAGTAGCCAATTACCCGGACAAATGTGCCTGACCTGCTACACTAAAACTAGACATTTATCTTATGGTTTAAGAATGGCCGTACCGTATAGTCGATAGAGCCAGTAGATTCTATTTACCAGGACTAAACAGCCGTATTTTTTATTTATCAATGAATAGATGGAATTCATGAGCTGAGGATTACCTGTCATGAAGGGTCTATCACACCGTAGGAACAAGTAATGATACTGGAGTTGGGACAGGATAATGATATCGAACACTGATCGCAGAAGATATGTCCTTATAGCCACATTTTTGTAGCTCCATTGTTTTCCACGAGAGATAGGCTTGGGACCGACTGCTGGCAATATGGGGAGGAAATCCTTGCTTCCCGTTGGGATGACAAGGCCGCCAATACTCCGATTACAGAGTATGGTTGGTGCTTTCGCTGGTTAAACAGACAAATATTAAACACCAGAGAAAATCAATGATGGCTATTGCCGGAAGTAGACATAGGATGCGTACCTCACTCAGCCAGATTCTCATCGTCACCTTAGTGCTTGGGGTGGTGGGGTGTGCCGAAAAAAGAGTGAATTACGAAGTCGACCTGACAGCGCCATCTAATTTTTTCCTCGGGCCGGAGGATGTGCTGAAGGTGATGGTCTGGAAAAGTCCAGACCTGTCGGGTGAGGTGACGATTCGTCCGGATGGCACGATCACCATGCCGCTGATCGGGGATGTGCCAGCTGCCGGTCTTACTGCGAATGTTTTAGCGAAGCGTATCGGCGATCGGCTCACTGAATACGTCTCATCACCAGTTGTCACAATTCAAGTAAAAGAGGTTAACAGCTATTTCATCTACGTCTTGGGAGAAGTCGTGAAGCCGGGGAAGTATCCACTCAAGTCCTATGCCAACGTGGTGCAAGGTATTTCGCTGGCCAGCGGGTTCGGTCCCTTCGCGAACAAGAACAAGATCAAGGTATTGCGTAATGTAAGCACTGGTCCGGAAGGGCATGAAAAGAAACGTCAGATCGAGATTCCGGTGCACTATAACGATATTCTATCGGGTACCGCCGTGCCAGGAAATTTTTTTCTGCGGAGCGGCGATGTCATTGTGGTGCCGTAGGTGAGTGGAAGATGGCTACTTGCCCATATGGCAAGCATCATTCTTGGGATGGGCGTTGGATTGTGTTCGCTCAGTCAGGCACAGATGGGTGGGATGGGCGGAGGAATGCCGAGTGTTCCAGGAACAGCGTTTGGCGGGGCGACTGACCCCAGCTCGATTCAAGCAACGACTGACGGGTTGCGCATTATTCCCTCCGTTCAAGTTTCTGAACGATACGACAGTAATGTGTTTTTTGCATCGAAGAGCCAGCTTCAAGGAACAGCACCCGGCGACTTTATCACGACAGTCGCGCCCCAAGTCAGAGGATTGTATACCGATCATGACAAGTTGGTGAAGGTGAACGCGTCCGTGGGAGTGGTTGGCAGTTATTACGCGAACAATACCGGACTAAATTATGTGGGCGCGAATGCCGGTGTGGGGCTGGACATGAGCGATCTCATGAGCCAGTGGAGGCCGGGGGCAAGGTGGACGGTGTCAGATACGTATTTTTACAGCCCTCAGCCTCCTGCGTTTCTTTTAGGGAACCAATCAGGGGAACAGATAAATCCGTTGCTGACAGGTTTCCAGGCAGCCCGCACTAACACAAGCGCCAATAGCGTCAATACCCAATTGGAGCTTCCGCTCTCTAGTACTGTCAGATTGACCGGGAGCTATACGCACAGTTTTATCCGCTATGGGGCATCGCAAGTCCCTCAGGCCGCTGTCTGCCTTGATCAGCCAAGACACTCAAGCTTATACCGCTGGTGTTTTGGTGCAGGCCTCCATTCAGGACAGCATATCAGTAGACTTCACGGGTAGCGACTTTGATCAAGGCAGACTGGGGGCTTTTAGCACAAGAGGCGGTGCCCTAGGGTGGACCCACAGGTTTTCGCCTGCCGTCAGTTTTAAAGCCACTGGCGGTGTGCGGGAGTTGTCAGGGCAATCAAATGGAGTACGGTTCCCTTCGGCGATTGCACCATTCGGCAGTCTTGCCGTCCTCTGGAAGGATCCTACGACATCAATCGCTCTCCTGTACCAGTCCGGTATTACTCCCTCGTTGGCGTTCAGAAGCGCAGCTATGCTCAGTCACTCGGTGTCGTTCAGACATGACTCAGAATACCCCGATCCGTGACTTGGTCGGTTTGCTTGGAGCGAACTATGGCGTCGCGAACGAGTTTGGGTCGAATTCAGGAGGTGCGCTCTCCTGGACCACTGTGGGAGGAATGGGAAGTTTGGTGTACCGAGTGACCCAGAAGATGTTTCTTGCGCTGGCCTATAGTTACCAAAACGTTGATAACGTATTCGGAGGGACACATTTTGCTTACGACAAGCACGTTGTCCAGCTGAATCTGACTCAGGCCTTTTACTGAATACTGACAAGATCGCTCGTATGCAATCGTTGACCCAAGAAGATCTGATTAGGATAGCTGTTGAAGAAATGGTGGTGGACTGCTGTAAGTATCGTCGCCTGCATGTCTCTGGCCTACGGAGGTTGGAAGAGTCTTTCCTAAGACATATAAGTCCACTGTCATTATGACAATCGATAGCCCAAAAGTGGCGAAGGATTATGTGAAAGGCCTGGGAGGGGCAGAGGGAAAAGGATTTGAAGACCCAGCGACGGTTGCTATGCAACAGGTACTGCTCGCTCTTACGAATAAATCCGTGTTGGTGCCTATCATCGAGACCATGAAGCCGTATCCGGACAGCGAAGAAGAAACCGAGGAGTCTTTGATAAAGCGCCTTCGAATGGCCATTAGTGTCGCACGGCCCAAAGAGGGGCTCGGCATTGCGATTTCTTACCAACACTCTGATCCCCATGTGGCCCAAGCCGTCGCGGCCCTTCTCGTCGTCAAACTGCAGGAAGACAATGCCAAGCGCCGAGAAGGACTGATAGAGACCACCACCGAGTTTCTGTCTGTTGAGCTGAATCGAATGAAGGCGGAACTTGAAGCCAAGGAACAGGCGATTTCTGATTTCAAAAAGGATCATATCGGAGAATTGCCGGGCCAGATGGAGGCCAACCTGCGCACGCTCGATCGATTGCAGGCTGATCTTACGACTTCCAGTGAATCCTTGAATAAGGGGGGGGAACGGCTTACGGCCTTGGAAAAAGCGATCAGGGAATTCTCTGAGCTCGGGTCAACCGATGTGGTTCCAGTTGAGAGGGGCGGGCGAATGACTGAATCTAGGTCTCCCGACCCTCGTGGTGCCAAGTTAGAGGAATTAAAGCAAAAGCTAAATGAACTCTTGGGGGTCTACAAGGAGAACTATCCGGATGTGGTGCATCTTCGACAGGAAATCCGCCGATTAGAGTTGGAGCCACGAGTGACTGATAGTGATCAACCGGGTGTGGGTGAGACGACAGGTGGACGGATTGAAAACAGTGGCAAGGCTGCCCGTAAGCCCATTGACCCGTTCTTGAGAGAACTGATGAAGGAGCGCAATGAACTAAAAAGTGAGATGGTCTTCCTTAAGGAAAAACAGGCCAAGACAGTTCGTCAGATCAAGGAGCTTGAAGCGCATGTACAACGTATACCCGCAGCAGAACAGCGCCTCACAATCCTAGTCCGAGACTATGAGAATCTCCAGAAGGGGTATCAATCTCTTCTTGATAAGCGGACCAATGCCAGGATTTTGGGGAATTATGAGAGTCGTCAGTTTGGAGAGCAGTATCGAGTTATAGAGCCGGCCAACTTGCCCTACGGTGAAGAACCACCGACACTCCTCCATTTTCTGTTTGGAGGGTTTGTGCTGGGCTGCGCCATCGGGTTGGGAGGAGCCATTGGGGTAGAGTTTTTGAAGCCCGGGTGTCGCCGCCCCGAAGAAGTCGAAAGCTATCTTGGTCTTTCGGTCATCGCCTCAATCCCTCCTTTTGACAGCATGACAGTCGGAATGGGTTCGACGGGGTCAAGGGCGCTTCTTACTGGGCCTAAAACCAGTGTCGGGATTCCTGGACGTGCTCCATCACATTATGGATATGGACGCAACTGGACGGGCGCCGGATCCGGTACCAAGCGTGCATCGTTTACGAGTCTGCCCCAAGCGTTTCATTTGATTGCAAAGTGGGGGGCGCATTCCATTATTGCCGAGCAATACCGAGTGGCGTCGACGCGTCTGCTGTTGATGACGGCTGAAAAGAAACATGTAGTCACTCTTGTGGCCAGCAGTATTATGGGGGAAGGGAAAACAACCACGGCCGTCAATCTTGCTTATGTTCTAGCTCATGACCTGAAGAAATCTACGCTCCTGATCGATTGCGATTTCAAGCGCCCGATGGTGCATGAATACATGGACATTTCGGTCGAGCCAGGCCTCAGCGAAGCGATGCTGGGGCGAGACATCCTTGAGAACTGTATTCATCAGTATGAGGGGATTCCACTCTCGATTTTGCCGTGCGGGGATTCGAAGGTTAGGCCTGCCAGTATTTCCGGGATTCAGTATGTGAAACAGATTTTGCCAGAGCTAAGGACTCGTTATGACCATGTGATTTTAGATGGGCCGCCTATATTAACACTTGCTGACGTCAATGTCCTCGGTAGTCTGGCGGATCAGGTGATTCTTGTGGTGCGAGCCGGCTTGACGAGTCTCGAGATGGTACGCAAGGCGGTAAAGCAGCTCAACGTCAATAGCGACGAGATTGGAGTTGTCTTGACGAAGGTGGAAATGGAGTTTGCTCCCTACTTCATGTACGAGACGCCCTATGCTGGTAAGACCGGACGAAGTGGCGAATAAAGAGGCTGCAGTGGAGCAGGACCTGCAGTTGTGCCGCTTCACGGAGGCCGTGTATCCGACGTGGGACGCACTGAGTCCTAGGAAGCGGATACTCATCTTGGGGGGCGGAAAGTTTGCCGGGGAACTCTGTCGAGTCGTACGTTTGCAACGCTTTGGTATGCTGGAAATCGTTGGGGCTCTTGTAGGGGGAAATGAGCGAATAGAGAAGAATCAAGATATGCCAGAAATCATTGGCACTTATGAACAGGTGGCAGGGGTAGTACAAGGACAGAAGGTGACCACCGTTGTGGTCTGCCTGGAAGATCGCCGCTCGATACTGCCGGTTGAACAGCTGCTCGATTTGAAGGCGATGGGAATAGATGTTCGTGATGGGCATCAATTGTTCGAAGAAGTCTCGGGCCGCCTCTCAATTGATTCGCTTCGTCCGAGCGCTCCTAGTGTTTTCGAATGGTTTCAAACAACGCATGGTCACCCGTATTATGAAGCGGTTCGGCGACATGATGGTTGCAATCGGCGGATTGCTGGTGCTGATTCCACTATTTTTACTCGTCGCGTTTTTGATTAAGGTTGATTCATTAGGTCCAGTGTTTTATCGCCAGGTCCGTGTCGGATTGCGCGGGCGGCCCTTTTCGATCTGGAAGTTTCGATCAATGGTGCAAGATGCGGAAAATGCGGGGGCTCAATGGGCGCAAGCGGACGATCCGCGCATCTCCCGCGTCGGGTGGTGGCTGCGAAAGACTCGTGTCGATGAGTTTCCACAGCTGATTAATGTGTTACGAGGGGAGATGAGTCTTGTTGGGCCGCGCCCGGAGCGGCCGGTGTTCGTGCAGGACTTGCGAAAAACTATTCCCTATTATGATTTGCGCCACACGGTCAGGCCCGGCATCACCGGATGGGCACAGGTGAAGTTTCGCTATGGCGCCTCTGCGGAAGATGCCCATATGAAGTTGCAATATGATCTCTACTACGTCAAGCGGTTGTCCTTCGGGATCGATATGAGCGTTCTGGTGCAGACGGTGCGAGTGATGTTGCTCGGGGAAGGGGCGCAGTAATGGCTTCCAACCAGCAGAGCCAAGAGGCGCGCGTACTACATGTCCTCTCATTTGATGTGGAGGAGCATTTTCAGGTGTCGGCCTTTTGGTCCGATGCCAGAAGACAACAGTGGGATCGACTGGAAAGTCGTGTTGAGCAGAATACGCTTCGGCTCGCGGAGCTCTTGGCGTATGCTGAGACAAAGGCCACATTTTTTGTTTTGGGATGGGTGGCGGAGCGACATCCGGGGTTGGTCAAAGCGTTGGCGAAACAGGGGCATGAAATTGCATCGCATGGTTACGGACATGAGTTAGTTGCCAATCAGACTGAAAGCGAGTTTCGGGACGACGTCAGGCGGTCCAAGTGCATTTTGGAAGAGTTGACGGGAAAGATGGTATTCGGCTATCGGGCGCCCAGCTTCTCGATCACTGATCGAACCCCGTGGGCGTTACCGATTTTGGTTGAAGAAGGCTATCTCTATGACTCCAGTATCTATGCTCGATTCCAACCTTCGGAGAAAGTTGGGATGCAGAGATGTGCGCAGGAGATCGTGACGACCGCCGGCCCTATTTTTGAAATGGCTCTACCTACAGCGAATCTATGCGGTATTCAGCTTCCTACTCCCGGGGGGGGGTACTTTCGCCTCTTGCCCTATTCAGCTTCCAGAATGATTTTAAGGCAGTTTGAAAAAACTGGCACTCAGTTCGTCATGTATCTGCACCCTTGGGAGATTGATCCGGATCAACCTCGAATGGAGGGGTCCGTGATTTCAAAACTTCGCCACTATCTAAATCTCGAGAGGACCGAGCAACGGTTACAGTATCTGTTGCGTGATTTCGCGTTTGCTCCTGTAGCCGACGCGATTCAGCCAATCCGTGACATGTGTCAAGCCCGGGTACAGGGTGGTGCGGCTGCATGTGCAGTGTTTGGATAAGCAGTTACGGTGAATGATGAAGTATTGGTATGCAGTAAGGACGAAGCCTCGTTGCGAAGCGTTTGCAGAAGCTAATCTTCAGCGGCTTGGGGTGGAAGTGTTTCTTCCAATGCTGATAGAAGGCAAGCCCATGTCCGTGGTGGATCGAAAATCAGCCACGCCTTTGTTTCCCGGGTATCTCTTCGTACGGTGTGCGATGCCGGCTCAGTATCGCGCAGTTAGTTATGCCACAGGAGTCAAGGATGTTGTCTCATTCGGCGCCGGTCCCTCGACTGTGGACGATTCGATCATCGATTCGATTAAGGGGCGAGCCGTGAACGGTATCATCGAAATTGCTGATTGCACACTTGTGCGGGGCAAAGCTGTGCGAATTCACGAAGGACCGTTGTGCGGACTGGATACGGTCTTTGAGAGAAAACTGAACGGGACGTCTCGCGTGGTGTTGCTGTTGAAGGCTCTTTCCTATCAGGCGCGAGTTGTTATTGACCTTCGAGGGGTGGTTAATGCGTGAAAAATCAAAACTTGAATGTTCTGCTCTGCCTAGGGGTGGAAGCTTCCAGAGTTTCTTGATGGGACTTTGATCTGGCTCCTTTTTCGATTAAGGATCCGCAGGGAGAGCTTGAAGATTGGTCGAACGTCGTCTATTTGAAAGACCCGGTGCTTGACATCGGATGGGCGGTAGCCTGAGTTGAGACAGTACAAACTCACTTCGCAAACTGCAATAGTAGTTTTGGCTGTGGGGCTGCAGCAGAGATTACAAAGCTGAAATATCCCGTTGAAGAGACCCTTGTTAGCTAGATTTTGGAGCAAAGAAGGCGATGTATATACTAGGCATTTCGGCGTTCTATCATGACAGTGCAGCTTGTTTAGTTCATGAGGGAGAGATTATTGCAGCCGCGCAGGAAGAACGGTTCACACGCAAGAAGCATGATTCAAGTTTTCCGCATCATGCAGTACAATTCTGCCTCGCCCAAGCAGGTATTAGGATCACGGATGTCAAATACTTAGTGTTCTATGACAAGCCCTTGATTAAGTTCGAGCGGCTTCTTGAAACATACGTAGGATTCTCACCCAAAGGCATTCAGTCATTTCTCGCCGCTATGCCCGTGTGGCTTAAAGAGAAGCTGTTTCTGAGGAAGTTGCTTCAGAAGGAGGTTCTGACGTGCGTCGAGGGTGTGGATCAGGCGCAGTTGCCTGAATTGTTGTTCGGCGAACACCATGAGTCTCACGCCGCCTCCGCATTCTTCGCCTCCCCCTATCAGAAAGCTGGTGTGCTCTGCATGGACGGGGTTGGAGAATGGGCGACAACCTCTGCATGGCTTGGTGAAGGGAACACGCTGACGCCGTTGTGGGAAATTCCCTTTCCCCACTCGCTGGGGCTCTTATACTCGGCGTTCACCTACTACACTGGCTTTAAGGTCAACTCGGGTGAATATAAGGTGATGGGTCTGGCTCCCTATGGAGAGCCGAAGTATGTGAAATCTATCTATGAACACCTTCTGGATCTGAAGCCAGATGGGACGTTTCGAATGAACATGGAGTACTTCAATTACTGCACTGGACTCACAATGACTAGCCGGAAGTTTGACGAGGTATTTGGCGGCCCGCCTCGCCAACCGGAATCGAAGTTATCCCAACGGGAAATGGACTTGGCTCGCTCAATTCAAGAAGTCACCGAAGAGGTGATGTTACGACTTTCCAGGACCATGCACCGCGAGACGGGTGTCGACTATCTCTGCATGGCTGGAGGGGTAGCACTGAACTGTGTGGGTAATGGAAGGGTCTTACGCGAGGGGCCATTCAAGGGTATATGGATTCAGCCAGCAGCTGGTGACGCTGGTGGTGCCTTGGGTGCAGCGCTGAGCGCGTGGCATCTGTACGAGAATAAGCCAAGAACTGCGAATAACGTCAAAGACCAGATGAAAGGCAGTTATCTGGGGCCAGCATTTAGCAACGACGAGGTTGAGTTGCGACTCAAACAACTCGGTGCTGCCTATGTACGACTGGGCGAGAAGGATCTATTCACTCGGGTAGCGGAGGAGCTTGCTACGGGCAAAGTCGTGGGCTGGTTTCAAGGTCGCATGGAGTTTGGGCCGCGGTCATTGGGTGGGCGGAGTATCCTGGGAGATGCACGCAATACGAAGATGCAGTCCGTCATGAACCTCAAGATCAAGTACCGGGAATCGTTCAGACCCTTCGCGCCGTCAGTCCTACGTGAACGGGTGAATAGTTATTTTCAAATGGATTGCGACAGCCCCTATATGCTTTTGGTGGCACCGGTGCAAGAGAAGCGCAGGCTGCCCTTTAACTCGAGTGAAAAAGGACTGTGGGGAATCGAACTCCTCAACGTTCTCCGGTCGGACATTCCAGCTGTCACGCATATCGACTACTCGGCAAGAATTCAGACAGTCCACGAAGATACGAATCCTCGCTATTATTACTTGCTGAAGGCCTTCGAGGAGAGGACCGGATATGCCACATTGGTTAACACCTCTTTCAATGTGCGCGGAGAGCCGATTGTCTGTACACCGGAAGATGCCTTCCGCTGTTTCATGCGAACTGAAATGGATATCTTGGTGTTGGAAAACTGTGTACTAAAGAAGGAAGACCAGAAGCCGCTGGAAATGGATACGGATTGGAAGCAGGAGTTTGCTCTCGACTAATCTGAGTGAGGATCACGTGAATCAGATGGCAACAACAAAAGACCTCCGGAGTTTTGGGTTATTGATGGGGGCTGTGTTCTGCGTTATTGGACTATGGCCCTTGGTATTTCGGGGCGAGCCCATGCGGGAGTGGGTTATTGGTGGGGGTGGGCTCCTGGTTCTACTGGGAGCGATCGTTCCTCAGCTGCTCCGCCCTCTTCATACGGGGTGGATGTGGATCGGCCATGTGTTGGGGTGGATCAATGCCAGAATTTTGCTGAGCATCGTGTTTTATGGATTGATTACCCCTATTGGCTTGATCTTCCGGCTAATGGGGAAGAACACAGTGCGGCAAGCATTTTCTGAATCAAGCTCCACGTATCGCGTAATTCGGACACCACGAGCAAGAAATCATATGAAAGTTCAGTTCTAATTCGTCGATTGTGTGCCAAGGAGGTGGGGTATGGGTGAGTTCGTAGGGGAACTGTGGGCCTTCATGAAAGAACGCAAGAAGTTTTGGCTGTTGCCTATTGTACTGGTGTTGGTGCTGCTGGGCAGTCTCATTGTATTAACACAGGGGTCGGCAGTTGCACCGTTCATCTACACGCTGTTTTGAGATGCCTACAACGTTGGCTCCTGTGAATGTCCTCTGTATTAATTATGTCGACACCAGTCAGGGTCAACTAAGCTGGCGTTTTGTCACGGTGAGAGCAGAATGAAGGTACTGATTGTAGGGAATATGGGCTACATCGGTCCGGTGGTGCTGCGTCATCTCCGCAAGAGTTATCCGCCGGCAATATTGATTGGTTTTGATACCGGGTTCTTCACTCAATGTCTCATGGTGCGAGGACCGCTTCCCAAGCACCTGCTCGACCAGCAATGTTTTGGCGATGTGCGCTCCATCGATCGTTCGATCGTCAAAGGGGTGGATGCCATCGTGAACCTGGCTGCGATTCCAAATGATCCGATGGATAAACGCTTTAAGGAAGCCACCTTGGGCATCAATTCTCGTTGTCGGACCTACGCACCACAATCTTGGAATTGAAGGATGGATTGGAGCAGGCCGGATTTGTCGATCAGGTGCATCGCGAATCGAGTTTCATGCGCATGAATCTCTTCAAAAAGTTCCGGGAGAATAATGGGTGGTTGACCGATACACGTGCATGGTTGCCGGTCACGAAGCACAACACGTCAGCGTAGTTGTCCAGTTGAGTGGATCCACAACGATGAAAGGGAAGGTAGTCATGGGAAACAATGCTTGTTTATTTTGCCAGACGCCGCTGCACCGGACCTTCGTCGATCTCGGAATGCATCCACTCTGTGAAAGCTATGTGAGCCAAGATCGATTGGACCACATGGAACCGTTTTATCCCTTGCACGTATACGTCTGTGAGCATTGCTGGCTTGTGCAGCTCCACGAGTATGTCAGCCCATCGGATATCTTTACCGAGTATGCCTACTTTTCCTCTTACGCGGACAGCTGGGTGCAGCATGCAAAGCGCTATACCGATATGATCGCGCAACGACTTGCGCTCACTGCCAAGAGTTTTGTGGTGGAACTTGCGAGTAACGACGGCTATTTGCTGCAATATTTTGTCGCCAAAGGTATTCCGGTCCTGGGGGTCGAACCAGCGGCCAACGTAGCGGAAGTCGCGCAAAAAAAGAATGTGCCAACACTGGTAAAGTTTTTCGGGAAACAGACTGCGTTTGAATTGGTTGAGCAGGGTAAAAAAGCGGATCTTATCGCGGGAAACAATGTTCTTGCTCAGGTGCCGGATTTGAACGACTTTGTCGGCGGCATCAAACTATTGTTGGCGCCGCAGGGTGTCGTCACCATCGAGTTTCCACATTTGATGAAGCTGATGGAGGAGAATCAGTTTGATACCATTTACCACGAGCATTTCTTCTATTTTTCGCTCCTGTCAGCGGAACGTGTATTTGCGGCACATGGTCTGGCATTGTTTGATGTGGAAGAACTATCGACGCATGGAGGATCACTCCGGATCTATGCCCATCACGGCGATGATACGACCCATCGCATGACGGAGCGATATCGCGAGTTAAAGCGGCGGGAGCAAACCGCTGGTTTTGAACAAGTCGAAACGTATGCGTTGTTTGGGGAGCGGGTCAAGGAGACTAAGCGAAAGTTGCTGGAGTTCTTGATTGAGGCGAAGCGAAAAGGAAAAGTCATCGTCGGATATGGAGCGCCTGGCAAAGGTAATACGCTCCTCAATTATTGCGGAATACGCTCGGATTTCATCGAATACACCGTGGACCGCAACCCGTATAAGCAGGGAAAGTTTTTGCCTGGTACGCATATACCAATTTATGCTCCGGAAAAGATTGCTGAAACCAAGCCGGACTATGTATTCATCCTGCCATGGAACTTTCGAGACGAGATCATGCAGCAAATGGCCTTCATACGCGAATGGGGCGGGAAATTTGTCGTCCCGATTCCTGAAGCGCGAGTGTGTACCGAGTGATCATGCGGGGTAGACGATGATCGAACGAGATGCTTTCCAGGTGGCTGAACAAGACCAAATGGGCGCAGAGATGCATCGGCTCATGGCTGATCTCTATCCGATTTGCCGCAGCCTGACAGGTAACGGAGTTCGCCAGACCTTGCACAGGCTCAATGACGTGATTCCGCTCGTAATTCATGAAGTGCCCACAGGGACGACCGTCTTTGACTGGACTGTTCCGCAAGAGTGGAATATCAGAGATGCCTATATCAAAAACTCAAAAGGCGACCGCGTCGTTGATTTTCAAAAATCGAATTTGCATGTCATGGGCTACAGCGTGCCCGTGTCAGAGACCATGAGTTTGGCTGAATTGCTGCCGCGACTCTATTCACTCCCGGAACATCCTGAGTGGATCCCGCAACGAGCCTCGTATTACAAACCGAATTGGGGATTTTCGATCGCCCATAACGATCTGGTCAGGCTAGCCGAAGATCGGTATGAGGTCCGCATTGATTCTACATTGTCCAATGGCGCTATGACGTATGGAGAATGTGTGATTCCCGGCGAGCAGGCCGACGAGATTTTGTTTTCCACGCATATCTGCCATCCGTCCTTGTGCAACGATAATCTGTCAGGGATTGTTATCGCTGCCTATCTGGCCAAGGCCATCGCTGCTATGCCGAAACGGCGCTATACCTATCGGTTTCTCTTTGTCCCGGCTCAGTTAGGATCTCTGGCCTGGCTGGCTCGAAACCAGGAAGCTTGCGGAAGAATCCGGCACGGCGTTGTGTTGGTTGCACTTGGGGATATCGGGTGCTCTACGTACAAGTGCAGCCGCCAGGAAACAGCGGAAATCGATCGCGCCGTTACACATGTGCTGAGGCACAGCGGTCAGCCCTATGAAATCTTCAAGTTTGTTCCTTACGGATACGACGAACGTCAATATTGTTCTCCCGGTTTTAACCTACCGGTCGGATGTTTCATGCGTTCAACCGGGGCACGCTTCCCGGAATACCATACATCCGCAGACAACCTTGAGTGTGTCAAGCCCAGCTCCTTGGCGGATTCTTATCGCAAATGTATGGAGATTTGCTACGTGCTGGAAGGCAACAGAGTCTTTCGGAATCTGTTGCCGAATGGCGAGCCACAACTAGGCAAACGAGGATTGTATGGCGCTATGGGAGGATTAGCTGGGGGAGGGCGAGGGAGCGAGCTCCTACTTCTCTGGGCGCTTAATCTTTCCGATGGTTCACACACACTGTTAGATATCGCAGATAGGTCTGGCCTGCCATTTCGGCAGATGCGGCATGCCGCCGATCTGTTGCTTGAACATGGATTGCTCGAAGAGGTAGAGGGGGGGCAGGGAGAAGCAGGGGGAAGCCATTTATGAAGCAGTATCGACACAGTTATGCAAAGACCGCTGTAATAGCAGCAGTGGCTGGAACAGGAGTTTTGCTTGTCGGCGTCATGCTACTGTGCGCCCCCGCAGTGGATTTTCCCGTGATGCAAGCGGTGCTGATCCTGCCGCTCCCGATTCGTGCCGTGGGGGGCATTCTGTGTCTGGCTGGTGCGCTGGTAGGATACAGCGTCGCAGCCGGCGGGGTGTTGGCCCTGCGTTATGATGCAAAGGGACGCGCGGTGTTCGAGTAAGTTTTGTGAATGCAATGCAGAAGGTGTTGTGGAGGAGGCGCTCAGATGGCAGGTAGTCTGATCGTTGGAGATTGGGTTGAGATTCTGAGCGCCGAAGAAATTCTTCGGACGCTAGACGAGCGGGGAACCATGGAGTCACTACCCTTCATGCCGGAAATGTTGCCGTTCATCGGACGCCGGTTTCAAGTGTTCAAACGAGCGACGAAGACCTGCGACACGATCAGCAAACAGGGCTTTCGGCGCGTGAGAGACACGGTGATGCTTGAGGGGCTTCGTTGCGACGGGTCCTCCCATGGCGAGTGTCAGGCCGGT
Source organism: Nitrospirota bacterium (assembly GCA_963850405.1). Taxonomy (GTDB): domain Bacteria; phylum Nitrospirota; class Nitrospiria; order Nitrospirales; family Nitrospiraceae; genus Nitrospira_D. Next base: position 14,085 of record CAWKLH010000027.1, read on the forward strand.
TGCCTGTTGTTTTGGAAGGAATCCTGGCTAAGAAAAGTTCCCGCCGGAACCAATGTCGAATTCGCCTCGGCTCACGACAAGGGATCAGGCAATCAGCAGGACTCGGCGTACCACGAGTTGGCGGCACGTGTTAAGCGTGTCGTTCAGGTTGAGTCAGGTGACGAGCCGACATATATGTGCTTGATCACAGAGATGAAGAAAGCCAGTCTTCCCATGGCCTGGTGGGATATCCGCCATTATTGGGCCGACGTGACTTGCGGAAATCGAACATTGAAAGAAGTTGTGCGCGCGTTCCTTCTTGATATTTTTAATTGGGCGCAGAAGAAACGAGGTGGCGTAGGATTTCCCTATATGGAGCCAGGCCTGCTTAAGAAAACACCTGTCGTCAATCTTAATCTGCAGCCAGGTGATCTCGTTCGTATAAAGAAGCCAGACGATATCATGAAGACGCTAGATGGCGATGGGAAAACCAGAGGATTGCGTTTCGATGTCGGCATGTTTCGATATTGTGAGGGAGAATATCGCGTCATGACACGGGCATACCGTCTCATCGACCAGAAAACCGGCAAGATGATTCATATGACGGAACAGGCGCCTTGCATCATGCTCGACGGAGTGCTGTGCCACGCGGATTATCAAAAGCTCTGCCCCAGAACGGAGTACCTATTCTGGCGCGAAGCCTGGCTCGAGAAGGTCTCCTGAGTAATCCATCCGAACGAGAGGTCGGCGCATGAAAGTCGTATTGTTTTGTGGAGGGTTCGGAATGCGGATTCGGGAGTATTCCGAAAACATTCCCAAGCCGATGGTACCCGTCGGGTATCGTCCCGTCTTATGGCATGTCATGAAGTATTATGCCCATTACGGGCATACAGAGTTCATCCTCTGTCTCGGCCACGGCGCGGACGTCGTGAAGGACTACTTTCTCAACTACAGTGAATGTGCATCGAATGACTTTGTTATGTCGCAAGGCGGCAAGAAACTCGATTTAATTAACACGGATATTCAGGATTGGCGCATCACGTTCGCTGATACAGGGACCAATGCGAATATCGCTCAGCGTCTGATTGCAGTGAGAAAGTATTTAGGAAACGATCAAGAGTTCATCGCCAATTATAGCGATGGCCTGACTGATCTTCCGTTACCGGATCAGCTGGCGCACTTCCGTCAGATGAAGGCAGTGGGAAGTTTTGTGAGCGTCGCTCCGCGGTTGAGTTATCACATGGTGACAGCTGGTGAAAATGGGCTGGTATCAGGCTTGGAAGAGATGAGTCGGTCTAGTCTGCGCATCAATGGGGGCTATATGCTGTTCACTGCAGCCATTTTTAATTTTATGCAGCCTGGTGAGGAGCTCGTGCAAGAACCGTTTCAGCGGCTTATCAAGGAACAGAAGTTAGTGGGATACCAGTACGACGGGTTCTGGGCGAGTATGGACACGTTCAAGGACAAGCAGGTGCTTGATGAAATGTACGCCAAAGGACGGGCTCCCTGGCTCATTTGGAAACAATCCGGCGGGTCCCGGTAGCGACACGTAAAACTATGATTCCGTTATTGCAGAAATCTACGCCAGGATCTAAGTGCACCGTACTATGTCTAGGGGCCCACTCCGATGATATTGAGATTGGTTGTGGTGGAACTCTCTTGCATTTACTGAACACGCATCCTGATGTGGAGGTTGTCTGGGTGGTCTTTAGCGCCAATCGAGGCAGGAAGAAAGAGGCACTGGCGAGTGCCGCTCGATTTCTGGCGGGTGCCTCAAAAAAGACAGTCATCGTCAAGACATTCCGCGAGAGTTTTTTTCCTTACTGCGGCCAGTCGATAAAGCGATATTTCGAGCAACTGAAACGGAAGGTTTTACCGGACCTGGTCTTCACTCATTACCGAGACGACCTGCATCAGGATCACCGTGTCATTAATCAATTCACGTGGAATACTTTCCGCAGTCAATGCATTCTCGAGTACGAAATTCCAAAATATGACGGCGATATGGGCATTCCGAATTTCTTCGTGTCGCTCCCGAACTTTTTGGCAAAACGGAAGGCGGCGTACATCGTCCAAGGGTTTCCCAGTCAACGGGGTAAACAATGGTTCAGCAGCGATACATTTTTGGCTCTGCTCCGGTTGCGGGGGATTGAGGCGAACGGCAGCGGGCGGTATGCAGAAGCGTTCTACAGCCGGAAGTGGGTGGTCGGGTGATGGAGTGAAGCGGAGAAACCTTGCAGCATGACCGAACGTGTGCCTCTTGTCAGTATTGGATTACCGGTTTACAACGGCGAAGGTTTCCTTTCTCAGACGTTGGATTCCATTCTGAGCCAGACGTTTACCGATTTCGAATTGATTATTTCTGATAATGCGTCTGTCGATGGATCGAACGCAATCGCCAAGTCGTACGCCAGGCGAGACGATCGCATCCGAGTCGTTCGGAGCGAATACAACCGGGGTGCAGCATGGAATTACAAACACGTTCTCGATCTCGCACGAGGGCAGTATTTTCGGTGGGCTCCCAGTGACGACCTATTTGCTCCTGAATCCCTCGCATGCTGCGTGCAGGTACTCGAGCAATATCCTGAAGCAGTCCTGTGCTATCCGAAGACGACGCTTATCGATGCGCAGGGGCAAGTTCTTCAGCCGTATGAAGACAACCTCGACCTCAGGCAAACCAGTCCAGTAGAGCGATATAAGGCCGCAGTCAAACAGATCGGCATGACGAATATCATCTATGGATTAATGAGGACCAGCGTGCTCCGACAGACACGCCTGATTAGGAGTTTCCCTGGGGCCGATGTTGTGTTTGTGACTGAACTGGCACTGTTCGGGCAGTTTCACGAAATCGACCAGCGGTTGTTTTTCAGGCGGATGCATCCAGGGGCGTCCAGCAGCATACAATCGCTGGAGGGCATACAGGCATTCATGGATCCGAAGATCGTACGCAAGAAAGACTTTGCGCGGATGTGGCGGCATCTGTTTGAAAGTATGCACGCACTGCTGCATGCCCCACTTACTGTGCGAGAACGCGTCAGACTGCTTCTGTTTCTGATGCGAGAGATGATCGCGTCGCGCGATCAATATCTGCAGGAATTGGTTCTTTTGATGAATCCCCGAGGGCGCAGGGCCGCTCGATAGTAAGTCAAGCCTACGCGTAGGCCTATCTCGCTCATTCCTGGGCACTTCATTCACTCATTCTCCTGAAAGATGATGCCACCAATCGTATCCGCCTCCACATCCGAATCGTCGGCCACCACTGCCGCGGGGTCGCCACTTGATCGCGTGTTAGTTCGCGGGCTGGCCTGGACTGGCGCGGTAAAGTGGCTGAGTCAAATCCTTTCCTGGCTCTCCACCATTGTCGTGGCGCGTCTCTTGGCTCCGGAAGACTATGGTGTAGTGGCCATGGCTGCTGCGGTGCTGGGTCTCATTACTCTCTTGAACGAGTTCGGATTGGGTGCGGCGGTGGTGGCGTTGCGGCATCTGACTGAGACGCAGATTGCACAGATCCACAGTCTAGCAAGCCTCTTCGGTATCAGCGGATTCCTGTTGACCTGCGCGGTGGCCATACCAACCGGGCAATTCTTCGGAGCCCAGGAAGTACCGCTTATCATGATCACGATGGGAGCCGGGTTCGTCATTCTCGCCATGCGATCTGTACCCAGCGCCTTGTTGGAGAAGGATCTGCGTTTCAAGTTTCTGGCCTTCTTGGAAGGAGGACAATCCCTCGTTGCCACATTTACAACACTGATTGTGGCTTGGTTTGGGGGAGGATATTGGGCGCTTGTATTGGGCGGGTTGGCGGGGCAGTTGGCGGCAACAACAGTAATTGGGCTGTCCAGGCCGCTTTCTTATGCTTGGCCAACTATTGACTCCATGAAGGAAGCTATCCGGTTCAGTTCGCATGTGTTGACCAGTCGCGTATCCTGGTATGTGGCCGCGAGCTCCGATGTTTTTATCGGCGGACGGGTGCTGGGGCAGGTGGCCGTGGGTGTGTATTCGCTGGCTGGCACTCTTGCGTATGTGCCGATTGAAAAAGTCACGGCGCTTTTGAGCCGTGTGATGCCGGCCATCTATTCGACGGTGCAAAATGATCCTCCAGCTATGCGGCGGTATCTGCTGTTGCTTACGGAAGCCCTCTCATTAATCGTCTGGCCCATGGCAGTGGGAATGTCGCTTGTCGCCCATGATTTTGTGCTGGTCGTGCTGGGAGATAAATGGAGCGGAGTGATCGCCCCATTGGAAATTCTGGCATGTTGGGCAGGGGTGCGGTCGATTTTTGGATTGGTCGGGCCTCTCTTGTATGTCACGGGGAACTCCAAGGTGGCGATGTTGAACGGTTTGCTCTGTGTTGCGACTTATCCTGTGGGTTTCTGGATCGGGAGCCATTGGGGTGTTGTCGGATTAGCCTGGGCATGGGTTCTGGTCCAGCCGGTGGCCTTCATTCAGCCCTATAAGCATGTGCTGCGAGCGACTCAACTATCTCTGTGGGGCTATCTTCGCGCACTGTGGCCGGCGCTCTCCGGTATCATTCTCATGGGGGCCTGCGTTCTCGGAATTCAGTATGCAATCTCTGCTGATTGGCCGCTGGCGATCCGCTTGGGCATAGAGATTCTGATTGGTGGTGGCGTGTATCTCATGTCGGTGCAACTGTTTCACCGCCAGCGGCTAGTGATGCTCTTGCAGTTGATTCGCGAGAGCAGAAAAGAATAGTTCTGTGACCTCGTAGGAGTAGTCTTCAGTGTCGCAAGACGGCTCTCGCATACGGAGGAAGTTCTAATGCCATATGTGTTGTCGATGCTCTTGGAGGCGGCGGTGCGTGGGGCAGGTATCTGATGCGTGCAATGACTGATACTCTGTTTAGATATCTTGAATAGAGGTCTTCCATGCCTGAACGTTCAATACTCGATTCTCAATTACTCTATCGCCGTCAATACATTGCCGGTCCATCGTTGCCGCCACAGTTTGCGATGTGGCGGCAAATAAAGTTTTCTAATGCCTTTATCATTGGCTGTCATCCAGAGCTTGAAGTTGCTGAAGCTTCGAATCAGCAGGGGCGCATCGTTTGTCTCGGGCACATTCTAGACCCTCTGCATTGTGAGCAGACAAACGGCCAAATCATAAGCAATCTGCTTGCCGACGGGAAAGAGTTTTCGGCACTAGAAAGGGCCTTGTCGATAGTTGGTGGCCGCTGGGTCATCTTTGTCGAACTCAATGGTGAAAGGCGTGTCTATCACGACGCAGGCGGGCTGAAATCGACGTTCTGGTATGAGGATCCACGTTCAAAAGAGATCTCGGTAGCGTCCGAGCCTAGCCTGTTCGAGGACAGCCTTGGAATCACAGTAGACGAAAGTCTCGTGAGGGAGTTTTGGACGACAAAATATCAAAACTCATGGGTCTGTGAGTTGACCCCATATCCCCATGTCCGCCAACTCCTCCCAAACCATTATTTAGATCTTGGCTGCAGGACCGCCAATCGATTTTGGCCATCCGGGGACGTGATGCCAAAAGCACTGGATGATGCGGCAAAAGAGATGTCTGAAATTATTCATGGACTGATCTCCGCTGTGGCGAAAAGAGGAAATGTCGCTCTTCCGCTGACAGGGGGATATGAAAGCCGTGTGTCTTTTGCCTGTGCGAAGGAACTCCGTGGGAAACTCCCGCTCTATTTAATCGATGCGCCCAATACCCTGTATCACGACAAGCTGCTATCCAAGCAGGTTGCCAAGAAATATGGACTGGAGGTGTCCTATCTTCGACCCCTTCCTTTTGATGAACGATTCTGGAGAAGCTTGCTGCGGAACACGGCGGAAATGTATTGGGATCAGGGAGCAAATCATATTTATACGTATGGGCAACATTATCCTAATTTCTATCTGTTAATTGGTCAGAGCGACAATGTCGGGAGGGCTTGGTATTACAAGGATGGCATGTTGCCTAAGGTAATTGATCCTCCGCTTCTTGCGCGCGTCACTGGCTATACCGGAAACGCCGTGGCCTTAAGAGCCTTTGAGCAGTGGCTTTCGAGTGCCCCCTCGAATTTGAACGTCTCTCTCCTTGATCTGATTTTCTGGGAACATCGTACGGGTAACTGGGGCTCTTTGGGCGCGACTGCGTTTGACACCGTGGGATGCGAGACCAGTTCCCCGTATAACTGCAGAAAACTGATGGAAATCGCGCTGGGAGTCGATGTGGAATATAGAAAGCCCCCGCATATTCTCTTGAGACGAATCGCTGAACTGGCGGCAGGGCTAAAAGTATTATCTGTGCCCATTAACCAGCATTGGCTCGACGATGCGATCGCATCTTCGGCGCGATATGTCCCGTGGCGAGTCAAGCATTGGGCTCAGACCGCGAGGATGAGGAGATCAGGTACTCCAGAGTGTTTTCTGGCTGATGCACGGTTCTTCTAACGTGAACAATTGACCGACTCGTCAAACTGATGACGCATAGAGCTACGGGGAAGGATCAACATGGGGCTCGCCAGAACAGGGTTGATAGTTGGACTTTGTATCGCAGTCGGACTGGTGGCTTTCAAGCTTTATCCGGTGGTGAAAAACAAGATAGACAGCTCCAAGAAAGTCGACTTGATCAATTATCGCTATCCCTTTAGCCAGCACATCATTGACAGGCAAAGTCCGGCTAATCCCTGGGCGAAGGCTATAGGTGACTTTGATGGAGATGGTGTTGGCGATCTCATTGTGGGTGGAGGTCACGGCCCGTTGGTCATGTACGAAAGTGGGGGAAAGGACAAGACGGTCATTGGATCAATCGACTCATACCGTACCCAAAGCGGAATCGCTCTCGGCGACATCGATAATGATGGTGATGTAGATATTGCCTTTGGCGATATATGGCTGGAAAACCCTCGTCCGAAAGGAAATATCGCGGCAGTATGGCCTCTTCATTCGATTGGCGCAGGAGCGGCGAATCATGATATTGAGCTGGCTGATCTCAATAAGGATGGCAATCTCGACATCGTCATGCGCGGCGAAACGAGTTCTCTGGTGACGATCCTCATCCATGACCCCTCTGGATTTTGGTCAATTAAGATGGTGGAGCCCGGAGCCGGGCGCAATGGTCTCGCAGTGAAAGATCTGAACGGGGATACTTTCCCGGACATCATTGTACCGGGCGTCTGGTTGGAAAACCCCCGAGGGAATGTGCTTGCAAAAGAATGGGAAACGCACTCGTTCGCAAACTGGAACGAATATGCTGCCATCGACACCGGAGATATAGACGGCGATGGGAGACCGGATATTGTGATGTCCGTTTCAGAACACGCAGGAAAGATCTCGTGGTTTAAGAACTCCGGCGATGGAGCAAGTCATTGGGAAGAACATGTCGTGGATGAAGGGCCCGTCGATTCAGCTCATGCTCTTCGATTGGTGGATATGGATGGTGACGATCTGCTTGATGTTGTGACTTCTGAGTTTAGGGGGGGCGGCCGATTGCTGGTGTACCATCAAAAAGACCAGAGGAAGTCATGGGTCAGGCAAGTGTTAGGCATTCCCTTTCTTCACAATGTCGTTGTCGGTGATCTTGACGGCGACGGGGATCAAGATATCGCCGGGACAATCACCTTCGACCAAGGCAATGTCGAAGTATGGGAAAACCGGTTAACCACATTGGACCAGTCTCGTTCGGAAGCTCCCAGGCTGCTCGTGTTTTGGAAAACGGATATCGCGTTTCATGAAAGCATTCCAGATGCGATTAGGGCCATTAGGGAGATGGCGCGGAGGAACGGTATACAAGTTGATGATACCAGCGATGCTCACATGATGAAGGAGATGGTGCTGGCTCGATATCAGGCCGTGATCTTTCTCTCAACGCAAGGAGAGATTCTCAATCTCAAGCAAAAGGCTGCCTTCGAACGATATATCAAAAGGGGAGGTGGGTTTGTCGGGATCCACTCTGCCGCAGATACGGAATCAAATTGGCCGTGGTATGGAAAGTTGGTCGGCGCTCAATATGGCGGGAGTCATTCGGAGGTTGTCAGAGCTGTCGTCTATCGTGAAGGTGGTACCCATGCATCAACGAAGGGCCTGCCTGAAAGGTGGGACTGGATTGACGAGTGGTACAACTTCTCTCCTAACCCACGGCTTAATGGAGCCACGGTCCTCTTCACCCTTGATGAGAACACGTATGAGGGGGGCGATATGGGCGGAGATCATCCGATCGCGTGGTATCACCAGTATGATGGTGGTCGGGCGTGGTATACCGCCGGTGGAGCCAGCAAGGCGATCTGGGGTGAGCGGCTTTTCAGGGAACATCTCTGGGGGGGAATAGAATATGCCGCTGGGGCCAAATCAGATTAATTGTTTAGATTCTTGGATTTAAGGGACACAATTCAGATTCTGAATGCCGGAGGAGCCTGCGCCTGGTGGTTTCTTGATGCATGCTGCATTTACGGCGGCGATGGACCAGTGATTTCAGGCGAGCCCTTGGATGATCGTTCGGATTATTGTGTATGCATAATGGCGATCGTCGGTGGTGCCGGAGAACGCAGAAGGAAGAGGTTCGGCACTGATGAAACAGGTGTTGATGGTCGCGTATTATTTCCCTCCCATCGCGGCAACCGGAGCGATGAGGCCGCTCAATTTCTGCCGGCACCTTCCGTCTTATGGGTGGATGCCGAGTGTGCTGGCTACGGACCATCCATCGGCTTTGCCGCCTCAAGCTTCAGACGCGGACCTACTTCAGCGCGTTCCTGCTGAGATTGAAGTCATTCGAGTGCAACACGGTAATCCCCTCGGGCGGTTGCTGGCCTATCGTGATCGGCTCAAACGGATGCTCAACCGAAAGGCCAGTGAGTTTTCCCTACACTCTGCAGGAATGGATGGTACCGCTTCGAGTTGCCGTGCAGACCAGCGGGAGTCGGCCTTTGCCACGGCGCGGCGTTTTGTGTTTGATGCCTGGTTGAATTTCCCCGATCCTCAGTGCCGATGGTACGGACCGGCCGTGCGGGCAATGGTGGCGAGGAGTGCAGACAAACGTCCGGACGCCATCTGGGCAACCGGCGGTCCCTGGACAAGCCTGCTGGTGGGGAAGCGGTTTGCGCAACAATGGGCGGTGCCTTTCGTGGCTGATTTTCGAGACCCTTGGGCTGGCGGACATGAGTTTTTCTCATCCGCGCTCTTGCATCGGCGAGCCGCGCAGCTCGAACGGTCAGTGTGTGAGGCAGCGAGCCGTGTGATCTTGAACACTGAGGAGCTCAGAGTTCGTTTTTGTGAGCAATACCCTCAATGGCAGACTAAATTCGTGGTCATCACAAATGGATATGCTCAGGAGATGGCACTCCATCCTGCAATTGACGATGCCATCGCGAATCCCCCGAGCGCACTGGAGTTCTCCCATTTTGGTACGGTGTATGGCAATCGGAGTCCTCTTGCGTTGTTTCAAGCGGTACAAGAGCTGATACGTGATGGCGTGCTGGATCGTACCCGCCTGACCCTTCGGTTCATTGGCGCGTGGGATGTGAACGATCCGACTTGCGACCAGCTCGCCAAGTCGTTGGAAGAGCATGGAGTGTTGCAGCGAGTCCCCTCCATTCCGCATCAGGCCTGCCTGAAGGAAATGGCGAAGTCCGATGTGTTGTTGCTCCTTCAGCCCGACTATCCGCTGCAGGTGCCGGCAAAGATCTATGAATATGTGACTACGGGCCGCCCATTGTTTGTGCTCGGCGGGGAAGGCGCCACGGCTAATCTTGTCCATCGGCATCAGCTTGGTCGATGCTGTCCAAACCGTGTGTCTGAGGCCAAACGAACTTTGATGGAATTGATGGGTGACCGGACAAGCCTGACGCCTCCGAATCCTATCGATACGGAACGGTTCAATTACGCCGTTCTCTCCGGACACTTGGCCGATGTATTGAACAATGCCGTTCAGGAGAAAACCAGGTGAATCATGCAGGATTCGGACAAGATGGAGCGGGGAGCATGGGGTTGACGGTGTCCCGTATGCAGCAAACTGAGGCGCAAGGGGTATGGGACCGGTATGTGTGCGATCATTCGGAGGGCACTGGTTATCATTTAGTGGCGTGGCGCCAGGTTATTGAACGCACGTTTGGGCATTGCACCGTGTATCTCATGGCGCAGGACGATCGGGGGGAGATCAGAGGGGTTCTGCCGCTGGTATTTTTGAAAAGTCCCCTGTTTGGCCAATTTCTCGTATCGGTGCCGTATTTTAACTATGGCGGCGTATTGGCGGACGGAGAGCAATCCAGAAGCGCATTGGTGGAAGCGGCAGTCATCGCGGCCAAGGAATTGGGCGCGACGCATATTGAGTTACGGCATGCGGATGAAGCGAAATTGCCGTGGCCGTCCAAAGATCACAAAGTTTCCATGCGACTCGACTTGCCCTCGCACTTTGATGAGCTGATGAAGGCTTTTCCTCCGAAATTGCGGAGCCAGGTCCGGCGTGGAGAAAAAGAGGGCATGACGGTGCAGGTGGGCGGGTTGGATCTGCTGGATGATTTCTATGCGGTGTTTGCGAGAAATATGCGAGATCTCGGGACGCCGGTGTACGGGAAATATTTCTTTGCAGATATTCTCCGGACTTTCCCCAAGGACGCGAAGATTTGTGCGGTTCGACTGGGAGCCGACACGGTGGCTGCCGGATTGGTCTATGGGTTTCGGCAGACATTGGAGATCCCGTGGGCCTCATCCGACCGCCGGTTTGCCAAATTGGCGCCGAACATGTTGCTGTATGGATCGTTGCTGAAATATGCCTGCGAGCAGGGTTACCGGGTCTTTGACTTCGGCCGCTCCACCAAAGACAGCGGGACGTATCGTTTCAAAGAACAGTGGGGGGCCAAGCCGGTTCAGCTGCATTGGTATTATTGGCTGCGCGATGGCGGCCCGCTGCCTGAACTGAATCCGCAGAATCCCAAGTACGCGTTTGCTATTCAAGTCTGGCAACAGCTCCCTGTGCCGGTGACGACCACCATCGGACCCTGGATTGCCCAGTATCTTCCATGAAGATCCAGCGATATCTGACTCCCACTGCCGCGCCGGTCTCATGGCTCGATTTGATGCGAGGGGGGTGGGGGCTGTTTCAGGGAAGGCGTGCGCGGGCTCGCCGGGAAATGGAATTTGCCCGGTACTTCGGGGTGAAGTACGCGTTTGCGCTGTCATCAGGAAAAGCCGCGCTGACAACGATCCTCCAGGTGTTGGCTGCAGCCTCGCATCGACGGAAGGTGATCGTGCCCGCCTATACCTGTTTTTCCGTACCGTCGGCAATTCTTCGGGCCGGATGTCATGTGGTGCCTTGTGATATTGATCCCGAGACACTGAACTACCGATTCTCTGATCTTGAGGCGCTGGTGAGCGGTGACATCCTCTGCATCGTGAGCCCTCATTTGCTCGGCCATGCGGCAGACATCCTTCGAACCAAAGGGATTGCCTGCCGTTTCGAGATTCCTGTGGTGGAAGATGCGGCTCAAGCCATGGGCGGGAAACAGGAAGGCCGTTGGCTGGGCACCCAGGCCGATGTCGGGTTTTTCAGCTTAGGGCGTGGAAAGAATGTGACAGCAGGATCGGGCGGGGTGATTCTCACCAATTCGGATTCGTTAGGATCAGCGCTGGCGCAGCAATGTAAACAGATCCCGGAGGCATCTTGGATCAGCCAAGTACAGGCGTTTATCGAAGCGGTGGCAACGGCTATTCTCATTCGACCTTCTCTATATTGGCTGCCAGCCGGGCTGCCATTTCTTGGACTGGGCGAAACGAAGTTTGAGCCGGATTTCAAGTTGTGCCGTCTGGATGGCATGCGAGCGAGTCTTCTCGCATCGTGGCAGCCGCGGTTAGAACAGTCCAATGCCGAGCGGGTGCGTCATAGTCAAGACATGCTTGATGCCCTGCAGACTTCGCTCGGAAGGTTCGAGCCAGCGTGTCGTGAGGCAACTCCCTATCTCCGCGTTCCCGTGATTTGTCCTTCTGCCAAAATGAAAGCGCGGATTTGTGATGTGAGTGCTGCCTCGGGCCTGGGAGTGAGCGGTCTCTATCCGTCACCGATATCTGAAATCCCGGCCTTGCGATCGACCTGTGGGACCAGCCAATTTCCAGGGGCGCAGGTCCTGGCTGATCGAATGGTGACGTGTCCGGTGCATCACTACGTGACGCATCAAGATATCCTGAATATTGCTGGCGCTCTTCAGGGAGTGGTTGATGATAAGGACCGATTCGCAGGATAGCCATCGGCTTTGCCCGCTGATCCAGCGCCGGCTACGAAGATGAAAGTATGATGCTGACCATGGAAGTTCTGTTCTGGTTGTCCATTGGATTGATGGGTTATGCCTACGTGGGTTACCCGCTGGTCTTGCGTGTATTGGCGCTGATCCGGAGTCGGCCGATCAGGAAAGGTGAGGATCCATTCTCCGTCTCGTTCGTCATTACGGCCTACAATGAGGATAAGCGGATCGCGGAGAAATTGGACAACACGCTCAAGCTGGCCTACCCGAAAGAGAAGCTTGAAATCCTGGTAGCGTCGGACTGTTCATCTGATGGGACGGATGCGATTGTCCGGTCGTACGAATCTCGGGGGGTTCGGTTGGTGCGCGCTCCGCAGCGAAAAGGCAAAGAAGCGGCACAGAAACTGGCTGTCTATGAAGCGGCGGGCGAGATTCTGGTGTTCTCGGACGTCGCTACGATCCTGCCCGAAGAAGCGGTCAGAAATATTGTCAGAAACTTTCACGATGCGTCGGTGGGCTGCGTCAGCAGTGTGGATCGCTTCATCGATCAGAATGGCTGTCCCAGCGGGGAAGGCGCGTATGTGAAGTATGAAATGTTTCTTCGCTCGCTCGAGTCTCGAGTCCATTCGCTTGTTGGTCTGAGCGGATCATTCTTTGCCGCAAGAAGCTCGGTGTGCAAACAGGCTTGGTCGGATGATCTGCAGAGCGATTTCAATACGGTGTTGAATAGCATGCGCATGGGCCTGCGCGGGGTGGCTGATCCGGACAGCATCGGATACTACAGGAATATTGCCGATGAACAGAAAGAATTTGACCGGAAGGTACGGACAGTTTTGCGGGGGATTTCCGTGTTTATGAAAAGCTTGAGTTTGGTCAACCCCTTTGCGCATGCGACGTTTGCTTGGCAGCTTGTCAGCCATAAGTTATGCCGGTGGCTGGTACCGTTCGAGATGGTGACGGCTTTCGTTGCCAATGCGATCTTAGCTTCAACCAGCGCGTTCTATAAGGGGATGTTTTGCTTGCACATGCTGTTCTATGGAGTGGCGTTGTGCGGGCTCCTCATTCATCCACTTCAACAATGGTCCGTCATCCGGTTGCCGGCATTTTTCCTGCTCGTGAATGCATCAATTCTCAAGGCGTGGATGCGGTATTGGTCTGGGGAGCGGGTGGTGGTATGGGAACCGTCCAAACGATAAGTAGACTGAAATCTTGGGTTCGTCAAGGTGCGGCTGGATTATATTCTCACATGCCAGGCTGCCTTTCCCAATTAAGGGGGAAAGTCTCTATCCTTACATACCATCGGGTGCTTCCCCTTGAGGATGTGCGCATGCAATGTGTGCAACCGGGGATGTATGTCACACCGGATATGTTTGAACGGCACCTTGCGTTTGTATCCGCAGAGTTTCAACTCATCAGTTTCTCGGAATTGCTGACATTGTGGACGGCATGCCGTTGGGATGCGATGGCCCGCTACTGCGTTATTACATTCGATGACGGGTGGCTGGATACGTATCGGCATGCGTGGCCTGCTCTTCAACGGCATCGGATCCCTGCGACGGTGTTTTTGCCAACCGCCTTTATCGGCACGGATCGATGGTTCTGGCCGGATCGTCTGGGGCTCATCATGCAGAGCCATTTCCGTGAAGCCCTGCCGGGTCGGCAGAGTCGGTTTCGCCGCCTTGTGAAAAATTTTCCGTGGCTCATGCCGGCGGCCGGTGCGTTTGAGCGTGGCGATACCGATGCGATTGTCGAGTGCTGGAAAGTTCAGTCCCAGGAGCAAATTGACGCGTGCCTGGAGGAATGGCTGGCTGAATCGCAGACGGCATTCCCGTCTCAGCGCGTTCTGATGAATTGGAAAGAGGTCTGTGAGATGTCTTCCGCCGGCGTGGAGTTTGGGTCGCATTCGGTCAGCCATCGTATCATGACGGCCTTGTCGCCACCTGATGTGGCGCGGGAAGCCGCTGAATCCATGGCCATGCTTCGGGAGAAAGGTCTCAGTCCTATCCCGGTGTTTTGTTACCCGAATGGAAACTGGTCGCCGCTTGTTGCCGATCAGGTGCGAGAGGCAGGGTATCGAGCCGCGACGACGACGCAATTCGGACATGAGGAGGGGAAGCCTGCATCCTGGTTCGGGCTTAAGCGCATCAATATGCACCAAGGCATTGCCTACAATGAATCATTGTTGGCGTTCCATCTGGCAGGGTTCAATGATTGGCTCTAATGCACTGGTGAATGCCATCAGTTTTCAGGGAGATCGGTAATGCCGCTTCCGGAGCAGCGTGGTGTCATTGTGACTGACGGCAATGAGCGCTCAGCGCTGGCCGTTACGCGTTCGCTGGGGCGGCGCGGGATTCCCGTCTATGTTGGTGCCGAAGACGGAAGGTCGCTGGCAGGAATGTCACGGTATTGCCAGGGTTCGTTTGTCTACCCCTCTCCGTGGCAGTCGCCGGAGAGGTATGTGGCTTGTATCCTTGAGCAGGCTCGCTTGCGCGATACTGCCGCGCTGTTCCCTATGACGGATTTGGCCGTCGAATTGCTTGGAACACCGGAGGTGCGTGTACATGCCAGCTTTGCTATCCCGATCCCTTCATTGGAGCAATACCACGCACTTTCGGACAAGTATCGGTTGATGCAATGGGCGCAGAGTAATGGTATTCCGATTCCCGAGACGCACTTTGTAGTCGGTGGCGATGTGAGCTCCATTCTCCCAGCCCTTGATCGCTGGCCGGTGGTGGTGAAGCCAGGGCGGTCTCTGGTCAGGGCTCGGGGCGCAGTCAAGAAGACGTCCGTTCAATACGCGAGAAATGCAGACGAATTGCGCAGGCTCTATGCGGAGCATGCGGAGTTGCGGGAACCGTCGCTGATCCAGTCGCGGGTTGTCGGTCATGGGGAGGGTGTCTTCGGTCTCTTCGAAGGAGGCCAGGCGCGGGCGCTATTCGCTCATCGGCGCCTCCGGGAAAAACCACCGTCCGGCGGTGTGAGTGTATTGCGCGAGAGCATTGCCTTGCCCGAGCCCATGACAAAGTACGCACAGATGATTGCCGAGTCTGTCCATTGGCACGGCGTGGCGATGATGGAGTTTAAGGTCGACCGGCAGGGGGTGCCCTACTTGATGGAGGTGAACGGACGGTTCTGGGGATCGCTGCAACTAGCCGTCGATTCCGGCACTGATTTCCCGTGGTTGCTCTATCAATTGGCCGTCACCGGAAGGGTGCCTGAGCCGAAGCCCTATCGAGTCGGCGTGCGGTCGCGTTGGTGGCTCGGCGACGTGGATCATCTACTCCTCCGTCTTCGGAAGTCGGAGAGCGAACTCAGTCTCCCGCCTGAAAGCCCATCCCGTCTGGCAACTACAGCCAGTGTTCTGAATGTCTTTAACCCCAGAACAAAACCAGAGGTGTTAAGGCTCGGGGATCCGGGGCCTGGTCTGTACGAAATGAAGGCCTATCTGCAATCGCTGTCGGCAAGTGTCGGCCCCGCTCTCGATCGGCGATTGGTGGCGGCACGTTATGCCACAGCAAATGCAGTGTGGAAGCTCGGTCTTGGATTGGGACTCCATCAAAGGAGAATAAAACGGAGATTGTCTGGCAGGATTCAAACGGTGCTTGTGCTATGCAAGGGGAATGTCTGCCGAAGCCCATTTGCGGAAAGGTATCTGGCACAGCATGCCAACGCGCAGGGTCTGCCACTTCAAGTCTTATCGTCCGGCCTGGATACAACTGCGCACGAGCCGGCTTATCCATTGGCCATTGTCACGGCATCCCAATATGACCTCGATTTAAGCACGCATCGTACAACGGTCATCTCAACGGAACTGGTTGAACGCTCCGATCTGATCCTGGTTATGGAGCTTGTGCATAACACGATACTGTTCAGGAAGTTTCCCGAGGCATGCGAAAAGACCTTTCTCCTCGGCCATTTTTCCCCCCGTCCGGTTACCCAGATTCGAGATCCATATGGCGGGACCAGGGAGCAGTTTGATCAGTGCTATACCTTGATTGGCCAGGCGTGTGACGGTCTCCTCGGCCAGCTCAAGGCAAGCCAAAGACAGTAATCGCCAGTTTCTTGCAGAACGCGCCTAATCCGATAAATTGTACGAGCGGGGGATTGTACGCAGTGGTATTCAATAGCTCAGCCTTCTTACTTTTCTTTCTCGTCCTCTACAGCGCATACCGGGTGCTAGGGGCCCGCTATGTCATGCAAAATCGGCTGCTGCTGGTTGCCGGTTTTCTATTTTACGGGTTCTGGGACTGGCGATTTCCTTGTCTGATGGCGCTGACCACCGTGGTGGATTATGTAGCTACCGGCCGCATGCAGCAGCATCAGGGACAGCGGAGCACGTGGCTTGGCATTAGTCTTCTAAACAATCTCGGTGTGTTGTTCATCCTAAAATACTTTGAGTTTTTTCAGGCAAATGTGGTGGGTACACTGCATCACTTGGGGGTCGAGGCGTCACCGCTGTTCACCGGGGTTATCCTGCCGGTCGGGATTTCGTTTTACACCTTCCAGCGGATGACATTTGCCCTCGATGCGTACCGCGGCAAGAGTTTGCCAGGGGTTGGATTTTGGGATTTCGCCTTGTTTGTTTCGTTCTTTCCTCTCCTCTTGTCGGGGCCGATTGAGCGCTCGGGCAATCTCTTGCCGCAATTCATGCGGACTCGAGTAGTTACATCTCTGCATGTGGAAGAAGGGATCTGGCTTGTGGCCTGGGGCCTCTTCAAGAAGGTGTTTATCGCCGACAATCTGGCAGGGATCGTCAATCCTGTATTCGCCGAAGGATGGAACGGGACGGGTGGAGAGGCGCTGATTGCCATCTATGCTTATGCCTTTCAGATCTATTGTGATTTCTCAGGATATTCGGATGTGGCCAGAGGCATTGCGAAGCTGCTTGGATTCGATGTCATGGTAAATTTTAATTTGCCATATTTTGCCGCCAATCCATCCGACTTCTGGCGGCGATGGCACATATCCCTTTCTACCTGGCTGCGAGACTACGTGTACATTTCGCTTGGGGGGAACCGTCATGGAGCCTGGGCCACGAATCGGAATCTCATGGCAACCATGGTTCTGGTTGGGTTGTGGCATGGTGCTGCGTGGACCTTCATTGTGTGGGGTATGTACCATGGAAGTATTTTGATCGCGCACCGCTTGATAGTCCCTCCCCGGCGGGAACCAGTGACAAGCCCATGGTATTGGCATTGGATGAGTGTGGTCTTGATGTTTCATGCGACCTGTCTTGGCTGGCTGCTGTTTCGTGCCGAGTCTCTTCAGCAAGCGGGCGGCCTGCTCATGACAATGTTGGATAGCGTGAGACTCGACGCGCTCGCGCTCTCGAGCCTCGGAATGCTACTTGGCTATGTATCGATTCTTCTTGCCGTGCAGGTGCTACAAGCATGGCGGCGGGACTTACTGGTTCTGAAGGGGATTGCACTGCCGTTGAAGGGTGTGGCCTACGGCCTGTTGTTTTACTTGACGGTGCTTCACGGTGGTACCTCCAATTCCTTCATCTATTTTCAGTTTTGATATGAAACAGGTCTTCAATAATCTGGCCAGATGGTCGTTGCTTGTGGCGTGTTTTCTTGGAACCGTCGAGCTCGCCTGCCGGATTGAGCAATGGTTTCTCTACGATGCGCCCGTATTGGGCATGTACACGTACGATACGGCGCTCTTTACCACGGATGAATATGGCATTAGAGGAAAGCCTCACGGAGGCTATGAGAAATGGCGATTGAACTCACTTGGGTTTCGTGGGCCTGAAATGAGTATCGAGAAGCAAAATGGCAGGCTCAGGATCGTCTGTATTGGTGCCTCTGAGACGTTTGGCTTATATGAAAGCAGGGATAATGAGTGGCCAAGGCAGCTGGAGCGGAAATTAAAGGTCCAGGGAATTGAGGCAGAAGTCATCAATGCGGCGATCGCTGGCATGAGTTTGTCCCAACGCACGATACACCTGCAAAAGCGGATTCTGCAGTTGCGCCCAGATGTGATTGTGGTGATGTTGGAATATGGCAGTTATGCAGGACTCACTCCAGAACGAATGCGCGCACAGCGAAGCACACGGACTACCTTGCCTGATCACCAAGGAATAATCGAGCGGATGAAGGCGTTCCGGGCGCCGGTAAAGTTCAAGGAAGTCGCTATTCCAATGCTGTCGCCACTTGTCCAAGCATGGCTGGCAAAGTGGGAAAAAGCGGTCAAGCTAGAAGTAAGAAAGAAAGATGTCGGTGAGCGATTCAGATCTTTTCAGCATATCATGCCATTCGAAGTTGAGGCTTTTAGGCAGGACATGGACGCCCTCTATCACGTCACGCAATCGGCGGGGAGTCAGCTGGTATTGTTGTCTCCCGCCATGTGGATGACCGAGGAGAATCTCTCCAGCATGTACTTGAGTTGGCCCTATATCGACGAGTCTTGGTGGCGAGAAGCGCGTGTGAAGATGGGAGAAGAGGCGAGAGTGTTTGCCCGCACTGAACGTATTCAATACCTAGACTTAAGCTACGCCATCAATGGACATGAAGTGGGTTGGATGTTGGACATGCTGCATTTTAGCGACGACGGTGCATGGCAGGTGGCGCAATACGTGTCTCATGCTATTGCGAACAAGGAAGCTGGGGATTTGGCGCATTGACAGCCCTCCTTTTCAAGGGGGGGGAGATGGAACCCTGTTGGGTTCGAGAGTCTATTGGGGATGGAAGAGCAGAGATCCATGTCGAACGAGGCGTTCAGAGCTGACGATCAACTGTCCACCTCCTGTGCCTCGATGCCCGGACGATCTGCAGATGAACGCATGACGTTTCTTGATGCCATTAAAGCAACAGGAATTGTGATGGTGGTTGCTGTGCATGTGCTGTCGAAAGTTCAGCTTGCTCCGGCTATGCAGGAGGGGCTTCTATTTCTCGTGGGGGCCGTCGCGGTGCCATTGTTTCTGGTTTCGGATGGATTTCTGTTTGCGCATCAGTGGACAGGAAAGGACAATTTTCTATATGGGGCTTATATAAGGAAAAGCGTGAGAAGACTGCTTTTCCCCTGGGCCGCATTCAGCATGCTGTATCTGCTCATGCGATTCGTGATCGAACTAAAAGGACTCGTCCAGGAAACGATTGTTCTGGGGAAGAGCCTCAGCGGACTTGCGACAGTGTTCTATTATTCTGAATTGTCCCATCATATGTATTTTCTTCTCTCTCTCTTTCTCGTACGCCTTGGCACTGTGGCTGTGAAACCTATGCTCAGACACTCGGGCGGTGTGTGGCTCGGACTCACACTCTCATACATTGCGCTCTATGTGTCCAGTAATCCCAAGCGCTGGTTCTTCCCTGGCGCTGATCCAGTACTGCTAGCTATGTGGGGGATGCAGTTTTATCTGCTTGGAGTTGTGTTGAGGAAATGGCATGAACAGATAAAGCCAACGGCTGGTTGGATCGGCCTCACTGGGTTGGGGTTGGCCACGCTCGGATGGTCTGTGCTCTCTCCGGCGAGCTCATTTCTTGTGCAGTTGGTATATCTGGTTGGCATATACGGGGCATTGCTCAAAATCACGGCTGTAACCAGCTGGAAGTTCACAATGGGATACGACACGATGGGTATGTATTTGCTTCACGCTCCGTATGTTGTCTGGATCGTAGTCTCGGTGCTTTCGAGTCTAGTCCCTACCAACCATCTTGGCGTGGTTGTGGTTGCCTCTATTTCGGCGGCCGCTATTTCCTGGGGGATCAGCCGAGTGTTGGGGAAATATTCGTTTGGCCGGTTGCTATTGGGGCATGTGCCATTGCAAGAACCTCGTCTGAGTCATGGCTAAATGTTGCACTGCAGGGATGTGATATGACTCCCGCGACAATTCTGCATCTCTCTAGTACCAGCGGACCTGGTGGCGCGGAAATGATCGTGAAACGGCTTGCAGGCGTGCTCGATCCAGAGCGATTTCGATCGGTTGTTTGTTTGTTCCGAACGGGATGGCTATCGGAAGCCTGTGAGCAGGCCAGCCTGCCGACGCATGTGATCGATATCAACGGAGCCTTTGATGTGCGATGGGCCAAAAAGTTTTTTCACCTGTTACAGGCTGAGCGAGTGGCTTTGATTCATGCTCATGAGTTTACGGCAAACACATATGGAACCTTGTTAGGCAGGCTGGCCGGTATTCCGGTTGTTGCAACGGTTCATGGAAAGAATTATTACTCGGAGCAAGGTAAGCGGAGGACGGCCTATCGTTTCGTCAGCCGAGCGGCGAGGATGGTCGCGGTTTCTGAAGATCTCAAACAGTTCATGGTCGAGCGGGTCGGCATTTCTTCCCACCGGATCAAGGTTATCTATAATGGGGTTGAGCCCTTTGAGCGCTTCGATGGGGCGAAAATTCAATCTGTGAAGAGAGATCTCAATCTGACGAAATGGGATCATATGATTGGTTCGGTCGGATCGCTCTATCCTGTGAAAGGACAGATTTACCTGATTCGAGCCTTGCCGGCCATCTTGCGAGTCTATCCGCGGACGGGACTCGTACTCGTTGGTCGAGGCGATCTCGCTGAGGAGTTGAAAGCGGAGGCTGTCAGAATTCGAGTCGAAGAGCATGTTCAGTTGTTGGGATTCCGTAGCGACATTCCAGCTTTATTGAGTCTAATGGACGCATTCGTGTTGCCTTCGCTATCCGAGGGACTGTCGATGGCCCTTCTTGAGGCGATGGCGGCTGAATGCCCCGTTGTAGCGACTCGTGTGGGTGGCAATGTGGAACTTGTTGAAGAGGGAGTGACGGGATATCTTGTTCCATCCGAGAATTCGCAGCTCCTGGCTGAGCGAGTGATCGATCTCTTACGAAATAAGGAAGAGGCAAGGCGATTTGGACGTCGTGGAAGAGAGCGGGTCCGAGAGAAATTCTCATTGGCGGGTATGGTCGACGCCTATCAGGAATGTTATTGCAATGCCATTGCTGAGCACTGAACCGTGAAATTTCCACACGACAAGACATTTGCATTTACGATTCTTGATGATACAGATGATTCCACGTTGGAAAACGTGAAGCCTGTCTACGAGTGTTTACAAGCGGCGGGCTTCCGCACCACCAAGACAGTGTGGCCGATGGACTGTCCAGAAGGAAGTCGGCTATTTTTTGCTGCCGATACATTGCAGCGGAAAGAGTATCTCAGCTTTGTCCATGATTTAGCTCGGGCTGGATTTGAGATCGCTTTTCATGGAGCAACCATGGAATCCAGCAGACGCGCCAGGACCATCCAGGGGCTGGATCTGATCAAGGCTGAATTTGGGGAATACCCAAGGCTTTTTTGCAATCATGGGTATAATAGAGACAATCTCTACTGGGGGCGCAGCCGATTTCAGACGAGGAGTTTTCGTGCCCTCGTCGGATTGCTCTTGAAAGAACGACGTGCTCATTACGCAGGCGCTGTGCCGGACTCCGAGTTCTTTTGGGGAGATCTTTGCCAGGCTCATATCAGCTATGTGCGGAACTTTACGTTCTCTTGCCTCAACATGCTGGATGTAAATCCGGAGATGCCATATCGTCATTCGAATACCCCCTATGTCAATCAGTGGTTTTCCACAGCTGACGCGCCAGATGTGTTTGCCTTTGTCCGGCTTCTGACAGATGAGCGGCTTGAGGCATTGGAGCAGGCAGGCGGCATATGCATCGTGTCCACTCATTTGGGAAAAGGATTTGCAAAGAATGGTGTGCTTGACCCACAGGTCGCGCGCATCATTGAGCGGCTGAGAAATCGGCCTGGCTGGTACGTGCCAACGTCCGAACTGTTGGACTACTTAGTGGATGTCCAAGGTAGAGGGAAGATGCTGGGATTGTGGCAGACGTTGAAGCTGGAGGCTCGTTATATATTCGGCAAAGTGGTTTCAGTTTGACTGGCAGGAATTGTGGCCTGGCCGCCAAGCGGGATTGACTTATATGACGGAAGATCGTTCTACAGAGGATAGCGGACTGAGAACATTCCTAACCGCCCTATCTTCAGGTCGCACTGATGGGAGCTTGCTGCCGTCAACCTTGCTCTTGGAGCAAGCGCTGGAGCGATTGATCGTCTCTTCACCGCAACAGGCTCAGGAGTTGATGGTGCAGCACTACGAACAGGTATCGAAACTAGATGGCAAGGGACGATTGGCCAATCTTCTTGGCCGTGGGTTGGTTGAGAGAAAGCTGCTCAAGGCAGCGACGGAATTTGTTCGAATGGCGTTCAGGCTGAAGTGGCTTGGCGAGGGGGGAGTGGGCGCTCGTCTTGCAAGAGTGTTGATGCAAGAGGGCAAGCACAGTGATGCGACAGAGGTACTGTGTGCGGCCCTCGAACAGGATCCAGCGAATGTCGCAGTCGTGAGAGGACTCTATGACTCCGCCGCACGAAGCGGCGATCTCCAGCAAGCAGAGCGGTACCTTGGCATGCTCGTCACACTCGACACTTCTTACAGCATGCGTGCCTATGTCTTCAAGGAGCGGCAGAAATATCCGCCGCCAGCGCAGGGACGTGATGTGGCCATTAGTATTCTCAGCTCATATGTGCTGGATTGGCTGATTCCTTATCTGGATGACGAGTGTCGATGGGTTGGTTTGTCTCCGAAGTTTCATCTCGCTCCATTTAACCAATACATGCAAGAGGTCTTGAACTCTGGAAGTCAACTGTATGCGGAGAGGCCGGATATCGTGTTTCTGGCGCTTGCCTTAGAAGATATGTTCCCCCTACTGGGAGTAGGGCCGAAGGAGGAAGAGCTAAGTCAGGTCAGATCCACGATCGTCGGACACGTGCTGACCGTGATTCGCGAGTTAGAAACTCGATGCGATGCCATGATCGTCGTGTATGAGTTTTCATCTGCGCATCGAAGCGGCTACGGTATTCTTGATAATAGACTCGCTGGAGGGATTGCTCCCTGGATCGTGGGGGTGAACCGACTTCTTGCAGAGGAACTAAAAAAACACGAACGGGCGTATCTATTACCGTTAGATTCGGTCCTTTCCTGGGTGGGGAAAAAGCGTAGCCTCAATCCAAAATTATCATATATGGCGAGCATGCGGCTTAGTGAGACGGCATTGCACGAGTTGGCCAAATTCTCCATGCGGTATATCAAGCCATTGAAGGGGCTGACGAAAAAGTGTGTTGTGCTCGACCTTGATGGTACGTTGTGGGGCGGTATCGTGGGAGAGGTGGGGGCTGAAGGTGTAGGGCTTGGACCGGCGGCGCCAGGTATTGAATACGTGGAATTTCAACGGGCGCTGCTTGGACTCTTGCGCCGGGGGATTCTGCTGGCTGTTTGCTCCAAGAACAATCCTGACGATGCGCTTCAGGTCATTCGCCAGCATCCACACATGGTGCTGCGAGAGGAGCATTTTGCGGCGATGCGCATCAATTGGCAGAACAAGGCGGAGAATATTCGGGAGATTGCCAAAGAGCTCAACATCGGCCTGGATTCGCTCGTTTTTATCGATGATAATCCGAATGAACGCGAATTGGTTCGACAACTGCTTCCGGAAGTGCACACCGTCGATCTACCGAAGGATGCCTCTCTCTATCGCCGGACAATCGAGGAGCTCTCAGATTTTGAGCTGTTAGCGCTGACGAAAGAAGATGAGACGCGGGTAGCTCAGTATCAGGCTCAGTCAAAACGGCAGGCAGCCAAGAGTACATCTGCCTCACTCGACGAATACCTTCATTCCCTTGAAATAGAAATTGTGATCGCCCCGGCATCTCGGGAGGCTTCCGCCCGGTTAGTCCAGTTATTTAACAAAACGAATCAGTTCAATCTGACAACACAGCGCTATCAGGCCGAGGACGTTGGAAAGTTTATGGCATCGGCTGAGACGATTCTGTATGACCTTCAGGTCAAAGATCGCTTTGGGGATCACGGACTTGTGGGTGTTGCGGTGGTACGGAAGAGACCGGGTGTTTGGCATATCGATAGCCTTCTCATGAGCTGCCGGGTTATGGGGCTCGGGATTGAGACAGCATTCCTGGAGCAGATTTGCTCGGACGCAGCGGGGGCCGGCGTCATGAGGTTGGTGGGGGAGTTTCGTGCAACGAAAAAAAATTGTCCTGTCAAAGAGTTTTACGCTCAGCACGGGTTCGGTCTTCTGAAAGAAGACGAGGAGCATCAAGAGTGGGTACTGGATCTCTCTCAGGCTGCGATTGCAAGACCGGCGTGGATCAGAGGGTCTGAAGAAAGGACGTCTGATGACCGTTGAATCGATTATTGGAGAAGTATTTAATCTTGATCCGGGGAATGTGACAGACCTGTCCTCAAAAGACACTCTTGAGGAGTGGGACTCGATGGGGCATTTATCGCTGATTACGAGTCTGGAGGAACATTATAGGGTCTCCCTCTCCATCGCTGATGCAATGGAGATGACGAGTGTTGGAAAGATCAAGGCGATCTTGAAGGACTACGGCATCTCCTCCTGATGCAGGCCGGCCTCAACCAGAACACAAAAAAATGGCAAGCAAAGAGTCTGCTCGGGTATGTGTGTATGGTGAGCATCTTGCCGGTGCCTTTCATGAGTTTTGTCGTGTCATATGGCCGGGTACATCCCGAGAAAGCGTCTCACCGCAGGCCATACCTGATTCGCGACCAGATACAGGCCAACCTTCCCCACCAGATGCGCCGACGTTTGTATTTCTAAAGGATGAGAAAATAGTCGGACATGTGACGACTATTCCCGTGCAGTTGTCGATCCATTCCGGCGTGAAGGCAGCACACTGGGTTGTCGGTTTTATGGTCCTTCCTGAGTATCGGAACGGGTTGGTTGGGCCGCTTTTGATTAAGGAAGTCAATCGCGAGTTGGACTGCGCGATGTCACTGCACGTCGAACTTCCCGTCCTTCGAATCTTGACGGGCCTTAAGTGGGTGCACAAGGGCATGCTCCCCCAGTATCTCCGTGTGATGAATGCCGGAGGTGTGTTGGAAAATATCCAGCCGTCAACGATAGAGGCAGTAACTGCAGGAGGCAAGGGCTCTTTCTTGCGGCCTTATTTGACGAGCAGATTTATTCGCTGGATAGGAAGTGCTGGGCTGGCACTAGGGCAGCGATTGTGGTGGGGTATGAATTGCTTGGCCAGGTCGAAGCCGATCCAAGCCGATCTTCAATGGGAAGAGGCCTTCGATGATAGCTACACCCATCTCTGGCAATCCGTGGCCGGGCAGTTCGGTGCGGCTCTGGTTCGAGATCGAGCTGCTCTGGAGTCCAGGTATGGGGGGAAGATCGAGCGATATCAGTTACTGACCTGCCGCCGCAATGGAAAACTGCAGGGCTACTGCATCATAAAGTTAAAGCAGTTTGCGAATGATCGACGAATGGGAATATGAAGCTCGGCACTATCGTAGATTGTCTCTATGATTCTCGTGAGCCCTTTGTTCTGCATGGACTCGTTGCTCATGTTGCTCAGTGGGCGAGGCAAGAGGGAGTAGATGCTCTACTCTGTACAGCCTCTCTCAAGTCGTTTAGGCAGGGGCTACTGAGAGACGGGTTTTTTAGAATCCCTGGGAATCTCAACTTCGCATACCACAGTCGATCTCCATCGGAGCTTGAGAAGATCTCTCTCGATGCCTGGCATCTCATGCGTGGTGACTCTGATGCTGACCAGAACTTTTAGAAATCATTGGACGGTATTTTGCTTTGGCGACCGGACAAGGGGGAGATGTTAGCGTTGAAACCTATTCGGGTCTGTCATCTGGCCTCTGGGGATCTCTGGGCTGGGGCCGAGGTGCAAATTGCCACACTACTTCGGGCACTGAAGGCTGATCAGAGGTTTGATCTGTCAGCGATCGTGCTTAACAAGGGGAGACTGGCGGAGGAACTTGCAGTTGCGGGAATCTCGGTAACGGTCTACGATGAATCTGTAGGCACATGGACAACCCTGCGTTCCCTGGCCTCCCACCTGAATCTGCACAGACCAGACATTGTGCATTCCCATCGATACAAAGAGCACATTTTATGTGCCTTTGCTGCGAAACTATCGCACAATTCTCTGAGTGGTCCAAACTTACCATGGATTAGAGGAGCATCTTCACGGCTGGGCTGAGGTGAAGATGAGATGCTTATACTACACTGAGTACAGTTGTGGGAAAAGTTGCTGCGCAGAGATTTGTGGGCGTGTCAGAAGAAATTACTGCGATACTTCGTCGGCGATATGCCCCAGGAAAGGTCCGCTGTATCCGAAACGGTGTCGACCTAACACGTGTGAAAGCGATAAAGAGTGGTGCTGATCTACGGGATCGGTTAGGCATCGCGTCCGGGGAATTTGTGATTGGAGCGGTGGGGCGCCTGACTCCGGTCAAGGGGATTGAATACTTAATACGTGCTGTAGCTAAGAATAGAGGGCCTCAGAAGAGGAAGTTAGTCATCGTCGGCGATGGTCCGTTAAGACCAGCGTTAGAAAGACTTGCGCGGGAAGTTGGTGTTGCAGGCAACGTGCTGTTCATGGGTGCCAGGAATGACGTGTACGATCTGATGTCGGCGTTTGATGTCTTGGCGTTGCCATCTCTCCATGAAGGCATTCCGATGGTTGTGCTGGAAGCGATGGCGATGGCAGTGCCAATCATCGCAAGCCGTGTTGGAGGGATTCCAGAGATCTTGGATGACGGGCAAGAGGCATTACTGGTGCAGGCGCGGGATGTCGACGTACTCGCGGATGCTATTGAGACGGTGGCGAACGATGAGCTGTTGCGCAATCGATTGCGAAAGGCCGCACGAGCGCGAGTCGAGTCGCAATTTTCTGCTGGGAAAACGGCAGCACTGACAGGCGATCTGTATTGTGAGCTAATGGATGACTCGAGAGTGTCGGCATGATTATTTGCCATATTTGGGATGCAGATTACCCTTGGGATGTCCGGGTCGAAAAAGTGTGCGACTCGCTTGCCAAGAAGCATGTCACCCATCTCGTTTGTCGGAATTCAAAACGACGTCCAAGTTATGAGCAAACGAATCACTTCCATATTCATCGCCTCCCAGCGCTATCCCAATGGTGGGGAAAGCTGAATCACTTCATCGGTTTTCCGGCTTTTTGCAATCCGCTTTGGATCTATCATATCTGGCGAACGGTTCGAAAAGTGAAAGCGGACGTGATCATAGTCCGAGATCTACCATTGGCGTTGACGGCGATTGGAAGCGGCCGCCTCCTTGGCATTCCTGTGGTCATCGACATGGCTGAGAACTATCCGGCTATGATTCGAGATCTGTGGGAACGAGATGGATTCTCAGTCCTGAATCTGGTGGTTAGAAATCCGCATATCATTCGCCTGGTCGAATACCTCAGCCTTCGGTGGTGTGACCATATTGTGGTGGTAGTCGAGGAATCCCGCGACCGCCTCCTGAGTGATGGTGTTCCTACAGGAAAAATCTCACTCGTCCGCAATACTCCGACCTCTGCGCGATGGGAAGAAGTGCCGAGTTCGCATGATGGTGTAGTGACAAGAGATTTAAACAGTTTAGTGCTGGTCTATTTGGGGTTATTGGAATGGCCACGTGGGATCGAGACGGCTATTCGAGCTATGCCGATTATCCGCGAGCGGATTCCCTGCGTGCGGCTTCTCATCGTAGGCACGGGACGGCATGAGAATGATTTTAAGCGGCTTGTGGCCGAATTGCATTTACTGGAACACGTCACATTCCTAGGCTGGCTCGACTATGTTTCTGCCATTCGTGTCATTCTGGAATCGGACATTGGTTTGGTTCCCCACCACGCTACTGAGAGTTGGAACACGACCGTTCCCAATAAACTATTTGATTATATGTCGATGGGGAAACCTGTGATCGTGTCAAATGCAAAGCCGACAGAACGCATTGTCGAAGAAGAGCGATGCGGGCTGGTATTTCAGGACAGAGATTTCAACGAATTCGCACGTGCCATTTTTAAGTTGGAGCAGGCAAGTACTAGAGAAGAAATGGGACGGAATGGAAAGGCTGCGATCGCCGAGAGATATAATTGGGCGGTCGATGAGCTGCGGTTATTCCAGGCGCTTGACCAAGTCGCTAAGGGAAGGAAACGATAATCGTATGTGCGGTATTGTCGGCATGCTTGATATGAAGGGCCGCTCCGTGGATCCATCGTGGATTGATGCCATGAATGACTCAATCATCTACCGTGGTCCTGACGATAGCGGAACCTATGTCCGGGGAAGCATGGGACTTGGGATGCGGCGTCTTTCTATTATTGATGTGGCCGGTGGCCATCAACCGGTCTACAGCGAAGACAAGAGCGTCTGTGTTGTTTTTAATGGGGAAATCTATAATCATCTCGAGCTACGGCGAGATCTTGAAAGGTCCGGACATCGCTTTTACACGAACAGCGACTCAGAAACGCTGGTTCATCTCTATGAGCAGTACGGGGTGGATGGTGTCGCAAAACTTCGCGGCATGTTTGCTTACGCGCTTTGGGATGAAAGAGCTGAGCAGCTTCTGTTGGCCAGAGATCGTGTAGGCATCAAGCCGCTGTATTACACCTTCATCGATGGCCGTTTGGCATTTGCTTCTGAGCTGAAAGCGCTCATTCGGCTTCCTTGGCTACAGCAGACAATTAATCCTGCCGCGATCGAGCGGTATTTGGCTTTTCTCTATGTCCCCGGGCCAGAGACTATCTATCAGGATGTGCTTGAACTGCCTCCGGCTCATGTTCTCGTACAGAAGGGTGGACGAACGTCGATTCACCGCTATTGGACGTTGAGGTATCACTCCCGCACTGACGTCCAGATTGGTGAATGGACGGAGCGCGTGCTTCATCAGTTTCGTGACAGCGTAAAAAGTCACTTGATTAGCGAAGTGCCCTTAGGCGCATTTCTATCTGGCGGGATTGATTCGAGCGCGATCGTCGCGGCGATGGCCTTGGAGTCGCCAAAGCCTGTGGCGACGTTTTCGATCGGACACGAGGGGAAAGGAGCCTTTCAGGACGAGCGGCAATACGCTCGAATAGTCGCCGATCGCTACCGGACAGACCATCATGAGTTTGTTGTATCCGCAGATATTTTAGGTATTCTTCCAACGCTGGTTGCGTGCTTCGATCAGCCATTTGCGGACTCCTCCGCGATTCCTAACTACTACATTACCAAGCTGACGAGGCAGCATGTGACTGTGGCCTTATCGGGGTTAGGAGGAGATGAGATAGGGGGAGGATATGAGCGCTACTTGGGCATGCAGTGGGCAGAGTACTTTCGAAAGCTTCCGAGTTTTGCACGAGGGTTATTCGGAGAATATTGG
This sequence comes from Nitrospirota bacterium, assembly GCA_963850405.1. Lineage (GTDB taxonomy): Bacteria > Nitrospirota > Nitrospiria > Nitrospirales > Nitrospiraceae > Nitrospira_D. The sequence continues at coordinate 43,430 of CAWKLH010000027.1, forward strand.
GCGCATCGATTGCCGGACTCTCCAACCGGTCATCCGGGCATGAGCCGTATTAAACGATTTCTTTCTTCTGCGGCAAATCCAAAGGCTGAACGCTATGCCGCCTTCATTATGGCGCATTCCATTTCTGAACGGGCACGGATTCTCGCACCTGATTTTCATGCCAGTGCCAAGCCAGAGTCCTCGAATGAGATGATCGATGCCATATTTACGTCTCCTGACGCCGATAGTTTACTGCACTATCTGTTGCTTTGTGATATGCAGCTTTATCTTCCTGGCGATTTGTTGATGCTGACGGATCGAGTTAGTATGCTCCATTCATTGGAAGTGCGGGTGCCGTTTCTTGATCATCCGTTCATTGAATTGATGGCGCAAATTCCAGCACGGCATAAACTCACACTATGGTCCAAGAAAGCACTGTTTAAGCGGGCGTTTCGGGGCCTATTGCCGTCCAGTATCCTTGACCGTAAGAAGCTTGGTTTTTCTGTTCCGATGGCATTGTGGTTGCGTACTGATCTGAAGTCACTTCTGTGCGACGTGCTCTCGAAGGATTCCCTCAAGTCTGTGGAGTATCTTGAACATGCTGAGGTCTGGAAATTGGTCTCGGAACATGTCTCAGGTACTGCCAATCACGAAAGTAAATTATGGGCTTTGATCAATTTGGTCCTTTGGGAGCAGCAGCGCCGGAAAGTCTAATGCGCCGGATTGTGACCGAAGATTTCCAGGGTGAGTCTTATAGGGCATTATTCCCATCTCAAATAAAGAGCGAGGTTATTCAGTTAGCCACGCTGTACATTTCCTCCTAGAGATTGCGGAGAAATGCCGCTATTGCTGACTGAGCTAATCACGGTCTGCCAGATAGAGTAAGGAGTTGTTTTCGGTAATGGCATCTCGTTCGCCAAGTAGTTTCTCGAACGGTTCGCACAAGAATCTCGTGGGTAGGGGTGTGCCGACTCGATTCCCGCACGACAAACCTGTAGATGTTTCTCAGGTGACCGAGAGAGGAGTGATGGCGACACGGTTCCTTCTTTCTTATATGTGGCTGGATCTCGTCCGTCCGAGTTTTGTCTGGCATTTCCCTAAGCTCCTTTCCACCGCACTTTTTGTGAGCTGGTTGTGTCAGCCAGACAAGCGCATGCCAAGGCAAGTGCTATTGATGCTGGGTTTCCTCGGTGTCATGGCCATTGATGTTCCGGTAGCTAAAAACTCCTTTGCGGCTGTATGGACGACTTATGGAATGGCTGTGCTATTTCTCGGTCTGTGCCTGCCTCTTGTACAGTTCATTAATACGATGGCTCGATTTCAATCCATGATGCATACGTTGATGGCGATCATTGTGGTCATTGGGGCCTGGGCTTCGGTACACAGAGGGTATGGACCGGCAGCTGCCGATGGAGGACAGGATGAAAATTATGTCACGGCTTGTATGGCAATGGGGCTTCCTCTCTTCCTGTACTCATATTTGTCCGCAGAGACCAAGCTCAAGAGGGTTTTCTATCTGGCTCCCATACCTATCTTGTTGTTAGCCGTTGTCGTGGCAGAGAATCCATCGCGGGGGGGATTTCTTGGTTTCATGGGTGTCATCGGCTACATGGTGGTGCATTCGAAACGACGCGTGGCCGCACTCATTAGTATTGGCGTTCTTGCGGCAGTGATTGGGCTAATGGCCGGTGCCACATACTGGCAGGAAATGGGCACCATTACAGACACGGAAACGGGAACAGCTGACCATCGAAAAGACTTATGGCGCATCGCAGCGTACATGTTTCTGAGTTACCCATTGACGGGAATTGGGCCGAACAACTTCCGGTGGAGGATTGAGGAATTCGAGACGAGTGAAATTATAGAAAAATACGGTCACTCTCTTGGCGGTAGTGCATTTACCCATTCATTATACTTTGAGTTGCTGGCCGAACTTGGGATTGCTGGAGTGATTCTCTTTGCTCTCATTGCTGTGCAGAATTTCCGTGACCTTTCGAAAATTAAGAGGAGCGTTCGGCGATAATGGACGAGAATCTTCATTATTACATATTGGAGGGGCTTTCGCTCCTGATGGTGTATCGTCGGGTATGCTCAAGACTGTCCAATGTTATGCGCATGGGGTAACTGCTTCCTTCATTGCTTTCTTGGTCTGTAGCGCCTTTATCAGTACGTTGTATTACAGTTATTTTTGGCTCTACAGCGCGATGATTGCAAGTTTCAGTTTAATCTTTGAGAGAATGATTAAGACATTAGCTCATGAATGAAGATGATTGACGAATAATTGTACTAAGAGTTGTCTTAGAACATTGAGGGTAGGCGTTAGAATCAAACGTTGTGTGGCTGCCAGATTATTATGAGACGAGATAGCTGTTTGCGTCTTTGGCTGATAGACAATTAGGGTGACATGCTGAAATAGACCGTTCACGTTCTTTGGCAGTAAGTGCTTTGCGCGAGTTGTCGAGTAGTAGAGAGGTAATTGTGGCTATCCTAACGCCGATCCTGCGGTCGATAGTAGGTCAGTCAACATGGAGAGGAGGTTTATTAATGGTCTCCTATTCTTGGCCTCCGTTTTAATAGCGCTTTTGGTTGGGGAAGGAATTGTCAGGATAATATACCCTCAGGAACTTGGTAATTGGACCTACACGCGTGATGGATTAACGCTTCATCTTTCCAATATGACCCAGTTGTCTCATAGATTCGGACATCTTATTAAGACGAACTCAGTAGGAATGCGAGATTATGATCATAGTTTAGAAAAGTCTCCAGGGGTTTACCGCATCCTCGTTCTCGGGGATTCGTTCATGGAAGCGAATCAGGTCAAGTTTGAAGATGCCTTTGTGAGTTTGTTGGAGCGTCAGTTAGAGGGTGTGACGGGCCGCTCGATAGAGGTTATCAACGCAAGTGTGAGTGGTTGGGGTACCGATGATGAACTCATGTATCTTATGCGCGAAGGTCTGCGGTATCGCCCTGATCTTGTTCTCGTTGGCATGACGCTTCACAACGATGTCCAGGATAATCAAGACGAAGAGTTTCATGTCTTTACAGATGGGCATCTTCAAGAAAAGCCGAGGCCAGAAATTTCTCTAGGAGACTTTGCCTTTCTTCAAATGAAGGAGTTTTTGGCCTCGCATTCGCATCTCTATCAGGTTCTGCTTCGGGTGAAGCGGTTTTCCTGGGTTCAGCAGGAGGGAAATCGCCTATCCTCTCACGTGGCTTCACTGATTAAGAAGCAGCCCACGCCAGAAGTGGTGCAGGCGTGGGATATGACCCGACACTTATTCAGGAAGATGAAGGTAGAGAGCCTGAAGCAAGGGGCGAACCTAGCGGTGTTTTTAATCCCGCTCTGGGTTCAAGTTTCTGAGGAGCGGCTTAAAGGGTTTCTCAGTGAGCACCAGTTATCTATTGAGCAGATTGTGCTTGATCAGCCTCAATCGCAGATGAAAGCGATAGGCCAAGAGGAACAGATTGAAATTATTGATTTGCTTCCTGATTTTCAGCGTGCTGAAAAAGAAGATCCTCGGAAGTTATATCTTCTTGATGACGGCCATTGGACGGCCGAAGGACACCGGCTTGCAGCCAGTGTTGTAAAAGAACGGTTGAACTATTTGGTAGGTTGCGGGAAAGCGTATTCTGCCCCCTGCTAGCCGTCACGAATATCAAGAGTTCAGATGACGCTGAACAGCCATGCAGGATGCGCACAAAGGCCGCCCAGGAAGGCCGCAGCGAGGGGGCTCCAGAAATTTTGACAGTGTGGTAAGTGGTTGTCTGGTTTCACCGACGCCACCGCGAGGTAGCGAGCCAAAGGAACGAGGCAATGACGAGAACGAGACGCAATCACGGGGCTCCCTTTAAGGCGCAAACGGCCGTGGCGGTCGGCAAAGGCGTAGAGCATTCGGAACCTCGAGCTACTGGCGCTGGAGAATGATTTTTCAGAAGGGGCGCTCATCAAGGCGGACTTTGTAAGCTCAAAACATCCCTCAACTCTCCTCAACTGCTGCGGGATCCCCACTGAGCCTTCCCAGCCCGCATCTTGGGACCTCAGCGGTACAATATCGATATAGGAGCTAGGCATAGCAACTATGGCTACTAAGTCATCTCTCGCTACTGGTAAACCGCTTTCATGGATGAAGGTTATTTCATTTTCCCTGCTTCCTGTCATGCTCATACTTATCCTTGCTGAAGGGGGCCTTCGAGTATACGCCCTGTATTTCAGGACTGTGTACGAACAATACAATTCCGTGAAGGGCCGTCTAGAGCTCGTTCCAAATTATCAAGCCGTATTGCCGGATGGACGTGTGGCTCGGGTCAATTCGAAGGGGTTTGTTGGTCCTGAGTTTGCTGACACGAAGGCTCCCGGCGTTTTTAGGATATTTACACTAGGCGATTCATGCACGTTTGGAGATTGGGATGTCAGCTATGCCGCATATCTTGGGAAAAGTCTCAATTCTACAAGCCAATTGTATGAAGTTATCAATGCAGGAATTGAAGGCTATAATTCGGAGTACGCGCTCGGTCGCTTGCAGGACGACATACTTAAATACCAACCGGACCTGGTAACTATTTATATCGGTTGGAATGATTTGATGAAGACTAACCCTGGAAATATTTCCTCAAGTGGGCGGGTGACCTGGTTAGGCAAGGTCCTAAACCACAGTTATCTCTATAAGGGTTTAAGCAAGGTCATTTTCTTTCATGTTCGACCGTTACTTTCGGCTCCTGCCTTGAAAGGGGACCAGTCCGAGTACCATGCCTTTGATCAATTTATCCCGGCCACATATGAGGAAAATGTGTCAGCCATGATAGCTTTATTAAAAGCACGTAATGTGAGCGTACTGTTGCTGACGAGGCCCACTGTTCTCTTCCTAGATATGACGGCCGAAGATCTTCGCAGGCAGCATGTGTTCTTTCCGTTTTTCTCGGAGGCCTATAGTGTACCTCGATTACTCAGTCTTCATAATGCGTATAACAACTCGCTGCATCGACTGGCGGCGCGGTTTGATCTTGCGCTAATAGATCTGGATGAAAACTTTAACCAGAGAGATAAGCGTCTTCTTTTTTGGGACACAATGCATCCTAGTAAGGAGGGACATGAGCTAATTGCACGTATCCTCTCCCCAGCAGTTGAGATCATTGCGATGAATCTACAAAGCATAGCTTTTCCTCAGCGGTGAACTTGATGTCTCTCAGGAAAACGGTGACGATAGATAGCGAGAGTAAACGTTGGGCTTCGGCGGTTCTTTGTGAGAAGGTGGAGATTTGTGAAGTGGTCGAAGTTCTCTGAGGGCCGACTGGCCTTCCCCCGTTTGTTATACCAAAGCCATCTCTGACCTCTAGGATTCTTCAATCTCTGCAGTTCGAAATGGTGTGGCAGTATGAAAGGGGCATCGTGAGGAGATCATCGCTGGTTATTTCTCTCGAATGTTAGGCGAGACGGTTAGCCAGGCGCCCGTCGATAGACCCACCCTTTGGCCTTCCCCGGAGAACACCTTCATCGAATCGTTTACCGGGCGACTACGAAGCAAGGGTTTGAACATGCACCCTTCTTGTCGCTCGCAGAGGCGCAAGCCAGTACCGAAACTTGGTGCGTCGGTCGCAATCAGTGTCGGCCTTAGCACTCAGTGAGCAATCTCAGGCCATCCATGCTGCCGAATAAGTCATCGGCTCTAGTTAAAGACTGTCTCGTTCGTAGCGAATCTCGGGTTACCGAAGCAGGCCTCGCAGTGTTTGAGTCGAGACCTACTTCGGTGTGCCGCAGTAGTACTTATTGACCCATTAACATGCTTACTCTCAGGTTTGTAGGTGGAGGAGGCGGCGTGATGTTGCCTGTACCTCCGCTTCCTTCAATTTCAGTGGCTGCCCCAATGCGTTGTCCTGCATCAGTGGGCCAGGCGGCGGCTAAGTAATGTGACACGGCGGCATAGCCGGGGCAGGTGCCGTTACGAAATCCGTTAATGGAAATTTCATTGATGAGATTGCCTGGATGTAATGACGTGGCATTGGCGGAGGACCAGTTCGCTAACCCACCCTCAGGCATTGTCGTTGGGATTGATGAGTCAATAATCTTTATTTCTGCGGTGTTATCCGTGACATTCTTGAGATACACCTCCCACCTTGTCGCCGCCCCTGAGGGTGCCGCATTGTGGAGGATGATTTCGATGCGAAGCCATTTTCCACGAATGCTCGATAAAGAGGGTCCGGGGACGCCTCCAGGCCCTTTAGTGCAACATTCGCTGTACTGGTTCCAGATTCCCCCACTATTAGTTACTCCATAGAATGTCCAAGTACCTGCCGTTTCCGTGAAAATAGGCCCCATCGTACCGGCACCCCCATACCCAAATTCGGCGAGCTTGTTACTGTTAAGGCACGACCCACCAACCCAGGCATAATTCGTAGACCAGTATTTATAAAAACGTACAGCCATACGGGCCGTCGGTGTCCCTGGTGGCATCTTGCCACCGATGAAGCCAAACCCCTGTCCCGCATTCGCAGCGAGCACATAGGTGTTAGTGTGCCCTGATGGAAGCGCATTGATCGCTTCTCCACTACTGGGAGTGTTCATGCCTGCCGAGAATGCACCTCCACCAAGCTGTTCAAGCGGCCCTCCTGGGTTAACGCCTGACGAGCGGCATTCCTTGGTTGTAGAATCAGCTGGGTTGTACCAGGATCCGCTGTTGACCGTATAGGAATTTGTGTTGAACGGCTCAGAACAAACGCAGTTGGCGCCTAATTCGTTGCATCGCCTTTCCTCCGCATTTACGTTTGCGTCCCAAGCAAGCGACAAAGCTACCCATACCAGGACTTTGGTTAATCGATGAATTGTCATATGACGATTAGACATGCATCTTCCTCCTCTGTGACCACGCGCATTTAGCGCTTACGTACTATTGAGCGATAATTTTTGGCACTCGATTCTATTTAAGGCCTAAAGGCCGTCATGGTTCCAATTCCAGTACACTGAAGCAGTGAAAGCAATTTATAGGCCATGCTTCTCCTGATTTTATGTTTAATAATTCAAGGATATCAGTGTGGAGTCCATCTGCCACTGAAGGTAAATCCATCCATGTCAATCCAGGCACTTATTCGCTAAAAAAGTAAAGATCTGGAGAGTGATCAGCCGTACATGATTGAAACTGTAATATATTCAATTTGTTGTGAGTTCTTCTCTGATCAGCGCTGTGCCTGCTGCCTGCAAAGGCTTGCTTGATGGGTACTTTCTCGAACAGCGTGAGCGACAGAATCTGTAGCACTGTGTAATGAGGTGCCGTAAGGTGATGTATTTCTTGATGATGGACAAGTGGACCTAGACCGACACGGGCGATCTAGCTTTGCGACGTCATTGCATTTTCGGATGTGCTGTAGAACTCGATGTACTGTTTTTAGGCCTTGAAAATAGGATGAAGGCGGCGAGCCTTTCGGTTGAACGCTCAGCCACCACCTCGGTTACCGCCAAGGAGAACAGTGACGCCCCCGTGCGTGAGAAGAACAGCACCGAGGCTGTCGAGGCCAGTATCGTGTGTGACGCCATGCTGGAGCCGTGGGTGTGCGGGGGACAGTGCAGGCCCTTACAGCATCTCGTGGAGAAGAAAATGGCCATCTTCCTCGTCCGATCCGGCATGAACGTCGTAGATTGGTATCACCGATTGATCTCCACACGGAAGCCGAGACGGCGACGGAAAACCACGCACCTTCTCGATGATGAGCAGTGACGGTGAGGCACCCCAGAGTTCGCGATCTAACCGAGCGCTTTGAGAGCACAGTGCTCCCGTTGTTCAGGCGGCGGACCCAGGAAGTCGGCACACTGCTCCCGGAGCTGTACGGGCATGAGCTATCCACCGGAGATTTTGGTCGTCGCCACGCGGCCTGCGAGGCGAGGGCGCGCCGCTCTCGGCGAGCGTGATTCAACGACTCATTGCGCAGTTGAAACTGGATTATGAGGCCTGGAAGTAGTGGGCGGCTGTCAGGGTTGGAGGTGGTGTACTGGTAGACCCACGGCCTCGTATATGAAGATGGGCATCGTGGGCCGTATGAGTGCGCTGCTCACGATCGACAGAGTGTGCGCCATTTCTTTAACCGTCCCCCTGTCGTCGTTTTCGGGGGTGACGTCAATCGGATCAATAGTTGAACGCTGCTGCGTAAGACATTCAAATCTGTTGTGTGTATTTGAGTGTAGGGTTTGCCCTCCCATATGGATTTCTTACAGTAGGGCAGCGTGGGAAATTCGTTAATCTTGCATTGAAAATACAGGTACTTACATAAACCTATTGGCGAGAGCACCGGTACGGTTATTGCGTGATGAGATTCTGAGTTAGATGTATCTCACGATTATAAGTACGTGGTGATGGAGAAAAAATTACGATGAGACCAACTGGAACCATATATATCTGGGTACTGTCGCAGTTTCTGGTAAGTCTATTATTTGGAATAGTGTTTCCCCTAACTCCAGGGCATGTATTGGCTCAAGTTGGGATTGCCAGTAAGTATATTGGCGATCAGGGGATCGCGAATGATCCCGATGTGATCTTCGCCGAGAATTTCGAGACGAACCTCTCGGTTTTCAGTACTCGGTTTAACGGAGGAGGTCCATCCGGAATTTCCACGTCCACGGACCATCCCTCTGCTAGCAGTGGGGTGCAATCCGTGCGCCTTATCCCCAGTGGGGGAAACGGGACGCTCTATCGGCAGCTTCCTACGAACTACAACACGCTCTACTTTCGCTATTATGTCAAATATCTTGGGAACATCTCGCATCATGCCGGTGGATATATGGGCGGCTACTTTCCGCCATCCGGTTGGCCTCAGGGCGATGCCGGGTTGAAGGGAGTGCGTCCGAACGGTGATAGGCTCTTTATCTCAGCCTTGGAGCAGCAGGGCTCACCCAATGGTGGTCAGCCCGCAACCCGGCTTGATACGTATAACAACTTCGTGGGGATGCAAGGTTCAGCATTTAATGGTCTGTATTATGGTCGCAATTACCTTGTTACCGAGAATGTGTCCCTCAGTGTCGGGCAGTGGCAGTGCGTAGAGATGCGAGTGAAGATGAATACAACAGCATCTGGGCATGACGGTGAACTGCAAATCTGGATCAACGGCACTCAGGTTCAAAACTTTGTTCCTGGGGCGCCAGTCGGGACGTATGATGCGAGTGGTGGATGGAGGACTGGAGCAGGAAGTGGATTTCCTGGTCTCAGGTGGCGCGACGTCCTGACATATGGGATCAACTGGATCAAGCTGCAGAACTATAGTGATGTGGGGACGCCATACGACGTATTATTCGATGATCTCGTTGTAGCAACTAAACCTATAGGACCAATCAGGGCTTCAGGTGGTACTGTAGTTCCTCCTCCTGCACCAACCGATCTGCGCGTCATGTAGTAATGTCTTGCGTTCTGCTTACCGGCTGACTCCGCAGTGTACAACTGGTTGTAGGTTATGGGTGGATGCTGGCTGCCGAGTCCAAGCAGGATTGGGAACGCTGCCATCGGGGTGCGGTGCCGGTTGAAGCGAAAGGTAAACTCGTTGAGGTAGACCTGTAGCTGGTGGTGACCGCCGCCATGATGTGCGCCGTGGAGCCAAGTCTGGAGATTGCCAAAGACCCGATGCACCTGGGGCAGGCGGCCAAGCTCCTGCCCGGGCCACGATGGGTCTTGGAGTGATGGCGATAGCCCACGCATTGGAGAAGTGTGTAGGCTTTCCCGCCGTCTATCACGTGAGGGCTCCTGGTTTCGCCATTTGCGGTGATGAAGGCCGTGGGGGATGGCGTGGCAGCGCCGTCGCCCGCCGGGTTCCGTCAAGTCCTCGACTGAGGTACTTCTTGTCAGTATGCATGATGGGTGCGTCTTCCTCCTCCCGCTACTCTATTTAAAGAGAAGCAAAATGTACTACTCATATTGGCACAGAGGGAAGTCGCTCATGCTGATAATTCACTGATTGCGAACAGTGAAACTAGACGGTGAGTCGGTCAGCAGGCGGGCAAGATGTCTGAGTTGAGTGGGCGCAAAAGCCGGAATACGCGCTCCGGCCATTGACACCGGCCAGGGATACGCGGCAGGCAGCCTCATCAGAGAAGCGCTGCCTTTACTCCAGGAGGGTCTTGGGAAACTCCGGTCGTACGCTGAGCCGGACTACCCATTTGGGTCGGTGGAGTCACAAGAATAGGCATAACCTATCTTTGTTCACGAAGAGAATAGGAGTAGAAGGGCCATCCTCCAATGGGGGATGGCCCTTTGTTTTTTTGGGGTTCTGTGCAGTGCTCCCTCGCAGTCAATACCACTTAAGCTTAAATTCTGGAAGCGCTACGTTGGGTTATTGGATAGTTTTACTGACCTCGTTAGAGGGAGTGCTTTCACCAGCACTGTTGTATGCCGTGACGGCGAAGTAGTATGTTTTGCCAACAGGCAAACTGTTCACGATGGTGGATGTGCCGGTGCCCACCGTAATGGTTCGTGTATAGCTGCGGGGCGCATCCCAGACGTAGACTTTATAGCCGCTGACGGTGCCTGCGACTGCATTCCAGGCGAGGGTTGCTGAGGACGTCGTCACGCCCCCTCCACCACCCGCAGGCGATATAATCAACGTCACAGGGATTATTTTCGTGAACCAGGTGCCCTCCTTGACGGTGATGGTTGCTTTGTAGGTTCCAGCTGTACGCCCGCTGAGATTGACGACAGCAACCGTGATGGTCGCACGTGTGGTCACAGATTGGCTGGTGGGTGACACTGTCAGCCAAGTAGCATTGTCTGAGGCCGTAAGCGTAGCCTTGGTAGTAGGTACCTTGGTGAAGGTGAGTGTCTTCTTCGCTGGGTATGTCGGCGGGGTTGTCGTCGTACCCTGCACAGCATAAAACGTCAGCGAAGTCGGACTAACAGCGTGGGACGCCAAGCCTTCAGAAACGAGCCCCAGACAAATGCACACCGTGATTCCAAGAACTTGCCAGATCAAGGAGGTGGTCGAAGCCTGATCCGTAGGACAAGACCGTGCCGTGCGGGGAGTGGGTATTCTAAAATATCGTCTCATCAGCGTCTCTGCCTTTCTTCGATGGTGGGCGTTGCCCCACGAAGTCTCCGATGCGTAGTTCTCACAAGCCTGCGAAACGAAACCCTCAGAAACCAGACGAGGCCTGTGGTGGTGCTGCAGATTAATGAACCACCTCTTAGGATTGAGCCGGAGGCGCGACCGCCGGGATCTCATTTGAACAGAGGCTCTCCGACTCGTTGAATGCGCGGATCGAAAAAACATATGGTGTGCCGGGGTCAAGCCCGACAATGGTGGCGGATGGAGCCTCAACGGTTTGGCTTTCCCCGGAGGAACATAAACTTGGTTCTTCTGAGCTGGACTCTTCTGAAGCAGGCTCTTCTGAACTGGACTCTTCTGAACTTGGTTCTGCTGGTGCTTGCTTTTGATAATAGATCTTGTAACCAGCCACGTTCATATCTGGGGGACGATCCCAGGTTATATGTGCAGTAACTCCCGTTGGCGTAGACGTCATGGTAATGATCGGGTCTTCTTCTCCGTCGGAATCTGTCGTCTCGGATTGGGGGACTTGATCTGAGTCCAATCCTGCCGTAGCGTCCGTTGGCGTAGAAAGGCTCGAAATTGTCGGTCCACCTGCTCCATCATTTGTACAACCAGCCAGTGGAATAAGTGAGAGAATGAAAAATACCAGATAGGTTATCGAGACGTTCGATTTCCAAGCGACAAAGCTGGCGAAAGTCTTACGCATCAACATAGAGGCACTCCTCAGATGAATGGGCATGGAGCTGTTATAAAATTGAGGTTGTGTCTAGGTGATGATCAATCTAAGACAGAGAGAATCACCACAAGTACCGCCCTCATAGGAAGGTAAGGAAAAAGCAAGAGTGATGCCGTGAGAGAAACGATGGAAGAGCTTTATTTTATAAATACTTAGAAATGGGTCGCCGCGACTTGAAGGTGTAGAGCGTGAAGGGATTAACCTTCAAAATGTCGAGATGAAATAGGAAAATGCCCAATGATCATTCCGGGTATCTTCTTGTCCATCGCAGGGCGGTGAGTAGCGTGCGTCCCTGGAATCAAGCCTCCTGAGGTGAGTATTGTGCCTAGAATTGGATCAGGCTTCCATCACCGATCGCTGAAGGCGGCCACTTGTGGTTGTGTTCCGATACCCGGCCCTGAATGGTCTGGTACGTCTCCGCAGTACACCTTGCTGGTGAGAGAGTAAAAAAACCTACCCATACGGTATCGTCTCCCGTAAGATTCAAATGGTTGCGACAACAACGTTTTTTCCGCATACACAAAAAGGCGGAGATCGATCATGCCAGCTGTTCGAATCGTGACACACGAGGACGTATCTCATGCACCCGTCACAACCGGAAAGATCTCCACTACGAGAGTCTGGGCCTATCTTGGAGTGACTCTGGTACTGCTTGCCGTGATTGGGACATGGCTTGTCTGGTTCTCGGCATTGATTCAGAGGAGTCTTCAAGAAGACGATATTCGAGCTGCCTGCCGACGAGCCATGCCGGACACGGCTGATCGATGCTTCGATACGGTGGTGATCCAGCGAGGAGGAGTACGCCGGTGATGAGAGCACGGCAACTGCAACGCAGAGTATGGTTCGTTGTCGTACTTGCGGTGTGGATTGTTCCCACTGCGCTGGTGTCGGGGCAGGAACCAGAGGTTCAAGCGAGGCCTCGCGTGGAACTGTCACTCCGATCATGGTTGTTCACGGCCGGCGAAACTCAATGGAGCCATGATGCATCTGGGCTCGATTCCGCGTTGGGCGATCCTACGTCGAAGCTGAAGTATAAGGACAACGATACCCACCTGGTTGGGCTCAGCGCGAAAGTGCATCTCAATCGTCGATTATTCTTGGAGGGAGAATTTGGCCTGTCCGTTGATTTCGATCGCGGGTCATTGATCGATGATGATTATTTGGCAGGACAGCGATTGTTCTCTCGCACCAGCAGCGGCATCACCGGTAAAGGGACCTGGTATTTTAATGGAAACGTCGGATATCGTGCAGTCGAGCTTCCAAATGAGCGTGGCCATCTCGATTTACTGGGCGGGTTCCAATACTGGCGGACAACGTACGAAGCCAAGGGTTTCGTCTGCGATTCGTCTGTTCTCACGTGCGATCCATCAACCCTCCCAGCGGTCAAGAATACGACCCATTGGATTACTCCGCTTCAGATCGGCGGACAGCTCGAGTATCGAATCGTGCGCAGGGTGAGTGCAAATGTGAAGATGTTCTTCTCGCCGGCCAGTCTCGTCTACAACGAGGATATCCATTTTCAACGGAGTGATTTAGAACAGGATCCGAGCTTCTCGATGTGGGGTGTAGGATTAGCTGCGACCATCGAACCGACCATAAAAATTATGCTGACCCGTCATCTCGCGCTCGTGGGAGGGTATCGAGTCATGTGGAGCCGGGCGTATTACGGTCGATGGGAAGTCCACGGTCTTGGCACTGGTTCAGAGACAGCTCCTCTCAGCGAATTCCAAACGATCCGCCATGGTGTCATCGTTGCGTTGACCGCCTCATTTTAGACTGCGAGATACTGGACCAGCTATCGTCTCTGCCGTCCGGATGGGAGAGTTTCGTCTTCGTACTCAAGGAAGAGGCGCTTGGCTTCTGGATGGAGTTGATGGGGGTGTCCGTGGGGAATTCCCAGCGTTCTGAACAGTGGCGTCAGTTTTCCGTTGGGATGCAGATAGCCGGCTCTGAGGGGCACGGTGCGCTTGCTGTGGCGTATGAGCCGGCAGGCAGTGGATCGGATTGAGGTCAGCCAATCGGCGATGTCCTGGGGGTTTCCGATCGAGGCGGAGAGCAACAGTAGTTTGGCTTGTGAAGGGCAAAAGATGATGGTCTCTTCCCACACGACACCCCGTTCGGGATCAGCAATGTATTGAGACTCATCGAGAATCACAAGCCCTAACGTGTCTAATCGGATATCGATTTCCCCGCTGGCGGCATCATAGAGCAGGTTTCGGAGAATCTCCGTGGTCATGATGAGTAACGGGGCTTGCCCGTTTTCCTGTCGATCGCCGGTCAGAATACCCACTTTATCTGGTCCAAAGACCTTCGAAAACTCAGTGTACTTGGTGTTGGACAATGCCTTGAGCGGCGATGTGTAGATAACGGTGCGATCGTCTTCCATGGCCCGACGGGCTGCCTCAACGGCCACGTAGGTTTTGCCGCTTCCAGTTGGGACACTGATCACAACGTCGGTCTCACTCACGGCGGACAAGGCTTCGGTTTGCCAAGGGTCTGGTATAAACGGCTGGGGAGAAGGCACGCCGATTCCTTCCAGCCAACCCGAGAGGGAGACGGCAGATTCCAACGGCTCCGGGTCCGTTCCCCGTATCGAGGCTTTCTTAGAAGGAAGGGGAGAAGGGCGATGAGTATGTGACGGTTCTGATTCTGATCGAGGTTGCCGTTCCCCGATCAACGTCTGTAGATCAGATTCGAGGCCGGCACGATTCTGACTTGAATGCTGAAGCAATAGCTCGATCAGTCGCCTCTTGCCGGCACGAAACTGTCGATGGACGCGTCCGCGCGCCAGGCGGTGCAACAACGCGACAGGTTGTTGGGCAAGAAGCTTTTCAAGTTCGTCGTTGGTCATGCTGTTCTTCTGAGTGTGAACCAGGGTCTCACGGTGTAGGAACACATACATGATACGAACGACAACAGACAAAGAGCAAGTGATGCGTTCGGAGGTGTAGCATAGCAAGTTACTCAGCGGTCAGTAAGTTAGACAACACTTGACTTGCTGATTGTGTCATGCTCCGTTCCGCTATGACGCGAGACGGACGGACTGACCCCGGTCGTCAATAGTGGACGCCATGAATGGCAGCCTCATGCCGCCGGCTGTTGACGGGCCCACTGATGGGCAAATGCCGCCGGTGAGCGATTCCCCAGCCGAGAATGTCGCCGCTGACGGTTGTAGAAGAGCTCGATGTACTCCGTGATCTCGCGCCGAGCCTGCTCCCGCGTGTCGTACCGCCGGTGATGCACCAGCTCATTCTTCAGCGTCCCCCAGAAACTCTCCATCGGCGCATTGTCATAGCAGTTGCCCTTCCGACTCATGGACGCGGTTCATGCCGAACTGCCGCAGCTGCTCCTGATAGTCCTGGGCACAATATTGGGACCCGCGGTCGGAGTGGTGGATCGAGCCCCGGGCTGGGCGTTTGGCGCCGACGGCCTTCATGAGCGCACGCCGCACCAAGTCCGTCGTCATCCGGGCGCCCATCGCATGCCCGACCACCTCACAGGTGTGCAGATCCTTGATGCCGGCGAGATACAGCCAGCCTTCCGCGGTCGGCACGTAGGTGATGTCGGTGACCCAGGTCTCGTTCGGTCGTGTCGCGACAAACGTTTGGGCCAGGAGATTCTCCGCCACCGGCAGGGCATGATTCGACTCCGTGGTCGTCGTGAACCGCCGAACCTGTGTGCAGCGCAGCCCCAGCTTCTTGCGCAGCCGCTTGATGCGCCCGATCCCAGCGGGGAACCCGTCGTCACGCAATTCCGCTTGGAGGCGCTCCGGGCCGTACGTCTGCCGCGTGCGCACATGCGCCGCCTGGATCGCCACTTCCAGCCGCGCGTTCTCCTGGGCGCGTTTCGACGGACGCCGGTGCTGCCAGGCATAGTAGCCGCTTCGAGACACCTCCAGCACCCGGCACAACAGGCCAGCGGATAGTGGGGACGCAGCGTCCTCATGAGCGCGTACCGGGCAGCTGCGCCTTGGCAAAGTACGCGGTGGCTTTTTTTAGGATGTCGCGCTCCATCCGGGCTTCGGCGAGATCGCGTTTCAGCCGAGACACCTCGGCTTCCAGATCCGTCACGGGCCGTCGGTTCTCCCCCAGCGTGGCAAGCTGGCCGCGCCGGGCTCGAAACACCCAGTTCTCGAGCGTCTTGCCTGACATGGTCAGCCGTCTTGCCGCCTCCGGAATCGTCAGCTCCTGTTCAAGGACCAGCCGCACGGCTTGCTCCCGGAACTCCTTCGTATACTGCTGTCGCGGTAATTGTTCCATCCCACACCTCCAGACCTCAGATCATAGGTTGAAGGCGTCCACTTTTTCGAGCTTACCTCATTAATTTTCTAGATTCACAAAGCCATCGTGTTGTGCTTCACTCCGTCCCAGGCCGAAGGAGGGGCCTGCGGATGATGAGACGGTACGGGTTGCGGGATGATCAGTGGGAGAAGATTGACACTCTGTTGCCTGGGCGTGAAGGCACGGTGGGAGTAACCGCGCAGGACAACCGGTTATTTGTGGAAGCGGTGTTGTACCGGTATCGCGCAGGGATCCCGTGGCGGGATCTGCCTGAACGGTTCGGAGATTTCCGAGTGATCCACACACGCCATACGCGCTGGAGTCGACGCGGCGTCTGGCAACGGGTGTTCGAGCGTCTGGCCGAAGATCCCGACAATGAATACGCGATGATCGATTCCACCATTGTCCGTGCCCACCAGCACAGCGCTGGGGCAAAAGGGGGTACCACGCGCAGGAAGCCATCGGACGCAGCACGGGTGGCCTGACCACAAAAATCCACGCCACTTGTGACGCGCTGGGTAATCCGACCGGGTTTCATCTCACCCCAGGACAGGCGCATGATCTGGAGGGCGCCGATGTCTTGCTGCCCGGCATTGACGCAGATACCGTCATCGCCGATAAAGCCTTCGATGCCGATGAACGGGTGATTGAACCGCTGCGAAAAGCAGGGAAAACCATCGTCATTCCACCCAAATCCAACAGAACAACCCCACGTGAATGCGATCAAGACCTCTACCAAGCCCGGCATCTGATCGAGAACTTTTTCGCGAGGCTCAAGCAATTCTGTGCCATCGCCACCCGCTATGATAAACGCGCCACCAACTTCCTTGGCGCCATCTATCTCGCTGCTTCAATGACCTGGCTTAATTGATGACACGCCCTAGTGACCAGTTTTTATTTGACGAAAATGCGACCATACCAATTCACAATAGATTTACCTCAGCACCGAGCACTAGCATCCGCGTGGAGATCAGTCGCCCTTGTCGTCGTTCTTCAGTGGAAGAAGCGTCTAGCCCAGTTGTGAGTAGAGTTTACGCAATGGTTACGATGCAATAATGAAACGTTAATAGGGGACACATAGACTACCAGTCTGCTTGTGCAGCATCGTGAATCAAGTCAGTCGTTCTCGATCATATGTATCGAATCGGATTCACTCTGTATCTCTTTCGATAAAGGTATCCGCGATCAGGCGATGGACTTGGGGGATGCGCTGTTGCGTAACGCAACGCATGACGTTGAAATTCGTCTACTAAGAATGCAGATCGATGGTCTGACGCTCGTGCCCCATTCGGCATCTAGATTGCACAGGAGGATGAAGTCGTGCATGAAACCCTCGCAGGGAACCATTCTTGTCTTGCGAGGCTCAAACGCGTCCGACAGATCGGACTATTCATAACCTTGGGACAGTGGGCACCCATGGGTTGAGTTCGGTAGTAATATAAGTATTACTACTACAGATTGAATTGCTCTATTGCAATCTTGTACATTGGCCCACTAGTCAGGCTATTCGGCCCTAGTTGTGTAGTGATAAGCAGCTCTACTCTGAATCTTGAGAGAGAGGAATTTCAGATAATGTGGTCTTCTCAAGCGTCAGATTCAGGAAATTCATCTAAGACCCTAAGATCATTGGGCACAGTAAGGGCTTTCCGTGCCATACAGGAGGGAAGTGAAAAGCTTGACGACGGAGGAACTTGATGAGTCGGTTTGTCGACTGGGTCAGGCAGTGTATTCGTAAGCTCAGCATCTGAACCCTCGGGCACTGAAACATCTCTTGGTACTGCGGGCAGTAAGTAGTTTGGGCGAAGGAGTTCTACACGCGGTACGCTCGATCATTTTCTTTTCTTTCTCAATACTTGGACGGACGGTTGATAGTTGATGGAGGCCAGTTTCCTCAGTGGAGAGAGTAACGTTATATTTATGGACGGTAACAGTATTGCGAAAGCGGTCATTGTAGAAAGTGTTCTCGGAGAGGGAGCGTTGTTGTCCTTTCCTGTGGGAAAGGAGCAACTTATCGACCACCTACTGGGGGCGCTCAATCTTCAGGGTGTCACCGAGGTGGCGATTGTCACGGGCGAAGCGAATGAGCGTACTGCCGAACTGATGGCGCGTACTGAGCAAAAGAGTGAGATCAAGGTGTTGTGGGAAATAGCTCCATTTTATCGTGGAACCGCCGGCAGCTTGAAACTTGTACAAGAATTCTTGTGTGGGCCTCAATTTCTGGTCGTGCACTGTAACCTCTACCTCTCCAGCCTGAATCTGGGTGAGGTGGTGAATGCACATTACCAAGGCCATGCTGGTGTGACCTTCGTCGCGTACCGACGTGCGGACGATAAAGAGGATCTTGAGAATATTGAGCTGGATCAATCGGGGATGATCGCACAAGTCAATATTTTGCACGGGTCGCGGAATCGGCGTCGCTGCCTGCGGCCGTGTGGGATTTATGTGATGAATCGAGAAGTGTTGGACAGTGTTCCTTCGGGAGAATATTTCGATATTAAGGAGCAATTGGTGCCATCGATCCGAGTCAAAGGTATTCCGGTGCGAGCCCATGTGGTGAAGCATCCTGTGTATACGATCAGAAAGTCTGAAGACCTTTTGGAACTCAATCGAAATATCCTTCTCGGAGAGGGACCGTATCATAGGGAACAGGACCGTTGGACTACAGAAGCTGATCGTATCATCATCGGCGAGAATGCCCACATCTCACCCAGTTCCTACTTGCTTGGTCCGTTGGTCATCGGAGCCAACAGCGTTGTTGAAGACCACGCCCAGGTCATCGGGCCGGCCGTCATCGGCGCCGCGACAAGACTGGAAAAGGGCAGCATGGTACGCGAGAGCGTCGTCTGGTCCGGGACGCGGGTACTGAGTAATGCGCGAGTCGAATACAGCTTCATCTCGAGCGATATGATCGTTCCTGAAGGCACGCGAATTCGACGTACCTATGGGAGTACGGTTGGCCCTGAAAACGGCTCTGTTATGCAACATCCCCGCGCTGACGCTGTTTCAAACAGTTGGCCTCCGAAGTTTTTGAAACGGGTTTCGGGGCGTGGCACGGGCAAGCAGGTTCTCTACCACGTCGTGAAGCGGGCCATGGACGTTGTGTTTTCATCCGTTGCGCTTCTATTTGGTCTACCATTGTTTGCGCTGATCGCACTGGCCATCAAGCTAGCCTCCCCTGGACCAATCCTGTTCGCGCAACAACGTTGCGGAAAAGAGGGCAAGGAATTCAGCATGCTCAAATTTCGAACGATGGTGCCCGATGCTGAAAAGCGGCAGGGTGATTTGCGTGCTCGCAATGCCGTTGACGGACCGATGTTCAAGCTGGATGAGGATCCGCGCATCACTCGTGTCGGGAAGTTTCTCCGCAAGACTAGCTTGGACGAACTTCCACAACTTATCAACGTACTGCGAGGAGAAATGAGTTTGGTCGGGCCGCGGCCGCTGGCTTACGCAGAGATGAAGTTCTGTCCGTCTTGGCGAGACTTGCGGCTGACCGTAACACCAGGTGTGACCGGCCTCTGGCAGGTTCAGTCGAGGGATCAGACTCGGTTTTCAGACTGGATTCGGTACGACAGTGAATACGTCCAGACACAGTCGTTGTCCACGGACCTGCACATCCTCATACGGACTCTCGGGGCCCTTCGAAAAGGAGTGTGAACCACGTGATGATGCCTACTACAGGGAGCTCCTCGGTCGTTCCGACTCATCGTGAGGAGGACAGATCTGCCTATCCTGCCTACGGTGTACGGGAGCATCTTGCAATTGTGTTTCGTCACAAAAAGAAAATTCAAGCAATTGCTCTGACGGCCGTGCTCGTTGCGGGCCTTGGCTCGTTCCTGATGACCAGCATATACAGTACCGAGGTACGCCTCCTTATCCAGAGTTCGAGAACTCCGTTTACCATGAGTACGCCTCTCACCGGTCAGGTGGTCACTCCCGCTGATATCAGTCAAAAGGACGATGTAGCGACTGAAGTGCAGATCTTCACGAGTCCAATCTTGCTTGACAAACTAGTGGAACAATTTGGTACGGATCGGGTGTTGACCGGCATGCGCGGTCGTTGGGACTGGTTGCTTGATTTGCCCGGCACCATCGTGAGGGAAATCCTTGAGCTGACACCTGTGGCTCAGTTGATGACGGCGATGGGCTATCCTCCCAAATCTTACAATCCACACTATCAAGCGGTCCAGAAGCTTCGGGCGGGCCTGAGCGTGGAAGGCGTTCGGCAGACGCATGTCTTCGTCGCCACGCTTGAGTCACCACAGCCTGATTTTGCGGCGGACGCACTCAATGCCTTGGTCGACATCTATATGGGCTATCAGTTAATGGTTCGAAAAGGTAAAGGCTCACACGAGTTCTTCGATGAGCAGACCTCGCAAATGAACCAGCATCTGCGGGATGCCGAACTTCGCCTGCAGGCGTTCAAAGACAAATGGAACATCGTCTCGATTGAAGACCAGAAACGCCATTTGTTGCAGCAAGTGACACACACCGAGGCTGCACTTCGGGAGAGTCAAGTGGTCGCAGCCGAAACGGATGTGCGAATCGCCAAACTCATGGAGCGTCTGGCAGGGCAGCAGGAGGCGATCCCGTTGACCAATGTCTCGGAGCGGAATCCCTTGCAAGACCAACTGAAGAATCGCTTAATGCAAATGGAAATAGAGAACTCTCAGTATGTGCCTGATAGTCCGGCGGCGGGAGATTTGCGGAGAGAAATCGCTGCCGTACGTGCTCGTCTGCAGGCGGAAAGTGGAAAGGTGACCGGTGCTGCTACATCCGGCGTGAATCAAACCTATCAGGACTTGAAAAAAGCTTTGATGTCGGAGGAAGGCCAGAGGGAAAGTTTGCGACCGCGGCTCGCAGGGCTCAACAACCAACTCAAAGCATACCGTGACACGCTCAATACGCTGGATCAGCGTGAGCTGGAATTACGTGGGTTGATGCGAGAGGTCCGGATCAAACAAGAGGCCCTCGACCTCTACCTTAAGAAGGAAGAAGAGTCCCGTATCGATGAGGTGTTGGATCGAAAGGGCATATCCAACGTGACTGCGATTGAACGCGCCGCCGTCCCTGAGAAGGCCGTACGGCCTCGCAAGTTTCTGAATCTCGTCATCGGATTGCTGGCGGGGCTGCTCGGCGGATTTGGCTCAGCGTACGCGTCGGAGTATTTGCGCCAGTTTTTTACCACCAGTGAAGAGGTGCAACACATTCTGAGACGACCAGTGACTGCTGCACTGCCACTTGTTCGGCCGGAAGCGCACGAAGGTCAAATATTTTCGGTCAAAATGCGCCATGCTGCGCAGAAAGTTTCTCGAAACTACCACGAACGGGGGCTGAGAACGATCCTCGTCACGAGCACACTGCCAGGCGAAGGGCGGTCGTATGTGTCAGCAGCGATGGCAAGGGCACTGAACGAACTAAAATTTCGAGTCTTACTCATTACCATCGAGGACTACGAGCAGCAGGAACCTGTTTCGTTACATCGAATACCCAGTGAAGGCCCAGCTCTGCCAGTTACGAGACCCAATCTCGAGGAGGTCCCTCAGTCAACGGATCGCCATCATCTCTATCGGCTACGCCTTCAGAATCAAGGAGGGACCGCGCTGGATTTCGCAGAGCGTCTCACCGAGGTTGCCAAGACCATGCGTGACCGATTTGACCTCATCGTACTCGATGCCCCTCCCTTGCCGTTGTTCCCAGAAATGCGGGTCACCGTTGCAACCGTCGACGGCATTCTGTTGGTCGTGGAAGCGGAACGGACGACCAGGGCCGCCGCTGCTCAGACTCTAGAGGCGATTGAGGAAGCTGGAGGATGCGTGTTGGGAATTGTCTTGAATAAGTGTCGGTATGTTATCCCTGGCGGAGTATATGACAGATGCGTTGCGTCAGGAAGGGGGAATGGTCGTGAATGAATCGGGTACCGTAGCTTCCGGAGCCAATACCATTCTTACACCATCTGAGGCGTTCGTACGCGAAGATGGCTCCTACGCGCCGTACGAGTATTGGATGTCGTTGTGGGGACTCCGTGAGCTCTATGCCTATGCTCTACGCATGCTCGGAGATCTTGAGGGGCGAGATGTCCTAGATTGTGGCTGTGGGCGTGGGCATATCTCAGTGATGTTGGCGAAGAGGGGGGCGCGTGTGGCCGCATTTGACACCGCACAAGGAGAACTCACGATCGCCGAGGGGTTGGCTCGCGCCAACGGGGTCCAAGTGAAATTTCTTTGTGAGCCGTTCGAAGAGTTATCGTTTCAGGATGAGAGCTTTGATCTCCTGTTTGGGACGTTTGTCTTGCATCATGTCGATCTGTCTCGCGCTTGCAGACAGATCAAACGGGTGTTGAAACCAGGTGGTCGCGCCGTGTTCGTCGAAAACTCAGCCTTAAACCCCCTCCTCATGGCAGCACGAACGTATATCTGTGGCCGTTTTGGTGTGGCGCGGTACGGCGACGATCACGAACATCCGCTAACTCAAAAGGACATCACTCTAATAAAAGCAGCGTTTCCGGATACTTGTGAAGTGCACTTTCCGAGTCTTCTATTGTTTCGATTACTCGATTTCTACGTCTTTAAGCGGCGCGTACCGGTGCTCACCGCGCTCTTGGAAAGGCTTGACGGTGTGGTTGGGCGAATACCGATTGCCCGGAAATATGGCTATCTCCAAGTCATTCATGTTTGGAAAGCTGCGTAACGCGTGAGGTCTAAAGCTTCACAACGAGTCGGGGGTAGCGAGATGTTTTTCCCACAGCTGCAAGGCGTGGACCGAATGGTCACCGTGTTCACGATCTGCTTTGCCTTGCAGCTGATGATCGCAGTCGCTATTACAACAAACGTATCCGTGATGGTGAAAGCCGATTATTATTCAAGCATTGCCGTCAATTTGCTCAACGGGCATGGGTTTGTTGGTGAACCAAAAGGAGACCCGATCCTCTGGCGTGCGCCGCTGTACCCGGCCTTTCTTGCGATGGTGTATGGCCTGTGGGGAGAAGAAAACGCTTCAGCCGTTATGATCACGCAAGTGCTGTTGGCTGCAATGACGGCCACTCTTGTTTGGTGGATCGGAAGTCAGCTCTACAGTAAGACTGTGGGGTTGCTCGCAGCCATTGGATTCGCCATGTATCCACTCTCCGCCTACTACACCGTACGGTTCATGCCTGAGCCTTTGTTCACACTAATCCTCACGGGTGTGAGCGCGACCCTGGTGTGGGCCATCCACTCCGGCAGGGCTGCGCACTTTGCTATCGTGGGTGTACTTGTTGCCCTTGCTGCGCTGATCAAACCGGTAGCCCTCGGATTTGCACCATTTCTCGTGTTGTATCTCCTGTATCGTGGACGGCAAGAGCCACGACGCGCCGTGATCCAAGGTGCGGTGCTTATGGTGAGCTTTGTTGTGGTCGTGATGCCATGGACGCTGCGTAACTATGTCGTAACCGGAACCTTTATCCCTGTGGCAACAGGCGTTGGATACAGTTTCTGGAGCGGTAATCAGACTATCAGCGACGGCCGCGATGAGCGAGAAACGGACGAGGCTACGCTTCAACGTATGTTTGAACGCCGCCGAGCCATCCTCGCGGCATATCTCTCTCGAAGTGTCGAACAGTTGGGAGCCGATTTCCGAATGCCCCGTACATATCAAGATATCGTCAACATCACGCCTGAGGAGGACAGAGCTCTCTTGCGGGCGGGGCTGAATGAGATGCTTTCACACCCTGGTTCTACCCTCGTTCTATGCGGGAAGAAACTCTATCGATTCTGGTTTGATATCTTCTGGCCGCAGAACCGATGGGCGCAGGGCTATGTCATTGGGATGCAGAGTGTGTTCTTGGGGCTGACATATCTTGGATGGCGGCAGGTGCGTAAGGAACAGCTTTCCGTATGGCCTGTGCTTCTGCCGGTAGCCTATTTTATGACAATTTATGTCCTTACTTCCGCGACGCTTCGTTATAGCTTGCCGCTCGCTCCTCTCCTCATGTTGTTCGCCGCGATCGGTCTCTGCGACATTGTTAGCAGGATTCTGGCCAGGACGAAAGTTCTTCGGGTGGGAGCGATCAAGTTACGAGGAAAACTCTCATTTCCTGAACAAGGTCATACTACTGTGAAGATGGGCTCATCCTCGCTCAGGCGTTGATGGTATCCAGTCGACTGTCTTGAAGATGCCGCACGTCACAAACCATCAACCGGATGTGAATGGCTCTACAGGCACGGAGTGAGGCGATGATACGACCAGGTGGTCTAGCCATATGATGCGCCCTCTTCGAACATTGATCGTGCGTAACTGCCGCGGAATCACCGGCATGACGGGCGGCGAGACCTACTTGCTCTCGCTGCTCAAGGGCTTCGATCCCCATCGGTGCCGGTGTTTGTTGGTGTGTATCGTCAATCCCGATTTGGGGGAAACTTCCTGGCTGAAAGAATTGAAAGCAACGGGGTTCGAGTACGTGACGATTCCCATTCGCAACCCGTTCGACTTCCGTGATGTCGTCCAGGTCGTCAAGCTGATCCGTGAATTCGATGCCGATGTGGTACATGCTCTGGATCACCGATCTGACCTCGTTGCGGTACTCAGCGCGCGGTTCACCGGGCGACCTGTTGTCGCATCGTTCCTGGGGTGGGTGAATTTTGCCAAAGGCTCATGGCGAGCGACGATTTATCCATGGATCGACCGTATGATTCTGAGGCGGTTCGACGTGGTCATCACGGATTCCGTGGCGATCGGGACTGAGCTCCGGATGGGCACTGCCGATCCTCCGGTGGTCGCGATTCGCAATGGCATCGACACTCGATATTTTGATCCGGGTCGAGCTCTTACACCTTCTGCCGTCACGACGTTTGCGAAGGGCGGTGATTTCATATTTGGGATGGTGGGCCGCGTTCACCCCGTTAAGGGGCACCTGAATTTCCTGAAGGCGGGCCGCACAGTACTGGACCGTCATCCGGAAACGCGCTTCGTCATCGTGGGAACGGTCCTCCCTGGCTTCGAAGCCTATCGGCAATCGATTGCAGACTTTATTGCCAAACATAATATGACTCACGCCGTGCTGATGACACATGTATCCCTTGCAGAGATTCCTTCGGTCTTTGCGAGCCTTGATGTCTTGGTCGCGCCCTCATTTGCAGAGAGTTTTAGTTTCACGATGCTCGAAGGGATGGCTATGGGAAAGCCGGTTGTGGCCTCGAATGTCGGAGGAGCCAGTGAAATGATCACTGACGGAGAGACGGGGTTCTTAATTCCCGTGGAGAATGTCGAGCGCCTTACTAGGGTTATGTTCACGCTGCAAAATGATCGCGCTGGCGCACAGATCGTCGGCGAACGGGCCCGCCAAAAGATTATAGCGGACCTGAGTCTCCAATCCATGGCAGAACGAACGTTGGCCGTTTACGAGCGCTTGATCGCGTTGCGGTCAGGGCGACACCGAACTCAGTCGATGCGCGCGCTGCTTCGGCAACAGCTCAATGAAATCAGCAGCAAGTAAGCGAGAGGAGGCCTCTGTGAAGCAACTCATCAAATCATCGTTGGTCAAAGGCTTTTCGTTGCTGGGACTACAAGCGGAATTCCACAAGAAGGCTCGAGAGACCAACGGTACGTTTTTCGATAAAAACACCCTGGAGTATTTCCTGAACGATCACGAGCGCATGCGTTTATATCGGGAAGGGCTAACCCGATCGAACATGGAGTGGGTCGATAATTTTCCGCTGCAATGCCGCATGTACAGTCTGCAGCAATTGGCTACTCTGGCGGTAAGACGAAATCCCGGGGGAGAGTTTGCGGAATGCGGTTGCTGGAAAGGGCACTCGGCATACATCATTTCAAAAATCTTGTCCGATCACGGATTCACGAAGTCCTTCCATATATTTGATTCGTTTGAGGGCGGCCTCTCCGATAAGACCCGTGAGGATGTCTCTGAATTTGCCCAGCAGACGAAAGAGGAGCAGGCGTTCGAAAAGCAATGGTTCTCATCCACTATGGAAGATCTGCAGCATGCACTCACGGGATTCAACTTTTTCAAAATTTACAGGGGGTGGATTCCAGACCGTTTCCCGGAGGTCGCCCATGAGCAGTTTGCCCTTGTGCATATCGACGTCGATCTGTATCAACCAACGCTGGACTGCTTGAAGTTCTTTTTCCCCAGGATGCTACCCGGAGGAATCATCGTGGTCGACGACTACGGCTATAGCGTGTTTCCTGGGGCCAAACGTGCTGTGGACGAGTTTCTTCACGACCATGCCTGCACCATGTTTTACGAGACGCCCATGGGTAGTTGTTTCATCGTGATCTAGGGGGGAGGGGCTGGAAGCTCAGGGAATCTTGGAGTGCATTCGCGTCCCGTCGGTGCGTCAGGAGGAGTGTCGCATGAAATTGCTGGTAACAGGATGCCAAGGATTTGTCGGGAGGAGCGTCTCTGAATACGCTCTGCGTAAGGGCCACCAGGTCATGGGGGTGGCTCGTTCGGAAATTGGTGCACTGACCGTCGGTCTAGAGTCCAAGCGCATTGCGCTCGACAGTCCAGCGTTCGTCGAACTGCTCAATCGCTATCGCCCTGATGTCGTGCTGCACGCAGCCGGGTCGGCGTCCGTCGGATTTTCGTTTCAACAGCCCCGCGAGGATTTTCTCATGGCTGTCGAAACCTGGGGTGCGGTTTTAGATGCTGTGAGGCGATCACACGGCAATCCTGTTGTAGTTTTCCCATCGAGCGCTGCGGTTTATGGCAATCCGGACCGATTACCCGTCTCTGAACAGGCTCCTTTGCAGCCGATTTCTCCGTACGGATTTCATAAAGTGATTTGTGAACAGCTAGCGCAGGAATATTGCCGCTGTTTTGGTTTAAACGTCGTCGTGACGAGGTTGTTTTCAACGGTCGGCGTCTATCAGCAACGGCTGCTGGTCTGGGAATTGTTCCGCCAGGCGCTGGACGAGGCACCCTATCTCACGCTTCAGGGCACGGGCGACGAAACGAGAGACTTTCTCCTCATGGACGACATCGTGGAATACATTTTGGGCATCTCGGCGCACCAACCGGAAGGCTTTTCCGTGGTGAATATGGGATCGGGCGTGGAGACATCGGTCCGATCAATTGCCGAATATGTCCTGGCAGCGGTGGGATGCGAGCGACAAATCTTATCGCTCAACAAACACTTACCAGGCGACCCCAAGTCCTGGCGTGCCGAGGTGTCGTTACTGCGCCGGTTGGTGCCACATGAACCAAAATCGATTCAAACAGCGGTTGAAATCTGTGTCCAACACTGGTTGCTGACGGGACCAAGGATGGTTGAGGGAGACGTCATTTGCGGGGAGCTACGTCGCCCGTGAGCAATCACGAATCTCATCGCCCATCCTCAGTGCTCGGTGTGGTCCCCCACTCGTCCACGCGCGTGGAAGCGGTGCATACCCAGGTGTCACGATGGGGTATCGGGTTGCTGTCTCGAGAAACGGGGTTGGTCTTTTTGGGACGAGTCGGCGGTGCTGGCTTCGGGTTTTTGATGAGCTGGGCGGTCGCTCGGTGGATGGGGCCGGAAATGTTCGGCCTTTATTCTCTCTTTATCGTCATCCTCATCCTCGGCAATGATGTCTTGGGAGACGGACTCAATCCCGGTGTGGTGCGCGACTACGCCCTACATAGCGAGCACAGTGCGTTGCGTGGCGCGGAAGTCCTATCCACAGCCCTCATCTTGCGCATGGCATTGGGAATTCCTGTGGCCGTGGTAGGAACGGTTGTCGCCTTGTCGGCATCAAGCTGGTCAAGCCAAAATGAGGCGTATGTGGCACCGCTTGCCCTCGGGCTTATTGGCTCCTTCGGAGCCGCCTTGCTGAGCTTCACCTTGGCAACCTGGCAAGCCCGCCAAGCGTTTGTGTCTTACGCTCTGACTGCAGCGGCGGTCAATACTTTGCGTTTAGCAAGCGCGGTGATTTTGTTTGCGTTCAGCTCGTTCACCTTGGCTCTGGTAATGGGTTTACACGTTGTTTTTTATTACCTCTGCGCTGGCTTCACCCTATGGAGGCTCTGGCCTACATTGGCGGGACTTCGCTTTGATCCCGAATTGCTGAGAGCACTGCTGCGATTCAGTAAATGGCCGGCCCTGGCCAGTCTCTGCTTCGTGCTACAAAGCAACCTGGCTGTCCCGGTGCTCATGTACACGGCGAATGCTGCTGAAGCCGGGATCTATGCCGCCGGCGCGTCCTTGCTCATGCTGATTGATTTTTTGACTGTGAGTCTCTTGACCACATTATTACCGCGGGTAAGCCAGCTTCGGACTCCAGATCAGTGGCGCGCCTACGTCAAACGTTTTTTCCCGCTCTTCTTCACGATGGCGCTGAGCCTCTTTCCACTAGTTTTCGCAGCCCGTCCCCTCGTCGAGTGGCTCTATGGATCGGCGTATACCGGCACTATTTTCGTCGTTCAAATTCTTTTTCTCGGCGGCATTGGAACCCTGTTGTCGCATCCGTTGTATTTGGTGTTGTACGCCATGAATCGGCCCCACCTATTCAGTCTCACACAGGCGCTGGCACTAATCGGATGGATCCTCATGGGCTGGTGGCTGATTCCTCACTATGGGGCAGTCGGTGCGGCCTGGACAACGCTCCTGGCCAGGCTCTTCCAATCGGTTGCCATCATCGGAGTGGTGATCCATGTTCTTGACCTTCGCCGAATTAGATCGACATCGAGTGGCCTCGTTGGAGAGGAGGCCCACACCCGATGAGATCGGTTTCTTCAACCACAATGACATCGACGTTCGTCGGCGCCATGCTGGGAGCGATGACCCTTGCGCTATCGACCAAAGCGTTGGCCCTTCTCATTGCTGCCTTGATTGGGGCAGTGATGATCATGTCCTCAACGGTTGCGTACTATGCATTGGTCGCGAGCATTCCCGTTCAAGTTGATTTCTTGGGCGGCATTACCGTCACTAAATTGATTGTACCGGCGGTTCTGGGCGTAGTCATACTGAATGCCCTCATTCATCGAGGGCCCTGGCCATTTGTCTCACGTGGACCGGCGGGGTTTTTCGCCTGCACGTTTCTTCTCGCTTCAGGTATTTCGGTCATCCTCGTCCAAGGGCTTCATCAGTTTCCCGGCGAGGCAGCAAGGATTCCTGTGTTTGGCAGTCTATTTTTCCTTACGCTCGCCTTCATTCGAACGCCCGCTGACTTTCGGCGACTCTTATGGGTGATTGCCGCGACTGGAACGATCGAAGCGCTCATTACGGCCGCTCAAGTGCGTTACGGATTTGTCTTACCAGGAGACTGGCGACAGAATCTTGGGCAACCAGGCGAAAAGGGAGTGGATGGGACTCTGAGTGCCATTCTGGAAGGCAAGATTCGCGCGGAAGGTACTACCGCGCATCCGATCTTGCTAGCCAGTTACTTTCTGATGACCATTCCGTGCACAGTTTGTCTTCTCATAACAGAGGAAAGTCGGCTGAAGCGGTTTCTCCTCGCTGGGATGGTCGTTCTAATGTGTTACGGCTGGTACTACACCTTTGCGAGAAGCTCGATGATTGGGTTTGCCACTATGATCGTGGTAGCCGCGAGTTTCTACTCGAAGGCCGCCCGTACCTTGGTCTGTGTGGGGATTGGAATTCTCCTGACGGGACTATTGAGCTATCAAGCCATCTCCGGCTTCTTTTCGACTGGAGTCGATGCCTTTGAAGGGCAGAACTGGTTTGAAGGGGCAGATGTCAATTCCGCCAGTGACAGTTGGCAGTTTCGCATCGAATCCATCGTGGCTGGGTGGAATCTATTTCTCGCGCATCCTTGGTTCGGTGTGGGGGCTGGCCAATCGATTTGGAACTATCTTCCTTATCTCCCTTCTTGGGCGACCAGCACGTCGCATCCCTCGACCATCCACAATATTTTTCTCGAAGTGGGTAGTGAACTCGGCATTTTTGCGCTAGGGGCCTTCGTTGGCTTATGGGCCTGGGCCTTTGTGTGCATCAGGCGGGCATTCCATGTTTCGGAGGCGCGTCCCTACGCTATCCTCATGTGGGGCCTCTTATTGGGGCAAATGTCGTTTGTCATGATCACCCCGATGGTGCGAGAGGTCTGGTTGACGATTGCGATGGCCATCTCGTTGGGCTACATGAACAGGACTGTTAGATCATGATCGGTCCAGATGCTGAGGGAGTCGGGGTGTACACATTGTGGCGTGCTCAAGAGCGGTTGTTGGTCTGGAATCTCTGGCAAGACCGTTCATGCTATCAGAACGAATACGCGCAGGGTATGGGGTGATTGACTCTGAGGAGGGGTGTATGAATCTGAACAGACGCGTCTCGATCGTCGTGCCGGTCTACAATGGAACGGCGACAATTGCTGAGTGCTTGGAATCGTTCGCCGCGCAGTCTTATCCGGGCCATGATATTGAAGTGTTTATCGTCGATGACGGCTCGACCGATGGGACGCCTGAATTTGTGGAGCGCTTGGTTGGACAATGGGACGAGCAGAAACCTCATGTCACGGTGCTTCGTCAGGCCCATCAAGGTCCTGCAGCAGCACGCAACCGAGGGGCGGCGGCAGCCACCGGAGAGTTTCTCCTCTTCACTGACGCCGATTGCGTCGCGGAACAGGATTGGGTCGAACAAATGGTGTCGCCTTTTCAGTCCCCGGAGGTGGCGGCCGTAAAAGGTGCATATAGGACACGACAACGCAGTCTCGTTGCACGCTTCGCGCAGGCAGAATTCGATGCGCGATATCGTTTGCTGGCCGCGGCACGATACGTCGATGTGGTGTTCTCATATTCCGCTGGATTTCGCCGGGAACTGTTCGTTTCGATCGGCGGCTTCGACACCACTTTCCCGGTCGCTGACAACGAGGACACGGAATTATCATACCGAGTTGCCGCCGCGGGGCACCGGATTGTCTTTAATCCTCAGGCGATCATCTATCATCGACATCCCGCCACGCTCAAACAATACCTTCGTAAAAAATACAGCCGAGCCTATTGGCGGATGATGGTGTACAAGCGATTTCCCGGAAAGGCGGTGCGGGATTCTTACACTCCGCAGAGTCTTAAGATTCAGATTGCGACAGTCTATCTGGCTTTGTCCGGTCTATTGCTGCTGCCGATGACGACGGGAGGAGCGTATGCGGTGATGGCCTCGGGAGTGCTCTTTGCAGGTACGGCTCTACCATTTGTATGGCAACTGCCCCGTGAAGATGTCGCATTGAAGCTGGTTTCACCGTTTCTACTGCTCTGTCGGGCGACGGTCATGGCTTCGGGACTCCTGCGCGCCATGCCCCGGCTTTTGAACGGCGATCATGACAATGCTTCTATCTGAGGTACAAACAGTGTCCCGAAGGTCTTGAAGGAACGGGATTGCTGAAAACTGGCCCAGCATGCCGACCGGTACAATCGGCCGAAATGTTCAAGTGCATGCTCCACGACGAGGCTTTGCACGACTATCGATGCAGACAGCGCTAGTCTGTTCAGGAAAGTTGGAGTTGTTTGATCGGCCCTGTTATCACGAGTGTTCCACTCACTCGCAATCATGGTCATCAGTGGCTACGCCGTCTTTATCGGTGTGGCTGCACATCAGAGCACAGCTGCTTGGACATGAGAAATCTACGGATCATGAGACATGCGGCCAGGATCAGCACGGTACCGATATTTATCGGTGTGGCACTCGGAGCATCGGTGCTTGTATTTTCTACGAAGGCACTTGCCATTCTGCTTGCAGGAATGGTCGGTGTGATGCTGGCCGCTTCCTCGGTTCGGGTCTACTATGCGCTGGTTGCCATGATTCCTGTTCAGGTGGATTTCATCAGCGGCGTGACGTTTACAAAAATTATCGTTCCGTTTTCGATCGCAGTAGTGGTGGCCAACGCACTGATTCGACGAGGACCTTGGCCCGTCCTCACGCTAGGGCCTGCCTGCTATCTTGCAGGGGCGTTTTTCACCGCTTCCTTTATCTCGCTTGTTCATGCAGACCTCGGTGCTTTTGCTGGGGAGGCTGCCAGAGTCCCAGTGTATGCGAGCCTATTCTTTCTTACACTGACATTCATTCGAACGCCCGATCAATTTCGTCGTGTGCTGTGGGTGATTGCCTTTACGGGGACAATCGAGGCGGTGATCACCGTAGCTCAGGCACAATATGGATTTATACTGCCAGGCGAGTGGCGGACCAACATCACACTCCCGATTGAAGGAGGAGTGGATGGCGGGGCTTTGAGCGCAATACTAGAAGGAAAGATTCGAGCGGAAGGTACGACGCCTCACCCCATTCTCCTGGCGAGTTACTACCTCATGACTATTCCCTGTACTGCCTGCCTCTTTCTGACGGAAGCCAGTCGATCGAAGCGGTTCCTCCTTATCGGAATGATCGCGCTGATGAGCTGTGGTTGGTACTACACATTTGCCAGAAGTTCCATGATCGGCTTTGCGTTGATGCTGGTGGTCGCGCTCAGCTTTTACTCTAAGGCTGCTCGCACGGCAATCTTCGTGGCAATTGGACTCGCAGTCACAGGATTGTTGAGCTATCAGACCATTTCTGAATCCCTGTCAGCTGGAATTAAAACCTTCGAAACCGGGAGTTGGTTTGCCAACGCGGATGTTAACTCAGCAAGCGGGAGTTGGCAGTTTCGCATTGAGTCCATCATAGGAGGCTGGAACCTTTTTGCGGCCCATCCATGGTTTGGCGTAGGGTCCGGTCAGGCAATCCAGCACTACACGGAGTATCTGCCAGCATGGGCAGATCACATCTCTCATCCTTCCGAGATTCATAATATCTTTCTTGAAGTGGGCTGTGAACTCGGTATCTTGGCACTCATCGCATTTATTGGCCTATGGGCGTGGGCACTTGTTTGTGTGAAGTATGGACTCCGTGTGCCGGCATTGCGTCCGTATGCCGTTCTCATGTGCTGCATGTTGCTTGGCCAGATGGTGTTTGTGATGATTACGCCAATGGTGAGGGAGATCTGGTTGACTATTCCGATGGCGATCTCTCTTGGATATATGAACCGGAACTCTGGACCATGACTGATCCCCATGTGAACGCACGTTCAGCGGCCCTCTCACGCGGGATGCTGATACGGGGTCAAGCGAGGACAACATGGCCAGACTCTCATAAGGCTAGATAAATATGTGCAAACGAGCGGACCCTCGGCGGCACGATATGGCTTCCGGTGACAAACGGAGGAGCCTATGCGGTGATGGCGGCCAGCATACTTTTATCGGCACGGCCATGCCTTTTGTATGGCAGCTTCGAGGAGGAGAAGTTGCTTTGAAGTTGGTTCCAGCATTCCTGCTACTCTGTCGGGTAACGGTCATGGCTTCAGGACTTTTACAAGCCATACGTCGGCGCTTGAGCACCGCAGTTAAGCAACGTCTTTCCATGGTGAAATGGAGAAGGTGACATGTTACAGACTCTTAAACTCAAATGCGTGGGTCTTATGTTGGTTGTGATGAGTGGTGTCCTGATTTGTCCGAAATCCGTCGGAGCCGACCTTGGCTCCAGCGATTTCGGGTGGAGCGGACCCTTTCGACTGGGGGCTGGCGACGTGTTAAATGTGTCCATTTGGAAGAACAAAGAACTCTCAACAGTCGTGACCGTTCGCCCCGATGGCATGATTACCTATCCCTTGCTCGGCGAAATCGAGGTGAGTGGCCTGACCGTGTCAGAGGTTGAAGACCGTCTGATCAAGCTACTGAAACGTCAGATCCAAGATCCGCAGGTGACCGTTATCCTAGAAGCCACCCACAGTTTCCGCGTTTATGTGCTGGGCGAAGTGCTGCAGCCGGGCGTGTTCGACTTGAAAGGACCCGTCACAGTCGTTCAAGCGCTCGCTATGGCTCGCGGTCTCACAACCTTTGCTTCGAAGAGCAAAATATTCGTGGTCCCAGCTGGACAGGCTGGACCTCGCCAGCCCTTTAACTACGACAAATATCTGAAAGGTGAAGCCGTCGAGCAAAATATCGTGTTGCGCCCCGGTGATACAGTCATTATTCCATAAGTCGGTAAGGTCAAGCGCTTTGTATGCAGAGAACCTCGTTGGGTGTGGTGATGACGAGCCAGAATGGGCGAGGAAATGAGGACAGAAGGTTTCAGAAGTGTGGGCCATACAGTGGAAACGGAGAGTTGGGCTGGGCCAAGAATCCTGCGGTGGGGTGTTGGCATCGGAACTTGGATGTTTGGGGTCTGGTGCCTGCTCCTGGCTACCTTTTGTTTCGGACAAGAGCCCGACACTCAGGACTTCCAGCGTACAACTCGAGAATTTGGAGAACTACCTTCCTGGCAGAGTCGGCAAGGTTACGAACGTGTGCCGGTCTCGGAAAAGCTGTTGTTGGGAATTTCGCCTCGACGCGAAGGTTTTACGCCTCGACTGAGTGTAACGGAGGTCTATACCGACAATGTCTTCCTCACGCCTGACCGTCAGGGCACGGACTGGATTACTAAGATCTCTCCCGGGCTCAACTATCTCACGAGCGGGGGGAAAGGACAACTCTCAGTCGACTATTCGGTTGAGTCCAGAATCTATGCAAACAATGGCACCGAAAACACGGCGGCCTCTCGTCACAATGGAGAGGTGTTTGGGCTGTGGACGGTGTCGAACCGGACGACGCTGACCCTGTTCGATCGGTTCGAGTCCTTCCAGGATCCTACAGAACAGAATATGCCGGGGGTATTGTCTACATTTGGTCGAACCTCAATCAACTTAATCGCTCTGGGGGCCAAACATCAATTGACGCCTTCGACGGAGCTTCTGGCGAGTTATGGAAATTTTTTCTTTTCCGTAGATAGACCAGGAGCGATCGATAGTGCGACTCATGAAGGCGAGGCCGGCGTCAGGGTGCGGGGATCACAGTGGGGGCGGACCACCGCTAAATATCGATTTCGGTTCTTTGATTTCGAGCGGGGTCGCGACCTTCGGTCACATTCGGTCTTGCTGGGACAAGAAATGGAGTTGTCTGAGACGCTGGTGGTCAGTGGGATGATTGGTGCAGTTCATGTGGAGCCAAATCCGTCGACCGTTGATGTTCTGGCTCAGGTGTCGATCAAGAAGTCGTTCGAGAATGCCTTATATGAGTTGAGTTACGTGCGCGATGCGTTCCCGCCTTCCGGAGGCCTCGGCCAGCCGATCGTCGGAGATTTTGTACGTGCGTCGGCCAAGGTTCGTCTGGTCAACAACGTTCTTGTTGATGCCGGGTTGGTCTGGATCTTGTCCAGTACAAGTTCCAACGATTTCACCGTGCATACGCTGAAATGGAACGTCGGGATTTCGTATGCGCCGACATCATGGCTAATTGCGCGATTGGGCTACGACATGTTTGACCAGCGGGAAGATATCTTGGGCACGTCAGCGGATCGGCTCGCAAAGAAAGTCAGTCTACGCATGACGGCGACATTTTAAAGATGTGCGCGTTGTCATGCAGTGGTGATAACCGGGGCCGCTTGAGGTGTGAGGTAAGGTGACAGCCGAGATGGAGCCATTGAACCACAAGCTTCGCATTCTGTTTATTGCACCAGCTCCGCGTGCTGGAACCGTGCAGTATACCCACAACCTGGCCAATGCATTGGTGCAACGGGGCCATTCCGTTACGCTGGTTACGGGGATTGGATTTGAACTAGCAGCCTATCCGAAAAACTATCAAGTAATGGAAGTTTTTGATCGGTATCGACCAAGGCCGCTACGGCTCTGGCGGTTCTTATGGCATTGCCTGACCTTCCGGCCCCAGGTCATCCATCTGCAAGGGGCGCAGCATCCTGCGCTGTATATCTTTTTGTGGGCGTTGCTCCGGATGCTCGGCAGCGACTGTTTTGTGTATACCCCACAAGATGTCTTGCCGAACTCATTACGCCCATATCATATTCGCGCCTTTCGTTTTCTGTACGCCCGCATGCGTCATGTGTTTCTGAATGCTCGACAGAACGAACCCTTGGTCATCGAGCATTTTGGGGTGCCTCATAATCGAATTACGGTCCTCCCGATTGCGGACCTCACGGCGTTTGTCCGGACCCACGTGACAAGTGAGCCCCCACAAATTCCTGCCGATGCACGAGTCATCTTGTGTTTCGGGTTGATTGAGCCCAGAAAAGGCATTCATACGCTTCTTTCTGCAGCTCCTCAAGTTCTTCGAGAGGTACCGAACGCACTGTTGTTGATTGTCGGGAAGCCCCTGATGGACATCGCGCCATTAGAACGCCAACTGGCTGAGCTTGGCTTGCAGGAACGGGTTCAGCTGGTTCCACAGTATGTGACGTTTGCGCAGATGGCTGGGTACTTCACGTCCGCGCGGCTACTTGTGTTGCCGTATGAAAGCGGGTGGAACAGCGGAGTTCTTGCTTCTGCATTCGGCTTTGGTAAGCCGGTGATTGCCACACGGGTGGGTGGGTTCGATGAAGTTGTGGATGATGAAGAGACCGGCTTGCTTGTACCACCGAAAGATCCCATAGCGCTGGCACAGGCGATCATTCGGCTGTTGCGCGATGATGCCTTGTATGCCCGCATGGTCGCAAACGTCCAGCATGCAGCAGGGCAAATCTCATGGGAGGCGATCGCGCGGATTACGGAGGATCGATATGTGCGTGTCCTTAGAATCGGAGGGGTCTGTGCAATACCGCAGGCTCGGTAATATGGATCTTGAGCCATCCGTCCTCGGCTTCGGGTGCTCGATGACGGCGTCGGTAGCCACCCGCTATCCCGCTGAGGAAGTGGAGTCCACGCTGCGAGAAGCATTCGAGGCGGGTGTGACCTTTTTCGATACGGCCGATGTGTATGGGCAAGGCGACAGTGAGCGGATGTTGGGAAGGTTGTTCTCCCATCAGCGCGAAGGGGTGATCGTTTGTACCAAAGCAGGTTTAACCGTTGGTCCGGTAGAAGGCCTAGTCAGGCTTGTGAAGCCGGTCGTCAATCCGGTCATGAGGCACTGGCAGACCGCACGGGTTGCTACGAGGCAGGCGCGCGGACGTCGGGAGCGACAGTGTTTTGACCCGGAGTATCTCTCTCGCCGTATTGAGGGTAGCCTGCGTCGTCTCAACATGGACTGGATCGATCTGTTTCTCCTCCATAATCCTCCAGTCGATTTGCCGCAACAAGAAGTCGTGCTTGATGTCCTCAGCAGCCTCAAGAAGCAGGGCAAGTTGCGGCACTATGGCGTGTCCTGCCGAACGTTAGGTGATGCCCAAGTATGGCTTGCCCAACCAGAGATTGCCTGTCTGCAGATCCCAATCGACCGGAACTGTATCGAGGTCGCCGCTCCGTTACTCGAACGTGCGCACACAAGAGGTGTCGGAGTGATCGCACGAGAAGTCTTGTCACAGGGTGCATTGATGAACGGTTCAGTGACCGATGCATTACAGCCGCTTATACAACGACCGGAGATTAGCGTCGTGCTAATCGGGATGACCTCCCGGCAACACTTACAAGGCAATCTGCGTGCCTTCAACGAAGGCACGAGGCATGGCCATGTTGCTTGATGCGCGATCAGTTCCCAACGGACAGACACTGGCAACCGATGTATGCATCGTCGGAGCCGGAGCTGCTGGCATCACGTTGGCGATGGAGCTGATGGGGACTGGCTTGAGCATCATTCTGTTGGAAGCCGGTGGTCGGTCACAGGCTGGGGCCAGTCAGAGCCTCTACCAAGGTCATGTCAATGATCCGGTCAGACACTTGCCTCTTGATCAGGCTCGGTATCGACAGTTGGGGGGACTACTTCGCTCTGGGGAGGGCGGTGTATTCCATTCGACGAGGTCGACTTTGAGTCGCGAGAGTGGGTCTCACATAGCGGGTGGCCGATTGCCCGATCCCACCTTG
Organism: Nitrospirota bacterium; assembly: GCA_963850405.1. GTDB lineage: Bacteria > Nitrospirota > Nitrospiria > Nitrospirales > Nitrospiraceae > Nitrospira_D. The sequence goes on from CAWKLH010000027.1 coordinate 81,179, forward strand.
ACCCGTACTACCGCCGCGCACATGCCTACTGCGAATGCGGATCTTACGATTATCAGGTGGCATCGGCGCTTCTTGGAACGCCCGTGGAAATGTTGCCCGCATTCAAAGACGGCGTCGTGTGTACCACGAAACTGGAGCGATGGAGCCCACCTACTCAGTTTGGGAAAGTCTACCGCAAGACCCTTGCCAACGCCGAAACCCTGCGCGTGTTTCTCCATGCCGTGGCGGTAGAACTGGTCTGTACTCCGCCAGGAAACCGTGTCGAACAGGTGCAGGTCGCCACCGTACAAGGTGGACGATTCAGTATCAAAGCCAAAGTGGTGGTGCTGGCCGGGGGTGGCCTTGAGACGACTCGACTACTGCTGGCGTCAACCCGCACGCATTCGGAGGGAATCGGCAATCATTCCGATTGGCTTGGGCGCGGGTATATGTCCCATATCCACGGAACCATCGCCCGCATCCGTCTCACTGCCAGTCGCGAAGTTATGTTTGGATATGAGACCGATCTGCAGGGCGTGTTCTGCCGTCGCCATATCGCGATTTCGGAAGAGGCACAGCGTCAGCACGGCTTGCTGAACCATTATATGGTGCTGGACCGTCCTCTTCTGGGCGATCCGGGTCATGAGGACGGGGTCCTGTCGGCTGCGTACCTGCTGAAGCGCCTGTTCGGCGGTCAGCAACAAGAGGACTTGGGCAGGGGCAAATACGCGTTGTACTGGCGTCATCTCAAGAATGTATTGCGCGGATCCCCTCAAGCGCTTTCGATCCTTCCCAAGTTCGGTCGAGGACGGCTGCTCCAACGCCGTCGGGTCCCCTCACTGCTGCTGGGTTCGCGCTCCAACGAATATTATCTCTATTTCCAGAGCGAGCAGATTCCGGACCGAAACAGCCGCGTCACACTCGATGACGCACAGGATGCGTTAGGCCTACCCAGGCTTCGCCTGGAGTTTCGTGTTTCAGAACAGGACCACGATAGTGTCGTACGGGTCCATCGATTATTGGATGAGGAGCTTCGCCGGCAACAGTGCGGATCTCTCTCGTATCTCGGCGACGACCCGCAGGCCCACATCCGCGAGGCGAAAGCGGTCTTAGGCCATCATATCGGCACGACCCGGATGTCAGAAGCTCCTTCACAGGGGGTGGTGGATCCCAATTGCCGTGTTCACGGGTTGGCTAACCTATTCGTGGCCAGCAGTTCGGTTTTCCCCACGTCAAGTCACGCGAATCCAACGTTGACAATCGTGGCTTTGGCAGTCCGGCTGGCTGACCATCTGAAGACAATTGTGTCGACAGAGTAGGGAAGTGAACGTGTACTTCGTATAGAAAAGGATATCATCATGAACTGGAATGGAAAACGTGTTCTCGTGACGGGTGGGGCTGGACAGATTGGATCACACCTGGCGGCTCGACTGGCATCATTCGGCGCGATTGTCACGGTTGCCGACAATCTTTGGAGAGGGAAAAAAAGCAATCTGTTTGATCAGGATGGAAAACCGGTGATCGACCTCGACCGAGACTTCCTAGAGCTGGACTTGGCCGATCCAGCCAACTGCCAGCGGGCCACGGAAAGGCAGGACGTGGTGTATCATCTTGCCGATGTTGTGGCGGGGATCAACTACGTCTTCGGCAATCAATTCTCGCTGTTCAATACAAACTTATTAATCGACTCCAGTATGCTCAAGGCTTCCATTGCGAATGGAGTCCGGTCCTACGTCTATGTCGGGACCGCATGCAGTTATCCTGCCGAACTTCAGAGCAAGCTTAACCCCCCGCCTTTTAAGGAAGATGACGTTTATCCTGCCTCACCGGAGTCATCCTATGGGTGGAGCAAACTGATGGGCGAAATGAGTTGTGAGTTGGCCAGAAAGGAAAGGTTGCTCGATATCGGTGTGCTCCGTTTGCACAATGTATATGGGCCTCACTGCGAAATGTCACCAGAGAAATCGCAGGTCATTCCGTCGCTGATACGCAAAGCCTTGCGGTATCCGCACGAAGAATTTGTGGTCTGGGGGTCTGGACGGCAACGACGAGCATTCGTGTTTGTCCATGATGTGGTCAATGCCTTGGAGTCAGTCGTCCTCAGAGGAATGAATCAAGGCGTTATCCAGATCGGCCCTGATTATAGTACCTCGATCAAGGAGATTGCGGAACGAGTCTGTGCCATTTCAGGGAAACAAATCGGCATTCGCTTCGATACGAGTAAACCTGAGGGAGATGTCGATCGAGCTGCAGATTGGAGCAAAGCACGCGACATCTTACATTGGTCGCCCAAGACCAGTATTCAAGAAGGATTGGAACAGACCTATGCATGGTGTGAACGGCAGGTGTTTTAGGGGTCGGACGGGCGGGATGAGCTTCCTTGTTCCCACTTTATCCTACCCAGCGTGGGCCTCTGAGGAAGAGGTGCCATCCTGCCACGGATCGCTGTATTTGTTGTCGCCGTGCGGCAGCAAACGTCTGCGCTCTCGCTAGCCGATACACGTTGGTGCGATTTCCAATCAGAGGGAGACAGCTGGGAAACGCAATCGGCTTTTTAGCGATCGGCCAATCAGCTGAGGTACGCGGCTATACATGAAATCGACCATCCTTGTCATGAAAGCTCACGGTAGACTTGCTTGCAGGGTCGCTTCGTTGTTCGTTGCGCTGCGACCGGCCGATTGGATTAAAAATGTTTTTGTGGGAGCGCCGTTGTTCTTCTCTGGTCAGGCAACGGACTTCGGAAAAGTTTCGCTGACGGGCATTGTCGTACTGGCTTTTTGCGCCATGTCAAGTGCGGTGTATTTATTGAATGATATCTGTGATCGGAAGCGTGATCGGCTTCATCCCACGAAGTGCTTGCGTCCGATCGCGTCGGGAACCCTAGCTGTCGAAGTGGCCGGAACCGCAATCCTGGTATTAGCCATTGTCTCGTTTGGGCTAGCGAGTTTTTCGTGGAAAGTCGTTGGGGTGCTGGGATGCTATGGACTCATCAATATTGCGTACAGTCTGTGGATGAAGCAACTCGTGGTCGTGGACGTGATGAGCATTGCTCTGGGATTTGTATTCCGAGTATATGGCGGTGGGTTTGCAATCGGCGTTCTCCCCTCGTCATGGCTTGTGGTGGCCACCTTTCTCCTATCCCTCTTTTTGGCCCTGGCGAAGAGACGACACGAGCTGCTTCTCATAGGAAAAGAGGCCTCTGTCCACCGACCGGTTTTGGAGCAATATTCGATCAAGCTTGTCGATGAATTGATTTCAGTCGTCACTCCCGTTACCTTGTTGACTTACATCATGTATACACTGGATAGTGTCACTGTAGTCAGGTTTCACTCCGACCATTTATTTCTGACAAGTCTGTTCGTTATCATTGGAATTTTTAGGTACCTATATTTAGTGCATCAAAAGGAGCTCGGCGGATCTCCGGCTGAGCTTGTGGTGAAGGACATTCCTCTTCTCCTCTCAATTATTGGTTGGATTCTATCCTTTGTGCTTATTGTCTACCTCTCGTGAGCGCTCCTTCTACCGTTGCGATCTTCGATCTCGACCACACCTTGGCTCGTTGGGATACCTATCTTTCCTATCTGGGGGGATATCTGTATAGGCACCCTCAGCGCATCGCCAGATGCGCGGGACTTCCATTCGCGGTCCTGTTGTTTACGTTGGGGGGGCTGACGAATGCCGTACTGAAAGAGTGGTTTTTGCGTGCCGTCCTCGGGGGTGTTTCACGAATCGACATAGAGACCTGGACGAAAAAATTCATCCAGCTGTTGCTTTCTTCCGGTATATCCAATCAGGGACTAGCTACGTTAGCTGAGCATCGACGCAGAGGCGACTACCTTGTTCTTCTCAGCGCCAGCCCTGATTGCTATGTGACGGAGCTCGGAAGTCGATTGGGATTCGATGAGGTGATCTGTACAGCTATCGAATGGCAACAGGAATGCATCTCCGGTCGTCTTGCAGGACCCAATATGCGCGGCAAAGAAAAGGTACAGGTCGTACGTGGCATCAGGGAGCGCTTCAAGGGCAGTGAAGTCGTTGCCTATGCGGACAACGCGTCAGACTTGCCGATGCTTCGGTTAGTTGACCGAGGTACCTTAGTAAATGGAAACGCGAAGCTTCGCCGGTTGGCCTTGAAGGAGGGCCTTGGTCTGGCGCGATGGCTCTAGTACCGATCGATCTCAGTAATCTCCTGGCGGTTTCAAGTTCCAAGTGCAACGGGTGAATGATGGCGCAGCTGCGCATAGACTTCCAGGGGGGTCGCAAAGTTGAGACATTTTCTGGGGCGTGTGTTCAGCCGATAGGCAATGGCGTTCAACTCGCGCTGGGTGTACGTCGACAGATCCGTGCCCTTCGGCAAGTACTGGCGCAGCAGGCCATTGGTATTCTCATTGGTGCCGCGTTGCCCGGGGCTGTGCGGATCGGCAAAGAAGATCTGGATCGCAAGCCGCTTGGCCAACTGCTCGTGCTCGGCCATCTCTTTGCCCCGATCATAGGTCAGCGTTTTCCTCAGTGGGGCAGGCACATGCCGAAGCTTCTTCGTGAAGCCCTGGTACGCACTCGCGGCATCTGTGCCGCTCATTCTGGCCAGCAGAACCAGGCGCGTCGTCCGCTCCACCAAGGTCCCGATAGCCGACCGATTGCGTGCCCCCTTGAGGAGGTCGCCTTCCCAGTGGCCCGGCACCGTGCGGGTGGTCACCTCAGCGGGGCGGTCGGCAATCGGCGTCATGTTGGGAAGTTGGCCGCGTCGATCCGTCCCCCGCGAGCGAGGCCGACGGGCCTTGCGGGCCTGCCGCAGGGTAGCCAGTAATTCGCTCCGCAGCGTCCCCCGCGGCAACACGTACAGCGCCGCGTAGATGGTTTCGGCCGAGAGGTGTTTCCCCATGTCGTCAGGATACGCGCGTCGGAGGCGTCCGGCAATCTGCTCGGGCGAGCAGCCCTGCGTCAGCTGTGTTGTGACGTATTGCCACAACCATGGGTCGAGGAGTTTCCTGGCGCGTCGTGGGTGGTGCGCTCGGGCCGTCGCATGACTCTGCGCCGTACAGGCCCGATAGGGATGGCCTCGAGTGCGGTTCCGAGCCACTTCGCGGCTCACGGTACTCGGAGCCCGCCCCAAGATCCGCGCCATCGTTCGGAGCGAATGGCCGTGGGTCAGGCCCAAACTCACAGTCTCACGTTCTTCGGCACTCAGGTGTCGGTATAATCTCGTTCGCATGGCAACACCGTACCCCATCTGGGCTGGCAGTGTTGCACTTGGAGTTTGAACTCAAGCCTCTTTTTCTCTGTCACCGTACAAGTGTGTTCCTCCCTTGACTCGTTTCCGGCGTGCATTCCCATCCAGATCCTCCGCCTTGCTGACTCACACCATCTGCAGAACAGAGGGGCTTGAAAAGATCGGCGTATCTGTTCATGGGGTGCAATTCGGATGAAGCTGGCCATCGGATAGGTAAACGCACGAATGAAATTTCGTGGGGGCGGCCGCAAATGTCGACTTGAGTGCAGCCCCTTGCTGTGTGTTTGGCCGAATAAGGCAATCCCACGGGAAATAACTCAGCCACGAGGGGTGAGTCGACCACATTGCGAATCCTTGAATTTGTGGATACGAGGCTAGAATTCGCTGAAACCCCTGTGTGATTTTCTGGGCCGCCCAGCTCGAATCCTTGCGAAGTCCATCGGGGAAGCCCATCTCCATGAAAAATACAGGCTTTTTCGGTGCTGCGAGCTTCACTTCACCCATGACCTTGTCAAGGTTCCGCATGTGCTCGTCTACCGAGATGACATAATCACCCGTCAACCCTGGAAGATCCTTGGCATAATAATCCAGCAGATAGAAAGTGAGGCTGACCCAATCAGCGTATTCGTCACCGGGATAGACGTTGACGAAAGAATGGCAACTTTGTAGGAGTTGTCTGGCGTACGTTTTATCCATAGTCGATGGAAAGTCGCTGAGGTCATACTCATTCTGGTTCGCCTGGCGCACGGTCCACCCCATGGTGTCGAAGGTGAGGAACTTGAGCCCTTCACGTCGTACAAAAAAGTCGTAATAGTAACGCTGCGCCGCTTTGATCCGCTCGACTCCGTCGCAGACTTGCGCGGTTCCGATATCGCTGTAGAGTCGGGAGGCATACGGCATGCGCGATGGGTCGAATTCGGCAAAGCCGCGCTTAGTTTCAACTGCCCATTGGAGAGATTTGTCACCGGCTGGTCCAAATCCTCCAAAGTAGTCGGCCCCGACCCCATTAGGTTCTCGTCCCGTGATGAAGAATACCGGTTTGCTGAATTGTCGAAGTTCGGCGGCAAATCGGCCTAAATCCGAGTCATACTGTCCGCTCAACAGTTTATCTACTGTGAATCCAGCGGGCGCTTCCGACTCGTCAGGGGCAGGATGCACATTGTAGGCCTGGACAACGATCACCTTCCCTTCTTGCCAGGCGCGATTTGCCGCCGCGACATCGAAATGGGGCTGACCTGATTCGTCGTAGCCGTTTGCCCATGAACCTCGGTGTTTGGACCACAACGCCGTTTTACGGCCGCCGGCCGCTTCAAATGCCGCGATGTCTCCCTCAATCCATTCGTATTGTCCAATATACATTCCACCGGATGGGTGAGGGACAATCTTGAGATTCGCGTAGTCCCTTGAGGCTGGTGGAGGCGGTGCGGTATCGGCTGGTTTTGGTGCGCGCTTGCGAATGAGCCGCCTCAAATTCGATTTCGGGGTATCGGCTGTTACGGGAATGGGCGATGTCTGAACGGTGGTGCCGTTAGACCTCTGCTTCCCATTCGGAGGGAGCTGCCCTCGCGCCTCGGCTATAAACAGCAGCTCATGAAGCCCAAGCATGGTGATCAGAATCAGAGCAACCATAGTTTGGCATCGCTTTGGTTTCATAGTTTCATATGCTCCGTGTGTGTGCCACTGCAATAAAGCAAGCCACGTGCCACTCTTGCGAGAGCCCGATTCTGTTCGAAACGACATAGTTATACCAGATAGAGCGACCTCCCTTGCACGACCAGCGAACACTTTCGCGCACCCTGAATGTATGGGGGTACAACTATCTCCACTTCTAGATTCGTCGGAACGACGTATCATAGTGACCAGTAGGGTAGTTAAGGAATCGGTAGGCGGCTCTTCCAGGCTCCTTGAAAACAACTGGTCCTGGAAGGTGATCGGAAAGAAAAAAAGAACCAATATTGGGAGATATCCGAGGCGCTGCGGGCTCGACACATAGCGATTACTCTGACATATCCGACTCCATCGCCGTCCCTTCTTCTTGTTGGAAGCAGCAGGTTCAATCTCGAGCAAACTCAAACGACGTTGCCATGGTATTTCTCTGACGCGGGATTAGATGTGAACATGTCTCACGTTGGTGTTGACCTGACAGGATTCTGGGGGCCATATCAATCTACTTGCTGATCGGTTCTGAGCGAAGTAGGTCTTCAAAATATCCGATGGTCCTCGTGATGCCCTCTTCCAGTTGTACCTTTGGAAGCCAGTCTAGCGTAGACTTTGCGAGAGAAATGTCTGGTTTTCGTCTTTCTGGATCATCCTGGGGAAGCCCCAGGCTAACTATTTTCGATTTGGAGCCTGTGAGCCGGATGATTAATTGTGCCAGCTCAAGAATGGTAAATTCCTCTGGATTGCCCACATTGATCGGACCCGTACAGGTTGTCGGTGTCTGCATCAGCCGTATCAGCGCATCGATCAGGTCGTCTACATAACAGAATGATCGCGTCTGTGACCCATCCCCATAGATGGTGATGGGGTTTCCCTGCAATGCTTGAATAATAAAGTTAGAGACAACTCTCCCATCATTTGGGTGCATCCGTGGGCCGTATGTATTGAAAATTCTGGCAACCTTTATCGCGACTTTATGTTGCCGATGATAGTCAAAAAACAATGTTTCAGCACATCGCTTTCCCTCGTCGTAACAGGCTCTTGGCCCTAGAGGGTTTACGTTTCCCCAATAGCCTTCTACTTGCGGGTGGATAGTCGGGTTGCCGTATATCTCAGAGGTCGAAGCTTGAAGAATGGTGGCTTTCACCCGTTTCGCCAATCCCAGCATATTGATTGATCCGTGCACATTCACCTTCGTCGTCTGGACCGGATCGTTTTGATAGTGGATCGGTGAGGCCGGGCAGGCCAAGTTATAGATTTGGTCTACTTCAACAAACAGCGGGAAGGTCACGTCGTGGCGAAGCAGCTCAAAAGAATGACTGTCCAACAAGTGATCGATATTTCGCTTAGCTCCAGTATAAAAATTATCCAGACAAAGAACGTCATGGCCGCTTTGGAGTAGGCGTTCGCATAAATGTGAGCCAAGAAATCCGGCCCCACCGGTCACGAGTACGCGCGTAATGTGATCCTTCATGATAAGTACCCTCCAATTGTGTATACGTGTATAGGAGGAGGAACGTCACCGAACGATGTCATGGCCGCTCTGGGAGGACATGACCATGGAATCACCTTGAGTTGACACAAAGTTGATGCCAAAGAGCCTCGTGGTTGTTGAGCTGGTTGTCCCCAAGTTGTTGACGACTCATGAAACCACAGTCACTTGTCAACGGTCAATCATCAAAATGTGAATAAAGGACCTGATGACGTTTCATTCGGACGACATTGTTTTGGTGCCGAAGCATGTCTTCCCTTACGGTAATTCCTCCAACACCCCACGTCGGATCAAGGTGATCGCCTGCGAAGCGGATCCAGCGAGGCCGGGATGCGTCGACTTTAGGGCCTGCACTTGTGACAGAAACTCCAAAGTTCTGGCCAGTAGTCGGTAGATGTCGCCTTCTGCCATCGTGGTCAGTCGACAGAGGCCAATCCACGTGAGGGTGGGGTCGGCGACCCAGCGTTCAACCAAGGCTGCCACATCGGCGCGGAGGAGGGGCGGATCTTCATAGGGAGATAAACTCTCCGCCAACTTCCGAACCTGCCCGAGCAGGGAACTCAGTCCGGCACTGATGCGCGGAAACGCGCCGGGACGATCGTCGTCGTGGGCCAGACTGGCCAAGATGCCGGCGAGGAGAGAGGGGTCTCCTCCCGTAAAGGCTTCCGCGCGGATCAGTTCGGTAATCAGCAGCGAATGATCGATCCGGATCAGCCGTGCCCATTCTCCTTCGATCGTCAATTGTGTCGCCAGCGTGAGATATCCAAATTTCTGCAATACGTTCACACGGCTCTTGGAAGCGATGCCACAAACTGGCCCGCAGTGCTTGTATGGATTTCGTATGGCGCTGTTGTTCCTGACGAAGTCGCGACGCGGTCACGAAGTCTTTCTGGCAGGCTGGCCGTCGAAGGGCACGTTGGGCAGGGGAAGTCTCCCATCGATTGGACGATGGCATCGGGCAGTGGTTCGTGACTGGTGGAGGTCAGGATAGGAAGCAAGGGCAAGCGCTGCGGAAGTTCTTCTAACTGATGACTGAGTCGATCGAACGTGTCCGTGGAACACCACGGATAGGTCGGCGTTTCCTCGAAGTCGCATGTGCGGTCGTAGACTTCTTTCACGCTCGTGACCGGGCATTCCGTGACGGCACCATCCGGTCGTAAGATGGTGAGCATGGAATTCTTTTGGCCTTTACTCCGGTATTGCCGGAGCACAATCCCGCGGCCTCTGCTGAGCCCTACCACACGCCCAGGGCTCAGGAACGGCAACCGAGCTGAAATTTCAGGCGATTCTGACCGGTGCGTCTGATGCCGGGTGTGGCGGTGTCTTCGCGCATGGTCGAAGGTTTGCCATTGGGTGATCCAGTCCGTACAGACGCGAGGGCCGAACGGTTCCATTTGTACATGGAGGGCCTCTAGTTTGTGCTCGAGGAGTTCAGCGCGCTGGTTGAGTTGGAATTGCGCGAAACTCTTGGCCAAGATTCCTTGAATCTGCTCATGGGGATGGGCTTTCAAGAGATTCAAGACCATCGGGTAACTGATCGTAAACTGGCTATCGATGGCTTCCGGTTGCCCAGTCAACCCTTTAGTCAGAACCGCCAGATCGATATACGGAGATGGAGTCACAACCGCAAATCCGACGTGATCTTTCCCGCGGCGGCCGGCTCGGCCGGCGACCTGCTGGACTTCGCCGATGGTCAGGTCGGTGAAGTCGCGGGATTTGCGGATGCTGGATTGCGTGATCACGACCGTGCGTGCGGGAAAATCGACACCCGCCGCCAGGGTTGTCGTGGCGAAGACCGCATCGAGTTGGCCTTGTCGCATCAGCTCCTCGATCGCGATTTTCCACGAAGGCAGATGCCCAGCATGATGGGCGGCGACGCCGATTCGCTGTACGATGGGAATGAGGGGATGTTCGGTAATGCTCGGATACTGCGCGATGACCCGTTCGAGCGCCGTACCGATCGCCTCTTGTCGCACCGGAGGAAGCACGAGATCGGCGTGATTGAACGCCTCCATCGCTTCGTCACAGGCTCGCCGAGAGGTGAGAAACACAATAGCTGGCGTGAGATGTCGTTGGCGGAGCGCCGCGATGAGATCAACCGGATGGATCGACGGCGGCATGCAGCTTCATTCCTTTTGAGATGACCACGAGGCCTGATTCAGTGACGGTAAATCGTTGCGCGTCGGCCTCTCGATCATACCCGATTTCCGTATGCGGCGGGATCGTCACATCCTTGTCGATGATGGCCCGTCTGATGCGGCTCTGCGCGCCGATCGTCACGTTCTCCATGAGAATGGATTCCCTGACATCCGCGTGGTCTTGTACGCGGACGTTCGGGGACACAATTGAATTTTGGACTCGTCCACCCGACACGATGCAGCCGCCGCAGACGATCGAATCAAGCGCGACCCCCATCCGGCCTCCCTGAAAATCCTGCGCGAAGACGAACTTGGCCGGTGGAAACTGCCCCTGATAGGTTCGGATCGGCCAGCCTGGGTCGTACAGATTGAATTGAGGATCGACAGCGACCAAATCCATGTTCGCTTCCCAGTATGCGTCGAGCGTTCCAATGTCGCGCCAGTACTTGACGGCTTTGTTGTTGGCATCTTGAAATTTGAAGGCATACACCCGCCCTTGTTCGATCATTCGGGGAATAATGTTTTTCCCGAAGTCGTGCGCGCTGCCTTCCCGAGCGTCCGCAATCAGGTGTTCGCGGATGGCCTTGGTGCGGAACAGGTAGATGCCCATCGACGCGAAGGCATGGGCGGGATCGTTGGGGAGTGGAATGGGATGCGCCGGCTTTTCATCGAAGCGAGTAATCCGGTAGTCCTTGTCGACTGCGATGACGCCGAAGCGAGTCGCTTCCTGGACGGGAATGTCGATGGCCCCGACGACCGCATCTGCGCTCTTGGCGATGAGCCAGTGGTACATCTCTGCATAGTTCATCTTGTAGACGTGATCACCGGCGAGGATCAGTAGGAACTCCGGGTGTTCCCCGTCGATCAAGAACATATTCTGATACACGGCATCGGCGGTGCCACGGTACCAATCTTCGCTGATGCGCTGTTGAGGGGGGATCGAGGCGATATATTCACCAAGTTCCGCGTTGAGAATATTCCAGCCGACCCGGATATGGCGATCGAGCGAGTGTGATTTGTATTGAATGAGGACCGCGATCTTGCGGAGCCCTGAATTCAGACAATTGCTGAGGGTGAAATCGATAATGCGATACTTCCCGCCGAAGGGAACCGCCGGCTTTGCACGTTGGTCCGTCAGCGGGAACAGTCGCTCGCCTTTCCCGCCAGCCAATACCATTGTGAAAATATTCTTCATCGGCTGGATTCTAGCAGGACCTCCATGAAATAGAAAGGAAGTGGAATCGTTGACTTCCCGTTCCATGCGGATAATACTAGCTACCAGAACACCGGAGTGAGCAGCTCGGGATCGGTTGACGATGAACAAAGGAGTGAGCATGAAGCGAGACGTTGTTGTCGCGGCTCTCCCACGAGTCGATTCCAGGCGTGTGACGAACCTGACAGTGAGATCCTCAGATCCAGCACGCAACATGGCCAGGCGCCTGGAAAAGCTCGAGGAGCAGATCCAAAAGCTGTCCGAACTGGTTCGAGACCATGCCGAAGACATGGATCGGTTGGTTCGGATTGTCGCAGAGAACCAGGATGTGGTTCGTCTGCAGTTGCTTCGGAAACATCATGAGAAGGTTCGAGTAAGAAAGCATCTTCGGGAAGCCAATTCAGGAGTGGACTAAGGCCGGCGACCGTTGGGTCGCTTCCGCCCCTTCGCTCCAGTCGATGTGTCGGATACGTACCCGTGTCAATGGTCCCCTCCTGAACGTGTCACCGATGATGATCTGGAATAAATAGGAGTTCACGCATCGTGGTCAACTATGCATGCATTGCCGCGGGTATTCTTGCCGGTTTTGTGCAAGCACAGACGCTCTATGCCGTGTCCGATCAACCCGTGCGGATATGGCCGATCCAAATTCCCTATGAAGCGCCACCGAAGAATCAAGATGTGCCGGATGTCTCGATTCCTCCCAATAAGGACCCGCTCAGCGCTGAAGAGGTCAAGCGCGCGGAAGCCTTGCTGCCGCTGCTGGAAGGGAAACAGGAATTTTGGGCCATGGGAGAATTCGTGCATTTGGGAGAGCCGGCCGTTCCCGCCCTTGTTCAGGCATTGACCATGCCGAGCCCGCGGATTCGCTACAACGCGATCGAGACCTTGCTGATGATGAAAGGAGTCACCGGGGTTCCCGCCCTGATCTCCACCGCAAAGGAGTCCGGTGAAATTCCTCGGGTGCGGGAACATGCCCTGCGTGTTGCCGTTCGTCTGGATCCCACGAACGCGCCCGAGGCGATTGACGTCATGGCAAAGGACTCCAATCCATCCGTCAGAAAAGCTGCAGCGTTCGAAGCGCGGTATGTCCGGCAGAAGGCCGTGATCTCCATCTTGATTCCGATGGTCAGCGACGACGAGCGTTTCGTGGCGCTGTCGGCATTGCAATCACTCTGGATTTTGACTCGTCATGAAACCGAGTTTCATGATTGGGACGCCTCGACCAAGCAGGATCGCGCCGCATGGTCGAGTGAATGGACCGAGTGGTGGGACGCCAACAAAGACGTCTTTGAGATTCCCGAACCGCGCCGGCCGAAACGGAGTTTGTAGCGGTCAGCCGAGGAGGTTGCGGGCCGAGAGATTCCTATGCTACGAATATACAGATATGAAACTCAAGAGCGGAGCGATGCTCAAGATTGCCAAATTAGGCAATCCTATTCTTCGCAAAGTTGCTGCGCCGATCGACCCGCGAGAGATTAAATCGTCCGAGATTCAGCGGTTGATCGACGACATGTTTGAAGCGATGTACGACGAACCGGGCATCGGGTTGGCTGCGCCACAAGTATCACGTTCGATTCAACTGGTTGTGATGGGCTGCAAAGGTGAGGGCGGATTTCCAGAAACGGTCCTCATCAACCCCTCGATTGTGTATTACGGGCCTGAACAAGTGGACAACTGGGAAGGCTGTCTGAGTGTTGATGGACTAAGGGGAAAAGTGACCCGACCCTCACTGGTGCGGGTCAAGGGGCTGGACCGGAAGGGCAAAGCTCTGGATTTCGAGGCGACCGAACTGTACGCAGTCTGTATTCAGCACGAACTCGATCACTTGATCGGCAAAGTCTTTCTGGATCGCATGACCGATATGTCCACCCTCACTCAGCTGGACGAATTTTCGCAGTATTGGCAAAAAGAACCCTCGAACGTAATTTGATGCCTTTCTTATTGAACCGCTCGTGAAGCCCCTTCTTCGTGTCCTGCTGTATCTTCGGCCTCACCGCGCTCTCGCGATCACGACACTCGTCTGCGCCGCGTGTGCGACGGCGATGGAGCTGGTGCCTCCCTGGGTCATCAAGATCATCATCGACGATGTGATTCAGGCGAAGCAGACGTCGTTGCTGCCATGGGTGATCGGTCTGCTGGTGGGCGCCCATGTGCTCAAGAACGTGTTTGCCTCACTCAGAATCCGGCTGAATAATCAGCTTGAGCAGACGGTGGTCCACGATCTTCGCCGGCACATCTTCTCCGCCCTCCAGCGTCTGTCCATCACCTACTTTGAGAATCGCTCGACGGGGGAGATCATGTCCCGTGTGACCAATGACACGGAGCATGTCGAGCGGATCTTCATTGACGGGCTTGAAGGGATGCTCACGGCGTCGCTGACGCTCATCGGGATCACGGGACTTTTGTTCATGCTCAATTGGAAGCTGGCGGCTCTCTCGCTCTTGCCGATCCCATTGCTGGCCTTGTCCGCGAGTTGGTTTACGTCGAGGGTTCATGGGTATTATCGGGAGACCCGTCAGAGCGCCGCCGAACTGAACGGCTATCTACAAGATGCCTTGTCCGGGATCAGGGAGACCATGGGGTTTGGCCGTCAGGGACACGAACAAGCGCGTTTCGACCGGCTGAGTCAGGCGTATAGTGAGAAGAACCTCAAGGCGATGGTCTTGTGGTCGATGTATTCGCCGGGAATGATTTTGGTTGCCGCTCTTGGGACCGTCTTGATCCTCTGGTACGGTGCGGGAGAGGTCATGGAGGGGCGTCTCACGCTTGGCGAGTTGGTCTTGTTTCTCTCCTACCTGGCGATGTTCTACGTCCCCATCAATCAGATTCATTCGGTCAATCATATGTTGCAGCATGCGTTGGCGGCGAGCGAGCGGGTCTTTGAGGTGCTGGATACGATTCCGGACGTCGTCGATCGTCCTCATGCAGTGGCTCCCGTCCATCGGGCCCATGGAGCCGTTCGATTCGACCAGGTCCAGTTCCACTATCGACCTGACGTGCCGGTCCTGAGAGGGGTTTCAGCAGCCGTGCCGGCTGGGGAGCGCGTGGCACTGGTCGGAATGAGTGGGGCAGGGAAAAGTACCTTACTGAAGCTATTGATGCGGTTTTACGACGTCACTGACGGGGCAATCATTATCGATGGGAAGGATATCCGTGATCTGCCGATTGCGTATCTGCGGCAGCAGATCGGGTTCGTACAACAGGAGCCGTTCTTGTTCAACGGGACCGTTCGAGACAACCTTCTCTACGGCGATTTGCACGCAGACCAGGCTCGGCTGGAAGCAGCGGCGCGCGCGGCCCGCGCGCATGAGTTCATCGCGGCGTTACCCGAAGGGTATGACACCTGGATCGGCGAACGAGGCGTCAAACTGTCGGTCGGGCAAAAACAGCGGGTCTCAATCGCGCGGGTATTGTTGAAAGATCCGCCCATCGTCATTTTCGATGAGGCCACCTCAAATATTGATACAGAGACTGAGGTGAAAATCCGCGAAGCGTTGAACGAGCTGACGACAGGGCGAACCACGTTCATCATTGCCCACCGATTATCCACGCTTCACGATGTGGATCGGATTGTGGTGCTCGATAACGGGCGACTCGTGGAGGATGGCCGGCATGATGAGCTGGTGAGTCGAGGAGGAGTCTACGCTGGTCTCTATGAAGCTCAATTTCAGGTGTAGGGCATGAGGGCCTGTTGCTTGCAACCTCGCATCCGTTCGCCTTCGGTAGTTGCGGGTCAGAGGAGGAGCCGGTATACTCGCGTGAGCGAACAAGGGGACATGGCTGATCAATGGTGCTGGTATACGAGAGCGATCCGCTGGATGATGAAAATGCGCGAGGCCGCTTCTACCATGTCTGCCGTGGGCGAATCGATCGCACACCGTTGGACGTTCCGGAACCTGATCGCCCATATGAATGCCAGCAATGCGGAATTGATCTTGAAGCCGAAGATTTTTTCGTAGCCCTTCAGAAAGGATCGGTGTAGGACGAATGGCTGGAAGTGCTGGGAGAAAAACGGTCGGGGTCTCGCGAGGCCTGATGATGCTGTGCGAAACCTGTTACGCCCAAGTCCTGAATGAAAAGCTTCCTGATGCGAAGAACTTCGTCGCCGATTCCGAAGCACTCTTCGATACAATCTGCGTCGGCTGCACCGACATCAACCGCCCCCTCATCGACGACATGGCGGGAAGTGGGGAATAGTATCCTGCCGCTTTGTCTCTCAGCAGGTTGCTGCGTTCTCTAGCATAGAGCGTATCAGCTAGCAAAGGTCCTGGCAGATTTACACAGGTTGAAGCGAGGAGCTAGAGCTGTTCGCCTGGCGCTTATTTGCACTCCTTCCCATTGAAATACATGCAGGTTGATTCGCCGGATTTGACCTTCCAGGTTTTGATCAGCGGTGGCTTGTCCTCGCCACGCATCTCGACGACGAAATCCACAAGCCCGGAAAGGGGAAGTTTTTCGATGTGGGGCTTGGCTGCATCGGGCACTTCAATCGAGAACACACTAGCACTCGTCGAGATCAGGATCTGATTCTGCTCCTTGTCGATGTGAATCACCGGGCTGTAAAAACTGCGATCTTCTGCACAGACCGATAGTGGGATCAAAGTGGCTACGGATAGCGCAAGAATGAGACTATAGCTGAATAGTCGTCGCCGAGCGGGCATGTGGGATGCTCCTGATTCAAGCTACGGGAGAAGAGTATTACATTTTGGCGGCGATGTGAACCGGAAAAATCTAGATCAGCGGATGAGGACGTCGGCAAGGGTGACGTGACCGGATCTGATCCAATAGGTCTTCACGTCCGGTTCAGTATTCATGAGCGAGACGATGAGATAGGCGGGGAGGGGCAGGTTGATCTTGGGCCAGATCTCTTCATAGTCGGTGGCGATCTTGATGTCGGTGACCGATGGACGAGCAGGATCATGGGGATGCGAGTGGTAGACGGCTTGAAGGTCGAGCCCGTTGTTGCGCATGTCTTTCTTGGCAGTCGAGAAGTCCTGCATGTCCATGACGAAGGCGATTTCCGCACGTTCTTCCGGTGAGAGCCGTTCGAGATGTGCGGCTTTCGCCGAATCGAATGACGACAGATTCTGTGCCCCTTCCATCGCAACGATGTTTTTGATTCGATATAGACGGCTAACGGTACCATTGGTTCCAGCGAGCAGTCCGCAGCATTCGTATGGTGTGAGTTCTTTCGCGTGCGCGATGATGTCGTCAAGAATCTGTTGAGGAATGACGAGGTCGGCCACGTTAAATCGTACAACTGACGGTGTAGTCGAGACTCAGATCTTTGATCTTCGGGTTGGGACCGCACAGAGGGCATGCAGGGTCTTTGGGGCGGCCGACTTTGCGGAACTTCATGTCGAGCGCGTCGTAGATCAAAAGCTTGTCCGCGATCGTTTCTCCGATGCCGAGAATTTCCTTGATCGCTTCCGAGGCCTGGAGAACTCCCATCGTACCGGCCAAAACGCCAAGTACACCGGCTTCTTGACAATTCGGGACCAACCCGGCCGGCGGGGGTTCGGGATAGAGACAGCGGTAGCAAGGATAGCCTTGGTGCGGTTTGATCGTCGTCAGCTGGCCCTCAAACCGAAACATGCTGGCGGAGATCAGGGTTTTCTTGGCAAAGAAACAGGCATCGTTTACCAGAAACCGCGTCGTAAAGTTATCCGAGCCGTCCAGCACAATATCGTATTGCGAGATAAGCGGGAGGATGTTCTCAGCATCGACGAGCTGGTGGTACGCGTTGATCGTAATTTCTGGATTAATGGCCGACAAGGTTTTCCGGCCTGACTCAACCTTCGGCTGTCCGAGCGTTGCGGTCGAATGCATGATCTGCCGTTGCAAATTTGAGAGGTCCACGACATCGCCATCGACAAGCCCGATCGTTCCAATACCGGCGGCAGCAAGATAGAGACCGGCGGGAGAGCCAAGACCGCCCGCGCCGATCAGGAGGACCTTGGCCCGCTTGAGCTTGAGTTGGCCCTTGCCTCCCACGTCCTGGAGGATAATGTGCCGGCTGTACCGTTCAATTTCTTGCTCAGTGAGTTCCATGTATTCCAATCATACACAGGTGAATAGGAAAGAAGGCTGACAAACAGGGGGCACGAGAAGGGATCTTGCCCGTGTGTCAGCGTTGTCCTATTCCACCACGTTCAGTTCAATCGGATCGACGACACAGCCTTTGGCTCGCAGGCCAGCGACGGCCCGCTCGATCTCAGCAGTGTCGCCGGAGAGTTCCACATCGGCCCATCCAGTCGTCTCGCGAACATCGGCTCGCCTGACATCGGTCACGACCTTATATTCGCGTCCGATCTGATAGATGATCGGCTCTCGGATTTTGTCTTCAGGAAAGCGAATATGGAACCGCAAGTGTGCCATGGTTACCCTCCTGCGATCGCCGGGACGATGGAGACTTCATCGCCATCCTTGAGGGGCGTGTCTTTCCCCGTGAGGAAGCGAATGTCTTCTTCGTTGACATAAATGTTCACGAAGCGACGGAGCTCTCCCGTTTCATCGCATAGGCGATCTTTGATGCCGGGATGTGTACTATTCAGCGCCTCGATCATCTCCACCACACTGCCGGCTTTGGTCTCGACCTCGCCCTGACCTTTGGTCAGGGGGCGAAGCGGAGTTGGAATGCGAACTTTAATCATACGCCACCACCGTTCTTTCCCATCTTAAACGTCTTTTCGAAGTCCACCAGGCTGGGCTGAATGCGCACTGGGCGACCGACGGAATTGATCACCGCTTCCTGGGTTTTTAGGCCGTTGCCGGTGATATAGGCCACCGTGACCTCATCTTTTTTGATCACCCCTTGTTTGACAAGCTTCTTCAGCACGCCGATCGTGACGCCTCCAGCTGTTTCCGCGAAGATGCCTTCGGTTTGGGCCAGCAGCTGGATGCCTTCTACCACTTCTTCATCCGTTACCATATCCATGGATCCGTGACTCTCAGCGGTCGCCTTAAGCGCATAGTACCCATCAGCGGGGTTGCCGATGGCAAGGGACTTGGCGATCGTCTGTGGTTTCACTGGCTTGAAGAAGTCGCGCCCCGCCTTGAATGCGGTCGAGATCGGTGAGCAGCCTTCCGCTTGGGCGCCGTTGACCTTCGTGCGAACGTTGTCGATCAGGCCCAACGCCTTCATCTCATGCAGACCCTTCCAAATCTTGGTCAGGAGCGAGCCTGACGCCATGGGAATGACAACTTGATCCGGTGTTTTCCACCCCAGTTGTTCCACAGTCTCAAAGGCAAGGGTTTTTGAGCCTTCGGCATAGTAGGGGCGGATGTTGATGTTCACGAACGCCCAGCCATGTTCGCCGGCAATCTCGCTGCAGAGCCGGTTGACATCGTCGTAATGACCTTCAATCTCAACCACGTGGGGCTTATAGATCAGGTTGCCAAGCACTTTTGCGGCCTCAAGGTCGCCCGGGATGAAGACGTAACAGTGGAGATTGGCGGATGCCGCGTGCGCGGCGACGGAGTTCGCCAAGTTGCCGGTCGACGCGCAGGCCACCGTTTCGAAGCCGAGCTCGCGCGCGCGCGTGAGGGCCACGGCGACGACGCGATCTTTGAAGGATAGGGTGGGGTGATTCACCGTATCGTTCTTGATGTAGAGCTCGTCGAGCCCAAGATACGCGCCAAGGTTTTTCGCCCGTACGAGCGGGGTGAACCCGGCATGCGGTCCGACGAAGTTCGTGCCTTCGACCGGCAGCAGGTCGAGATAGCGCCACATGCTATGTGGCCCATTCTCGATCTTCTTGCGCGAAATCGTCTTCTTGATCTCCTCGTAGTTGTACTTCACCTCAAGGGGACCGAAGCACATTTCGCAAACGTGGATGGCCTTCGTTGGATATTCTTTACCGCACTCGCGGCACACCAGCGCTTTCATTTTGCTCATTGTCGCACCACCTTATCAAACTCTATGCAGATGGACGCATGGCGCATCCAGCATAGGGGTCCCCATCGTCGAACAGTTCGGTAATCGTCGGATGTTCCCCGCAGAGCGCACAATTTGGGTTCCGGCGGACTTTGATTTCTCGAAATTGGGTTTTGCGCGCATCGAAGTCGAGCAGGCGGTCTGTCAGCGGCCGTCCGATACCGAGGACAAGCTTCAATGCTTCCGTCGCCTGAATCGTCCCGATAATGCCAGCCAATACTCCGATCACTCCGGCTTCTTGGCAGGAGGCGACTAAGCCAGGTGGAGGCGGGGCTTTGAACACGCAACGATAACACGCCGATTTCTTCGGGATGATGGTCGTGACACGTCCCTCGAATCGCAGAATGCCGCCATGGACCAGCGGCTTGCCGGCGAAGAAACAGGCGTCGTTGATCAGAAACTTGGCTGGGAAATTATCGACTCCGTCGATCACGACATCATAGTCGCCGAAGATCTTGAGCGCATTGCCGGCCGTGAGCCGTTCCTCGTACATGGAGACCGAAACGTCGGGGTTCAGCGCCTGGATCTTTTCTTTGCCGGAGAGGACCTTGGGGCGACCCACGTCGGGAGTATGGTGAAGAACTTGGCGCTGCAGATTGGTCAGGTCCACCACATCGCTGTCGATCAGCCCAATCGTGCCGACTCCTGCTGCGGCCAGATACAATGCGGCAGGGGAGCCAAGACCACCGGCGCCGACGAGCAGAATCCTGGACTTGGCGATCTTCTTTTGTCCCTTGCCGCCGACCTCAGGCAAGAGGATATGCCGGCTGTAGCGATTTATTTGCTCTTCAGTAAATTCCATCTTAATCAGCGGTGCCAAGAACGTTCAAAATGGTTTCCAACGAGGCCGCAGGCAAAAGAAAACCGGAGGCGTACCCTCTGGGGTACGTTGAGGATTTTCTTGAGCCGAGAACAAAGTTTGAGGCCATTTTCAGCGTTCTTATATATTGAAATACTTCTCAATGCTGATATAGCGCTCACCGGTGTCGCACAAGATAGTTACGACATTCTTGCCGGGTCCCAGTTCATCCGCGATCTTTTGCGCGGCGAACACATTGGCGCCGGCGGAAATCCCCACCAGCAGCCCTTCCTTCTTCGAGAGCTGTTTCGCGGTCTGATACGCCTCGTCGTCCGTCACGGTGATGACACGGTCGAGAATTTTTCTGTTGAGCACCTTTGGAATAAAGCCTGCCCCGATCCCTTGAATCTTATGGGGGCCAGGGTCTCCTCCGGATAACACGGGCGAACCTGCCGGTTCGACGGCGATGACTTGTACGTGCGGATTCCGTTCCTTAAAGACTTCACCACATCCTGTGATGGTACCACCAGTTCCAACGGCAGCCACAAAGGCATCGATCTTTCCTTCGAGTGCGTCCCAGATTTCCAGTGCTGTCGTCATCTTATGCATCGCGGGGTTGGCCGGGTTTGAGAATTGATCCGGCATAAAGTACGACGGATTTTGAGCCAGGATGCTTTCCGCCTCCTTAATAGACCCTTTCATGCCTTCCCAAGCCGGGGTGAGCACCAGCTGTGCGCCATACGAAGACAATAAGCTGGCCCGTTCCATGCTCATGCTTTCCGGCATCACGAGGATTAGTTTGTACCCACGCACGGCTGCGACCAAGGCCAGTCCGATACCCGTGTTTCCACTGGTCGGCTCGACGATGGTTCCGCCCGGCTTGAGCGTTCCCTGGCGCTCTGCTTCATTGATCATATTGAGGCAGATTCGATCCTTGACGCTGCCGCCGGGGTTGAAAAACTCGACCTTCCCGTAAATCGTCGCAGAACCGGACTTTGAAAGACGGTTCAACCGGACAAGCGGGGTCTTGCCGATCAGCTCGGTAATGTCTTTATGCAACGTGGTGCTCACTGACCCCCTCCCATATAAAAGAGAAACTCCACGTGATCTCCTTCATTGAGGTGGGTCGTGGCCAAATGGTCACGGTCCAACACCTTGTCGTTGACCTCGACGGCGACCATCTGCGGCTCGATGTTCTTTGTCTTGAGCAAATCGAGGACGGTTCCGTTCCGGACCTCCTCAGGCTTTCCATTAATCTTAACCTGCACGGATTCTCCCAAGTTGGCTTAGAGATTAAAGAATTTTTAAACTAGCAAAGGCATGCTCTGCCTGTCAAGGCTACGTCATCCACCGTGAGAGACACGACTGCTCAATAGGATTCATACTCACCCGTATCTGCTGAGGAGGGGAGAGATTCCCTGAGGGAGTTGCTTGACTTTGATCCGGCTCGCCGCCACTATGCCGCCTGTAAGGATGCCAGGATGTGGAAAAAGAACTTTCTCTTTCGCGCGGCTGAATCGACCCCATTAACCGAGTCCGAGAATGAGCTCTTCCATGATACTGAGCCGGCGCTGGACAGTGCGGGCCTGGTTCTGGATAAGTTTCTCTCCGTCTGGGTGCAGGGTGACGGAACGGAGGAGAAGCCGTCGATCTTTACGAGTCTGTATGTCCGCACCGCGATGCTGGATGTGAAGAAGCACGTCAGTCTCCTTCAGCCGCTTCAAGGGCGCACTCATCAGATCAAGCAATTGCTCACACAGGAGCAGAAACAGTTTCTTCGACAGTGGCTTCAGGTGCATGCGCCACAGGCCTGGGAGTCTTCCGACGACCACTTCCGCGACCTCTTCGAACTGGCATGATCCGGCCTTCGCCGTTCCAACTATCCACGCAGTGCCGCCGAGGGTTCATTCTCTGGCTATTTGCCGCAGTTCTGCTTGGGCCAAGCGTGGAAGTCTCGGCTACATCAGTCGAGGTCTGGTATGGTCCGGAGGATAGGCCACTCGAACATCTCGTACAGATGTATGACCGTGCTACACGATACATTTTTGTGGCCGTGTATGGCGTCACGTCGCCGCTTACGGTGAAAGCGCTGGTTGAGGCGAAACGGCGTGGTGTGGATGTTCGTCTCCTCACCGATCGGGAACGTCTCAACGATCCGAAGCAACGAACGGCGCTCTCGGCGTTGCGTGAAGCTGGGATCCCGATCAGGATCAATCAACATGACGGCCTCATGCATTTGAAACAGGCGGTGATCGACGACGAGATCAATACGACCGGGTCTATGAATCAGACGACCAGTGGAAATCGCTACAATGACGAGCGGCTCGATATCATTAGGGACCATGCGATTACCGTCCAAGCACGTGAAAAGTTTCTTTCGCTCTGGAAAGATCAGGAACGATTCCAGGAGTGGAAATAGGAGGAATGTTGAGGGTAAGGTGGCCACGCATCGTCATGGCCGAGGAACGCTGAGGGACCATGGTTGAAGAAACCGACATTGCTGTCGTGGGAGCCGGTGGAGGAGGGGCCGTGCTGGCCCTGGCACTGGCCCAGAAGGGGATCAACACGATCGTTTTCGAGCAGGCACCAGGACCGCCGAAAGGATTGCGCGGAGAGATTCTGCAGCCGAACGGACAACAAGTACTTGATCGCTTGGGGCTTTTAAGTCAGTTGCCGGTTGAGTCTACCCGTACGGTGCACAAGTTTCATTTTTGCCGTGTTGGCGGCGAGCGGCTGTGCACGGTGGACTATAGCGAACTGCCTCCACCGTACAATCAAGCCGTGGTCACACTGCCGAATGTGGCGCACCATGCCATTCTGAGCGCGATCGAGCGCGAACCCTCCGTCTCCTTGCGGTATCGATCCGCCTTCACGGGTCTGCTTCGAGAGAATGGGCGGGTCGTCGGGCTGACGGCCAAGCAGGGAGAAGACCACGTGACTGTGAAGGCGAAGGTGGTCGTTGGGGCCGACGGAGCATTCTCAAAAGTTCGAGAGGCCCTGCAGATTCCGGCTGATCTTCATCTCTATCCGCAAGGGTATTTGATCGCCCTGTTGGATGCGGCGATTCCTCTGGGAGAGGCGAAGTATTTTGTCGGTAAGCGAACGATCCTTGGCATGTTTCCCGCCGCTGGGGACAAGGTGTATGTGTTCTACATGATCAAGGCCGGTTCATATGAGAGTGTCAAGGAACGAGGCATCGCGGCGCTACAAAAATCATGGATTGCGATCGACCCCTCCAGTGAGGCTATCTTCCGTACACTCATGGACTGGAAGCAAACCGCCTTCATGCCGACCGGGCGTGTCCGCACGCCAACGTGGGTGGCCGACGGGGCGGTGCTGATCGGGGATGCGGCGCATGCGATGAACCCGCATGCCTCTCAAGGCCGTATGCAGGCCATGGTGGACGCAATGACACTGGCTGACCTTCTGCCTGAGTGTCTGGCGACGAATGAGTACTCTGCCGAAAAACTGAGGATCTACGAAACCGCGCGCCGACCTCAGGTCACCATGTTGCAGAAGCTGGCTGATGAACAGGTGCTGTTCTGGAATACAGCGAATCCGGTCATCGCCTTTCTCCGGGACCGCGTTTTCAGTACATTGGACCGCAATGCGCGACTCCGTTATCGTGTCTTGACGACAACAGCCGGACTCCGCAAGGAGCCTCCGTTCGGCATGATGGATCGCCTGATGGCGGCGGGATTGGTGCCGGACCCTTCGGCTCGCGACATAGCGGCGAGAGGAGTTCGGTAGGCCATGTCTCCGATAGACTGGACGATCGACGGTTTGTCGGAAGAGACGCACAAACTCTTAAAATCCTATGTGAAGGACGTGACACGAGTCTATGGAAGCGAGTTGGAAGGAATTCTGTTGTATGGCAGTGCGGTGCGAGGGGAATTTTTGCCGGGCAGTTCCAATCTCAATATGCTCTTGGTGATGTCGTCGTACGACCTCTCGGTGCTGAAACGGTATGACAGTATCCACAAGCGCTGGAGCAAGGAGCATGTCGTAGTCCCTCTCTTTCTCACAGTAGCCGACCTTCAATCCGCTTCGTTCGCCTTTCCTCTCGAATACCAAGACATCCACGAATGCCATCGACTGCTGTGGGGGCAAGATCCCTTCGTTGGCCTCAAAATCGACTCTCGGTACTTGGCCGCTGAAGTGTTGCAGGGCTTACGCGGAAATCTTCTCCGTCTTCGCCAGCGTCTGGTGGAAGGACGAAGCACCGAAGAAGCGATGACCATCCTCTTATCGCTCTCTATTACCGCCCTCCTGCCGGTACTTCGAGGTCTCCAGCGATTACTGGAGCGCCCTGTACTTGCGCATGGCGAAGTACTTCTGAAGGACCTCGAATCTTATCTGGCGATCGATCTTTCCGGCCTGCGCGATGCGCTCTTGCTCAAGCGAGGGCAGATTTCTCCAGGGCAAAAAGAGATTCCGCGGCTCATGGATCGATATCTCGAGAGCCTGACTCGGCTCGTTACGACCGCAGAAGCACGGATCACGTGATCGCACATCGACCAAACGACCCCTGGATGGGGATAGGCTGGTTGAGCCTGATGGTCATGCTGTCAGCGGTTGATGCCCAGGCCTCGTTGTATGACCGGCCCAAAGAACGTGTGCCTCTTCCCAGCCCCATCGGGTATGTCAGCGATCATGCACAAGTGATGGAGCCGGAGTGGAAGGACCGCATCCGGTCCGTCTGCATCGATCTTGAGAAAAAAAGCGGCGTGGAAATGGTGATTGTGACGGTGCCCAGCATCAAACCCTATCCATCGGCCAAGCATTATGCGGACGCGCTATATGAAAAGTGGCAAATCGGCTCGACGCAGCAGGAACATGGGCTGATGGTGTTGGTGGCCGTGCAAGAGCGTCAGGCGGCGATGGCGTTGGGGCGCCAGATGTTTCCGGTCATCACCCCGGCCGTGAGGAACGAGGTCAGTCGTCTGTATCTGCAGCCTGCGATTGAACGAGGACATTTCGGCGAAGGGCTGTATCGCACGGCGGTTGCGCTGGCGACTCCGGCGCAAGAGGTGAGGTTCACTCCTCCATCCAGGCCTCGGATGAAGGGGCTCGGAGTCTGGATTACCCTTGGCACCACTGTGGCGATCGTCTCGTTTTTCTGGTGGATGAGTCGGCCGGATTTACGGCACCCCTATCGGCGTATCCAGAAGGGTGAATATTGGGGAACCGGCCAAGGCGGGTTCGGCGGCAACTGGGGCGGCTTCGGCGGCGGGACAAGCGGGGAGGGGTGGCGATAGGGCCCTGTTCCTCTTAATCCTATGAGATTACCGACAGAGGCAGTTATTTCTCAGGACAAGTCCTGTGCGCTATCTCATGGTGCCAAACGTGGAGATAAGTCATCGTACTGTGAAAAGGCGGCTAGAGCCAAGAAACGCCGGGCAAATCTCTTACGTGACTTGCACGATCAAATCTGCCGTTAGACGCGATACCGCTTGAGAGAAACCAGTTCGGAGCAGTACTAACGAAATTAAGGGGCGTTATTGAAAGCTCAACCAATGGGACAATCCTGATGAGGTTCGAACGATCTGGCCAAGTCAAGATAGAACACAGTCGGTGGAACGACGAAGTTTATTACAAGCTGATTCCGGGATAATCGGACGGGTAGAGTGAGATTTGATCTTTATACCGATGCAGCATTGAGCTTGTGACCTGCCGGAGATCAACATCGGCTCCGTCGAGGAGATCTCGTCAAATAGCTCGTCGAGCACCACGTGGAACCTGATGGGACCGAAGGCTACTCCATTGAAGTCTTCACGGCCCTCGGAAGTACACTTACCGTGACGACTGTTCCCGCGAATGCACTCGAAGCGCTTTCCGGCAGGTACGAAGTCCTCTGCGCCAGGATGCTGTAGGGAACTCGCTTACCATTCTATTCACAACTTTCTTGACGAACGCTTCTAGGCAGGAGACTCATCGATGAACCATACCTACGGTTGGAAGCCGCTTCCCGTTGGCGTTGAGTGTTCTTGGAGTTCTTATCTTGTTCGCATCTGGTTGTGCAACCACAACCAAGGAAACTAAGAACTCGTCGGTCCCATCTCAGGACGTCGCCGATGCAACGATTGAGCGCTACATTCGTGCCCATCCGGAAGTGATCGAACAATCGCTGCAGGGATTGCTCGCCAAGCGCGAAGCAGAACTGAGGGACCATCAAAAAGCGGCCCTCGTGACAAAGCAGCAGGAACTGGTGCACGATCCGGCGTCACCGGTCAGCGGCAATCTAAAGGGCGAGATCACCCTGGTCGAGTTCTATGACTACCGCTGCGGCTTCTGTAAGAAGGCGGCTTCTGCCGTCACGGAACTCCAGAAGGTTGATCCACGGGTGCGGGTGGTCTACAAGGACTTGCCCATTCTGGGCGAACCATCGGAGCTTGCGGCTAAGGCTGCGCTCGCGTCTCAGGTGCAGGGCAAGCACCAGGCCTTTCACGAGGCGCTGCTCGCCTCCCACGCCGACATGAGGAAGGATGCCATTTTGAAGATCGCCGTGAAAGTGGGCCTCGACGCAAAACGCCTGGAAGCAGACATGGCCAATCCCAAGTGGCAGGCCGTCATCGACAAGAATCGGACCCTTGCCCGCGAGCTCGGCATCTCAGGGACACCCGGCTTCATCGTGGGCAACGAACTGGTGCCTGGGTGGTTGGATTTGAATGGGTTGAAGGAGTTAATTGCGCGGGCGGGGCATGGAAGATGACGGATCGTTGGAAAGGTATCGGTGCTACAGACCATAGATGGACGCGAAAGAACATCAGCTCATTGGCAATCTAGTCCAGCGCATTTGCGCTAGAACGTTCCATGAGCGCGACATCCTCGCTCTGCTGATCCTTCTGAGGGGCACACGCACCCAAGAAATCCCCATCCGTGAGCTTGGGTGATTTCGTCGCTCACCGGGAGAAGGACAAAAGGCATGCTGAAGACTTACATGCATCAGGTGGTAGCCTTTGCTGAAGCGTCTATAAATGGAACGTAGGCGCCCAGATAAAAATCGAATCGGTTTACTCTCCCCAGCGATTTCTATGAGTCCTCTTGAATGCTGTATTGACAGAATTCAGCATCAGGTAAGGTTTCGATTGATGTGGCTGATGATGTCTTGGCTTGTGTGATGTCGGTTCTCCAGGATAGTCAGGTTGCACCACGGAAATAATAGTTATTGGGGCACCTAGCATTATGCCGGTTCTGTAAGGATCTCTGGCTTTGCGGTGTCGTTGTCATGCAGCCGAAGCAAGCGCGCCTAATTTTTCCTGCTCTTATCCTCACGAATAGGTACACGTCTCCAGTTGACTCACTCGCTCCTTTCAACGGACTCGTCGAAGCATAAGTGTGTAGATGGATGCCTTCAGCTGTTCGTTGGTAGCGAGAAGATTTCCTAGCCACGAGTGGCAGTTAATGGAAGTTCGTGTAACGGTTAGAAGAGGAGCTTGCGATCCGACTTCGAAAATCTCTTTTTTTATAGTGCGGCTCACTTTACATGCTATTGGGGGTTGTTCCTTGACCCTGCTGAGTCATTGGCTTACTCCCAATATCCCTTACCATCTTGATCTATCCGTATTGCACCTCGATCTGGCGGTGCGTATGATCGCACGGCTCCATTCTTGAGGAGGTGCTATGGCGAAGATTACCGAGATCGCTCCGGACCTATTCCGCATTACGACCTTCGTTGAACCGTTCAATATTCAGTTTAGTCAGTTCTTGCTGCGCGACGATCAGCCGCTGCTGTTCCATACCGGCCCGCGGGCTCTGTTTGCGGAGGTCAAAGCCGCTGTGGCGTCGCTCATCGATCCGCAGACGTTGCGCTGGATTGGGTTCAGCCATTTTGAGTCCGACGAATGCGCGACGGTGCCGGAGTGGCAGCAACTGGCTCCGCACTCGGAAGTGGTGTGCAGTCTGGTGGGTAAGATGGTGAGCGTCGATGATTGTCTGGCGCTTCGTCCCGCCAAAGGGATGGTCGACGGCGAGGTGATCGAGACCGGGAAATACCGTTTCCGCTTTCTGGCGACGCCGCATGTGCCCCATTGCTGGGAAGCGGGGCTACTGTTCGAGGAGACAGAACGGACGCTCCTGTGCTCGGATCTCTTCCATCAAGACGGGGACGTCGAACCGATGACGGAATCGGACGTCATCGATCGCTGTCGGAAGACGCTGGTGGACTATCAGCAAGGCCCGTTGGCGAATTACGTGCCCTATTGCTCATTGACGGATGCGACGCTGCACCGACTTGCAGCACTGCAGCCGAAGCGGCTGGCCACCATGCACGGATCGGTCTACGTCGGCGATGGAAGCCAAGCGCTCCACGACCTCGCCGCTGTGTGGCGGGAGGTTCTCAGTCCGCAGTCGTGATTCGAACTAAGCGTCTATGTCCATCGGTTAAAGTAATGGAACCGACTATCGAATAGGCTCATTGACTTCTCCTGCATTGGCCTCTAGACTTCGCCGGTCTTCTCTTCTATAGAGGACCATGGACCAAGAATCACTCGCACAAATCCAACAACTCATCGCTTCATCGACTGACACCCTTCGGGGAGAGCTCGCGGACTCCAAACGGCACGCTGGCGTGCTGGCGGAAGGGCTCCGTCACGAACTTCAGCTTGTTGCCGAAGGATTTCAGATGCATCTCGACCGGCGTCATGCCGAAGAGCGATCGTTCCTTGAAGAGCAATTTCGAGAAACACGCGCACTCATCCAACTCTCATATGGCCAGATTCAGGAACGTGTAGAGCGGTTGGAGCAGCGTGTGCGAACCATCGAACAGCATCTCGGCCTGACCATTCAGTAGTGCTCTGTGGAAACATAAAGATAGTACCCCGCAGGGCTCGCATATCGTTTCGCGAAACTGCTGGTCCAGCTCCTTGGTTGGAGCTCCCCGTTTAGCCTCAATAGGTGAGGCATCATAGGTTACACGCTAGCTTGGATACTCCCTCCATGTCCTTGCTCGGGTTTCTCCTCGCGTTGTTGGGTCCCGCTGTTGCTATCGCGATCTGGTTTGCACTTGATACTAGTCGGGCCTACGCACGAATCACTGGCAACAGTACGGTTGTGCCCTCGCCGCTAGGAGACATTGAATTCAAGCGAGAAGGCGCGGGGATTCCCGTTCTGGTTGTCCACGGGAGCGGAGGCGGCTACGACCAAGGCGAACTGATTGCAACGGCCATCCTGGGCGAAGGGTTCGACTGGATCGCACCGTCCCGCTTTGGGTATCTCTGCTCGACCTTCCGCGAAGGCGCGACGTTCGACGACCAGGCGGAGGCCTATGCTTACCTGCTCGACAGTCTGGGTTTGCAAAAGGTTGCCGTGGTGGCCCTCTCTCATGGTGGTCCGTCGGCGCTTCTATTTGCGGTACGATATCCGGAACGCGTATCGTCGCTCACGCTTCTGTCGTGTGGGGTTGCGTCATCTTCAGATGCGAGTCAGGTAAAAGCGAATCAAAAGGGTGATGTGCTGACGACGATCTTCAAGCTCGATATTCTTTACTGGGTTGTCTGTAAGTTGATGCGCAAGCGACTGCTGCGGTTGATGGGTGCGAGCGAGAGGGTGATCGCGACTCTCACCACAGAGCAGCGCACCTTGGTGAGTCAGGTGATCGATTCCATGGCTCCGGTCTCTCCTCGGTACGCCGGTGTCGCCTTTGACAACAAGGCTGCGATGCCCAATGAGCGGATAGCGGCAATTCGTGCCCCAACGCTCATTGTCCATGCGACAGACGACAGCCTTCAGCTTTTTCACAATGCGGAGTATGCGGCGGCCAACATTTCTGGATCGCGGTTGCTTTCCTTTAACCGGGGAGGCCACCTTCTGTTTTCAGTTGAGCTCGCGACTATTCAAGCGGAAGTCAGACAGTTCATCTTGGCCCAGTGAGGTAGATCAGTATATGAACCCAATATGGAACGACTGTCACCTCAGCGGCGCTTGACCGGAGCCTATGAACAGGCTGAGAATGTGCCGTAAGTTTAAGACCCGCAACCTACGCTGGGTCCAGCTAACATTGTTGAGCCACTGACAACAAAACGGGGAACATGAAGATCGCCATCATCGGAGCTTCGGCTGGTATAGGGCTTGAGACACACGTCTCGCCCTTGAGAAGGGGCATGAGGTCACCAGCTTGTCGCGCCGGGTTGTTCCGCTTCCAGATCACGCCAAACTGAGAAGGGTGCAGGGTAGTGCGACAAACTCAAACGATGTACGAGCTGCAGTGGAGGGGGCCGATTCAATCCTGGTGACGCTCGGTGTGAAGAGCCCCTTTGCCACCACTCTGTTTTCAGACTCTGCGCGCGTCTTGTTGCGCGTGCTGCAAGAAACTGGTTCCTCCCCGGCACTCATCGTGCTCACTGGTTTTGGGGCAGGCGATAGCTGGGGCTACAACTCTTTCCCTGTGAAGCTCCTCTTCACGCTGCTCCTCAAGGCAGTCTATGCGGATAAGAATGAACAGGAGCAGCTGGTAGCCGGTGGATATTCCCGGTGGGAAATTGTGCGCCCGGGCCGGCTTAACTAACGGCGCGATGACTGGCCATTATCGCGTGTTGGACAGCCTTGTGGAAGGCATGCGGGTGGGGGCTATTTCCCGTTCTGATGTGGCGCATTTCATGGTCGCGCAGGCGGAAAACCCCACCTACCTCGGCAAATACCCGGCGCTCACTTACTGAGACTGATGTGCGGGCTCTCGTCTCGGCACGACTCTCCCTTCTTCCAAATCTTGCACATCCGACCAGGCGGTGAGGTCGGTGCGTGAGGGATCGATGGCGGCCAGGTATTTGTTGAATCGGGCCGCACTTTCCGGGGAACTGGGCCCCCGGGCCAGCAACTTCTGATTCCAGTCCTCCAATTCGGCAGGCTGGTGTGGTTGTGCTGTTTGCCCAAGCCACTTGACGACTCCTTCATCGGTCGAATTGGCCTTCACTGCAGCCGTGAACTGCTCGCTGGTAATTCCCGCGAACTCCATCAGCCGCTCGTCCATGGGACAAGGATAGATATATTCCCCCTCTGTCCCGGCAAGCACCGCCCGACATTTGTCGATCATGCGGGCGAGGTGGGCATAGCCTGCCAGCTTGAATTTCATGCTGCGAGGAAAGTCTTTGCGTAAATCCATCGCTAGAGCAACTTGTGGTTGGTGAAGGTCAGGTTCTTCACGATGACCTGGCCATCTTCGTAGGTGATAATCCGCCTGGTCGCTGGAAGGTCTGAGGAGCCGACGCGGAGATGGGTGTCGGTGAAGCTTTCTACGTTGGTCAGTTTGCCGTCGGTCGGCGAATAGTAATAGACCGTGTATTTGGTCGTGAGATTCTTCTGGTCCTGTGTGATCGCGCTCTCCTCAACGTTGATCGTAAAGGCGAAGGGGTTCATGCCAGGATGGGCCATCTTCCGGTTGATCTGGGTGATGCGGTTGTCCTTGACCCGGTAGAAGGAATTGGAGCCATGGATGTTCAGTTTGGTGCCGAACGGGTGACCGTCTTCCTCCATCGTGAGCGAGTATTTCCCATCAGACTCCTCAAAGCTTCGTGGTCCACGATGGACTGCGATCATGCCTAGTTGCTCTTGCGCCCACTTTTGGATGTCGCCATTGTCCAGCTGAACCGATACCTCGCGGGGACCCTTGACGATGACAGGGCCGCTGGTTTCTTTTCCGTTCACATTCACGGTGAGGTCAGCCGTAAACCCTGTAAAGTCTTTTGGCCACCGTGCGGTCCTTTCGAACGCTCTGCGTAGGAGATCGCGCGCTTGAGGGTCATCGGCGACGGTCGAAGATTCTGGTGTATGTTCCATCATGGATCTCCTCTTAGAAAAAATATGAGACTTCTATACTTATACCGGTGCTTTGTCATGCCACTCAAGAGTGAAATGCACGAGCCTGCGGCCTCTTTCTGTTATGAGAGCTATGGGGTGATGCCTCCCACGGTGGCAGCAATATTCGATATTCCCAAAAATCGTCATAATTCTGATATACTTCGGCAAATTTTTCAGGCTGACTGGGGTATTAGACCACAGCAGCCCCGATCAGTCGGTCAGCCTGTGTTGAGGAAGGATGGGCATGGAACGACGAGCTGCTTCGCATACCGAAGAAGAAGAGATGAATCAACGCCGCAAGCTCTTGAATGCGGCGAGACGAGGCGACACGAAAGCCATCGGCAAGCTGTTCGAGCTGTATCAAGTTCGCGTGCTCAGCGGAGACCAATTGGTGAAGGTCAACCGCACCTCCGCGTACATGACTCCCGTGAAGCATTCGCAGAGCAGCAAGTCCAAGGCTTCGGAGAAAAAGGACAAATCAAGCGCGTCAAAGACCGTGAAGAAATCGGGCGAGGCTTCCAAGCCCATTGCCACGAAGGCGCCGACAAGCCCAACCAAGAAATCGGCCAAGAGCACATCCAAGCATTAAGGTCCAAGCAGGTTGATTTACTGCACGGCCACTCTGAGCCCACCCCCTGCAAGTTTTGCTGCAATGTCATCCGCCTGTTCCGTCGATCCGGTGAAGACGATGGCTTCCCCATCATGGTCGATCCGATAGGCCAACTCAAATGCTTTGGTCGAGGTCATCCTGGGAATAAACCGGCAAAATAGCTCGATCACTTGTTGGTAGGTGTGACAGTCGCAGTTGTAGACCACGACACGAGACTCAAATCCGGTTCCCGAACCGACTTGCACGTCTTCGGTGATGTCGGGAATCGTCTGTGGCGTGGCAGGTGTCGGCATGGAGCGGAGTTTCTAGCAGGCCTTATCTGAGGACGCTGCAAAAGCCCTCCAGCGTCGTTCTCGCATCGCTCAAGGCCTCAACGTACCAACCGCGTACGCTTCGACCTTTCGCTCGCTGCGGCCTCGCTGGAAGAGCATTTTCAGCATCCTCTGGGACCATACAATGTTCTTCTCAGGGGCTTAAACCTTGTCCATATCAATCACTTCAGTGGCATCCCATAAGTTTTTCAGCTCGGCATCAGCCAAATCCTTTTCACGATCCGCTTCAGTTTCTTCTCCAAAACTTTTTCGCGGGGGTGTCGCCGTGACGCCCGTGAGCCTGTCCTCAGCCAAGCAGTCGGTCGTCTGGGGGCGACGTCGTTTCTTTGACGGATCCATGTTCACCGGCATGAGGTTCCTCCGAATAGCTCCAGTAGTGTTCTCTAATTGCGACCGTCTTGTCAATCAGGGGTAGAGGCTCAACAGCAGGAAAGAGGATGAGCATTACTGCCGTGCAGCATGTTCGATGTGCCGGTTTTCATGGCCCACTTAGAACAGCTGCTCGGCTACCGTATCAGCGTAGCGCCGTCCCAAGGAGGTCAGTCGTACTCGATCGCGATCGGCATCGAGCAGGCCTTTCGCGACAAGTTCGTCGATCTGATGATCTCGTTCCGCAGCCTTGATGGTCTTTCGAGGGACACCACGAAGAAGGCGCAGGCCGAACACGAGGGCATCTCGCTGGCGCTCGGATGCCGAGAGGATTGTACGGTCGGTCATCGGCAGACGGTTGTCGTTCAAGCATGCCGCATAGGCTTCGAGATTCGCAATGTTTCCAAACCGGATTCCATGGAGATAGGATTGCGCGCTTGGGCCGAGTCCAAGATACTCACCACCGGTCCAGTAGAGGAGATTATGGCGACAGGCATAGTCAGGTTTGGCATAGTTGGAAATTTCGTAGCGGGAAAATCCTGCTTCGGCAAGGAAACGCTCTGCTGCGGATTCCATGTCGAGCTGAAGCATGTCGTCAGGTGGCAGGACAAGATTCCGAACGATATCCTGAGCGAGCCTGGTTCCCTCCTCAATGGTGAGGGCATAACAGGAGATATGCGATGGAGCAAGCGTCATGAGCGATTCCAAGGTGCGTATCCAATCTTGTAGTAATTGGCCCGGGAGCCCATACATCAGATCGAGGTTGATATTTTGGAATCCAGCGTGGCGCGCAGCCTGAACCGCGGCGGCCGTATCCTGCACTTGTCCAAACCGGCCAATGGAGGCGAAATCCTTGTCCGTCATGGATTCCGCTCCAAAGCTGATCCGATTGAATCCGGCATCAGCCAAGACTGTGAGATCTCTTTCCGTGACGGAAGAGGGGTGTGCCTCCACCGTGATCTCTGTCGTGGGGCTGGTCGGCCAGGTCGCTCGAATCAGCGTCAGAAG
The DNA here is from genome assembly GCA_963850405.1 of Nitrospirota bacterium. Lineage (GTDB taxonomy): Bacteria > Nitrospirota > Nitrospiria > Nitrospirales > Nitrospiraceae > Nitrospira_D. The sequence goes on from CAWKLH010000027.1 coordinate 115,740, forward strand.
CGCGGCCAGCTGATCGGCGGGGAGGGACGTCGGTGTTCCGCCACCGAAGTAGATGCTCTGCAGGGCGCGGCCATTCAGGGAGTCTTGCCGACGGTGGAGTGTAATTTCTTGGATCAGGGCGGAGTGAAACCGTGCCATCGGATCAGGTCGAGCAATTTCGAGGTAGAAGGCGCAAAAGTGGCAACGGCGGTGGCAAAAGGGGATATGAACATACAGACCGAGGTTGTTGTCCGAAGGGCTCATCGTTTCAGCGAGACGGGAAGAGGTTGTGAGAAATCCTTGGCCAATACGATTTCGATTTCATCCGCCGGTGATACGCCCCGGTTGCGGATGTGCGACGCCCAACCGTCGTGCCTGCGGAGCGACTCAAAGACGGATTTGAGCAGTTGCGGTTTGATCTGGGCTTCCCACTCCTGTAGCCAATTGCGTTCATCTTCGTTTCCGGTATAGTCGTCCGGAAACGAGGCTTCCAGCGTGAAGCGAAGCGTAAACATTTTTTCTTCCTGGTACATATACTCCCTGTCGTTGCGATTCAGTCTCGGGTGATTTTATAATAGCCCCAGCAAACAAAGGAGCCCTCGACTATGCCTATCTTCGAATATGTGTGCCGTGAATGCAATCACCGTTTCGAGTTGCTGATCCAGGGATCGGTAGAGGCCGCTTGTCCCCAGTGCAACACGAGCAAGATCGATAAACAGTTTTCCGCCTTTGGAGTCGGAGCCACCGGCGGATGGCCCGTGACGAGCAGTGGAGGATCTTGCGGCAGCTGCGGCGATCCCCGTGGGCCTGGCGCCTGCTCGATGAATTGAAGCGCCGATGGCCACGCCGGATGAACAGGCGGTGCAACGCGCGATCGCGGCTATCTTGCAATCCGATCCGCTGATCAAGCTGCTGCAGCAAGTGCGATTAGGCCGCATGAAACCGACGGATGCGGGCTTGCGCGCCGTGACGGAATCGTGGCTCGGGACCTATGAAAAGGCTTTGGCCACGGATGGCCTGACGCAGTCCGGTCTGCGCCGACTCAATCCGGCGCCTCGGCTCGCGGTCTTGATCGATGCTGGAGTACTGACCGATGACCATCAGGGCGTGACGGCCTTGAAGGCTTCGTACAACCGAGTACTGACTCATGCCGGTGGTGAGTAGGCCTTTCACGCGTCTGCTGGTTTGTTTGCTCCTCTCAGGTCTGCTTCTTGTGCCGTCTCCAATCCGATCGGAAGATGCAACCGGACTCCGCCAGCTGAGAACAATTCCACTGAGCACACTCGATGCGCTTCTTCCTGTAGGGACACACGTCCTGATCGAACGGAACGCCATCGAGGCGTTTCTTGTGGCGCTGGAAGGGGCGCCTCCCGATTGGGCCACAGTCTATGGCCAGGGTCACCATGATCCGGGACATGATGAGCGGCTCTTCAACCTGAACCGCGAGAGGGATGCTGCACGCGAGGAGAACCCCGTTCTGAACTGGCATGTGGCCTTCGTCTGGCCTGGAGAATTATCGCAATTCGATCCCGAAACCAAGAGCTATGCGGTGGCGGTCGGGCCTGAGTTCAATTCAACAGGATGGGGAATGGTCCGATTCAAGCCTGACGAATTCCCAAGCAATCTGCGTGTGAAGCCGGGGAAAAAACTCGCCGGTCGGATCAGTCGAAGTCTCGCACAAACATGAGAAGGTCGAAGTAGTCGTCGTGATGGCTGGTGCGCTGATTCCCTCCGAGTCGATCATCTATGATTTCTCGCACGAGGAGGAAGGAGTTGGCCTCATCATGCCTGTGGTGAGGGTTGAACAGGTGGAGGTTGTCCTCAAGCCGCACTCTCGTTGATTTCACTGAACCGTGAGTTCGCCGTGCAGAGGTGTGAGCAATATGAATTGACGAAGGTACGAGGGGATAGCCTGCTAATACGCGTCTTTTGCGCAACGAAAGCCAGTGCCGCTGGGACGGCTGTCCATCGTACCCCAATCGCGATCGCTGGTGCGGAGGCTGGCAGCCGGTTTGAGCCATGACCCACCACGCATGGCTTTGATCGCCCCTTGAACCGGACCAGTGGGGTTCGTGAGCGGGGCGTTTTTATAGTAATTCGGGTCGTACCAGTCCTGCACCCATTCCGAGGCATTGCCGGCCATGCCGAATAGGCCGTACGGGCTTACTGCCTGTGGAAAACTGTCGACCGGCATGGTCAGGACCTCTCCCTGTATTCCTTTTTCCTTGGCCAGACGAGCTCCCTCGCCGCTGATCCAGAAGGCATCCCAATCCGCTCCGCTCTGGAACTCAATCGTCCGTTGCGCCCAGTAGCTGGCACTGTTGGCTCTAGACAAGTCCCAATCCTTTCCCCATGGATAGCGTCGGCCGTCGGTCCCTCGTGCGGCCTTTTCCCATTCCGCTTCAGTCGGGAGGCGTTTCCCGGCCCAGCGGCAGTAGGCGTCGGAATCTTCCCAGCTCACGTTGACGACAGGATGGTGTTCGATGCCTGGGATGGGGCGATTGTTCATCCAGAGCGTTGCGGCTTGGCTGGCATTCGCCGGAGAGCGATGACCTGTTGCTTGCACGAAGGCCAAATAGGCCTGGTTGGTGACCTCAAAACGGTCAAGGAAGTATCCACTGAGGAAGACCCGTCGTTCCGGACGTTCATCAGGGAAACCATCGCTTCCCTCGGGGCTTCCCATCGTAAACTCTCCTGGAGGAATCAGGGCCATGTTTGCGGGAATGTCCGTGCCGGTAGCCGCCGGGTGATGGCTGAGGGCAAGGAAGAGTACACACCAGGAGAGGAAGGCTCGGGTCATGAGAGTGGCTTAATACCACAGGCCTGGGCGACCGCATCACGATAGTTCAGCCATAGAGACAAGCTCTTTTTAACGCCTGTCAGCACCGATTGCCGAAGCGCGGGCGGTGTGTAATTGACGACCATGTCATAGGCATCATGCCGATGGCCTGCCTCAACCATCTGGTGGGCTCGGATCAGGTCCATTCGGCTTGGCGAAATCCCATGATACCGGACCAAGGGATGAAGGCTGATGATGGATTCGATATCTTCCGGATGTTTGTTCTCAGGAGGCGCAAGAATCTCCTTGCGATCCTTCACGCTGCCTTCAACGAATATGGTCAAGGTCGCTGCGGCAATCACCCACTGGCGATGGCTCGACATGCGCTCAAGCCAGGCGCGATAGGTTCGGGCCGCGGGCAGCAGGTGGGCGCGTTCAAAATCCCGTCGGCGGAAGCCCAATCCTTCCATCATCGTCAGGAAAAGCTCAGGATGAGATTGCCCCAGTGAGAGCCCTCCGGTTTCTTCCTCATAGATGTTCTCCGCCAACATATGGCGGACTGAAAGCGGGGGATTTGTTCCAAGGATTCGTGATAAGAAGACGGGAAAGTCTCGAACATAGACGGCGTACTCATGCTGAAAGTGAATTTTGAGCTGGGCTTTGCTGAGTCGGCCGGAAGAAAAATATTCCCAAGCCCAGTGATGCTTGTCGTCCATGACCCGGAGGAGCGATTCAAGAAACGCAGATTTCTTCATGTGAACGGGCACGATGCCTTGCCTTCTTCGGTGGCGCGTCGTTACAATTCGGATTACAGAGTAAGAGCCGATGAATCCAATAACGATTCAGAATCCTGAAGAAATTCTCACGGTGTTGGCCGACGTGACCCTTCGTGGGACGGGCTTTACGACCGAATCGCTACTCGACTACGTATTAGAAGAAGGATTTACTGAACCAATCTTCCTCAATGCCAGTGGCGTGGATCCTACTGCGTTCTTCAAGGGCCAACCGAATGCCTGGGCCATTTACCAGATCCGTGAGTGGAAGCGCGTACTGACTGTCTCGGGTGGTCCGGGGCAGGAACGGCGCGCGCGAATTACAGAAACTCCGTAACTCGTATTCGAGTGTAAAGCGAGAGACGGCAAAGTGCAACCAATGGGCACGTTTCACGCATGAACGACCGATCGGCGGGTCGGCTCATGCGGATGATTCATCTCACCAATGCGCAAGACGTCGGCGAGCTTGCGATGATCAAGAGCTTGCTCGACGGCAACCGCATCGCCTACGTCGTCCACGGTGAACATGTCAGTAGCCTCTATCCGGGTGTGCCGTTCTTTGTCAGCCGGGTCATGGTCGATGCCTCTGACCAGGCGCGTGCCGAAGTCCTTCTGAGCCGGCTCCGACTGTCTATCCGGGAGACGTCAGCCTAACTGCAGCTGAATCAGGCACAGTCGTCGTTCGCGAAGCCCGCTTCGCCCACGCTCAGCGAGGCGAGCGCAAGCACAAATGTGGCAGATGAGTTCTTGACATCGAGAGAGAAACGCCGATTCACGAGGTAGCCTGCCTGCTGGAGGGCTACGGCTGAATTTTTGGGTGCGGTTTTTCTGCGGGGAAATCGCGGGAGCGGCGTTCGCGCGAACCTTCGTACCATCCTCCCATCAGGGTCCCTTCCTCGAAGTAGAGATAGCGGTGACGGACAATCGCCGAGCTTTCCCAATCTTCAAAAATCCATTCTTCTTGCCGTATTCCATCCTTGGTGAACGTCGTATTGATGGTCTGTGGTCCGCCCCAGGATTGCAGTACCTGTTCTTTGGTCATTCCAACCAGGACACGGTGTTGCTCGATGTGCTTCTGAAAGTCCGGATCGCTAAGTTGAACGACCAGTGGCCAGACCACAACCATGAGGACAAACAGCGCAAGCCCAACATAGATGATGATTCGGACCGGGCGGCGGCGAATGAACGACGGTTCCTCAGTGTTGGGATCAAGGGCAAGGGGTTGAGATTCAGTAGTCATGGAGAGAAAAAAATGGATGCTAACAGCGTGGTTCCTCGCGAGTCAAGGAACGGCCAGTAATCTTCAATGAAATCATAGTGGTAGGGGACGCGCTATACTTATCAAGAGATTTCTGAGCGCTCCTACAATATTTATGGTTATACGCAACAGCCAGATGGTCACAAAGCTTCAAGATCTGATCTTAATGATGTGTCTGTGCACCATGCTCGGACAGGGGGTCTGCACAGAGGCTTGGGCTACGACTATTTATTCCTACATTGATGATCGCGGGAATCTTGTCTACACGGATTCCTCGGAAACAATTCCTGAAAAGTACCGCGCGAAAGTGAAGACGCATGAGCAGCCTGATTCTGTTTCAAAAACTCCTTCCATGATGCAGTCGATACAACAGAAGGTCAGAGAGCAAGCCAAGAATTATGGATGGAGCATGCCGTCGTTTCACTTCGCGATGGAAGGTCTGACCCCGGCTCAATCCAAGATCGTGACCTATGCCGGCGCCGCCGCAGTGGCATTATTGCTAATGATGTATCTCAGCAAGAGCCAGCTCATGAGGATGTTAGGATTGTGCCTCCTCATGGTGATTGGAATTGGAGCCCCGGTGCTGATCTATGTGAGTGATAGTGGTCCTATGGATGTCATGAAAAAGAAAGCCGTGTCGTCTGGACAAGCGCAGCAAGATCGACTTCAGCAAGTCCCGCGGTAAGCCCCTCTCCTCCGGTGTCTCTTTCGAACACTACTCTGCATACTTAGGAACTGGTATTGATGTGGCTGATGATTTGGGGGGAGGAAATTGCTTGTCGAATTGGTGGGAGTATGGATTCAGAATCCGTTCATGGGTGTGCCGCTGCCGGAGGGTCACCAACTGCAGGCTCTGGGTGCTGATCTCCACACGGTCGATCAATGCCTCGGTTGGTAAGTGATCGGGAAGCCCTTGCATCGCGAAGAGTTGATAGCAGAGCGTCCAATCGAGCTGCTCCTTCCCAGGCTCTCTCACGATGAAACGGGCATCAGGCGAAGGGGGGCCTTTGAACAACAGCACCCAAATGTTGGATCGAAAAGCGGGATTGGTCGGATCGGTTGAAGGACGAAACTCCGGAAGCAAACCTGGGAGTCGACTGATTGGCACGGCCGGGGAAAATTCGATATCCACCAGCCGTACGGTCAGCAGTCGGTTCTCGCTGTGATCATTCGGGTCAACCATATAGCTGAAGGAATAGCGGACATCGATACCCTCACGCGAGAAGGTGTACACATCTTCGCCGTTTTCAGGCGACACTAATTTACTGAAGTACGTCGACCAATCAGTGATTGGATAATACGTGAAGACGCGCAGGGCAGATTTTCGGTCCCGCACGGCCTGCGGCCTACCGAGTTGTTCATGCAACTCCTTCTGAGAAAGTCCCAAGAAGCCATCCTCAAAATAAGGGGCGGCAGTGGCTGACGAGGAGACCGTCGCAAGCAAGACAACGCCGAGAAGAAAGGGCAAGGCTCCGGCACGGAGAATGGTGCACACATACATGAGGTGACATCGTAGCCAGGCCGCTGAATTCATGTCAAGGAACGGGTGTGCTTGCTCGTTCCGAAGAGGTTCCAGTATGATCGCGCACAGCCAATAGGGAAATAGCCTGGTAATTTCAATAGGGTGACTATGTCGATATCGCACGAGAGTTCCATTGCAGCGCTCTTGCAGGAGCGCATTCTAATTCTCGACGGAGCGATGGGCACGATGATTCAGCAGCGAAAGCTGGATGAGGCGGCCTTTCGAGGGGAACGGTTCAAGGACTGGACGAAAGACCTCAAAGGTCACAATGATCTATTGAATCTCACGCAGCCGCTCATCATCGAAGAGATTCATCGGCAGTATCTGGAAGCGGGCGCGGACATTATTGAGACCAACACCTTCAATTCACAAAGCATCTCGCTCGCCGACTACCAGATGGGTTCTCTTGGCTATGAACTGTCCAAAGCCGGCGCCGAGTGTGCTAAACGGGCCGTCGCGGCAGTACAGCGGGCGCAACCTGGACGGCGGTGTTTTGTCGCTGGAGCCATCGGACCGACGACCAAGACCTCCTCGATTTCCACCGATGTCAACAATCCTGCAGCTCGAGGGGCCATCTATGAAGAGTTGGTGGGTGCCTATGGCCAACAAGTTAGGGGCTTGCTCGACGGCGGTGCGGATCTTCTGCTCGTGGAGACGATCTTTGACACGCTGAACGCAAAGGCCGCATTCTTTGCGATCCAACAGGCGTTTGCATCCGGCGCGCGCCGGGTTCCGATTATGGCATCGGTGACGTTCATCCAGGCCGGCAGCAATCGTGGGGTGACCGGGCAGACCGTCGAAGCCTTCTGGAATTCGATCTCCCATGTGCCATTGTTGAGCGTCGGGATGAATTGTGCACTCGGCCCAAAAGAGATGCGTCCGTTGATCGAAGAATTGTCACAGATCGCGCCGATCTATATCAGCGCCCATCCTAATGCCGGCCTGCCGAATCCGTTGTTGCCGACAGGGTTTCCAGAAACGCCGGAAACCTTGGCGCCTCAACTACGTGAATGGGCTGAAAACGGGTGGCTGAATATCGTCGGCGGCTGCTGCGGCACCACGCCGTCTCATATCAAGCATATTGCCGAAGCCGTACGCGGTGTGAAGCCACATGCACCCTCGAAAGTCGAGCCCTATACGCGATTGAGCGGCCTTGAAGCTGTCACCATCAGGCCCGATTCGAACTTTGTGAATATCGGTGAGCGAGCGAATGTGACCGGTTCGCCTGCCTTTGCGAAGCTGATTCTGGCCGGTGATTATGAGGCAGCGCTGTCGGTGGCGCGTCAGCAAGTCGAGGGTGGAGCCCAGATTATCGACATCAACATGGACGAAGGCATGCTCGATTCCAAGGCTGCCATGGAGAAGTTCCTTCGTCTGGTTGCGTCGGAGCCGGACATCTGCAAAGTGCCTATTATGGTCGATAGCTCCAAGTGGGAGGTGTTGGAGACCGGCCTGAAAAATATCCAAGGCAAAGCGGTTGTGAACAGTGTCAGTTTGAAAGAAGGCGAACAGAAATTTATTGATCAGGCGACCCTCATCCATCGCTATGGTGCGGCAGTCGTCGTCATGGCGTTCGATGAGAAGGGCCAGGCCGATACGCTGGAGCGGAAGCAGGAGATTTGTGCGCGGTCATACAAAATCCTCACAGAGCAAGTTGGCTTTCCACCGCAAGATATTATCTTCGATCCCAACATTTTGACTGTCGCAACGGGGATTGAGGAGCACAACAACTACGCCGTCAATTTCCTCGAGGCGACGCGCTGGATCAAGCAGCATTTATCGGGCGCGAAGGTCAGCGGGGGAATCAGCAACATCTCCTTTTCCTTCCGTGGCAACAATGTAGTGCGGGAAGCGATGCATGCAGCCTTTCTCTATCATGCCATCAAGGCCGGGTTGGATATGGGCATCGTGAATGCTGGCCAGCTAGCGGTGTATGAGGAGATTCCGAAAGACTTGCTCGAACTTGTCGAGGATGTGCTGTTTAATCGTAGACCCGATGCGACCGAACGCCTGGTGAATTTTGCCGAGACAGTGAAGGCGAAGGGGAAAGTGGCTGTCAAGGACGATGAGTGGCGACAGGGGACGGTTGAGGAGCGACTCTCCCATGCGCTCATCAAGGGCATCACCGACTACATCGATCAGGATACTGAAGAGGCGCGTCAGAAATATCCAAAGCCTCTGGAAGTGATCGAAGGCCCGCTGATGGCCGGCATGAACATCGTCGGTGATCTATTCGGATCAGGCAAGATGTTTTTGCCGCAGGTCGTCAAGAGCGCGCGCGTCATGAAGAAGGCGGTGGCCCATCTCATGCCATACATGGAGGAAGAGAAAAAGCGGTCCGGCAATTTCAGGGCGCAGGGGAAGGTCCTGCTTGCGACCGTGAAGGGCGATGTGCACGACATCGGAAAAAATATTGTCGGGGTTGTCCTTGGCTGTAACAACTACGAAGTTATCGATCTTGGCGTGATGGTGTCCTGCGAAAAAATTCTTGCCGCAGCACGAGAGAACAAAGCCGACATCATCGGCCTGAGCGGCCTCATCACGCCCTCGCTCGACGAGATGGTCCATGTGGCGAAAGAAATGACGCGCGAGGGGTTCGATGTGCCCCTCTTAATCGGTGGCGCCACGACCAGCAAGGCCCACACCGCAGTCAAGATCGCCCCCTCCTATGAACCGGGCGTGGTTCATGTGCTGGATGCCTCTCGTGCGGTGGGTGTTGTGGGAAGTTTGGTGAGTCAAACCCAGAAGGAAGGTTTTGTCCGGCAAGTACGGGACGACTATGCGCGGATGAGACAAGCGCATCAGGATCGAGGAGCCAAGCAGCTTCTTTCGATCGCCCAGGCGCGCGCCAATCGGTTCATGTCCGACTGGGCGGGCGTCGATATTCCCGTGCCGACGGCGTTGGGCATTCGGACGATTGCCGATCAACCGTTGGTTGAGCTGATTCCCTACATCGACTGGTCGCCCTTCTTCCATACGTGGGAATTGAGGGGGCGTTATCCAACGATCTTTGACGACCCAATCGTCGGTCCTAGGGCGAAGGAGCTGTATGAAGATGCGAGACGCCTTCTGGATGAGATTATTCATAAGAAACAACTCAAAGCCAGGGGGGTCTATGGGTTCTTCCCCGCATCGAGTGTTGGGGATGATATTGAGCTCTATGCGGATATGTCTCAGAAGACCCTGCTCACCACGATCCATCATCTGCGACAACAGTCGGAGAAGCCTGCCGGCCAGCCTAATCTCGCACTGGCCGATTATGTTGCGCCGAAGGAATGCGGTCGGCAGGATTACATCGGAGCGTTTGCTGTGACGACCGGCATCGAACTGGATGCACTCTGTCGGAGGTTTGATAACGACCATGATGACTATAATTCGATCATGGCCAAAGCCCTTGCGGATCGACTGGCCGAAGCCTTTGCCGAATGTCTGCATAAGCGAGTTAGAGAAGAGTGGGGATATGCGAAACATGAACAGCTGACGAGTGACGATTTGATCCGTGAGAAATACCGCGGTATCCGTCCAGCGCCTGGATATCCGGCTTGTCCGGACCATACGGAAAAGCGGCTGCTGTTCGATCTCTTGTCGGTGGAGGGGAATGCCGGTATTACCCTGACAGAAAGCTACGCTATGCTGCCGACCTCATCAGTCAGCGGGTTCTATTTCGCCCATCCGGAAGCGAAGTATTTCGCGGTCGGAAAAATTGGGAAAGATCAGGTCGAAGACTACGCCCGCCGCAAGGGAATGGATCTGTGCACCGTCGAACGCTGGCTCTCGCCAAATCTGAATTACGAGCCTGAATGAAGAGTGGTTGAGCCCAGTAGCCAGCGCACTTTCTCTTCAACCATATTTTCCTCTACGAATAGCTCTTCGCGAATCGAAACCAGGAGTGTCTCATGCAGGCGCGTATTCTCATTGTCGACGACGACCACGATATTCTCACTGCGCTCAAGAAGCGGTTGACCTGGATGGGGCATGAGGTGTTCACGGCTGAGGATGGCGAGCAGGGGCTGAGACTGGCGGCAGATGAGCAACCCGATCTGATGTTGTTGGATATCGAATTGCCAGGACTTAGCGGGCTCGATATCCTCAAACGCATGGCCGAAAAGCGCTCAAGCGTTCCGCCTCAGGCCACGCCGGAAGTGATCGTTATCACGGCATTCGGGACGATCGATCGGGCTGTGGAGGCGGTGCGGCTTGGAGCGTGCGATTTCCTGACGAAGCCATTTGAGCCCGATCATCTCTCCGTGGTGATTGAGAAGGCGATGGCGCAGATGGCCCTCACGCGTCAGATCGGCCTGCTACAAGCAGAAGTGGGGGGCCGGTATGAATATGTGGTCGGGCAGAGTTCGCGCATGGTTGGGATCTTGGACACGGCGCGGCGCGCCGCAGGCTCGTCCGCCACGGTGCTCTTGCTGGGTGAAACAGGGACTGGTAAGGAAGTGATGGCACGCGCGCTGCATCGGTGGAGTCCTCGTGCCTCGAAGCCGTTTGTCGTCGTGAACTGCGCGGCGCTCCCCGAAAGCTTGCTGGAAAATGAGTTGTTCGGACACGAAAAGGGGGCCTACACTGGAGCGGTGAAGCGTGAACCCGGCAAAATCGAATCGGCGGAGGGCGGGACCGTCTTTCTCGATGAGATCGGCGATATGCCGGCGGGATTGCAGACACGTCTGCTCCGCTTGCTGCAGGATCAGGAGTTCTACCGCGTGGGTGGGGCGCAGCCGATTCGCACCGATGTGCGTTTTGTGGCTGCGACGAACAAGGATCTAAAAGTGGCCATTCAGGAGGGACTGTTCCGTCAGGATTTGTTTTTCCGCCTCAACGTCATCGCGCTCACCCTACCGCCCTTACGTCAACGAGTCGATGATCTTCCCCTCTTCGTGGAGCATTTTGTCCGCCGACATGGGGCGACGATGGGTCGACGTTCGTTCGTCGTGAGTCAGGATGCGCTGGACCTGATTTGTGAATATCACTGGCCTGGGAATGTGCGCGAGTTGGAAAACGTCCTGATCCGTGCCATCACTCTGTGCGAAGGGGATTGCATCGAGCCTCAACATCTCGGAATCACGATTCGAAGGAAGTTGCCGCTTGAAGCAAACTTATCGGAGGAGAGCAATCTCAACTACCATGCCGTGATGGAACTGTACAGCCGGAAAGTGATCGAAGAAGCCTTGCGACGAACAGGAGGGCACCAAACGAAAGCGGCGGAGCTGCTTGGCTTGCAACGGACCTATCTGACCAGGCTCATGAAACAGCGTGGTGTTCACATGAAGCCACCCTCCACTTGATCTTCTTTTCAGGAACTCCTCACACTCCTTGCGTATCGGCAATCGGAACATATTGAAGCAACGGCAGTTCCTGTTTCGAGACAGCCGGCTGTAGGGCGAAGTAAAAACAGCTCCCTTCACCGGGAGTTGTCTCAATCTGGAGCTGGCTGTGATGGAGTTCGACGAGTAACTTGGCGATCGTCAACCCAAGCCCAGCGCCCTTTACCTGTTTTGGGGTCGCGGCAACCCGATAGAACGGTTGAAAGACTTTCTCGATCTCCTCCGGGGCGAGACCCGGACCGACATCCCGTACGGAAATTTGGATCTCTCGGTTTCGTAGCGAAGTGATCTCGATGTCGACGGTTGAGCGTGGCGGGTTGAACTTAATGGCATTATGAAGGAGATTGAGGATGATCTGGTGCAACTTGTTGGGATCGGCGGACACAGAAGGAAGGTCGGATGGGAGGGAGATCATGATTCTCACTCGTCGTTCGGACGCGAGCGGGTGAAGGTCCTCGACCGCCTTGGCGATGACATTCCCCAGAGCCACCGGTTCCAGACGCAAAGACGCTTGGCCCATCTCGATGGTGGACAGATCCAGCAGTTCATCGATCAATCCCTGGAGACGCGAGAGATTGGCCTCCACACGGGCCAGCGAGCGCCGCTGATCGTCGGTGACGGCTCCGTCGATCCCATCCCGCACATTCGCCAAGTGGACTTTCATAGATGTCAGTGGTGTGCGGAGCTCGTGTGATGCCGTGGAGACAAAAAAAGTTTTGCGTCGGTCAAGTTCTTGGAGCTTGGCATTCGCGGCGACAAGCTCCTGTGTGCGCGCCTCAATGCGGTTTTCCAACGTGTGGGTCAGTTCACGCAACTCGTGCTCGCGCGCTTGCAACGTCATGGCCATGGCATTAAAGACTCCCGTGAGGGTCCCGATCTCATCACCCGTGCGCCCCGCGACAGGCGGCACGGTTTCTCCGGCGGCGAGCTGGGTTGCCGCTTGGGTCAGCTCTCGCAACGGCGTGGTTATGCGTCGGGCCAACAGCAGCGCGATCAGCAGTCCGGCGGCCATGATGCTGATGGTGATCGCGGCCGCCTGCCACAACAATTGGCGCAAGACGTGCTGAAGGTGTGAGGTCGACAGCCCGACTTGCACAAGGGCCGGAGCAATAGTGTGCAGGATTCCTCCCACATGCGGCCCGTCTACTCGTTCATCCAGTGTCAGACCCAGGGCAGGATCTCGAGTCGTCATGAACGGGCCTTGTGGGACGCGAACGATGATGTCATACACGATAGGGAGTTCGAATCCGCTTGCGATGCTCAGCAATTCTTCCAGGGTAAATTCGATGTTGTAACGGAGTATGGGTTGGTCGTCCTTGAGCTGGACGGCGCTGATGAATGGAGCATCGGGGTCGGTGTGCGGACGAGGGGGCCACGTCACGTTCGTCAAAGAAAACCGACGCCGGCCGCTCGGCTGAACGGAGAACTGCTCCGCCCACGTGCTTTTGCCAAACCCCGCCTGGAGTTCTCCACCAGAAGATATGACGGCTGCGTAGGCAACCGGATCGACAGCAAGAATTTCTTGAATCAGATCACTCAGTCGATGTGTGTCGCCAGCCACGACACTAAATCGACCCATGTGCGCTAGATGTTGTGCGAGGAGCGTTCCACTTTGTCTCAGGCCCTCAGCAGTCGATCGCACTTGCTGGTGAATAAACAGCCAGCCTAAGACGAGACAGGCGACAACCAGAATGACGGCCGTACTGAGGACGAGCTTCGTTCTGAGGGTGAGAGAAAACGGAGATCGCTTCAGAGTCAGGAGTTTCACCACGGCAGCTCGCCTAGAAACCGTTACAAGTAGTCGGTGTCTTTTCGATGTGCACTAGGGGATCAAATCCGACGCCGGACCTGGTTTCTGGGCCATCGCCCCTGGTCCACCAAAGCGCTGATGTGCGAGGCGCATGGTCTCAGGAGATGGAGACAGGCCCAAATATTCGGCGGAACTCACGTTCACGGCTAATTGTGGCTGTTCGGGCGCCTGCATGGAACTCGTTGCCGTGTTGGGTTCCTTGAGCCGTGCCTGCGCGATCCGCGCAGCTTGCTGCCCCACCGTCCAGGCATCGACCACTAGTGCACCCAGCGCTCCTTGTTGGACCAGTGTGGACGAGAACGTAAAGAGCGGCACTTTCGCATCAAGCGTCGATTCCAAGTAAAACGGAATGGCCGATTCGGAGATGACGGTCTGATCCTGAATCAGCCAGAGTGCGTCGATCGTGGGCAGTAACCTTCGAACCGCTTGGGGAATGTCGTCTTGTCCACTGATCGCAACGGCCACGAGCTCGAGCCCTTGCTGTTTCGCGGCACGATGCGCGTCACGGATAAAGGTCCTGCTGCGTTCTTCATCGTAGAGGACACCGATCCGACGATGATGGGGTATGACCGAACGAAGCGCGGTCAGTTGAGCCTCCGGTGGGGTGCGGACGGCAATGCCGGTCATGTTCGAGGCAGGGAGCCCATGCGCGTCAGGGTTAAGCACCAGGCAGAACACCACCGGCTGGTCGAAAATTTCCAATTTCGCGGCGATGGCTGCCTTGAGTCCGACAGCCAGGATCAGATCAGGAGGCGAGGCCCGTAAGGACTTGCCGATTTCCCGTCCTCGTGTCAGCTGGCCACTGAGGTTGTATTCCCGCACCGTGGTTGTTGTAGGGGGGATGGCTGCTTTGAAGCCCTGAACGGCTTGCTCGTAGTAGGGGAGTTCCGAGGATTGGAGGATGACAATTTCCGTGGCATTCGCGAAGCCCGATAGGCTCGTGATCCACAGTAGGAAGAGAAAAGAAAAGATGGGCAGCATGAGGTCACCGTGCTTTATCGGCCAAGTGCTCATCATAACGCATTCTCTCAGAGCACTGCCAACATCCCCGAGCTCGAAAGGGGTGAGAGCGTGATGAATTATTAAGCAACTCTTGGGCCACGGAATCTGCGTGCGAGGAATGGTTCAGAGTTTTACCGTCAACCACCCCATCACTCGGGTGCCGAGGAGGTCGCCGAGTGGCTGTTCACGATGATTGTCATTGAGGGCGTTGAATACAGACAGCGCAAGCTCAGCCTCCCGCACGTCATCACCGGACTGCTGTCGCCAAATGAGGTATCCAAGACGGAGATTCAGTAAGTTATAAGCGGGAACATGTTCTTGGGGAATGATAGTCCCCGCGGGAAAAAATGGAGCGAGATTCGTAAAGGCATCAGCCAGGAGATAGGATGCGGCACCGACGTGGTGGTAGAGCACTTCACCTCTGAAGGAGCTCCAGTTGATGCGGAGCCCGGCATTCACCTTGTGGTGTGGAAACCCACGGCGGCTAAATCCGTTGGAGGTTTGTCCGATTTCTTGGTACGCATAGTTGGCGAACCCAGAGAGCCAGGAGGTCAGCAGAAACTCCACGCCCACTTCCCCACCGTAGATATCAGCCACACCGCCGTTCAGAGGACGAACGGTGTTCAATGGGATGTTCGACACGGTTCGGAATGCAATGAGGTCTGAAATATGGTTGAAAAACCCGGTGACTCGCGTCCTCAAGCGGTGCTCCCACCACCAGCCTTGATAGCCGATTTCATAAGACACGATCTGTTCGGGCTTGACGTCGGTCCATCCCAATATGGAAGAAGGTATGGATGGAAATCCAGGGAGCGTCACTGAGTTCAGCATGTTGATGCCGACCTCGATGGCAGTTGGGGGCGATAGGCGACTGAGGCAGACAGCCGAAAGGCATGATTTGGATTCACATGGTAGACCAAAGCACCACGAGGAGACATGGTGGGCGTAATAAAGGTATCGAGGTCGTAGCGTAGTCCGGCACTCAGCTCCAGGGACGGGAGGACCAGCCAGTCCCCTTGCGCATAGAGTCCAAGACGATTCTCGGCCATCCGGTTGCTGAGAATATTGGATGAATGAACAATGTGGCGAAAGTTGGCCCCGATGTTCAACGTAAGTGTCTCGAACGGACTGAATCGGTACCGTGTTTCAGTATCATAGGTGTTCAAGGAGTGATCCGCATCTGTTCGGCCAGCTCTATCGGTGAGTATGAGCAGTGGGATCAGCTGAGGAAACAAGCGAGAGTTTGTTTCAGAGAACAAGCCGTTCCACCAACCACGGATCAACAGCCCATGCTGTTCGTAGCTAAGGAAGGTCTGATTTATTCCCCGTTGATGATGTGCTATGAGGAATGCAGCACTGAACGGGAGACGCCTCCATGCACCAACAGACCTTTGCGGAAATCCCATTCGAGCAATATCGCAAATCCACCCGCCGCGAGCGGTTCCTCGACGAAATGAATCGCGTGGTGCCCTGGGCGGAATTAGTCGCCGTGATCAAGCCGGTCTACCCCAAGGCCGACGGGCCGGGGCGTCCGCCGGTCGGAGTCGAACGCATGCTGCGCCTCCATTGTCTGCAACAGTGGTTCAACCTGTCAGATCCGGCGGTGGAGGAGGCCTTGTACGACTCACGGGCCATGCGGCAGTTCGTGGGGATTGATCTGGGCCGTGAGCCCGTGCCCGATGAGACGACGATCTGTAAGTTTCGGCATGTGCTGGAGGCGCATGAGTTAGGAACACAGCTCTTTATCCGGATCGGGGAGTATTTGACGAAGCAGGGGCTGCAAGTGAGCCGAGGCACCATCGTGGATGCGACCATCATCAGTGCGCCGAGTTCGACGAAGAACCGGACCAAGGAGCGGGATCCCGAGATGCATCAAACGAAGAAGGGGAACCAGTGGTATTTCGGTATGAAGGCGCATATTGGCGTGGACAGCCAGACGAAGCTGATTCATTCCGTAGCGGCCACGGCGGCCAATGTCCATGACAGCCAAGTCTTGCCGAAACTGCTGCATGGAGAGGAAACGCGGGTGTGGGGCGATGCCGCCTATAGTGGACAACGCGATGTGATCCGGCAGCACGCGCCCAAGGCCAAGAGTTTCGTGCAGACCAAAGCGCACCGGCATCGACCACTGAGTGAGGCGGAGCGGGGCCGGAACCGCACGAAGTCAAAGGTCCGGGCGAAGGTCGAACATGCGTTCTTGGTCATCAAGCGGATCTTCGGCTGGGCCAAAGTCCGGTACCGGGGGCTGGCAAAGAATACCCACTGGCTCCAGATCAGCTGCGGGTTGGCAAATCTCTATGTGTCGCGACGGCGCCTGTTGGCGGGAACGTAGAGGATGGGGGGCCGGAGGCGGGCCGTGGGGCATCGCACGATGGGTGTGCCTCACAAACAGGCTCTCGGAACAGCAGCGACCCACTGAATTTGCCCTGGGTGGTCAGTCCAGGAACAGCTGGCCGAGTGAAAACGTGAATTAATCAGACTTTCCCTAACAAGCGCATAGGTCTGGGAAAAGTGATTCTCACCAGTGGCGGTTTGATTGACGATATCGTTGTAAGGGTTCGAACGTGTGAGCCCAGCCTCGGCCCTGACCTTTCCATCGCCTGAGAGGCGATATTCGGTGACTCCCCTAATCCGTTGGCCATTGAGTGCCGGAGCATCACGGTTAGACCAACGCTGTGTCTGCTCGTGTCCGCCTGAGATGCGATAGCTCCAGTTGCCTATCGTGCCGTCGTGGACTGCATTGGTGAGCAGAGTGCCGATCTCACCTCCTGCCACTTGCAGCGTGGTTCCTTTCATCTCTTCAGGGGATTTCGTGATGATGCTCACCACCCCGTCGAAGGCATTGAACCCATACACGGCCGATGCGGGCCCCTTCAGCACCTCGATTCGTTTGATCTCCATCAACGAAATCGGCAGCTGTTTCCAGAAGACAGTGCCAGATTGATCGATATAGATGGAGCGGCCATCGATCAGGACAAGGAGTTTGTTCGCCGACAACTGATTATTTCCGCGTACGCTGATATTGAAGTCCACCGCGTTGGTTTGCATGACTTCCATGCCTGGGACTTGTCGCAGCAGCGTGGGAATGTCGGTGGCTCCTGAGCTGCGGATGTCTTCATCGGTGATGACATAGACATCGGAAGGGGCACGAGAGATGGGCTGTTCATAGCGACTTGCAATGTTGACGGTTTCTTCCTTCAGGTAGAGCGCTTCTTCGCGAATCTTTTGTTCCGTTACGGAGGATGTTCGGAGAGGAGTGAACGAAGTCTCAGCCCAACCGTGGAGTGGATCACTCTGCCAACAAGTGGTGATGATGAAGATCGCGCGCCAGCCTATCTTCATGCGGCGTCTCTGTTTTGCCTTATCCCTGGTGCTCGTAACCGTTCTTCCTTTCAAATATCTGCATGATTGCGTGGAATGGATTGACTCAATCAAAGAGCCGAGCTGCGAGAAGTTACCGTAAGGCAAACATGGTTTCTACACTTTGGAATAAATATAATTAGCTACAAGAACTGATTATGTATTTTCGCCGCTGATGACGAACGAAATCCTTCCGAACCCAATCCCATTTCCTACCCATGTATCGAATCAGATGCAGAATCCATTTAGATACATATCCAGAGGAAACCTCCCCCACACTCATTTTCATTCGTTTTCGCTCGGCTGCTGAATCTTCGTCCAGTGCTCCCTCAGCAAGTGGAGGAGCGGCTTCAATTCAGGCTCTGCCGGCCTTGAGCTAGCCATGCCACTTCTTTTGTTCACTAGCCAACCATTAAAGAATGACCTTTCAGTAATGTGGAATGTCATTTGCAAAGCAAGTGCGAGCCTCTAATCGGCTGTTCGGATGGACATCTATTGATGGAGCGATCGATTCAAATGCAAGAACGAGTTCGTGTGGTTTTGATCGACGAGTCGAGTTTCGTGCTTAAAGGGCTACAGGTGGTCTTGTCGAAGAGCCCTCATATTCTTGTCGCCGGCACCGCGCGCACCAAACAGGAGGCCGTCGCTCTTGTGCGGA
Organism: Nitrospirota bacterium; assembly: GCA_963850405.1. Lineage (GTDB taxonomy): Bacteria > Nitrospirota > Nitrospiria > Nitrospirales > Nitrospiraceae > Nitrospira_D. The sequence goes on from CAWKLH010000027.1 coordinate 134,208, forward strand.
CCTGTCAGCCGGATGTGGTGGTCTTGGATGTTCGAGTGGGGCGTGCGAGCGGCATCACCCTCTGCGGGGTCATCCGCGAATCGTATCCGAACACCGCTGTTCTCTTCTTTACGGGCGATGACGACAGGCACACTCTGCAATCTGCCATTCTTGCCGGCGCTCAGGGCTACGTGCTGAAGGGTGCGTCGGACGAAGCCATCGTGAAGAGTGTTGAAATCGTCGCCGCCGGCCAAGCCATCATGGACCAGCGATTGACATCTCAGCTTCTTGCGTGGGTCCGGGATGGAAAACGGACTGCGCCACGCGATCGAGTGGAAGATTGCTCAAGCGCCGACCATCGAATCCTCTCGCTCATTGCCGCCGGACAAAGCAACAACGAGATTGCACGGGAACTGAGCCGCCGGACAAAGCAACAACGAGATTGCACGGGAACTGAACGTCACGCCGAGTCTTGTGACGGGGCGCCTCCGGGCAGTCTACAAGCGGTTGAAGATCTCACGGAGATCGGAAGCGGTGAGGTACTTTGTGCAGTGGGAAAAAGGACTGTCTGGGCGTACGAACCATTCTCATTAACGGCTATCGCATCACCATCGGTTTTAGCCCGAGCCAATTACCATACTGACTGATTGCCTTTCTGAATGATCGCCGTCCGCGAGCGCGTCGGCACCAGTAAGGTGCTGGTTCCCAACCTATATGGTTCATGTCTTCCCTTGCACAAGCCTCCGGCTCTGAGTAGCTGTATCGAATTGGATACCGAATCTATTTGGATACATTTTTGAATGAAGGTGTGTCGACTGTCTTTTGGGAAGTATGTTTCTTGACCACCTCAGTTCCTTACAGATCTTTTCCATCGCGTCATCAGTCGCTATTTGCAGTTCGAGCATTTTGAGAAGGCCGCTTCCAGTTCAACGAGGGATTTCTGGAATGAAACTGGCGTAGCACTCTGAACAATCGACTAGAAGATTGAATCAGACAGGCAAGCCCCCCCTGTTGGTCATCACTTCAAGCAACAAGGTTTCTGAATGTCCTTTGCGTTGACCCATAGTGCGATGCGGATGCTGGCCATCGTTCTGGTGATGCTGTGCGGAGGATGCGGGGCGCCTGTCCCTGACGAATCAGCGAGATTACAGTCACCAGCGATGCTGAGCACAAGCTACGCCGAGAAGGCAGGTGCTCCTCATTCACTGCCCGTGGGCGCTACGGCCATGGTTGAGAAGAAGGTCGAAAGGAATGTGAACGGGGCTCCGCTCGTAAACCAATCAGAACGCCGAACACCGGTATCGATTTCCTCCATTCCCCTTTCCGTGGCCAAGGATCTGCAATCCCCCGAAGGCCGCGACCGCTATCGAGCTTTGGATTACTGGGAAGCCAAGGACAGTCAGGCCCCGCTCGATCCTGTGTTCGAAGCCATGGAAGATGATGATCCTGCGGTGCGGGCCAAAGCTACGGCGATTGTCGAACAATATTGGGCAGCGGAGCAGGAGCAGGCAGTGAGGTGAAGAGGCGTGAGCCACACGTGGCTCGGGTATTGCCGGCAATGGCCGGTGAAATGGCCGGAGGAGGGGGGCGGTAACCGAGAGAAAGAGAGTTCGTCGAGTTTTGTTTGTGTCGTAATGAAAGAAGAGGGTGCTGTTAGTTCACAATTGGAGGAGGCAAGATGAAGTCAATTCGAATATTACTCACGGCAGTTGGATTACTGTATGGCGCGAGTGATTTCGCCGCTGCCGCGGAGGTCAACTTTAAAGTGACCGATATCCCCGGGCATTTCTTCGACCTTGATGGTATGGCCAACCCGTTTAAGGCGACTCGCTCCCTGGCTATTGTTCCCCCTGGCACCAAAGTTAATTTTTGGCAAGATATTAACGGCGTGAAAGTTGCCGAAAGTAAGCACACTGTGACGAGCCTCATCTGGCCCTCGACTGCGGCGCCGGGCGAAAGGATTGACCAGGTCTCATCGAATCAAGATAATCATGACGTGACTCTGACGACTCCGGGCTTGTATGTCTATCTATGCAAGCTCCATCCCTACATGCTCGGTGCAGTCATCGTTGACAACCCGGCAACGACGACAGTAAACGCCCAGGGCAAACGGTACCGGCATACGATATCGGCGACCAGCTCACGTTGCTGGTCCAACGCGAAGTGACGGATACAAATCTGACATTTGACAGCAATTCCAATCTGGGGTTGCGGGCCTTGCGCGCGTTTTTCATCGTGACGACCCCATCCAACTGGAAAGACTATACCAAGGTGGGACAACCCTATAAGCCGGACTATCCTGCTGTGCCTGTGGTCGTCACCGGCGGCGCCATTGTTCCTAATTTGAAAGCAGCGCTCCAGGCGACATTCGACGGCGAAACGATTCAGGCGCAGAAGAAGCCACACATCAAGGGGATTGGAGAAATCTGGGTCGACACCCAATTCGAGTTGACCGAGGACAAAGGGCCGAACTTTCCTGGCACCATGACGGTCGTATCGGCTACGAGTTGGAATGTGAAGCACAAAATCGCATTACCTGAGCAGAAGATGAATAACGGACATAACTTCTGGCCAAGCCACGATCAAAAGGAAATCTATCAGACCGAGTGGCATGGCAATAGCTTGTATGTCATCAATCGGAGTAACGGGAAGCTCATTCAGGAGCTTGATCTCGTCAATGGACCGGAAGTCGCGAGCAAAGGGATAAAGTGCCATGATCCCGCCCATGTGATGACGCGGGTCGATACGCAGCAAGTGCACACGGGGTGCAACGGTGATGATGGGGTGCTGGAACTGAACCGGATGCCGAATGGCATGCTACAGATCAATCGTCTAATCTCGATGCAAGATCCTGCTCATCCCACCAAGCAAACACAGCCCCATGCTCATTGGATGGGGTTCGACGGCCATCACATGGTCACCCCCAACTCCAATTCAGCCGACTCGACGCTGTATGAGTTCACTGGTCTCACCACGGGCCAGGTCCTCTCGAAGCATGAGACCGGAGCGGTGTCCATTGCGAGCGGCATGATGCCGGATTCGAGCAAATACTACGTCACGAACTACCTGGGCCACTCGATCTCGGTGATGAACGGCCCGGTTGCGAGGGTATGGTACGGCACACTGTATCAGCCAGGAGAGAAGATCAAAGATATTAACTTGCTCCAGGGCTATGACCCGAAAACCGGATGCACGGCGGCTTGCGTGGACGGCCTGATCGGCGGGTTCCCGGTGCAGATTCCCGTCAGCCCGGATGGGAAATTTGCCATCACGGGGAATACCCTGGGGGGCACGATTTCTATTGTGGATACGGCCACTGATACCCTGGTGCGGCTCATTCCCTGCGATCCGGGCTGCCACGGAGTGAACTTTGGGGCGAAAAAAGGCGGCGGGTACTATGCCTATGTCACCCCAAAATTTGCCAACCGGCTGATCGTGCTTGATTACGATCCAGGCAATCTTGGCACTGTGGAAAATGTGAAGGCGAATGCCCAAATCGTCGGGGCGGTGGTGCTGGAGAATGATAATGTCCCGAAGGATGATCAGATCATCGGCAACAAGGGCCAGGGCTCCCAGGGCGTCATGCCGATCCCCAATGTCTATAACGGCTGGGTGCAGAAGTTGCCCGGATCCTACAAGGCCCAGTTGACAAAGGAACAGCGGAATCCGATCGGCAAGAAAGGCCATAAGCATCACGGCGATGATGACGACCACGATGAATAAGGCTGAGTAAGGGACAAGCTGCTTTATGCTTATCCGCTTGTTTCAGCAGACCGCAATGGGTAGTATCGTGGGATGCCTCGACCGAGTTTCCCCAAGAGCCTGCGGCAGTTCCAACAACAGTTTGCCAGCGAGGACGCTTGCGCGGAGTATCTGACGGCATGCCGCTGGCCAGATGGGTTCCGGTGTCCGAGGTGCGGTCAGACGTCCGCGTACGGCTTGGCAGGCCGCCGGCGCTGGCAGTGTGCCTCCTGCCGCTATCAGGTCTCTGTGACGGCCGGGACAATCCTCCACAATTCGAAGACCCCGCTCATGACGTGGTTTTGGGCTGCGTATCTGATGACGACGGATAAGCGTGGGCTGTCGGCCCTCCTCCTGCAGCAGCAACTGGGACTCAGCCGCTACGAGACCGCGTGGATGATGCTGCACAAGCTCCGTCGCGCGATGGTGAACGCGGCGCGGGACCCGCTTTGCGGCGAGGTTGAGATGGACGAGACCTGGGTGGGGGGAACTCAGACAGGACTGCGGGGCAGTCGCCAGCTCAGAGGGCGCAACGCCGCGCTGGTTCTGGTTGCAGTCGAACGGCGGGGACGGGCGTCCGGTCGAGTCCGGATGGAGGTCATACCCGATTTCGCAGGAACCACCATCAAGGAGTTCGCTGCCAGAAACATCGCCACAGGTACCACCATCTCCACCGATGGCCTCTCGAGCTTCGGGGTGCTCACGGCGAGCGGCTATACCCATGTGCCACGAACGCAGCCGCCCCCGCTTCAGTTGCGCCAAGGAGCCAAGTCCGTCGTTCCGCTTGCCGACCGGATGATCGGGAACCTTCAGAGCTGGCTGGTCGGCACCCACCACGGCGTCAGCCGCAGCCAGCTCCAGGTCTATCTCGATGAATTCGTCTTCCGCACGAACCGTCGTCGTGAACCGAGGGCCGCTTTTCAAACCCTGCTCGGCCTTGGCAGTAACCGAGGTCCTACGGCCTACGCGCAGATTCAGCACGCCCGTGATCGCAAGCTCTTGCGGTCTGCTGAAACAAGCGGATAAGCATAAGCTGCTTAGCCCACCAATGTAACAACCCCCGGTGGCGACGGGTTCATGTCGTCGGCACCGGGGACCTCTCTTCTTACTCCTTCCCATAGCTGGCCCCGCAGAACTGTCCTTGCCAGGGGGATGTATTGTTACGAAATAGGTGAGAAACGGTGTCCCACCGACACGCCCCGTGGTCAGTCTGGGTCAGTGACGGTGGGAGGGCCTGACAGTTGTCGTGCGGAGTGAGATGTTGATGCAGCCTACATGGCTGATTTCAGCAGATCGTCCTCGAATTCCGTCATCTTGCTGCGCAGCGCATGCACAAGCTGCAGGTACCGCTCTTCGGCCCAGGCATTGAACGACTCGGCGTCTGGGAATACGAGGTCCCATGCCTTGGCCGCTTCCAGCATCAAGAGCTGCTGCGGTTTGTTGGGTCCCGGGAACAAGACAATGAGTACGGCGGAGTTTCCGGTGAGACTGATGTCGGTGAAGATGTACAGCAGGGAGGCTGAGGGGAGCGTGATTTCCCGAGAGGCGGCTTCGACGAGCGGTTGATAGAGGCGATGCAGCAATTGCGCAGTCACTTCGTGCGGATTGGCAGGGGTCAAGAGGCGAGGGTTGGGCTTTTCTCCGAATAGGTTCTCTGTGAGATAGGTGGCGGCTTCCCAGGTCGGCATGGTGCCCGAGGCCACCAGGGATTCGCAGAGGTAGGCGATCCAGTTTCGGTTCCGGAGACGTTTGCGAACGGCCGTCAACTTTTTCGCCATACTCGGCAATCCCTTCTGCCTCTGGTCCCTCTGGTTGGGAGCACACTAGGTTATTCGGTAGGTTTAATTAGGTTTAAAAAGTATAGCGGTGGTGCCACGGTCGGTCAACGAATTGCCGACAATCGAGCAATGTGTAGGGTCAGCTGAGGAGAGGCTTATGGTTGACGGAACGTATTGGAGTGCACTCGGTCTGCGTATTGATCGTGGATGCGCATTAGTTCCTCGGTAGATGCGACAAAGACGTCGAGCAGCTCTGGGTCAAAATGTTCGCTCCGGTGCTTGAGCATGAGCTCAATCGCATGACTGACTTCAAAGGCCGGCTTGTAGACCCGTTGCGTAGTCAGGGCATCAAACGCGTCGGCAATCGCAGCAATGCGGCCTTCGATGGGAATGGCCTCGCCTTGCAACTTGCGAGGATATCCCGTGCCGTCGAAGCGCTCATGGTGGGTGTAGGCGATGACGGCTGCGACTTTCAGCAGCTCTGCATCCGACCCGCTAAGGATTTTGTAGCCGATTTCGGCGTGCTGCGCGATCACCCCGAATTCCTCCTGCGTGAATTTGCCGGGTTTCAGCAAGACATGATCTGGGGTGCCGATTTTACCGATGTCGTGCATGGGGCTGGCTGTCCGAATCAAGTCGCATCGTTCAGGCGACAAGCCGGCTTTGCGCGCGAGCATCTCACAGTAGTGGCTCATGCGTTGAATATGTTGAGCAGTGGCGCTATCGCGGAACTCCGCGGCAATGGCGAGCCGCTGAATGGTTTCCTCACGAGACAGTCGGAGCTCTTTTTCGGTACGTTCGAGCCAGTCCAACGCTTGCTGTAACGCGAGTGTTCTTGTTCGGACGACATCCTCAAGATTCTCACGATGGAGGCGGTTTTCCATCTCAAGCCGGCGGCGGCGGAGGGCATTGGCGACGTCGATGAGCACTTCATTAGATTCGAACGGCTTGACGATATATCCGAACGCGCCGCCGTCGAGTGCCGCATTGGCCAGGACGGAGCTGTCGAGGCCTGTGACCATGATTGCCGCTGTATGGTTCTGGTCTGAGAGAAGGCTGCGCACCAGGTCCATGCCCGATTCTCCCGGCATATTGACATCGCACAGCATCAAGGCAAAAGGCTGGTCGCTCAGCTTTTGCCGGGCCTCCCGGGCATCAGCGGCGCAGTCGACCGTATAACCATGAGATTGCAGCAAATAGGCGAGGAGGCGCCTAATCGACTCTTCATCGTCAACCACCAGAATGTTACGATTATCGAGCAGGGCTTGATGGGTGGTCTGGTCTAGGAGGGTTGCCATGAGTCGGGTATTCTTCGGGTCGTCTGGGTCGAGGACTGTGTCGTTTCTTCTTTATCGGCTCATTGGAGTATAACCTGAGTGCTGCAGGAACGTCACAGAGTTCTGCACTTTGTGTGCCATCGCATTCCTCCCGTGTCTTGGATTGTCAGCCAGTCTTCATACCGTGGTTTCGCGGGAGCGAAAGTTGGAATCCTCTCACCTAGAGCGGTCTTCAGAGTTAGCTGCTGCGATCAGGATCAGATATCAGTGCTGGCGTTGGTGGGCTATATGCCCGTGGGATGTACGGAATTCGCCAAACGCGTGGGGCGGGATTTGTACAAACTAGGGCTGTAACGGGTAATTGTGGACCGATGCGTCGAGACGGATCACTGTATTTCCACTTCACGATCTTAGGGGCTTATTGTAGTGACGGATATAGCGCATCAGTTTTTGCTGAGGTCCTTGACGAGGTAAAGACGCCTCGGGCGATGACATCGCGCTCGATCTTCGCGAACACAGTTCGACCTGGTTGAGCCACGAGGAGTACGTCGGCGTGAAATGCAGGTGCACCGTGAGTGGGTCTGCAGAAACTCGGTGACGAGTGGTCTTGTGGGCCGAGAGATTATAGGCGATCACGTGAATCTCTTGACCGGTGGGTTGATTGGCCACAAGGTCCGTCAGAAAGGCGACGAATTGTTCAGAGGTGTGCCGGGCCGTCTTGCCCAACACTTCCCCTGTCTTGGTATTGAACGCGGCGTACAGCGAGAGCGTGCCGTGCCGGTAATATTCGAACCCATGCCGTTCGGCCCGCCCGGGCGACAGGGGCAGCACCGGATCTTTGCGATCCGAGGCTTGGATGGCAGTTTTCTCATCCACGCAAAACACGGCCGCATGCTGAGGAGGGTTCAGATACAGGCCGATGATGTCCGCAGCCTTCGTCTCGAAATCCGGATGGGTAGAGGCCATAGAGCGCTCCAGCCGATGCGGTTTGAGTCGATGTTTCGCCCAGACCCGCGCGACCCGCATGTGGCTGACCCCGAGGTGGGCCGCCAGTTTGCGGATACTCCAGTGCGTCGCCCCGTCGGCTGGTGCTCGCCGCGTAGCCTCCAGGATGCGGGCTTCTGCCTGCGGAGTATCGCGCAGAGGAGCTTGCCCGCGATGACGGCTATACAGTCCCGCCACCCGCTCAGCGGCAAACCGATGGCTCCACGTCGCAATAAAACCGCGACTGCACTCCACGGCGTGACACACGGCAGCCCACGTCGCCCCCTCAGCCAGGAGCAGAATGACGCGGGCCCGCCGTGCAGCGTCGGCACGCCCGCTCCGGCTTCTCGCTTGTCGGCGCAGTTCCATCCGTTCACGTGTCGTCAGGAGAATCGTGTTGTTCATGAACACGAGTATAGTCTATAAATAGGTGTTACAGGCCACTAGGAGACGTAGGGAGAGTCTGACCGCTTACTACCGCTGGCGATGCTGGGACAGCCGATCGGTTTGCGATTTCTTAGGGCCTTCACTATAATTCCGACCTTACTCTTGAGGAAGGGGCCTACGAATGAGCGCAATTTCAGGGTTGGTCCGTTTCGATGGGCGTCGCCGAGATCAGGTTCGCCCGGTGAAAGTGACCCGCAACTTTACCAAACATGCCGAAGGTGCTGTTCTGATCGAAATGGGAGACACGAAGGTTATTTGCACAGCGTCTGTTGAAGAAAAGGTGCCACCTTTTCTCAAAGGCAAGGGGACTGGATGGGTGACAGCCGAATATGCCATGTTGCCGCGTGCCACTCATGAGCGATCGCCACGAGAGGCGGTCAAGGGAAAGCAAGGCGGCCGGACTCTGGAGATTCAACGCCTCGTCGGACGGGCACTGCGGTCGGTGACGGATATGTCGCAACTGGGTGAGCGGTCCATTTGGATCGACTGCGATGTGATCCAAGCGGATGGGGGGACCAGAACTGCGTCCATCACCGGTGCCTTTATCGCTTTGGCGGATGCCTGCGCCGTGCTGAAAAAAAGGGATCTCCTGAAGAAGATTCCCCTGACCGATTACTTGGCCGCCATCAGCGTCGGAAAGGTTGGCGGAGAAGTGATGGTGGATCTGGCCTATACCGAAGATTCTATGGCGGAAGTGGATATGAACCTCGTGATGACTGGTCGTGGCCGGTATGTCGAGGTACAGGGTACGGCGGAACGTACGCCATTCGCGAAGCAAGATATGGATGAGTTTCTGAATTTCGGCTGGCAGGCCATCCAACGATTAACCGCCATTCAGAAAGAGCTGATCGGTGCACTCGACTGAGAGCCCGATCAAAGAGATCCTCCTCGCGACCAGAAATTCTGACAAAGTCAGGGAGCTCGCGGCTCTTCTTGGAGATCTTGGAATTCGCATCCGTACCCTGGCCGATTTCCCGACCGCACCGGAAGTCGAAGAAGACGGTGAAACCTGTGAAGCGAACGCACGAAAAAAGGCACGAGAGATCGCTGCTGTGACAGGCCTCCTGTCGGTCGCGGATGATACGGGACTCGAAGTTGATGCGTTGGGTGGAAGGCCGGGCGTCTTTGCGGCCCGATATGCAGGAGAAGGCGCCACCTACGAAGACAACTGTAGGAAGCTGATCAAGGAACTGGATGGCGTGCCGCAGGCCAGGCGGACTGCCCGGTTTGTAACAGTCGCCGCTTTGGCAATGCCGGGAGGAGAGACTCGAGTAGCCACCGGCACGCTTGTTGGTGTTATTGCTGAAGCATCGGTTGGTATGCAAGGATTTGGGTACGACCCCGTGTTCTTCGTCCCGGAGCTCGGTCGTACGTTGGCTGAATTGACGGCTGAAGAAAAGAACCGTATCAGCCATCGGGCTAAGGCATTTCGAGCCATGGCCGACATGCTTCGACCGTTAGCCGCTGAAAGGCTCTGAGCCGCGCGGTGCTGGCACATGGTCCAATTGTAGGCGTTGCCTGGACACCAATCGGAACATTCCTGTATATAAGGACCTGCAGCTCGTGGTGCCGTTGCTCTAAGAGTTGTGAAAGCGAAGAGCTTGTCGGGGCGTAGCGCAGCCCGGTAGCGCGCCTGCTTTGGGAGCAGGATGTCGGAGGTTCAAATCCTCTCGCCCCGACCAAACCGCACTTCGTGTAGGTTGCGCGCCAACCATCGTGTCATCGTGATTGATGCGCGGATAGTGCCCTTCAGTAGTCCTATCTTCTCTTTCCAAGCCAAGCTTGCTCGACTGGGAAACGAATGTAGCTGATAGGTAAGACCGATCTTGACGCATTGAGAATCGATCCGGAAGATTGCGACGCAGGACTCCCCAGCAAAATTGGACTGAATGATCTGTGTCAGTGTTTGACCTGTTCGATGCGAGCCGGAGGGGTGAGCACCCTCATCCCGGCTCGCATCCAGACCCATTTCTCGCGATGAAAACTTCTTTGGTGCGGGATCAAAACAAGTCGCTTCACCTTGATTACTTGCGGTCAGGGCCAAGCGCCCCATACATGAGGAACACCGCACCGATCACCAGCACTCCAATGTTCAACAGCATCAACATCATCATCACCTTTCACCTCCTTTTGTCGCAAGCTGCGCCGGGCAAGATTGAGTCACGTCTTTCGCATGAGCATCGCCAACATCACCACTGCGAAACATATCGCGCTTGAAATCGTTAACATAGTCATCTCATCACTCAGCATATTCATACCCGTCCTTTCCATTCTCCATCGTGATTCATTCACATGGAGATCGAGATGTGTCGATCATGAAGTCCGAGTTCCATGGTGATCGTTTCTTCATGCCAAGGACTAAGCATTTCTTAGGCCACGCGCGCCGGGCATCTTACTCCTGATATTTTCAGCACTTGCACAGAGAGGCCCATGCTGTGGCGACGTGTACCTGAATCTGAATGGATTCCAGGCTGGATCAAATTAGATGCGGACGTGGGGAAACGGCGGTCGCTGATATCGTGAGAAATCGAACGACGAGATGAAACCTTTTTTATGAGTATCGTTCCTTCAGTCCGAGGGATCAGCAGGGGGCTTGCCTGGAATCTGCTTCTGCCGGAGCAATTTGGTCAAGTAGGTCCGTTGCAGACCAAGTTCGGCTGCCGCTTTCGTTTGATTCCACCCGTTCCGATTCAAGGCCGCCTCAAGGAGTTTCTGGCTATAGGCGTCCATGCTCTTATGATAGGAGAAAAATAGTATATCGGTATTGGGCTCCGGATTCACCGGGGGAGTGGTGGTTGTTGAAGTCGTTGGAGCAGTCAATGCGAGGTGTTCCGGTCCAATCGTGTCGCTGGGGCATAAGATCAATGCACGAGTGAGGACGTTTTCTAGTTCGCGCACGTTGCCTGGCCAGGAGTACTGATGCAGCGCCTGGAACGCGGCATCGCTGAGCGTCAGGCGTTTGCACGGACCCACATTACTGGGCCGGTTGAGGAAATGGTGGATAAGCGCAGAAAGATCTTCCATCCGTTCCCGGAGCGGCGGCAGGGCGAGAGGAATCACGGCAAGGCGAAAGTACAAGTCTTCGCGGAACGTGCCTTGATGAATCGCCTGTTTCAGATCTTTATTCGTGGCGGCGAGAAAACGCACGTTGGCGCGTACTTCTTGCGTTCCGCCGACACGGTAGAATGTCCGATCTTGCAGGACTCGCAAGAGATGGCTTTGCATGGTGAGGGGCATGTCGCCGATCTCGTCAAGAAACAGCGTGCCTCCCTCGGCGATCTCGATTTTGCCGGGCTCCCGCTTGATGGCTCCGGTGAACGCGCCCTTCTCGTGGCCAAAGAGCTCATTCTCCAATAGATTTTCAGGGAAAGCAGCACAATTCACGGCAATAAACGGTTTCGTGGAGCGAGGGCTCCACCGATGAATGGCGCGGGCGACGACTTCTTTCCCCGTCCCCGTTTCGCCGAGCAACAAGACAGTCACGGAGGAAGGCGCCGCCTGTTTGGCCACGGCCAGTTGTTCGCTCATTTTCTTGCTGGTCGAGACGATCGGTTCGAACTGATCATCGACCTCCTTGCGGAGCGAATCGACGTGGCGGTGGAGGGCGACGGTGGCCAAGGCCTTGTTGATGACGACGGTGAGGTGGTCCGAGGTGAATGGCTTCGGCACAAAGTCGAAGGCGCCGAGTTGCATAGCTTGTACAGCGAGTTCGATGGTTCCATATGCAGTGAGTATGACGATCAGCGGGGTCGTATAGGGGGGTGTCTGGGCTGTCTCCTCGTCTGTTGGTTCGCTCGGAACTGATGCCGCACTGACCTGCCTTAACACGTCAAGCCCGGCAATCTCTGGAATTTTCAAGTCCAGCAGGACGAGATCTGGTTCCTCTTCCCCAATCAAGCGCAAGGCATCCTTGCCGTTCGTCGCCGTCAGGGGCTCGTGTCCCATAAAACTGACACGATTCTGCAAGCTCAGGAGGATATCGGGGTCGTCGTCGACAATAAGAATTTTAGCGCGCATCGTCTGTCGCTCCTTTCAAAATAGACAACGTTGGGCTCGCACACGACTGGGATGCCACTGGCTCGTCAGGTTGTTTAGCTCGGTTCATCCTGTGACCCAGCGAGTGGGAGCGTGAAATAAAAGCGTGACCCGACCGCTGGTTGACTCTCTACCCAGATCTGTCCGCGATGCATGGTGACGAGCGTCTTTGTAATACAGAGGCCAAGTTGCGCACCCTGTGACGTGGGCATAGCTGACGGCACCCTGGAAAACTCCTCGAAAATGTTCGGCAAGTGGGACGGTTCGATCCCGCAGCCGGAGTCGGCAATACACGTTTGTACGAAGCCCGGTGGCGACACGCAAAACTCCACCGTCACACGACCGCCAGCCGGGGTGAATTTAATCGCATTCCCGATGAGGTTCCACAGAATTTGTTCCAATTTGTCGCGATCGCCTTGAACGGGTGGAAGCGACTCGGCCGACGCCACGGTAAGGGTTACGGTTTTCTCTCCGGCTACCATCTGTAAGCTGTCAGCCGTGATCGTTGCGATCTGGTGGATGCAGACTTCCTCCAAACGAAGCTGGACGCTTTCGGTATCGAGACGCGACCAATCGAGCAATTGCACGATGATTCTCCCAAGGCGGGCGACATTGTGTTGGATACGTGTGAGATAGGTATGTTGCAGTTCGGTCAGCGGCCCCGTCACGCCGTCCAACATATTTTCTGCAAAACTTCGAATCGCCGTCATGGGCGTTCGCAGCTCGTGTGAGACGACGGAGAGAAACGTTGACCGATGCCGATCATGGTCCTGGAGCTGTGTGTTGGCGCGCGACAGCTCGTCGGTCCGTTGCTCGATACGCTCTTCCAGATGCTGCGTTAGCTCCGCTAGATCAGAGTAGGCCTTGGCATTATCGATGGCGGCCGCCACGTGGCCGGCGATCGTCAGCAGAATATGGAGATCCTCCTCGCTACATTGGCGAGAACCTCGGTCACCACCCAGGTAGCCGAGGATCTTGCCATGACTCTGGAGCGGCACAGCGACAAAAGATCGCACGCCGACACGGCGCATCAAGTCGAGTGTTGGAGGGTACATGCGATAGGCGACGGTTTCGATGTCATGGATCAATACCGGCTTTCGCTCGGTGACTATATCTGCTCCGATAGTGCCGCTGATGATGGGTATGTCAAACCGATATGCTGCCGCTGCAAGTTCTGGCGAAACTCCAATGATTCTCGCGAAGGAAGTACAGTTCCTCTCCGGATGGTTAAGCATTACCGCCATCCTGGAAAAACCGAGATTCTCAGCGAGCAGCTGGAGTACCGAGTCGAGCAGCTGATCCATGTCGAACATGCTGGCGCTTGCGATTGCGGTGCTGGCCTGATGCGCCGTAGTCAACTGCGTGACTTGTCGCCGGATCGTCTCAAGATTCATGGTGATAGCTTGATTGCGATCATGCAAAGACTGAGTCATGTCGTTGAACACATGTGTCAACTCACCAACCTCATCGTTGGTGGATATCATGAGCCGAACGGGTGCATCGTTGCCCTGTGCGAGTTGTCGAGCAGAGTTGGCGAGACTTCGTAGCGGCGTCGTAATACGCGATGTCAACAGATGAGCACCAAGAATGCCTCCCGCGATGATGAGCAGGGTAAGGATCGAGACATTGCGGACGATCACCAACAGGGCTTCTTTAGCCTGCATGTCGGTGATTCCGATGCGTACGAGGCCAACCACCGGAGAGGTGTGTATTGGGAGAGTAGAGCCTGTTTTCTCTTCCAATTCAATCGAAAGCTGAGGGATGGGAGGAGTAGCCGAGAATTCCCGAAGAATAGGTATCGCAAAGTCGAACAGAGTTTCTTTTCTGACGAAAAAGGAGAGGAGCCAGTCCGAGGAATCATCCTGAGGAACCAATGTCTGCTCCGAGGACTGTACAAGCCTCGTCATGAGTGGAGCTGTTAACGGAGCCTGGAGCAGCGATTGTGAGATTCGATCGTCTGGGTAGAGCGGCTGTTCTGAGGGTGGAGATGATCCATTGGAGGATCGTCGAAGTCGTTTGCTTTGTCGGTCCAGGATACGACCGTCTGAGGCGGTGATGATCACGTAGACGACATGGTCGATGGCCATCAGGCTCTGCATGAATTGACCGAGTGTTGTGCGATCCTCCAGGACGACGCCGGCAATTCGAAAGTGTTCATTGCGTACGGTATTCGTCAATAAGATGCTTCCGAGTTCCTCTAGGTTGTCGGTCATGGCCTTACGCCTGGTTTCAATGAAATACCAACTCAAGGACGAACAGGTCATGATGAGAATGAGGCTGAAAAACACCACAAACTTTATGCGTAGGCCAACGAAGCGAGTCGGCTTTCCCGGTGTGACCTCCTGTCGGTTTGGGTGTAGGGCTTCCATTGTGGACCGCTCAGTACGTTTCGTCGATTAGACTGTCGAGTTCTTTTGGAATCGTGATGCCCAAATACCGCGCCGTCTTCTGGTTCACCGTGATTCTGATCCGTTGAACAGAGATTGGCTTGAGTGGCAACTGTTGTTCGCCGTTCACGATGCGCTTGGCCAAGAGCCCGGTTTCACGACCGACTTCACCGTAATCGATGGACATGCTGAGCAGCGCGCCGAGGCGCGTAAACTCGGATGAAAAGCCGATGACAGGAATGTGCTTGGCTATCGCAGACTGGAGGATAAAGCGGATCGATTCATCCGTCAGCACGGTTGAGTCAGGAATGAGCCATAAGGCTTCCGATTCTGACAAGAGCGACCGGAGTTGCTGCGGAACCTCTTTTTCGTTCTCGACCGGAAAACCTCGCAATTGAAACTCATGGGTGGCTGCTCGCGACTCCGCCTCCTTCAGCTTGGCCGCCGTCTTGTCTTGATCGTACATCACGCCGACCCGATGCAGGGTGGGCAGGAACGTACGTATGACCTTGAACTGTCGGTCCGCCGGAATGTCCAGGAGGACGCCGGTCATATTGGCAGCAGTGAGCTGATATTTCATGGGGTCGAGAATCATCATATAGAGAATCGGGATATCCACGATCTCTAATTTCGCCGCCAGTGCCGCCTTCAAGCCGACCGCGACCACGACAGAAGAGTTCGTCGCGCGAATCTTCCTGGCAAGGTGTTTCCCCCGCTCGAGATCACCGCGCAGATCATATTCGATATAGGTTGCATCGCCTGGCGCTGTCGCCTTGAATCCTTCGACGGCCTCACTATAGGCCTTCAGGTCGGATGATTTGAGTATGGCGATCTCGGTGCCGGCAGCGGTGGCCTGGGGAGGGGCAGGACAAGAGAGCGCCATGAGTATGAAGGACCCCAGCCAGATATGCAGCGAACGCAAGTTTCTCTTTCCTCGGCTTCTGAAGGGGAGTTCCGTCATCATCGTGTCACTCTGGCAGAATTTCAAGATACTGGAAAAGACGAATCCATAGAGCTATCAAAATGTCGCATGAGAGCGCGTTCTCACTCTCGACGAGTCCCGCTCAAATCGTACAGTTAACCAGCCCATGACTCAGCTGCCGATCGTATTGTCCAAGGGATGTTCTTTGTGCTTGTTGTTCAATGAGCTAAAAGTGGAAACTGCTACTTCGGCGTCCCGTACGTATCCTCCCGCCGCTTGCTGCTTCCAAAACCTGTACGCGCCTCGAAGGTTGAGCAAAGTGTAGCCGTCCACACGAGACTTCGGTCCGGTAGCACCGAATAGTGCCAGAGTTTGGTAGGTCTCGATAACAGGATAGGTGGCTGCTGTGACATAGTAAACAGTTGCCTCGCGACTCAGGCCGTTATCCCACTCATCCCGTAACCCGGCATTCACCTTCCAAGCGGGACCCGCCGCCGGTTCCTACGAATGTCTGACCGATCTGTTGGTAGGAGGCATTTCCAAATCCACTGAGCCACCGAGTGACTATGAACTCGGCGCCGGGGACTTGCATGATCCTAATGTCTGGGACACGACGCAGAATGGTCGGTAGGTCAGTGGCGCCTGAATGACGAATATCTTCGTCAGTGATCACATAAATGTTCGACGGTGCTTGAGAGATAGGCTGCTCATAGCGCGACGCGACACTGACCGTTTCTTCTTCCGTGAGTAGTTGCAGTTCGTCGGGGATGCCTTGGTTGAGCGGGTGATCTACTTCGTTCTTCGGTTCTTCTGCCAGGGCGGTTAAAGGAAAAACCGCCACGATGGAGATGGCAACGAGTGCCAGGCCAACAATGGAAAGAATGTGTTGATCGTGTGCCATATCACTCTCGACGCCAACTGCTACAAGCTCTGAAGAAGGTTCCTCGATGGTCTTGCCCACATCCAGGCTTCATGAGTGTGGACATAGGAATGTCGACAGCGTGGAGATTGCGAACCGCATCACACTGTGGAGATGGGAGGAGGTTTAGAAGCGGGTAAGCGGGACAGAGGACTCCTCTGGGCGCCACGGGGATATGCTGCTGATTGCCGGCGAGCTGCAACATGGTAAGGATGTTTCTTGTTATGCCTTCCTCGTCCCATGCGATGGATGATGTGGTAACGGTTGTGACCTAGAGCGGCGAGTGACCTCTGTGCAATGCTCTTACTGCAGGTCGATCGTGTCATGATTCAGCTATCGGTGGTCCTGTTCGGGCTCGATACTGCAACTGCAAGTCACGAACCATCAACGCATCTCTACATCCGCTCAGTGAGAACTGACCCCGGTTGTCAAGAGTGGACGCCATGAAGTGCAGCCTCACGCCGCCGACTGCTGACGGGCCCACTGCTGGGCAAATGCCGCGGGCGAGCAATTTCCCAGTCGGGAGTGCCGCCGCTGCCGGTTATAAAACAGCTCGATGTACTCCGTGATCTCGCGCCGAGCCTGCTCACGGGTTTCGTAGCGACGATGATGCACCAGTTCATTCTTCAGCGTCCCCCAGAAACTCTCCATCGGGGCGTTGTCATAGCAGTTCCCCTTCCGACTCATGGACGGAATCAGGCCGAACTCCCGCAGCTGATCCTGATAGTCCTGGGCACAATACTGCGAGCCACGATCGGAGTGGTGGATCAGTCCCGGGCGTGGGCGCTTCGCCCACACCGCCGCTCCCAGTGCCTGGCTCACCAACGCCGTCGTCATCCGGGCCCCCATCGCATGCCCGACGACTTCGCAGGTGAACAGATCCTTAATGCCAGCCAGATACAACCAGCCTTCCGCGGTTGGCACGTACGTGATGTCGGTGACCCAGGTCTCGTTCGGTCGTGTGGCAAGAAATGTTTGGGCCAAGATATTCTCCGCTACTGGTAGGGCGTGCGTCGAATCCGTGGTGGTCGTGAACCGGCGGACTTGTTGACAGCGCAGGCCCAATTTCTTTCGCAGTCGTTTGATACGCCCAACCCCAGCAGGGAACCCGTCCGCACGCAGTTCGGCTTGCAGCCGTTCCGGCCCATAGGTCTGTCGGGTGCGCACATGGGCGGCCTGGATCGCCACTTCCAGCCGCGCATTCTCCTGCGCTCGTTTTGACGGACGCCGATGCAGCCAGGCATAGTACCCTCTTCGAGACACCTCCAGCACCCGGCACAACAGACTCAGCGGATAGTGCGTACGCAGCGTCCTCATCAACGCGTACCGGGCAGCTGCGCCTTCGCAAAGTACGCGGTGGCTTTTTTTAAGATGTCGCGCTCCATCCGCGCCTCAGCGAGTTCCCGTTTGAGTCGGGACAGCTCAGCCTCCAGCTCTGTCACAGGCCGTCGGTTTTCTCCCAGCGTCGCAAGCTGGCCCTGCCGCGCTCGACCCACCCAGCGCTCGAGAGTTCTGCCCGACATGGTGAGGCGTCGGGCGGCCTCCGGAATCGTCACCTGTTGTTCCAAGACCAGCCGCACCGCCTGCTCCCGGAACTCCTTCGTATACTGCTGTCGCGGGACCTGTTCCATCTCACACCTCCAGCCCTCTCATTGTAGGTTGAAGGCGTCCACTTTTTCGAGCTTACCTCAAACGAGTACCACGGATAGAATGCGCTTGTACGATTGTGATACAGCAAGCTCTGTACCATGGCTATTGTAGAATTCAAATAGTCCGTTGCATCAGTGACCACTGCCTTTTCAGGAGGCAGTTGACATGTGGACCTTGTCGGTCTCGAAGAACAATCTCCTATCAGGGTGTATCTAAAGAGATTCAGCCTGAATCAAATATGATTCAGGTGATTGGAGCGAACCCAGGGTCGCAATGGTGTCGGCTGATTGGAGCTGTTGTTGACGGAGATATCGACGCCGAGAGCCACACGATGTATTCCTCTTGAATACATAAACGAGGAGTTGCGTGTGAAGATCTATTTACTCGTGGCCTGAATGGATCTGAGATCCCAGTCCGCTACGCCATTGAGGCCAACTTGCCTCAGGAGGGCCGCGCGCAGCCTCCGAAGCGACGGGTCCGCTGGTTCTTTTTCGATCAACGAACAGACACAGCCCATCGCATCGTACCAGAAGCCGATGAGGGCATTGGTGCGCACGCTGTCCCGGTCGCAGGTCAGGTTCACTGAGGTGATTGTCAAGCATTCGCTGAACTCGCATCGCTCGATCATCCCACCGGCGACGATATCTTCCGAGTAGGAGTCCGTGTTGCGCCTGGCCGATACGAACCAGCGGTATTGGACGTTCGGTTCAAGCGTGAGTCCTAGAGTCTTGAGATCAACCGATTGGACCCCTGCTTTCATGGGAGTAGGAAGGGGGCCTTCATAGAGGGGGGCAATTTTTTGGGTGTCGTTGAGTGTAAATCGTAAGGGATAGGCCGTTGGTTTTGAGAGGTACCAATTGAGTGTGGGTGTTTGTCTCACAGTCAGGCCTACGTGGTCAGGCACTAACGCGACAAGTTCTGGCTCATGGCCTTCGGTCCCCCGCAATGTGCCTCCGACTCGCGCGCGAGGAGTCAGTTTCTTGGGCAGTGTGTAAATGGGAGGTTGCTGGTCATCCTGTTGACCGGCCGTCGCCGCTGTCGGCGTATCTGCGGCGTCGAGGAGGTAGACTTCCGCGATGGTCAGGAAAAGGCTCAACCCTATGATCAATAAGCGCCTCACGGTGATTCTCCTTTCACAGCCAGTTATTGAGCAACAGAAATGGCGACCAGTAGGCCGGATGTTCATAAATCCTGTCGCTCAACAGCTTCAACTGCGCACGTTGGAGCGCCACGGCTTTCGAGAGAGCGGGATTGCGCAGCTGTCGATAAAATTCAGAGATCAGTGTTGCCGAGGCTTCGTCATTGATGAACCAGAGGGTGGCCAAGGCGCTGCGGGCTCCGGCCTTCAGCGCGACGCCGGCTAGGCCAAGCGCGGCACGATCATCGCCGACACCGGTTTGGCAGGCGCTCAAGGTCAATAGCTCCAGTGGCTCTTGCCGGAACCGAAAGAGGCCGATCAGTTGGTCGAGGGTCTGCATCGTCAGTTTCCCATCGAAGGTCAGGAGAAACGAATCGTTCACCTCAGTCGAGAACCTGCCGTGCGTGGCGATATGCAGGCCTCCATACCGTCCTTCACGCAATTCCCGTTCCAGTCTGGAGGCTTGAAAGGCGTTGTTAAGCAGTTGGTCGCTCTTGTAGAGCCGTTGGATGGATTCAACCTCGTCTGCGACGTAGGGAAGAGGGGGAAATCCCTGCACCGATTTGGTAAGGCCCGCTGTGAGAAACCGGAGCTTGTCGCGGTTCAGCGGTCGTGGGTCGGTCAACGTCAAGCCGGGTGTCATGGCGAGCGCGAACTTGTTGATCAGAAACGATGCACCGTCGTGGAGCGCAGCCAGTGGAATGGTCCGAAGGGCGCTATCCGGCACGAAGACCAACGTGGTGATGTTCAACCGTGAGAGGTCAGTTTCGAGCGGGCGGATCAGCCAGTCGTACAACTGTTGTGCATGGGGCACATATTCACGGGTCGTACGTTTTTCAATCAGGCGGCGAAATTCGCGGATTTCCTGTGTCAATCGCTCAGCAGTCACGGGCACTGAGATACGCTTCAGACCGGACGGAAGGCTCATGAGCAGTTCCAGCCGTGAACTGAACATAATGGGATAGATCACGGCGGTGTCCGGGGACAACCGATCGAATGTGGTCAGCCTGGACCGCACGGCGTCGACACAGTCATCTTTGAAATAGTCCCGTAACTCAGCTGTTTTGTACGCCTCGATCGCATCGCGAGCGGAGAGCAAATACCCTTCGGCTGCTTTGGCGTCTTCCGTCAGTGAGGCTCGCTGGAGCAAGAGGTCGGCCAGCTCAAAGAACAGAGGCTTCACGGTGTCTTGGCCGACTGTCGGATCTTCAGAAGAGGCTTGTGCGAGTTCAACACGAATTGGTTGAAGCGTCACGGTTGCTTGCCGGTATGAGGCGATGGCCTGATCCAGCTGACCCGTCGCGGCCAGCTGGCGCCCTAACTGCCATTGCCAACGATAGAGTGACTCGGGGGCATCCACGGCTTGCGCGGCGAACAGTGCCCGCCTGGTGAACTGCAACGCCTCGTCCATGCGAAATTCTGTTTCATAGAGATGTCCAAGATATCCGAGGGCATAGGACAGCGTCCGCTTGTCGCCCTGTTGCTCAGCGAGGGTGGCCGCTTCCTGGAGCACGCCCGCGGTTCGCAGCACGAGCGGGTCATGAGCCTGCGGCAGCTGAGGGGTGAGGCGTTGGTAGGCCAGAGCGATGCCGATCAAGCCGAGTGATTGATCACGAGATGGGGGCAAGTCCTGTAAGTGATCAAGCGCGTCGTCGAGGGCTACGCGACTGTTGGCTGGTTGGCCGAGTCGCAGCAGGACTCGCGCGGCGTTCGTGCGGGCTGTTGCTGCGAGCAGGAGAAGTCCGGCGCTCTGTGCGTGAGACACGCTCTCCTGAAATGCGTCCAGTGCGTCCTTGTCCTGCTGTTTCAATACCGACAGAATGCCGAGATCGTTCAGTGTGGTCGCCATGAGCGGCGAGGCCTTCTGCTTGTTTCGCGATGTCGGCTGCTTGCTGGAGGTATTCCGACGCCTCGGGAAGTTGCCGCAGGGCCAAGTATATCCGTCCCAGATGCCCAAGGATGGGAGCTTCTATGAGCGGATCACTACTCTTCTGTACGAGCGCAAGCGCCAGTTCCAGCGACTGGAGTGCTTGTTTGGATTGTCCCAAACCCATGGAGGCCTGAGCCGAGAGGACCAGGGCCTCGACCTGTGCCGGGGCGTTTCCGGAACCCTTGTAGAGCTCCATGGCCTGTTTCCAATGAGACAACGCTTCACCGAATGCTCCACGTTCAAAAGCTTGGGCACCTTCTTTCATGGCTAGGCCGGCAGGAGAAGATGTTTCGTGAGAGTCTGATCGTGTCACGAGGAGAACCGGCATGGTTGCCAACAACAGTATGATGGTTCCTCGTAGAACGAACTGAATAAATGATCGATTGAAGGTCGGCATGGAGTCTCTCGTCATTAGAAGACCTGGACCACTGCCTGGAGATGGATGCCATGGTCTTGGAGGTTGCCGGCAGGATGGGTCACGTGATTGAGCGGCACCCCCCAATAGAGTTCAAACCTCGCTCGATCTCTCGGCAAGACAGCCCAACGCAATCCCAGTCCGACACTTGCTAAGGTCTGGGGATCGGGAGTTTCGCCTTTGGTTTGCCAGGCTCGACCGACGTCCACAAATTGAGCAAACTGCAAGAGCGGTTCGCCACTGGCATACCGGATGAGCGGAAATCGCGATTCGACGGAAAAGAGAAAGCCATTGTCTCGGATTAATGTATTTTCGCGATACCCACGGACACTGAATCGTCCTCCCAGGGGAATCTGCTCCAACGGGAAGAGCCGGTCGTTGGCCAATTGCAAATTAAACTGTCCCAAGAGCTGCATGCCCCACCAGTCGTCAAACCGTCGAACAGCCTGGAGCTGTCCCAGCCAGGAAAAGAAGCGGCCGTCCGGCAAAGGACCGCTCGGTGAGATGCCGGAATTCGTGGTGGCATTCAAGACGTCCAGACCCACGGAAAAGCGTGAGCGTGCTGCGATGACCGACGTGGCGGTGCGATGTACGTACTCCTGAACGAAGCGCAGAGCGCTCACGGAACTGACGCCGGTGTCCGATGAGCCGTTGATAAATGGCGACGGTGAGCCAGGGTTGTCAAAAATAGACGTCACTTTATTGTAGAGGCGTTCGCCCGTGATGGCGATGGCCAGTTCATCGGTCAGCGTTCGATAAAGCGGATGCCGGAGCGTGAATCCGATGATTTCGGATGTGGAGTTGATGTCCAGGGCTCGAAATTGACTCTCGACGACGGCGAATTCGTTCCGACGATAAGAGGCGGTGAAAGTCGTGTCATAGCGGTTGATCGGGAGCGTGTAGGCAACATCGATAACAGGATGCACTCCGCGCGAGCCGCCGTAGGTGATGCTCAGGGGATCTCCGTGACCGGTCACATTTTGATGGGCAACCGTCATCAGCCCTCGCTCGGCTCCGACGGCCGGTGTTTGGTAGTTGCTGAACTCGAGCCACATCTTCCAGGGGCTCTGTTCTTTGACTTTGACGTTCAAGATGCTTTCGCCGCGCTGGTCGCCGGGACGCAGTTCGGCATTGATCCGTTCAATGCGGGGATCTTGTTGGAGTAATTGCAATCGTCGTTTGGAGCGGTTCCATCTGCAGCGGGGGACCGGCCCCCAACGCAATGCGGTCACTGAGATACCCCGCCGAAACCAGTTGGTTCCTTCGATGTCGATTCGTGACAGGCCCCCCTCGACGATCTGGATCTGAATCACCCCATCTTTCACGTCTTGATCAGGGATGACGGCACCGGACGTGATATAGCCCTTGTTGACGTACAAGAGTGTGAGTGCGAGCCGTAACTGTTCCAGATCTTCAGTGGCAGGCTGCGGTTTTCATAGGGTTTGGTGACGGCGTTGATTTCCTCGATTGAGAAGACGGTATTCCCTGTGACATGGATCGTCTTCACAAACACTTGGATCTGGCCGAGCTGTTGCTGCGCACCGTCCTCCGGTGATGTCGGTGGCACCGGTGGCAGCACGGGGCTCGGTGGAGGCATGGAGGGAGGTGTGAATTCTTTTTTCAGTGGGGCAGGGGGCTCACCGGATCGCAGTGTGGGATCGAAGACGGGAGGAGTGATCTGAGGAGCTCCCTGCGCAAAAACCGGCGAGGATGTCACGAGGGTTGCCATCAGCAAACCGCTGGACAGGAATGCTGGGAAGAGATACTGACGCCGGGCTCGACGCACCGATATACCAGGGCCGACTGTCATGAAGGGCAGCCTGTAGAGCCGGTCGCAAACGCCCGCACCAGAAATCCTGGTGGGGTCAGTCGTCGCAGAGAGAGAATTGTGGGATCGTTCTTTGCAGACAGTAATGGATGTGTAATCCATTCTGTCTTCGCACCATCAAACCAGAGGCATGCTCCTATCCTCTCCCGTCCAGTGTTCCATGGAAATTGGGCTACCGAGCCATCCGCCTGGTTCGGCAGGGAGTGTGTCCCGACCGGAGAGAAGAAAGGTACTCTGTTCGCCCCCTGCCAAGGCAACGCATCGGTTCTGCAGCAGTACTTGGGGTGGGCTAGTTTTCGACACGAGCTGGCCGACTGTGCCGCTGATGTTGGACGTCGGCGATTGAATGGTCACGGTGCCACTCACGCCACGTTGCGATGAGGCGCTGATAACGCTGGCTGAGTCAGCTAAGAAGAGGGGAGTGACGAATGTAATATTCCCTCCAGTGCCTCCGACTGCTTGCGCGGTGACGGTACTGCCTTGCAGGACCACCACTTTCGGATCGATAAAGATGTTCCCTCCGCTGCCCTCTGCGCCCTTAACGGAAGTGCTGATCGCGCTATTGTTCACGAGACGCACACGATCGACGGCTCTGATGTCGATATTGCCGCCGTTGGCCTGCGCTGATTGGGTGGTTGTGGTGATTGAAGAATTGTCAAGCAAGTCTAGCTGCTGACCGGCATTGATGAAGATATTTCCCTGCATCTGCTGGCCCTGTGCTGCTGGCCGTGAGGAACCGCCGTTGGTCAGAATCACCTGATCCGTCGCGTTTACGATGATTGAGCCGCCGGTAGCGTTCGAACTGGTGCCGGTCGTTTCAGCCGATATCTTCCCTCCATCCTGGATCGTAACCGAGGTGGCTCTCACATCAATGTTTCCAGCTGGACCAGTGCCCTCAGCATTGGTGAAGATACTGCTCCCGGCCCCATCGATAGTCATAGACGTGCCCAGATTCTTGTAACCCTCAATGCTGATCACTCCACCACGGCCTGAGGGAAGATTTTCCTGAACGAGGGACGATACTACTTCTGCTTGAGAGTCTTCCACCTCCTGTAAGTTGAAGATTATCTGTGAAGAGACTAAGCCGCCCCGCATCACCAGAACTAACCGTGCTGGTGACCAACCTACTCCCTTCTGGTATTTTCAATCTCGTGGCTCTTAATAATCAAATCTGCAGCATTGGTGAATCCGGGTGTGGCCGTTTCGATACGTGAATTTCCCCTGATGTCAAGGCGGTCTTTGATTTCGATGGAAATGTTTCCAGCAACTTGCGTGGTAAAATTGTTTCCCGATATTGAAGCTTCGTTCAGCAGGAATAGATTATCGGCCGTGATCTGAATGCCTCCGATAATCCCATTTCCTTGGGATGAAGTGAACACCGTTCCAGTATCAAGGTAAATATTCCCTTGTGACGCAGCCAATCTGATATCGCCTGTTTTCCCGCTGCTATTAATAGTTTGGGTAGTAATGGTTCCTGCGGTGACATGGACATTTCCATGATCACTGCTGATCGTGATATTGCCAGCGTTTCCGGAAGAGGTCGTCGAAATAGAACTTATCCTTGCAACGTTTAGGTTAACGTTTTCTGAAGCCTTCAAGACAATCTGACCAGCGTTTCCCTTGCCAGCTGTTTGCGTTGCTATTTGTGCAACATCCTTAATGTGAATAGATCTGGCTTCAAGCGTGATATCGCCGCTTCGGTCTGCCGTGCTCTGCGATTCTATAGTCGATTTGATCCCAGCAAATGGAATTTTGGCCTCAGGGTTCGATTCAAGGAACCTGAGGATTTTAGGCCCTCCAGAAATAGTGACGCCATTTGCAGTAATACGGACTCCCCCCGACCCATGCCGCGCTCCCGATTCCACATTGGTTTCGATCACTGAGCCATTGTCAATGATGGCATCTTGAGCTATTTCAATCTCAATGCCGATGCCTAACCACGATGGGTCGAGGCGGCGACCAGCGCCTGACTCGGCAGCTTTGGTACTATTCGCGGAGATCGTTGAGTCATCAACCAATAGGCGACCTCCCTTGACAAGAATTCTCCCGCCACTTTCACCACTGGCGTCAATCTTTGAGTTTTTTGTACCCCAAACCCTACCAAGCTCTCCAAAACTATCCCCGTAGATCAGGAGCCTGACTGAAAGTTCCAGCGAGCATCTCGCCTGGTGACGCGACGCTAGCGATCAGAATTTGCTTGCCCGGTGCTGAAAGGGGGCGGATCGGCGCTGTTGCCAAGCATGCCGGACTGAACTGTGATATTACCCCCCAATAAAAGCAAGCTATTGACCAGGTTGAACGGTCAATTTGCTGCCTTGAATCTCGATGGCTTCCGGATGGCGTTACAAGGAAACCGAAATGCCGTGAATAGAGGCAGTATTCAAGAGACTTGTTGCTGTCGGGTCTAGCATGGAAGATTCCTGCGTTTTACTTGTTCGCTCCGCGAGTCGCAGTAGTCAGCAGTGGTAAAGGCAACCGAAGGACATTGAACGTTTAAGGTCGCGCTGGGTCCGAATACGATCCCCGGCTGGATTCATCAAAAAGATATTTGCACCCGGATAACTCTGAAGAATCAATGGTCCCGAAAATGTTCCGAAGGGTTATCCTCCGGTAACCCGACTCAGAATATTGTCGGTTTGGAGCGAGGGTGTCGTATTAAAGAAAAATGCGAGCGGTACTGCTGCGCCCCACATTAAATTGGCCAAAGCTGTGGAAGAGATTCGTACCATTGTCCGGCCTAGTTCCTCCCGTAATCTTGGACCACCTGGTCACCTACCGTTGACAGTGGTGCCAAGATCGCCACCTCCCGCGTAGTCGGTGTGATGGCCGTGGTTACCTGAGCCAGAGCGGACGATGTCTCGACTGTTGGCCACGCAAATGTCATGAGGAGAATTGTAAAAAAACATCTAGTGTCAAAGAGAATCTTAAAGGGGATAAGGTTCATATCAAGGCCTAGGTATCGTTGGACCACTGACTTGATCTTGAAACCTGAATTATTGAATCATTTGCGGCATATTGAGCACTCAAAAAATTATAGAGTGTCTATGAACGTTGGTCCCTGCGGGACAAGTACAGCCCGATTTCTTATGCAACCATCGGTTTAGACTCCACTTCGCACATCATTGCTGCCTTTTGGTTATTTGCGCATCCTGTGAAAACAAAAACTGAGGATAAAAGGAACATCCCTGCACCGTATTGAAGCCATCTGCCTCTATTCCCCTTCATGTCACGCCTCCTTCGTGTAGATGCGGCGATTCGTAGATATCGGAGCGATATGTCCAGGCCAGCTTCTGCATCGCAAACTAGTCGTTTGACTCTTAAATCTGCATTTTCGCCATATACAAGTATTCGAGGTTCGAACATTACATATGTACCCTCGCGGTGAGCTTTCTTTTCTTTATCGCATCGGCTATGCTAACCCAATCATTTGCCGTAGCGCCGATGGCTCCAGTTCCTTCTTTTAGATCCTAGCTATCAGCCTTTGGGCCCTGTAGTATAGATTCCTTCGGCTCAAGTCAAGATGTAATATCCTCGCCATGGCTTTTTGTACTCAGCTGAGTCAGGGCACGATGCAGCACGTCGATAGTCGTTCCTCTGGCTTATCCTCATGTTCTCTATCGGAGCCGGTGTTTTTCAGCAATCGCGGCTTGAGAGCGACAAATCGAGCATAGTCTTTGAGATTGATCAGCGCTACGATTTTCATCGTGATCGCTTGCTAGGCCTTCCGGCCCTATGCTCTGTTAGTAACAGCAAAATGCAGGCCATATCACCAGTGCCACATGGACGGTCCCACATATGATCGAAATACGTAGGCTATGGCGTGGATTATGCCGCTTTGCCTGGGAGGATGGCTCGTTGCGCATGCGCGAGCTGAGGAGGGAAGCTGAATCGAAAAAGATTCAGGCTGAATCTAAATGGATACGCCCCATATCATCTTGAGCACCTCACGCCGTGAAGAGCGTGTGTCTCAAGTATGGACAGTTAGGAGGAGCAGCCTGTGGAGTCGATTTGCAAATGTTCGCACTAAGAAACCCGGCGGCGTCAGCCGTCGGAGCGACAGCACGGTGCTTGTCTTTCGCCGGTAGCCATTGACTGGTGATGACTTCTGATCACTCTTTGCTCTCAGGCCACAGGCATGCTCCGTATCTTTTCCCGTCCAGTGTTCCATCGAAACTGGGCTATTGATCCATCCACCTGGTTCGGCGGGGAGGGTATCCCGTCCAGCGAGGATAAAGGTGCTCTGCTCGCACCAGGAGTCGACGCAACGCAACGGTTTTGTATGAGGATCTGAGTCGGCGTAATCTTGGACACGAGTTGACCGACTGCGCCACTCAAATTCGACGTCGGCGATTGAATCGTCACGGTGCCACTGGGGCCGCGTTGCGAGGAGGCGCTCACGACGCTGGCAGAGTCAGCCAAGAACAGGGGAGTGACGAACGTAATGTTTCCACCGGCCCCTCCGACCGCTTGCGCAGTGACAGTACTACCCTGCAAGACCACCACCTTTGGATCGATGAAGATGTTCCCGCCGCTGCCGTCGGTGCCACGAACTGAGGTGCTGAGGGTGCTATTCACGAACTGGACCTGGTCGATGGCCTGAATGGTGATATTGCCTCCATTTGCCTGCGTTGACTCGGTAGCCGTAGTGATGGAAGAGCCGTCTCGCACTTCCAATTGCTGGCCAGCATTGAGCGTGATGTCACCCGCATTGCCGGCGGCTGTGCCGATACTGCTGGCGGCGATCGAGGCATGGTGCGTCAGCGCTACCCGATCCGTGGCTTGGATGATGATGGATCCGCCGGTCGCGGCCTGGCTCGTACCGGTTGTTTTTGCAGAGATCGCACCACCGTTTTGTAACATGAGTGAGGTGGCCTTCACGAAAATATTACCAGCTACGCCGCTACCTTGTGTGTCGGTAAAGACGCCGCTCTCTCCTCCAGCAATTCGTACCGCGGTGCCCGAATTTGTGAGGCCTTCGACGCTGATTGCCCCGCCATGGCCGACTGGAATTTCCCCTGAGTTGGCAACCACAAGACTTCCGCTTAAAAGTTGTGCGCCATCTGTCAGTTGCAGGTTATCTGTGACGAGACTGAGCCGGCCTGCATCACCGGAGCTGATTGTGCTTGTGATAAGCATACTGTGCTCAGTGAGTGCTACATCGCGACTCCTGATAGTTAAGTCTGCCGCTTTGGCAGATCCAGGTGTGGCTGTTTCGATAATCGAACCACCAGTAAGGTTGAGGCGATGGTGAATCGTGATGGCAATGGGCTCAGCAACCTGTGTGGTGAAATTATTTCCTCCAATCGACGCACCATTTTGCATGAGCAGATTATTCGCTGTGATCTGGATTCCGCCAAGTGCTCCCGTTCCTTGGGCTGAGGTATAGACGTAGGCGTCATTGACATGGATGTCTCCATGTGGAGCTTCCATGGTGATAGAGCCGGTGTTCCCGCTGCTCATTTGTGACTGAGCTGTCACAGAAGACACTCCTGCGAGCGAGATGTTCCCTTGGTGGCTCTGGAGCGTGATATTCCCGCCTTGTCCCGAAGAGCCTATTGATGAGGAAAGAATAAGGGTTCCAGAGTCTAGAGCGATGTCTCTTTGTGCAATCAAGTGAATATGACCGGCGTTTGCCGCTGTCGTCGTTTCTGTCGTGACCTCAGCGGCATTGGTGAGGTGAATCGAAGCGGTATCGACGGCAATCGCCCCAGTCGTTGAGGAGAGTTTTGAGGAATCGATGACCAGGTGCCCTCCTCGAATACGAATCGAGCCGCCACTTTCGCCACGGGTGTCGATGCTCGATTGTTGCGAGATCTGAAGGGCACCAAATGTCGTGAAGGTTTGACCGTTGATGTTGCCAGTCTGGTGTAGGTTCTTTGCGAGAATCTCTCCCTGGGAAGCGACGCTGGCTATATTGACCTGACTATCTGATGCGACAAGGTGTCCGTCAGTTACAGTTACTCCGCCTGGCACAGCGGCAGCGGTACCTGTATCAGGATCGATATACGTGAAACCTTGGTTGCCACCAATGAGGGAAATAGACTGGTCTGGCTGAACCGTTAAGGTGCCTTCTTGAACAGCGATGGCTGCCGGATTGGAATGCAGAAATCCAAAGGCTGTGACAGGGGCACTGGTCAAGAGACTTGTCGCCCTGGAGTCCGCATGAAAGATTCCGGAATTTGAGCCGTTACCTTCTGTGAGTCGTAGATAGTCTGCCGTGGTGAACGCGACCGAGCCGCCGACGAGTAACGTCGCGGTGGGCCCGAAGACGACACCGGCTGGATTGATAAGAAAAAAGTTTGCACCAGGGTAACTCATGGTGTCGATGGTGCCGAAGATACTCGACGGATTGCCTCCGGTAACTCGACTCAGAATATTGATGGTCGTAATCGTCGGGGTCGTATTCAGGAACTGAGCTGTCTCGCCAGGTCCAATGTTGAATTGGTTGAAACTGTGAAAGAGGTTGGTCCCATTGGCAGGCCTGCTTCCTCCAGTAATTTGGAGTGTAGGGGCATGGGATGTGACCGTGGTTCCAAGATCGCCGAGCCCTGTTGTAGCGGTGATGGCAGTGGTTTCCTGAGAGAGACCACGTGAGGTCATGACACATAGGCACAGAAGTAAGGCGACAAGAAATCCTAAAAGCCTTCTTGTATTCTCGCCTATTTGAGTTGGTAGATGGAACACGGTGTGACTATAAAACGTTCTATGAGCTTCCTGCAATCGTAGGTCTGGGGTCTTCCCAAAAAACTGGACTGACGAATATTAGAGTCTTGCGCGAGTTGACGTCTCTCCCGAAAACGACGGCCACTCAAAACGCGAGTATGATGACGGCTTCGACCGGCACGTCGGCATCGCCGAGCAGGCATTCCGGGTGAGGGAAATGGATATTCTCCTAAGAGGAATGGCGCGGTGCGGGTGCGGCCGCAGAGTGTGAGAACCTATCTCAAAAATGTCTTTTGAGATAGGTTCTAGCGTGGAGGGCTTATGCGGAAGGCTTATTAGGAGTGCACATGCACCGTGTACCCTACTGGGCAAATGCAGTGACCGAACTGATGACAATGCTTTGTTGCAATGATAACCGGGCATGTATGCGCGGCCTCAAGCTCCTGAGATCCCGCCATGACGATGACCGTCACAAATAGAACAAGTCCAGTACCGATTCGCAACCATCTGTGTTTCCGCTTCATGTCTCGCCTCCTTAGAAATAAAAAACCATTTGATTGATGGACTGTCGGCTGGTTCAGCCGCATTGTATTGCTTTGAGTCACTTGGCACGATTTCCTTTCAGTGCTGAGTGTCTCTCTGCCCTGCAGTCATCAGCAAAACCTGGGCCACAGATCAGATGTGAATAATTGGCATTACGATCAGGAAGAAATACGTATATGGTGTGCGGCTTTATCTGGTCTTGGAGAAGGCAGCGTTTCTGTAGTGGTGTGAAGAAACTGAGAGATGTGAATCAGAACTGATTCACATCAGGATCAAAACGATTCAGTGCAAACGGGGGATCGACGTGATCGTGAATAGCAGCGCTTACCAGAGGTGCCGATTAACAATCGGTTGAATGACGGTCGGTTGTCACTACTCTACTTGACGTCGACCTGCCTTACAATTCAGACTAGCCTCACTCAGACAGTGCTGAGTCCTGAGCGGTTAGGAGAGATCTGATCACGCTCGATACTTAGGACTCAGTGACTGTGAAGTATGCGCCCGTAGCTCAGTCGGATAGAGCATCAGCCTTCTAAGCTGAGGGTCGTTGGTTCGATTCCAGCCGGGCGCACCATACCACAGCTCGCTACGTGAGCTAGCAGGCGTAGCTTCTCTATTGAGGCGACGGGATAAACACCGCAAGGATCTTTTCCCTTCCTCTCGGTGGCCTCGCGCGTTGCATTCCCTAATAATTTCCCTGGCCAGGTAGACATCTCCCAGTAGACATTCCACGGTCGCGTCCCCTATAGTTTGCTCTTCAGATTCATCCTCCAAGGGGCTGGATTGCATGCGTCGGCTGCTTCGTCCACGGGTTCTGATCGGTACGCTGGTAGGTCTCATTGCGCTCTATTCGCTTGTCGGCTTCGTGCTCGTTCCCTATCTGATTACATCGTACGTCGTTCCCACCGCCTCGGAGCAAATCAAGCATCCTATCCTGTTGCGGGATGCCGCCTTCAATCCGTTCGCGCTCTCGCTCCGTCTCAATGGGTTAGAGGTACGAACGCAAGACCAGACTGCCATGCTAGGGTTTGAGGAGCTGTTCGTGAATCTGCGTGCGACGACGCTGTTCTTGCAAAAAGTCGCGTTCGACGAGATCCGTCTCGTCATGCCGTTCGTGGTGGCCAAGGTCAATCGTGAGGGCAAGTTGAATCTGATGTCGTTGGCTCCGCCCTCGGATGAGGCAACCCCGCCTCCTGCTCAACCAACAAGTGAGCCGAAGAAGATGATGCCGGTGCAGATCGATCTCTTGGAGATCGGGCAAGGCATTATTGAATATCGAGATGATTCAAAGGCGAGGCCGGTGGTGATCGATGTGGTGCCGTTTGAAATCGTGCTGCGCAACTTCAGTACGGTGCAGGCCGAGGGAGGCGAGAGTGCCCATGCCTTCACGGCGGAGATTGGAAAGGGTGAAAAGATCTCGTGGGAGGGGACCATCTTTCTGGAACCGATGGAGTCCGATGGAAAGCTGACTCTGTCCGGAATCAAACTCAAGACGTTGTATCAAGCCGTGCACAACCTGTTCCAGTTCGATATTCCGCAGGGCACCCTCGGCCTGTCTGCGTCATACCATTTTGATCTTCGCGGTCAGGCTCCTCAGGCAACGGTGAAGAACGGAACGGTGTCGATCCAGAATCTTGCCATCATGGAACGGGGTGGGCTCGAACCGGTTGTGAATATTCCGAGTTTTGATGTGGAGGGGATTCAGCTGGATCTGCAAAAGCAGACCGTCGATGTCGCGAAGGTGCATTCAGCCGATGCGCGATTCGACGCATGGATGGAATCGAATGGCGTGATCAACTATCAACCGCTCTTTACGCCGGTCGGCGAAAATGAGGCGACTCCAACACCCACGACGGCAAAGGCCAAGCCCGAGAAAGCACCAAAGCCTTGGACCATTGCTGTTGACGAAATTGCCCTGCGAAACTATCGGGTCGCGTTCGAGGATCGAACGCTCTCGAGACCCGGTCATGTGGATGTGTCGGCGATGAATCTTACGGTGAAAGATGTGCAGATTCCTTTCAAAAAGCCGTTGCCGGTGGACCTCTCACTGAAACTGAATGAGACAGGAACGATTGGTGTTCAGGGAAAAATTATGGTCGAGCCATTGATCGTTGATGCCGCTCTCAAGTTGGAGCACATCGATATTCAGCCATTTCAGCCATATCTCGATCGGTTTCTCAATGCCGATGTGCAGGATGGAGCCATCGATCTGAAAGGGACCCTACACTTTGCCAAAGAACACCAGAATGAGCCCCTGCTTCGGTTTCAGGGTGATCTCGCGGTCAATCAGTTGGCCGTTGTCGATCGCAAAGAGTTTGACAATGTCGTGACCTGGAAGAGGTTGGCGGTGAACCGCGTAGCGTTGGATGTGGAGCCGACCGCTGTGAAAATCGCCGAAGTGGTCTGGCAAGAACCGTCTATGCAGATGGTGGTGGAAGCCGACGGCCAACTCAATGTGTCTCAACTGGCAGCCTCGCCTCCACCCGGAGATCAGGCGGCTGCTAAAGAACCTGAAAGTGAGAAGTCGCCTGCTAAAGCGGCGGAGCCCGTGCCTGTGACGATCGACCAGGTCAAGTTAGTCAAGCTGGCCGCAAGATTTGAAGACCGGTCCATCGAACCGAACGTGAAGACCAGCCTGACGGAGTTTGGAGGAACCATCAAAGGGTTATCGTCCAAGCAACTGAAGAAAGCCGATGTCAATCTGACGGGCAGGATCGGTCGGGCGGCGCGACTTAACATCGTCGGAAAGATTAATCCACTGAGCGAGGACGCCTTCACCGACTTGGTCATTACACTGGGCGGAATGGACCTGACGCCGGTTGGTTCGTACAGCGGCAAATATGCCGGCTACGGATTGTCCAAGGGCAAGCTCTCGCTTGATTTGAAGTACAAGGTGTCGCAAAAGGTATTGGAAGCGGAAAATCTCGTGCAGGTCGATCAACTGACATTCGGCGACAAGACAAACAGTCCAGATGCCACGTCAATGCCGGTGCCGCTTATCGTAGGATTGTTGAAGGATCGCAAAGGGGTCATTGAGATCGACATGCCGATCCGGGGCAATCTGAACGACCCGGATTTCAAGTATGGCAAGGTGGTGATTTCGACGTTGCTCAATCTGCTCGGAAAGGTCGTCGCGTCGCCGTTTGCGCTGATGGGGAAGCTCGTGCCCGGCGGTGGGAGCGAGGAAGATCTTCAATTTATCGAATTTCAACCCGGGAGCGCCTTGCTGGCTGATGCGGAACTCACAAAGCTTGAAGCATTGGAGAAGGCGTTGGATGAGCGGGCAGGACTCCGACTCGATATCACGGGAACGACCGATGCGATGCGTGATGTGGCGGTGCTTCAAACGATGAAACTTCGAGAGCAGCTGTTCGCGATGAATGGCGGGAGGAAGCCAGATCAGGAAGACCTGTCGCCAAAAGAGGAGCAACGGCTGGTGGAAAAACTGTATGCGAAACTCCCTGCGCCTGATCCATCAGTGACACCGGCGGAACCCACACAGCCGACCGTGGAAGACATGAAGCGAAAACTCGCGGTGGCCATCCAAATTTCTCCGAGCGAATTAGAGGCGCTGGCCCACCAGCGCGCCGAGGCGATCCGTGGCCATCTCCTAGAGGGTGGAAAGCTCACAGAAGAACGGATCGCTCTTCTTGATTCGGGCGCTGCTGAGGCTGGTCATGAGAAGGTGCGGACTCAGTTGTCCCTGTCTGCCGGCTTATAAGCGCGTCATGGCGGTGGCGTCATGCGAGGGGACTCGACAGACCCTCTGTTACTTTGTCCCGTACCGCATGCGTGTCCCATGTAAGAGGGAGAGTTCAATCTCCGACGCACTGAGTTCTCGGGGGAAGAGGACGCCTGAGATCTTACAGGCGTTGATGCTGGCCCCATCCATATTAGCTTTGCTCAAATCGATCCCACGCAAGTCGGATTGCCGAAAATAGCAGTCGCTGAAATCCAGCCCGTCGGCATCTAAGCCTCGAAGGTCAAGACCGCGCAGATCGCAGCCCCGGAGCTCACACTTGTCGCCGGAAGCTTTCTTGACGTTGAACTCCTTGATACAGCCTTCGCGGAGCATGACGTACATTGGGTCTTTTGAAATGTGCAGCTTGATTCGTGCTGGATCTGCTGTGTCCATGGCCTGCTCCATTCAGAAGGTGTTCAGGTCTTCTATCGGTCAACCAGGTTCAAAGCTTGAGCACCCCCTTGCACTCATCCTTTGTGAACCAGTATGGTACAAAATCCGACAGGTCAGACTGATTACTGGATATTGTGCGAGATCAAGGAGGGATACCATGGCTATACGCTTGGGCGATGACGCGCCGAACTTTACGGCGGAGACGACAGAGGGCACGATCAATTTTCACGAATGGCTGGGCGGCGGGTGGGGGATTCTGTTTTCTCACCCCAAGGACTACACTCCGGTGTGTACGACGGAACTGGGGACCGTGGCCAAAATCACGCCGGAGTTCAAAAAGCGGGGCGTAAAAGTGATTGCGGTCAGTGTGGATCCGATGGATTCCCACAAAGGCTGGATCAACGATATCAACGAAACGCAAAAGACGACGATGAATTACCCCATCATCGCCGATCCGGATAAGAAGGTCGCAACACTGTACGATATGATCCATCCCAATGCCATCGACAATATGACGGTGCGATCGGTCTTTATTGTCGGTCCGGACAAAAAGGTCAAACTCACCTTGACGTATCCCGCTTCCTGCGGCCGGAACTTCGATGAGTTGTTGAGAGTGATCGACTCGCTTCAACTGACCTCGAAATACAAGGTCGCCACTCCGGCGAATTGGAAAGATGGTGAAGATTGCATCATTACGCCCGCAGTGGGTGATGCGGAAGCACAACAACTGTTTCCTAAAGGCTTCACGACTGTGAAGCCGTATCTCCGCTACACTCCTCAGCCGAACCGGTAGGTTCTTCCCGGTGTACTGAAGAAAGCCAGGCAGAGGATGACGAACTTCTTCTGCCTGGCTCTTATTTATCTATGAGTTACCTCCTCCAACATTTCTAAGTGCGGACATACATCTCACAGTTGTCCGTCTCCTAATTCTGTCGGACGGTAGAATCGTCGCGTACCTAGAGTATGGGGTACAAGGATTGCTTCACACCGGTCGAGCCTATGCCTTTACAGCGGTGGTCCGTTTGGTTCCTTCGGCGAAACTAGCTGAAACCTGTTCTCCCTTCGCCAAGGTGTCGGCACGCCGCCAAATGGCCCTGGCCGATTGGGCAGAGGACACTCGTTGCGCATTCTTCCACCGCGTCACAGCGGGGCATCCTACGTAGGCGAGTAAAGGCACGTTATGGTGGTAAATGAAAAACGAGTCAGTGACGATGCGGTTTGCACGCGATCTGCGCAGGGTATGCTGAGGTGCGCAGGTGAAAACCACATCAGTATCGCACCTGATCGCTTTCTGCATTTACATGGACAGGCAGAAATACATATGTATATTTGTTACATGTGGAAGCAAGTAGAGAAAAGTTTCTTGCTATCTTTCGAGCACTTAGGCATACTCGCCGCCAACTTCCTGGTTGTATACGTTTTTGGATATCAGTGCAGGTGGGCAGTGGTTTCTTAATACTCACATGGGAGGGCATCAGTATGAAGGAACATCTTACGAGGCGGTGGAAAAGGTTTGTAGTTGCTGGGGCCATGGCGGCACTGGTGGCTGGAATGGGATCCACGCTGCCGAGTGCTTATGCTGGTGGCACGATCAAGGCCGATGATGACAAGTGGATTTCGATCGGGATGGGTATCCGATCAAGTTTCAACAGCCAAGAAGGGGCGGCAGGGGGGCATTACAGCAACGACTTTGCGATCAACAACGCTCGTATCTACATCAACGGGCAAATCCACAAGTATGTGAAGTTCACCTTCAACACGGACTGCTTTAACTGCGCCGTCGGTGGCGGCGCCAGTCATTTCGGCGGCAACTCCAACATCGGGCTGCTCGATGCGATCGGGAAATTCGAGTTCAGCGAGACGGTCAACCTCTGGGTGGGCCGCACCTTGGTGCCGAGTGAGCGCGGTGAGTTGAACGGGCCGTTCTACCATGCGACCTTCGATGGCTTCCGGACGCCGTTCAACTCGGCCGATTTCAGCGGCAACTTCCCCAGCGGTCCCAATGGAGGAGGCGCTGCCAGTGGACAGGGTGGGCTCTATGGTCGTGATAACGGTGCGGTCTTCTTCGGCAAGATCCATCCCTTCGGGACCCATCTGTTGTACGTGGCCTCGGTGTTCACGGGCACGCGCGGGGGACCGAACCCCACCGGCAGCCTGTTGTACGCTGGTCGTCTGCAGTGGAATCTCTTGAACGATGAAGACAACCCGGGCTACTACACCTCCGGGACCTATTATGGGACGGCGGGAGATATCTTGGCGATCTCGGGCAACGTGATCCATCAAAAAGATGGCGCGGGGGATCTCACCACTGGGAATGTGTCGGATTTTACCGGGACGACCGTCGACCTGTTGGCGGAAAAGTTGATGCCGAACAACATGGGCGTGTTCACGTTCAATGCCGAATTTAAGCGGTACTGGGCCAATTATGGGACCGGGGCGTTCGCGAACCCGGCCGGTTGTGCGTTCTGCATGTTCAATGGCCATTCTTGGACGGTGTACGGGTTGTACCTCATTCCACATGAGGTCGGCATCGGACGGTTCCAGCCCTATCTGCGGTTCGTCAGTATCGATCCTCTGTACAGCGCCATGCGGCAGGAGTGGGAGTATGGTCTGAACTACATCATCTCCGGCCACAATGCGCGCGTGTCGGTGTATGGCCGGTACGGCGATATCGAAACCAAGGGTTTCGTCGGCAGCTATGGACCTGGTGCGACCGGCAACAAGGTCGATTCGTTCCACGTCGCGTTGCAGCTGCAGTACTAAGCAGCTCGCGTGACGTAGAAGAAGATCCGTGCTCAACAAAGAGCCGGAATCCACGCTGTGGGTTCCGGCTCTTTGTTTTTGTCCTCCCAATCGACACTGCCCGTGGGGATACAGTGGAGTCAGAGTTTGGCTGTTAGCGGGCGAATAGAAAGATTTGAAGAGTTACACGAGCACGAGGCCTGCGTCGCGGATCTTTTTCCACGAAGGGGTGGCCAGGAAGGCGTTGAACGTCGATTCCGCGCCAGGAAACCGTTGGCAAGCCTCCCGCATATGCGGATAGGTCTGACATGCTTGCTGGGGTGTGGCGTCTCTCATTAATTGCTCCAACCATCGAGCCTCTGGTTCCGGGAGGGTGATGATGTGATTTTCCCCGCCACCGGTCAGGGTGAGGGTTGATCGTTTTCCGGTCGGTTCACAGGTCACGGCTCCACCAAGCCAGACCACACGTCGTTCCAAGTCTGAATGGTCATCACTCGTCCGTTTCTTGAGCAAGCGTCTGAGCCATGAGGAAGATACCTGAGGGCGAGGGACCTCATACTCGAACCACTGACGGACATTGAGATCGAGTCCACGTCGTTCAAGATAGTTCAAGAGCGATCGTCGGAGCCCTTCACCAAGCCAGGCCGGTGTTTCTGTGCGGTCGTCGTGATGCAGAAGGTCATTCTCTGCGAAGCCTCGAAATTCAGGCCCGAGAATGCGCAACCCATGGGCAGAGGGATCCAGCCCCACTGGGCTGTGGGCCGTGACCGTGAAGCGGTGCCAAAAGGCTGATTGAAGGAGATCTGCTGCGACAAGCTGGCGGACTCGTTCGAGTGAATCGACGGTTTCCTGAATCGTCTCCGATGGACACCCATACATGAGATAGGCGTGGATCAGGATACCGGCATCCTTGAACCCGGCAGCGACCAGTGCGGTCTGATCGACGGTGATGCCTTTCTTCATGTTGTCTAAGAGTCGGTCTGATGCGGCTTCGAGTCCTGCTGTGACGGCAATGCAGCCGGAGGCGGAGAGAAGGCGGCACAGGTCCGGTGAAAAGGCGGTTTCGAATCGGATATTGCCCCACCAGGTAATAGAAATCCGACGTTCCAGGAGGGCGAGAGCCAATGCCTTCAGTGCGGCAGGTGGAGCGGCCTCGTCTACAAAGTGAAACCCTGTTCGTCCCGTCTCGGCGACGAGTTGTTCGATCTGCTGGATGAGCCGCTCGGTCGGTGTCATTTCATAGCGACTGATGTAGTTCAGTCCCACATCACAGAACGTGCATTGCTTCCAATAGCAGCCGTGTGCCACGGTCAGTTTATTCCAATGGCCTTCCGACCAGAGACGATGCATGGGGTTGGTGCTGTCCAGAATGGTCAGGTAGCGATCCAGTGTCAGGCCTCGATAGGTTGGACAGCCGATATCGTTCATCGTGAAGTCGCCTGACGAGGGATCATCCGCATAGATCACATGATCGTTGTGGCGATACATCGTGCGGCACAGCGATTGGCGAGGGCGCACGCCGGACAGATGTTCAATTAAGGAGAGGAGCGGCCGTTCACCGTTGTCGAGGGTAATAAAGTCGACATAGTCGAACACTCGTGGGTCGGTAACCCGGCGCAATTCCGTGTTCACATAGCCGCCGCCGATGGCTACCGGCAGATCAGGGCGGTGCTGTTTGAGTGCCTTTGCGATGCGGAATGCCCCATAGAGATTACCTGGAAACGGTATGGAGAGACCGATTAGCGAGGGGTTGACTCGGTTGACGTGTTCCCAGAATACATCTAGCAGCCATTCATCAGTCACACTCGGTGGTTCCGCCAAGGCAGCGGCGATGTGATCAAACGATGAGGCGCTGCGCCCGATCTGCTCGGCATATCGGCTCAAGGCGAAGTGCGGTGTAATCGTGGCTTGCACCAAATCGGCGAGATCTTCGAGGAAGAACGTCGCCCATTGTTTGGCTCTATCCTCCACTGACACAGCGCGCGCGAATTTCTTACGCCCTCGGAATCGTGGGCCCTGAGGCAATACTCCGGGTTGAATCAAGTACGAAGCAAGGTCAGGGAGTTTGCCCTGTAAAAAAGCGACGACCGGTCCGATCATGTCCACGTAGGAGTGTTCGGCCCTCATCATGCCGATGGCTTCCCTGGGAAGGGAGCGTTCCTGGCCGTGCAGTTGCCGGAAGATATGTCGTAGTCCATCGGGACTGAAGAGGCGCAGCACCATCTCGATGCCGAGATCCGCTTGCTCAACGGCAATATTGCGAGACTGAAGAAACCCAGTTAGGTAGGCAGTAGATGGGTAAGGGGTGTTGAGCTGAGTCAAAGGGGGAAGCAATAAGAGGACACGAGGAGACGCCATGGGCTCGACATAGCATAGTGACAGCCGTGAATGCTATGCCTTGAGCCCATCGGTAAAACCCCTGCTACTTCTTGATGTCCAGGATACTGCCGAGTAGCGCATTTCCTGCTCGTAAGGTTTGGAGGTTTGCTTCAAAACTCCGTTGAGCCAGGATCTGCTGCACCGCTTCCTCACCAAGCTCAACATTCGAGAGCTCGACCATGGTTTGATTCCCACCGCTGTCGCGAAGAACCGTTGGGCCGGAGGAGTCATCTTTCTCGACCACAGGGAGGACCCCACCGCTAGGTATTTCGACGAACTCCGTTTGGGATTTCTTAAACCCGTCCGTATTGACGTTGGCGACATTGTGTGCAACGACCTCGATCTGTTTGCCGAAGGCAGCCAGGCCTGAGAATGCGGTGTGTATGGCGGATATCATAGACACCTCCGTTGGATGATCTAGTACGCCTCGTCGAGAGTCTTATCGGTTTGTCCAGGAAGAACTTAAGCTGCGGAGTGGTCTGTGTATCAACTGCTATCAACCGACTGCATCCCATACCGTAGTCCAGGAATCGTGTCTATCCATACTACAGACGGACCTCCATTTGACCGATAGGTTGGAGAGCTAGAACAATCCGGACTCACGCATTATGTCTCCCCTTAACACCTCAACCTCTGATTCCCAATCCAAGACCCGGCAATCACGTGTGCTGGTAGGAGAGGAGACGAGCCTGATCCTGGAAGCGGTTCCGGAGGCCATCTTCTTCTTGGATCACGACAATCGCATTCTGTTCCTGAATCCTGTGGCCCAGCAACTTGTCGGGCAAACACGCGATGTGATTGGACTGGGGTTTCACGACCTTATTGGATGCTTCACATCAGGCGAGAGTGAGGCGGCCCAGTGTCCATTCACTCGGATGGTGAATACCGGCGAGCTTGTCGTGATCCCTTCCCACTTTTGGGATCGAGAGGATGGGACTCAGTTTGAGCTCTCGCTCTCGTTCTGGCCCAGAACCCAACAGGGCGTGCCAGTTGGTGGCATGGTCGTGGTCCGTGATCTGACCGATGCCATGGAGATTCAGAGAGATGTGCAACGCGCCGCACGGCTGGCCGAGGATGCGCCGAATCCTATTGTGGAGTTTGATGCGACGGGTGCCATACTGTATGCCAACACCGGCATGCTCAATGTAATGGCTCAATGCGGGCTACTCGAAGCCGGGATCGAAGTGATGTTTCCGGCTGTTCTACCGGCCATGTTGCAGGAATGTCTCACGACCAATTCTGCTCTCATGCGGGTTGAACATGTCGTGGCTGATCGGGTTATTGCCTGGTCGCTCTTTCCCCTTGAGGAATTGAAACTCGTTCGTGCCTATGGGCTTGATATCACGTCCGATGTGGCCTTGCGTCGAGCGAAAGAAGCAGCTGAGGAGTCGACGCGGGCAAAGGGCATCTTTCTCGCCACCATGAGCCATGAACTTCGGACTCCGATGAACGGGGTACTGGGGTGCACGCAGCTTCTCAAGGACACATCGTTGACTGACCAGCAGCGGGAGCTCATCGAGACGATGCATCGCTCCGCGGATGCGTTACTGACGTTGGTGAACGACATTCTCGATTTTTCAAAAATTGAAGCCGGCAAGATGACGTTGGAAGTGGCCGATGTGAATCTGCGGGCACTGATCTGTGACGTGACGACATTAACGGAGGGGTTGGCCTCCCAAAAAGGTCTCACTGTTTCAGTGCAGATTGATCCTGACGTACCAGGGGAGTTCCGCGGGGATCCGATTAGGTTGAGACAGATCCTTTTCAATCTTCGTTGGGAATGCGATCAAATTCACTGAACGAGGACGGGTAATGGTCGCGGTATCCTTGAAACAGGAACGGACGGAGGGATCGGACTCAGTCGTTCTGCAGTGGCGCATTCAGGATACCGGTATTGGGATGACTCCTGAACAGCAAGCACGCCTCTTTCAGGCCTATGCACAAGCCGATGCATCGACTACAAGAAAATTTGGTGGAACCGGACTTGGCCTCATGATCTGTCATCAGCTTGTCCAGCTGATGGGCGGTGCCATTACGGTCGAGAGCTCGATTGGCCAGGGCAGTACATTCGCTTACACCACCAATCTTTTGCCCGCGATACATCGGGATGCCTCCGCATCTCCTTTGGGAGCGGACCAACGCAGTATGGGAGAACAGGTTGGACCTCTGCGAGTACTGGTTGCGGATGATAATGAGATCAATCAAGTGGTCGCCTGTAAATTTCTGCAGAAACTCGGTTGTCATGTCGAAATTGCTCGCACGGGCCGTGAAGCGGTGGAAGCGATCACTCGAACAGTGTATGACGTTGTCCTGATGGATTGTGAGATGCCGGAGATGGATGGGTATGAAGCCACGCGAGAAGTTCGTCGTCGCGAGGAAGGGACACCGAGCCATCTGCCCATCATGGCCCTCACCGGGCATGCCTCCGATGAAGATGCCCAGAAGTGTCACCAAGCTGGGATGGATAAAGTCATGACGAAGCCGTTGACGTTGCCGATACTTCGTGCGAGTCTTCGAGAGCTGTTACAACAAGCCAACTCCTGATTCCATCAAACATCGAAGAACGGTTTGGGCTGATTGCCGTCTGAAAGTTTTGATTCATCGAAACTTTCAGACGCGCTAGAGCGGTATGTAATGACAGGGGTAGACTCTCTCTCGCCACTTCGGTACAGTGGCGTCATGAATTCCACTCCTGCATCCGATCGATTTCTGCTCTATGGCGATTTTAATTGTCCATTCTGTTATGCACTGCATGAAC
Source organism: Nitrospirota bacterium (assembly GCA_963850405.1). Classification (GTDB taxonomy): domain Bacteria; phylum Nitrospirota; class Nitrospiria; order Nitrospirales; family Nitrospiraceae; genus Nitrospira_D. Next base: position 176,858 of record CAWKLH010000027.1, read on the forward strand.
GGCTGCACGAGATGGGTGTGATTGGCCGGTGCGAATGGCGTGGGGTTCAGCATGCACCTCAGTTGCCCCGTCCCATGAAACCGTGGGACGGCTCGTTAGGAGCGGAATTGCGGCACGAAGTTGCGATGGTGCAGCGATTGGCACCGGGGTTGCCGATTGCATTGCCGCCTGGAAAGCCTAATACCATGCCGGCGATTGAACAAGCGGTTGCGCTCTTGCGAAAGGATCTACGGTACGGGATGGACTTTGTTCAGCGAACCTACCGTGCCTTTTGGTGCGACGGTCGAGATATTTCCGATCCGCTTGTGTTGAAGCAGTTGGCGGGAGAATATTTCACTGAAGACATTGATGGGCAGAATCAGGTCGTTGCGCAGAAATGGGAAACAGCTTGGCATGCAACGGGTCAAAATGGAGTTCCCCTCCTCGTGTCGCCGGACGGGGATTTGCTCGTTGGTTGTGTCCCTCAGGAACAGGTTCGACAGTTCTTCACGTAACAGCTTGATGCTACGTCAAGAGTCGAGCGGTTGTTCTGTAATTCTCGCCGTTGACTCTCCGCAGTATTTGTTAGGGCTGTGGTGTCCCTCCGTAACTTCTCCACTTCAGTCTTTTGCTGATCCAATTCCTTGGCATAGCCGGCAAGAAAGAGATCAGTCGTCCTTTTGAGTGCGATCAAGTACGCATCAAGCCGAGCGCCGACCTGTCTGCTATGAATGGATACTCTGGCCGATCGATTTCTGAGTGATTGGGCTGCCTGCTGGTGGTCATGCCATCACAGGCTGGTCACGATGAAGGCAGCTCCGACTCCCAGGGCAAACAACAGTACGAACGATAACAGTCCCACGATATACGTCATCACGCCCTCCAGGTTGAAGGCTCATATAGGCCAAATGTTACGTAAGGAGATGTGGCATCATCCGTACCAATAGACATTAACTAAATATTCAAATGAAATCAGTTTGTTAGCTCGATACACGGAGTGCGAGTGTTTTCACCCGTGAAGGCTGCAGAGAACGAGGGGATCATCTGATTTTCCATAAGACTGATACAACATTCTGAATATCAACTAGTTATATGTGTGGAACCGTAGCGTAGGGTTTGGAGAACAGCGGTGCTCCTTCCTTGCACAGCGAGATTCCGGTAATGAGCTGAAGGTCACTGGCAATCAGAGGCGGTCAGGGAACGTCAATTCGGCAATCGCAGACTTATCCAGATTACCTTTTCCCAGTTCGATCAATCGTCGATATTGGCTCACGGTTGCCTGTGCGAGTGGTAGTGAGAGGCCGGCTCCTTTGGCCAAGTCGAGCGCGATGGCCGTGTCTTTCGCGGCGTGGGCTGCTGAAAAGTAACAGTCGTGCGCACGGAGCTGCATATCTTCTCCATCTGTTTCCAGTACTCGCGAGGCAGCTCCGGTCTGACTGAATACCTCACGCAGGAGAGTCAGATCGATTCCCAGCGCCTTCCCCAGTCCTAACCCTTCTGCCAAGGCGGCGGTATTGCTGTTCATCACCATGTTGACGAGCGCTTTAACTGTTGCCGCTTCTCCAGCTGGGCCGATATATCGTACTATCGTACCGAGGCTGTTCAGCACCGGGCGAGCCCGGTTGAACACGTTCTGCTTGCCCCCACACATGATATACAAGGTGCCCTGCCGAGCCTGGGTGATGCTGCTTGCCATACAGGCTTCAAGGGCTGCACCACCCCGCCGTTCAACGGCCTGTTCGATGTCGATGTGAAGTGCGGGCGTAAGAGTCGCACAGTTGATGAACAGTCGATCTTTCGCGTGGGCCATCAGGCTGGTCGAGTCCATTTCCGCATAAATGTCCCGCATCGCCGCGTCGTCCGATACGACGGTGATGACGATATCGGATATTTCCGCGACCCGCGCCGGTGACGCGGCTGCTTCCGAGTCCAGTTCAAGTGCCAGCGACTGCGATGCGGTGGCATGATGATCCTGAACTGCCGCGATGCGGTACCCGTGATCCTTCAGGCGCCTGGCCATATTGGCCCCCATCCGACCTACACCGACGAATCCGATGCGAGCTTTTGTGTCAGCCATGACAGGGCATCCTTTCTGGAGGCCTAGGATCAAAGATGGGATCGCTAGCCCACATTATTCATGACGATTCGTGACGAAACCGCCCAGACGCCAGGCGAGACGGGCACGCGGAGCCCTGAGGGGCCAAGGCATACTTGAAACAGTATGTCGAGGTCACGAAGGGCGAGCCTGCCCGCTTGGCCGAGCGAAGCTCGCGGCCAAGCTAGTCGCAGCGGCGTATCGGCGGTTGCAGTTGAAACGTTCATGAGTAATGTGGGCTAAAGTTGACGGTCTTCCGTCGGTTCAGAACGAACTTTGGTCCATCGGAGGTTGGTCTTCCCATCGGCCGTGGTAAATCCTCGGTCATGGAAGGCGATGACGCTGACGCGTTGGTGCTGCTTTTGAACAGGTTGGAGTTGTGGGATGCCATCTTTGGTGTGCACGGTCCCGCGGAGCGTATTGACAATCAGCAGATCAGTCGCGGCGGAGGGTTTGATGAGCCACACGAAGGCGGCGGAACCTCCGGCATAGGTGCCGGATCCCTCCCATTGGCCGACGAGATCAGAATCAACGGTCTTAAGTTGAAAGACTGGTACGCTAGTGGCGTCGCGTCGGAGTTTCCAGAGCTCGGCTGGGATGCGCGCGGGGGTTTGATCGATCGAGAGTCTTGTCCAGCTGGCCTGAACACTGCCGGTACTCGCGAACGATTTGGACGTTGCCTTGCGGTAGGTCCCTTTCCATCCAAGGCCCTTGAACGTGTTGGCTCGCTCGAGTGACCACAGACCTGCTTCAGCGTTCAAAATTCCGTCAAACTGCATCATGGATGAGAGTGACCACGTGAGATTGGGTTGAATGATGAGGAGCATGTCGTGCTGGGTCGTCCCCTGTGTGAGATGCGTATGCCAGGTTCCAACCAGGCTCGTCGGATCAAACGACGCCGCTTTCTTTGGTCCGACCTGGGCACCTGACGGGGCAGGAAGCGTTTGTCTGAGCGTTACGGGGGCCGGTGGAGCGACGGTCTCAGTGTGGGTTCCACGGCCAGACATGGAGGGTGGGGCGGAGGGAGGGAGCGTGGCTGTTAAGGATGCGCCGTATCGGGTTGCGGCGGTCCTGCTCAATTGGGTGACCGATTCACCAAGTTGTTTCTGTTGGGTCGAAGAGACGATCACGGTCACAAACGCGTCTTTATGCATGAAGGTCAGTCGGGACTGGGTCGGAGAGGAGTCAATTCGCACCGCTCCATCGCCCAGGCCTGGAATAAGATGGCTGTCACGGCGCAGACGCTCTTTATTAAACCATGCCCGCCGGTCCGTACCAGGTGTTTTGTCCAGCTGGACCGTGACGGCATTTCCCACATTCCGGTGGGCTTTGAAGATACAGGTTGTGGGATCAGCCAGAGTCCCTTCCTGAACCGGTTCTCCAAGCACCCGTTCCACGTCTGCAACGGTTATCAGGGAACAAGGGGATGTTTTCGAGCTGAACAGGCTGGATGACTCACTGCACGAAAGAAGCAGCGGAGCCAGCCCAAGAAATGTGTACGGTAGTATGCGGGAGAACATCGCAACGTTGCCTTGATGATTCGTGGTTGGGGATTGTACCGTGAATGAACGGCGGAGTGCCAGTGGGGCTCGAGCCGCGGCACGGTGTGCGCTGTGGTGGGCGGGAACCCCTTTGATCGAGAGGGAAATGGTAACGAGTTGTACCGATCAGCCGGCCAGGAATCGCAAGGCCACGCCGTTGATGCAGTACCGAAGGCCGGTGGGCCTGGGCCCATCCTTAAACACATGGCCCTGGTGGCCCTCACATCGCGCGCAATGAACTTCCGTTCTGGACATGAAGAATTGGGAATCGGTTCGCGTCTCGATCACGCGTGGATCGATCGGCTGCCAGAAGCTGGGCCAACCGGTACGGCTGTCGAACTTGTGCTCGGATGAGAAGAGCGGCAAGTCACAGCCGGCGCAATAATAGATCCCTGACTCATGGTTGTCATGCAGGGGGTTGACGAATGCTCTCTCTGTATCTTCATGCCGCAAGACACGATAGGCGGTAGTCGGTAGCTGCTTTTTCCATTCCTCATCAGTCTTCGTGATCTTCACGATTGGCTCGATCTGAACTGTAGGTGGCATCGGGGCTCTCCTTCATTGGTAGTGCGTTGCTTCTCAGTCGAACGGCGCGCTGAAGTCTTACAGGGTGCTTCCCAGGGCACGACTATCCCCTGTGATGGCGTAATAAATGGTACGGTTTGGGAATCTGGAATGCAAGGGTTCAAGGGGAGGTCTGGTATCGTTCCCCGGCGTTCAAACCGGTGAAGGCCAGGAATCGGCCATCCAGCGTGATCCCATCCCTACGGAACTGTCGTCCGCGCCTGGAAAGGATTCCGGTGTTGTTCGGTCAATCATGTGCAGAAATCTTCCGAAGGAGTTTCCATATTTTCCAGAGAGATGGGTTCGGCTCAGTCAGTTCAGGTTGTGCAAGGTTGATGTGAACGTCATACAGGCGAGTGTTCAGATTCTCCACTTGGGTCACGGGATACCAATATTCGTACGGCTGCTCCCAGCGATCACGGCAGACTAATCTCAAGTAGCACCGGCTGAGTGGTTTCACGCGGATCGGTACGGCCGGCCCCAGCACGATGGGGATTGAGTGTTTGTGATACCGAGGCCCATGAGGATACAGGGCTTTGACGGAAAAACTGCCCTCCCATCCGCTGAGCTGAAGCACGCAATCGTAGGCGACTCCTTGCCCGACGTTCTCCAAATCAGGTGTCAGCGTGACGACATCTCCGGCGTGGAACGCCGATAGGTTGGTGATGCGCAGAGCGGGCTGCTCAGCCCGGAAGTCGTTCCTAAGTCGATCAACGAATCCACGCCAAAAGTATATCCCTGCTCCTGTGCAGATGATGAAAGTCAGAAGGCCGATGAGTAACGACCAGTCCATGGTTTGCGTGTCCGGTTGAGTCAGTGCGAGGTCGAAAAAATGGAAAACCTACGTGGTGGAGAGGCGAGTGTCAACTGGACAGTCTACGTGCATAACGGCCGTTACATGGACGAGCTGCGTTTCGCTCGGATAAAGTCTGAAACGGGAAAGCCAAGTTGCTGAGCTTTGCCGACCAAGCGCTGGTAGGTCACTTCGTCGAGATATGGACTGCGGGATAGCATCCAGAGATAGCGGCGGTCCGGCGTGCCGACAAGAGCCGTCTGATAATCCGGATCGAGATCGAGGATCCAATAGTTACCGTCTCTGGAGGGGCCGACAAGCCGCGCGAAGAAATTGTCGAATGTGACGGCCAGTTTCGCATTCGTTTGTGTATCCACTATCGTCACGATGCCGTCGACTTGATCGAGCCCACCGGCATCGGTCACGCATTCGTTGTGCACGCCGATCGTGGCATCAGGACGAATCGTATAGATGGCCTTTGAGTCGATGCAGTGGCGCTGAAACCACATGGGGAGCCGCGCTATCTCATGCCAAGTCCCGGCGTAACGGGCGAGATCCACCGATGCGACAGTTTGAAGCGGTTGCCTCGACTCTATTCCTGCGCAACTTGCCATGAGAAGCGCGCATGTGCTCACGAGTATCGCGAGACCTGTCTTCATGACTGATGCTTGTGAACGATTGCGGTGAGCTGCTGGATCATCTGTTCCTCCTCCGCGCACTGGCATTGGACTAGGACGAGGGACCTCGAAACGCCCGGTACCAAAACCTTTGCTCCCGCCAGCGTCATGACCACTCATGATCATGACGACGTGTTTTCCGAGGAGATCTGCTGTGCTTTCTCTGCCACACTTCCAACGCGGCTTGAAGGATGAGTGCCGTATTATAGATCAGATCACGTTCGGTGTCCGTGAGCTGCTTGCCGGCCAGCAGATGCCGTTCGATCGGCGTGGAAGTCGAGACAAATCGAACCAGTACCCGTTGGAATGGTACCTGTTGCGGGTAGTTGACCATGATGTTCTCGTGGGTTGACGGTGTGGTGCCAACATTCGCATCTCCCGGTCCGTTTGGCTGTCGATGTTCTGTCGGTGACAGATGCCATTCGGTAGCATGCGCGTGTCAATCTAAGCGCATCGCTGTCAAGCCGCTGTAAACCTACGATGGATTTTTCTCTTCGACGGTGATGTCTCCAAACTTCGAAATTTGAATTCGTTTCCCTGGATTCTTGAGGACCTTCGAGATCACCTTGCTCTCTACAAAATGCTCCAACTCCTCGATGGCCATGGGGTTGGCTAAAAACTGCTCGTTAAAGACCACGTGCCAAGACTGCTTCTCGACGCCGTGGTGAAAGACAAACGTCGGCCTGATCTTCTGACTGAACGTTATGCCTGCAAATTGCTTTTCTAGGCAGTTCCGTATAGTCTGAATTTTAATCGGATCGATCTCACATGTCCCACTGTCCATGGATTCCTCCATCACTTGTACCGGGTCAGCTGTTACGAGTTCCGATTACTTCCCCTCTGTCTGTTCTTTTCTGTCCCCACATAGACTGCATCAAGTAAGTCCTTGCGCATCACATTCGCTAATAGCAATTCGAAAAAGCAGAATTTCTCCATGAGGAAGACATGCAATCCATTTGGGGCTGCCTGATGGGACCATCCGGTCGGCGCCCAGCCTCCGTTCCAACCCCTTCTCCAATGCATTATTGACCAGGAGTTCAAGGTCCGCTTCGGTCATGGCGGGGTATTCCTGTCGAAACTTCCGTTGAAGAGCGGGCCGGGTGGTCGCGATGTACTGTTCGAGAGACTGTTGCGCACCTTCACGAGCCTGCTGATGCAGTGCCTCTCGTTCCTGGTTTGATAGACTGCCAGTTCGGTCAGAAGTCTTGTCGAGCGTTAGGCCGGCACATCCGCCTAGAAGGGAGAGGATGAGAATCACAGCGAGTCGCATGACGCGTCTCCGTGAGCGCTGACGGTTGGTGATATTAACCAACCGATGAGCCTGGAACTTGGCCGTCCACGATCTGTTGGCCATAGACAATGCACTGGGCCGTGGCTTCGTCCTCAGTCGCATACCGACCAGTCTTCACGAAATGCCGACTGTCCTCCTCGTCTTCAGTGGCCCATGAAATGAAGACATTCAATTCCCATTGGCCGGTATCCACGAGCTGCCGAAGCGCAGGTTGAATCGTGAACCCCTTATAAGTCACGGCCTGGGTCATGTACTGTTATCTACCTACTTCCCTTCGGCAGCCGGCCTTCTTCAAGCGGTGACACCAGAGGGTCTTGTGAGCGAAGGTCCTACAGATATATGGCGGAGGGGGCGAGATTTGAACTCGCGGATGGGTTACCCCATCTCCGGTTTTCAAGACCGGCACGTTCGGCCACTCCGTCACCCCTCCAAACCGGCCTGTTTAGTTCTTTATGATTACCATGCTCGCCCCCGGAGCATACGGGTCTTTTCAAGCGGTTACGAGATCGCGCAGTATACGGCGTTCCGGTGGGCTTGGTAAACACCCATTCGCGTTTCTTCGTGAACCTTCAGCACGTTGGCATCAGCGCTTGAGATGTGGAACCAGACCGGAAGACGTGTCCTGCTCCCTGTGCACGTGAGACCTTCCCTAACAAGGTCTCACTACCCACGAGCCGCAGCATCCGTTCTATTCGGAATAGAGGACGAGCAGAAGACCAAAGAGAACGACGCCTCCTCCCCACCCGATCTCAAACCACTTCCTCACCTGAGGCGATGCACCAGGTAGCCAGGCGGCCAGGCCCTTGGATAGACCCGCAATGACCCCCACGGTTCCCAACACTGCATGATGAAGGTCGATCCTGGCTGCGCCGGGATGGTTCGCATGGGAATGGACGAAGAGCAGGAGGCTTCCGGCCAGGGTTAAGAAGACCAATGGAGCTGCCCAGGCTGGATGTCGAACACGGCCGGTTCGTCGGAGTGCCTCGCACACAGCTATGGCCATGGCAAGAACTGCACAGAACTTGTGCTCGATAATTTCCCGATCCTGGCCGAAAAATGTGTCGGCAAAGCTGAGGGAGCCGATCGGCCAGGCGTCATGGTCACTCCAGATCATATTGTAGACTCCGACCACACCGAGAATAGTCGGCAGGGCAAGGCGGGTCCACAATGGCAAGGGATACTGTAGGGCTTGGCCTAACTCTGCAAACCCAAACAGCATGTCGCAGAGACCAGTGAAATGATGGCTAAACTCCGAATAGGCAATGCCTTCCGGTGATCCTTCCCAGCGTCCACTGGCATGACCGTGATGATCAGTGGTGCCACCAGTTTCAGTGGAGACATCCTGATGACCTGATGGTGCTTGCGCCTTCGCAATTGAAATGCTGGTATACCAGACAATAAAGATGAGAAGGCCAGATAGTAGGTAGGACCAGCGAATCATACTCAATGAGGAACTCCACCGAGAGGCGTCCGCCCTCTGGTCGAGCGCACCATAGCACACATCCTTTTCCCCGGCTATCGGAAATGCAGCAGAAGCTGATCAAGAGAAAGCTACGGGGGCGGATGCCATTGCTAGTTTCTCAAACGTGATGCAGTTGATTTGAGTACATCAGCAATCGCCGTAGCTTGCTACAGGACTGAGTTCTGGTTCGGACAAGTCTTTGAAACTATATTCTATGATAGTTAGGGAGCTATATGGCCGTCCTTTTTGTCCTGGTGGTGCAAATCGAACATGGGACAAGACCCCATGACTCGGTGGAGGCATACCGATTGTGGAGGGGAGTCGTGTGCCTGTGAAGTCCGTGAAGCTCACACGTCCATTGACCGTCTATCGCTCAGAGTGACCCAGCCGCGAATGATGCGATACACGAACCAGAGTCCGACCAGACCGATTGGGAGCCACATGAAGAGGAGGCCAATCCCCAAGGTTGCGATGATGAAGGCTTCGCAGAGGGAGATCCAGAGCAGTCCAAACCAGAAGGTTCGGATCTGCCAGCGAAAGTGCGATTCAAGCCAGGTGCCACGAGCTTCGCTCCGCTTGATATAGTTCAGAATGACCGCAATGATCGAAGGCCAGCCGGTGAGGAAGGCGCCGACCACCGTGGCAGTGCCAATAATGCCGGTCAGCAGGCTGAACGCGTGCAGGGCGTACACGACCTTTGTCCAGGTGACAAGTGAATCCATGGGTTCGTTCCATTCTGACTTGCTGTGGTGAGTGTTGCCTATATCAGGACCCTACATTGAGCATATTCACCATCTTCGGTCCAACGCAAGACCACCAGTGACCGAGCAGATATGATGCTGCTCGTAATAAATGCAGCTAGGCTTGTTGGAGGCGGGGAGTAAAGGTCACTTTTGAAGCGGTGCTGCAAAGCGGAAATGGTACCTGAGCTTATGCCGGAGGGAGAGTGTGCCAATTCTGAGGGAGGCAGGTGACAATGTCGCTCAGTTCTAGAAAGTCTCCAAACCTCTCCTTGTGGCTCTTACCCGATCCATGTCTGGTTACTTTCAAGCCTTCTGCTTCCCACGTTTAGGAGTGTCATACACCAACGCGGCACGTTCCTTCTCTGACCAGAGTCGCACGCCATAGACTTCTTGTAATTCTAACTTGGCTTTCTCATCGCCCTTTCTCGCCTTTCGAAACAGACGCTGGCGATGCAGGTCTTCTTCTTCTTGACTCAGGGACCATTGTGCGGCCATTTGGACTCCTTTGTTGTAAGTTGCTCTTTCCGTGAGGGTGTCTTAGCGGAGGGGGGTTGTACACGAGTTGGACTCTCAATTCAAGGTGAGAAGAATCGGCGCTGCCCTGGAAATTGTCCAGTCCACTAAAGGCAGCATAGGGTTCGTATCCAGCATCGCTCAGAACCAAGGGACGCGCTGATAGGTGAGAACAGTAGACCAGCCTGATAGTCGCCCACCCGTTCCCGCGCGCGAAAGTCACCAACTCGCCACCGGGCGCATGGCCTTGCCACGCACTCCGCTACGCGCGGATGCCGATCGCCAGGCTCTTTACCTGCCACACCGTGAAGGCGGCCATGACGGCCTTCATGTCATTGATCTGCGCCTCCATAATCAGGCTTGCGCCGGCAAGGATCTGGATGCGTTCGCCCTTGAGGAATGCATCCTGACTCTCGAAATTCAGGGTGAACGGAGTGGACCTCTGGATTGGCGACTCAGAAATGCCGAAGTCCTCTCCGAACGAGCGGATGCCGTTGCTGTAAACCAGCTGGTCGAATGCAGTGATTTCTCCGGAGCGTACGATGCGGACGGCGATGGAGTGATCGATTCCGACGTTCCCGTCTGAAAACCCAAACTCGTCTGTCAGCGACATCGTAAAATCGTTCGCCAGGTTCTGCATCACGGCAGACCCGACGAGAAATCCCGTCCGAGGCACGGTGAATGTGCCCCCGACAAGCGCGTGGAAGGTTTCCTTAATTCCGGGATTGAATGAGACGCCAATACTGCTGTCCTCGAACCCGTGAAAATCATAAAAACGACGATTGATGCCGACCAGACCGGAGCGGGGCACGGCGAACGATTCGACGCCGGAAGTCGGCGACTCCGTGTCGAATAGCGCAAATGGGGGACGGAACAGTTGGGGCGCAAGGTCAGGGCGCAACAGTATGTCGCCGATCTGAAGGTCGAAACCACCAATTTTACTCGCTTCGCGTCGCGCAGCGATCAGCGCGCGATACTCGTCCGCGTAGCTTTGTCGCAGAGTCTCATACTCGTGATACCCGGTCCCACGTTCGCGGAGGGCGCGATCGATCGCGCGGCGAGCGCGGCGTCTGGCGTTGGCGATGGCCGCACCATCGCCGCCGGCCCGTAGGAACGCCTGAGAAGAAGCGGCTTTGGCCTCGCCAAAAATGATCGTCGCTGGCTTCACGATGGGCCTGAGAAGGGTGGCTCGCGCTCGTAGAAACTTGCGTTCGGCCCGGCGAAGGGGCTCGTCACGACGCTTTACGAGTGCCTGATTCGCAGCGACCAAGGCCTTGTGGGCCTTGAGGTTCGAACCGACTTTCTGCTGCTTGGCGGGAACAGATGGAATGCTCATGTGTCTATGAATAGTATTTTCAATCGACCTTTTCTATGTGAGCGGAGTCATAGCGCAGGACCGCGTGAGCTGTCAATTCCTATTCTGCTTGATGAAAAATCCACTTTTGTACCAGGCGGCTCGGTCGGAGAGCGGTCCGGAGGGGCGCGAAACCGTCTGGATGGCGCCGCTCGCTCTGAGTTTGAGCGAGCGGCGCCATCGGCCCTGCGTTGGCAAGCGGGTTTCGGGTCCTGTGGTAATCACGTTCTCCACAAATGCTACAGTCGTGATTTGGGGCAGTTAGCGTGTTGGAGGCAAGGGGGGGAAGGGGTGTAAAGGTCACTTTAAGCGGTGCTGCAAAGCGGAAATGGAACCCGTTCGGCGACCGTGGAGATCAGGTACGCCGTAGATTCACGACAAACTGGTCGCGAGTTGATCGACGTTGGCTAGAGTGTAAAAAAACTTGGATTTAATCGGGCGGGTCGTGGCAGCACACATGACCGGTGACCGGTAAGTCTCGACCCAAAGCAGAAGTACACGACCAACCGGTACCAGAAGGGAGGCTTACACCGATCCGCATAAGAACCCGTGATAAATGGTCCCACCGTCGCAACTCATTGAAACGACAACGAGCATGGCGTATTCTCCACGAACAGGAGTGGCGTGTTATACGGACAGAAATTGGCCAATCAGGCTCTTATGCGGATCGGCCTAAGTATTGTTAGCTCCCAAGGCACGCAGTAGCATGAGCCTCAAAGCGACGAGCGTCGAAAAGCGATATGCGATCGCGGTGCGCGATGAAGCACATCTCTTCCTTTTCCTGTGGGTCAAGTGGAAGAAACGCTTGAATAGTGGCGAGTTTCTTACGTTCCTACCTCGTCCGCATGATCCAAGTATCAATGCGCATGCAAGTTACCATGAGGATGGCGGATACCACATAAAGTCCCACGATAGGTCCAATCGCAACAGAATCATGCGTCAGCTGAAGCAGAAACCCGACCAGAACTTCGTCGGTACAGCTCATTTACTGGACCAGCGAATCACCCGGGACGGGCCGCGCGCAATAGGTCAAAAGTGCGATGTGCACGCATTTTCTGAGGTCTTCGAAATTCCTATCACTGAACTCGGAACTATGGTGCTGAATACACATGTTTCGGCTGATCTCATCTCATCTGGCTACGGCCCAAAACTAGTTCCGAATGAACGAATCATTCGACAAAAGGAATACCGGGATGTCTTTCCTTTCCTGGTGTTCACACTTTACGAGATGCCAGCACTTGGGGGCTAACATCGAGTTTCAGGGGAGCCGTAACAGCGGCGCAGCGCTTGCCGTCGCAGCCCCCTGAACGTCGGCGTTAGGGTTCAAATGAACAAGGTTCTGCCAGATCAATTGCTCATTGAAGTTGAGGACATCCTTCGAACGATGCCCTCGAAGCAATTATTTGACACTGATTCATCGGAGATCCTCGTCTGGCTTGGTCGTGCATCCGCCGCGATGCATGCCTGGGACGCGAGCAAAGCCATCATGTACTTCGACGGATATGTCAGTCAGCTAAGCTCACTATCGACACGCAACTTCACGCCAGCTATTCGCGCAGTCCTCATCATGCTTCATCAGGCACAACACGATCTACGAATGAGAACAACAGGTCCGTTGTCGCTTAGCATCAACAAAGGCGCTGTCTTCCACTACTTTGACGAACTCCGACAGGTAATTGAGCTTGCGCGGAAGGATCTGCTCTTTGTCGATCCGTATTTGGATGCGGAGTTCGTATCACGCTATTTGCCCCTCATTGCCGAAGGAGTCACTGTCCGACTTCTAGGCGGCAAGAAAATTGAGTCGCTTGTTTCTGCTGCCCAGCTCATCGCCCAGCAAAACGCGCTGACCGTCACAGTTAGGTCTTCGCCCGGCTTGCACGATCGCTATCTATTCGTAGACGGAGCAGCCTGCTATCAATCTGGCGCTTCGTTCAAAGATGGAGCCAAAAAAACAGCAACGACTCTGACCCAGATCACTGACGCATTCGCTGCCGTGCTGGGCACATACGAGAAGCTGTGGGCCTCAGCAACGCCTCATTCATGAGAGAAGCAAAGCCTAACCTGCCATTCGAGGCGGACCTTCGCAAGCGGGCTACGCCCACTTACTCGGCCACTCAATGGTAGCGTTTGGCATCATGAAACTAACGCTCGATCACAACGTCGTCATTGATCTTGCGAATGGTTCGCCTCGAGTTGACCGCATTCGCGCTGCAGTGGCAGACGCCTCGCACCACTGTTTTGTCGTTGAAATTGGCGCGTCCGAAATGCGTCGGCGCGGTATCAGGCCCGATCGCTACGACCTCTTCGAGCAGCTTTTGCAGCAGGCCGGCATCGATTCGATCCCGCGTCTTGCCCCAATGAAGATTTGGGATGTCACGTTCTGGGACCATGAACTATGGTGCGACAACCAAATGGCCGAGCGCGCCAAGCAAATTGAAGACGTCCTCTTCGGGGAGTCCACCGCAATAGACCTGCCAACAGACTTGGACGCATCCAGTTCCGCGGCGTGGCTGAATCGGACCTGCGATGTGCAAACCATGTGGTGTCACTTGCACTATCAGAATGACATCTTCGTCACCTCAGACGATAACTTCCACAAGACTACGAAGGTGCCGCGCCTACTTGCCCTCGGCGCAAAGCGAATTGCACGGCCAGACGAGCTATGACGCCCAACCCTTCGCTGTAGCCGACGTACTACGGCCTGCGGCCTCCGCACCAGGCTAAGATCAAACGTTGACCGTTAATGCGACTGGGCTGAGGACTGCTTTACGGCGGTGCAATCTCGGCGCCGAACTTCCGCTCGTGGCCGAAACTTGCCGGTCGATAAGTATGCATTCGATCGAAACTAAGGGGCCGGATAATTTTTAAACCAAGCAAGTTCGACCAGGAACGTTCTCTGATGGAGCGCAACGGGATCGATTCACTCTCGCGTAATTCTTTCCATTCCTCCCATATATGGCCGCAGGACTGCTGGAATTTCAACCGAACCATCCGGCTGCTGAAAATTTTCCAAGATGGCCACCACTGTTCGTCCGACGGCTAGGCCGGATCCATTGAGCGTGTGGACAAAGTCGGCCTTGGCCTCTTTCTTTCCCCCAGCTGGCCGATACTTGATGCTCGCTCGCCTGGCCTGAAACGATTCGAAATTGCTGCAGGACGAAATCTCTCGGTATTGTTGCTGAGACGGTAGCCAGACCTCAAGGTCGTAGGTCTTCGCCGCAGAAAACCCCATATCTCCGGTGCAGAGGCTGATGACGCGATAGGGGAGGTGCAAACCCTGCAAGATCGACTCGGCATGACCCGTCAGCCGTTCCAGCTCGTCGTATGAACGATCCGGTGTCGTAAAGGTCACGAGTTCAACTTTGTTAAATTGGTGAAGTCGAATCAGGCCTCGCGTATCTTTTCCATAGGACCCTGCCTCTCGTCTGAAACAAGGCGTATAGGCCGTATAGCGGAGCGGCAAACGGTCTCCACCCAGGATCTCCTCACGATGCAGGTTCGTCACAGGTACTTCCGCAGTCGGAATCAGGAAGTAGTCTTCGTCCTTCATACGGAAGAGATCATCTTCGAACTTCGGAAGCTGACCGGTCCCAGTCATCGAAGCACGATTCACCATGAGGGGTGGCAGCACCTCTCGATATCCGTGTTGGGTGGTGTGCAGATCGAGCATGTAGTTGATCAGTGCTCGTTCCAACCTGGCACCGGCCCCAGTCATAACGGAGAACCTGGCTCCGGCAATCTTCGCGGCTCGATCGAAATCCAAGATGCCGAGCTGCTCTCCGACTTCCCAATGGGGTTTGGGGGGGCTCGAAAAAGACGGGATGGTCCCCCATCGACGGACTTCGACATTTTCCGAGGCATCAGCCCCCACCGGGACCGAGGCATGGGGAAGATTGGGGATGCGAAGCGCGACATCCGTGAGCGCCTCCTCGACTTTTCGAAGGGCTCCCTCGGCGTCCTTGATGCGATCCCCCAACTGCTTCATCGCGGCCATGGCCGCTTCGGCCGGTTCTTTGGCTCGTCGAAGCCGAGCCACCTCTTCAGAGCCCTTATTGAGTTCATACCGGAACTGCTCGACCTGCGTCGTCGCGGCTCGCCGTTCCTCGCTCAATTGTTGGAGATCAGGCCAGGGGACGTCGTTCCCACGTCGTCCGAGAGCGGTGCGGATGTCGTCGAGGTTTTCGCGGAGATGCCTTCAGATCGTACACAAGTCGCTCTTAGCAAGCTGCTGAAAATAGTTCACGACTCACGAACGTTCGGCCCCTCGTAGGTGATGGACTGAATCAGAATCGTGCGCAGGATGTTCAAATAGGCCTTGGTTCTCACCCACCCACCCCAGCGCGCCAAGACGCGCCTTTCACCGAACAAGGCCGCAACGAGCGAAGAGGCGAGGAGGTACATACCAAGCTTCGCTTGAACCGCTCGCTTCGATCATATGCGAGCGGATAAGCACCTTGCCATCGCCTTCTACGTTGAGCCTCTGAGCGATGCGAGAACGAAGCTGGAGGCCTATTTCAATATCCTGCTAGAAAGCGGTTGGAATCTAGCACCTGATTTCTGGAGAGTCAATGAATGGCCAGTTCAGGCGACATGAGCCGATGGCTTCCCTATGGAATTGACATCGAATGGGTGTGAAGAACAGGATGTCGACCATGCGTCAGATCTCCAATCCTCCCAACCCATTTGAGTCGCAGCATCGGGACCTGCTTGAACCAGCTGGCACAGCCAAGTTGACGCTCTATGCGGACGACAGTCGAGAGATCTTGAGCCGCAATGAGAGCCCGGACTTGCCGTTTCGATGGAGCGTGAATCCCTATCGAGGCTGCTTTCATGGCTGTGCCTATTGCTATGCGCGTCCTTCCCATGAGTATTGGGGGTTCGGTGCGGGAACCGATTTTGAAAGCAAGCTCGTCGTGAAGGAGGATGCACCGCAATTGCTTCGGCGCGCCTTCGAGAAGCCGTCATGGCATGGCGAACTGATCGTCTTTTCCGGAAACACGGACTGCTACCAGCCGCTTGAGGCCGAGTATGGATTGACCCGTGCCTGTTTGGAGGTTTGTGCGGACTATCGGAATCCCGTTGGAATTATCACGAAGGGCGCCTTGATTCTTCGCGACCTTGACGTACTCGTTCGGGTGCAACGAGAAGCATGGGTGATGGTCTACTTCAGCATTCCATTTTCGTCCGACGATATGGCTCGAAAAGTGGAGCCGCATGCGCCGTCGATTGCCAAACGGTTTTCTGCCATGAAGGCGCTTTCCGATGCCGGCATCCCAACAGGAATCTCAGTTGCCCCAGTCATTCCTGGCCTGAATGAAGATGATATTCCTGAATTATTGGATCGAGCATATGGTGCGGGAGCTCGTACCGCGACGTATAGCCTGTTGAGACTGTCCGGCAGCCTGGAGCCGGTGTTTCTCGATCGGATCGGGGAGGCATTTCCAGAACGGATTGGAAAAATCACCAATCGACTCCGTGAGGTCAGGGGCGGGCCGTTGACGGAAAGTCGATTTTTCACGCGGCAGGCAGGGCAAGGACCCTATTGGGAGTTGATCCAGCAGCTGTTTGCTCTGGCGAAACGGAGAGCGGGATTTCCTGAAGATGAGATGAGCGCCATCCCTCAGACGTTTCGTCGTCCGGGCGAGGAACAGGGCTCACTCTTTTAGCAGGATGCTGAAAAAGGCCGCCAGCGGCGTTCTCGCATCGCTCAGAGGCTCAACGTAGAAGGCGATGGCAAGGTGCTTATCCGCTCGCATGTGATCGAAGCGAGCGGTTCAAGCGAAGCTTGGTATGTACCTCCTCGTCTCTTCGCTCGCTGCGGCCTTGCTAGCAGCCTTTTTGAGCATCCTGCCGTTAGTTCGGAGTCCGCACCGCACGGAACATTTCAGCCATATTGCTGCCATCAATCCAGTTTCCGCAGCCTGGTAATTGGAGGAGATATGAAACATGAAGCATAATCCGGGGTTCTTGCAACTTGTTGAGCAGGCCAAAAGACGTGTCCAGGAGTGCAGCGTGGCCGAGGTGAAGGATCGTCTCGACCGGGGCGAGCGGTTCCATTTCATCGATATTCGGGAAGATCATGAATTCGCCAAGGACCATGCGCAAGGCGCTCGCCACTTGGGGAAGGGAATCATTGAGCGGGACATTGAGTCAGTGGTTCCTGACAAGCAGGACTCAGTGGTGCTCTATTGTGGCGGAGGGTATCGATCAGCGCTGGCGGCCGATGCATTGCAACAGATGGGGTATGGGAATGTGATCTCGATGGATGGGGGGATTCGCGCCTGGCGGGAAGCCGGGTACCCGCTGGAGTGAGGATGCTGCAAAAGCCCTCCAGCGGCGTTCTCGCATCACTCAGAGGCTCAACGTAGAAGGCGATGGCAAGATGCTTATCCGCTCGCATATGATCGAAGCGAGCGGTTCAAGCGAAGCTTGGTATGTACCTCCTCGCCCCTTCGCTCGCTGCGGCCTTGCTGGACGGCCTTTTTGAGCATTCTGTGGCGTAGCGTGCCACAGTTCTTTCTGCCCTCTTGCAAAGGTGCGCGAAGCAAAAACCGAGTTTTTTAGCAGACTGCTAGAATAGCTCGGCTAGGGACAGGTTACTTGTTGGTCCGATCGAACTCCTTGATCACCTGTTCGGTGAGATCAATCGTGTCCTTGTTGTAAATCACGATCTTGACGGTCTGTTCGCTCCCTTTGTCGACGACGATGGACACTCCTCCTTTTTCCGCGACCGCTTGTGTCGCGGTGGAGATTTTCTTCATGTACTCGTCGACCAACTCCTTCTGTTTTTTCTGGAGTTCCATGTTGAATTCTTGCGCACGCTTCTGGAAGTCCTGAACCTTTGCCCGGAATTGCCCCTCTTTATCCTTCTTTTCCGTGTCGGTCCACTTGGGAGCCTGCTCTTTCAATTGTTTCTCAGTATTGCGAAGGTCTTCCTCATCTTTGGCGAGAAGCTTCTGCCTGGTTCCTACGTATTCCTTCAGCGTTTCGAGCGCGCGTTTCCCCGCCTTGGATTTTTCTAAGACGGATTGCGGGTCTACCACACCCATCTTAAACTCAGCGGCTTGGGTGTGAGACGCAGCGAGTAAGAGAACGGGAGAAAGGACCACCGCCAGAAACAGGGATCGCAGAGCAGAAATATGCATCTTGGTTCTTATGCCTCCTGGCCTAGATTTTGGAAACCACGCGAGAATACCCGCGCATCGTGGGTCTGTCAAGCGATGGCATCGTTACCATGAATCAAAACTGATTGACTCTTCCGCGATCCAGATCTCGACGCCGTAGAGCCACTTGAGGCGTCGAGCAACCGCTCGCAAGGCGTATTCATCTGCGTGGACTGGATCGAACGGATTCTTAATCTTCTGAATCTTTTCTTTTCTGAACGGCGGTGGATAGCCGAGGTCTTTCATGGCAAGGGCCACGATATTCAACTGGAAAATACGTGGCGTTTGGTTCAGTTGCGCCAGGATGACCTCGGTCGATCCATCTGAAGTCGTGTGGGTTTTGTAGACTTCAAGCACTCGGCTTTTGAGCTGGGAGCGTTGCGGTTCTGTAAACTCAGGGATGGCCAACTCTATCAAAAGCGCATTGGTGGCGCCGTTGAACGATGGCATGTTGAAAAATCTGCTTAGAAATCCCATCGGAATCCTCGCTGCAAATTTGTGAAACCCTGTGCGGCAGTCTTTCCTTCTGGCCAAGCGGCTCAGTCTCGGGAGAGTGTACTGAAACGAGCGGCGTTTTTCCAGACTACAAAAAGAGGGGGAAGGGGATAAGAATCAGCCGAAATTTGGTCACAATCCGGCTGGTACAGTTTGATTGAGGACACGTTTGCTGCGTGAACCGCTCTTGCTTGGGAAATGGCCTTGACGAAATTGGGGGAGGTGGCTGAGAATGCGCCGCGGTTCTTCTGCTATCTGATAGATCTTGTGAGGCTGGGGCGCACAATCCCGGGCAGTATCTTCCACAGTAAGACCGCAGAAGCGAGCAGCCTGCTCTCATCAACCAAGGAGTTCATTGTGACGCAGATTTACACGAGAAGGATCATGAGCACGTGTGTAGTGGTGCTCGCCCTGTTCATGGGGCTTCCGACATATGCTCACGAAGACCGGGCCCCGACAGGCTCTTGGAAAGGAGTGCTCCGGTCCACCACGGAACAGCGGCCGCCATTGACGACCCTCTTGACCTTCACCGCCGATGGCAATCTCGTCGAATCACGCCGTCTCTATCTGCCGGAGTCTCCGTTAGGTCCACTGCTTGCGACGCCGGGTCACGGTGAGTGGCGCCGTTCAAAGACCGGCGGGTTCGACGCGACGATCGTAGTGCTCTACCAAGGGGCTTCCGAGCATCCAACATCGCCTGGAGTGGTGATCGGCAGGGAGAAGGTGCGCTACAAGTTGCAACTGGTCAATGGTGGCCAACAACTTCAAGGAACTATCTTGATCGATGTGCAAGATGCCGAGGGCAACGTCGTCTCTTCCGATCCAGGCACCATCGAGGCCACGCGCATCCGGCCCGAGCCCTTGCCGTAACTGCGGTGGCTCTGGTTGGTTGGACGGTGTAGCCCATTCCTTCAGTGGCGCCTGGCGGATTGCTGACGACGCAGCAGTCCGCCGTGTCGTCAGATGGTCGGCGTACACCTGGTCAGGCGTCTTGACGATCGGTTACGAGATGAGCTTTTCAGGCTTATTCCACCTCGACGACGGAGTCAGGTGGTGAACGAAGCACTCCGGCACGAACTACTTCTTTGGGGCGCTCGCGGGCCTGGCTAACACGGCCTTGGCATCGTAGAGGTCTGCAACTCCCGCTGGTTTGAGGCCTTTGTACAGCGTCACGGTCATGGCTGTGCGGCGTGAGAGTCCCAGCACGTCGGCTCGTTGCCCCAGGTGAAAAAGTCGTATCCCTCACGGAGCGTCAGCTCCGCGCAGCGGAGACGCAGATAGAGATCCAGTTGTTCTTGCGACGTGAAGGCAGTCACCCGATATTCCACTCGGTACACGCTCTCTTTGATCTGCTCAATCTCAGTCGTTCCCGCCTCACCCAGTGGCGTGTAGTGCCCTGTCGCGCAGGCGGTCAGAGTAAAAATTAGCATCAGCGCTGCCGGTGTGACCCATCTCAAACTGGTTTTCAAAGAATGTATCCACATTTCGAACGGCCATCGTAGCGACACAAGCACGCGAGATCAACAGCAACTGTTTCTCCTCCATTGCCTCAACTTTTGGAGCTGCAGGCTCTGCCTTGATGCGATCTGGAGGAAGCAAAAACATCTGTAGTGCGAATTTCTACTGCATAAAAGTTTGCAATTCTCGATTCGGCGGGTCGCATTTCAAAACTCAGATGTGTATTCTGCAAGGAGGCCAAAAAATGGTCTGTCATTGAAATTAATTCTGGAGGCAATGATGACGACCTTGGAACGGCTTCTTAGCGGTGAGTTTATCCATCCCAGCACGTGGTTTGGAGCAATCTTCTATGCCCTGGTGTTCCTCGCGTTGGCGTGGGTGGGGCTCCGTTCGCTGCGTATCGCGCTGGCACAGCTGGAAGGGAGTTTCCTGGACCGCACGTCGGTAGGATTCTTGCGTCGCATGGGGGGAGCACTCATCTGGGTGCTGGCTGTGATTCTCTATGCGAATGTGATTCCTGAGCTTCACGCGTTTGGGACGGCGCTGCTCGCGGGTGCTAGTGTGGCGTCAGTCTTAGTGGGGTTAGCGGCGCAGAGTACACTGGGCAACATGATTGCCGGCTTGTCGCTGCTGATGTATCGGCCGTTTCAAATTGGAGACTCCGTGCAGTTGACCGTGCCGGTGGGTGTCCAAACCGGCACGATCGAAGACCTGACGCTCGGCTACACCGTGATTAAGACCCAAGAAAACCAGGAAATCGTGGTTCCGAATAGCGTGATGGCGAGCCAAGCCATCATCAAGTTGGCGTAGAGAATGAGGCGATGCCTCGATCCGAACGGTGAGGTGAGTTGGCGGGTCAAGAAATGTATGGTGGGGTGGGCGAGGCAGGAGAGCTATGCGTGGTTCTATGTCATGCGCGATACAAGAGCTGACCCCCAATTATGTACTCGGTCACGTTTCTTTGTATGGGTCATCAATGTTAACGACATCACGGTCATGAGACCTTCGATATGATGAACATGTTCCTCGTGGCGATCGTCCTTCTCCTGGTCTTACTGCTGATCGGAGTCGTGCTGTACGTGCGAGTCCCCCGCAAATATCAGTCTGCCGATTCTGTCGCCAATTCCTATGATGACTGGACGAATGACGGCATTCTCGAGTTCTACTGGGGCGAACATATCCATCTGGGACACTATGGCTCTCCACCCCGGAAAAAGGATTTTCTCAAAGCCAAGTCAGACTTTGTGCATGAAATGGTGCAGTGGGGTGGGTTAGACAAGCTTCCGTCCGGTACGACGGTGTTAGATGTGGGCTGCGGCATTGGCGGCAGCAGTCGCATGCTGGCGCGGGAGTATGGCTTTGCGGTCACCGGAGTCACCCTCAGCCCTCAGCAAGTCAGACGGGCTCAAGAACTGACCTCCCCAGAGGTGAATGCCCACTTTCAGGTCGATGATGCGCTGGCACTGTCGTTCCCCGATGCCAGTTTTGATGTGGTCTGGTCGGTCGAGGCGGGACCGCACATGCCGGATAAGGCACAATTTGCTCGAGAGCTCATGCGCGTGCTGAAACCGGGCGGAATTCTGGTTGTTGCCGATTGGAATCAGCGGGACGATCGCCAGGTTCCACTCAATGGTTGGGAAAAGCCGGTGATGCGGCAACTGCTGGATCAGTGGTCTCATCCGGCATTTTCGAGCATTGAAGAGTTTTCAGAATTACTGGAGGCAACCGGACTGGTGGCGGGTGAAGTCACCACAGCAGATTGGACTGCCGAAACCTTACCCTCATGGCTCGATTCGATCTGGCAGGGAATTACCCGTCCAGCAGGGATTGTTCGGTTCGGCGTGATCGGGTTCATGAAATCATTGCGAGAGGTGCCCACGTTCCTGTTAATGCGTCTGGCATTTGGGACAGGGCTGTGTCGCTTTGGCATGTTTCGGGCCGTGCGTGCCACTGTCCCTAGGAGTGACCTGTTGTCCGCACAGACGGATGACAGGCTTGTACGGTCATGAACATGGAGACGCCGTGAGGTGGGAGCGATGAGTCTCTACGACATCGACCTCGTCACGATCGACGGCACGCCGCAGAAGATGGATTTCTATCGCGGCAAGACACTGCTCATCGTGAACGTCGCAAGCCAGTGCGGCTTCACGCCGCAGTATGAGGGACTCCAGGCGCTCTACGGAAAATTCAAAGATCGGGGTTTCGTGGTGCTCGGGTTCCCCTGTAACCAGTTCGGACAACAGGAGCCGAGCGGCGAAGCAGAGATTGAACAGTTCTGCGCCAGGAACTTCAGTGTCACCTTTCCGATGTTCGCAAAGATCGAGGTAAACGGCACAAACGCACACCCGCTCTACCAATGCCTGAAATCGAAGAAGCCCGGGATTCTCGGTACCGAGGCGATCAAATGGAACTTCACCAAGTTCCTCGTCGGTTCCGACGGCACGGTCCTGAAACGCTATGCGCCGAGTGAGAAGCCGGAGATGATCGAGTCCGACCTGGCCACGAAGCTCTAGACGAGTGGGGGATGTCGAGAATCGAAGCTCGGAAACTCAGAATACCTCCGTTTTCTCTTCCTGTTTTCGAGACCCCAAGTGTATGACACATCGTGTATCGCCATGTTTCAGCCCCTGCTAGGCATTCGAGGAGGGATTGATTATAATGAGCCCTATCGTAGATCTTGGATTCGATTCGAGTGAGGGAATGGGTAATGGGAACAAGAAGCTATACGGCGATCGTCGAAAAGGAAGGAGCGAGTTATGTCGCGCTCTGCCCGGAACTGGACGTAGCCAGCCAAGGAGAGACGGTCGAATCGGCCACGGCCAATCTCAAAGAAGCTGTCGAACTGTTTCTCGAATGCGCCGATCCCGCCGAAGTCGAACGCCGGCTCCATACACAGGTTTTTGTCACCCGCTTCGAAGCGGCCCATGGGTAAACTCCGTGTCCTTTCTGGGCGAGACGTCTGCCGCATCTTCGAACAACACGATTTTCAGATCGTCCGTCAACGCGGAAGCCATATCGTGATGCAACGGCGAACGGACTTTGGCACCGTCACAGTTCCATTCCTGATCACTCTGAGATTCGAATCGGAACGCTGAACCAATCATTCGGCAAAGCGGGGTCCCTCGCACCGCCTTCGAGATCTACTCGCTATAGGGGAACGCCTGCCTTCTCCGTTGGCCGGTGCGCGGCGCAACTGGTAGATGGGGTGGAACGTGCTATATGGACATGGCGCTCGTCTATTGACTGCGCAGACAACTTTCACCCTAAGGTTAGACTGGGGGCGTCGAGAAGTGATGTCTTTTACCTGCTCGAAAATCGGAATGCCCCTTTTATATCTTTCGTGATTAAAATGCAAGAAAACCGAAGCAAATCGTAGTTCCGAATAGCGTGATGACGGCTGCCTATGTATTAAGTTGGCGAAGGGAATGAGGCCATATCTCGATTCGAACGGTGACAGACGGCAGATGGTGAGTCAGGAAAATGTCTAATGGAGTAGGTGAGCCAGGAAACCAGATAGAAGGTCACTCTATGATGCACGATACAAGAACTTGTATCTATAAACGGAGGTCTTGCATCATGGCAGTATGGGAGCGGGACAGATCGCAAAGATCTGGGTCTAGAAGTCGAAAGACCGTGGGTCAGCTCGGATCGTCCCGTTCCTCCGGTCAGCAACCCGAACAGTTGAGAGGGCCCCGAGCCCGCATTGTGCAAGGACGGGAGACACGGAGGTGCACCATGAGCTCAGCAATTTTTGTCGGCATGGATGTGTCGCAAGACACCGTTGATGTGGCGGTCCAACCCGGGACGGCGTTTCACATTACGAATGATGAGTCAGGAGTCGCCGAGGCGGTCACGCGGCTCCAGGCCGTGCAGCCCATGTTGATCGTGCTCGAAGCGACGGGCGGGCTTGAAGTGCCGCTGGCAGGAGCCCTCGTTGCCGCCGGACTACCGGTCGTCGCCATCAATCCCCGCCAGGTGCGGGACTTTGCGCGGGCCACCGGCCAATTGGCCAAGACGGATCGGCTGGATGCGCAGATTCTTGCCCGCTTCGCCGAAGCGATTCGCCCTCCGGTTCGGCCGATCCCCGATGAGCAGACGCAAGCGCTGGCGGCGCTGGTGGCTCGCCGACGGCAGTTGATCGAGATGGTCACGGCCGAAAAGAATCGGCTGCGTCTCGCAGCCCGGCCCATTCAGAAACGGGTACAGGCCCATATCACCTGGCTGGAGAACGAAGTCGCGGGCATCAATACGCATCTGACCACGCCCATGCAGCAGAGTCCGGTGTGGCGGGAAAAGGAAGCGTAGTTAGGGGTGGGCCCCGTGCTCACCACGACGCTCCTCGCGAATCTGCCAGAGCTCGGCACGTTAACTCGCAAAGAAGTGGCGGCCTTAGCCGGCGTGGCACCGTTCCCACGAGACA